>NZ_SPHO01000021.1 GCF_005845215.1 Clostridium sp. 1001271st1 H5
GAAAATCGCTATGCCACAGCCTTGGCAGGCCATTGCGCAGCGATTTTGTTCAATTGGAATTTTGCGAAGGAGAGGTTTCAATGAAAAAAATCGGTTTAGGTATTGCGATACTACTTTTTGCTATCATAATTTCTCTTTGTTCATCAGGAATGGGGCTACTCGTTATCGGAATTGGGATTGTAGGGTTGATTTTTTCAATTATAGGATTTATAGAAAACAAGTAGTAGGAGCTTCCTGTATAATAAAAAGCGTAGACGTTGAAAATTGAAAATACCTCAGAGTACAATAAGACTACTGACTGGCAGGTTAGTAAAAATCTTATTGAACAGAGAGGTATCTACAATGAAGTCTAACACACAGAACGCAAAAATTGAAGCTATTACAGAAAAAACTTTGGTACTCGGAATCGATGTTGGAAGTGAAACGCACTATGCCAGAGCTTTTGATTACAGAGGAATCGAGTATTCGAAGAAACCATTTAAGTTTAGCAACACAGAGGCTGGATTTGTGACATTTAAGGAATGGATCCTGGATCTCAAAGATAGACATAAGAAGGATAAGGTGGTTCCAGGTATGGAACCGACTGGGCACTACTGGTTCAATCTTGGAAAGTTTCTACAGGATAATGAAATGAAACCGGTTCTTGTGAATCCTCACCATGTGAAAAAATCAAAAGAACTCGACGATAATAATCCAACTAAAAATGACCGTAAGGATCCGAAAGTTATAGCAGGATTAGTGAGAGAGGGACGTTACATGATCCCATACCTGCCGGATGGTGTTTACGCTGATCTTAGAACAGCATCAAACATAAGATTCCAGTTACAGGCGGAACTTACAAGAATTCAAAACAGGATCAGTCGTTGGTTCAATATATATTTTCCTGAATATAAGACGGTATACGGAAAGCCGGATGCCAAGAGCGGAATGCTGATCCTTAAAGCAGCACCACTTCCTGAAGATATCCTGATGTTAGGTATCGATGGAGTGAACCAGATCTGGCGGGATGCGAAGTTAAGAGCAGTTGGAAAAGCGAGGGCGAAGACCCTGATAGAAGCTGCTGAGCACAGCGTTGGAAGCAAAGAAGGTGCGGTGTCTGCAAGAATGGAAATCCGAATGCTTCTGGAGGACTATGAATCCAGAAATACGCGTCTACAGGAAGTTATGGTTCTAATTGAAGAACTGGTAAAAGGGATTCCGATGGCTGAAAAGCTGTTAGAGATCAAAGGTGTGGGAATCAGGACAGTGTCAGGGTTCCTTGCAGAAGTAGGTGATATTAGCCGCTTCAACAATCCGAAGGAACTGCAGAAGCTTGCAGGATTGGCATTGGTTGAAAATAGTTCTGGAAAGCACAAGGGCGAGACAACAATAAGCAGACGAGGTCGAAAGAGACTCAGATACCTGCTCTTTGAGGCTGCAATGTCGCTTGTGGCGAAGAACCCGGAGTTCAGGGAACTCCATAATTATTACACAACCAGGAGGCTGAATCCATTGAAGAAAATGCAGTCGCTTATGGTAATTGCAGCTAAGCTGATACGAGTCTTTTATGCCATGTTGACTAAAGGTGCGGATTATGATCCGAAAAAGATGGTCAGTGACATCAAGAGACCGGCAGTTTATCTACAGGCTGTGTAAGAAAGACAAGTAACTATAATGGAGGCTGTCATGTGGACAGCCACTGAATCAAGCGGAATGTAACAGATAACGTCCACTGATCACAGTGCTGGAACAGGAAGCGAGTCAGTAATCAATAATACAAAGAATGAGCCAGTAGTCGGAAGGAATATTTTCCATGGGGTGAGACCCCGTATAGGAGCATGGCTGACACCCTGGTTATGGGCAGGCAGGACGAAGGAAGTTAGGACCTCTGGAGACAGAGATGATCCTGGTGGATATAGGAGGTTAGCTGCCATAGAGGGAAGGGTATACACAAGGCCAGTAAAACGAAAACAAAGACGTTTTATTTCGTATACCATTCAACCACTATTTCAGTACCTGATACATCGAAATGCTCATAGCTGTGGCTTATTCGCTGAGATATGAAAGGTTGAAAAACCTTGAATTTTCAATAAAAAACACTTGATTATATGAGGAGGTGTTTTTATGTATGGATTGCTTGTTTTGAATTTCATCATACCTTTTGTAATGGTTTTTGTAGGATATATCTTAAAGAAGCACCCGGTAAAAGATATGACATCAGGTAACGGATACAATACGCCTACATCCCGGAAATCACAAGAGCATTGGGATTATGCACAAAGCATAGCGCCTAATATTTTTATTGGTACTGGCAAAACATTAGGTTTGGTAGAAATCGTTTTGTGTATATCCTTACTTCTTCTTAATATTTCCGCACAGTCTACCGTATTCGCAGGAGTAGTCGTTGGAATTATTTTTCTGATTTTGGGGTTTTATAAAACAGAAACAGGGATTACAAGTAAATTTGCGAACAAATAGCTTTCCATCTTCGGGCCAACATGACCCGAACTTTCAAAACTGAATACCAGCCGCCCACCGGCGGCACCACCGAGCAGGAAATCTTGAAACAGGTTCCCTGCTCTTTTTATGCCCGGACGCCGGGAGAAAGGAGGACACTGCTTGCCATGCCCGCACTTTGATGTGAAAATCATCCAGCGCAGCAAGCGCCAGTCAGCCGTTGCGTCTGCCGCCTATCAGAGCGGGGAACGGCTGTTTTCCGAATACGACCAGAAACAGAAATACTATTCCCATAAAAGCGAAATCGTCCACACCGAAATCATGCTGCCGCCCCATGCCCCGCCGGAGTACGCAGACCGGAATACCTTGTGGAACGCCGCCGAAGCGATTGAAAAACAATGGAACTCCCAGCTTGCCCGGAGGTTCGTGCTTGCCATACCGAGGGAACTTCCCCGGTCACAGTACGCCGACCTTATCCGGGACTACTGCCGGGAGTTTTTCGTTTCCAAAGGCATGATTGCCGACTTTGCCATCCATGACAAGGGGGACGGCAACCCCCACGCCCACATCCTTCTTACCATGCGGGCGATGGACGAAACCGGGAAATGGCTCCCAAAGAGCCGGAAGGTCTACGACCTTGACGAGAACGGCGAGCGTATCCGGCTTGCGTCCGGCAGATGGAAAAGCCACAAGGAGGACACCGTGGACTGGAACGACCAGAAGTACGCCGAGATATGGCGGCAGGGCTGGGCTGACACGGCAAACCGCTATCTGGAAGCCATCGGCAGCCCGGAGCGCCTTGACCTTCGCTCCTATGCCCGACAGGGGATTGATAAAATTCCCACCGTCCACATGGGGCCAGCGGTCAGCCAGTTGGAGAAGAAAGGCATACAAACCAACATCGGCAACCTGAACCGGGACATCAAAGCCGCCAATTCCCTCATGCAGTCTATCCGGCAGATGGTACGCAGCTTAAAGGGCTGGCTGTCCGGCCTGAAAGAGAAAAAGGCGGCGCTGCTGGAAGCGCTGGAACAGGCAAAGGAGCCGACCATCCCCGAACTGCTTTCCCGGTATCTGGATAAACGGAGCGAGGAACGCACCGACTGGACTTCCAAGGGGAAGCTGAAAGGCACTGTTGGAGATTTCAACAAGGTCATGGAAGCCCTTGACTTCCTGCGGCAGAAAGAGATTTCCACCGTGGAGAGCCTTGACGCCTATCTGGATGAAGCCAGCGCACAGGCCGTTTCCATCCGTGAGGAAATCAAGCCGATGGAGAAACGTGTGAAAGAGATTGACCGGCTGCTTTTCCATATCGGGAACTTTGAAGCAAACAAGCCGGTTCATGTGAAATATGCCGCTATCCGCTGGAAGAAACCCAAGGAGAAATATGCCGCCGACCATAAGGAGGAACTGGACGCCTACAACGCTGCCCTGCGGTATTTCAAGGTTCACCTTGATGGGGCGAAGTACAGCACAAAGAAGCTGGCCGGGGAACAGGCACAGCTTTCAGAGAATATCGCTTCCAAGACGGAAGCGCTGACTGCCGTACAGGAGGATGTAAAGATTTTGCGGGATGTGCGCCACTGGCTCAATCAGGTTTTGCCATCCGAGCAGTACCGCCAGACCGCAGAGCCGGGAAAGAAACCGTCCATCCAGCAGGCAGTCAAAGGCCGGGAGCAGCGTATCCGGGAGGAACAGGCAGAGAAACGCCAGCAGCCCCGCCGCCAGCAAAAACAGGATATGGAACTTTAACCAATCAGGCGCTTGCCTTTCCTTTGTGAGAATGGCAGGCGCTTTTCTTGTATCAGGAGGATTTGCCTATTGAATGTATTTGAAGCCGTGAAGCAGTCTGTTACCACCCGGCAGGCCGCCGAGCATTACGGCGTCCGGGTGGGAAGAACCGGGATGTGCGTCTGCCCCTTCCATGACGATAAGAACCCCAGCATGAAGGTTGACCGGCGCTTCCACTGTTTCGGCTGTCAGGCAGACGGGGATGTGATTGACTTTGTTTCCCGTCTGGAAAACGTCAGCCCCAAGGAAGCCGCCCTCATGCTGGCGCAGGACTTCTCCATCCCCTATGAGGATAAGGAGCCACCCGGCAGAAGCCGTCCGAAGCGAAAGCCCCGTCAGGAAAGCCCGGAGCAGCAATTTAAGAGCATGGAGCGATACTGTTTCCGGGTACTGTCCGACTATCACAATCTGCTGCGCCGCTGGAAGCGGGACTATGCCCCCAAGACGCCGAACGAGGAATGGCACCCGTTTTTCGTGGAAGCCTTGCAGAAACAATCCCATGTGGAATATCTGCTGGATGTGCTGCTGTTCTCCGATATGAGGAAACGGGCTGCCCTGATTGCCAGCTATGGAAAGGAAGTGAGGAACCTTGAGCGGAGAATGGCAGACCTTGCCGCCCGAACTGCGGCAGGCCGTGATGGACACCATCGAAGCCGCACCCCCGCCCCGGAGCGTTGAGGAAGTGAAAGCCATGCTGGAAAGCACCGAGAAAGGCGGCGTGCGCAACAGTATTCAAAACTGCCTGACGGTATTCCAGTATGACCCCATTCTTTCCGGGGCGGTTGCGAAAAATCTCCTGACCGAGCGTATTGACCTTCTAAAGCCCATCGGCAGGAAACGCAGAACCGGCAGCAAGGCCATGACCGATACGGACATGAAATATATCCGGCTGTATCTGGAAAAGACCTACGGCCTGACAAGCGAGAAAAGGATAGCGGACGCCGCCGACCTTGCGGCAGACGCCAACAGCTACCACCCCATCCGGGACTACCTGAACGGCCTTGTCTGGGACGGGAAAGAGCGTGTCCGCTACTGCCTGCGGCACTTTCTGGGAGCCGACACGGACAACTACACCTTCCAATCGCTGCGGCTGTTCTTGCTGGGAGCCATCCACCGGGCGTTCTGTCCCGGCTGTAAATTTGAAGTCATGCTTTGTCTGGTGGGCGGTCAGGGAGCCGGGAAGTCTACCTTCTTCCGGCTGCTGGCCGTGAAGGACGAGTGGTTTTCCGATGATTTGCGGAAGCTGGACGATGATAACGTGTACCGTAAGCTACAAGGCCACTGGATTATCGAAATGTCGGAGATGATTGCCACCGCCAACGCCAAGAGCATAGAGGAAATCAAGTCTTTCCTCAGCCGCCAGAAGGAGGTCTATAAAATCCCCTACGAAACCCACCCGGAGGACAGGCTGCGGCAGTGCGTGTTTGGCGGGACTTCCAACGCCCTGGACTTCCTGCCCCTTGACCGTTCCGGGAACCGGCGCTTCCTGCCGGTCATGGTCTACCCCGAACAGGCCGAGGTACACATTTTGGACGATGAAGCCGCTTCCAGAGCCTATCTTGAACAGGTATGGGCGGAAGCCATGACAACCTACAAAAGCGGCGATTTTAAGCTGTCTTTTACCCCCGAAATGATACAGTACCTCAAAGAACACCAGCGGGATTTCATGCCGGAGGACACCAAGGCCGGGATGATACAGGCATACCTTGACCGCTACACCGGCAGCGCCGTATGCTCCAAGCAGCTTTTCAAAGAAGCCCTGAACCACCCCTTTGACGAGCCGAAACAATGGGAAATCAGGGAAGTCAACGACATTATGAACCACGGTATCACGGGATGGAAGTATTTCTCCAATCCCCGGATATTTGAAGGGTACGGCAGGCAAAAGGGCTGGGAACGGGAAGCCCCGGCAACGGGCGCTGACAACGGGCGTGAAAAAACGCCGGACGGATTTGTGGAGGTCACGGAGCAGATGGAACTTCCCTTCTGAAAAATCCGGGGAAATGACAGCCGGTTGCCGACCCCGTTGCTATCCCGTTGCCGGGCTGGTTGCCGGGAAAAAGCCCGTAACTGCGGGCTTTTCTCCCCTCTGACAACCAAAGCAACAGAAAAATAAAAGAAAAAGTAATAAATAACCAAACCGCCAGACAGAGATTGTTTTCGAGGTTTTTTGAAGCCCGTTGCCGGACTTCGTTGCCGACCCTCTCCTGTCTGGCATATTTCATTTATGGAGGTAACTGCCTATGGCAAAAAACAAAACAGAAATCCATGTCACAACAGTATTTGACGGCGAACTGGACGCTACGGACGTTTTCGTGAGCCTGATTGCACAGAAATACAGCCAGAGAAATGATAAAGAATATCTTGCGAAAAAGCAAGATTTAGGATATAATAAAGACAAGGTTCAGAGTGACCGTGTTCCGTCTGGATTGTGCGGGTAACGGTTATGATGAACGGATTTGAATATACAGGCGTAGACGCAATACTGGCAGGCAGCTTCCGGGCGGCTATCTATTGCAGGCTTTCCAAGGACGATGACCTTGACGGGGAGAGCGCCAGTATCGCAAACCAGCGGGCTATGCTGGAAACCTACTGCGAGAAGCAGGGATGGGAGGTTGTTGCAGTCTATCAGGACGATGGCTACACGGGGCTGAACATGGAGCGCCCCGACCTGAAACGGATGTTGAAAGCCATTGAGCGCAGGCAGATAAACCTTGTGGTCACGAAAGACCTGTCCAGACTGGGTAGGAATTACTTGCAGACCGGCTTCCTGATTGAAGATTTCTTCCCCCGCAACGGCGTGCGGTATATCGCCATGAATGACGGTATCGACACCATGCGGGACAACAACGATATTGCACCGTTCAAGAACATCCTCAACGAGATGTACAGCAAGGATATTTCCAAGAAGGTTCATTCCTCTTATCTGCTGAAAGCGCAGAAAGGCCAGTTTACCGGCTGCCTTGCCCCCTTCGGGTATCGGAAAGACCCGGAGGACAAAAACCATCTGCTGATTGATGAGGAAACGGCTCCCATTGTCCGGCGTCTGTTTGCGTGGGCGCTGGAAGGACACGGCCCCAACTACATCCGGCGCAGGCTGGAAGATGAAAAAATCCCATGCCCGACCTACTGGAACCGGGTGCGGGGCTTTCGGAACGTGTCAACCAAGTGGGAAAAGAAAGACCCGGTAAACGGGCGGTATATGTGGGATTTCTCCGTGATTAAGGACATCCTGATGAACCCCGTCTACACCGGCGCTATCGCTTCCCAGAAGAAGGAATACCGCTTCAAAATCGGCACCATCGGGGAGAAGAAGCCGGAGGACTGGATTGTGGTGGAGAACCAGCATGAGCCGCTTGTTGACCGCAAGACCTTTGACATCGTGCAGCGCAAGCTGAAATCCCGGCAGCGCCCCCGCCAGACCGGGGAAATCAGCCTGTTTGCGGGGCTTATCAAGTGCGGCGAGTGCGGGAAGTCGCTCACTATCCGCTACACCAACGACAAGCACCCGAAGCAAATTTATTCCTGTAAAACCTACAATGCCTACGGCAAGCAGCACTGTACCCAGCACCGGGTTGAGTACGACACCCTTTACAGCCTTGTGCTGAACAAAATCCGGGAGTGCGCCAGAGCCGCCCTGATGGACGGGGAAGCCGTTGCCGGGAAGCTGACCGACACCTGCGAAGCCGAGCAGAAAGGCCAACGGGAAGCATTGGAGCGTTCCCTTACCAAAGACGAGGAACGGATTGACGTTCTGGAAAAGATGGTGCTGCGGCTGTATGAGGACATGGTTGCCGGGCGTATCAGCGAAGCGAACTTCAATCTGCTGATGGAAAAGACGCAGGCGGAACAGGCCGAGTTGAAAGCAAAGGTCACGGAAGGCCGGAAGAAGCTGGCCGATGAAATCCGGCTTGCGTGTGACGCCCGCCAGTGGGTGGAAGCCATTCAGGAATACGCCGACATCACGGAACTGGACGCCGCCACCCTTAACCGCCTGATTAAAGAAATCGTTGTCCATGAGAGCATAGACAGCGATAAGACAAGACACATTTCTATCGAAATTCATTTCAATCTCAAACCCATCCCGGAGGTGGAGCAGGTCACAGCCTGACCTGCCCCCGCCGGGGCGGTTCTTAAAAACTCCATAGATATTTCTTGACACGCCGCCGCCCGCCATCGAGCCGTTTTCCTACACCTATTTGGGGATAAAACAGCTTATGGCGGGCGGCGGCGTTGCCCTTATCGGCATGACCCTTGTACCGCTGCTTTCCGGGCTGTTCGGTTAAGAAGCGCGGGTAAAGGCTTATGCAGAGCATACTTGACGCGATTAACGAATGGATAAAGGAAATCCTCATAGGAGCCATAAACGGTAATCTGTCAACTATGTTCGGGGACGTAAACGAAAAAGTCGGCACTATCGCCGCAGAGGTAGGGCAGACCCCGCAAGGGTGGAACGCAAATATATTCTCCATGATACAGACCCTTAGTGAGAATGTAATCGTACCCATTGCGGGGCTTGTCATTACCTACGTCCTATGCTATGAGCTTATCAGCATGGTAACGGAAAAGAACAATATGCACGACGTTGACACTTCCATGTTCTTCAAGTGGGTGTTCAAGGCGTTTGTGGCAGTCTACCTTGTGACGCACACCTTTGACATCACTATGGCGGTGTTCGATATGGCGCAGCACGTTGTTTCCGGCGCGGCGGGGGTAATCGGCGGCAGCACAGAGATTGATGTTGCCGCCGCCCTTGCTTCCATGCAAAGCGGGCTTGACGCTATGGAAATCCCCGAACTGCTCTTACTTGTCATGGAAACAAGCCTTGTGAGCTTGTGCATGAAAATCATGTCCGTACTGATAACCGTTATCCTCTACGGGCGTATGATAGAAATTTACCTTTACTGTTCGGTATCGCCTATCCCGTTTGCAACTATGACTAACCGGGAATGGGGGCAGATAGGAAACAACTACCTAAAATCCCTGTTCGCTATCGGTTTTCAAGGCTTCCTCATTATGATATGCGTCGGCATTTACGCGGTTCTGGTAAACAACATGATAATAGCGGACAATCTGCACAGCGCGATATTCTCCCTTGCAGCCTACACCGTTATCCTCTGTTTCTCCCTGTTCAAATCCGGCGCACTGGCGAAGTCGATTTTTTCCGCGCATTAGCGGCGTGTCAAGGGCAGGGTGGAGATTTTCAGAGCGAAGCGGCGAAAATACGACCCGACCTTGACGCGGATAACCCCCATATAATACGGGCGGGCAAAGGGCATAGATTGACCTTTGCCTTGATTACCCTTATGGAAAATTACAGCAACACCAAACCCAGAGAAAGGAGGTTTTCACTTGGCGTATGTACCCGTACCCAAAGACTTATCCAAAGTCAAGACAAAAGTAGCGTTCAACCTTACCAAACGGCAGATTGTATGTTTTGCGGCGGCTCTCCTGTTCGGCTTGCCGCTTTTCTTTCTGCTCAAAGACAGCACAGGCACCAGCCTTGCGTCTATGGCTATGATTGCCGTCATGCTGCCCTGTTTCCTCTTTGCCATGTATGAGAAGCATGGACAGCCCCTTGAAGTGGTGGTGAAGAACATCATTCAGACAAAATTCATAGCCCCCAAAGAACGACCATACAGGACAGACAACTTTTATTCCGTCTTAGAACGGCAGAGAAAACTTGAAAAGGAGGTATCAGCGATTGCAAAAGGAAACACGAAGAAACAGCGCGGCGGGAAGCGCAAAGCCTAACCCGCCCCGCAAGCTCACCCGCGCCGAGAAAAAGCAGATTGCGGAAATCATCAGACAGGCAAAGGGCGACGGGAAAGCGCACACCGCGCAGCAGACAATCCCCTATATCCAGATGTACCCGGACGGTATCTGCAAGGTTACGCAGCGCAAATACTCAAAGACCGTCGCCTTTGAAGATATTAACTATCAGCTTGCACAGGCAGACGACAAGACCGCCATTTTTGAGAACTGGTGCGACTTCCTAAACTACTTTGACGCTTCCGTTTCGGTGCAGCTTTCTTTCATCAATCAGGGGACGCAGCGGGGCGAAGCGGAAAAGGCGGTCAATATCCCGGCACAGGAGGACGCTTTCAATTCTATCCGCACAGAATACCGGGATATGCTGAAAAACCAGCTTGCAAAGGGCAACAACGGGCTTGTCAAGGCGAAGTATATCACCTTTGCCATTGAAGCCGACAGTCTGGGCGCGGCGAAATCCCGCCTTGCCCGTATCGAAACGGACGTGCTGAACAACTTTAAGCTCTTGGGCGTAGCTGCCCGCCCCATGACAGGCTATGAACGCCTTAAAATGCTGCATGGCATTTTCCACCCGGAGGGCGGGCAGTTTTCCTTTGATTTTTCTTGGCTTGCCCCGTCCGGGCTTTCCACAAAGGACTTTATCGCCCCGTCCTCTTTCCGTTTTGGCGAGGGGCGTTATTTCCGCATGGGGCGCAAAATCGGCGCGGTTTCATTCCTTGAAATCCTTGCCCCGGAGTTAAACGACCGTATCTTATCGGATATTCTGGACTTGGAAACGGGCGTTATCGTCAATCTGCATATCCACAGTATCGACCAGACCGAAGCCATAAAGACAATCAAGCGGAAAATCACCGACCTTGACAAAATGAAAATCGAGGAACAGAAAAAAGCGGTACGCAGCGGCTATGACATGGATATAATCCCGTCCGACCTTGCCACGTTCGGCAGCGAAGCGAAGAACCTCTTACAGGACTTGCAGAGCCGGAATGAAAGAATGTTCCTCTTGACGTTCCTTGTGGTGAACATGGCGGACACGAAGCGGAAACTGGAAAATGACGTATTCGCGGCGGCGGGCATAGCACAGAAGAACAACTGCGCCTTAACCCGCCTTGACTACCAACAGGAAGCGGGGCTTATGTCCTCTGTACCGCTTGGGGAGAACCTTATCCCCATTCAAAGAGGGCTTACCACGTCAAGCACCGCTATCTTTATCCCCTTTATCACACAGGAGCTTTTCCAGACGGGCGCGGCTTTGTACTACGGCTTGAACGCCCTGTCTAACAACATGATACTCTGCGACCGCAAGCAGCTAAAGAACCCCAACGGCTTAATCTTGGGTACGCCGGGAAGCGGGAAATCCTTTGCCGCCAAACGGGAAATGACAAACGCTTTCCTCATTACAGACGACGACATTATTATCTGCGACCCGGAAGCAGAGTATTTTTCCCTTGTGCAGCGGCTTGACGGGCAAGTGATACGGTTATCGCCTACGGGCAAGGGCATTGACGGGAAGCCCCAGTATGTGAACCCTATGGATATTAACCTCAACTATTCCGAGGACGACAGCCCCCTTGCGCTGAAATCCGACTTTATCCTCTCCCTCTGCGAGCTTGTCATAGGCGGTAAGGAGGGCTTGCAGCCTGTCGATAAGACCGTCATTGACCGCGCTGTTAGGAACGTGTACCGCCCTTTCCTTGCAGACCCCGACCCGGAGAAAATGCCTATCTTGGGCGACCTCTACGACGAGCTTTTGAAGCAGCCGGAGCCGGAAGCGGCGCGTATCGCGGCGGCATTGGAGCTTTACGTTTCCGGGAGCCTTAACGTATTCAACCACCGTACCAACGTGGAGCTGAACAACCGCCTTGTCTGCTTTGACATCAAGCAGCTTGGGAAGCAGCTCAAAAAGTTAGGTATGCTCATTGTGCAGGACCAGGTATGGAACCGCGTCACCGTCAACCGGGCAGAAAGGAAATCCACCCGGTATTTTATGGACGAATTTCATCTTCTCTTGAAAGAGGAACAGACCGCCGCCTATTCCGTTGAAATCTGGAAGCGTTTCAGAAAATGGGGCGGCATACCCACAGCCATTACGCAGAATGTCAAGGATTTGCTTGCTTCCCGCGAAGTGGAGAATATCTTTGAAAACTCTGATTTTGTCCTCATGCTCAATCAGGCGGCGGGCGACCGGGCTATCCTTGCAAAGCAGCTCAACATCTCCCCGCAGCAGATGAAATATGTCACCCACACCGAAGCGGGCGAGGGGCTTATCTTCTACGGGAACGTGGTGCTGCCCTTTGTAGACCGCTTCCCGAAAGACACCGAGCTTTACCGGGTAATGACGACGAAGCCGGAGGAAGTAGGCGAAGCATGAACGGGCTGAAAACTGACACCATCATCAACCGCGACGCGCTCTATGCCTTGCGGGAGCTTCCAGAGGAAAGCGTACACTGTTGCGTCACAAGCCCGCCCTACTATGCGCTTAGAGATTATGGGCTTGATATGCAGATTGGGCGGGAGGACACGCCGGAGCAGTACATTGACAGGCTGACCGAGGTTTTCCGCGAGCTGCGCCGGGTACTGCGTTCTGACGGTACGCTCTGGCTGAATATCGCGGACACTTACTGCGGCACAGGAAATAAAGGCTACCATGCAGACCCGAAGAACCCGAAAGGCAGAAACGGACAGCAGATTGCAAGAAACAACCGCGTTTCCGGCTGCAAACAAAAGGACTTAATCGGTATCCCTTGGCTTTTAGCCTTTGCCCTACGCGCTGACGGGTGGTATTTACGGAGCGACATTATCTGGCAGAAAGAAAACCCCATGCCGGAGAGCGTGAAAGACCGCCCTACCCGCTGCTATGAACATATCTTTCTGCTTACGAAGTCAAAGAAATATTTCTATGACGCAGCCGCCATAGCCGAGCCGTTAGCCCCCACAACGGCGGCGCGGTACCGCACCGGGCGCAGCGCGGGACAGAAATATGCGGACGAAATACCCGGACAGGGGAAAGTACAGGGGCTTAACCGGGCGCGAAGCGGCAGCTACTACGACGAAGCCCTCATGCCGACCATGCGGAACAGGCGGGACGTGTGGCTTATCAATACCGTTCCCTACAAGGGCGGGCATTTCGCCGCGTTCCCGCCAAAACTTGCCGAAACCTGTATCAAGGCGGGCTGTCCGAAAGGCGGCGTTGTGCTTGACCCCTTTTTCGGCAGCGGCACGACGGGGGCAGCCGCAAGGCAGCTTGACAGGCATTATATAGGCATTGAGATAAACGCCGAGTATTGCGCCCTTGCAAGGGCGCGGATTGGAGGGACAGAAAAATAAAACAGTATCGAGCGCGTGAGAAAGTCACGCAGAAAATGACCCGCGAGGGGGCTGTCGAGGTAAACGCCGCCACCGGGAAAAAGAAACGTATCAGCAAGCGGATAAGGGACGCGGACTTTGCAAAGACCGAAGCACCGCAGCCGCCGGAACAGGCAGCGCAGCCCCTACCGGGCGGCGCAACTTCCCCGCCCTTAACCGACACGCCGCCACTTCCCCATGCGCCGGGGGCAGAACGGGAACAGGACACCGCCGCAGCCGAGCGCGTCTTGGAGCGTATCGACGGGGCGCGTACCAGAAAGGCGAGCAAAAAGGCGGCGAGGAAAGCACAGGCAGAAGCCACAGCAAAAGAAAAATCTTCCCGCTTGCAGTTTACCGACGAGGAACGGGCAACGCCGGAGCTTGAAAAGTATATCCGAAAATCGGACAAAGCAGCCGACCGTCTGGACGCGGCAAAGGCGGCTATCCCCAAAGAAAAGAAACTTGTACGGGAGCGCACCTTTGACGAAGCTACCGGGAAAGGCAAGACCCGCCTACGCTTTGAGGAACGGGAAAAGCCCATAGGAAAGAATAAGCCCCACAATAACCCGCTATCCCGCCCCGCACAGGAAGCGGGTATTTTCGTCCACAACAAGATACATTCCGTTGAAAAGGACAATTCCGGCGTTGAGGGGGCGCACAAATCCGAAGAACTGGCAGAGCGCGGCGCAAAGTACGGGGCGAGGAAAGTCAAGGAGGGCTACCGCAGCCACAAGCTGAAACCCTACCGGGCGGCGGCAAAGGCAGAGAAAGCGGCGTTCAAGGCAAATGTGGATTTCCAGTACCACAAAGCCTTACATGACAATCCGCAGATTGCGAGCAATCCCCTTTCCCGCTTCATGCAGAAGCAGCAAATCAAGCGGCAGTATGCAAAGGCAGCGAAAAAAGGGGGCGCAGCCACAGCAAAAAAGGCAGCGGAGAATACAAGGAAAGCGGCAAAGAAAACCGCCGAGGAAACCAAACGGGCAATCGCTTTTGTAGGGCGGCACCCGGCGGGCGTATGTATCGCCGTTGCCGCGCTGCTCTTATTCATCATGGTATCGGCGGGGCTTTCCTCTTGCGGTTCCATGTTCTCCGGCTTGATGAACGGCATACTTGGGACTTCCTACACGTCGGAGGACAGCGACCTTGTGGCGACGGAGAACAATTACGCCGCAAAGGAAAACGAGCTTCAGCAGCAGATTGACAATATCGAAAGCACCCACCCCGGCTATGACGAATACCGCTATGACCTTGACAGTATCGGGCATAACCCCCATGAGTTAGCGTCCTACCTCACCGCCCTTTTACAGACCTACACCCCGCAGAGCGCACAGGCAGAACTAAACCGCGTCTTTGCCATGCAGTACACCTTGACGCTGACGGAAGAAACGGAAATCCGCTACCGCACAGAAACAAGCACCGACCCGGAAACAGGGGAAACGACCACCGAGGAAGTACCCTACGAGTACCATATCCTTAATGTGAAGCTGACGAACAAGCCCATTTCCGAGATTGCGGAGGAACTTCTAACGCCACAGCAGCTTGAAATGTACCGCGTCTATCTGGAAACAAGCGGAAACAAACCGCTGATTTTCGGCGGCGGCTCCCCCGATATGGGCGCGTCCGAGGATTTAAGCGGCGTACAGCTTGTAAACGGCACACGCCCCGGCAACACCGCCGTTGTAGACCTTGCAAAGCGGCAAGTCGGCAACGTGGGCGGGCGACCCTTTTGGAGCTGGTACGGATTTAACAGCCGCGTGGAATGGTGCGCCTGTTTCGTTTCATGGTGCTACAATCAAGCCGGAAAGAGCGAGCCGCGCTTTGCCGGGTGCCAGTCACAGGGCGTACCCTGGTTCCAGTCACGCGGGCAATGGGGCGCGAGGGGCTATGAGAATATCGCCCCCGGCGACGCTATCTTTTTCGACTGGGACGGGGACGGGAGCGCAGACCATGTGGGGCTTGTTATCGGAACGGACGGGGAGCGCGTCTATACCGTCGAGGGCAATTCCGGCGACGCCTGCAAGATAAAGAGCTACCCCGTCAATTACTCCTGTATCAAAGGCTATGGGCTGATGAACTGGAATTAACATATTTTTGAGCAAAGAAAGGAGAAATTTATTTATGGCTATGAACAAAATTGAACGTATCGACAGGGAGATTGCAAAGACCCGCGAGAAAATCACCGAGTACCAGAACAAATTAAGGGGGCTTGAAGCGCAGAAAACCGAAGCGGAAAACCTGCAAATCGTACAGCTTGTGCGCTCCATGCGCCTTTCCCCGCATGAGCTTTCCGCTATGCTTTCCGGGGGCGGTATTCCGGGCATGGAAGCCGCGCCGGGCTACCCCGCAGAACCCGCAGACCATGACACCGAAGAAATGGAGGACACCGAGAATGAATAAGAAAATCCTTAGAACCTTGACCGCACTTTGCGCCGCCCTTGTACTTATGGGCGGCTTTTCCGTCACCGCTTTTGCACAGACCCCGGAGGGAGAGGACGACACCAACGACAGCGGCGTTGTCTACGAGGAACCCCAAAAGGAAGAACCCCTTACCCCGGACGGGAACGCGACCCTTGTAGACGATTTCGGCGGCAACAAGCAGCTTATCACCGTAACGACCAAAAACGGCAATTACTTTTATATCCTCATTGACCGGGACGACGAGGGCGAGGACACCGTACATTTCCTTAATCAAGTGGACGAAGCCGACCTCTTAGCACTTATGGAGGACGGAAGCACCGAAGCAGCCCCGCCCGCCGTTTGCAGTTGCACCGATAAATGCGAAGCCGGAAAGGTAAATGTGAGCTGCCCTGTCTGCAAGGACAACATGACCGCTTGCAGTGGCAAGGAAGCGGAGCCGGAAACCGAGAAACCAACAGAGCAGCCCAAAGAGAAAGGCAATACAGGCGGGCTTGTGCTTTTCCTTGTCGTGGCACTTCTTGGCGGCGGGGGCGCGTTCTATTATTTTAAGTTTATGAAGCCAAAGCAGAACGTCAAGGGCGACACCGACCTTGAAGATTTCGATTTTGACGATTACGACGAGGACGAGGGGGACGGGCTTTCTGATGAAGAACAGGAGGACGAGGAAGCATGAGGCTTTTCACCGAAAATCCTTTGGAAAAAATGATGGTACAAAGACCCACCGGGCGGCGTGACAGTGCGCCGCCCGTTCCAAAATCCCCGGCGTGTGTGCGCTGCCCTTATAAGGCGCAATCCCCCTGTATCGGCTATTGTCTGAAACAGGCACAGGAGAAGAAGCACACCGCGCCGGAACGCTGAAAGGAGGATTTTTTCATGGCACTTAGACTTGTGATTGCAGAAAAGCCGAGCGTGGCGCAGACTATCGCCGCCGCGCTTGGCGTTAAGGAAAAGAAAGACGGATATATCGAGGGCGTCGGCTACCTCATTTCATGGTGCGTCGGGCATTTGGTACAGCTTGCGGAAGCTGCCGCCTACGGGGAGCAATATAAAAAATGGAGTTTTGACAGCTTACCCATTCTGCCGGAGGAATGGCAGTACGCCGTTGACCCGGACAAGGGGAAGCAATTCAAGACCTTAAAAGAGCTTATGCACCGCGCCGACGTTTCCGAAGTGGTGAACGCCTGCGACGCGGGGCGCGAGGGAGAATTGATTTTCCGCTTTGTCTACGAAGCGGCGGGCTGCAAGAAGCCCATGCGCCGCTTGTGGATTTCCTCAATGGAGGACGGGGCGATTAAGGCGGGCTTTGCTTCCCTCAAAGACGGGCGGGACTACGACGCGCTCTTTGCGTCTGCCCTCTGCCGCGCAAAGGCTGACTGGCTTATCGGCATTAACGCCACCCGGCTTTTCTCCTGCCTGTATGGAAAGACCTTGAACGTGGGGCGCGTCCAGACCCCGACCTTAAAAATGCTCACCGACCGGGACGCGGCTATCTCCCATTTCCAGAAAGAAAAATATTATCATGTTCGCCTTGATTTATCCGGCGCGGAAGCGGCAAGCGAAAGGATTTCAGACAAGGCAGAAGCCGACGCGCTGAAAGGGGCTTGCGAAACAGAAACGGCGGTATGCGTTTCCCTTACCAGAGAGAAGAAAACCGCAGCCCCGCCGAAGCTCTTTGACCTTACCTCTTTGCAGCGGGAAGCGAACCGCATTTTCGGCTACACCGCGAAACAGACCCTTGACCTTGCACAAGCCCTTTATGAAAAAAGACTGCTTACCTATCCGAGGACGGACAGCAGCTTTCTTACTGACGACATGGGCGGCACCGCAGCGGGCATTATCGCGCTGCTTTGCGAAAAGCTCCCCTTTATGGCGGGCGCGGACTTCACGCCGGAGGTTGCAAAGGTAACAGACAGTAAAAAAGTATCAGACCACCACGCAATCATTCCCACTATGGAGCTTGCAAAGGCTGACCCGGACGCGCTGCCGGAAAGCGAGAGAAATATCCTCACCCTTGCGGGGGCGCGTCTGCTCCTTGCCACCGCCGAGCCGCATATCTTTGAAGCGGTTACGGCGGTTTTCTCATGCGCCGATACGGAGTTTACGGTGCGGGGAAAGACTGTTATTTCTGACGGTTGGAAAGAGATGGAACGCAGATACCGGGCGACGCTGAAAGATAAGCCCGAAGCGGAGGACGGGGAAAATGCAGACGTGACGCTGCCGGAGCTTTCCGAGGGACAGGGCTTTCCTAACCCCGCCGCAAAAGTAACGGAGCATATCACAACGCCGCCGAAGCCCCACAGCGAAGCAAGCCTTTTGTCGGCTATGGAACGCGCCGGGAACGGGGACACCGACCCGGACGCGGAACGCCGGGGGCTTGGCACTCCCGCCACCCGCGCCGCCGTCATTGAAAAACTGGTAAAGGGCGGCTTTGCAGAGCGCAAAGGCAAGCAGCTTATCCCCACGCAGAATGGAGCCGCCCTTGTATCAATCTTGCCGGATATGCTCACTTCCCCGCAGCTTACCGCAGAATGGGAAAACAATCTGACGCAGATAGCAAAGGGAGCCGCAGACCCCGGCGAATTTCTGTCCGGCATTGAAGCTATGGCGCGGGAGCTTGTGCGGACACACGCCGCAGCACTTGACGGGAAAAAGGATTTGTTCCGGGAGGAAAAGCCCTCTGTCGGCAAATGCCCCCGTTGCGGTTCCCCCGTCCATGAGGGGAAGAAAAACTATTATTGCAGCAACAAAGAATGTGCCTTTGTCATGTGGAAGAACGACCGCTTTTTCGAGGAACGCAAGACCGCTTTTTCCGCGAAGATTGCCGCCGCGCTCCTTAAATCCGGCAAGGCAAATGTAAAGAAGCTCTACTCCCCGAAAACAGGCAAGACCTACGACGGAACTATCGTTCTGGCTGACACTGGCGGAAAATACGTCAACTACCGTATCGAAGTACAGAAGAACTAAAAACTTGAATAGCAAGCATAGGAAGCGGGTACCCACTTCCGTAAATCCCCGTTGCGACGCTGACGCGCCGGACGGGGATTTTGCTTGTTGGGAAGTTTCCCAAACCCTCTTTTGCGGAGGGCTTCACCCTCTAAAAATTTTCAAAAATATTTGGCAGAAATGCGGGCGTACCCGTAGTAGACCATGCAGCCAAAAAATGCAGCTTATGACGCTGCCGCAGAGAAAGGAGGTTTTTCACTATGGCAAGTTTACGGGACACCGTAAAGGACTATCAAGACGAGCTTAGGGACGGTATCGCATGGGTGGCGTTCTGGAAACAGGGGCGTTCATGGAACGCGGAATATTTTCATCTTGATATGGACGATACGCTCTACCCGGAGGACAGGAGCCGGTTAGAGGAAATAAAAAGCATTGACCCCGCCGCCGTTATCTTAAACGGCTACTATTGCGGGCATTTAGGCGAGGACATGAGCCTTGACGAGCTGACCGCCGGAGTGCGTTACCACTACGAAAACAGCATGAACGACATTGACGGTTTTATCGGAGCGCATGACGACAGGCTTCCCCCGGAGGTTATCGAGGAAGCGAGGGCAGCCGCCCATGAAGCGGGGCTTCCCTTTTCCGAAAAGCCCTACCGGGACGGGGAGGATTTTAACCCCTATGTATTTGACGGGAGCATGAGCATTGAGGATTTTGAGCTTATGCACCGCATGATTGAAAAAGAAAGGAGCGAACAAATGGCAGAACCGATTTTAAGCGGCTATCTTTCCAATCTTGGGAAGTACACCGAGGGCAGACCCGCGGGCGAATGGGTGACATTCCCCACGACTGCCGAACATCTGAAAGAAGTCTTTGACCGTATCGGGATTGACTTCAAGCACTATGAGGAATGGCATTTCACAGAATTTCAATCCACTATCCCCGGCTTGACGGAGCATTTAAGCGAGTATTCCCACCCCGACGAGCTGAACTATTTAGGGAAGCTCTTGGAAATGCAGTTTGACGACGACCGGGAGAAATTCATTGCAGCCATTGAATACGGCGACCATGCCGACAGCTTACAGGACATTATCAACCTTGCACAGAACCTTGACTGCTACTGGATTTATCCGTCCGTCCACAATGAAGAAGAATACGGGCGTTATCTGGTTGATGAACTGGAAGAACCGGAACTTCCCGAAGAAGCGAAAAAGTATTTCATGTATGAGGAATACGGGCGGGACGCTTCCATTAACGACGACGGTATGTTTACCGAAAAGGGCTATATCTACAACAACCGCAACACCTTTACAGAATGGTACGACGGGCGCGACGTGCCGGAGGAATACCGGGTAACGCCGCAGCCCCCGCAGCCGGAAAGACCCGACCCGTCAAAGGTAGAAATGGACGCAGCCGCGCCGGGGCAGAGAACGGCGCAGACCGCAGAGCAGCCACAGGAGCCGCGCCCGGTTATCCCTATCGTGCTGACGAGCGAGAAGCCCGCCGAAAAGCTCAAAGAGATTACCGACCGTCTGGAACAGGGTATTGCGGAACTCTTTGACAGCGAGCGTTACCGGGAATATCTGAAAGTCATGTCAAAATTCCATAATTACAGCTTCCGAAACACCGTCCTTATCGCCATGCAGAAGCCGGACGCTTCCCTTGTGGCGGGCTTTTCCGCTTGGAAGAACAACTTTGAACGAAACGTGATGAAAGGGCAAAAGGGAATTAAAATCATTGCTCCGTCACCCTATAAAATCAAACAGGAAATGCAGAAAATCGACCCGCACACGCAGAAGCCCGTTATCGGCAAGGACGGGAAGCCCGTCACCGAGGAAAAGGAAGTCACCATACCCGCCTACAAGGTGGTATCCGTCTTTGACGTTTCCCAGACCGAGGGAAAGGAGCTGCCGGACATTGCGGTTGACGAGCTGACAGGCGACGTTGACCGCTACAAGGATTTTTTCGCAGCCCTTGAAAAGACTTCCCCCGTTCCTATCGCCTTTGAGAATATCGAGGGCGGCTCTCATGGCTACTACCACTTGGAGGACAAGCGCATTGCTATCAACGAGGGCATGAGCGAATTACAGACCTTAAAGACCGCTATTCACGAAATCGCCCATGCGAAGCTGCACGACATTGACCTCAACGCGCCAAAGGACGAGCAGCAGCCCCACGTTGACCGCCGCACCCGCGAAGTCGAAGCGGAAAGCGTCGCCTATACTGTCTGCCAACATTACGGGCTTGACACGTCGGACTACTCTTTCGGCTATGTCGCCGGGTGGAGCAGCGGGCGGGAGCTGTCCGAGCTGAAAAGCTCCCTTGAAACGATACGCAGCGCAGCCGCCGAGATTATCAATTCCATAGACGAGAACTTAGCGGAGCTGCAAAAGGCACAGGACAAGGAGCAGACCGCCGGACAGGAGCAGCCCACCAGAGAGGGACAGGAAGCCGCGCCGGAGAAGCCGGAGCCGGAAGCAGCCGCACCGGGAAAATCCGGCGCACAGGAAAAAGCGGGCGCAGCCCCGAAAGAAGCCTTTACCCCGGAAACGATTTACAGAGTGCGCCGGAACCTTTACAGCGACAGCCGGGAAAACAGCTACCTCTTGCAAGCCTATGTGACACAGGAGAACGGGCGGGCGAAAATGGGCGACGTGCTTTATACGGGAACGCCGGAGAAATGCCGCGAGCTTATGGGGCAGCTCAAAAGCGGCGAGCTGACCGAGGGCGACGTGAAGCAGCTTTACGCAAAGGCACAGGAAACGGCGCAGACCGCCGGACAGGACAAAGACACCTTTTCCATTTACCAGATAAAGGGCGGGGACGAAACAAGGGATTTCCGCTTTGAGCCATACGACCGCCTGCAGGCGGCGGGAAATGTGGTTGACAGGGCGAACTATGAGCTTGTCTATTCCGCGCCCCTTGCGCCGGAAACTTCCCTTGAAGATATTTACACCTGTTTCAATATCGACCACCCCAAAGATTTTAAGGGACACAGCCTTTCCGTTTCCGACGTGGTAGTGCTTCATCAGGACGGACAGGACGCGGCGCATTTCGTTGACAGTGTAGGTTTTCGGGAAGTGCCGGAGTTTTTACAGGAGCAAAAGCAGCTTACCCCGGACGACTTGGAAACGGGCGAAACTGTCAAGACACCGAGGGGGACTTTCCATGTGACCGCCATGAGCCGGGAGCAGATAGAAGCCGCCGGATATGGCTTTCACCACCAGTCGGACGACGGAAAGTATCTGATTATGGGGAATGGGACGCGGGCGTTTGCCGTTGCCGCAGAACAGGCGCAGCGGGACAATCCCTTGAAAACCGCCGAGCAGACCACAGAGCAGAACGGGAACATGATTGACGGTATCATCAACAACACCCCCACCGTTGACGAACTGGAAGCAAAGGTAAAGGCGGGCGAGCAGATTTCCCTTGTTGACCTGGCTAACGCTGTCAAAGCCGACAAGGAGCGCGGCAAGGGAGCGAAGCCGGAAAAGAAACCCTCTATCCGGGCGCAGCTTAGAGCCGACAAGGAAAAGGCACAGAAGAAAAACGCAAAGCAGAAGTCACAGGACTTGGAAAGGAGCTGACCCATGCCGGAACAGAGCAAATTTGAAAACATGGATTTGTTTGCTTCCCTTGAAGCGATTATGAAGCAGAACACAGGCTTTTACCAGAGCGACTTAGACATTGACAAAGAGATTATCGCAAAGGCGGCGGCAAGCCCCCACAGGGAGGACAAAACACTTTTGTGGTTCTGCCGCCCGTCCGGGACGCACTGTTTCCGGGAGCGCGACGTTTTCCTCAAAGACACCGCGCCCCACAACACATGGCGTTTCTACATGGAGCAGACAAGCGACCGCGTTCTTGCCTATGCAATCGAGCTGACGGGAAAGGAGCGCGGGAAAATCAAGGGCAATCTGTACGAACTGGACTACTCTAAACATTATGAGCGCGTCAAGGAAAAGGAGCTGCCCGCCGATACGGTGAAGCTGATTTATGAGCATGGGGAAAGGGTACAGGAAGCCGGGAGATATTTTGACGGAACCCCAGACCCGCAGCTTGGGAAATTTGAACGCTTTGAAGCCGTACCCAACGACCCGGACGCGCTGCAATCGCTCTTACAGGAAGAACGGCGCAGCCGGGAGCAGCTTTCGCCGGGGGATTTCAAGGCGCATATTGCCGCTTTGCGGGACGGGCTGATTGAAACGGAAGCGCGGCGCATTGTGCGAGAAATGAAGCGGCATTACGAGCCGAACAGCCCGAACAAGACCCATTTCATGGCAGAGCTTTCCCCGGCGTTCATGCGGCTTGCAGCCACAAAGGACACTGACCGCCTTTTCTCCATGCTGCCCTACAAGACCCTTTCCTTTTCCAAAATCGAGGGCAGACATGGGACGTATGCGCTGATTGACAAGGGGGAGAACCGGGACAGGGAGATAAGGAAGCCCCGCCCCTCTATCCGGGCGCAGCTTAAAGCAGACAAGGCAAAGACCGCCCCGAAAAAGGCGGCGGCAAAAACAAAAAATCACGATATGGAGGTATGAGCATGATTAGACTGACTGTTGAAGAAACAAACCTTTTGAGCATTTACAACGAGGGCGGCAAGCGGGCTTTGATTGAGAATGTCAACGCCGCGCTGCCCTACATGGACGCGGATATGCGGGAGCTTGCAAAGCGCACCCTTTCCAAAGTGGACGCTTTGACCGAAGCGGAATTTGCAGAGCTTCCCATTTACGCCGCTGATGAAGTATGAACGGGGTTAAGCGGCTGACGCCGCCCCAGAGCCGGAAAGTCAACGCCCTTGTGCGCCGGACGTGCTGCAATTATGATAACGGGAACTGTATCTTACTGGACGACGGGGACGAGTGCGTATGTCCGCAGCTCATTTCCTATTCGCTTCTCTGCAAGTGGTTCCGGGTTGCGGTGCTTCCCGCCGACAGGCTGCTTTATGCGGAGCTTTACCAGACAGGGGATAAGAAGAAATGTACCGAGTGCGGCGCGTTCTTTGCGTCAACCTCTAACAGTGTCAAATACTGCCCCGTCTGCCGGAAACGTATCACCCGCAGACAAGCCGCCGAGCGCATGAGGAAAAGACGCGCCCCTGTTACGCAGTAGGCGCGGAAAATCCCTTGATTTACAGGGCTTTCCGGGCGTGAAAATCGGATAGGCGATACTTTATACCTTTACCCCCAAAAATGGCGTTCTACTGCGTAACATTCACGAAAACAGCACCCATAAAAAGACAGGGCGCGGAAGTCATATACTGGCTTCCGCGCCCTGTTCTTTTTTTGCCTATCTGACATTTCCCTTTTCCATTTCTTCAAGCGGGAACTGCGGGAGGGCTTCTATCAGCTTCTTTGTGATGGACTGGCGCATATCTTCGTTGATTTCCTGTTTCGTGCTTCCGTCCGGCTGTCTGACCGCTACCGTCGATAGCCTGTCGATTTCGTCCTTGTAGCACTCCACGACTTTCTCCACCGCCCATTTTTCCCCGGCAACGGCGGCGCGTATGGTTTCATATTCCGGCATTTTCTGGTTTTCCATGCTCAACGCTCCTCTGCTTTTTGATAGCCCTATCATAGCACAGCGGCGGGGATTTTGCTATCCTTATCCGCGCTCTGTTCCCTTTTCCCGTTCCGGCTGCCTGTCTGCCTGTAAAATGCTGTCAATGTTCTGCTTGATAATATCGTATTCCCGGACTTTCTTTTTCAGCTTCCCATAGTCGGCATAAAGGGCTTCTTTCTGCGCTTGGAGGGCTTCATATTCCGATTGCAGCGCGGCAAGGTTCGGGAGCTTTGCAATGCCCGCCGCTTTCAGCGACCTTGCGGCGGCTTCATGTAGGATAATCGCCTGTTCCTGTCCGGCGCGGTACTTCTCCCTGTTCCTTGCCTTGCGGTATGCGTCATAGACGGGCTTTGTCTTTTGGTAGGTGGAAACATTCTTGATAAGCACCGCCATGTCCGCAAGCCGCTTTTCCGCGTCCTTCAATGCGTCTGCCGCCTGTCCGCTTTCCGCTGCCATTTCTTCAATCCGGCTGACTAAATCCGCGTACTGTTCAATCTTATGTTCCGTCAAGAAATTCATGGTCTTTGCTGCCTGTTTCAGATTGTGGATTTTCGCCCACTGTTCATAGCCCTTACTCTGCGCCGCCTTGATACTGTTCTCAATGTCGATAAGCAGCGAAACGCCGCGCTGCTCTCTGGGGGCTTTCGCCGCCTTTGCCCGTCTGCCCGCTATCCGTTCCCTTATGGCTTCCTCTGTATAATCCGCGCCGAGGGTTTTAAGACGGGTGAAGCGTTCCTGTCCGGGGGCGCGGCATGACACATATTTCCCCGGCTTTATCTCATAGCCCGCCGCCTGTAACCGCTGCAACAATTCCTCAAAACTGGAAACTTGGGGGATAAGCGCGTCAACGGCAATCTTTAGCTTGCCTTTCCAACTTGTACCCGTCTTTTCTGCCTGGTACTCCGCATAGCTCTTTCCCTTGCTGCCCTTGCCGGGAACGACGACGGACAAGCCATTTTCCCGACACAGCTTGTCGCTCATGTTCCGTATGCCGTAATAGCTCCTTTTGTTGGAATTATATTTGCGGTGGTCTACGAAATTTACGGCGCAGAAAATAATGTGATTGTGGACGTGTCCTTTGTCAATGTGCGTCGTGAGTACATATTCATGCTGCCCCTTTGTTACCGCGTCGGCAAGCTGCTTTCCGATTTCATGGGCTTTCTGATAATCGACTTCCCCCGGCTCAAAGGACTGTATCAGATGAAAGGCTAAATTGTTCCCCTTTTGGAGTGCTTGGGACAAGGTATATTCAAATTCAATATCTGCCGTTTCATAGGAGCAGCCGAAAGAGGACACAAGCATTTTTCCGTCCGTCTTGTCCGGGTTTTCGATATAGTCAAGGGCTTTGCTTAGAGTGCTTTTAATAGGCTTAATCTTTGTAACCGCCATATCTCCGCAAGCACCCCCTTTATTTCCTCTATGTCCTCTTGGTATGCGTTCCCCGTCGCGTTTACGCGGCGTGCTATCTGGTTGACGTTGACACCGATTTTCTGTATCTCTGCGGTCATTGCCTTTATATCGGCATGGTCTATCTGAATGATATACCCGTCAATGGCAATCTTCCGCAGATATGCCGCCATGTTCCGGGTGGGTACGAGCTTCATTTTTTCCAGTATTAAATCCCGTTCCGCTTCCGTCACTCTGAATTTGATTTGCACCGTTCTTTTGCGTCCGTTCATGTATTCGCTCCTTTCCTTTCCGTTCCGAGGGTTTGGGACACTTCCCAACAAGCAATTTTCAACCGACGCGCCGCAGCGCGGGAGGGGAAAATACGGAAGTGGGTACCCGCTTCCTATGCTTGCTACGAATGTTTTTATCCTTTAGGCTCTTATCACCTACTACGGAGAAAAAGCGATTTTGCCAAACTTACGCAAAAGAAAAACGCTGCAACCTCAAAAAAGATTACAACGCTTTCTAAATCCTGTTCAGTTTTAAGTCGGACATTCCTATTCGCCCTCTTTTTCGACTTCGGAAATCTCCTTTGCCGTTGCGGTTACAATCCGTATGCCTGTATCGCTCATACCGTCAAGAAGCGCGTCAAGCTGCCGCCGCTGCGTGTTCTTCTCCGGCGGCGTTTCTAAAAGGAATTGGTCTACGGATATATGGTAACGCTGTATCAGCTCAAAGAATATCTGTAAACTTGGGTGCTGCCCCTTGTTCTCAATGTTCGCAAGGTAGCGCGGCGAGATAAACATTTCGTCGCCTACTTTCTTGCGGCTCTCCTTGCATCCCTCACGCGCTGCCTTTATCGCTGCCCCAAAAGCCTTAAAGTCGTATCGTGGTACTGGTCTTTTTGCCATAGTTATTCACCCTATTACATTTTACTGTTCCCCTTTCTTCTTGGATATGTCTACGTAGTTCTATCAGTTAGCCAAAATAATTCATATATATATATGTTGACAACAAGCTGCTTTTGTATATAATATTATATAAAAGGGGGGGAATGTTTATGTTACATAGCATGCGTATTCGATAAGCATTGAAATCAAAAAAGATTTTTCCCATTTTCAATATGGGCTTTTTTGTCATGCTTATTTTGCGTATGCTATACAACAAAACTAACGACGTATAGACATAGTATAAAAACTATGCCTTAATTTTGTTGTAGTATTATATGTATAAATGCAGGTCAATGCTCATGTTGAGAATTGACCTGCATTTTTTTGCGCAAAAGGAGAAATATTATGCTTGAAAAATATTGGATAAAATGTCCAATTTGTAACGGAAAGACGAGGGTTCAAGTATTTTATAATACGGTATTAAGAAATTTTCCTCTTTTCTGCCCTAAATGTAAATTAACGCATATCGTTGATGTTGAAAAACTAGAAATCATAATCAAAAACTCTGAAAAACAAACTTTTTAATTTTGAAAAGGAAGGATATTTAAATGAAACACTTACCTAAAAGTACACCTACGGAAATATTGAATGACCCATACGGATTTACTTACAAAGAAATGTCGGAAGTAATTGGAGAGGATAAAGCAAGAGCCTTATATACGGAATTGTATAAACAGCCATTTCACAAAGAAAATCTATCAATATCAACAAAAAAAGTCTATAAAAGTAGCGATACTGAAAAGTATGTTTATGAATTGAAAGATAACAGGTATATTGAAACGGTTTTTATTAAACGGCGAGATGGTGGGACTGTTTGCGTAAGTACGCAAGTTGGTTGTTCTGTTGGCTGTATTTTTTGTGAGTCCGGACGCAATGGTTTTGTTCGTAATCTAACACCGTCTGAAATTGTGCAGCAGGTTGTATTGATACGTCAAAAAGTAAATCGTATCGTTTTTATGGGAATGGGAGAACCTTTATTCAATTACGACAACTTGATTGCAGCAATCCATATTCTTCGAGATAGAAATGGACTTAACTTTCCAACCGACGGCATTACCGTATCAACAGTTGGTCCAGTTAATCAATTAAAAAAATTGCGCGAAGAACATCTAAAAATTCAGTTGACAATATCTTTACATGCAGCAACACAGGCTGCGAGAAACTGTATCATTCCTCATATGCACATGTACGCTATTGAAGATGTTGTTAAGCAAGCATTGTCCTATTCTCAAAGGCATAATCGAAAAGTGGTATTTGCGTATTTGCTTTTACCAGGTATAAATGACCGTTCCTCAGATATAAGGCAACTTGCAAAATGGTTTAAGGGCAAAAATGTTATGATTAACGTGCTGCAATACAACCCGACGAGTAATTCAAAAATTAGAGCACCACAAAAACAAGAAATGGTTGCGTTCAAACATCAATTAGAGCAAACAGGACTTGAAGTTACCATGAGAGTTTCTCATGGTAGAGAGATTAAAGCAGCTTGTGGACAGTTAGCTAATACATATAATAAAGCCAAAAAACAACAGAAATAATTTAATTAAAAGAGCCAGACGCACAGACGCAGAGCCGATAATATGCAGTTTGAAATACTGCTGTTATCGGCTCTTTTTTGATTTTAATTTGTGCCCCTAATAACCATATTGGAGCAAAATCAGAACTGTTGCTTGTCGTTCTTTGATTTCCGCAGCAGCTTTGAAAAATCAAAGCCGCCGTTTCTTTTTATCTTCTAATGAAATGACGCGGTATCACTGTTGAAATCGGCGGCTAAAGGAGGTAGCCGCCATGAAGCAAAAAGCATATCGACAAAATCCGACAGTTATTGACTTATCAAAAAAAGCCCGCCCACCACCGGGGGAAACTACGCTTATATATATGAACTGTCTAATCATCTGGATACTGCTTACAATGCCTATGCGCCCGTCCGGGCTTTTCGGACGGGCGCATTTTGTACGTTCAAAAAATTTTTGAAGAAATTTCAAAAAATCTTCGGCGTTTTTGAAAAACGCCGTATTGCCCCGCGAAAAGGGGGGAAGCACCACCAACTTTCCAACGAGAAAGGAGGTGAGAATGTGGAACCTAATAGCAGGGAGTTTTACAAACAGTGTGCTTTTCAGAAGTTTTGTAATACGGTATTGCACAATGAAGCTTGCGACACCCATAGAGAACTTCGCAGACACAAGGCAAAGGAAGTGACCTTTTCCGACATGACCTTAGACGAAGCGCGGCAGCTTCATACGTTTGATGAATATTTCAAACGTGAAGCCGCCGAAACCGTCTTTGAGAAAGCCGGGAAGAAAATCACGCCAAAGCTGCTTCTTGAAGCAATCCGTACTTTGCCGGAAGAAAAGCGCAAAGCCATATTGCTGTATTACTTCGAGGGAATGAACGATACCGAGATTGCGGAGCTGTTCAACACGTCGAGAAGCACGATACAGTACAGGCGGACAAGCTCTTTTGAGAAATTAAGAAAATATCTGGAGGAAAATGCTGATGAATGGGACGAATGGTAACGAACCCGGCTACCCGGAAAATGCCCTTGTTCCTTATCCTGTCATTGTGGCAGCGACAAAGGGCGACCCGGACGCCATGAAGATTGTCTTGCAGCATTTCAGCGGCTACATAGCCCGCCTCTCCATGCGGAAGCTGTACGACGAGCGCGGGAACGTCTATTTTGGCGTAGACCACGACATTCGGGAACGGCTGCAAGCAAAACTGATGATGGCTGTCCTCACCTTTAAGGCAGAGGAATAAACCGCAGCGGCGGCGGGACGCTTTCTCTCTCCCCCTTTTCCGTTCCGCTGCTGACGCGGCAGCAAAGCCATTCTGAACCTTGACAAAGAAAGCGGCGCAAGATAACGGCGGCGCAGCATAGGGCAAATCGGATACGTTCCTTTTGCGCCGAGCCATACGGCGGGTGCGCCATGACGCTATCCGGGTGAGGTTATCCCCGCCCGGACAGCCGAGCGACCAACACCGCGCCGGAAAGCAAGTGTAGCGGCTTGCGGGCGACGACACGCAGAATATACAATGATACTTCCTTACAGCCACAGTCCGAGCGTTAAGAGCGTCGCAGGCAATGGGTAGGGCGGCATGAGAACCATGCCGGGGTGAAATTCCCATGAGGTTATGCTAATAACCGTCCGATTAAAGCCTTTGTTTTATTGAATAGTGGACTTGCTGCTATTCATAGACTATATTATATGTTTGCGAAAGAAAGGGGGATTTTCTTTGACGCAAAACCAAACGCCCGTTACCACAACGGAGCATAAAATAGGAAAAGTTACTTACCTTGTATGTTCGTCCGCAAGTGAACGCGCAACGGACACACTGGATAAAAAGATAAAAAAACTCATTCGCAAAGACATGGAACTGAACCCCGCAAACGCCCGGAAATAGGGCGTTTCTTCACATTTTATACATGACACAGGCAGCGGTATGTGGTATAATATAGACAGTACAAATACCATGCTTGTCTGTCGTCGGAAAGGAGGACAAAATGTTACAGACAGACAAGATTACCGCTTTATATTGCAGATTGAGCCAGGAAGATATGCAAGCCGGGGAAAGCGAGAGCATACAGAACCAAAAACTGATTTTACAAAAGTATGCTGACGAACACCACTTTTTCAACACGCGCTTTTTCGTAGACGACGGATTTTCCGGCGTGAGCTTTGAGCGTGAGGGGCTTCAAGCCATGCTGCATGAGGTTGAAGCCGGGAACGTGGCGACCGTCATAACAAAAGACCTTTCCCGTCTGGGACGTAATTATCTGAAAACCGGGGAGCTGATAGAGATTGTCTTTCCCGAATATGAAGTGCGCTACATTGCCATTAACGACGGTGTAGACACAGCAAGGGAAGATAACGAGTTTACCCCTCTGCGGAACTGGTTCAACGAGTTTTACGCCCGCGACACCTCAAAGAAAATCCGGGCTGTCAAACAGGCAAAGGCGCAGAAAGGCGAGCGCGTCAACGGCGAAGCTCCTTACGGCTACCTTATCGACCCGGATAACCGCAATCATCTGATACCCGACCCGGAAACGGCGCACGTCGTAAAACAGATTTTTGCAATGTATGTACGGGGCGACCGTATGTGTGAAATCCAGAACTGGCTGCGGGACAATGAAATACTGACCGTCGGGGAACTGCGCTACCGCAGGACAGGGAGCAAACGCCACCCCCGCCCACAGCTCAACGCATGGTACAACTGGCCGGATAAGACGCTGTACGACATTCTGACAAGGAAAGAATATTTAGGGCATACCATAACCGGGAAAACCTACAAGGTATCTTATAAGTCGAAAAAGACGAAAAAGAACCCGGAGGAAAAAAGGTATTTCTTCCCCAACACTCACGAACCTTTGATTGATGAAGAAACCTTTGAACTTGCACAGAAGCGGATTGCCACCCGGCAACGCCCGACAAAGGTTGATGAAATTGACCTGTTTTCCGGGCTGCTCTTTTGCGGGGACTGCGGCTACAAAATGTATGCAGTACGCGGAGCCGGGACGCTTGAACGGAAACACGCCTACACTTGCGGCAACTACCGCAACCGGGCAAGAAATGATATGCTCTGCACTACGCATTATATCCGCAAAAGCGTATTGAAAGAACTTGTCCTTGCAGACTTGCAGCGAGTAACGTCTTATGTGAAAGAGCATGAACAGGAGTTTATCGAAACAGCCAACGAGTGCAGCGCAAAGGCAGTACAAAAGACGCTGACACAGCAGCGGAAAGAGCTTGACAAGGCGCAGAACCGTATTAACGAGCTGAACATCTTATTCCGCAAGCTCTACGAGGACAACGCTTTAGGGAAACTTTCAGATGAACAATTTGCTTTTCTGACTTCCGGCTATGATGAAGAAAAAAAGACGCTGACCCGGAGGATTGCGGAGCTGTCACAGGAAATCGACAACGCCACCGAGCGCAGCGCGGACGTAAAAAGGTTTGTCGCACTGGTACGCAGATACACAGCGATTGAAGAACTGACCTACGAAAACGTCCATGAATTTATTGACCGTATTCTTATTCACGAACTGGATAAGGAAACGAACACCCGCAAAATCGAAATCTTTTATAGCTTTGTCGGCAGAGTTGATACAGGTGACAAGCCTACCGAAAGTATCTCCTATTTCAGACAGATAGGAGCCGACGTAAAGAGTTATGCTATCTAACATACATCAAAAAGAGGTAAGATAACACCCTCTGCAAAAAAGGTATCGTTATCTTACCTCAACAAACATAGTATAAGTTTAACCATCAACGGGGACCCGGTTGATGCCATTGTGAAGGATAACCTGACGCTTCTGGATTTTCTTCGTGACCAGCTGTTTCTGACCGGCACGAAAAAGGGGTGTGAGGAAGGGGAGTGCGGCGCCTGTACCGTGATGCTGGACGGCAGGCCGGTTAACTCCTGCTGTACCCTGGCCGTGGAGTGCGACGGCCATGAGATTATTACTGTGGAGGGAATTGCCAGGGACGGGATGCTTCATCCCATTCAGAAGCAGTTCATTGAGAAGTGGGCCATGCAGTGCGGCTACTGCACCCCGGGTATGATTATGTCCGCCAAAGCGCTTCTGGATGTGAATAAGCATCCCACGGAACTGGAAATCCGGGAAGCCATTGAAGGCAATCTGTGCCGCTGTACCGGCTATGCAAAGATTGTGGAGGCAATCCAGGCAGCCGCTGCGCAGATGAACTGGGAGGAGGAAGCAAAGAATGCATAAAGACTGTGACAAACATTATTTTAAGAAACCGGAATTTTACCGTCTTACCGGCGAGAACAACTATGTCAGAATTGACGCTGAAGACAAGGTGACAGGACACGGCCAGTATGTGGGTGACATCATGTTCCCTGACATGCTTACCGGAAAAATGGTCAGAAGCCCTTATGCTTCCGCCAGAATCCTGTCCATTGACACCAGCGAGGCGGAGAAGCTTCCGGGTGTAAAGTGCATCCTCACAGCCAAGGACTTTGAGTGGAAGTCCCTGGTGGGAAACGGGGAATTTGCAGCTGAGTTCGCGGACAAGGAAGTATTGTGTTCTGAGAAGGTGCGCCAGGTGGGGGACGATGTGGCAGCCGTGGCAGCTGTGGATGAGGAAACAGCCCAGCGGGCCGTGGAGCTGATTAAGGTGGAATACCAGGTGCTTGCGGGGGTGTTTGACCCCTTTGAGGCAATGGAGGAGGATGCCCCTGAGGTAAACTGGGAGGGCAAAGGCATACACAATATCGGCATGCAGTCCGTGATGAAGGCGGGTACGGATATTGATGAGGAATTTGACCATGCATCCTATGTGCAGCACAGGGATTACAAGACCCACCGTATGGTGCATGCGGCCATGGAGCCCCACGGCGCAGTGGCAACCTACAGGAATGGAACCTACACCATCTGGATGTCCACCCAGATGTCCTTTGTGGACCAGTTCTGGTATGCCCGCTGCCTGGGCGTGGGCGAGAACCAGGTGCGGGTAATCAAGCCCCTTGTGGGCGGAGGATTCGGCGGCAAGCTGGATTCCTATTCCTTTGGCCTGTGCGCTGCCAAGATGGCGGAGCTGACCGGACGCCCGGTGCGCATGATTCTGTCCCGTGAGGAAGTGTTCCAGACCACACGCAACCGCCATCCCATTTACATGCATATAGATACTGCCTTTGGGACAGACGGCAGGCTGCTGGCAAAAAAATGCTACCATGTGCTGGACGGCGGCCCCTACGGGGGGTCCGGTGTTGCGGCCTGCGCCCAGTCCACATTGTGGGCCAACTTCCCTTACAAGATGAATTCCGTGGATTTCCTGGCAAGGCGTGTGTATACCAATAACCCTTCTGCAGGAGCCATGAGAGGATACACGGCCTGCCAGGTGCATTTTGCCCATGACCTGAACATGCAGTTCGCGGCAGACCAGATGGGCATTGACCCGGTTGAGTTCCGTAAGATAAGCGCGGCAGACCCCGGATACGTGGCTCCGGCCGGGCTGGCAATCACCAGCTGCGCATACAAGGAGACGCTGGATACGGCGGCAAAGGAAATTGGCTGGTATGAGAAGAAGGATAAGCTGAAAAAGGGTGAAGGCATTGGTTTTGCGGGTACCGGCTTTGTATCAGGCACCGGATTCGCGGTGCTGGAAGCGCCTAACCAGAGCTCTGCGTGTGTGACCCTGCGCATGAACAAGCGGGGCATGGCCACCCTTTATATCGGCTCCCACGACATCGGCCAGGGTTCCGATACGGTCATGACAGCGATTGTGGCCGAGGAGCTGGGGCTTCCCATGGACATGGTCAAAACTTTTATGTCCGACACCTTCCTGACGCCATGGGATTCCGGCTCTTACGGCAGCCGTGTTACCTTTCTGGCCGGCAATGCGGCCCGCCGCGCTGCCGTGGATGCAAAACACCAGCTGTTTGAGGTTATTGCTCCCATGTGGGGCGTGATGCCGGAGACGCTGGAGTGTCTGGACGGAAAGGTAATCAGCAAGGAGAAGGCTGAATACCAGATGTCCATCGGCGACGCCATGTTCAAGTATATGACGGTCAAGGGCGGTGATGAGCTCATTGGCGTGGGCTCCTACTACCACCGTACCGACAACTCACAGTACAACGGCAACAATACCACCAACTATGCGCCTGCATACAGCTTCTCCACCGGAGCAGCCCATCTGACGGTGGACGAGGAGACTGGCGTCCTGGATATTGATGAATTTGTATTTGCCCATGACTGCGGCCGAGCCCTGAATAAGAGGGCCGTGGAAGGCCAGCTGGAGGGCTCCATCGGCATGGGCCTCGGCTATGCTGTCTATGAGCACAATGTAACCAAGGAAGGAAAGATTCTCAATCCCAACTTCCGCGACTACCGGCTGCCCACTGCCCTTGACATGCCAAAGATGCGCACCTTCTACGACTTTACACCGGACGAGGAAGGACCGCTGGGTGCAAAGGAAGCAGGAGAGGGCTCCGCTGCGCCTGTGGCTCCTGCCATTGCCAATGCGGTCAACATGGCAACCGGCGTGTATTTCACAGAGCTGCCCCTGGACCCGGAGCATATCTGGAGAGCGCTGCACGGCATGAAGGATGACAGGAATTCAAAATAAAGGCAGGTCAGGGAATCGCTTGATGAAACCAGGAAGGCGGCTTCACGCCGCCTTCTTTCAACCGGAAAGGAGGCAGTCATATATGGGCCGCCAATTAAAGAAAATGCGCCTGCCAAACGGCGTGGAAGCAGAGGAAAAGGCCTGCGGCGATTATGTCTGTAAGTATTGCGGGGGCAAGGCCACTGCCTGTAATTTTGTGGCTGGTATGTGCCTTCAGGTATATGCCCGCCATCAGGGCATGTGCGGGGCTTATATTGAGAGTGAGAAATATGTGGGCTATGTCACGGATTGCAGCACCTGCCGCTGCCAGGGCGTATCCGGGGAATGCAGATTTGAGGGCAGGGCTGCCATGGGGCAGGTAGTATGACTGAATGGAAATGGAGATAAAAAAGGAAAAAGGGGCATCCGCGCATGGGTCAGTCGCTATGGGGGATGTCCCTTTTTATTATGATATTTTACTAAAACTGATTCTGGGGTGAATGAGGGGATTTAAGTTCACCCACAGCCTGTTTTGCAATCCTGATGGCTGCCTTTGTCACGAAAAAGGCGAATACATAGCTGATGATAAACATGATGGGCCAGTCGTGAAGCACGCCCTGCAGAAATACGGTCCGGGTGTCCGGAAGGAAGCCGGCTGCCACAGCAGCCTCAATTTCCGGATTGTGAAAGACATTGACCGCTGTGAGGACGATGGTGGCCGCGGTGTTAAAGAACAGGGTGGCCACAAAGTTTTCCACAAGCACATGGGGCAGGGTTTCGGGCCTGAGTCCCATTTTCCTGCCAAGGGCAAATGACCAGTCCGTCAGAGGAAAGGCCATTCCGGTCAATGAAATCACCAGAAAAGCCGTGCCCCAGTTCCTGATGAGCAGGGGTACCGTAAAGGTGAGTCTGTCAACAAAGATTGCCGATGCGGCCATAATCAGGGAGATACAGATAGCCACAACAGAAGATATAATCATACCAAAATGATTTTTGTAAAAGTTCATAAAATACGCCCTTTCTGGTCTTTAATACAAAGCATGGCGTATCCTGGGAGATTCGCCATTCAATTTCTCTACAACCAGGGTTGGATAACCGGTGTACGGCTGCACAGGCTGACAGCGTTGTACCGGCTGCTTGATTACAGCCCCGAAGAATTTATTTTTTCCCATCCCTCCTTGTCTGTACGCTGCTTGCGTATTCCCCAATACAGATGCATGCGTTTTTGGCGGCGGGCAGTTATGCGCCCTTTTCCATCCTCAAAACCGCGGGGCGAAAGCCGGAGCGTGCCGTTTAAGAGTAATTTAAGACACGCAGCAGGAGAACGTAATGGTTTGGCTTTTTTGCCTGCGGCTGCTGCCGTTCCCGGATTCCATACGTCCGGAATCCGGAAGTTGATTGTTTGTTCTATGATTTCCCATCCTACGGATGTACAATCATCACTGTGCCGTCTAAGTCCCCAACCGGAAGCATAAGCAGTGCGCCGTATCTGGCTTCCAGGTCCTCCACTGCTTTTGCAACGCCCCTGTACCGGGTGTCGCTGCATCCGCTCAGGAGGATGACTCCGCCTCTGCCCATGCGGGGAAAGAAAAATTCCAGACCGGCCAGAGTGGGCTGGTACAGGCAGGCATCCATGCAGACAAGGCAGAATTTTTCATCTTCAATGTCAAAGGCGGTTTCAGGAAACCATCCCTTCCGGATGACAACCTGTCCGGGCAGGGGCATCCGTTCCATCAGTTTTTCCCTGTCTGTCCCGGAATACAGGCCCGCTATTGCGTCGGAACATCCCAGTTCCCGTTCCCTGGCAACATCCCGTTCATCGAAACCCTCAAAGGTGTCAAAAAGATACAGCTTCCGGTCCGGCATCAGCACGTTGAGCTGCCAGGAGGTGCCGCCTTGGTAACAACCCAGCTCCGCCACATTTCCCTCCACCCCCAGTCCGGTGAGACGCCGGCACAGACGGCGCAGGACGCTGCACCGGATAGAGAACTGCTCATACAGGTTCCGGATAAATACAATGTCGTTCAGGAAGCCGGCGCGGATGGCCATGTATTCCAGGGCATGGCTTTTTTCGGCATCCGTGGCGGCGATGACCAGGACGTCCGGCTGAAGGGCAACCGCCAGGTCTACCGGCATAATTGGCATTCCTTCTATTTCCTCCTTCAGTTCCCCTTGTTCCAGGTCTGAAAATACATTCCAGGTCTCCGGCCTGGTGTCCCCCAGACCGACCAGCTTCATTTCATGTGGATTTAGCATATCCGCCACAGCCATTCCCAGACTGTCGGCGCCCAGAATAACAACTGTCTTCATGAGCCCTCCCCCTTATTCCCTTATCATACTGTCTGCAGACATTGTAGGACAGGAATGCAGCAGACACAAGTAGCCCAGGTCACATGTGATGCCAAATTACAATTGCTGCCTGCCATCCAGCTGTTATATGCCATACTTAAAATGGAGGGTTCTGCTAATCCCGGGGCTTTACAATAACCGCGCTGCCATGAAGGTCGCATAAGGGAACAAGGCACAGGCGGCTGTATTGTTTTTCATATTCATCCACAGCCTGCCCGGCTCCGCGGAACCGTTCATTGTTGTAATCGTGGAGCAGAATCATGCCTCCGGGTACAAGACGGGGGTAGAAGAATATAAGGCCGGCCAGAATGGGAGCATACAGGTCGGCATCCAGGCTTACCAGGGAAAAGCGCTCCTGTTCCAGACCTGCCGCTGTATCCGGAAAATATCCCCTGCGCATGACGGCCCGGTCAGGAAAGGGGAGCCGTCCCAGCACTGCCTGCTCGCTGGTGTCAGAGAATTCCCCTTCCCTGGCAAAGGAACACCCCATATTTTTTTCTTCTTTTATATCCCTTGCGTCAAATCCCTGGAATGTATCAAATAAATAAAGCCTTTGCTGCGGAAACAGGGCGTTGAGCTTCCAGGCCGTATCGCCCTTAAAGACGCCCAGTTCCGCTATGCTTCCCTGGAGGCCCTGTCCATGAATCCGCTCAGCCAGCCGTTTCAGGGTGGCGCTTCGTATGTCAAAATACCGGTAAAGCTGGCTCAGCATCAGAAATCTGCCCTCATATCCTGATTCCAGGGCCTGTTCCTTAAGCTGGCCGGAACGCAGCGGGTCCGTCACACCGATAATGACATAATCAGGTTTCAGCAAGAGGGCTTTTTCTACCGGTAAAATTGGGATATTGGCTGGAAATCCTTTTTCTGTCCGTTCTGGTTCGGTCAGCCGGTGCAGTGCAGGGTTATTATCCCCAAAGGCCAGAAGGGCCATGTTTTCCTGATTCAGCAGTCTGGCAGCGCCGCGGCCAAACTGGCCCGCGCCCAGGATGATGACAGTTTCCATATAGTTCCAATCCTCCTATCATATAATGATGCAGTCCTGTTAATCCCATCCCATACATTGTATCACGGAACCGTAATCTGTGGATAGTTACCGCTGCAATATATATGACACTTACATCACATGTAAAAATTTGATATAATGTAGTATAAGCTACTAGTTGTTAAAATACTAACAGTGTTATAATTTTGTTAAAGGACACAGGCGTTTTTGGGGATTCATATGGTGAAAAGCCATAAAAGAGAGGGTGGTTATATGGTGGGTCAGGAGTGTAATACCGCAGTACAGATGCCGCATGCTAATTTTGTATCACGTCTTCTATATCTGCCCAGGGGAATATCACGGCTGGAAAAGCTGGGACAGAGAAAGGTATTTCCAAAGAACCACATGCTGGTGCAGGCAGGTACAATGCCCAACTATTGCTACATAGTCAAGACCGGACGGGTGGCGGCGTTTGAGACAACGGTTACAGGCGAGGAGCGCATTTATAATTTCAATGAGAGCAATTCCGTCCTGCTGGAAGGAAACCTTCTCTTAAATCAGGAATCGGCTGTGAATTTCAAGACCGTGCAGCCCTCTGAATTAGTCTGTATCACCAGGGAGATGCTGCTGCAGGGCATTGCCCATGACCCGCAGCTTTCCATGGATATTATGGAGTCCCTATCCACCAAGTTTCTGTCGGCCATGGAACAGGTGCGCCATACCAATTTCCACAACGCCGGCTGGAAGATTTGCGACCTGCTGCTTATATTTGCAGAGCATTACGGGGTTCCCTATGACGGGAAAATACTTATCAAAGAAAAGATAAGCCAGCAGCTCCTGTCAAATCCGCTGGGCATTAACCGGGTAACTGCGGTCAGGGCCATTAAGGAGCTGAAGGAGATGGCGCTGATAGAGCAGATTAACGGATACTACTGCATCCGCAGCCTGGAGAAACTGAAACGGCACCAGGAGAGGATGTGCCAGTAGGAAAATGAATGAAAAACACGGAACCGGAGTAAAATCTGATTCCGTGTTTTTTGATGCACATGCATAGGGTGTATCCTGCACTACTGGAATCCTGTATTCCGGCCGGATATAATACCTGTAAGGCAACTTATTAAGACGGTCTTTGCAGGAAAGAGGCGGGAATCATGAAGAACACAGGAGCTGTCCTGGCAGCGGCAGGACTGTCCTCGCGCATGGGGGATTTCAAACCCCTGCTGCCCTTTGGGGACTCTACCATAGCATTTCATATCACGTCCATGCTCAGGAGGCTGGGGGCGGACCCGGTCATCGTGGTCACAGGCTACAGGGCAGAAGAGCTGGAGGACCACCTGAAAGGCACGGGCGCCTGTTTTGTCAGGAATACCGGATACCGTTACACACAGATGTTTGATTCCGTGAAGCTGGGAATTCAGGCTGCACTGGAAGGGTGTGACCGAATCATGGTCATGCCCATGGACCTTCCGGCCATAACGGATGATACCATAAAGCGGGTGATGGAGGCTTCCGGGCAGATTGTGCGCACGGTCCATGACGGTGAACCGGGGCATCCCATATGCCTGGACGGGCAGATTGCCAGGCGCATCTGCACCTACACCGGGGACCAGGGACTTAAGGGGGCCATTGAAGCATCCGGCGTGCCTGTGGAGGACCTGGAAGCCGGAGATGAGAGTATATACCTGGATGTGGACACAAAGGAAGAGTACAGGGAGCTGCTCCGCTGGGTTTGCAAACAGGAAATAAGCCGAAGAAAATGTAAGAGGCATTGAGGCGCTTTATATTTACAGCCATCCGCCGTATGTGGTATACTCAAATCAACGTTGTTTATGGGATTAAATAACGCTGTTTGAAGAATATGGCCTTTCTGGCTGCCTCATATTGTAATTTAAATGCTTCTGTGTTACACTGGAACTATAAACTAGGTCGGACGACCTATTCGGTATCGGCAATGCATGGAAACGAGGTGGCATATGAGGACGATATACCTGATAAGGCATGGGGAACCGGAACGCACCGGACATGTAAGCAGATGTCTTGGACACACAGATGTTGCACTGAGCATCAGAGGCAGGAAGGAGAGTATGGAGCTGGCTGACTGGTTCAGAAGCCGTCCTGTGGAGGCTGTTTATGCAAGCCCTCTTTCCAGGTGCATGGAAACGGCGGAGTACATTGCCGGAGAGCATCAGAAGGTTCGGCAGGACCAGGGACTGGTGGAGCTGGACGCAGGTGAATGGGAGAATATGGATTTTACTGAAATCCGCAGCCGGTATCCTGAACTCTATGAAGAGAGGGGACGTTCCATGGGCACGGTTCCGCCTCCGGGAGGAGAATCCTTTGCCCAGGGAGGAAAACGGCTTGAAGCTGCCCTGAACCGCATTCTGGAAAAGACCCGGGGGGATGTGGCTGTGGTGACCCACTGCGGCGTGAGCCGCGGCCTGCTGTGCGGTATTCTGGGCTGGGATATTAACCGTGTGCTGGAAGTTCCCCAGCCATACGGGGGTATCAGCCGGATTCTGGTTGACGGGGACGGCGGTTTCAGGGGATTTTATGAGCAGACCGGGGTAAAGCCCCTTCTCTATCCTGACCACGGCATCTGCCGCAGACTGTCGGACCGTTACGGTGTTCCGGAGCATATCCGGCTTCATGAGGCTGCCGTGGCAAGGCTGGCACATCAGTGGGCTGTCAGGCTGGGAGCGCTGGGTTATGACATAGACCCGGAGCTTCTGAGGACAGCCGGGCTGCTTCACGATATTGCGCGTCTTCAGCCGGACCATGCAAGGGCAGGGGCTGAGGTCCTGCGAAAGGAAGGATACCCGGTGATGGCCAGAATCATCAAGAGCCATCACAGGCTGGAGGGCGGGGAAGAGTGCAGACTGACGGAGAGCTCCCTTTTGTTCCTGGCGGATAAGATGATGCTGGAGGACAGGATGGTGGATATCGACCAACGTTTCCGGCAGAGCGCGCCCAAATGCACCACTCCCCAGGCCAGAGAGAACCATAGACTTCAATATAATCAGGCTCAGGCAGTCAGACATTGCCTGGAAACAGCCCTGGGAGGCCTAAAGGCAGCGGATGCTTTTAGAGCCAGTCCCCAGGCGTCTGTGGGCATGAAGGTCCGGATACGGGAATGGGCTGCCGGCTGAGCATAAGGAGATGAAGTCACATGGAAGGAAATAATTCAACCAAGACCAAACTGATTAAAGCTGGTATTAAGCTTTTTTCACAGTATGGATATGCAGCCACATCCACCAGGATGATTGCTTCGGAGGCAGAGGTAAACCTGTCGGCCATTGCATTTCATTTTTCCAACAAGGAGAGGCTTTACGTGGCATGCCTGGAATATATGCTGGAAAAGGTAAAGAGCTATTATGAGGCGTCCTACATGGAGATTGAGGGAACCTTTGAGCAGAACGCCATGACGCCCGGGAAGGCCTATGAATTTCTTGAAAAACTGATAGACCTTCAGATAGAGGTGGCCTTTGCGCCCCAGTATAAGACCACCCTTGCCCTGATATACTGGGAGAACAACGGCCCCGGGGATATGAGGCCTTTGTCGGCTGCTGCCTTTGACCGGCAGGAACGGGTGATGGCAGAGCTGATTCAGACCGTTGCCCCTGTTTCCACGGCCCAGGCAGTCATAGCCAGCAGACATATCAACGGCTCCATCATATCCTTTGGCGAGCACCGCGGATTCATAGAGGACCTGATTCCGGAACCCCTGGAGGGGGAGCCCGTGCCCTTCTGGATACGTGAGGAGATAAAAGGAAATTGTATGGCCATTGTAGAGCGGCTGACGAAGCCGGAGCTGTTTCCGCCCCATCTGACTATATGACGGCATCCCGGTTTTTGGCGGATTCTGGGGAAAATAGAGTATAAGGCCAAAATGGTACTTGGACGATATTCACAAACGAGAATAACCCTTTGAGGTGCATTGTGCACAACCTCGAAGGGTTATTTTAGGTCCTGATATATAAAAAATGCACAAATAAATAAATTGATATTTATATATCATTGACAAAAGTGTCTCATTGTGATAAAAATAAATCAAACGACCGACCTAGATTAGCACAATCTTAACAAATATATCCCATTCACTTAATCCAGATAAGGAGGCAAGGAAACGTTATGAAGAAACAGTATGTTACTCTGACGGTAAACGGGAGGGAATATCGTTTCTCAATCGGGGACGGATTCGGACAGGTTCCCCCCTCAGAGACACTATCCCAGACCCTGCGAAAGAGGCTCCAGCTGACCGGCTCCAAGGAGTCATGCAGTGAGGGGGCCTGCGGGTGCTGCACCGTGCTCATGGACGGAAAGGGGGTCACGTCCTGTATGCTGCTGACCGTGGATTGCGACGGAAAGGACATTGTTACCATAGAAGGACTGGAGGACCCTGAGAAGGGACTGGACCCGCTGCAGCAGGCGTTCATTGACGAGTACGCATTTCAGTGCGGTTACTGCACGCCGGGAATCATCATGGCTGCCAAGGCCCTGCTGCTGGATAATCCCCATCCCACGGGAGATGAAATCAAGGAAGCCATGTCAGGCAATTACTGCCGCTGTATCAGTCATTACACGGTACTGCGGGCCATTAACAGGGTGGCGGGGAACGAGGAAGACCATCTGGCCGTGATGCACAGGGCCAATGATGATGTGGAAAATCCCATTCCGGTACGCCAGGAACTGTTCTTAAGTCCCTATGCCAATGGTACAAACAGCGACCATTCATTGGATTAGAAGGAGGGTATTGAAGAATGAGCAAGCTTGAATATCGCGATATCAAACAGCCCAATTACCGCCATGTGGGCAAGTACACACCCAGAAAAGACGCAAAGGACATTGTGACGGGAAAGGCTATTTTCCTGGATGATTTTTCAGTGCCTCACATGCTGTACGGAAAGACAAAGAGAAGTCCTTATCCCCATGCCAGAATCCTTTCCATCGACACATCCAGGGCAGAAGCCCTGCCGGGTGTAAGGGCTGTCATTACCCATAAGAACATGCCGGAGCGGTGGGGGCTGGGCCTTCCTGTGCACAGGCTTCTGATGGAGGACAAGGTTTACTATGTAGGAGATTTGGTGGCCCTGATTGCAGCCGACACAGTGGAGATTGCAGAGGAGGCCATAGACCTTATCGACGTGGAATACCAACAGCTGGAAGCCGTGTATACGGCTGAGGACGCCCTGAAGGAAGGGGCGGTGGAGATATATCCCAGGTTTAAAGGGAACCATGTGGACAACGGTATCAAGTATTTCCAGCCCGACGGTCCCTGGTGGCAGATTATCCGAGGGGATGTGGAAAAGGGATTCGAGGAAGCCGCCTATGTGGCGGAAGATAAGGTGGCATTTGACAAGATGCCCTCCCCTCTGGCCCCGGAAACCCCGTCCTGCATCGCCAAATACGAGGGCGGGAATGAATATACCATATGGGCTTCATCCCAGAGCTCCCATATCCTTAAGCTCATGGGCGAGGGAAGAATTCCCAATTCCAACCTGAGCGTAAAGACCTTTAACGTGGGAGGCAGCTACGGCAACAAGCAGTCCCTTATGACAACCGTGCTCTCTGCCTCCATGCTGTCCCTGGTTACCAAGCAGCCGGTAAAAATCGTGCTCACAAAGGCGGAGCAGCTCATGGCCTACGAGGTGCGTCTGGGCAGCACCATTACCGCTAAGGTGGGAATGGACAAGGAGGGCTATGTAAGGGCCGTGGAAGGCGACTGGCTGGTGGATACGGGAGCCATAGCAGACTCCGTACAGGGCCAGGTGGGCGTGGGCCTTGGCGAGGCGCAGCTGGTGTGCGCCAAATGTCCCAACTGGTATATGGACAGCCATATTGCAGTGACCAACAAGCAGGCGGCAGGTATTGTACGAGGCTACGGCGGCCAGGAGCTGAACAGCTGTCTGGAGCGTCTGATGTGCGCCGTGATGAAGAAGGGCAATTTTGACCCCCTGGATGTGTTCAAGAAAAATTATATTGCGCCCGGGGACCGGTTCATCTGGCGGGACGGACGGTGGTGGCAGAGCCGTTCCTCCCTGTTCTTCCCGGAAGCAATGCAGAATGCGGCGGACCGCTTTGGCTGGGCCGATAAATGGAAGGGCTGGAATGTGCCCACATGCGTCAACGGCACAAAGGCCAGGGGAATCGGCATGGGCGTAATCGGAAATGCCGACATCAGCGAGGACAACACGGAGGCCATTGTCAGGATTGTTCCGGATTTGGTTGGAAGCCGCAGGGCGTCCACAGCCATTATTGAGTGCGATATCACGGAGTCCGGCATGGGAACCAGAAGCAATGCGTGTAAGATTGTGGCCGAGGTTCTTAACGTACCCGTGGAAAAGGTGTCCATCACGGAGCCAGGCTCCAAGTTCAATCCGTCCAACTACGGTCTGTGCGGTTCCAGAGGTACCATCACCACAGGCAAGGCAGTATCCCTGGCAGCCATGGAGGCAAAGAAAAAAGCTCTGGAGCTGGGCGCCCTCTACTTTAAGCGTTCCGTGGACCAGCTGGACACAAAGGACTTTATGGTCTATGTGCGGGATAACCCGGAATTGGTGGTGCCTATGTTTAAGCTGGCTCCCAAGGAGCTCAGCATTGTGGGATATGGAAAGCACATGGAAATGTTCAATATCCCCAGCTGCATGGCCATATTCGTGGAGGCAGAGGTGGACCTGGAAACAGGCAATACCAAGCTGGTGAAGGTGGCCGGAGGTACGGACATCGGCCAGATTATTGATTCCAAGGCAGTGGAGATGCAGCTGCACGGAGGCTTCGGCTCAGCCTGTATCGATACAGCCATATTTGAGGAGTGTATCCTGGACCCGTCCACAGGAAGGCTTTTAACCTCCAGCCTCATTGATTATAAGTGGAGGACATTCAATGAATTCCCGCCATATGACGCCTATATCATGGAATCCCAGATTGATTCCTTCATGTTTAAGGCCCTGGGAATTGGCGAGATTTCCGGTGCGGCAGGAGCAAGCGCGGTGCTGATGGCCATATCCAATGCAATCGGCGTGGACATCAAGGATTATCCGGCAACTCCGGCAGTTATACTTAAGGCGTTAGGCAAAGCATAAGAGGGGAGGATTCACTGTGAAATATTTTGAACATGAGAGCGCTGCCACCTTTGATGAGGCAGTCTCCTTATTAAAAGAGTCCCCAAAAGGGAAAACCGTAGTAATGGCCGGAGGTTCCGACCTGGTTGGAGTATTGAAGGAACAGATTCTGGAGGAGTACCCGGAAAAGGTGGTTGACCTTAAGACCGTTGAAGGCGGGGAATACATAAAGCAGGACGGGGATATGATTGAAATCGGCGCCCTGACAAAGCTCTGCGACATCGTGAAGTCGGACCTTCTGAATGAAAAGGCGCCTGTCCTTTCACAGGCAGCCCGTTCCGTGGCAACACCGCTGATTCGCAATGTGGCCACCATCGGAGGCAATATATGCCAGGATGTGCGCTGCTGGTTTTACCGCTATCCCCACGGCATCGGCGGCAGGATGGACTGTATGAGAAAAGGCGGAAACGAATGCTATGCAGTCATGGGGGATAACCGCTACCATTCCATATTCGGCGGCATGAAGGTCCACACCACCCCGTGCTCTGTTAAGTGTCCGGCCAATACGGACATACCCGCCTATATGGACCGGCTGCGGGAGGGGGATACAGAGGGAGCCGCCCGCATCCTGATGGAAGCCAATCCCATCCCCATGATTACATCCAGGGTCTGCGCGCATACCTGCCAGGAGCAGTGCAACCGCTGCGACTTTGACGAGAGCGTATCCATTCATGGCGTGGAGCGCTATGTGGGGGATTATATACTGGAGCACGCGGATTTGTTCTACAGGGCGCCGGAAACCGAGACAGGCCATAAGGTGGCTCTTGTGGGAGCAGGCCCGGCAGGCTTAAGCGCCGCCTATTACCTGAGGAAGGCGGGCCATGACGTGACGGTCTTCGACAAGATGGAGGAACCGGGCGGCATGCTGACCTATGCCATTCCCAACTACAGACTGCCCAAGTCCTATGTGAAACAGGTGGCTGCGGCCTATGAGAAGATGGGTATCCATTTCCGTCTGGGGTGCTGTCTGGGTGAGGATGTGCAGGCCGGGGAACTGGAACAGCAGTATGACAATGTGTTCTATGCAACCGGCGCATGGAAACGCCCTGTGCTGGGATTTGACGGCGAGGAGTTTACGGAGTTCGGACTTCAGTTCCTGATGGAAGTCAACCAGTGGATGAACAAAAAGGACCGCCGCCATGTTCTGGTGGTGGGAGGCGGAAACGTGGCAATGGATGTGGCCATTACCGCCAGGCGCCTGGGCGCGGAGAGCGTTACGCTGGCTTGTCTGGAATCCGAGCCTGAGATGCCGGCCAGCAGGGAAGAGATTGCAAGGGCCAGGGAGGAAGGCATTGAAATCATGCCGTCCTACGGCGTGTCAAGGGCAATCTACGAAGGCGATAAGGTTACCGGTATGGAACTTATGCGCTGCACCTCTGTGAAGGATGAGCAGGGACATTTTAACCCCCAGTACAACAGGGAGGAGACACTGATTGTATCGGCGGATTCCATTCTGATGGCGGCGGGACAGAAGGTGGACTTAAGTTTCCTGGGAGATAAATACGGTCTTGCCCTGGAGCGCGGACTGATTCAGGTGGACAAGGATACGCAGGCCACAAGCAAGACCGGGGTCTATGCAGGAGGCGACGCCACCACAGGACCGGCAACCGTTATCCAGGCAGTCCGTTCCGGGCGCAATGCCGCGGAAGCCATTAACAAAGGCTACGGCATCATGCCGGAGCGCCGCAGGGAGGAGAAGTTTATCCACTTTGACGCTGCAGGCGTAAAGGAAGAGCATGCGGTAAAGGATAAGGAGCTGTCAGCCCAGGAACGGGCTCTGGATAAGGAGGACAGCTTCACGCTGACCGGAGAGGAGGCAGCCAGGGAGGCAGGAAGATGCATGAACTGCGGATGCTACTCCGTCAATGCTTCAGACATATCCCCGGTGCTTATCCTGCTGGACGCCCAGATTGTGACCACAAAGAAAACAGTGAGGGCGGCTGACTTTTTCACCACCCATCTGAAAGCAGTGGATATGCTGGATGCGGACGAACTGGTGACAGCTGTCCGGTTTAAGATTCCGGAAGGCTATACCACGGCCTATGACAAATTCAGGGTGCGTGAGGCAGTGGATTTTGCCATTGTCAGCCTGGCTTATGCTTACAGGATGAAGGACGGCGTTATAGAGGATGCGAGAATCGTTCTGGGCGGCGTGGCCCCGGTGCCCATGGAACGGAAAAAGGTGGAAGCATTCCTGACCGGCAGAAAGCCGGAGGAAGGCATGGCGGAATCCGCCGCGGACCTGGCAGTGGAGGGGACCACGGCCATGGCCAACAATACATATAAGATTCAGGAGGTAAGGGCTCTTATAAAGAAGATGATTATGGACATGGGGGCTATCCAGGCATAACAGCCCGCTGCATCAATGACTGTATATTTATGGTTTCGCCTTCCCGGGGTGTGTTTTCAGATACGCTCCGGCGGGGTGAAGCCGTAAATACGTTTTTCTTGAAAATGTTAAAAAAATAACAAATAATGGCAGGTCTTTTAAGTACAAGGAAGAAGGTATTTTATGGATTTGATGAAAAAAAGGTGGGCGGTTCTGATTGCCAGTGTTATTGTTAATATATGTATTGGTACGGGGTTTGCATGGAGTGTTTACCAGACAGGGCTGTTTAATGAGGGGGCAGTGATATTCGGGGCAGAGGTACAGAAGTCACAGCTGGCTTTGGCCTTTACAATCTGCAGCGGCGTTGCGCCGATTCCCATGATTGCGGGAAATGGGCTTCAAAAGAAGCTTAAGGGGCCAAGGAACGTGGTATGGCTGGGGGGAATCCTGTTCAGCGCAGGACTGATTTGCACCAGCTTCATCCACAGCCTTACCATGCTGTACGTGACATACGGACTTCTCTGCGGCTTTGGCATCGCCTTTGCCTACGGCATTACCATTGGAAACACGGTGCGGTTTTTCCCGGACAAGCGGGGATTGATTGCAGGTATTTCCACGGCTGCCTACGGGGCTGGCAGCATTATTTTCCCGCCAATCATGCAGTCGCTGATTGCTTCCGGCGGCGTTATGTTTACCTTCCGGGTGCTGGGAATCCTGTTTGGGGTAATGATAATCATAGCCGCCTGTTTTATCACCGAACCTCCCGAGGGATGGCTGCCAAAGGGGTGGGCGCCGCCGGCGGCCAAAAACAGTTCCTCTTTAGCGGCTGACGGAAAGAACTGGAAGCTGATGCTGGCTGACGGAAGGTTTTATCTGATGATTATTGCATTTACCATATTTGCCACAGGAGGACTTATGGTGGTGAGCCAGGGCTCGCCCATGGCCCAGGCCATAGCCGGGGTGGACGCGGCAGTTGCAGCAACCGCGGTCAGCATCATTGGCCTGGCCAACACGGGAGGCAGGGTGCTCTGGGGATGGGTTTCCGATAAGGTGGGAAGATATCCGGCCCTCAGCATCATGGCCGTCATTGTGGCGGTAAGCGGTTTTGCCCTGTCCGCTTGTACGGACAGCGGTTCACTGGTCCTGTTCCTTGCATTTGCCATGCTGATTGCCATGTGCTACGGCGGAAGCATGGGCGTATATCCGGCCCTGACGGCCGATGCCTTCGGAATCAGGTATAACGGGGTCAATTACGGCATTATGTTTATCGGATTTGCGCTTGGCGGTTACATAGGGCCGATTCTGGCCAACAGTCTCTACGACAGCACCGGTTCATACGGCGTGCCGCTGATGGCAGTGGGCGCAATGGGCGTGGTGGCGCTGATTATATTGTTTGTTCTGACAGCTATCAATAAACGGGCACAGAGATAGGGGAAGGTTCGATGGAAGACCTGATTGACGGAAAGAGAAGAATACAAGCAGTGGTTTGCAGGGGTGAGAATGGTCCCGGGGACGCCTCCTTTCTCTTTGACAGGGCTGGCCGCCTGCTGGCTTTTGAGGGGACCATGTCCGGTTCAGAGGCTTTCGGGGAAATGCTTTCGCAGATGTGCAGGAACCAGCCCGGAATATCCGGCCGGGAGGGTTTGGAAACCGAGTGGGAAGGCGCGGCGTATCATGTCTGTCTCAACCGGTACATTCACCTGACCCTGGGTGAGCTGGCAGATATACAGGCGCAGCGCTTTCCTGACAGGGAGGCTGTGGTTGACAGCCTGGCAGATGTGCGCCTTACCTTCCGGGAGGTCAAAAAGCGCAGCGACAGTCTGGCCAAGGGGCTGATTCACATAGGTATCTGCAAAGGGGACCATGTGGCGGTCATCATGGATAACTGCTGGGAAAATGTAATCACAAAAATAGCGATTGAAAAAACCGGGGCAGTGATAGTAAACCTGAATATTCACGAAAAAAGGGACATGCTGGAATGTCTGCTCCACCGGACGGATGTGAAGGCGGTCATACTGAAGCAGGGAATCAAAAACCGGGAGCACATGGACATATTTTACCAAATCAGCCCGGAGCTTAAAACAGCGGTTCCTGGAAGGCTCTATGTGCCCCGCCTGCCCAGGCTGCGCCATATAGTTGTCACGGACCCGCTAAGACCCAGAAGCTGCGCCTGGCAGTTTGAGGCGCTGATGGAACAGGGAATGCGGATGGATGACGTGATTTTGGAGGAGAGGATGAGGGAAATCAGTCCCTTTGACGACGCCACCATCATCCATACCTCTGGTACCAGCGGCGTGCCCAAGGGAGTGGTGCTGTGCCACTGCCAGGTCCTGGAAAATGCATGGAGCCATGTACAGTATCTGGGACTGGAGAAAGAGGACCGCCTGTGCATGACGCCTCCCATGTTCCACTCCTTTGGATGCGTGGGCTCGGTGCTCAGCGCCATGATGGCAGGTGCAGCCCTGGTCTGTTATGAGAAGACGGACAGAATCTGTCTGCTGGACATGCTGAGGAAGGAACGGTGCACCGTACTGTGCAGCGTACCAACGGTCTATATCCGCCTCATCAGGGAGATGAGGGAGGGAAAAGCGGGCAGTAAGAATTTATGCCTGCGCCTGTGCGTTACGGCCGGAGCGCCCTGTCCGGAATATACCTTGAGGGACATGAAACATGTTATAGGGGCAAAAGCCGCGGTGGTCATGTACGGCATGACAGAGGCCGGACCGGGAATCAGCAGCACAACCATGGACGACAGCCCGGAGGTGACGGTTTCCACTGTGGGCAGGCTGTGGCCGGGGGTTGCGGGGCAGATACGGGATTTAACCACGGGCCGGGTGCTGGGGCCTGGGCAGACCGGTGAACTGTGCATCAGGGGCTACGGCGTGATGAAGGGATATTACAACAATCCGGAGGAAACAGCCAAAGCAGTGGACCGGGAGGGCTGGCTTCACACAGGAGACATTGGTGCCCTGTCGGAGGACGGGCTTCTGACCCTGAAGGGAAGGTGCAAGGATTTAATCATACGGGGCGGGGAAAACATAAGCCCCAAGGAAATAGAAGATTTTATACGGAATTATGAACCTGTGGAGGAAGTGGCTGTGTGGGGGCGCCGGATGAACAGTACGGCGAGCTGGTATACGCCTTTATCCGTCTAAAGGAAGGGACTGTGATTACAAAGGAGGGCCTGAGGGACTGGTGCAGGGGTAGAATCGCCACCATTAAGATTCCGCAGGAGATAGAACTGACAGACCATTTCCCGGTAACAGCTACCGGGAAAATATTAAAAGGACGTCTGCGGAGCCTTGCCAGGGAGCATCTGGAGGAAAGGGCGCCGAAGCGGACGGATGCGGAACCAGGCGGGCCGGAACGGACGGATATGAAAGCGGGCGAAGAAGGGCGGATGCCCATGGAGACGGGAAAGGACGGTATGGATAAATGGCAAAAATCATAACAGTTAAAGAGGCTGCAGAGCTGGTTCAGGACGGCGCGGTGATTGGCTCGGCAGTACAGGGAATGACAGGCTGGCCTGAGGAAATAGGGCTGGCAATTGAGCAACGGTTCATGGAAACAGGGCACCCATCGGACATCACCCATATCCATGGGGCCGGCCAGGGGGATTTCGGACGGATGTCCGAGGACGGAAAGACCTGCCGGGGAGAGTGCGCCCTGGCCCATGACGGACTGCTTTCCTGCAGCATACACGGTCATGTGGGATGTTCCTTTAAGGTGACAAAGCAGATAGTGGACAATAAGATTCTGGCCTACAACATTCCTCTGGGAGTGGTGGGACAGATTTGGAGGGAGATGGGACGCGGATTCCCGGGCCTTATGACAAAGGTGGGACTGGGCACCTTCATGGACCCCAGATACGACGGGGCCATGATTAACGAGAAGACAAAAAAGGAAGGTAAGCAGATTGTTACATACATTCCTGATTTCCTTGGGGAAGAGTATCTGTTTTATACATTGCCAAAGCTGACAATAGCCCTGCTGCGGGCCACTACGGCGGATGAGGACGGCAATCTGACCTATGAAAAGGAATGCATGCCCTGTGAACCCCTGGACCTGGCAATGGCTGCCAAGGCAGCGGGAGCCATTGTCATTGCACAGGTGGAACGGGTGGCCGCCACAGGGACCCTGGACCCCAGGAATGTGAAGGTGCCGGGGATTCTGGTGGATTATGTATGCGTTGCAGAGCATCCGGAGCGCATTATGCAGACCCACATCACTCATTTTAATCCTGCTTTTACCGGAGAAATCCGCATCCCCATGAAGAACAGCTCTGCCCCGTTGCCACTGGATGACAAGAAGGTGTTTACAAGGCGCACTGCCATGGAAATCCATGCAGGGGACAAGTGTAATCTGGGTATCGGAATGCCCGGGCTGGTTCCCAATGTGCTCATGGAGGAGGGCGTGGATTCACAGGTGACCCTCATATCAGAGTCCGGCCTCATAGGAGGAATCCCTGCGCCGGGAGGCGATTTCGGTGCCCATTTCAATCCGGTGGCAATGTATCCCCAGACAGACCATTTCAGTTTCTTTGACCAGGGCGGTCTGGATGTGGCTGTGTTCGGCCTCAGCGAGGTGGACAGGGACGGCAATGTGAACACCACCTTCCTCAATGGAAAGATAGCCGGAGTGGGCGGGTTCCCCAATATATCCGCCAATGCAAAACATTCCATCTTTGTGGGCTCCTTTACGGCCGGAGGGCTGAAATGCCATATTGAGGACGGTAAGATGTGCATTGACCAGGAGGGACGTTTCGACAAGTTCGTGGAATCCTGCGCACAGCTTTCCTTTAATGCGGAGCAGTGTCTGGCAAAGGGAAACCGGGTTACGTTCATCACGGAGCGGTGTGTGATTAAGAGAACCCCGGAGGGCATGGTGCTGGCCGAGGTGGCCCCGGGTATTGATATACAGACACAGATATTGGACCACATGGGCTTCGCGCCCATTATACCTGAGGGAGGGCCTGCTCTCATGGACGCAGGACTGTTCTGCGAGACATGGGGACGCCTGGGAGACCATTTTTAGAAAAAAGAGGTAATATATGAGAAGGATGGAATCAGATAACTGCTTTGTCTGCGGCGCCCTGAATCCCATAGGACTGCACCTGGACATTACGGAAGGGGAAGGCTGGGCCAGGGCGGCCTGGACCGTGGAAAAGCCTTATGTGGGATATGAAGGAATGCTTCATGGGGGCATCATGGCTTCCATTATGGATGACCTTATGGCCCATGCCCTCTACTATACGGACCTGGATGTGGTTACGGCCCATCTGGAGCTGGATTACAAGGCTCCAATCTATGTGGGGGAGCGGATTGAGTGCGAGGCCCGGGTGACAGAGTTCGGTAAGGGGCGCTCCATCCGTGCCCAGGGCACCATCAGCCGGGACGGCGAAGTGGCCGCCCTGGCAAAGGGAGTCATGGTAATTGTGAAGGAACCGGGGACCAAGGCAGGGCTGTGACCTGATTAGGAGGTGTATCATGGAGAGAACCGGAGCAGTGATACTGGCGGCAGGGCTGTCATCCAGAATGCATGAGTTTAAGCCCCTTCTGGAGCTGGGAGACAGCACCATGATTGTCAGGGCCATTGAGAATCTTAAGATAGCAGGGGCATCTCCGGTCATCATAGTGGCCGGATACAAAGCAGACCAGCTGATGGATTACCTGTGGCCCCTGGATATCATGTTTGTGCGCAATGAAAATTATGCCTCCGGCCAGATGTTTGATTCAGTCAAACTGGGCATATCAAGGGCCGCGGATTTGTGCGGCAGAATCCTTATTACGCCTGCGGATGTCCCTCTGATTGGGCAGTATACCTTTAAGCAGGTGATGGAATGTCCGGGGGCCCTGGTGCGCCCGGTCTGTGACGGCCGTCCGGGCCACCCGGTTATGGTGGATTCACGGCTGGCGCCGGATATCTGCGCCTATCAGGGGGGCGGAGGTCTTAAGGGAGCCATGGAGAACCTGGGGGTGCCAATCACGGAAGTGGAGGTGGAGGACCCCGGAATCTACCTGGATGCGGATACGCCCCAGGATTATATGAATCTCAGATACTGGAATGATTACAGCCAGGTGCAGAAACAGGGCTCTAAAATGATACATTTCCGTATATCCATAGGAATGACCTCATAGGGAATAAAATGGAAATGGTCAGGTGTGCCGCAGCAATGGAACACCTGGCCATTTTCCTCTGAATGCCTGCATCCGCACCTGTTTTCCCGCGGTCCGGACTGTTACAATAAATTCGCATTTGTAGTGTATGTGTCTTTACAAAATCAAAAGCAGGTGTTATTCTATATGTAATGCGTTATTTGAAAATATAAATAACGGGCGGAGGTTAAACAGAATGAAACTGATACAGACAGTGGATGCGGAAGGCACCGTGCTGTGCCACGATATCACACAAATCATCAAGGGAGTGACAAAGGATGCGGTATTCCGCAAGGGCCATGTGGTCACCAGAGAAGATATCCCGGTCCTCTTAAGCGTGGGCAAGGACCAGCTCTATGTGTGGGAGAAGGAAGAAGGAATGCTTCATGAAAATGACGCTGCTGAGATTCTCTGTGATATGTGCAGAGGACAGCATATGGAGCGTTCCCAGGCAAAGGAAGGCAAGATTGAACTGACAGCTGCATGCGACGGATTGCTGAAGGTGGACAACCGGGGGCTTAAGGCGGTAAACGGATTCGGACAGATGATGATAGCCACCCGTCACGGCAACTTTGCAGTGAAGAAGGGGGACAAGCTGGCCGGGACCAGAATCATCCCTCTGGTGATTGAGAAAGAAAAGATGGAGGCAGCCAGAACGGCGGCTGCGCAGGCAACAGGGGGATGTCCCATACTGGAGCTGAAGCCATTTTTACATAAGAAGGTGGGCATTGTTACAACGGGCAACGAAGTGTTTTACGGACGTATCAAGGATACCTTCACCCCTGTGATAGAGGGGAAGCTTTCAGAGTTTGACACAGAGGTCATAGACCATGTGACATGGAACGACGACGATACCAAGGTGACGGCCAGTATCCTGGACATGATAGAAAAGGGCGCGGATGTGGTGGTCTGTACAGGCGGTATGAGTGTGGACCCGGACGACAAGACACCCCTTGCCATCCGGAACACAGGAGCCCGCGTTGTATCCTACGGCGCACCGGTGCTTCCGGGAGCCATGTTCCTGCTGGCCTATTACCAGGTCAGGGATGGGGAGAATCCCCGTACCGTTGCCATTATGGGACTTCCGGGCTGTGTCATGTATGCAAAGCGCACCATATTTGACCTGGTTCTTCCCAGAATCATGGCAGACGACCAGGTGACGGCGGATGACCTGGCTGCGCTGGGCCAGGGCGGGCTCTGCCTTAACTGTCCGGAATGCACCTTCCCGAACTGCGGATTCGGCAAGGGACTGTAACAAAGGGGTTGAAAGGAAACAGACATGGAATTTACACATTTTGACGACCAGGGAAATGCCCTTATGGTGGATGTGGGGGATAAGGCGGAGACAAAACGGGAGGCAGTGGCCAGGGGCAGTATTTTCATGAGCCCGGAGTGCCTGGAAAAAGTGGCCCAGGGAACCATGGCAAAAGGAGATGTGCTGGGCGTTGCCAGGGTGGCAGGCATTATGGGAGCCAAAAAAACCTCTGAGCTGATTCCGCTGTGCCATATACTGAACCTTACCAAGCTCACCGTGGATTTTACCATTAAGAAAGAGACAAATGAGATTGAGGCAGTCTGTACGGCCAGGACCACGGGAAAAACAGGAGTGGAGATGGAAGCCCTGACCGGGGTGTCCGTGGCGCTGCTGACCGTCTATGACATGTGCAAGGCTGTGGATAAGGCCATGGAAATCGGTGACATTTACCTGGAACATAAGAGCGGAGGCAAGAGCGGGGAATTCCATAACCCCAGATGTGCCCGGAACAGGGGATGAGCAATATGAAGGATGCATTGGGAAGAACCATTGACTATATGAGGATATCCATTACGGACAGGTGCAACCTGCGCTGCAGGTACTGTATGCCCTATGGTGTGGAGTGCGTGCCCAGATGGGATATCCTGACCCTGGAGGAGATTCAGGCCGTGGCTATCTGCGCAGCCGGTCTCGGCATACGCCATATTAAGGTGACGGGAGGAGAACCTCTGGTCAGAAGAGACTGCTGCCAGCTGGTAAAGCAGCTTAAAAGCACTCCGGGGATTGAGAAGGTAACCATAACCACCAACGGCGTGCTGCTGGAGCGTTATCTGGATGATTTGGCGGAGGCCGGGATAGACGGCATCAACATAAGCCTGGATACCCTGGACAGGGACCTGTATCAGAGAATAACGGGGACCGATGCCCTGGGCACTGTGATGGAGTCCGTCAGGCGGGCCAGCGCCATGCCCATATCTGTTAAAATCAATGCGGTATCCATTGATTTCAGCCAGATGGAGGAGGACTGCGGGGAATGTCCGGCCGGAAATCAGGATGGCTGGCAGCAGATGGTGGAGCTGGCAAGGGAGTATCCGGTGGATGTGCGGTTCATTGAGATGATGCCCATTGGATACGGCAAGAATTTTAAGACCATCAACCACCGGGAACTGCTGGAGGAGATGGTGAAAGCATATCCACGCATGGAGGAGGATGACCAGGTCCATGGTTTCGGACCGGCTGTCTACTACCGGATACCGGGATTTAAGGGCAGCATTGGACTAATCAGCGCGATTCACGGGAAATTCTGCAGTGACTGCAACCGGGTGCGCCTGACCTCCCAGGGTTATCTGAAACCCTGTCTGTGCTATGAGGACGGAGCGGATTTAAGGCGGATTCTGAGAAAAGGACAGGAACGGCCGCAAGAGGAGGGGCATTACCGCTGGCCCTATGCAGGCTGTCCGTCGAACCAGGAACTTCAGGGGAAACTGAGAAAGGCCATGGAACAGGCCATATTGTGCAAACCGGCGGCCCATTGCTTTGAACGGCCGGGGCAGATAACAGAAGCGCATAACATGATTGCTATTGGAGGATAACGTATATGTCAGAGCAGGCAAAACAGAGTGTCTGTCCCACCGGAGTGGTGAAGGCTATCTGTATCAGTGATAAAAGGGGAATTGAGAAGCGGGCCATTGACCAGGGCCATTTTCTGGTGGATTTCGGTATTGAGGGAGATGCCCACGCAGGCCACTGGCACCGCCAGGTAAGCCTTCTCTCTTATGATAAAGTGAAGGCATTCAATGAGCGGGGGGCCGATGTCATAGACGGGGCCTTTGGCGAGAACCTGGTGGTGGAGGGCATTGATTTCAGAAGCCTTCCTGTAGGTACCAGGCTGTATGTGGGGACAGTCCAGCTGGAGATGACCCAGATTGGGAAGGAATGTCACAGCCACTGTGCTATTTACAAGCGCATGGGCGAGTGCATCATGCCGAAGGAGGGCGTGTTTGCAAAGGTTATCAAGGAAGGCATGATCCGTCCCGGTGATGTGATGCGGGTGGAGCCGCCGGCAGAGGACAGGCCGTTCACTGCCGCAGTCATTACCCTGAGCGACAAGGGCGCCAGGGGAGAGCGCAGGGACGAGAGCGGTCCGGCTGCAAAGGAGCTGCTGGAAGCAGCCGGTTATGAGGTAGCGGAGCTTCTGCTTCTGCCGGATGAGCCGGCCCAGCTGAAGACACAGCTCATCCGTCTGGCTGACAGCCGCCAGGTTGATTTGGTGCTGACCAGCGGCGGAACAGGCTTTTCCCTCAGGGACCAGACGCCGGAGGCCACCATGGCTGTGGCTGAGCGCAATGCACCCGGAATCGCGGAGTTCATCCGCATGAAGTCCATGGAGGTTACGGACAGGGCCATGCTCAGCAGGGGCGTGTCCGTTATCCGGGGAAGGACCCTGATAGTGAATCTGCCGGGGAGCCCCAAGGCGGTCAGGGAAAGCCTGGGCTTCATCATGAACAGCCTTGACCACGGCCTTAAGATACTCAGGGGAAGCGCATCGGAATGCGCCGGAAACCAGTAATAGAAATCCGGCAGTCAAATCCTAAACCGGCCGCCAAGGAGAAATCCGGCAGCCAAATAGGAGTTCAACGGTGATATAAGGATACAGGTGCCTGTTCGGTACAATGCCCATCCGGTACAGATGGGCATTTATGTGGGGAACGATATGGTCACATAAGTATAACGCATACCTGTATCTGTATATAGAAATTTTAAATCCAGGAGGATGAAATTATGAAAAAACAGCTTTGCATGATGATGGCAGCAATGCTGGCAGCAGCTGCACTGGCCGGCTGCTCTGGCGGGGCAAAGGAAACAACGGCAGCCGCCACGGAAACGGAGACAACGGCAGCAGAAACTACTGCGGCAAAGAAAGATGCAGAGACAGCTGACGGGGAAACCACAGCGGCCCAGGCAGGCGAATCCACGGAGATACTGGTTGCAGCGGCAGCCAGCCTTAAGAACGCCTATGAGGATGAGCTGATTCCCATGTTCCAGGAGCAGTATCCGGGCGTGGTTGTAAAGGGCACCTATGACAGCTCAGGAAAGCTTCAGACACAGATTGAGGAAGGTCTGGAGGCAGACGTGTTCATGTCGGCCGCAACCAAGCAGATGACAGCCCTGGACGAGGAAGGCATGATTGATTCCGGCACCGTCACCAACCTGCTGGAGAACAAGATTGTGCTTATCGTTCCCACCGGCAGCAGCGCGGGCATTGAGAAGTTTGAGGATATTGAGAAGGCGGAGAGCATTGCCCTTGGCGACCCTGCCAGCGTACCGGCCGGACAGTATGCACAAGAGGCCCTTACCAGCCTGGGCATCTGGGATAAGATTCAGGACAAGGTAAGCTTTGGAACCAACGTGACAGAGGTGCTTAACCAGGTTGCCGCATCCAGTGCTGACGCAGGTATCGTATATGCAACCGATGCAGCCAGCATGGCTGACCAGGTGGAAGTGGTAGCCGAGGCTCCTGAGGGAAGCCTTGCCAAGAAGGTCATCTATCCTGTGGCAGTGGTGAAGAACACGGCTCACGGGGAAGAGGCCGGGAACTTTGTGGAATTTCTTAAGACAGACGAAGCCATGAAGGTATTTGAGGCATACGGATTCACAAAAGGCGAGTAAGGAAAAGGGGAGGAACCATCCATGGACTGGTCACCAATACTGATATCAATGAAGACAGCCGGCCTGTCGATTCTCATCACGTTTTTTCTGGGAATCTTTGCGGCGTGGGCTGTGGTGAGCATGAAAAATGAGACATGGAAGCTGATATGGGACGGCGTGCTTACGCTGCCCCTTGTCCTTCCCCCCACGGTGGCCGGTTTTTTCCTTCTCTACATTTTTGGGGTTAAACGGCCGGTAGGGCAGTTTTTTATTGAGTATTTCAGCGTTAAGATAGCATTTTCATGGACAGCTACGGTGATTGCGGCCGTGGTCATGTCCTTTCCTTTAATGTACCGCTCTGCCAGGGGAGCATTTGAACAGGTGGACCAGAACCTGGTGGCGGCAGCCAGGACCCTGGGCATGAGTGAGTGGAGCATCTTCTGGAAGGTGCTTATGACCGGAGGCCTGCCCGGAGTAGTCAGCGGCGGCGTGCTGGCCTTTGCCAGGGGCCTGGGAGAATTTGGGGCCACTGCCATGATAGCGGGAAACATAGCGGGCAGGACAAGGACCCTTCCCATGGCAGTCTATTCAGAGGTGGCCGCAGGCAATATGGATACGGCGTACCGTTATGTGGCGGTTATTGTGGTCATTGCATTCCTGTCCATCCTATTGATGAACTGGGCAGCGTTAAGGCCCGTGAACCGGAAGGGATGAAAGGGGAACAGCCGTGAACTCAGAATACAATCTTCATTTGGAAGTTAATATAAGAAAAAAATTAAAGGATTTCAGTCTGGACATAAACTTTGAAGCGGGCCGGGGATGTCTGGGTATCCTGGGACCATCGGGCTGCGGGAAGAGTATGACCCTGAAATCCATTGCAGGCATCATCCGGCCGGACGGGGGAAGGATTGCCCTGCGATATGCCCAGGGGGAGGCGGCGGGAGGCCGGGTCCTCTATGATTCCGCCCTGAAGGTCAATGAGAGGCCCCAGGTAAGGCGGGTGGGCTATCTGTTCCAGAACTACGCCCTGTTTCCCGGCATGACCGTGGAACAGAACATCATGGTGGGGTTAAAGGGAGGCCGGGGAAACGTGGGGCTTAGAAAACGCCGGCCCATGTCCCAGGAGGCCAGGGAACAGAAGGTGGCTGAGATGGTGGAGCGGTTCAGGCTCCATGGGCTGGAAAAACGTTATCCCGGCCAGCTGTCAGGCGGCCAGCAGCAAAGAGTGGCCCTGGCCAGGAGCCTGGCCTATGAGCCGGAGGCGCTGCTGCTGGACGAGCCTTTTTCCGCCATGGATACATATCTGAGGGAGGGATTGCGCCTGGAGCTGGCGGATGCCCTTAAGGATTATGACGGGGTGACCATTATGGTGACCCATGACAGGGATGAGGCATACCAGCTTTGCGGCAATCTTCTGCTTATGGACAGAGGATGTGTGCTGGCGGCGGGCAGGACAAGGGATATTTTCCAGAATCCCATTACATGCCAGGCAGCCAGGCTTACGGGATGTAAGAACATTTCCAGGATTGAGCGGCTGGGAGAACGCAGGATACGGGCAGTGGACTGGAACGGCCTGGAGCTGGTCACGGACCGCCCTGTGGATGACACCATAACATCGGTGGGAATCAGGGCCCATGATTTCGAACCTCTGTCAGACAGCGGTGCACAGGCCTATATGGAGAGGGAGGATGCAAATCTTATAAAAGTATATGCTCCATCTATTTCCGAAATGCCGTTTGAGTGGTATATTACATTACAGAACGGTCTGTGGTGGAAGAAGGGGAAGGATATCCACACACACGAAACCGCGGGCCTGGTGCCGGATTGGCTCAGGGTGGAGCCGTCCGCTCTCTTGCTTTTGACCGGAGAGCTTTAAGGGGCGGATATCAGGCTATCATATTACAGAGAAAGGCGGAACAGACCTATGAGGACAGGGGCTGTTATTATCGCAGCAGGTCACAAGAGCACAATCAGCCGTTTCCAGCCCATGCTTCCCATTGGGGACAGCACGGTCATACGGAGAATTATCATTACCCTTAAGCGGGCGGGCATTGAGCCCGTGGTAGTGGTTACCGGGCAGAAGGCGGACGAGGTGGAAAAACACATTGCAGGACTCCGGGTCATCTGTCTGCGCAATCAGGATTATGAGCAGATCCAGATGTATTACAGTATCTGTATGGGGTTAAATTATATAGAGGATTTATGCGACAGGGTATTTATCCTGCCGGCCAAATTCCCTATGTTCCTTCCGGATACCATACAGAGGATGATGGGGTCCCGGGCCATGGCTGCCTGTCCTGTGTTTGACGGAAGGCGGGGCCATCCGGTCCTGGTATCCAAGGCAGCCATTGGCCCCCTTTTAAACTATGAGGGGGGAAAAGGATTGAGAGGCGCCCTGCGCCAGCCGGAAATCGATGCCTATCTGGAGGAGATACCGGTGGAGGACGAGGGAATCATCATGGCAGTGGAATCGGACGAGGACTGCGCCCGGGGCAGTCTTGGACGGGAAAAGCTGGCTGTGTATCCCCAGGTGCAGCTGACACTGGAGCGCAATGAAGGATTTTTTGGTCCCCAGGCAGCCCAGTTCCTGAGCCTGATTGACCATACAGGCTCTATGCAGACAGCCTGCAGGCAGATGCATATGTCCTATACCAAGGGATGGAAGATTTTAAAGGAGGCAGAGCGGCAGCTGGGCTATCCTCTCCTGATTACGCAGTCAGGAGGGGCGGAAGGCGGTTTTTCCCAGCTCACACCCAAGTCCAAGGAGTTTCTGGACCGTTATCTGCGGATGGAGAAGGAATTGCGCATGGAAGGCGAACGGCTTTATAAAAAATATTTTTCTGCGGAGGAAGAGGCGGGGTCATGAAAGCATTATTTACAGAGTTAAGACAATTATTGGAGCAGGGGGAGGAGGCTGTTCTGGTGACTATTATTGCCAGTTCCGGTTCCACCCCCAGGGGAACCGGTTCCCGGATGCTGGTGAGGAAGGACGGGTCCATAGAAGGGACCGTGGGCGGCGGCGCTGTGGAGTACCAGGCCATCCAGGCAGCCATCCAGGCTATGAAGGACAAGGCTTCCTTTGCCAGGGGATTCACCCTCACCAGAAACCAGGTGGCTGATATCGGCATGGTGTGCGGGGGAAATGTGGTGGTATATTTCCAGTACATTTGTCCGGGGGACCAGGCGCTGTATGGTTTCTGCGGCCGGGTTCTGGAGGCCTTGGCAAAGGATGAGGACAGCTGGCTCATTCTGGATATCACCGACGAGACATGCTGGCAGATGGGCCTGTACAGCCACAGCCTGGGTCTGGCCGGTATGAAAGGGCTGGGGCAGTCTTGTCTGGGGCCGGGAGAGACTGGGGAAATCAGCGGCGCCGGCTCATGGAGCGGGCTGGAAAAAGAACTCTTTGGCAGCAAGGCCCGGCAGAAATCAGTGGACGGCCGGAATTATTATATAGAGCCTCTGGTACAGGCCGGGACCGTCTATATATTCGGAGGCGGCCATGTGGCCCAGGAGCTGGTTCCTGTGCTGGCCCATGTGGGATTCCGCTGCGTGGTCATGGACGACAGGGAGGTATTTGCCAATCCCCGGGTATTTCCCCAGGCAGACAGGACTGTGGTGGGAGACATGGAACACATCAGCGAGTATGTGGATATCAGTTCCAGGGACTATGTGTGCGTCATGACCAGGGGGCACCAGTTTGATTATTATGTGCAGAAGCAGGCCATGGCCCTGCATCCTTATTATATCGGCATCATGGGCAGCAGGAACAAGATACGGGTGGTGACGGATAAGCTGCTGGCAGACGGCTTCACATTGGAGGAAATCCAGAAATGCCACATGCCCATCGGCACGGACATTGGAGCCGAGACACCGGCGGAGATTGCCATCAGCATTACGGGAGAACTGATAGCGCAGAGAGCAGCCAGGACGGATGCCCGGCAGTGATGCCGCCGGGATATACAAAAAATTTTAGGTTATCTAAAATATTTTGCATTCATGCACAAAAAACAGAGAGGTGTTCACCAAAAGATTAGATATAATGCGGATTGCTAAACAGGTATGCCTGACATATAATGAATCTATCACAGTGATGGAAAACATATTAGAAGGAAGGAATCGATAATGGCAGTCATCGGAGTTATACTAGTGTTTGGTATCCTGAGTTTTGATTTGTATGGTGTAATCAGGAATAATATCCAGAAATAGGGACGCAACAGGATAAGATAGTCAGCTGAGACAAAACACTGAAATAGAACAGCAGCCGGAAGCAGAGGGGATTCCCCTTGTTTCCGGCTGTTTTTAACTGCCCTTAAAGGGCAGAAAATTATCTTTCCCTATCTTCTGTTTTATGATAGAATAGTCAGAGTATCACAGTAAAGTGCTGCATTAATCTATGTCAACTATAAAATGGAGATTATGCCATGAAGGTCTATTTTTACGAGTGCGGCATATGGACCGGAACCAACAGCCTGTGGCACGGCCTGGGGCTTGAGGGACGGATGAAGCAGGCACGGTCAGAGAAAGGACCGGGCCCTTTTGTGGTGTCTCTTGCAGGCGCGGGTGGCAAGACATCCGCCATACGCAGACTGGCCTGGGAGGCCCTGGACCGGGGGCTTAAAGTTTTGGTGGCAACCACCACCCATATGGCTTGTCCGGATGCATTCGGATGCCTTGAGGGCAATGTGGAAGAAATCAGGGCTGGTCTGGAACAGCGCGGCCTGGCAGTGGCCGGAAGGCCGGCGGAGAATGGGAAGATTGCATTTACAGGCCGGGAGTTGTATGAGGAAGCCTGTTCCCTGGCGGATTTGGTGCTGGTGGAGGCTGACGGTTCCAGACGCCTGCCTTTGAAGGTGCCAAGGGCCGGGGAGCCGGTGATTCCGGAGAATACAGATATGATTCTGTGCCTCAATGGCCTGACATCCCTTGGGAAACAGGCCGGGGAATGCTGCCTGAGACTGGAGGAAGCCCTGGACCTGATGAGCCGCCACGGCCGGAAATTGTATGGGCATGAGTGTGTTTTTTCCGGCAAAGAACCGGATGGACCGGACCGGAATAGGGAATATAAGAGCGACTGGGTCATACAAAAGGAAGACATGATGACGCTGATGAAGCATGGATACCTGGTCCCCCTGCGGGAAGCCCATCCGTATATGGAGGTGCTGCCTGTATTCAACCAGGCCGACACTGCGCAGAAAGCAGCGCTGGCCAAGGAAATGCTGGACGGAATGGGTGAGACAGCAGGGATTGCAAGCGGACAGCTGGACCAGGATGGGTCCGCCCGGTTATTTTAAAGGATGGTTATGAGGGATGAAGATATCATTTATCTATATGGCTTCCGGATTTGGAAGCCGTTTTGGCTCTAATAAGCTGCTGGTGCCCTTTAAGGGAAAGGAGCTTTACCGCCATGGGCTTGACTGCATCTGCCGGGCGGCAGGGGAGCTGGAGAAAGATGGGCACCAGACAGAGATTCTGGTGGTCAGCCAGTATGAGGAGATTTTAGAGCAGGCCGTAAGCCAGGGGCTTGCGGCAGTCCACAACGGATTCAGCGGGGAGGGAATCACTGCGTCCCTCAGGCTGGGAACTGCTTCGGCTGCTCCTGGGACAGAGGCTCTTTTGTTCTCAGTGGCAGACCAGCCCTATATGAGTCCCTTCACCCTGAAGAGGTTTATTGAGGGGTACTGGCTGTCCAAAAAGGGGATGGGCTGTGTGTGCCATCAGGGAAAGCGGGGGAATCCCGCCATATTCAGCCGCACCTACAGGCAGGAGCTTATGGGGCTTCGCGGGGACAGGGGGGGAAGCGTAATCATGAAGGCCCACCCTGAGGATGTGTGGACCATGGAGGTGCCGGAGGAGGAGCTTAGGGATATAGACAGGGCAGAGGATTTGTAAGGAAAAGTGGTGGAAACATGAAACAGTCGGATACTCAGTTGGCTAAACAGCCGGATACTCAATTGGATAATCAGAAGAAAAACGATTTTTCCAAAGGCAGCGTGGTGGGCAATATCATGAAGCTGGCGGTCCCCATGACCCTGGCACAGCTCATCAATGTGCTGTATAATATTGTGGACCGCATTTACATAGGAATGATACCGGAGAATGCCACCCTGTCCCTTACGGGGCTGGGGCTTTGCCTGCCCATCATATCCATTGTCATTGCCTTTGCCAACCTCTTCGGCATGGGTGGCGCTCCCCTGTGTTCCATTGAACGGGGCAGGGGGAATGAGAAGGAGGCAGAGGCCATCATGGGCAATTCCTTTGTGATGATGGTGGCGGTGGGAATCCTGCTGACGGTCCTGGGCCTGATTTTTAAGCGGCCCATGCTGTACCTTTTCGGCGCCAGCGACGCCACCATTTCCTACGCAGACGCCTATGTGACCATCTATCTCCTGGGCAATATTTTTGTGATGACAGGCCTGGGCATGAACAGCTTCATCAACTCCCAGGGCTTTGGGACCGTGGGCATGATGACCGTGCTGCTGGGGGCGGTTGCCAATATTGTCCTGGACCCCATTTTCATCTTTGTATTCCACATGGGGGTACGGGGCGCGGCCCTGGCCACCATTCTTTCGCAGATGCTGTCAGCCATATGGATTCTGGCCTTCCTGACCGGCAGGCGGACCATCCTGAAGCTGCGGCCCGCGGCCATGAGGCCGGACGGCGGCAGGCTGCTCCGCATTGTGGGCCTGGGCATGTCCGGGTTTACCATGTCCATCACCAACAGTCTTGTACAAATCATGTATAATTCCATGCTCCAGAAATTCGGCGGCGACCTGTATGTGGGAATCATGACCGTCATCAACTCAGTCAGGGAGGTCATTTCCATGCCTGTAAACGGTCTGACCAACAGTGCCCAGCCTGTACTGGGATTTAACTACGGGGCCAGGGAGTATAAACGGGTACAGAAGGCCATTGTATTCATGTCAGTGGTCTGTATCCTGTATACAGTGGTGGCCTGGGGATTCGTGGACTGGTTTCCGGAGTTCTTCATCCGTATTTTCAACCGGGAGGGGGACATGGTGGAGGCGGGAATTCCGGCTATACGCATGTATTTCTTCGGGTTTTTCATGATGTCCCTCCAGTTCGCGGGCCAGTCCGTGTTCGTAGGCCTGGGAAAATCCAGGAATGCGGTATTTTTTTCCATTTTCAGGAAGGTTATCATCGTTATACCGCTTATTATCATACTGCCCACTGTATTTGGATTGGGGACCCAGGGCATACTGATGGCGGAGCCCATATCCAATTTCATCGGAGGAGCCGCCTGTTTCGGGACCATGCTGCTGACAGTATGGCCTGAGCTAAAGCGGGGCGGGGAAAAGAACCAGCGCTAAAGGAGAAAAACCAATGAAAAGACCTTATATAAAGGCCGCAATGATACTGGGGGCGGCAGCGTTCCTGTTCACAACCGGGTTTGCCAGGGCAGAGGAACATGCTGCGGGAACAGCAGGCTGCCTTAAATCAGCCACCTACTATTCCGATGACTGGGTCATCAATTTCTGGAACAGTGAGAGCCGCCATATGGACCAGGAGCTGGCCCGCATTGCGGAGGATGGATTTAACAATATTATCCTGGTGGTTCCGTGGAGGGAATTCCAGCCCGGTATGTCGCCCTGTACATACAGCCAATATGCCTGGGACAAGCTGGACCGCGTCATGGATGCCGCTGGGGCCCAAGGACTGAGCGTGATGCTGCGTGTGGGATATACCTGGGATTACTGCGGGGCAGGCAATGTGATGGACCGGTACCAGGGGCTGATGCAGAAGGGGACGGAACGGTCTGCCTGGATGGAATATGTGGGCCGCCTCTATAAGGCGGCATCCTCCCATGAAAACTTCTGCGGAGGATTCCTGACCTGGGAGGATTTCTGGAACTTCACGGATTCCAGTGCGTCCCTGGGAAACGGGGTAAAGGGACGCAGTATGGCCAAGGCCTGCGGATATGTGGATTATGCCAGGGAGAATTATGAGCTGGAAGAGCTGGAGGAAATGTATGGTCACAAGCTGTCCGGGTATGATGATTTGTATTTTCCTGCAAAGGATTCACAGGCCAGAAGCGTGTTTTACGGATTTTACGACCATTTTTTAAATGAACTCCTGGCCGACAGCCAGACCGTGTTTCCGGGCCTGTCCATGGAAGTGCGCCTGGATGTGGACCCGGTGGAGCACCAGGACGGAAGCCAGGAGGGCTTTATGCATTCCTCCACCTTCCCCAGCGGAAGCGCTGCCTATACCAGCGCAATGTACGGCATTCCCATGGGCTTTATGAATGAACATGAACGCGTAACAGCCCAGGAGGCGCTGGAAAAGGTGCCTGTGTTCCTGAACCGTCTTCACGTGTACAGCGGAGGCAAGCCGGTGTACCTGGACCAGTTCCTGTTTACGGACAATACGGTTGGATACGAGCATAACGCCCAGCTGCGGGACGATGAAAAGGCGCTGTATCTGGAAGGCGTTGCGCCCATCCTTAAAAATTCCACCATGGGATATGGTATTTGGACCTACCGGGATTACGGGGACAATAAGCTGTTCAATGCCCAGTTTGCCCTGGGCATGGACGGATGGCGTTTTTCAGGAGGAAGCTATATTGCGGAGGATGCAACCGGAAAATCAGCCATGCTTCCCTCCGGCGGAACTATTTACCAGAACCTGGGCAACCGGATGACAGGCAATACAGGAAAGGATACCTATGTAAAGCTGCGCACCGGGGCAGAGGAAGCATGCAGGCTGACCATACGCATGGGTTCCCAGACAAGGACCGTGGACGTGAAGGAGGAACGGAAGGTGGAGCTTAAATTCAGCAACTGCCAGCCGTCGGATTTCACCATCAGCGTAAGCGGCGGCAAAGGCGCTTTTGTGGACGACATCCAGGTATATACCTTTGTGACCCAGGGCGAGCTTTACAATATGGACGGCAGCGAAGGAAAATGCATTGAAGCCCTGCGCCTCATGAATCAAAAATTATAATCCGTACATACTATCCTTGTCATTGGTAAGAATGGTACCGCACATAAGAAACCGGGCTTCGGCTTCTTATGTGCTCATAACAAGGAGGTAGGGATGATGACCAAGCTGGAATGTAGTGTAAAGAACTGTGTGCACAACGCTGACAACTGCTGCTGTAAGGCTGCTATTGCAGTGGATGGGAACAAGGCCGGGACTGCGGAGCAGACCTGCTGCGCAAGCTTTGACGAGAACAAGGGCGGTAAGTTCACCAACCTGTTCAAGACCCCTGAGACAAGGCTGGAGATTGCCTGCGACGCGGTAAAATGCGTCTACAATGAAGAACACCGCTGCTCCGCGGAACGTATTGACATAAGCGGTGACGGAGCCTGTGAATGTACGGAGACAAGGTGCAGTACCTTTAAGGCCAGATAAATTCAGAATCAGGACAGGATGGGTGCAGGGACGTCTTCCGGGAACCGGGAGGCGTTCCTGCTGTATTTGGATGAATCATATCGAGGAAACGTATCCGGAAGAAAAGTTTGAAATTATGGTTGACAAATACGTTCAAATGTAGTAGATTAATATAAGTTGTGAGAACGACTGACAGGAAAGCAGGTATCCGCCTCACCCTGGCACAAGTAAGTGACCCGGGTTCATAGATGAAACAATGTGCTGTAGTATCTCCTTGGATTTCCGGTGAGACAGGGCAGCAGATGGTTTTATGTGAGGAAGTGGATAGCCAGGCTGTCCGCTTTATTTTTTGCCCTACAGGGAAAGAACGGGGCATGCTGATTCCAGAACAACATGACTTATTTGGAGGTGTACGACTATTAGCGAATTAATGATTAACGAGCAAATCAGAGACAAGGAAGTACGGCTGATTGGCGAGGACGGGGAGCAGTTAGGCATCGTGCCGGGGAAAGAGGCACTGAGAATGGCTCAGGAAGCAGAGCTTGACCTGGTGAAGATTGCACCTACGGCAAAGCCGCCGGTATGTAAGATTATCGACTATGGCAAGTACCGTTATGAACTGGCACGCAAGGAAAAAGAAGCCAAGAAGAAACAGAAGGTAATCGAGATAAAGGAAGTTCGTTTGTCACCCAACATTGACACCAACGACCTGAACACCAAGGTGGGAGCAGCCAGAAAATTTTTGGAGAAGGGCGATAAGGTGAAGGTGACACTTCGTTTCCGCGGTCGCGAGATGGCCCATATGTTCAAGTCCAAATACATCCTGGATGATTTCGCTGAGAGTTTAAAGGATATCGCAGTTATCGATAAGCCCTCCAAGGTTGAAGGAAGAAGCATGGTTATGTTTTTAACTGCAAAACGTTAAAATAGAAAGTTTTAAGGAGGAAATTTACAATGCCAAAGTTAAAAACCAGCAGAGCAGCAGCAAAGCGCTTTAAAAAGACAGGAACCGGTAAGTTAGTTCGCAATAAAGCTTACAAGTCTCACATCTTAACTAAGAAGTCCACTAAGAGGAAGAGAAATCTTAGAAAAGATATTGTTACCGATGCAACTAACGCACAGGTAATGAAGAAGATTTTACCATATCTGTAAGTTTGAATTGTAGAAGGAGGAATTACCGATGGCAAGAATAAAAGGCGGTTTAAATGCTAAGAAGAAGCACAATAGAGTATTAAAGATGGCTAAGGGCTACAGAGGCGCCCGTTCCAAGCAGTACAGGATTGCAAAGCAGTCCGTAATGCGCGCCCTGACAAGCTCCTATGCAGGCAGAAAAGAGAGAAAGAGACAGTTCAGACAGCTGTGGATTGCACGTATCAACGCTGCAGCACGTATCAACGGCCTGTCCTACAGCAAGTTCATGTACGGCTTAAAGTTAGCTGAGGTTGACTTAAACCGTAAGGTTCTGTCCGAAATGGCTATCAATGACGCAGAGGGATTCGCAAAATTAGCTGAACTGGCTAAGTCCAAAATTGCTTAATTGAGAATTGATATAAGATTACCAGAGGGTATTGCAGGACAAGCTGCAGTGCCCTCTTTTTGAGACAGCCGGTAAAGGCCTGAGGAAGAGAGGGGGCGGATGAATTGAAAAAAGCGCTTATATACGGGATTCTAGCATCCTTTTTCTTTGCATTTACCTTTATCCTGAACAGGAGCATGAATCTGGCCGGAGGATACTGGATGTGGTCGGCCAGCCTCAGGTACCTGTTCACATTTCCTGTATTGTGGCTTATGCTGGCACGAAGCCGTTCGGCAGGTAAGGTGTGGAAGGCTGTAAAGGAAGCGCCTGTTCCCTGGCTGGTATGGAGCACGGTGGGATTCGGGCTGTTTTACGCGCCTCTCACCTTCGGCTCCGTATTGGGTGAATCATGGCTGGCCGCAGCAACCTGGCAGCTGACCATAGCGGCGGGCGTGCTTCTGACGCCTCTGTTTGGAAAACAGATACCAATCAGAAACCTGGGATGGTCTATTCTCATACTGGCAGGCATATTCATGATGCAGGTGCCTCATCTGGAACGGATGGAAGTGAGGACCGTGGTCCTGACGCTGGTGCCTATATTGGCGGCGGCATTTTCCTATCCCCTGGGGAACCGTAAGATGATGGCCCTTTGTGCGGAGACCATGACCACCCTTGAACGGGTATACGGCATGACACTGTGCAGCATGCCGTTCTGGATTGTTATGTCGGTATGGGCCTGGGTAAAGTCCGGACCGGCGCAAGGCGGACAGATATTCCAGTCTCTGTGCGTGGCGCTGTTTTCAGGCGTTATTGCCACGGTCCTGTTTTTTAAGGCCACAGACATGGTAAAGGACAATCCGCGCCATCTGGCCGTCATAGAGGCCACCCAGTGCGGCGAGGTGCTGTTTACCCTGCTGGGAGGCATCCTGCTGCTGAAGGACAGGATTCCGGAGCCGGTGGGACTGGCCGGTATCGCTGTGATTGTGGCCGGTATGGTGGGAAACAGCCTGTCGGCAGGAGAGTAGCCCGGAGTCCCCGGGGCTGGTCCGCCGGATTGCAGGAAGGAAATAAGGGAAAAAGCAGCCTCCAAACGTTATAATAACCAAAGGAGGTTGTGGGCAATGATTAAGGATGCATATGTACAATACCAGTCGCCAAAAGCGGCAAAGGACCTGTTTGATGCAATGGAACTGCTGCCGGGGCGGGTGAAGATGGAGCAGGATGTCCACTATATTGACGATGAGACGGCTGCCATGAATCTGCATCTGGCTCTGATGATGGCGGCCCTGGAGGACGGGCTGTGGCAGTAAGGCTGTTTAGGTGACGGTATATGAGGCAGGTTACCGGAATGAAAGGAAGAATGAGAGGGACCATGAATAAGGCGGACAACAGGGATAAGAACCGGAATGAAAATCTTTTATGGAAAGTACTGGATGAAACCACTGTCATCAAGGATGCATGGATTGATATGCGCGCCAGCACCTGCAGGCTGCCGGGCGGCATGGTCATTGCCCCCTTTTATGTCAATCATCTGCCGGATTTTGCGGTGGTGGTGGCTGTAACGCCGGAACACAAGGTGATTTTGGTGCGCCAGTACCGCCACGGTGTGGAGAAGGTGCTTCTGGAGCTGCCCGCAGGATGTATCGAGCCGGGGGAGGACCCGGAGGCAGGGGCTGCCAGGGAGCTTTTGGAGGAAACGGGATACAAGGCGGGGAGTATGGAATTTCTCTTTAAAATTGCCCCCAATGCCAGCAACTGCACCAGCTACGCCCAGTGCTACCTGGCCAGGGATGTATTTTCGGCTGCGGCCCAGCAGCTGGATGATACAGAGGCACTGGAAGTGGTGGAGATGGAGGGGGAGGAAGTAAAACGGTTCCTGAGAGAGGGAAGGTTTGAACAGGCCGTGCATGTGGCGGCCCTGTACAGGGCCGCGGAGTTAGGGGCACTGGGATAAATGGATGACTGTAAATGTGATGTGTGATGCCCTTCCTGGGTGAGCGTCCCATCAATTGTTTGCGGTCATTTTTTGTTTGTACGCCATTACAGGGACAATCAGTGAAAAATCTCTACGGTTTCAATTATCACCGGTTTTGTAATCATCCCTTGCCCAGTTGGGCGCATTGACGGGACCGGCTTTGGCGTTGCCGTTTTTGGCGGCTCCCTGGATTTCGGGAACCTGGGCCTGCTCATTTTTGGGATGGTTCATTTTATGGTGATTTTCAGTTCCATGATTATCTGCGCCGTAAGGGCTGGGTCTTCTCATTCCTGCTTTTGCCATTATCATACCTCCTTTCCATAGTAGTTTTTGAACCATTGGCTGAAAATATTCGGAAAAGTAGAAGGAAAATATCAACTGAACCTATAGGTATTTTTGGTAATCACTGGACATTGATAGTTTCATATTGATAGTTAGTATTTTTTCGTGTATCCTATTTTTAGTAAATCGGTATCTGTAAAGGAGTGTTTAATATTGGATTATAAGAAAAAAGCAATTGATTGTGTTAAGGACACGGTTTTACCCATTCAACGTGCCCAATTTGAAGAATGTGGATGCAGCTTAGATGAGCAGTATAAAAAATACGGCAACACAGAAATGCTTATAGCGAGAATAATTGACCCGGGGCATATCTATGAAATAGGCTATCCTAAATGCGTTTGTGATGAGGTGCTGTCTGGCAAAGTAACAGAAGTGTCCCATTGCGAATGCTCAAGGAACAGCATTTTATATATTTTACAAGATTTATTACCGGACAAGGATATACAAGTTGAAATAATACATACGGTATTAGGTGGAGCTAATGATTGCCGATTTAAGGTAACTATTTGCTGAAACAGATTATATTAGTAATGGTCAATTTGGAGCCGCTAACCATCGAAATGTTGGCAGCCAAAAACAAGTCTCCCCTTAAGGCTGAAATACCTAAAGGGGAGAATGACAATGAGCTATGATGGATGATAAGGAACTCCATTCGCCGCATAAGGTGTGCCCTGCCAATTAAATGCGATAATTGCTTGCCAGGTAGGGGGAACAGCGGCGAGCGCTGCGGTGAGAGCCGCATCACCGGCAGTCTTATAAAAATCTTCCTGGGTACGGCTATTTCCATCAGCATAACTTCATGCTATATTCTACCTATATATATTACTCTATCAGACATGGTAAAGTCACAAACATGCAAAAAAACAACGTAAAAACGTACTTTTTGACCCCGCAATATTAAGGAATCGTTAATAATTATTATTTTGCATTCCCACCCAATATATGGTACACTGAGTCCTGTATCATAGATTGTTTTACAGGAGTGGTTGCAGGAATGCTGGAAATATCAGGAATTTATAAATCCTTTCACAGACAGAGTATTTTAGCGGGAGTGGACCTGACGGTGGCTCCGGGAGAATGTGTGGGTATAGTGGGGTATAACGGCTGCGGCAAGACCACTCTTTTATCGATTCTGGCAGGCGCCCAGAAAGCGGACAAGGGCAGTATCCTCTACAACGGCAGGCAGGCGTCAGGCCATCCCCGGGTATTTGCGGAGGAGGCAGCTTATGTGCCCCAGGAGAATCCGCTTATGGAGGAACTGACCGTAAGGGATAACCTGCTTTTGTGGTACAGGGGAAGCAGGAAGCAGATGGAATCGGATTTAAAGGGCGGAGCAGCTTCCATGCTGGGCGTGGACCAAATGCTTGAACGCACAGTGGGAAAGATTTCCGGGGGTATGAAGAAGCGGCTCAGCATAGCCTGTGCCCTGTCCAACCACGCACCGGTCCTTATCATGGATGAGCCTGGGGCGGCACTGGATTTGGAGTGTAAGGAAATCATCCGGCACTACCTCAGGGAATATATGGCTTCAGGCGGGGCTGTCATACTGACATCCCATGAACTGGCAGAGCTGGCGCTGTGTACGAAGATGTGCATATTAAAAGGCGGAGTTTTAAGTGAAATCGATTGTGGTCTGTCAGCGAATGAGCTGATTGGCCAGTTTCGATAGATACATAATAAAGGGCAGCCGGTGCGGTATGATGCAGGGCAGCGGAAAGGTCCTTTTACAAGGGAGGAGAGAGAAATATGAAATGCACCAAGTGTGGAGCAGAGCAGGAAGCAGATGTAAAATTCTGTACCCAGTGCGGAGCTCCGATGGAACATGACAATCAGGCGCCGGAAGACGGCGGCTCTGAGCCGTTAAAAGAAGAGGCGGCAGCTGAGTCCGGGTCTGCAAAAGAAGAGGCGCCGGCAGCTGTCTGTGCGCCGGAAGAGCCTCAGCCGAATAAGAAGTTCGTCAAGGTACTGGCTGCTGTGGTGGCCATTGCGGCTGTCATTGCCATCGCGGCCCTGGCTTATATGAAGATGAACACAAAGGACCCCAAGCAGGTGGTTATTGATGCCTTTGAAAATGTGTTTCCGGAAGGCCAGGTATATCCTTCTGAGGAGCTGTTCGGGCTGAAGGATTTTGCTGAGACAGTGAAGACAGCCGACAGCCAGGGCGGGCTGACCCTCAAGATGGACAGCTGTTCGGATGAGACAGTCAATACCTATGCGGGAAGCGGCCTTCGCTTTGAGACAAAGGATGACAAGACCAATGGAAAAAGCTTCTTTAACATGGGCGTAATCTATAACGGCATGGACCTTGCCAATCTGAATGCATATTATGGGGACGATACCCTGATGCTTGCGGTTCCGGAGCTTTCCGGCAAGGTGTTTACCGTGGACCTGGGAGAAGGACTGGCGGACCGCATTAAGAATTCGCCTACCGTAGGTCCGCTGCTGGAGCAGAACGGCGTGGATGTAGAAGGCATGGCGGCTTATTTCACGGAGCTGGTAGATGAGGCTGAAAAAGCCCAGTCAGAAGGCAAGCAGCCCTTTGATGTGGAAGCGCTGATTACCCGTTACAAAGAGGGATGTAAGGCCCAGGAGAATTTCAAGGCAGCCCTGACCGTTGAAAAAGCCGGTAAGGGAACCTATACCATGGACGGCGCACAGGTGAGCTGTCAGGGATACAATGTAACTGTCAGCAAGGATTCCATGATTGAATTCCTTCGCCTTTCCACTGATTTCTTCCTGCAGGATGAGACTCTGAAAGCAGATTTCATGCGCCAGCTGGAGACTACTGTGAAGATGAGTGAGCTTATGGGCGGAACCATGTCAGGCACAGGAAACCTGTCCGCGGAGGAGATGCAGCAGCAGTCCTACGAGGAGGCCAAGGAAATGGCGGACCAGATGATAGAATATCTGGATAAGGCGCTGACCGATGTGAATATGACGGTTTATGTGGATAAAAAGGGACGTCTGGCAGCAGTGGAGGGCTCTACCAATCTCCATGTGGATGATTCGGATGTTTCCGAAGAGGGCTTTGTGGCAGTGACCTTTAGCTGCCAGCTTCAGGGCGGTTCTTACCTGACACAGAATGCACTGGCCAACATTACCCTGGAAGATGCCACGGATACAGTGAGCATTGATATGGTAAAGCAGGGAACCTATGACGGAAGCGTACTGACCAGTGACCTTTCACTGGACCTGGCTGTGCCGGATGATGAGGCTTATAATTTTACATATACAAGCACCTATGATTCCAAGGACGGAAGCTACCACCTGTCCGGCGAGGTAGGCGGAAACGGTTCGCAGCTTGTGAAGATATCCGCAACCGGCGCAGTGGACCAGCTGGAAAAGGGCAAATCTGTGCATGTGAACATTGATTCCCTGGAGACATCGGTTCTGGATGATTCCGTGAATGTGGTTCTCAGCGGCGAATACTATTACCAGCCTCTGTCAGGAGAAATCACTCCTTTAGAGGGCGAGGCCATGGATATGCTGTCTGCCACGGAAGAGGATTGGACCAATGTGGGAATGGAAATGCTGTTTGGCGTCATGGGATTAGGCAGCCAGCTGGGAGTATCCATGTATTAATAAGATAAAAAGGAATGGGAAGATATGTCTGCACGTCTGGTTTATCTCAGGCTTGAGTTAAAACGAGCATGTAAAAAGCTTCCCCACATCTTTGCAGGGGCAATCGTGCTGTTACTTTTAGCGGGTACGATTGCCCTTTTGTCAGCCAGGATGCTGTATGGGGAAAAGTCAGCAGGAAGGATTGCCGTAGGGGTAGTGCTTCCGGAAGGCGATGCCGTTGCGAAGAAGGCACTGGCCATGGTCAGTTCGCTGGAAAGCGTCAAGAGCATCTGCGATTTTGAATATATGAATAAAGAGGAATGCCTGGATAAGCTGAAAGCAGGGAAATTGTATGCGGTGATGGAAGTGCCGGAGGGATTTGTGCAGGACATCATGAACGGAACCAATACGCCGGTGAAAATTCTGCTGCCCAGGGGGGCGGGCCTGGAAAGCCGCATCTTCAAGGAATTGACAGATGCAGGCGCCTCGACCCTGGGAGCAAGCCAGGCGGGTATCTATGCAGGGGATGAACTGCTGTACCTTTATGGCATGGCGGATTCCGTAAGCAGCCTGGAGGCGGACCTGAACCGGATATACATGGGCTACAGCCTGCCCCGAATGGATTATTTTAAGAATGTCAAGGTCAGTGCAACAGGAGATGTGGATACGATTCATTTTTACGGTATCAGCACAGCGGTGCTGTTTCTGCTGCTCTGCGCCATTCCGGTGTCCGCCTATCTGGCTTCAGGCTCTGTGTCCATGAAGCGGAAGCTGGCGCTTATGGGAGTGGGAAAGGGGACCCTGATGGCAGCCAGGATATTGGGAGTGGGAATGCTGTTTCTGGCAGTGGCTCTGTGTACGGCCCTGGGAGCCTCCTTCATGGGACTCATAAAGCTAAGCCTGCCCGGACTGGCAGCCCTTGTGATGGTCTGCCTGGGGGCGGCGTCCATGGTGGTATTCCTTTATCAGGCAGCCGGAAGCCTTATGGGCGGCGTTATGCTGCTGTTTCTGGCAGTGACTGCCATGCACTTTTTGGCAGGCGGATTCCTTCCTCTGGTATTCCTCCCCACCACGTTCCGGGCTGCGGCCCCGTTTCTTCCCTCCTACGTGCTGATGGAGGGGATGAAGCTTGTGGTCACATCGTCCTTTAGTCTGGCGGTATTCATAAAGCTGGCAGTACTGGCCCTGGCCGGTTTCCTGTTCAGCGTGGGAGTGGAGGTGGTCAGGGAATGAAACGGGTTGCTATGTGGTTTTTGCTGTCGTGCAAACGATATATGAGAAAATGGTCCTTTCTGTTCATCCTGCTGCTCCTTCCTGCCGGGGTTCTGGCAGCGGGCCAGGCCCAGAAACAGGGCAGCCAGGAAGTGAACATCGCCATCAGTGTGGAGGAGAGCGGTGAGAATGCGCTGGGAGACGCCCTGGCGGACAGTCTTCTGAACCGGCCGAGGGGAGAGGAGGCAGGCATGTTCCGCTTCTATCTGTGCAGTGACGAGGAGGAGGTCAGGGCGGAGGTGGCATCCAGGCGGGCTGAATGCGGTTACGTGGTCTACGGCGGACTGAGAGAGAAGCTGGATTCCAAATCCTATAAGCGCTCCATTGGCGTTTATTCGGCGCCGTCCACAGTGGCAGCCGCCCTTTCCACGGAAACTGTGTTTGCAGCCCTCATGAAAATATATGACGGGGAACTGCTGGCGGATTACGTGGCTGAAAATGAGCTGTTCGGCCCGGTGGGAGCCGCAGGCAGCGAAGCCAGGGAAGCCGCTGCCGCACAGGCCGGAGAGCTATACACAAAATGGCTGGACAATGGCTCCACATTCCGGTTTCAGTACCAGTTCCAGGGGCAGGAAGGGGAGGCGGCGGCCTTTGGGGACAGCCGGACAGATGTATTTCCTGTCAGGGGTCTGGTGGCTGTGTACGTGTTCATCACAGGTCTGTACGGGGCTGTGGTTATGTGCAGCGATGAGGAACGCGGCTTGTTTCTGCCCCTTTCATACGGATACAGGATTCCCTGCCGTCTGGCCTCCATGGCGGCGCCTGCCGTGATGGTCTCTGTATCGGGTCTGCTGGCCCTGAAGGCAGGAGGCGTGATGACATCCCTGCCAGGGGAAACACTGGCCATGGCAGGTTACTGCTGCGCTGTCATAGCGTCAGCCTGGGTCCTGCGCCTGGTATGCCGCAGGCCCCAGGTCCTCTGCTGCATCATTCCATTCCTGGTTATTGGGAGTCTTGTGTTCTGCCCGGTTTTTGTGGATGCAGGAAGATTTTTCCCCGGGCTGGACCAGGTGGGGAGGCTGTTTCCGCCGTGGTATTATTTGCAGGTGTTCAGGTAAAAGAATGGGATAAGAAGAGGGATGAGAAAGCTGATATTGTTTTCTCGTCCTTTTTTCATGACCCATTTTATATTTTACCTATATATAAAGTGCGGAGAATGGTGTTATGCTTTTAATAAACTAAAATGATTTTGTGATAATTGCACAAATAGCAGATGGAAATGTGTTTATAATTGACAAAAAGAAGAAAAGCTGCAATATCTGATTGCTTTTTTGTTTAAAAGCGGCTATACTCTTCAATAAGAGGTAGGACCAGTTTTAAAGACTAATAAAATAAATCTTTTTTTTAGATAAAGTGGTCCTACCAATCAGAGAGGAGGGAGGAAAAATTGAAGTTTTCAAAGTTTATTGAGACCATTGATACCCATACATTTGGCGAGCCCACCAGAAGCATCATTGCAGGTGTACCAAGGTTAAAGGGTGATACAATGACACGTAAACAGGAGTACTTTAAAGAACACTGCGATTGGATACGCACCATGACTATGCTGGAACCCCGGGGCGGGAATGTAATGTCAGGCGCGGTAATCACGGAGCCCTGTATGGAAGAAGCGGATGTGGGCGTTATTTTCATTGATTCCGGCGGATATTTTCCCATGTGCGGTCACAGTACCATCGGTGTGACAACCATGCTGGTGGAAACAGGAATGGTTCCGGTAATAGAACCATGTACGACTGTAAAACTGGAAACACCGGCAGGTTTAGTTACGGCTGTGGCCCAGGTGGAAGGAGGACGCGTCAAAAGTGTAACATTTGAAAACATTCCTTGTTTCCTTTATGAAAGTAAAACACTTTTCTTTGAGGGAGCCGGAGCTGTTTCCGTTGATGTGGCCTATGGAGGCGGAAGTTTTGCCCTGGTACCGGCGCAGGCATTTGGGATAAAGCTGGTGGCTGGGAATCTTCCGGAGATTCTGCGCTGGTCAAAAATCATACAGGACAGAGTCAATGAGGATATAGGGTTCCGACACCCTGAAAAGCCGGAGATTTGCGGTGTTTCCCAGGTTCATTGGTATTCTCCGCCTGTGGAGCGGGAGGATGTGGATGCCCGCAGCGTGAATGTTTTTCTTCCGGGGGTAGACCGTTCTCCCTGTGGTACAGGGACATCTGCCCGGGCAGTGACATTATTTGTCCAGGGAAAACTGGGACTGGGCGAAGAATTTTCCCAGGAGAGTCTGACCGGAGGAAAATTTACCGCAAAAATCAAGCAGTCAGTAAGTGTAGGCGGATATCCCGGAGCTGTGCCCACATTAACCGGTGCGGCGCATATTACCGGATTCCATAAATTCGTAGTTGATTCAGAGGATTCTCTTGCATTTGGATTTCCTTTCTGAATCCATTAACGCCATCATAACAAAATATAGGAAGGGAGGTGAAACATATGATAGAGAGATACGGAGGAAACGGAAGATACCATAATGCAGTCATTTGTAATGGCGTTCTCTATTTGTCAGGTCAGACAGCCACGGAAGCCGGTGATGACATTGCATTGCAATCGGAAGGGACCTTAAAAAAAATCAGCAGAATTCTGGAAGAGTATGGTTCAGATAAAGACCATATTCTTCATGCAGATGTCTATGTCCGCAATCAGACAGATGTGCAGGCATTCAATGCTGCCTGGGATGCCTGGATTAATCCGGATACTGCACCGTCGCGGGCTTGCATGGTGACGGCCCTGGGACGTCCGCCGATTCTGGTAGAGGTGGTAGTTACCGCATCCGTTAAGTAAAACACGGGGTAACAAATTCTGGTTGCATTTTTCTCATGAATCATTATAATCAAGAGATAGAAGTAAGTTGATTAGGAGAGAACGATGCAGAGTCAGAACAGTGTGATATTCAAAGAAAATAAGAATGTTCAGAAATTGATGGCCTTTATCACGGACAAGGGATTCTGCCTGGATGAACGGCTGCCGTCAGAAAGGGAGATGGTTTCGCTCCTGGGAATCGGGCGCAATTCATTGCGGGAGGCACTGAAGGTTTTGGAAGCAATGGGGGTCGTGGAGATTAAGCATGGAAGCGGTATTTTTCTGCGCAAGACGGATGTGTCCCCCAATGGAGACTCGGCTGTGTGGCTTCTGATACATAAAAATGAGATATTCAATATGATTACGGTCCGTGAGGCTCTGGATTTAAAGGCTATTGATTTGATTCCCGAGGACAATTATTCAGGGATACGCGACCAGCTGAAGGCCTGTATCACTGCTGTGAGAAAGACAGGTCTGAGCAATGGAGAGCTTCTGCAGCACGATTTAGAGTTTCACAATATCATCCGCAGGGCATCCGGCAATGACATTCTGCTAAATATCTGCGTAGCGCTGACGGGCAATATTTATGACGAGCGCAAGGTACTGTTCAGCCAAAACCAGCGTATAGAACAGTCGCTGTGGGAGCACAACCAGATTGCCAATGCTTTTGGCTCCAATGATATCAATCAGATTAAACAGGCATATGTAGCCCATATGGCCAGTACAAGGGCCAGTATCGAAAACGCACAGCCTACCAATATATAGGCACGGCTGTTTAGAAGGCGGAGAACTTGGTATTGTGCCTAAAGTCATCCTACCAATTTTTGAAAAAACTAAAAAAGAAACTATGTCATCCTGCCAATTTTGCCGGAAATAGTGTGCCGGCTAAATTCAGCACAACCAAAACAAAGTCGTAAAGGAGAACGTATATGCAGGAAATAACCAATTTACAACGCGAAATGTTAAAAAAGTATGAACTGGATGCAATGGTCACCATGACGCCGGAGAATATCACCTATGTTACCGGAGCTTATATCCCGACGCAGGTAACGGTCAGAAGCCGTAAGGTCATCCACATTATCACGGCCCAGCATAATCCGGTTGTCATTGTGGTGAATATTGAGGAACCCATTATGCGCATGCAGAGCTGGATGCCTGGAGATAAAATCATCAGCTATAATGAATTTACTGAAAATCCCGTACTCATAGCCATTGAGAAGCTGAAGGAATTTGGTATGGAGAATAAAAGGATTGGCATGGAATTGTCCTATCTGTCCGCCATAGACAGCGATTTGGTTCGCCGGGAGCTGCCTCATGCGATGATTGTGAATGCCGACCCTGCCTTTGAGGAGATGCGATTCCTTAAGCTTCAGTTTGAGATTGACCGTATTGTGGAGTTCGGTTCCCACATTGAGGATGTGATTTACAATGCATTTGCCAATGTGTCTGCCGGCATGACGGAAAAAGACATCTATCGTTTTATTGCCAATGGGTTTAACGATATCGCCAAGGGCGACAAGATGTCCATGCCCATGGTTGGCTCCGGTGTCAGAAGCTGCCTCTTAAACGGTGAGCCTACGGATAAGGTATTGGAAAAGGGCGATATAGTGCGGGTGGACGTGATGGGAACCAAGCAGAATTATTACTGCGACTGCTGCCGTACAGCGGTGGTTGGGCAGCCGGAGGCACGTCATGTAAATATCTGGGAAAAGATGGTCAAGGCCCATGATGATGCCATTGCCCAGATTAAGCCTGGCGTGAGCACTAAGACAATATATGACAATTTTGCAAAGCAGTTTAGCGGATGGGGATTTGAGCCTGTTGCATTCATTGGCCATGGACTGGGGCTGACCCTGCATGAGGAGCCTTATATCAATACATATAAGGATACTATACTGCAGAAGAATATGGTGCTTTGTGTAGAGCCTATCCATGTAATTGACGGCCAGTGCGGGTACCAGCTGGAGAACGAGGTGCTGGTGACAGCAGATGGACACCAGATGATTACCGGCACCAGACATCCATATCAGCAGCTCCCTGTCATCAAGGCGGATTAAGGAGGAAGGTATGAAAGTAGCGGTACTGGGCGGTGGACACGGAGGATATGCAGCAGCAGCAGATTTAACCATAAGGGGGTTTGATGTGAGCCTGTTTACTTTTTCAGCGGACAGAGCCGCAGCATTCCGCAAGCAGGACAACCAGCTTATGTATGAGGGCGTCTGGGGAAATGGACAATGCCGTATCGGATGTGTCACCAACCACATAGGGGAGGCGGTAGACGGAGCAGACCTGGTGGTCATGAATGTTCCGGGAACCGGTCACGAAACATATCTTGAGGCGTTGCAGCCGTATCTGAATGAGGATACGGTCCTGTACATGAATCCGGGCCACAGCGGAGGCGCACTTCGGGCAGCCGGAATATTGAGGAGAGGAAGGATTGCAGAATCCAACACCCTTAGCTATATTGCAAGAAAAACCAGCGAAACAAGCGTTCGTGTCAGCAGCAGCGATAAACCGGTTACGGTAGGTGTCTTTCCGGCAGACCAGACAGAGGATGTGCTGTCGGTAATCCGCAGGGCGTATCCTCATGTTGTGGCTGCCAGAAATGTGCTGGAGTCATCTCTCTGTAATGTCAATGCCATGTTCCATCCCCCGGGAATGCTGCTGAATGCCGGCTGGATTGAGCACACCAAGGGGAATTTCCGGTTCTACTACGATGGCATTACGCCTGCTGTGGGAAACGTCATACGGAAGCTGGATGAGGAACGGCTGTCAGTTTCCAATGCCTTTGGCCTGGGTCTGGATGATTTCTGCACGGTTTTATACCATGCCGGTTCCACGACCAGGGAAGCAGCAGAGAGCGGGGACCCCTACCGGGCATGCCAGGAGAGCAGAGCGAACCAGTTCATATTGGCTCCTCCGGGTCTGGACCATCGCTATATGCATGAGGATATTGGCTCCGGTCTGGTTCCTATTTCAGAACTGGGACGGCTGGCAGAGGTTGGGACGCCTCTGACCGATGCGCTGATATCTGCGGCAGAAGCGCTGATGGGTAGGAATTATCGCAGGGAAGGTGTTAATCTGGAGAAGATGGGAATAGAAGGAATGTCTGTACAGGAAGCTATTAACTATGTAAAAAGGGGAATGGAGTTCTAACTATGGAAGAAAAAAAGATTACCGCACAGGAGGAAAACGTCCTGGCAGCTAGTGAATATGCATATGAAGCAATTCCCGACGGGGCGAAGAAGAGCGCATGGAGTATGGTTATTGTTCTGGCAGGTTATCTGATTGCAATGTCAAATTTTGTTACCGGCGCAGCCGTCGGATACAAAATGACCTTTGGAGACGCTGTGAAGGCGCTCTGTGTATCTGATATTTATCTGGTATTCATCTGTATCGCCATGGGGCTGATTGCTTTTAAGTTCGGCATCACCACCACTGTAATGTCCAGAAAGGTCCTGGGGAAGAAGGGCTCTCTGGTGTTGTCTGTAATTTTGTCGCTGTCTGTTGTCTGCTGGCTGGGAACCAATGGGGATACGTTTGCTAAAATGATTGTTGCAGCCTTTCCCATATGGCCCATACCCGTTGGCATTACTGCCGTGATTCTGATGTTTGTATGGCTGCAGTCTGCCTCCCGGGGATACAAAGGACTGGAGGTGGTAAGTATGCTGGGGGTACCTGCTGCAATCCTGCTCTGTATCTGGGTTGTCATGGCGGCATATAAGGCAACCAATAATTTTGAATCCGTCCTCGCCTATGTGCCGGAGGGAAATTATTCCTTTACGCAGGCCACCACAGCCGGTGTGGGGTCATGGATTTTCGGCGCTATCTCATCCATGGATGTAATCCGGTTTGCCAAGAAAAAGTCTCATTTTGTGGTTGGAGGCATTGTTTCTTTCTTTATTTGCCTGCTGGCCCTGCAGCTGACCGGGGTTATCTGCGCCCAGGCTACGGGTAAGAGCGATTTTGTCAGTTCGGCAGCCGGTCTTGGCATAGCGCTTCCTACTCTCATTTGTTCTTTTTTTGCCCTGTGGACGACTCAGGACAATAATATTTACAGTGCTACCTTAAGTATACAGAATATCCTTGGCCAGACTTCCCTCAAAGGCAGGTTCAAACACAAAAGCATTGCGTATGCCCTGGCAATCCTGGCCGCAGCCTTTAGTCTGACTGGAGCCCTGAACCACGTGCTGACCTTTGTGTCCACGCTGTCTGTTTTATTGGCACCCATACCCGGTCTGTATCTGTCGGAGGTATATATTATTAAGAATTCTTCAGAGGCAAGGTCCTTCAGTTCCTGGGGATTCATCTCCTGGATTGCAGCCGGGGCAGCCGGATATTACTGCAATGCAAATAATGTCCTGGTGCCGCCTGTAATTAGTTTCCTGGTAGCATTCACGCTCTATACCGTGCTGGGCAAGCTGTTGGGAAAGGAGTCATCTCAATGACACATATTCTTATTATTAACGGAAGTTCCAGGAAAGAAGGCAATTGTCAGATTCTGGCCGGCCAGGCATCTGCTGGGGCAGCCCTGGTTAAGGATACGGAAATACGTCAGTTTACATTCGCCGGAAAGGCTTTTGCAGGATGCAGGGCAGAATGTTCAGCCTATTGTATGAAAAACGGCGACTGCTCCATTAAAGACGGACTGCAGGAACTGTGGGAAGATTTTATATGGGCAGATGGAATTGTCTGGGTGGTTCCTGTTTACCATGTAGGGGTTCCGGGGCAGGTTAAATGTGCAATGGACCGTCTGTGCAATATGCAGTACAGCTACTTCCAGGGAAAATACCCGCGCTGGAATAAGGCGTGGGGCTCCATTGTACAGGGGTCAAGCAGGTGGGGCGGTCAGGAATATACCATTCAGTGGCTGATTGAATCCGCATTGCTGATGAAGTGTATTCCTCTTGCAGCGGATGCCCCCGGAAGTTATTTTGGGGTGGCAGGCTACGCGCCCACCTGGGAAAAGGACAGTATACGCGGGGATACCGCGGCTATGGAGCTCTCGGTCAACATGGGCAGAAGGACAGCGGAACTGGCCCGTATCATCCAGGCCGGTCTGGGATGCCTGGGGGATGAGCTGGAACAACGGTATTTTCCGGCTAAGTGTATGGAAGCCAGAAGTAAGACAGAACTGGAAATCTCTGATTCATGGCAGACCAATCATCAGAAAGGAGTATCAGAATGAAGATTACGGGATATAAAATATTTGAAGTGAGCATACCAACCAGACGCAAGCACACATGGGCAAGCAGCACGGCAGACGTGGGGCAGGGCTGGGTTATTCTTCAGCTTACAGCGGACAATGGTATTATTGGCTATGGCGAGGCCACTGCCATGCCGGAGTGGGGGGGAGACTTTGGCCGCTATTTCGGTGAGTCGGCAGGAACAACCCGCGTGGTAATGGAAGAAAATCTGTTCCCGGCCATTGAAGGCATGGACCCGTTTGACATTGACTTAATTCACCATAAAATGGATTTAGCAATCCGCGGCTATAACTATGCAAAGGCTGCTATTGATATTGCATTGTATGATATGATGGGAAAGGCGGTGGAAAAACCTGTCTACCAGCTATTGGGCGGACAGCACAGAAAAGCGATTCCCATTGCCCACAGCCTGGGGGTCGTGATGGATATTGACGCGGCAGTGGAGGAAGCTGTGGCAGCCTGTAAGGAAGGGATAAAGAACATTAAGATGAAGGGTGGACTGAATCTTGTCCGCGATGTGGAACTGATGCAAAAACTCCGGGAAGCTCTCGGCCCTGACATCAATATCCTGGTGGATGCCAACCAGGGATATCCTTCTGCCAAGGAGGCTGTAAAGTGGGGTAAACGGATGGACCAGTATAATCTGCAATATCTGGAACAGCCTGTGGAAGGCCTGTATCAGCTGCAGGAGGTCACGCGCATGCTGGAGGTGCCTGTATGCGCTGATGAGAGCTGCTGGACGGTTCCTGATGCGCTGGACATTGTGGCTAACCGAGCAGCGGATTACATTTCCATCTATACGACAAAAGCAGGCGGTTTGTATCCTGCCCGCACCATTGCAAAGATTTCCGAATGTGCAGGCATACGCTGTAATGTGAATGGGTCAGGAGAGTTTGGGGTCGGCAATGCGGCTAATTTACATATGGCCTGCTGCGGAAAAAATATCAATCTTGCGTCCGTGTTCCCTATAACCCATGTGGAAGGCTGCCCGGAACAGACAAAGGTGGCTGCGCGCTGGTACATGGATGATATCATTACAAAGCCTTTCCTGTATGAGGACGGCTGCCTGATTGTTCCGGACGGTCCGGGTCTGGGAATTGAAATCGACATGGAAAAACTAATGAAATATACTGTGAAGTAGTCCTTAGATATGACAGAACAGCGATAGCGTACCGGTCCGGCCGATACGCTATCATTGTCAATTATAAAAACAAAAAAACCGCAGAGCCTTTTCAATCAAGGTCCCACGGACTTCTAAATGAATGCGGGAGATGGGACTTGAACCCACACGAGCATACACCCACAAGATCCTTAGTCTTGCCTGTCTGCCAATTCCAGCACTCCCGCAACACGAATGGTAGTATATCATAGATTTTCCAACTTGGCAACTATTTTTGACAATTTTTTTTAATTTTTTCTAATTATCAAATTTGGTAAAAAATTTGAAAAATAATGTTGACAAATTGGCATTCCTCATTTATAATAACCTTCGTTGCTTGAGACAAGCAGCAACACAAAATAAAATGCAGAAGTGGCGGAATTGGCAGACGCGCACGGTTCAGGTCCGTGTGGTAGTAATACCTTGTGGGTTCGACTCCCATCTTCTGCAGCTGGAACAGGAATCTCTTAAGTGGGACTCCTGTTTTTTTGTTCCGGTTTGTAATACTCATTTCCTCATATCGTTGCACAATTCCCCCCAACCTGCTATAATTTAAACAATATGTTATACTTTTTTCGCAAATTTCATCTGACAGCGGTTTCTGTGACCAGAACCGGAATGAGGAGGACTTCCATGGATTTAAATACGATACTTGAACTGCAGAGGGCGGGAGTGGATACAGAGGGCGCTTTAAGGCGCTTCAGCGGGAACTCCGCACTGTACGAACGGTTCCTTAAGAAGTTTCTGGAGGACGGTACATTTTCAAAGATTACAAAGGCGTTTGAGGAAGAGAGCAGGGAGGATGCCCTGATGGCAACCCACACCCTGAAGGGAGTGACAGCTAATCTGGGCATGGATAAGCTCTTTAATATATCATCTTCCATGGTGGACTGCATCAGGGCGGACCGCTTTGAGGATGCTGCCGGCGCATATCCGCAGTTGAAAGAGGCTTATGAGGAGATATGCGGAATTCTTGCAAATGACTAGCGGCAGCACGGGTCTGAAGGCTGCGGAGAGGAAGTGACGATATGCGTCAGCGGGATACCATACTGATTGTGGATGATATGGAGATAAACCGCGTGATTCTGGACGGATTGTTTCAGGAGGAATACCATCTGCTGGAGGCTGAGAACGGGGAGCAGGCGCTGCTTCTGCTGCGGCAGTATCATGAGAATATTGCAATCATGCTGCTGGATGTGGTGATGCCTGTGATGGACGGATACAGGGTGCTGCAGGAGATGGGGGCCAATGGGCTTCTGGACGAGGTGCCTGTGGTGGTAATCACGGCGGATAATTCCCTGGAAGGAGAGCTGAGGGCCTTTGATTTGGGGGCTTCCGACATCATTGTCAAGCCCTTTGAGCCCCATGTGGTCAAACGGCGGGTACATAATATTATTGAACTCTATCTTCACAAACATAATCTGGAAGACATGGTGGGCCAGCAGGCCCGAAAACTGAGGGAATCCAATGATGTGCTGGTGGATGCCCTGTCGTCTGTCATTGAGTACAGAAGCCTGGAATCGGGACAGCACATCAAGCGTATCCGCCTGCTTACGCGGGTGCTTTTGGAGGAGGTGTGCAGGAACTGTCCTGAGTACGGGCTGGATAAGAAAAAGATAGAGGTCATTGCTTCTGCCTCGGCCCTTCACGATATCGGCAAGATTGCCATTGAGGATAAGATTCTTAACAAGCCGGGACGTCTTACAAAGGAAGAGTTTGAAATCATGAAGACCCATACGGTCAAGGGATGCCAGATTCTGGAGGGCCTGGGACGTATGAGCGATAAGGAATACCTGGAGTATGCCTATAACATCTGCCGCTACCATCATGAGCGCTGGGACGGCAGGGGGTATCCGGACGGGCTGTGCGGGGATGCCATTCCCATCTGCGCCCAGGCCGTATCGATTGTGGATGCGTACGACGCCCTTACATCGGACCGGGTGTATAAGAAAGCCATTCCCCATGAACAGGCCTTCAACATGATTCTGAACGGCGAGTGCGGATGCTTTTCCTCCAGACTGCTGGACTGCTTTAAGAATGTGGAGCCGGAGCTGGCTGAACTGTGTAAGCGGTACCGGGACGGCAATGTCCCTGCGCCAGCGGAGCTTTCCCGCCACAGCGGAATCCCCGGGATGGGGGACGGCAGCCTGAGCGCCCTGCAGCTGGAGCAGATGAAGTATTTTGCCATGCTGCGGTATGTGGACACCACGGTGGCGGAGGTGGATTTTTCCACGGGAAGCTATCATGTGGTATATGCGCCGGATGAACGGATTAAGAAGCTGTTTCAGGGAGAATGCCTGGAGGCTGTGGTGGACTGCTATATAAATGATTTGGTGGCGACTGAGGAAAAGGACTATGTGCGGCGTATATGGAAATTAGAGATACCGCGGTTCTTTGAGGAGGGAATGCTGAAACAGAGCTGGAAATACCGGCTGAAGGATGAGAGAGGGTCTGAGGAAGCGTGTTATGAACTGACACTTCTGCGGGTGGACATTGAGCATCCGCGCCGCCGCAAGGCACTTCTGCTGTGGCGGCTTTTGGAAAACCTGCAGCCGGAGGCCAATCCCGACGAGAAGAGGCTCCGAGAGGACCGGCGGGTCCTCCACCAAATATTGAAGGGAATCATACGCTGCCGCAATGACCGGTGGTTCACCATGATGGATGTGGATGACGGCTTTCTCGGGTACACCAGGAAGGAAATAAGGAAGCGGTTCAATGACCGCTACATGGAAATGATACATCCGGATGACCGGGAGAGGATGCGCAGGGAACTGACGGAGCAGATAAACCGGGGCGGGGATTATGAAGTGGAATACCGGGTTCAGGACCGCAGCGGACGCATCAACTGGGTGCTGGACAAGGGGCGCCTGATGTACGATGCCGGGGGCAAGGAGTATTTTTACAGTGTAATCATTGATATTGACCAGACCAAGCATGCCCAGGAGGAACTGCGCCTGGGACTGGAACGGTATAAGATTGTTATGGAGCAGACCAATGACATTTTCTTTGAATGGGACATAAGCACGGACACCGTGGTGTACTCCACCAACTGGAAGAGCAAGTTCGGATACGACCCCATCTCGGAGCAGGCGTCGGTCCGCATACCTAAGATATCCCATCTGTATCCGGAGGACATGGCTCCTTTTGGGCATCTCATAAAAGAGATACGGGACGGCAGGCGATATGGGGAGCTGGAATTCCGGGTGTCTGATTCCAAGGGCCGCTATCAGTGGTGCAAGCTGAGAGCCACCACCCAGTTTGACGACCAGGGAGTTCCCTGCAAGGCAGTGGGAATTGTCATTGACATAAATGATGAGAAACTGGCGGCCCAGGAACTGAAGGCGCGGGCGGAGCGCGATACCCTGACCAGACTGTACAACAAGGCGTCTGCCAGACAGAGAATTGAGCATCTGCTGGCGAACCGGGAGGACGGGGAAGGGGCTGCCCTGTTTGTCATTGACATAGATAACTTTAAGATGGTCAATGACCAGTACGGTCATATGTTTGGGGATGCAGTGCTGACAAAGATTGCAGGACAGCTTTCAGGACTGTTCCGGAGCAGCGACATTGTCTCCAGGATTGGAGGGGACGAGTTCATGGCCCTTTTGCAGGGGGTGGTCAATGATGAACGGGTGAAGGCTGTGGCCGGACGGCTCATTGAGTGCTTTGAACGGGTGCTGGAGGAGCTGCCGAAGGATTGTTATATTACATGCAGCATCGGTATAGCCGTATGCCCAAGGGATGGGGAGGATTTCCAGACCCTGTTCCGGCGGGCCGACGTGGCGCTGTACCAGGCTAAGGCCTGCGGTAAAAAGCAGTACCAGATTTACGACCAGTCCATGGAGAACAAGGCCTTCAGCCAGGGCGCAGGGCGGGGGGCAACGGTGAATACTGCCATTGAATCGGAGCAGAACGGCGGTCTGGTATTAAATGACCTGCTGCCCAGGGCGTTTAACATTCTGGCCAAATCAGAACAGATGGATAAGGCTGTGGAAAGCGTGCTGGAGCTTCTGGGGGAACGGCTTCAGGTGAGCCGCGCCTACGTATTTGAGAATTCAGAGGATGGGACCTGCTACAGCAATACCTTTGAGTGGTGCAAGGAAGGAATCCGGCCCCAGAAGGACATGATGCAGGGGTGTTCCTACGCAGAGCTTAAGACGGATTATAAGAGCTGTTTTAATGAGCGGGGCATTCTGTACTGCGATGATATAGGGCAGCTTCCCGAAGATATCCGGAAACGGCTGAAGATAAGGGGGGTTAAGTCCATGCTCCAGTGCGCCATCAAGGATAACGGCGTGTTTAAGGGTTGGGTTGGATTTGATGACTGCACCTCCCACTGTCTGTGGACCATAAGCCAGATTGAGATTCTTTCCTTTGTGTCCGAGCTGCTGTCGCTGTTTCTTTTAAAGCAGAGGGCCCAGGACAGTGCCGTGGATTTGGCGGAGGACCTGAGGACCATACTGGACCATCAGAATTCATGGATTTATGTGGTGGACATGGAGAGCCATGAACTGCTGTTTATCAACAACAAGACCTATAAGATAGCGCCGGATTCAAGGCTGGGCATGAGCTGCCACGAGGCATTTTTCAACAGGGATAAGCCCTGTGAACGGTGTCCCATGAAAGAGGTGGAAGATAAGGTCAATTACACCATGGAGGTATATAATCCTGTCCTTAAGGTCTGGTCATCCGCTGACGCTTCCAGGATTCACTGGGGCGGCAAGGAGGCATGCCTTTTGTGCTGTCATGATATCACCTGCTATAAGACAGCGGAAGAAAATGGAGGGAATCAATCAAATGGGTGAGCAGAACGTGGAAACTGGAATATTCTGACAGTAGAGACTGTTGTGAAGAAGGAGTTCCATATGAAACGTTGTGTACCGTTAGAGCCGGCGGCAGAGGAGGTCTGTCAGGCCAATTCCAAACCGCCCCTTATATTTGAGCTGCCGCCGGCCGAGGGAAGGCTGGTTCTGGAAAAAGCCCAGGATACCCCTGTGTACAAATATCCGGCCCGCACCAGCAAGGTGCGGGTCAATACAGGAAGATGGGGGACCATTCCCGTGTGGCTGGTGGACCCGGGTGTTTCCTGCCAGCCTGCCAATGTCATCTTTTTTATCCACGGAGCCGGCTGGGTGTTCGGAAGCTTCCACACCCATGAAAAGCTGGTAAGGGAGCTGGCTGCCAGAACCGGCTGCCTGTTGATTTTCCCGGAGTATTCACGTTCCCCGGAGGCGCGTTATCCCACCGCCATTGAGCAGTGCTACAGCGTCATGTGTACGGTTCCGGACCTTGTGAAGTCCATGGGATATACCATGAATCCGGGAACCTTCACCGTGGCAGGGGACAGCGTGGGAGGCAACATGGCCACAATCATGACCCTTATGTCCAAGTACAGGAAGGGGCCCTTCATCCAGAAACAGCTTCTGTATTATCCGGTTGCCAATGCCTGCTTTGATACCTGCTCCTACAATGAATTCGCAGCGGGCTATTACCTGTACCGGGCAGGCATGGAGTGGTTCTGGAACCAGTATGCCCCATGCCAGAGAGACAGGGGACAGATTACGGCCTCTCCTCTCCGGGCTTCCAGGGAACAGCTGCGGGGCCTGCCGGACGCCATGATACTGAACGGCGAGGCAGATGTGCTCAGGGATGAGGGGGAGGCCTATGCCAGGAAGCTGCGCGACGCCGGGGTGGATGTGACCGCCCTGCGGTTCCAGGCCATTATCCACGATTTTGTCATGCTTAATTCCCTGGACCAGACAAGGGCCTGCCGTGCAGCTATGGATGTGTCCACGGAATGGATTAACCGGAAGAACCGGGAAAAGCAATAAACCAGCAAACCGGAACAAAGGCGGAGACAGTACGGAGGTCTCTGCTTTTTTGTTTCCCAAGGAAAAATGGAGGGTAAGGCATGGGCTGGAAGAGGGGCCGCAAGAAGGGAAGGGATGAAAAAAGGGGAAAAATAGGCACAAAGAGGTAAAAAGACGGACCGGAATTACCTTGAAAATGAACGTGTTATATTTTATACTGAAAGACAGCAATTGGAAGGTGTGGAAAAAAATACATAAGAGGGGGGACTGGATTATGATAAAGGTTTTTCTTGTGGAAGATGAGATTGTCATGCGGAACGGCATTAAAAACAACATCCCATGGGAGAAAGAAGGGCTGGAATTCGCAGGGGAAGCCAGTGACGGTGAACTGGCCTATCCGCTTATCAGGAAGACGCAGCCGGACATTCTCATCACGGATATCCGTATGCCCTTTATGGACGGACTGGAACTCTCGGAACTGGTGAAAAAGGAATTTCCCAGAATCAAAATCATCATACTCAGCGGGTATAATGAATTTGACTACGCCAAGCAGGCCATACACATCGGGGTGACGGACTACCTTTTGAAGCCTATCACAGCAGCCAAGCTTCTGGAGGCAGTGAAGAAGGTGGCGGATGTAATTGAGAAGGAGAGGGAGGACGCCCGCCTCATGGACAAGTACCGACTGGAGATGGCGGAGAATACAGTGCTGGAACGCCAGCGCCTGCTGCGGGACCTGGTGACAGGACGGGTCAATTTTAAAGAGGCCCTGGAACGGGGCGCGCAGGTGGGCATGGAGCTGTCCGCCTCCTTTTACCAGCTTATGCTGTTTAAACTCATGCCAATGGGTTCTGCTGTCGCCTATTCCGATCGGGTGGTATCCTGCCAGGAGGCCATTGAGGAGCGGATGGAGGGCCGGGAACACATACTGGTATTTGACCGCGGGGACGAGGGTTGGGCTTTCATACTGACAGGGGAGTCTGAGCAGGAGGTGGAGCGCAGGATGAGTGAGTGCGCCGTCAGCCTGGGGGAACTGGCCGGGGCCTATAAGGACATACAGTATTTCGGAGGAATCGGAAGCTGCGTAAACCGTCTGGGAGATTTGCAGATGTCCTATCTGCAGGCGGGACGGGCGTTTGCAGCCAGGTTTTTCATGGAAATGAACCGGGTTATCAGCTACAGCCAGATGGACGGCATGGTCCACGGCTCCGGGGAAGCCATTGATATCCACTCCGTGGATGCGTCAAAGGTGAACAGGAAGACTCTGGAGAATTTTCTGAAACAGGGAACCGTTGGGGAGGCTGCCGGATTTGTGGAGGAGTATTTCCAGAATGTGGGAGAAAAAAACTGCCAGTCCTTTATGTTCCGCCAGTACATTGTCATGGATTGCTATCTCTGCGTCAGCACCTTCCTGGAGCAGCTGGGCCTGGACATGGCGCGCCTTCCGCGGGAACTGTCGGACATGGAAAAGGTCCTTAAGGACAATTGTGCCCTGGACATGCTGAAGGATAAGCTGGTGCGGCTCTTTGAGGAGGTCATGACCTTAAGGGACAGCCAGACAGCCAGCAAGTACAGCCAGGTCCTGGACGAGGCTAAGGCGTTTATCCATGAGAATTACGCCAAGGAGGAGATATCCCTCAATACAGTGGCGGCCAGGGTCAATATAAGCCCCAGCTATTTCAGCTCTATCTTCAGCCAGGAGATGGGGGTGACCTTTGTGGAGTATCTTACCGGGGTGCGCATGGATAAGGCAAAGGAGCTTTTGATGTGCTCCAACCTTAAAACTTCTGAAATCGGGTACGAGGTGGGATATAAGGATTCCCACTATTTCGGCTATCTGTTCAAAAAGACCGTGGGATGCACGCCCAAGGAGTACAGGGCCGGAAGCAGGGAGGGTTCATGAAAGGAAAATGGAGGACCGGGGCCGGCAGGAAGGAGTGGGACGGAAACCGCATCCTGGAGCGCCTGCCTCTGGAAAAGCGCCTGAATCTGATGACATTCATCATCATCATACCCCTGGCAGTGCTGGTCATCTATCTCATGGCCACAGTGGCCAAGTTCTGCAATGCTTATACCCAGAGCATCACCAACATTACCCAGGCCAACAGCGTCACGGCCAATCTGCGGGAGGATGTGGATTACAGCATGTACCGCATTGTCATAGGCATGCGGACCTACCAGACCATCCATGACCTGATGGAAGAGGAACGGCCCTATGGATGGGAGCAGATTAAGGACCCCCATCAGGTCGTAAGCGATGCCAGGAAGACCTACCGGCAGCTGTTAAAACGGACGCCGGAGGGCGCCAACCGGACCAGGATTAACTGGCTGCTTCATTGCCTGGACCAGCTGGAACAGAGAGTGGATGAGATAGAAGACAACCTGCCCCACGGTATGTATGATAAGAACATGGAAATCCTGGATTACGGCGTCCGGGTGCTGACAGCGGACATAGAAAAGCAGGGCAGGGAGTATGTATACTACGAGACTCTGCATGTCCAGGAGATACAGAAGGAGCTGGAGAGCCAGGAGCACACGGCCATAGTGGTCAGCCTGACCCTGCTGGTATCCATCCTTCTCATCAGCCTGATTCTCAGCCGCAGGATAACCAAGAGCGTCACTGAGCCCATTCAGAAGCTCTGCAATGAGACGGAGAGGGTTGCAAAGGGAGATTTCACTTCCGGGCCCAAGATTGAGGCGGGGGATGAGCTGGCAATCCTTACGGGAAGCTTTGACCATATGAAGGAAGAAATCGGACGGCTCATAGAGGACATACGGCAGGAGCAGAACCAGCGCCGCGTCATGGAGCTGCAGCTTCTCCAGGAACAGATTAACCCCCACTTCCTCTATAACACCCTGGATACCATTGTGTGGCTGGCGGAGGGGGGACAGAACCGGGCCGTGGTGGACATGGTCACCTCCCTGTCGGAATTTTTCCGCACAACCCTCAGCGGCGGAAAGGATTTCATTACCATGCGCGAGGAAATCGGCCACATTGAAAGCTATCTCCAAATCCAGAAAATCCGCTACCAGGATATAATGGACTATGAGGTCACGCTGGAAAAAAACCTGGAGGAGTGCAGAATCCTGAAGCTTACCCTGCAGCCGCTGGTGGAGAATGCCCTCTATCACGGCATCAAGAATAAGAGGGGGAAGGGACACATCTGGGTCCGGGGGTATGCCAGGGAGGACATGGCCGTGCTGGAGGTGGAGGACGACGGCGCCGGCATGACACAGGAGGAGATGGAGGCCGTAAGGCGAAAGCTCAGAGGGGAAAAAGACCGGCCTTTACGGGAAGGACCGGCTCCCAAGGGCGGTTTCGGACTGTTTAACGTGGCGGAGCGCCTGCGGCTGAACTACGGTTCCCGGTGCAGCCTGGAATTTCACAGCGTCCTGGGCAGGGGCACAAGGGCCGTGGTGACCATTCCTCTGGAGGCCAGAGACAGCGGGCCGGAGATAATGGGGGAAGGGGAGAATTGAAAAATATCCCACCATAATCGTAAAAAAACACCCAAATGTATGAACAAACTATGAAAATTCTAAAAATCGTGTACAAAACAACGGAGAAATTCCGTTGTTTTTGTTATTAACAACTGCTATGATTATACCAACAAGGGGAAACAAAATACAAATCAAGGAGGTTTACGTATTATGAGGAAAAAAGGATTAAGCGTTATGTTATGTGCAGCAATGGCAGCATCCCTGCTGGCAGGGTGCGGCGGAAACAAGCCTGCAGAGACAACAGCTGCTCCGGCAGCAGAGACAACCGCAGCCGCAGCCGACACAACGGCAGCTCCTGAGAAGTCAGAGGCTGAGACAGAGGCAGAGGCAAAGGATGAAGCAGCATCCGGCGATTTGATTGTAGTGGGATATGCACAGGTTGGCGCTGAGTCTGACTGGAGAACCGCTAATACAGAGTCCTTTAAGTCAACCTTTACAGAAGAAAACGGCTACAAGCTGATTTTTGACGACGCACAGCAGAAGCAGGAGAACCAGATTAAGGCCATCAGAAGCTTTATCCAGCAGGATGTTGACTACATAGTAGTTGCCCCCGTGGTTGAGACCGGATGGGAAGCAGTTCTCCAGGAAGCACAGGAAGCAGGAATTCCGGTTATCCTGTCCGACCGTCAGATGGACGTGGATGAAAGCCTGTATGAGTGCTGGGTAGGCGGCAACTTCATCAAGGAAGGCGAGACAGCAGGAAACTGGCTGGCTGATTACTTAAAGGCACAGGGAAGGGACGGCGAGGACATCAACATCGTTACCCTTCAGGGAACCATCGGAGCATCCGCACAGGTTGGCCGTACAGAAGGTTTCGGAAACATCTTAAAGCAGCATGACAACTGGAAAATGTTAGATATGCAGACCGGTGAATTCACACAGGCTAAAGGCCAGGAAGTTATGGAGTCCTTCCTTAAGTCCTATGATAACATTGATGTGGTAGTTGCAGAGAATGACAACATGGCATTCGGAGCTATCGATGCAATCAAGGCGGCCGGCAAGACCTGCGGACCCGACGGCGACATCATCATCTTCTCCTTTGACGCAGTTAAGGCAGCATTTGACGCTATGATAGCAGGCGACTTAAACGCAGCATTTGAGTGCAACCCGCTGCACGGACCGCGTGTAGATGAAATCATCAAGAAGCTGGAGAAGGGCGAGACCGTTGAGAAGATTCAGTATGTAGACGAGGCTTACTTCGATACATCCATGGATTTGGAATCCATCAAGGCTGAGCGCGCTTATTAATCAACATTTTCGTTACAGTTCAGGAAAGGCGGTGGGGAGAGTCGTTGCACGGCTCTCCCCACTTTTCAAGCCCGGGACTGGATGTATTCTGGCAACTGAGCCCTGGAAATGGGGCGAATTACGGTAGAAAGGCGGAAATCGCATGGAGCAGAACGTTGTTTTGGAAATGCGGGGAATCAGCAAAAATTTCCCCGGTGTAAAGGCACTGCAGGATGTGGATTTTACTTTAAGAAAAGGCGAAATCCACGCCCTTATGGGTGAGAATGGTGCCGGGAAGTCTACATTAATCAAGGTGCTGACCGGCGTGGAGGAGTTTGAGACCGGTACAATCCGAATGGAAGGTTCATCCGATACCATCGTCAACCGGTCGCCCCAGGAAGCGCAGGAGAATGGCATCAGCACGGTTTACCAGGAGGTGAACCTGTGCCCCAACCTGTCCGTGGCTGAGAATCTCTACATTGGCAGGGAACCGAAAAAGGGGCCCATGATAGACTGGAGGTCCATGAAGGAAAATGCCAGGAAACTGCTGGAAGGCCTGGACATCCGCATTGACGTGACCATGGCGGTGGAGAACTATTCCCTGGCCATACAGCAGATGATTGCCATTGCCAGGGCGGTGGATATGTCGGCCAAGGTTTTGATTCTGGATGAGCCCACATCCTCCCTGGACGACGGTGAGGTGGAGAAGCTGTTTGTGCTGATGCGGCAGCTTAAGGCCAAGGGAATCGGAATCATTTTCGTTACCCACTTCCTGGAGCAGGTATATGCTGTCTGCGACCGGATTACGGTTCTCAGAAACGGCGCCCTGGTAGGGGAATTTAAGGTGGAGGAGCTGCCGAGGGTGCAGCTGGTGGCCAGGATGATGGGCAAGGATTTCGATGATTTGGCAGCCATCAAGAAGGAAGGCGTGTCCACGGTCAAGGAGGATGTCATCATAAGCGCCAAAGGGCTGGGGCACAAGGGTACCATCAAACCCTTCAGCCTGGATATCCATAAAGGCGAGGTCATCGGCCTTACAGGGCTTCTGGGCTCAGGCCGTTCTGAGCTGGTCCGCGCCATATACGGCGCCGATAAGCCGGACAGCGGCGAGCTGGAGGTAAAGGGAAAGATGCTAAAGGTCAATGCGCCCATTGACGCCATGATGGAAGGCATGGCTTACCTGCCTGAAAACCGCAAGGAGGAGGGCATCATCGCAGACCTGTCCGTGAGGGAGAACATCATCATTGCCCTCCAGGCCAAGAAGGGCATGTTCAAGCTTATGAGCAGGAAGGAACAGGAGGAATTCACGGACAAATACATCGACATCCTTCAAATCAAAACAGCGGACAGGGAAACTCCCATCAAACAGCTCTCCGGCGGCAACCAGCAGAAGGTGATTCTGGGGCGCTGGTTGCTGACTAATCCGGATTTCCTGATACTGGATGAGCCCACAAGGGGAATCGATATCGGTACCAAGACAGAGATTCAGAAGCTGGTGCTGAAGCTTGCAGAGGACGGCATGTCCGTGGTGTTTATTTCATCGGAGATTGAGGAGATGCTGCGCACCTGCAGCCGCATGGCGGTCATGCGTGACGGCGAGAAGGTGGGAGAACTTAAGGAAACCGAGCTGAGCCAGGATTCCATCATGAAAGCAATTGCGGGAGGAGGGGAAGAATAATGGGAAAACTTAAAAAACTGACAGGTTACAGGCTGTTTCTCCCGCTGTCCTGTCTTATCATAGTACTGTTAATCAATCTGATTACCACACCCACGTTTTTTAGAATAACCATCAATAACGGCGTCCTCTACGGGTATATCATCGATGTCATCAACCGGGCCAGCGAGCTGGTGGTGCTGGCCGTGGGCATGACTCTGGTGGTGTCCGCCTCCGCCGGAACCGATATTTCCGTGGGCGCTGTCATGGCAGTGGCTGCCGCAGTGTGCACCAGGGTCCTGGCAGGCGGCGAGGTGTCTGTCAATGAATATGCCAATCCCTACATCCTGGCCGTGCTGGCAGCCCTGGCAGTGGCGGTGGTGTGCGGCGGCTTTAACGGGCTGCTGGTTGCCAAGCTTAAGATACAGCCCATGGTGGCAACCCTGATTCTGTTTACCGCAGGCAGGGGCATCTCCCAGCTGGTGACAAACGGTCAGATTACCTACATCCGCGTGGACGGATATAAGCTGCTGGGCAACAACATACCGGGAATACCCATTCCCACCCCCATCTTTGTGGCTGTAATTGTGGTGGTCCTCACCTATGTGCTGCTGAAGAAAACAGCCATGGGCATGTACATCCAGTCCGTGGGCATCAATGAGAGGGCGTCCCGCCTGGTGGGCCTTAAATCAGTGAAAATTATCTGGCTGGCCTATGCATTCTGCGGACTGTGCGCGGGAATCGCCGGACTGGTGGCGTCTTCCCGTATCTATTCCGCGGACGCCAACAACATCGGCCTCAACATGGAGCTGGATGCCATTGCGGCAGTGGCCTTAGGCGGCAACTCCCTGGGCGGCGGCCGGTTCTCCCTGCTGGGCTCTGTAATTGGCGCCTATACCATCCAGGCACTGACCACAACCCTCTATGCCATGAGCGTGCCTGCGGACCAGATTCCGGTATACAAGGCCATTGTGGTTATCCTGATTGTAGCTGTACAGTCGGATGAGCTTAAGAAGTTCAGAAAGCGTTTGGCTGCCAGACACACATCCAAAAACGTGGAAGGAGGAGTGGCATAATGAAAAACAGAAGTGAAAAGAAAAAGCTGGACGGCAACTCCTTCCTGCTGGCTGTCACCATCATATTATTCTTTGTGATGTACATAGTGGGCATCATCATGTTCGGCGGAAGGGGATTTGCAAAGGTACAGAACTTCCTGAACCTGTTTATATCCAACGCCGGCCTGATTGTGGTGGCAACGGGCATGACCATTGTCATGATTACAGGCGGCATCGACATTTCCGTTGGCTCCGTGGTGGCCATGGTGTGCATGATGCTGGCCTGGATGATGGAAAGGGGAAACATCGGCGCATTTCCCGCCATCTTTATCGTGCTGGTTACCGGGTGCATATTTGGTCTGGTACAGGGATTTCTGGTGTCTTACCTTAAGATACAGCCCTTTATCGTGACCCTGGCAGGCATGTTTTTTGCGAGAGGCATGACATCCATTATCAGCCAGGAGATGATTAGCATTACCAACAAGACATTTACCGGTATTGCCACCTTTAAGATGTACCTGCCCTTTGGCGGCTATCTGAATAAAAAGGGGGTCATGATTTACCCTTACGTATACCCAAGCGTTATCATTGCCCTTGTGGTTCTGGCCGTTATTTTCGTGGTCCTTAAGTATACCAAGTTCGGCCGTTCTATTTACGCCATCGGCGGAAACGAGCAGTCTGCCCTGCTGCTGGGTCTGAATGTAAGGCGAATCAAGCTTCAGGCGTATGTGCTGGACGGATTCCTGGCAGGGCTGGGCGGACTTTTGTTCTGCATGAACACATGCTCCGGCTTCGTGGAGCAGGCCAAAGGATTTGAGATGGACGCCATCGCTTCCTCCGTTATCGGCGGAACCCTTCTGACAGGCGGCGTGGGAAATGTCATCGGAAGCCTTTTCGGCGTTCTGATTAAGGGCACCATTGAATCCTTCATCACCTTCCAGGGCACGCTGTCCTCCTGGTGGGTGAGAATCACCATTGCAGCCCTTCTGTGCTTCTTTATCGTACTTCAGAGCCTGATAGCAGCCCTGAAGAGAAAGAATAAGTAATGACGGCTGAAAATGTAACAAATCATTGAATGTAACAAATCATCGTGCCAGCAAGCGGGCCGTCGGCTTGCTGGCATTTTTTTGCATTGGGGGTTGGTATTTCGGATATATTCACATGGGAGAAAGAAGGTTTCTGGTCGAAAATGGGTAAAATGTTGCATAAGTTGTACGTACAAGAATAAAAAATATAAAAAAGTAATAAATACCTATTGACAAATGAAGAACAAAAATGTATAGTGTATTTAAAGAAAAACGTAAGAAAAATTGACGAAACCCACAACACAAACTGGATAAAAACTGCGAAACTGCAAATTAATCCAAAATGACCGGATGAAACAGGACAAGGCTTAGCTGAATTAACGAAAGTACAAGCTTGCAAACATGTATGCAAGTTGTATGTATAAATTAAACCATGGGAGGTAACATATGAAACGAAAAATTTTAAGCATGATTCTGGGGACGGCAATCGCGGCTTCACTGTTAACAGGATGCGGCGGCTCACAGCAGACATCAGTAACCACAGCGGCAGGGGACACCACCGCGGCAGCGGCAGATTCCACCGCAGCAGCTGATGCGGCTACCGAGGCAGCCAAGGCAGCAACCGGCGAGGGCCAGAAGGTAGGCGTGGCCATGCCGACACAGTCATCCGAGCGCTGGATTAACGATGGCGCCAATATGAAGAAGCAGCTGGAAGCCCTTGGATACGAAGTAGACCTTCAGTATGCAGAGGACGATGTACAGATGCAGGTTTCCCAGATTGAGAACATGATTGCATCCGGCGTCAACTGCCTGGTAATCGCATCCATCGATTCCTCCGCACTTGTAAACGTTGAGGAGCAGGCCAAGAGCGCAGGCATCCCAATCATTGCTTATGACCGTCTTCTGATGGACACCGACGCGGTTTCCTACTATGCAACCTTTGACAACAAGGGCGTTGGTACCGCAATCGGCAACTACATAAAGGAAGCCAAGGACTTAGATGCAGCCAAGGCAGCCGGAGAGTCCTACACCATCGAGTTCTTTATGGGCTCACCGGATGACAACAACGCGCTGTTCCTGTACAACGGACTGATGGAAGTCCTTCAGCCATACCTGGATGACGGAACACTGGTATGCAAGTCCGGACGTACATCCTTCGAGGATACATGTATCCTGAGATGGTCCCAGGAAACAGCCCAGCAGAACTGTGAGAACTATCTGACCGGATTCTATGCAGACGAGAAGCTGGACATCTGCGCAAGCGCATTTGACGGTTTCGCATACGGCTGCAAGGCAGCGCTGGAAGGCGCCGGCTACAAGGTTGGCGAGGACTGGCCTCTGATTACAGGACAGGATGCAGAGCTGATGGCAGTTAAGAACATCATTTCCGGTTACCAGACAGCAACCATCTACAAAGATACACGTCTTCTGGCTGAGAAGTGCGTAACCATGGTACAGGCTGTTCTGGAAGGCGCTGAGCCTGAAATCAACGATACCGAACAGTACAACAACGGCAAGGTTGTGGTTCCTGCTTACCTGTGCACACCGGTGGCAGTAGACAAGGACAACTATAAGGAAATTATCGTGGACGGCGGCTACTACACAGAGGAGCAGCTGGCACAGTAAAGATGATTCGGGCGGCGGCATGGGTGCCGCCGTCCGATTGCGCTTTTACAGAGTATCTTTCAAGAAAAGGAGTTGAAAAGATGTCCGATTATATTTTGGAGATGAACCACATCACGAAGGAATTCTCGGGCGTGAAAGCCTTGGACGATGTCAATATCAAGGTAAAACGCGGTGAGATTCATGCGCTGTGCGGTGAGAACGGGGCTGGAAAGTCCACCCTGATGAATGTGCTGTCCGGCGTTTACCCCTTTGGTTCATACAGCGGGGATATCGTGTATAACGGCAATGTGTGTCAGTTCCACAGCATCAAGCAGTCTGAGGCCAAGGGCATTGTTATCATTCACCAGGAGCTGGCCTTAAGCCCATACATGTCGGTGGCTGAGAACGTGTTCCTGGGAAATGAGCAGAAGGCGGCCAAGGGAATCATCGACTGGACCCTGACCCATAAAAAGGCCCAGGAAATGCTTGAAAAGGTTGGACTGGGCGGAGAAAACCTGAATGCGCCCATCAGCAGCCTGGGCGTTGGAAAGCAGCAGCTGATTGAGATTGCCAAGGCCATGGCCAAGAAGGTGGAGCTGCTGATTCTGGATGAGCCAACGGCCGCACTCAACGATGAGGAGAGCCGCCGGCTTCTGGACATCATGCTGGACCTCAAATCACATGGAATCACCAGTATCATCATCTCCCATAAGCTGAACGAAATCAGTTACGTGGCAGATTCCATTACGGTTATCCGGGATGGAAAGACCATTGAGACTCTGGAGAAGGGCAGGGATGATTTTACGGAAGACCGCATCATAAAAGGCATGGTGGGCCGTGAGCTGACCAACCGTTACCCGGAACGGCACTGTGAAATTGGTGATACGATTTTCGAGATAAAAAACTGGAATGTGTACCATCCCGACGATGCCCAGAGACAGATTATCAAGGACGTTTCCCTTCATGTGCGCAAAGGCGAGGTAGTTGGCCTGGCAGGACTGATGGGCGCGGGCCGTACCGAACTGGCCATGAGCGTATTCGGCAGGTCCTACGGACAGAAAATCAGCGGCACCATTAAGATAAACGGAAGAGAAGTACATATTAAGGATGTTAAGGACGCCATCAACAATAAGCTGGCGTACGTGTCCGAGGACAGGAAGAATTACGGACTTGTTCTTATCAAGGATATCAAGTGGAACATGACCCTGTCCGCCATGCGGAATTTCTTTTCCAAAAACGGCGTTCTCAATGAAAATGATGAAATTCTGGCTGCAGAGGATTACAAGAAGAAAATCAACATCAAGTCTAATTCCATTAACCAGACCGTGGGCTCCCTTTCAGGCGGCAACCAGCAGAAGGTGGTTCTTGCCAAGTGGATGCTGACACAGCCGGATGTGCTGATTCTGGATGAGCCTACCAGAGGTATCGACGTAGGCGCCAAGTATGAGATTTACTGCGTTATCAATGACCTGGCAAAGGCGGGCAAGGCAGTAATCGTCATCTCCTCTGAGATGCAGGAGGTAATCGGTACCTGTGACCGCGTATACGTTATCAACGAGGGACGGATTGCAGGAGAACTGACCAGGGAAGAGGTCACCCAGGAACGAATCATGAAGTGTATTATGGCGGATAATGGAAAGGAAGCGTAGAGATGGATAAGAAGAAAACAGTTAATATTGATATGAAGCAGTATGGCATGGTGCTTGCTTTAATCGCAGTGTTCTTGATTTTCGCAGTCATGACCGGCGGAAAGAACATGTCGCCGGCCAACATCAACAACCTAATCATGCAGAACGGATACGTGGTTATCCTGGCAGTCGGTATGCTGTTATGCTGTCTGACCGGCAACATTGACCTGGGCGTCGGCTCCATCGTGGCCCTGTGCGGCGCAACCGTGGGTATCCTGATGATTGACTACCACACCAACATGTGGGTGGCTATCCTGGCTGCCCTGGCAGTAGGCGCCCTGGCCGGTATGTTCGTAGGCCTGTTCGTATCCAAGCTGAGCATCCCGCCTTTCATCGTGACCCTGGCAACCATGCTTATGGGACGCGGACTTACATACACCCTGTTAAAGGCGCAGACAAAGGGACCTCTTCCCACCAATTATACCTATATCGGCGCAGGCTTCCTGCCCACCATGAAGATTCCCTTTGGAAACGGCACTCTGGACCTGATTTCCATTATTGTGGCAGGCGTAGCCACGGTTCTGGTGGTCATGGCGGAGCTTAAGAGCCTCAACACCAAGAAGAAATACGGTTTTCCAACCAATCCGTTATGGCAGACCATTGTAAAGGAAGCTGTCATACTGATGATTGTATGGTTCTTCTTCTACAAGCTGTCACGCTACAACGGCATCCCCTTTGTATTGGTTATCATGGGCGTACTGGTGGGCCTGTATCATTTCATCACCAGCAAGACCGTTGCAGGACGCCAGATTTACGCCCTGGGCGGCAATGCCAAGGCGGCAAAGCTTTCCGGTATCAACACAGAGAAGGTATTCTTCTGGGTTTACACCAACATGGGTATCCTGAGCGCCATTGCAGGTATTGTGCTTTCCGCACGTAATGCGTCCGCAACCCCCAAGGCCGGCGACGGTTTCGAGATGGATGCCATTGCCTCCTGCTACATCGGCGGCGCAGCTACCAGCGGCGGTATCGGTACGATTATCGGAGCCGTAGTAGGTGCTTTCATTATGGGTATCCTGAACAACGGTATGTCCCTCTACGGATGGTCCACCGACATCCAGAAAATCGTAAAAGGCGCTGTACTTTTAGGCGCTGTTACGGTAGACTTATTATCAAAGAGGAAAAAAGGATAGGTTTTGATTATGAGTACACAGGAGCTGAAATATAGAGCAGTTTATAACTGGGTGTTGGACAACATTAACAGCGGAGCTTTGAAGGTAGGCGAAAAGCTGCCTTCGGAGAATGAACTCAGCGAGCGTTTCGGGCTGAGCCGCCAGACGGTACGCCATGCCGTGGATATCCTGGAGCAGCAGAAGCTGGTATTAAGGGTTCGGGGCAGCGGTACCTATGTGGGCGGCAACGGCAAGGCGGAACGCCAGGAACGTTACATGAACATCGCTGTAATCAGTACCTATGTGGACAGCTATATTTTCCCTCCTGTGGTGAGAGGAATCGAGAGAGTGCTCTCCAGAAAAGGTTATACCACCCAGATTGCCTTTACCGGCAACCGGGTGAGCAGGGAACAGGACATACTGAATAATCTTATTGATAAAGACATCATAGACGGACTGATTGTGGAGCCGGCCAAAAGCGCTCTTCCCAATCCAAACCTGCATTACTACCAGGAACTCAAGGAACGGGGGATTCCGATTCTGTTCTTTAACAGCCGGTACCCGGAGCTGGAGCTGCCATGCGTGTCCATGAACGATGAGCAGGTGGGAAAAAAGGCAGTGGAATATCTGATTAAGAACGGCCACAGGAGCATCGGAGGCGTGTTTAAAAGCGACGACGGACAGGGCCATTTGAGGTACAAGGGGTTCCTGTCCGGTATGCTGGAGGCAGGCATCAAGGTTAAGGATGCCAATGTGGTATGGCTGGACACGGAAGATTTCCTGGACCTGGACCAGTGGTCGGATTATCTGTTCCGCAGGCTGGAAAGCTGCACGGGCGTGGTATGCTACAACGATGAAGTGGCATACGTGCTGTCCGGGCTCTGCGAGAAGCGGGGCATTGCCATCCCGGACCAGCTGTCCATTGTCAGCATTGACAACTCGGACCTGGCAACCCTGGCCGGCGTGAAGCTGACCTCCTTCCCCCACCCCATGGAGGCGCTGGGCAGAAAAGCAGCAGAGAACATGATAGGTATGATTGAGAATCCCTACTTTGACGGTAATTATCTGTTTGACTCGGATATCATTGAGCGGGATTCGGTAAAGGTCCTGGAGGGGCCCCATAAGGAGGAATTATAATGGGTGCAAAGAAAGACAAAAATGCCGAAAAACCGGCTCAGATAACCGTAATACTGCGTCTGGCTGCAGGAGGCTACCTGGTATACCTGGCCTTTGGTCTGCTGCAGGAGTATTTGAAGCCTGCCGGCGGAGGCAGGATGGTACAGATTGGCTGTGCGGTATTCTTTGGCATAGCAGGCGCATTCCTGGCCGGCTGGTCCCTTAAGAAATTCATAAAAGGCGAGTATGTTAAATACGGCGAGATTCCGGATGATGACGAGGAAGAGCAGACGGATGATATTTAGCAGCATTTAAGGAGGATGAGAGATATGATAGCAGTAAAGAATTATAAGTTCTGGTTCTGTACAGGTTCACAGGACCTCTACGGAGATGAGTGTCTGGCACATGTGGCGGAGCATTCCAGAATCATTGTGGACAGTCTTAATAAATCAGGCATCCTGCCCTATGAGGTGGTGTGGAAACCCACGCTGATTACCAATGAGCTGATACGCAGGACCTTCAATGAGGCCAATGCGGATGACGCGTGCGCAGGCGTTATCACCTGGATGCATACATTTTCCCCTGCCAAGTCCTGGATTCTGGGACTGCAGGAATACAGAAAGCCTCTTATGCATTTCCATACACAGTTTAACCAGGAGATTCCCTACGATACCATTGACATGGATTTCATGAATGAGAACCAGTCCGCTCACGGGGACAGGGAATACGGCCACATGGTGACCCGCATGGGCATTGAGAGAAAGGTCATAGTGGGACACTGGAGCGATGAAAAAGTAGTGGGCCGCATTGCTGGCTGGATGCGCACCGCGGTGGGCATCATGGAGAGCAGCCATGTACGGGTGGCAAGATTCGCGGACAACATGAGGAATGTGGCTGTCACCGAGGGAGACAAGGTGGAGGCCCAGATGAAATTTGGCTGGGAAGTGGACGCTTATCCGGTCAATGAGCTGGCTGAGTATGTGAAGGCTGTGCCCAAGGGAGATATTACGGCCCTGGTGGACGAATACTACAGCAGGTACACCATCCTGACAGAGGGCAGGGACCCGGAGGAGTTTAAGCGCCATGTGGCGGTACAGGCCCAGATTGAGGCTGGCCTTGAGAAGTTCCTGCTGGACAAGGATTACCACGCCATTGTTACCCATTTTGGGGATTTGGGAGAGCTGCAGCAGCTGCCCGGCCTGGCTATCCAGCGCCTCATGGAAAAGGGATACGGATTCGGGGCAGAGGGAGACTGGAAGACGGCAGCCATGGTAAGACTGATGAAAATCATGACCCAGGGCGTGAAGGATGCCAAAGGAACCTCGTTTATGGAAGATTATACATATAACCTGGTGCCGGGCAGGGAGGGAATCCTGGAAGCCCACATGCTGGAGGTGTGCCCCACCATTGCAGACGGGGAAATCAGCATCAAGGCATGCCCGCTGTCCATGGGCGACAGGGAAGACCCGGCCAGGCTGGTATTCACATCCAAGACAGGCCATGGAATCGCCACATCCTTAGTGGACCTGGGCACAAGATTCCGTCTGATTATCAACGATGTGGAGTGCAGGAAAACAGAAAAGCCTATGCCTAAGCTTCCTGTGGCAACTGCATTCTGGACACCGGAACCCAATCTGGCAACCGGGGCAGAGGCGTGGATTCTGGCAGGCGGCGCGCACCACACCGCATTCTCCTATGACCTGACGGCAGAGCAGATGGGAGACTGGGCGGACGCCATGGGCATAGAGACAGTCTATATTGACAAGGATACCAGCATCCGCGGGCTTAAGAACGAGCTTCGCTGGAACGCGGCTGCTTACAGGTAGGATTAGGAACAGGATATATGGGGCGGACCCTGGGGGCATGTGTTCAACGTGTTCTTAACGGCCCGCTCCTTAATGAGCAAGTGGAGGGGAATTCATGAGTTTAGATATAAATAGCATAAGAGAACAAATTGAGCATGGAAATACTTCCCTGGGCATAGAGCTGGGCTCCACCAGGATTAAGGCGGTCCTCATCGGCGGGGACCACACACCCATTGCCTCCGGCAGCCATGACTGGGAAAACAGGTACGTGGACCATATCTGGACCTATACCCTGGAGGACATCTGGAACGGCATCCGGGACTGCTACGGTAAGATGGCTGAGGATGTACAGAAAACATACGGCATTACCCTGACCACCATTGGTTCCATTGGTTTTTCAGCCATGATGCACGGCTATATGGCATTTGACAAGAACGGAGAGCTTCTGGTGCCCTTCCGCACCTGGAGAAATACCATTACAGGACCTGCCGCTGAAAAGCTGACAGAGGTATTCCGGTACAATATACCCCAGAGATGGAGCATTGCCCACCTGTACCAGGCCATTCTCAATAAGGAAGAGCATGTGAAGGATATAGATTATCTTATCACGCTGGAGGGCTATGTGCACTGGAAACTGACCGGCAGACGCGTCCTCGGCATCGGCGACGTGGCAGGCATGTTTCCGGTGGATATCCATGCCAGGGATTTTGACCAGAAGCGTGTGGAGCAGTTTGATGAACTGGTGGCAGGGGAGAATTTCCCGTGGAAGCTGCGGGATATCCTGCCCAAGGCCCTGGTGGCGGGAGAGGATGCAGGCGTCCTGACCGAAGAAGGCGCAAAGCTGCTGGATGTGTCCGGAAACCTGAAAGCAGGCATTCCCATGTGTCCGCCTGAGGGCGACGCGGGCACCGGCATGGCGGCCACCAACAGCGTGGCTGTCCGCACCGGCAATGTGTCCGCGGGTACCAGCGTGTTTGCCATGGTGGTACTGGAGAAGGAGCTGGAGCATGTGTATCCGGAGATTGACCTGGTGACCACTCCGGCAGGCGACATGGTTGCCATGGTGCACTGCAACAACTGTACATCGGACCTGAATGCATGGGTGAACCTGTTTAAGGAGTTTACAGAGGCAATGGGCGTGAAGGCGGACATGAACCAGCTTTACGGTACCCTTTACAACAAGGCCCTGGAGGGCGACCCTGACTGCGGCGGTCTGCTGGCCTACAATTATTTCTCAGGGGAGCACATTACCCACTTTGAGGAAGGCCGTCCCCTGTTTGTGCGCACGCCGGACAGCCGGTTTAGCCTGGCGAATTTCATGAGGGTGCACCTGTACACCTCCTTAGGCGCCCTTAAGACAGGCATGGATATCCTGCTTAAGCAGGAGCATGTGAAGGTGGACAGCCTTCTGGGCCATGGCGGCCTCTTTAAGACAAAGGGCGTGGGCCAGAGAATCCTGGCGGGAGCCATGAACGCGCCGGTTTCTGTCATGGAGACAGCCGGGGAAGGAGGAGCCTGGGGCATTGCCCTGCTGGCCGCCTATATGAGGTGCAGGGAAGAGGGCGAAACCCTGGACGCTTACCTGGCAGACAAGGTCTTTGCAGGAGACAAGGGAACCAGAATGGAGCCTGTGAAGGAGGATGTGGAAGGATTCGAGGCATTCATGAAGCGGTATGCAGAGGGCCTTGCCATTGAGAAGGCTGCTGTGGAGCATATGAAGGATTAAGCTGTGAGCATAGAAGGATTAACAGGAACGGGAGCGGATACAGACTATGTTAGAAGAACTGAAACAAAAGGTATATGAAGCCAATATGGAGCTGCCCTGCAGGGGCCTCATCACCTACACATGGGGTAATGTCAGCGGCATTGACCGGGAAACGGGATTGTTTGTCATAAAACCCAGCGGCGTGGATTACGATGTATTGAAGCCATCTGATATGGTGGTTATGGATCTGGAGGGCAATAAGGTGGAGGGGGAGATGAATCCTTCCTCTGACACAGCCACCCATGTGGAGCTGTACAATGCATTTAAGGAGATAGGCGGTATTGTCCATACCCATTCCCCTCATGCAACGGCCTGGGCGCAGGCGGGCAGGGCCCTTCCCTGCTATGGCACCACCCATGCAGACTATTTTTACGGTGAGATTCCCTGTGCCAGAAACCTGACGGCAGAGGAAATCGAGGATGGCTATGAGAAAAATACGGGAAGGGTCATCATAGAGACATTCCAGGGTAAAAATCCGGTTTATATTCCGGCTGTTCTGTGCAAGAACCACGGTCCCTTTACCTGGGGAAAGGATGCGGCTGAGGCTGTCCACAATGCGGTTGTGCTGGAGGAGATTGCCAGGATGAATTTCATGACGGAACTTATCAATCCCCAGGCAGGGCCAGCTCCCCAGTGTATGCAGGATAAGCATTTCATGCGCAAGCATGGGCCGAATGCTTATTATGGACAGGGAAAGTAAATGATACCGGCTGACGCCTGGCTGTTTAGCAGGCAGATGAATGTGCGAAATATAGTAAGAAGGCCCGCAGAGGCAGTCCCCGGGTTCCGGGGATTTGGTTACTGTTCAGAGGCTAACTTGTAAAGAAAGAACCCATGGTGTAGACTGGAAGC
>NZ_SPHO01000022.1 GCF_005845215.1 Clostridium sp. 1001271st1 H5
GCTTCCAGTCTACACCATGGGTTCTTTCTTTACAAGTTAGCCTCTGAACAGTAACGATTCCGATTCAGGGTTATGATTCATTGCAAGAACTGCTTGCCATCCTGCCCGACTATATGATATAATTAGTTTCGTTGGAGACATAGCTCAGCTGGGAGAGCATCTGCTTGACGTGTAGAGGGTCGCAGGTTCGAGTCCTGTTGTCTCCATGTGCCGAAAGTGCCGGAATCCTTTATTTCAAAGGGACTCCAGCACTTTTTTGATTGTTTACTGTTTGGACTTTTGAATACACCTGGGTCTGTTGAGAAAATGAAGTTTTGTTTTTCTCTCCCCATATTCATTACAGAAAATACATTCAGAAAGCATGGTTCTATTCCCTTTAATCCTCCTAATCTCCCCTTCTGTACCCAATCGTCCTAAGCATTATGCGGCTCGATATCCCCGACAGTTATATGGAGGTCAATCATAACTAATGAAATCCCATGTTGGAAACCCGTCTTAATGGGTTGGAATTTCAAACCAATTTGCCAATGCTGTGCAAAATCATAAGCCCTAAGGTTTTCATTCATCCTATCCAACCATGTTTTTTCTGAGTTCTGCTGCCTTTGCAAAAATAAGGTTTCTCTGCCAATCCGGCAAATCATCCTGACGCTTATTCAGGGCCTTATGTTTCCAGATTCCGTGCTCTACCTGCTTATAATAGGATTCAGAATCGCCCTGGAAATCCATATCCCATACCTCTGATACAATCTGTTTAGACTCCCCATTTATCAGTACAATCGCATATCCCGAATCTGTTTTTTCACATATGCAGGTAACCTCCTGGCTGCTTTCTGCATCAAAAGCCTGCTGCCATTTCAGCAGGACCTCTTCACGTTTACGCACAAGCATGTTTATCTGCTCTGTGACATCTTTCAGCTGCTGTTCACATTCTTTTAAATTCATCCTCTGTCCCTCCCATCCGTTATTAGGTACTCAGTATAGCATATTGCCTGTTAAAAATCCACTTGCATGGCGAATCATTAATAATCTTATGGCGGGTATTCTTTCCATGGCTCACAGCCAAATATCATTACCATCTCACTTTACTTTTGCAGCATTGCTGCCTTCTGCTGCCCATATTATCAGATTTGACACAGACGCAGGCGTGACAGCAGCCTCATTTGATATCGGCAGCAAATAGCGTTTCCAGCATCCCTTTTCACCATATCAGAGGCTGCAGTGGTACCCTGAAAAATGGTTTCTTCTCTGTATCCGTCGCCGACTCTGCCTGTACAATTGCCTCCATAACCCTGACCGGCGTCATTGGAATTTCATACATCGCAAGGCCTGTTGCATCCAATACTGCATTCCTTATTGCCGGAGCTCCGCCTAGAATCGTTGGCTCCCCTATCCCTTTGGCGCCAAATGGCCCTAAATCACTTTCAGATTCCACAATTATGGATTCTAAATGAGGTATATCCATGGAAGTGGGAATCAGATATTCATGAAGTGAAGCTTCTTTAACCATTCCTTTCCTTAAAAAACACTCCTCCATAAGTGCCCACCCAAAAGCCTGTGCAGCTCCGCCATCCATCTGTCCTTCGACGGTATCCGGGTTAATTGCTTTGCCAACATCTGTTGCCTGTACGGATTTACACACAGTAATCATACCATTTCTAGTATCCACTTCTACCATGACGCCATGAGCCCCATATGCAAATGTTACCCACCGCGTAGTCTGATTCCGATTATTGATATCCTTTTCAGTCATGGGTGGATACCAGTTTCCCACCTCTGCCAACGGCACCTGGGAAACCCTTGCTGCTGAAACAACTGATTTTAATAGTATTCTTTTTTCTGAATCCTTCTTAGAAAATATCACACCGTCTTTTATAGCTAATTCATCGGCATATTCCTTTAAAATGCCTGATGCAACATCCAGCATTCTCTTCTTCAATGAATGACAACCACTGATAATTGCATTTCCCTGAAATACAGTTGCTCTCGATGCAGATGTGGGACCAGCCTCAGGCGCACACATGGAATCAGATATCCCTATATTTACATCTTCTATGGAAACTCCCATTGCTTCTGCAGCTATCTGACTCATTGCAGCAATCAGTCCCTGCCCCATCTCATTCTGAGCCACATTTACACTTAAGGAACCATCCAGATTTAACTCCAGATATACATGACCGGCATCCTTTGGAAATGAACTTCCAGTGCCATACATATAGCATGCTATGCCCCTTCCTCGTTTGATATATGGATTCGAGTTATCCAAAGGCTTGTCCCAATCTAATGCATTCCTCACTTTCTCAATACATTGCCGTATACCCGACACATCATTTTTATTCATTTTCTGAGAAAATATAGTAGTAGAACCTTCTTTAATCAAATTTTTTAGCCTGAATTCAATCGGATCCATCCCTATTGTTCGCGCCATATCGTCGATAATGCACTCTAAGGCATACTGCTGTTGAGGCGCGCCTAATCCTCTGAACGCGCCGCCGTAAACATGATTTGTATATACCGACCGGTTCCTGACATTCACAACTGGTATTGAATAAGGCCCCCCTGACAGCAGCGCAGACCTATGAGGAATTACATCCACTGATTTATAAGCACCCTTATCGAAAATTGCTTCAGACTGCATCTCAGTAATACATCCCTCCTCATCCACACCAAGATAATATCTTATGTAACTACGATGCCGTTTACTGGTATAACGAAATACCTCTTCCCGTGTCATTTCATACACGACCGGGCGTCCTGTAAAAAGCGCCAGAACTCCGGCAACCACGCCGCAATCCACGGACGAACACTCTTTCCCGCCAAAACCGCCGCCAATCAGAGGGCTGATTACCCTTATCTTGCTGACAGGCAAATTAAGCGCTTCGCATATACCTTCCCGCATACCATGCACATTTTGCACCGGGCAATATAAGGTTAATCCACCATTCATATAATCCGGTTCCGCAATTGCGATATCCCGTTCCAATGATGCGTGTTCTACAATAGGTGTACGAAAATCTGCTTTTATTTCACATGCGGTTTTTAAAAAGGAATTCTCCATGTCGCCTCTTTCGACCCGCACATCATTTGATACATTTCCACACTTTGCGGCGGCATACTCCTTTCTCACCAATTTTGCTTCTGGACAAATATTCCTGCAGGGGTTTGTCTCCCACGGCAGAACATCATACTCAATGCTTATCAGACTGACAGCTTTGTTCGCGGCCTCTTCCGTTTCTGCCGCTACAAAAGCCAATGAATCACAATCACATACTATCTCACCTTTTGCCAAAATTGGCTTATCCTTAAGAATATATCCATATTTAGGACTGTCAAATAAATCATCAGCCGTCAAAACCGCAATAACTCCAGGTACTTTCTTCGCTTCATCTACATCTATCGTTTTTATGCTTGCACATGCACAATCAATCCGGCAAACTTTTGCCACAAGCACATCTGTTCTCCCCGCAATCAAATCCGCAGTATACTTTGCATACCCAGTCACCTTGCTTATACTGTCAGGTCTGTTATATCTCTGTCCAATATATGACTCATTTAAAATCACTTAACTTCCTCCCAACTGTGGTTTGCAGTCTGCAGCCTTCTCTCTGCTGCCAATTTAACAGCGTTGACAATCTTTTGGTAACCTGTGCAACGGCATAGATTTCCTGATATTGCCATTCTTATCTCCTCATCACCGGGATTCTCTTTCTCCTCCAACAGCGCATAAGCTGTCATTATCATACCCGGTGTACAGTAACCGCACTGCACCGCTCCTGCATCTATAAAAGCTTTCTGAAGCGGGTGGAGATGCCAGGGCGTACCCAGCCCTTCAATTGTTACCACATTCTTCCCTTCTGCCATGCAGGTCAGATATGCACAAGAACGGACTGCCATATTATCAATCAGTACCGTGCATGCACCGCAGTCATCCGTATTACATGCCTTCTTTGTTCCCGTCAATAAAAATCGGTTACGTATAGTATCAATCAATCGTTCCGTCCCGTCTACCTCAATGCATACAGTCTTGCCATTTAAATTAAAATGTACTATGGGCATAATGCAATATCCTCCCTTGAGTTTCTGTAAAAGCCATATGTACAGCCTCAGCAATCGCATAACAGGTGGTTTCTTCTTTGTACTTTTTAAAATAACTTTCTCTCAGTCCTGCTTCCCGCGGAAAAAACTTCATAATAAGACTAACTGCATCATCTCGGTTTAATCCCACAATTCTGTCTTCGACGCTGGGCGCCAGAACTGCTGTTGCATTTAGCGCTCCTAATGATATAGAAGCACCCTCACATTGGCCTTTCTTATCTATTGTAATGACAGCACCAGCTATAATCTTAGCAATATCCTGGGACTTTCTGCGTGAAAATCTGGCGTATCCACTGCCTGTATTACAGCCCAAACTTGGAAAACGCATCTCCTTTATTATTTCATTTCTCTTTATATCAGTTTTATATGCATCAATATAAATATCCTTTTGCTTGACGATACGTTCCCCCCGTGAACTTACCAGTACCAATTCTGTGTTGAGAGCCAACAGCATGGACGCGCAGTCTGCTGAAGGGGCAGCCGTTGCAATGTTGCCAGCGGCTGTTGCAACTGAACGTATGGCCGGACTTCCGATACAGCTCACTGATTTAAGCAGTCCCCCAATTTTGTTGCACACGGCTGAAATCTGAATTTGGCGATAAGTCACATTACCGCCAATATGCACATACTGACCATCATCCGCAATCGTGTTCATACTTTTTATATTGCGTAAATCAATGATTCCCGTGGGCTGTATTTTTCCAGCCGAAATACTCGGTATGATATCAGAACCACCATTCACCAGCACTGCACCTTCATTCTCCTCCAAAAGTGTTACAGCTTCTTCCAGGTTGTCCGGATGAAAATATTTTGTTTCCATGAAGCCATTCCTTTCTTTTGATTCCCGATATCAGACGGGCTGCAGACTTTTATCATCCTGCCCGCCCGCCGTACACATTAAAACAAGCAAAAACACCCCACCAAAGCAGAATGTTTTTGCTGTCATGCTACAATTCAATCCTTCCGTCAAGTATATCTGCCACAGAGCCGCTGTCCACTGCCCATCCTAAAGACGCCTTGATTTGTTTTATGGCCAGTTCATGGTAATCCTTTCCATTCATGCTTGCACAGCAGTCCTCAATGACAATGACGCTGTAATCCCGATTATATGCCTCAAATGCGGTACAAAGCACGCAATTATTAGTATTTGCACCAGCAAAAAATAATGTATCAATCCCCATCACTTTTAAATACATTTCAAGTGGGGTACCCATAAATGCACTGTACCTCTGTTTATGAACTATAATATCATTATTCGTTGCACCAAGCTGCGGCATAATCTCCATGGCAGGTGAATTCTCAGTATTTACAGGCCTTCTTATATGGCCTCCAATGCTTATTTTCTTTTCCATCTGATATCGCCAGAAAGGACTTGCCATAGACATAGTCTCTCCTGTCAGAGGGTTTATCTTATGACCTGTTCTCACAAATATCACAGGAAGATTACGTATTCGGAACTCTGGTATGACTTTTATAAGACCCTCAAGTACCCGTTCGCAATCATCCTCCGGCACCGGAAGATAGTTAAAATCATAATCAAAATGTGCCCGGGTCACATCAACAACAATAAGTGCAGCCTTTGAACTTTCCATATGCTAACTCCTTTATTTCTATTACTCAACCAACAGATTCGGAAGGAACATGGATAAACCAGGAAACAGTGTGATAATTACAAGTACTACTATTGTCAACATTATAAAAGGCATTGAAGACCTTACAATCTCTACGAAAGACAATTTCATCACCTTAGTGCTTACAAACAGATTTAATCCAAAGGGAGGCGTACTCATTCCTATCGCTAAATTAGTAACAACAACATTCCCCATAAAAATAGGGTCTATTCCAGCCTTTAACGCCAACTGATACACCATAGGCATAATTATCACAATTGAGGATCCTGCTCCCATAAACATACCTGCAATAAGGAACATTATATTTATGACCAGCAATATCATCAATCTGGATGTACTGCCCAGCATCGCCTCCATAAGCTGAGGTATTCGTGCAAGTGTCATTACATACCCCAGAAGCTGACCTGCCGCAAGCAATATATAAATTGTACATACCGTTTTTGCACAATCACCGCAGATATCAATCAGCATCTTAAAATCCACATCCCTGTATATAACCATTTCCACAAAAATTGCATACACAGCAGATATTGCCGCGGCCTCTGTTGGCGTACAAATACCGGTATACATTGTACCAATAATAATAATCGGAAGCCCAAGTGCCCAAATAGAGTCCTTTACTGCAACACAGAATTCCTTAAAATTAATCCTGGGAAGCCTGGGCACCCCATGCCTGCGTGCATAGATATATACGTATACTGCAAACACAGTCGCCATAATTATGCCGGAACTTAAACCTCCCATGAACAGCTTAAGTACAGATGTATTGGTATTCATTGCATATACTACAAACGCTATACCAGGCGGAATCAGCATCCCTACCGAACTAACAGTACAAATAAGTCCGGCGCTGAATCCCCGGGGATAACCATTGTCAATCATTTCCTGATAAATCAGGGCCCCAATAATCAATATGCCCGCTGTAGATGCGCCTGATATCGCACCTATTATTATACAGCACACAATTGCCGTCATACCAATACCGCCGTACATATGGCCTACAATACTCCGACAGAACTTCAATAACCGGCTGCCTATCTGGCCTTTCCCCATTACACTTGCCGCCAAAATAAAGAATGGCAGACATAGTGTAGAAAACTTATTAAGACCTGCTGTAAATGACGATACCGCCATTATCGGCTGCATATTAAGCACATTTAATAAATAATATGTACTGGGTATCATCATAGCGATAAAAATTGGTATACCAAGGAATAGACATCCCAAAAGAGCTATAATAAACATTCCCGCAGTCATTAGTTCCCCCTTCCCCCATTACATGGTTTCAAGCTTGTCCAGGTCTTCCATTTCTATGTCATCTTTCTCTTTTATCTTCCCTTTCCTGAAGAGAACAAATATCGTCTTAAAATACTCAACAGCCATTAGACCGCATCCAATCAAAGTTCCAAGATACATCCACCACATCTGAAACCACGGCATCGTTACACTGGTACGGGCGGTCGCCTTAATTGAAATAACTTCCAGATAGGAAAAATAAGCAAATATAGCCAGAAATACCGTTGAAATCACAGCAAGCACCATCTGGTAATATGGATGTATCTTTTTAGGAATTATATTATATATAATATCAACACTAACGTGCTCATGTTTTTCAACACTGATAACACCGCCAATACATGCTACCCATACCATAATATATTGGCAGAGTTCTTCTGTCCAAGGAAAGGAGTAGCCAAAAAAATTCTTTAATATTATTCCCAGAGTAACTAAGGAAGTAACGAACAATATGGATAACGCGCAAAACGTAAGTTCAAACTTTTTGAAAACCACGTCAAACGCCCTATACTTTTCAATTGTTTTGTTCATAAAATCATATCCCTTCTGTCCATCATCTTAGCAAGCCGATACCTCGCTTACAGAAGCTTATATAAGGTATTGGGCTGCCGCTTTTGCAATTGAAAAATTGTTTGAGCGACAGCCTACCAATAAATTATCAGTTAAGCTTTGCAATATCAGCATTGAATGCATCAAGAATCTTTTGACCTGCTTCGCCGTTACTCTCAATGTAAAGATCAAGACAAGGCTGACGGCATGCGTCAGACATCGCCTGTAATTCTTCCTCGGTAAGGTTGATAATTTCACATTGCGCCCCAATGGCATCCAATGCAGTCTGCTCTATGTCACTTCTAACTGCCTGATAAGCATCATTTCCAGCAACATTTACAGCGTCCATGACCAATTGCTTACACTCATTATCCAGGCCGTCAAACCAGGCTTTGTTAGCAAATACCAGCTGAGAAGCAAGAATATGGTTTGTAATCTCCATATATTTCTGTACTTCATAAAACTTCATATTGTAAATTCCAGCTCCTATTCCCGCTTCCTGACCATCAATGGCCCCGGTCTGCAATGCTGTAAAGGTTTCCTGGTAATCAATTGTAAGCGCTGTTCCCCCCAAAGATTCAATAAACTTCATAAGAACAGGAGAAGCCATTACGCGGAATTTTAATCCATTAAAGTCATCAGGAGTGCGCAACGGTACATTACTAGTAAACGCTTTGAATAAATCCACCCAATACCCCAAGCCTACCATATCATAATCCTGCATAGTATCCAGTAAAGTGTCTGCTGCTTCTGTCTTAAATACTGCGCGCGCCTTTTCTATGTCCGGAGGGAAAAAATATGGAACATCCAGAATAGAAAGCAGGGGATTAAATGCACATACGTTTGCAGGAGGCTGTACACACATTTGGATTCCACCATTCTGTACGGACTCAATAAGAGTATTTGAATCCCCCAGCTGACCAGCCGGATATACATCTACTTGAATCTTTCCTCCGGAAGTTTCTTCAATATACTTTTCAATCGCAAGAGCACCGTCCTGTCTCGCATCAGTGGCTGCACCTGAATGAGCCAAAATAATTGTCATCTCAGGGTATTCATAATCTGTGACAGCTTCGGTCGTCTGTCCTTCTGTAGCATCTGGCTCCTGGGGGGATTTTACTTCTGCAGATGTCTCCTTCACAGCAGGAGCCGCACAAGCGCATACGGAAGACATCATCGCTGCTACCAACAATATACATAAGACCTTCTTCATACTATTACCTCCTCTTTTATCAAATCAATTGCCTTACCACCGCTCATGAATAACCTTCTTGACTGCCAGATTCTCTGGCTTTCCTTTCGTCAGCGCCTCACGTAACCAGTCTATCGCCCATGCAAACAGCTCATGATACATACCTGCACAGGAATGAAACTCGCCCTCCATAATCCACATTTCCTTTGGACAATCCAGCATATTAAAGAACCGTTCCGTAAGCTCGGGCGGGCACATCTCATCAAACTCGCCTGTAGACATAAGGAAAGGCACTTTCAATTTATCCACCACCCGCTCAAGGGTCATTTTTCCTACAAACTCATCAAACTGTTCGTCATCATATATATCACACATATACTTAAAGTTATTGCGAAGACCTGGCTGACAGGAATTAAACTGCAGGTCTTTCTCCAGATAGCATCCCAGCAGTCCAACAATGGCCTTAATTCTGGAATCATGCGCCGCAACTGTAGGGCCATAGTATGACCCCATGCTGCCGCCAAAAACTCCGATTTGATTCGGATTAACCTCAGGACGTTTACAAAGCCAATCTAAAAACAGGGAAGCGGCTTCAGGAAAATTTGTAAGCGTCACAGGCAGACCGTGAACGCGGGTTTCACCAAAACCAGGACCGTCCATTACCAGCACACACATGTTTCTGCGTACAAAAAAATTATCGTTCAGATTTGGATAATCCTCCTTAATCATATCCATTCCTGGAGTAAACAAAACCGTTGGCAGATTCACAGCTTCTTTCGGCGCATGGAAAATACCGTAAATATTCTTACCGTTAAAAGGCAGCACAACACGTTCAATTGTGTAGTCATAACCAGCTATGGCCTTTTCATAGCACCGTACGCATGAGGCATGAAGATTCAATTTCATTGCATCATCTTTGTGGTGATAAAGCTGTGCCTTGCCATAATAAAGAGCTGCACGATGATAAAATGCACCGGCAGTAACCACACTTCCCCTTGCAGCAGCTTCGTCAGCTAACTTTTCTTGCTGCTCAGCCACAGCGCACCATGCTTTAGGCATAGCCCGCAAACAGGTCATGCGCCTGTTTGCCCTTTGTATGTCAACATGCTTGAAGCCCTTTTCTTCTAACCCCATGTTTGCATTAGGCATGAAAGCTTCTATGCCAAGCTGACCTACAAACTTGTTACTTATCCAACTTTCGTTTTGTCTGTACTTCGACATTCTTTACCCCTCCTTTATATTTTTACTCCGGTATGAGCCACCCCGCCCAAAACCGTATAAAGCATCTGCCCCCATATGAGTATTTTATTATACTATATATAATCCTTCAGCAAATCTACCGCTTCACTCACGTAGCTCATCACACGATTGTATCCTCTCATCAGTTGGGTACGAAGAACAAAATACCTGTATGAGGCCTTATCGCAATCCGCAAGACGGACACCATCGCTAAGGGATGGAATTGGATACATTGCTCCTGAAAGGTCAAAATCAAAATGGTTTTCACCATGGAAGGTTATGCGCACGATTTTATGCGAAAGTTTTAGCAGCATAGTATTAATATTTTCTGCATCTTCAATAGAAACTTCATTATTTTCTATTCGATTATACAGATTATCCAACCTGCTTGCCAACTGGTTAATCCGCTCTTCAAGAAGCATTAAATCGAATCTATCCCCCAAGGAACTGCTAAGGGACCTAACCGTTTCTTTCATTTCCTTTACCGCTTCCCTAAAATCATAGGGCAGTATAGGAAAACAAAGGAGCCGCCACACTACTCCAACATAAACTTTTGTATCCCTTACAAGAATGTCCTTATCAATGATATCCATGGTATCGTGCCGGGTATGCCACCACCAGCCAAGTCCGCCGGCATGCTTAGGTGTGCCGGTACGGAATGAAAGTATATCCCGTGTCTTTTCAATATCCTGCTCAGAAAATGTCCCAAATATGGAGGTAAGCCCCACACCGTAAAATGATTGGTCAGCGAAATGTCCTATCCGTTTTCCAATAAATGTTACTCCGGTCTGTTTTTCGATTACAGATGCTGCAAGTTTTTTCGTCTGTGGCATTACAGGCGCCTCATCAATAATTACTGCATCCTTACCTCCGGTCGAGTCTACATACACATAGCCCACACAGTGCTTTTCTAATTCCTCGAAATGATTATCTGCATACCATGCGGAACTGAAAAACTTTCCCTGTGAATGTCCAGCCCAAAATGCAAGTCTGAGGCCCCGTTTCCATGACCTCTGTTCTGAGGCAAGTAATCTTGCACATTCAATCATTGTAGCATTAGCTGCCCCATTATCCATCGCACCATAATCCCAAGAATCTATATGACTTCCGAATAGCAGAAAATCATCCGTATCTTCTGCTTTCATTTCTGCCTCAAGAAGAGGAACTTTTCTCCAGCCTGTATCTACCACAGTCTGTATCCATATCTTTACAGTCCCCTTTTTCATTTGCTCCCGTATGGCTGCGCCATCCTGGCGTACGACAGACACTACTGGTATTTGCGGTAACAGCTTCTCTGTTTTCTCTGTGGGGCCCCCCCAAAGAGATGATACCGGTGAATTATGCAAATGATTGTCCTGTACATAAATCACTGCAGCAGCCCCCATTTGCTGCATATCCCTTACCTGGTCAGCATTAGGCAGGCCATCTATCATCACAATCAATCCACGTATATTAGGACAATCCGCCTCAACTGCAAAACCTTCCATACCGTTTTCCGCCGTTGACTTTGTAAAGCAATGCGTCAGTGATTTAAAACTCATCTGTTTAGGTGACAGCATTTCAACATGTGACTCAACAGGAACGCTGATAAATGCATCATGATATGTAAGTTTAGTATTGTAACCAATTTCCTGCATCACCTTTTCACAATACAATAGACTGTCTACTTCCTCCTGTGTTCCGGAAATACGAACCCATTTCGCAATGTCAGAAGTATACCCCATCAACTTTTCACCATCTACGCTATCCACAAGGCTGTCTTCTATGATTTCCAGCTGCTTTAAATATTCTTTCATGACTAACCCCCTGATTTAAAATGTTTGCTTTGATATATGAACAACTGTAGAACTGATAGCAGTAACAGCATTAAAAATGGCACTTGTGTCAAATGTCATGTCAGACATATGCAGCCCCGGAGTCAACCCGGCTCCTATTCCTAATACTGTAGTCCTTAGCCCTGGAATTGCAACAGGATAATTATGGAAATCCTCACCTCCGGGTGTTACAATTGTAGGGCCTAATGCATCTTCCCCCAATGATTTTTTAATAGCATCTTCCGCGATTGTAATCAATTCATCACATCTGCTTGCCGCCGGCACACCGCCAAGCCATTCTGCTTCTGCTTCTGCGCCTGCAGACTCTGCACTCTTTACAGCAGCTCTCATTATATTTTCTTTTTGCATCTCCATCAGCTCGTTTGTCTGCGCCCTGATATCAAACATTATTTCAACAAAATTAGGGATTACATTAAACGGATTGGCTCCACTGCTAATCTTTGTTGGTTTTATCGAATGCGGTATAGTGGGATTAAACTGCAGTGCATTAACTGCCCCTATAATATTTGCAGCAGCCAGAATTGCGTTCACACCTTGCTGCGGCCTTGCTCCGTGGGCTTCATGACCGTAAACTTTTACCCTGATATGTCCAGATGCCCCGTGCAGAACTGCTGGTGAAACCTTACCCATCGGCAGCTCCTCCTGAGGTCTTAGGTGTGTACTTACAAGATACTCCGTACCATCTAATACTCCTGATTCAATGACTGCTTCTGCTCCCTGCAAAGTTTCCTCAGCTGGCTGAAACAAAACCTTCAGGCTTCCTGTCTTTAGCTGTTGTGTTTCCATAAGGGCCTTTGCCGCCCAAAGAACAGCTGTGCAGTTAGCATCATGACCGCAGGAATGAATATAAACCGCTTTTCCATCAATCTCATGTTCAAGCGCATCCATATCTGCCCTTATTCCAATAGCTGCTCCGCTTTTTCCGGTATCCCATATACCTAACACAGCTGTTTTTGCAAAATCTCCTTTTACAGTAAATCCGGCTTTCGCTAACTGTGTCTTTAAATAATCTGCTGTATGTAGCTCTCTGAATGCTGGTTCAGGCATAGAATGAAGTGTATTAAACGTGTCCAATATCCCGGAATGATGTGTCTTCACATATTCATAAACGTCACCTATCATGTTAATCACCTCCAAATGTTTCCGCTCATACTTTTTATGTTACGTTTTATCATGTTTCTGGTAAAAATTTATATATTCTTTTTTATCAGCCGTTTAATATTCCCCCCCAAAATGTCCGCAATTTCCTCCTTAGTTATACTCATGGAAGAAACAGTATTTACAGGTTCATCATCTCCCATATCAAAAGGATAGTCAGTTCCCATGAGAAGATGGGAGGAGGTTACTTTCGATTCCACAAACTGCAGCGTCTCAGCATCATGTAAAATAGTGTCATAGTAAAAGCTCTTGCAGCATTCACCATAGCTTCTGTGTATCTCTCTGAACTCCTTCCTAACCTTTCTTGCATGCTCAAATCTGGCAATCGCATATGGCGTATATCCCCCTGAATGAGAGAAGCATATTTTTACGCCAGGATATTTATTTGTTATATCCCCTGTCATAAGAGCAAATGCAGCAATAGTGGTATCCAAAGGATTTCCCATCAAATTCCTCAAGTGATATCTCTCTAACCTGGTTGATTTAATTGTGTAGTGGGGATGCAGCAATACAAAAACCTCATTTTGGTCTGCCATCTGCCAGAAAGGTGCCAGATACTCATCATCCAACTCCATGCCGGCAATGTTAGTTGCTATTTCAACGCCAGAACACAAGGAATCATTAATTGCACTATCCAGTTCACGTATGGCGCCATCCATATCCTTCATGGGAAGCGTGGCCAGATATCTAAACCTGTCCTTATATAAGGCCACATCTTTTGACAACGCTTTATTTGATTCATGTGCCCAATCCGTGCATCGCTTGTCTTCATAGTTCAATACGAACGGAGGAAGTGAGATAAATCTCATATCTATACCAGCTTTATCCATATCAATAAGCTGTTCATCAAGATTAATCAATCCTCTGTTCAATGGTCCTAGTTCTCTTTTTTTAATAAATATTTTTTTTTCATTTTTGTCTTCTTCCACTTTGAAAAAATCACTAAACCTATCAATTTCGGCTAAGCAAGCAGGGATATAATGAGCATGTACATCAACAATCATTTGCGGTATCTCCTCCCGTCTTTTATAAAAAGTATACTACTCAAAAAGTACAAAGTCAATATCAATTGTATTTATATTGTACTTATTATGTTTTTAATATTTTTTTTTGGCTATATTTAACAATTCTTATTTTCTGTCACTAATATACCAAAATAAAGAGGTACTGCGCTTTAATCTGCACAGTACCTCTTATATGGAAATCAACGTTTATTTTATTATCATCTTCATATATTCTTCCATAAAACCATAATATCTGTTATTATGATGCTTTTCCAATGCCTTGGCTGCCCGCGTATAATTTCTGTCTTTGATATATTTTAGTATTTTAAGATGATCCTGCTTCATAAGATTCAGCCTTTTTTCAGTAAATGCAACCAAATGACGCGGGTGGGATAGCTCAGCATTCAGAGAATTCAAAATATCAAGTATTCGAGAATTTGCACAGTAACGAATTATAAACTTATTAAAATATTCATCTTTAGACTTGATATCCTGAGCAGAATCCGCTATTGAAATAGACTCCGTCACTTTAATACATTCATCAATTTCTTCATCACTGGCCTTCATGATACATGATTCCAGCGCCTTAACTTCGAGTATAATCCTAAGTTCATTCATTTCCAGAACATCCTTAACCGTTAACTGCTCCACAAATGTACCCAGATTTTGCAAACTATAAACCAGCTTTTCATCCTCCAGACGCCGCAAAGCAGCGCGTACCGGCGTTCGGCTCATTCCGAGACAATCTGCTATATCACTTTCGATTATACGCTTGCCTGCCTGCAGTTTATGCTGAATTATCAAGTCATGCAGGTAATTGTATGCCTTATCCTCGAGGCTTTTATCCTTCCTTCCCATATTTTTCAACCTCTCCATCATTATTTTCAGTTATGAACATTAATCCGATTCATCCGTTATCGTCGCAATTCTGCAATACATAACAGACTCTTTTGATTCACATTTTTTCATCATAACATATTCTTAAAATCAATTCTACCTTTATATATCTGCGCAGGGATGTTTCATACATCATTAAAACAATCTTCGCAATGTTCAATCATTGTCTAATAAAACAGCCTGCACTCATATCTATAATTTAGTCCATTTTCTTCTTTATGACAAGTACTCTTTCATTATATTTTCCCCCTCGCCCTCTTCTATCAGAACCAAGCAAGCAATAACCGCCAAAACTGGACACAATAATGGCATAAACCCATGTTGTTTTAAAAAAGTTACTGATTTATTCTTTAACTGAACGGCTTAGAACCATAGAACTCTATTTCGAGCTTGGTAACAATGCTGCACTGACAGTTCGTAGGTTGGGATAACCAGATGTTACATCGTTAGCGCACTGGGTTGATGAATATCAGAAAAACCAATCGCTCCATACGCAAAATATCGCTGAAATGGGGCCGTCTGTTGCCAGTTCCACCCCCATGTTCTGTCGTCCTATCTTATCCACAACCCCATAACTACCATATATAGATAATCCCCTTCCACACATAAAACATCTTGTATCTACAGTGGATATTGTGGATATCCATGTGGATAACACGTGGATTAAATGTGGATTCCGTCCGGTTCCCTCTTCATAATCCATGCATTCACACTTCACTTGGCCCCAGTTCATTTACCACCGCAAACCATTGCCCCATGATTTATAATGTAGTATGATTAGGATATAGTATCAGTAGATTGGCTTATCAAACACCACCGGAGGTATCAAAATGAAATTTTTCATAAAAGCGCTCATCATCCTGGGGGTTATCATCATCTTATTCGCATTAGGCGACAGCATATTCAATGGCCTTTTCAGCAATGACGGCTACCATCCCGTAACCCAGCAAATGAAAGAGATTATGACAGAAACCAATTAGGTTTTTTGATTTTCTATTTTTATATTCACAAATTTCTTACAAACCGTTCATATTTTCGCTATAGCCTGCTCATATTTGGCCCATATACTATATATTGTAAGTTGATATTGCTAATCAGACTTTTTTTCATAATACAGCCGGCAGGAGAAATCCTGACCGGCTCCTCCCTTTTTACAGGCCTTTATGGCCGTATGCCGCATATCTTGTCCTGTTTATGATAATTATAAGCGATTTCTTCAATACACTGCATTCTACTCATCCCTGCCCATCTGCTTTATGATTTGATTGACATACGTACTGAGCCCTGCCAGCAGGATTCCCTGGGTGATTGCAGTAAATATTGCCATAAAAATTTCCTGCCCTGACTGGCATGTGCTTGTGGCAAGGACATAAATCCCGCAAATGGCAATCCCCAGCCCTCCGTTGATTAAAGGGATAAATCTGTCCTTTACCGTCTCACTCTGTTTAATCCACATGCCGGCAAAATACAGCACAAGGGCCACCACAATCAATTCCGGTTTGATATAATCTGTTATCTGCATATATGTTCCCCTCCTTTTACTTGTCTTACCATTAGTATATTAATCAGAACAGAATTTGACAGGACTTTCACCGCAAAAAAAGAGAAGCCCTACGGCTCCCCTTCCATTTTCCCATAAACATCACTATCTGCCTTTTGTCTCAGTGTATTAGGCCCCAAAAACGCTCCGTCGTGCCAACGTGGATTGAATGTCTCGACATTCTTTGCCTGCTCTTCCAGTTCTTTTGTGGATTTCTGTTCTCCCTGCTTCATAATCATCACCTCTGGGATAGTATGTACCATGGCAGTCTGAAACATGTATTCATATATGGAATTGGGTCCAACACGGGATTGCGTACATGACATTCCGCTCTCGCAGTAGCTGCATGAGAACAAATAGCACTCACCCCGCAAAAAATCAGCCCCGGCACGCCATTGCGCCGGAGCTGATTTAAAAAGGGGAGGATAAGTATTAATTAAGAAAAGCCTTATTTATAGCGGTTTATCATGCGCCATGGGGTACTGGGAATCAGTATTTTCGTGGCACTTCTTGTTGTCTTTGGTTATGTGGATTTACCGTTATGTGGGTACAGAGTGGGTATAAAAAGTGGCAGTTTCCCGGCTCTTAAAACGCCTTTGCTATCAGCTCCATTTCCTCCGCCTTGGTTGTAGGGAGTACGTGGGAATATAAATCCATGGTCATTGATAGATTGGCATGTCCCAGGATAGTCTTTAACGTCTGCGGCTTCATCCCGTTTTCTATAGCCCTTGTGGCGAATGTATGTCTTAGGCAATGGGGTGTGAACCGTTCAAACATTATACCATCTGCATTAATACGTTTCACAACATGGTCAATCCCGTTCTGTACCCGTTTCTCACTAATAGGCGAGCCATCTGGTAGATGAAATATGTATCCGTCCATTTTTAGCACCTTTTCACCATAAAGCTGTTTCTGCCTGTCCAGAATGGTAATCATATCTTTGGTAAGGGGTATATCTCTCTTGGATGTAGCCGTTTTAGGTGTATCTTCAAAGAATCCCCGGCCTGTAACATACTTGAGTGTTCTTTGTATGTGCAGCAATCCGGCCGCCTTGTCCATGTCCGAAAGTTTTAATCCCCGCAACTCCCCACCCCTTAAACCCGTCCTGATTGCCAGCGCAAATAAGTTATATAAATAACTGTCCTCGGCATATTTCATGAAAGTATCCTGTTCTTCTTTCGTTAGTACCCTATGACCCCCTTTAGGCTTGGCTTTAGAAAGAGTTGCAAGCGGAACAGGGTTGCGCTCTATCAGCCCATTCTTCATTGCCTGTTTAAAACAACCGCTAAGGGTTGCTGACACAAGCCGGATAGTAGTATGAGAAAAATCCTTTTTAATCATATCATTATATAGCTTTTGAATGTGCTCCCCTCTAATCTCTGTCAGCTTCTTTGTTCCTAATGCATCTTTTATATAGCGGTTGTAACAATTATTATAGACTACAACCGTTCCTGTCTTAACCTGATTTACCTTATACTGCTCCATCCAGGTTTTAAACCACTCCTCAATCGTAATCTTTGAACTTGCCACAAACTCCCCATGCTCCAGCTTATACCACAGTTCCGTCATTCTCTTTTTTACTTCTGTAATGGTATCTCCATAGACAGAATGACTTTGGTAATCCACCTTTACCCGGCCCTCATACTTCCCATTGGCTCGCTGCCGGATTCCCGGCGGCAGAGGCTTCCCATTCTTATCCACTGCCATGCAATCACATCCTTTCCATCCAAGGCCAGAGCGCTATTCCTGCCCCGGCCACTCCAGGCACTCCATCATGAAAGCAACTCCATACTTAAACCCGCTGATAAATCCGAACTCTTGGCCGCAACAGCTCACCTCCAGACAGATTTCCTCCAGCTCCTCGAAGTCCTCCCGCCCTTTCAAAGGTTCCATTACTTGTTTCAATTCCTTGCGTAATGGCTCCAGGGCCGCCGCCGGTTCAGTCAGTTCCCCATAGACGAATCGGCATATCTCCTTTAAAAACCTTACCATGACTAACCTTCCTCTCTGAATCACGTCATGCACTCGACCATCATTCCAATACCCTGTTTAAATCCACATGTAAAGCCATACCGTTGTGCACACGCTGCCATATCATAATAAATACTGGCCAATTCTTCAAAATCGGTACGTCTCTTTAATGGACTGAGGATTTCATTTAGTTCTGCATTAAATGCCTCCAGCTCCACACTGGGCGGCAGAATCCCCTCATTTATCTGGTCATATATCTTCCCTATTGTATTAAACATCATAATTTTTTCCTCCGGTTCAAATTCTCATTTCTAAGATTCTGTGTGTTTTAATGTGGGGCGTCAGTGTCCAGGAGAAGCGCCCTTTACCTTCTAGCCCTCCGGGGATGGTATGCCTTTACGGTCACACACTACGTTCCTTTTTCTCCTGTATAACAAAGTCACAAACAGTTCCAGCCATATAGACCATAAGTATCTTTACTCTAAACGGAAAATCACTTACATTTATCTCGTGAATCCACTGCTTCTTTACCCGCGGTAATCTGTCCATGCTGTAACTTTCTAATTCATTTATGATTTCATCTATAAAATCTGCATTGCTATATTGCATATCTGCTTAAATTCTCCCTTTCCCAGGAGAATTACAAACTGCTGCATGGCATCATTCTCCTTTACTTTTTGATTGCAAAGGGATGATTCTGTGATATAATCAGAATATCCCTGCTGCATTGGTGTGTGGTCGGGTATTGTTTTTTCAGCCCTGTGCATTTGCCGATGCATGGGGTTTTTAAATACCCTGATTCTGTGTTGCATTTTTGTTCGCTCCTGCCTTAGGTGGATATTTCTACCTTGAAAGCGGTTCACAGCGTTATCTTACATCTGTACACGTTAGTTTTCGGCATAAATCAAATGTTAGCAACGTCCGTTCAGCCGCTTTCCTATGTCCGCTTTCTGTTCCTCTGTAAGGTTCATAACTTTATCCTTTGACCTTACAGTGATGAATCTCTTTGGGAACATATACCTCTTGGCAACTACCCTGTCCTGGTATATCTCCCGCCTTCCCTCCTTGAATTGTTCCGGGTTCTGCGCCACCAGCTTATCAAGTTTACGCATCCAAACCGGGTCCGCCGTGTAAAGCTCTGCGGTATCCTCTGCCGCATTGAATCCAATAATAACCTCCTGCTCTGTTCTTGATAGGCTATAGTCTGCCATCCTGCAATCTCCTTTCCTGGTGTGTGGCCCCGGCAGAGGCTCTATGTAATTGCCGTTACTCCCCTCTGCCAGATACTTTGCTTTCTCAGCCCTGTGCGTTTACGGTAAATCTCATGGCCTGTGACTGGCCCATGTACTTCTGGTAAAGCTTTGGATGGTCGGCGGCAAATGCCTTTGCATTAAACTTATTGCTGATAACCACCTTAAATCTGACCATCCAGTCACCTACCTCTGTTTCCTCCTGGCCCCTGGCCTGTAGCTCCTTTTTGATGTCCTCCTGCAGGGCCTCCATTTTCTTCTCAATGGCTTTCTTTTGGGCCTCCAGGGCCTTAAGGTCATTAACCTTTTTAAGTAATGTTCTTTCTGACATAGTGTGTTCTCCTTTCCTTCTGGTGGATTCTTACCGGGCTATTGTTCGCCATCCGTGGCGCATCCTCACCGGAATTAAATCCGCGGCCCCTATCAGTCTTGCGTGTCTATTGCTTGCGGCTCACAGATACGATTGATAGGTTTGTGGGGGATTGTCTGCCCCGGCTGCTTTTGTTTTCCTTAACCTTGTAACTATATTATAATATATGTGTACGTATATATCAATGGTAATAATAGCCGAATGTGTACGTATATATTTGGTGTTTTTGTATGTGTACACATTATTGACTTTATGATATACTATCATTATAAGGTGGAGTAGGTAACTGTATTTTTCAAGCCCCTATTACCTATAATTATAAAAGGTGGTGAATATGTGTCATTAACAGAAGCGCAAAAGAAAGCGAATATTAAATACCGTAAAGAAAATCTTAAACGAATCCCCCTTGATGTTCAAAAAGAGAAGTATGAGGAAATTGCCTCTGCTGCCTCTGCTGCTGGTGAATCTGTTAACGGTTATATAAAGAAAGCGATTGACCAGCGTCTTGAATCTGACAACATCCCACAGGAAGGAGAATAACCCATGCCATTACCAAAAGAAAGAATCTATACCATTGACGATATTTACAGCCTGCCGGATGGAGAACGGGCAGAACTGATAGACGGGCAGATTTATTATATGGCACCGCCGAACACTACCCACCAAAGAATATCTACCTTTCTACACGGAACCATTTTCAATTATATCAACAGCAAAAACGGCTCCTGTGAAGTATTCCATGCACCGTTTGCCGTGTTCCTTCAGGCAGAGGACGAGAAGAACAATACTAATTACCTGGAGCCGGATATATCCGTAATTTGCGATAAAGACAAATTGGATAATAAAGGCTGCCACGGCGCACCGGATTGGACGATTGAGATTGTTTCCCCTTCCAGCCGACAAATGGACTATTACAAAAAGCTGGCTCTTTATCAAGGGGCGGGGGTACGGGAATATTGGATAATAGACCCGGCCAGGGAGGTTGTTATAGTGTATGACCTGGCTAACGAAACACCACCCACCATTTATCGTTTTACCGATTCTGTTAAAGTCAACATATATGAGGATTTTTCCATTGACTTTAGCCAATTAAGCATTTAATACTATCCACATTGCAGCAGAACCATAACGGGGCTGCTGCTTTTTCTTAATCCCTCTGCCTACGGCCAATATACGGACATTCCATCATATTCCAACATCAGCGTTCCGAACGCTCGCTATTATCGTTCCGAACGTTCGCATGGAAAGCCGTGCATCCGGCACACACCTTTTACACGGTGTTACCAATGGAGTACACTATAAGGTAATGGAGTACTACCGAATCAAAACCCTAGTTTTCCCTAGCAATCGTGTTGTTTTGTATGCATTCGTTTCGTTTTGAAACCTTAGCAAATCTTAGCATTGTTAGCAAATGTTAGCGTTTGTTAACCTTGACACTTCTTAACATTCGTTGGTTTTGTTTGTTTTGGAAGAATCGTATTCGTGGTTTTGTAATCTTGTATATCTCAGTATTTATGTTTGTTTTGCAAAATCGCCCTTATTGATATAAAGGTTGGGTTTTGTAAGGTTTTTAGTAATACCATAGCCCGGTATGGCAGTGGAAGGGAACTCCAAAACCTTTTTAGGGACTCCGAAATCTCGGGATACATGCGCGCGTAACCATGTCCCGTTATCCCATTTTAGGGCCTCACAAATCCCAGTATCCTTACTATTTCCCGCTGTTCCCTCGCCGTTCACGGATTCAAACCTCTATTCCTGTTGTTCATTTCCTTTTAAGCCTCTGCCTGTTGCGATTTCACAACTTCCTGCCTCACCCTCGCCAATAACTCCAGATGCATCCGGCGCCGCTCCTCCCAGTCCATCACATCCAGGGCCACCCGCTCCATGCTGCTGGTCCAGGTGCGGTTGAACTTCCCCACTCCGTTCCCCACCAGGGCCATGCCGTAAATCCTGTCGTACTCCGGTACGAATGGCCGCAGCCGTTTGGCATACCTGGGCTTGCGCAATTCCCGCAGGGCCTTGGCCTGTATCTGGCGCACCGCCTCCCCTGATGTACCGTATTCCCGGCCTATGGCCTCCATGGTCTTATTCTCCTGGTAGCGCTTCCTGATAACCTCGGGCTGCTGCCCTGGGAGACTGACCACACAATCCCACAACTCTGCTTTAAGATGTTCCTGCTGCATCCGCTCCAGGGCATCCCCTTCCACATCCTCGGCAGAGGCCACCATTTCCCCTATGGTGGTATCCTCCCCGCCGTCAATACCCTTTACAGGGCTGTCCAGGCTTCCCAGGCGGGCTATGCAAGCGTTTTCCCTTATATCCTCTATCTGTCCCAGGGTGAGGCACATAAAGGCCGCTGCCTCCCTGTCTGATGGTTCCCGGCCATATTCCTGCTGGTAAGAACTACGGAACCGCTTATACTGCTGCACCTTCTCCAGGCAGTGGACAGGAAGTCTTAAACAACTGCCGTTCATCTGAAGATATCGGCGTATCCGCTGCCGGATGTGGTATTCCGCATAGGTGAGGAACTTCACGCCCTGGGCCGGGTCGTACCCATCAATGGCAGGATACAGGGCCAGATAGCCTTCCTGCTCCAGGTCCTCCAACTCCCCGCTGTCCCGGTACTTCCAGGCCACGGCATGGATGAAGCGCCGCACCTGGGTGTACAGCTGCTCCATGTTCCCGGCCACATCCTTCCCGGCCTTAATCCTTATCACAAGCTGTTCATTGGTCAATTCCTCTTGCTTCGTTCTTGCTTCATTTAATGTTTTCCCTCTGTTCGCCCTTTGTTCGTTTGACATTTGGCACACCCCTTTATATAATCAAATTATCAAGCGAACAGAAGTGTGCCTCTGCCTGGCCTGTCCATCTGACTATGGATGGGCCTCTTTCATTGCCATATCCACATCTATGTATAATATCCTCATGGGATGCTTGCCGTAACCGCTACCATTGAAGATGTTCTCCAGTTCGTCCATTTCAAAATCCCCCAGGACTTCCGATATACCGCAGACAGTAAAGCCTTGCTGCCTTAGCTCCGCCCGTATCCCGGTGACTATCTCTATGTCATCCTCCAGACATTCCGGCGGCGTGATGGTCTGCATTGGCTTGTGAAAGTGGTTCCCGTGGCTATCACAGTAATCTACCATGAAATTTCTGGCCGTAATCGGTATCCCTATTGATTGAAACAATTTTGTTAATACCATGTGCGCCGCCTCCCCTTACAAACAGAAATTATCGCCATTGATTAACCGATTCATGGCTATACGCTTCTGGCGTTCCTGCTCCTGTTGGCGCTCCGCTTTCTGACGCTCTTTTTCCTGCGCTTTTAATTCGCTGGCTTTTTTACGTTCCTGCCGAACTAATAATTTGGGGGCCAGCGCTGCCACAAACTCTTCTTCTGAACTGGTTAATAATTCCGCTGCTTCATCATCCCTTGTGTATACTCCGTTAATAATCTCAATCTTCATTGCTCATTCTCCTTTCTTTGGTAATCTCATTACAGGCGGAGATTTAAGGCGGAAAAAGCGGAGGATACATTACAGTGAAAATTTCCTGTATTTATGGGCCTTTGAGCCACCTTTTTATCCGGCGGAGATTTTTGTAGCCGCTCAAAATTTTTGTCAAAACTTCTCAAAACTTTTGACAAAACTTTTCGGGAAATATTTCCGGTATTTATAAGCACGAAACGGAGGGAAAAACCCTCCGCTTTTTTTGACAATAATTTTGTGAATAACGCCTACTTTTCAGAAGCGGCTTCATCCTCATCTTCACACTTGGCAAGTTCCTCTTCCAAGGCTCCAATCTCATCACGGATGACCTGTCTCTGTTTGTGGAGTTCCTGAAGGTCATAAGGTGACTCCATCCCAAGGGTAGAATACTCAATACACTTGGCAATCTTCCAGTCCCCAATATCAGACTCCTGACATGAGAGCTTGGTCTTCAGGTCTCTTATTTTCTGTTCTATCTCATTTTTGCTCATTGTTGTTTTGCTCATCTCTGTGTCCTCCTCCAATAAATGGATGGATAAAAAGCTCATCAAAGAGCTTATCCATACTCTTAACTACATTGTATGAGTCATAGTGGCTCACACCGCCCTTCCATGAGGCATAGGCACATCTCACATCATCAAAGGACATCTCCCCGGCATCCATGAGCTTCCGGAACTTCTTCAGCTTTCTCCGCATCCTTGTGACGGAGTCCTTGCTGATACGTTCCTGTACCTTTCCTGTCTCTGTTAGGTTATATTTGATTTTAAGGAATGTGAAGCCATGTGACAGCTTTACTATCTGTGTTTTCTTTGGATTGATAAAGAGTCCAAGCTCATCACATATCCCTTGTATGTCATTCAGGAGCCCCTTCAGGTACTCCTTGTCTTCATGGATGATGTAGATGTCATCCATGTACCGCCCATAGTATTTCATGCCTTTTACAATCTTGCAGTAGTTGTCTATCCTTGTGGGATAGTATACTCCGGATATTTGAGATATTTGGCTTCCAATACCCACGGACTTTCTCATGTACTTTTCGCCTGTCAGCTTTGCCTTATCAATTTGAGCATGTTCCAAGGCGTTATACAGCGTTTTCATACAGTTAGCATATTCTTCATCAGTCATGTAGGAAACATCCACCCTGAAGGTATCTATGAGCTTCTCAATAAAGCTCATCGTCTCCTTATCACCAATCTTTTTCCGCATTTCCTTTATCAGACCATCATGGACTATATTGTCAAAGAATTTGCTAAAATCAATCAGTAATACATACCCTTCATTGCTCTTGTGTTTCCTGTAGAACTTGTGAAGATGTGTGCTCAACCGTTTCCTTGCAAAATGGATACCCTTGCCCTCCATGGAAGCACCATTGTCATAGGTCAGGTACTTGGAGAGCTCCGGGACAAGCACATTGTCACAGACTGACCTCTGTACCACACGGTCAGAGATGTGCATTGACTTAATATGCCTTGTTTTTCCCCTCTCATGCAGCTTGAACTCATAGAAGTCCTTCTGCTCATAGGTTCCATCCTTCATCTCCTTTTGAGTTTGGTTGATATTCCTCAAAAGGTTCATTTCATACCGCTGTACTGACTCTTTCCACGCTGTTCCCTTCTTTGACTTGTTAAAGGCATCAAGTAGGGAGTTGGCATCATATACAGACTCCATATCATTCATAGAGCTTCACCTCGTTTCTAGCACCAACTGACGTATCAGGGTGCATCAAGATGTTCCCCCATCCTCCCTCTATCAGAAGATGAGCTTCTTTACCTTTCGGAAGGACAAGCTTTCCTTTCCTGTATCGTATATCGGCACATAGCCTACACTTAGTATACATACACGAAATCGGGCGGACTCCACCATCCCCGGCGGCGTTGTTATTATTACTATTACCATTATTGTTACAATTAGCAAACGCCGCCGCCGACACCACAGCACTCAACGGTGGAAAAGTCTCTGGATACAAAGCTTGCCCCGGATAATTATACTTGTTTTTCAGCCTTTTGGGAAGCACCTTCTTTCTGTGCTTTGGCTGCTTCATTCTCCCTGATTTTCTTCAGGATTTTGTTGTCACTCTTTCTCCATCCCTTCAGGAGGGCTATCTCCTTCTCAATCATTTCCACATATCGGATATACTTCTGTGCATCCACCGGGATGATGGATATAATGTATTGCATCTCCTGAAGGAGCTGCTCACAGTTTCCTATGGCATGATTTTGGAAGTTTCTCCGGTCATAGAACTCACTCTCACATACTGGATATATCGTATTTGCCTGTGTGATGTTCATTATCATGTTGTGGAGGATATTCATTATGTTATTCCTCATCTTGTCTATGAGCCATGCCGGATATTCCTCTATTATCGTGGCTTTCATTTCATACTTCTCCACTATTTCCCGAAACTTCTGCTCATCCTCCGGCTCCATTCCCGGCACCCCATACAATGACTTGACACTCCTCACCTTGTCCTTGATGCCAAAGTCCCGGAGGAGCAGCATTGTGATTTCTCTCCGGAGCATTATGGCATTATGATAGAACTCCAAACTGGATACACTTCTTTTGTTCTTCAGAACGCTCAACCTATTTCCTCCTTCCGGTCATCTGCCCCCATACAGGGGGCAGATTAAAGATTAACCGATACAGAAATACGGGCGGACTCCACCATCCCCGGCGGCGTAGTCATTATTACTATAACCACCAGTGACACAACCAGCAAACGCCGCCGCCGACACCACAGCACTCAACCAATACCACCATCTACTTCCGTTATGTCCAAGTCCTGCTACCTTCAGGTTAGGAGCTAACCGGAACAACGGGAACTGAATATTATCACATCCTGTATCATAGAATGATGAACTAAGCACTGTGGAACCATATACCTGTATCTCACTCATAAGTTTAACTAAGCAATCCTTCCACTCCCAGTTGCTTGCATATCCTGTGATGCCTGCTCCTGCGTTTGAATTGCCTGTTGTAGATACTGCTGTTGTCAGCAATTCTCTGTGACTAAGTATATGATTATTTAATGCTGTTTGCAAGGCTGCTGCATATACAGGAAGAACCGTTTTATACATCTTAGAGCCTACATACCCACCTGTTGTCACATTTGTATCATTCATAACTGATTTTGTCTTGAAGCAGTCCTTCGGTACAATCACAGCATGATGTTTTGTGAAGGCTGTATCTCCATTATTCCAAAATACATCAAAGCCTGCCAAGATACATCTGACTGTCTCGGCACCACCCAAGTCTGTAGTGATGCTTATGTCAAAATAATCACCCACATACAAGTCCTTAAAGGTTCCTGCACTGATACGCTGACATATTTCATCCACCGTATACACATTTGTCAGATTCTTCCCTCTGTAGATGGAATTATGAGCTGCTGCACTGTCAGAAAAGACATTGATGAACTGCTCATTGAGGTATTTGTCATTGTCAAGGAGCTGCTGATGTCTCACATTCCACTCATCATAGTGTGCCGGAGTTGTCCTCTCCATTGCTGTCATCTCAAGGACAAGTTTCGGATGCTCTGCTGCTGTTATATTTGCCATTTTCTTCTTCCTCCTTAATAGTTGTCTTCAATGGTGAATGTCACCTCTGTCTCATCCTTACCTTTTGCAAGGAAATTAGAGAACGCCACCACATCTCCATCCTCATCAATGAGTGCCATCTCACTGATGAATGTACCAACAAGCTCATCTTCCTCAAGCTTGATGGTGTACTCATAGGATGTATCTGAAGTCTTGGTTGATGAAGTATAAGGCTTTCTGACCACCTCTTTCTTCAATGCTACATTCTCCGCAAGTGGTACTATCACGGTACCATCCGCATTGACACCGCCGGAACCAAGTGCAATGTGTGTTATCTTTGCAACCGTTCCGGTTGTATGGCTTGCTTCAGCCATCTTTTTTCTTCTGATTTTGGTTATCACGCTTTTTGTTGCCATTCTACAATACCTCCGTTTTTTGCCAAGCATCTATTATCTTGGAACCATCAAGGCTCCATGTTCCATCAAGGAAGATGAGGTTGTGCTCTTCATGCCATATCACCCTGAACTCCCTTGTATGTTCTACACCAAAGCTGTATGCCTGCTTGGTGGTGTATTCTGTCCTCTGTGCATCCATGAGCCGGGAGCCTGTCAGCTTCCAAAGCCCGTTGAGCTTCAGATAATCAAAGTAGTCAATGACCATCCGGTACCGCTCCAATGTCTTCCTGATGCTGTATTCCTCCTCACAAGGCTGCATCCTGTACCGCTGCTTCAGGAGCAGCTCCTCTTCATGCTGATGGTGGAATGTTGTGCTCCATCTCATTTCTCTTGGAGACATCTCTGCATCCACCACATGGCTTCCATCTGTTATCCATGAGCCATCTGTCTTCAGGTATTCAAAATAGTACATCCTGAAGCTGTATGCCGCCTTCAGGATGGCACTCTCTACCATCCGGCAGGCATAATTGTATGCCATAACTGCAAGCCCGGCTTCATGGAGCTCATAAAGGCTCTCATATCGGTATCCTATCCGGGTACCAACGGGAGTCATCTCTGCATCAAGCATATAGCTCCCATCCAGTTTCCACATTCCATCAAGCTTCCTGTAGTCATAATAGAACAGATGCTTCTTATACAGTACCTCAAGGAAGTTTCCTGTGTGTGGCTGCCTGATGCTCAAGTTATACTTGAAGAAGTAGTTGTCCTTTGCACCCACCTCTTTCCACTTCCTGACGGTCTTCCGCATAATGTCAAAACTGATAGGATGCTCCTCATCCGCATCCATCACAATTACTATGTAGAACTCCGCCCATCTGTTTTCAATGGTATCAGACTCCAATGTCCGGCTCCCATCAAGGAGCCAACTTCCATCAAGTGTGAAATGGGAAAAGCCTGTCAGGTCATTTGCTCTCACAAGAACCGGGGAAGTATATCCAAGAGTCCTCACCGCAAGCAGCACTCCCTCATTGGTACCTCCAAGCTTGCATATCTCCTCATACATGGCTATCCTTGAGCGGAAGTTCTCTGGATGTTCTCCTTCATACCGGGTGAGCCTTCTATCAGCTCCATGTACCGGGAGCATTTCATGGCTGCATGTAGCAACCATTCCCTCATCCCTTGCCCGGAGTATGTCTTCCTTTGCTTCATCAAACCTCTTGCCGAACACCCGGCAAAGGATGTACCACTTATTCAGTGCTTTCTTCAGCTTCTTCAGAGGAGTAGTGAGCAGATACCACATGTATTCAATAAAGTTCTCTATCATGGCGGCATCACTCCTTCCCCCTTGCACTCTGTACTACGTTCCGGACAGTCACATTGATGTCTCCTGCCATGATGACCTTGTCCTGTTCAAGAACCATGTCATCAGACGGTTGCAAGATGTCTGTCTTCCTGTAGTTATCAATCTTTGTACTAAGCACTTGGATGATGCTGTCCCTGTATAGGGTATTCATTTCTCCCCTTGTCAGAGCCATCATGTCCTCAATGAGTTTTGTTGCCTGTGCATCCACTCCATCCGTTGCCGCATCTTCAGCAAGGTATATCACAAGCTCAAAGTCCTGTCTCACTACTTCACTGGACTTCACAAGATAGTCCTCATAGTTTCCCTTCAGCGGCTCAATGGCTTCACCCACCTTTCTTATCAGCTCCGGAGAAGCTTCCCCTGCTGCACCTGTGACAATCACATCCACTGTGCCCTGACCTCTTGGATGCTGTGCATCAATCCGGGCATCCAGTACACCGGGTACAGCCTTTGCAGCGTTCCGGAGCTTCTCTTCTATAGTTCGTGTTGCAAGCTCCGCCCATGAGCTCATACATCTGTCACGGAGGTCTTCAAGGTCTTCCTCTTCAGCTCCTTCCTCAAAGAGCCAGTCATCCTCATTTGTCACATAGTCCACACCATCAAGGTGTATCATGGATATGGTTATTCTTCCCGGTGCTATATTGTAATAGGTTCCGGTAGCTTCAGCCTCCACAAGCACTCTTCCTACAGGTTCCCCGGCATCAATGACCGTATTCTCACAGCAATAGAACTTCAGCTCATTGCCTCCGGCATCCGGTTCTGTTTTGAAACAATGTCCTTTTGTTACCTGAAGAGCATTGTTGTATTCACTCCTGTATATGCTCACATAACCTCTTGCTGCCTTTGTCTCCTTCTGCTGTTTGGAATAGTCGGCAGCCTTAATCTTCAGCCAGTCTCCTTCAGCATGTTTGATGAAGCATCCATTCACGATAGTACGGGCAAGCTCTTTCAGCTCTATGTATATGGTCACAAGCATCCGGCAAAGGTGATAGAAGATGCCGCCCTTTTTGAAGTTCGTTATAGGAAAGCCTTCACCCTCAAGCTCTCCCTGTACCTTTTCCATCTCCTCATCTTCATCCGGGAGAGGGATAATCTTCTCCATAATGCTCTCATCTATCATTCCACAATCACCTCCACGCCATTGCTCTCAATGTCAATGTTATATTCACTATTGCTGTCTGTCCTCCGGAAGGCTATCCTGATATGGTATATATGACCGTCAAAGTTCACCGTTGTCTGTATGCTTCCGGCATCAATATAGTCCCTTTTGGACATCTTGGAACGGATACGCTGCTGTATTTCCATCTGTGTGAAGTCATCATACTCTCCCTGCATAAAGTCAAGCAGGCTCCACCCATAGCTTGCATCCCCTTCCTCATCCTCATAGAAGAGCTCACCCTCTTCTGTCATTGCCTCATTCTTAATATCCTGAAGCCAACATTCATCATCCGATACAAGGGCTGTGTCCCCGTTCCCGTCTGATACAGGCTGACCATCTTCATCAAGCATGATGTCTACATCATTTGCACCTGTTATCTGCATCAGAAGCACCTCCCTATGATATAAGGCTTGCACTCACCATACATGAGCACGATTGCCACAATCTCATTCTTCAGGACAGGTATGTCAGTTTTCACCTTCGGTACCTCCGGGAAGCGGATGTCAGGCTGCTTGTTTTTGTCAAGTATTTTGAGAGTTGCTTCATACAGCTCTCCGTTCTGTCTCACAGATACCACCTTTGCATATAAGCCGGGCGGATACTGCATGTGTGGATAGTTCTCTTTTATCTGATTTTGAAGCTCCTGCTCCACAAACATCTTCATCATGTCAGACATCCTTCTCACCTCCTGCAAAATAGATATACATGTGTACCGCTCCGGTATCATCACTTCTCACTATTGTCTTCTCTACTGTTACAATTCCGCTGTATTTGCTGTGCTGCACCTCAACTTCTTGGCTGTGGTGTATCCAAGGGATGGCTATTGTCTCCGCCTCCCAAAGGTCTCCGTACTTATTCAGGGACAGGATGGTCTCTCCCTCCTCAAGTACATATATCTCTTTCTGTTCTTCCTTGGTTCCCCAATAGAATACCTTTTTCTGAAAGAAGAACGGGTTCTTGATGCCCCATGAGCTGTTGACCTCTGCTATGGTATTGATACCGCTCTTTCTGTCAATGACAAAAAGGTCTTTCTTCCCATAATGTTCATCAGACAGCACATAGTCCTCAATCCCTGCACATGCCAATACATACCGGATGACATCCTGCGGCTCACAGTCTACAAAGGATGCCTTGATGGTCACTCTGTCAAGCTTCATCATGTCATCTTTTATCATTATTTCCTTCCAGTAGTCCGTGTCACCGCATCTGACATATCCATCAATCAGGCTGTCAAAGTCATCCTCATATCCAAGCTCAACGCTTGCTTCATCCATATCTTTGAACTTCAGGACTCCCTGAAGCTGTGGTGATAATTCCACCCGGCACCAGTCCATGTGAGACTCTTTGCTTGAGAAACACTCAACCTCTATACCATCCGTCACCTCATAGTCTCCTACTGTCACCCGGAACTCCGGGGATATTAGCTTCTTGTATCCCAAGCTTCTCACCTCCTGCTATTTCACAGCCGCCCTTGCTGCCTTCTTACCTCTGCTTGTGTTCCGGCTGTCCTTTGCCGGGCTTTTGCTTTTTGATTTCTTACTCTTTGACTTCTTTGTGCTCTTTTTAGTAGTCTTTTTCTTTGTGGTCTTCTTTTTCACCTTTATCCCGGCTATATCAGGAGCCCACAGTTCCAATGAAGCTATCCGTTTGCTCTCTGATATAACCTTCTTAGAGGTGAGGTTCTTGAAGTATACCTTTGTGATACCACGGACTGCACAGTCTTCATTGACTATTGGAAGAAGCTTCGGCTTGTCCTGACCATAAGGCTTGAAAAGCCGCTGCATCTCCGTGAGCTGTTCCAATGTGGTAGCAGTCTTTGTGTCCTCAAGCAGTATGTCTATCATCACCTTGGCATTTTCATAGCCTACAGGCTGTGACTTCTTGTATCTGCCCTTCTCATCCTGTGCCACATACACGCTTCCGGCTTCCTGAACCTCCACGCTTGTGACCTGACCTTCAAGATATATACCTCCAAGCTTCACTACCTTTTCCTGCACATACAGCATACCGCCTCACCTCCTATGTTGTTGCCGGAGTAGGGCTGTCTGTCCGGTTCTGTGCATCCTTCAGCTCATCTATCAGCTTGTAGAGCAGAGGCAAGTCCTTAATCTTGCTTATATCTACAGTGAAGCTAATCTGATGGATGGTGGTGCCGCCTTCTTTGCCCCATCTCTCTGATGTGTATGTCTCTTTTGTGGTTGTTGTCTTGCTTTCCTTTTCCTTTCGTACTGATGCAGCCTTTGAGGTCAAAGCACTTGTGATGTTTGCCCCGGTCTGCTGTACTGTATCACCGCTTTCTTCGTTCTCTCCTTTGACTACGCCTTTGACAATCTCTGTCATCTGCTTCCACAGTTTGGATAATGGAAGCACCGCTTCAGCTCCGGCTTCTCCTCCTCCCAAGAGGTTCCCTCCCATTGCTCCAAAGATGGTTGCTCCGTTCAGGATACCGCCTTCCTTGTACCATTGGATGGAGAAGGATGGCAATGAACCTTTTCCGCCGATACCATAAGGTGCCTGTCCACCATTTACACTAATATGTGGCAGCTTCAAGTCCGGAAGCTTCCATGAGAAATTGAAAACTCCTTTGATTTTCTCAATCGTACTGGACACTACAGACCTTGCCGCTTCAAGTTTTGATGAGAAGGCTGACTTGATACTGTCAAGAACTGAAGAGACCGTATCCTTTGCCGCCTGTATCTTATTGCTTATAGTAGAGCGTATACTCTCAAGCTTCCCACCTGTCAGATTGTTTATCACGGAGTATGCTGTACTGAAGGTACCCTGTACTCCTGTCATTGTTGCTGCTACAATTCCCTTTATGCCTCCGCCGCTTGACTGATATGCAGCCTGCATATTGGAGAGCTGTGTGCTTGCATAGTTCTTAGCTGCTAACATTCCGGATGATACTGCATTTGCCACACCGGACATCTTCTCACTGAATTGGTTCTTGATGTTTGTGAGCTTTCCGCCCGTCAGGTTGTCAATGAATGTGAAGCCTGCTGTGTAGTATCCCTTCACGCCTTCTACAGCCGCCGCTGCTACGCCCTTGATGCCGCCGCCATGTTCTTCATAGGCTGCCTTCATATTGCCAAGCTTTTCCTTCACGGTGTCGGATGCAGCTCCTAAGATATTTCCAAAGAAGCCCTTCACCGCTTCAAGCCCGTTTTTGATGGTGTCCTTCATCTTCGTTATGGTCTCGGTTGCATCTATGCCGATTGCCGACAATGCACCACCAACCACATCCAAAAATCCGGATGCAAACCCACCAAGGAATGAGAGGATGGCATCAAAGCAGTTGAAAAAGAAGTCCTTCAGGTCTCCGACTGCTGCGGATGCAAAGCCAAGAGCTCCCGAAAAATCGCCCTTGAATAGTGAGACAATCATGTTCACCACATTGGTAACAAAGCTCACCAAACTTGAGAGGGCATTGGTCAACGGGGTCAGTGCGGATATAATTCCCTGAATACAACCAACGAAATGACCAAGTGCTACCGTCAGGACTGCACCTAAGACAGCACCTAGTACCTCAAGGATTGGCTGCACCGCCTGATACAGTTCCATGAACTTCTGACCTAGATTTTGTAGGGCAGGCTTCAATGTCTGCCATGCCTGCATGAAGGATGATTTCACCTGTTCAAATAGTCCAATCCAAAAGCCACGGAAGGCTTCTGACTTATTCCATAGGACTACAAAGGCGGCTACTAGAGCCACTATTCCGGCTATCACCCACGTTATAGGGGAAGCAAGGAAGGCTGTATTCATTCCCAAGGTTGCGGTCTTCACAAGTCCTATAGCGTTCTTTGCTGACAGGAAAAGCTTTCCAAGGCTTCCTATCACACCCATCACGCTTCCTGCTATCACAAGGAACACTCCAAGCTTCAGGGCTATGTTCATAATGCTCTGAACCGTTTCCTGATTGTTGCTTATCCACTTGGAACCCTTCTGTATCAGTCCGCTCACTTTGTCCATGGTATTGTTGACTGCCGGAAGTAGTCCATTTCCAAGTTCCTCCACATTGTTGTGTATCTGTTGCTTCAGCACTTGGAACTTCTGCTCCGGTGTGTTGTTGATGGCTTCCGCCATCTCCTCCGTCACAGATATTCCGTTTTTCATGCTTCCCTGCAAGTCCTGTATTCCACTGTCAAGGGTCTCAACATTGTTGTATAAAAGGTCTATAAGGGCAACCGCCTCATCCGTTCCAAAGGCTTCCTTCAGTTCCCTCTTCTCTACTGCATCAATGGTCTCCCCATATTTACTCTTCAGCTCTGTCAGGATGTCCGGCATTGATAGTAGCTGATTGTTGGTATCAAGGAAGGTCAGTCCCAACTTCTCTCCGGCACTGGATGCCTGATTGAGGAAGGACTTATACTTTGTTGCTGCTTCAGAACCGGACATTGTAGTCTGAAGCTGTCCCATTATGGCAAGCTGTTCTTCAAGTGGGACATTGGCATTTGTAGCTGTGGCTCCTAGTGCTGATATCGCACTTGCCATCTCGGAGCCGGATGTCTTGTAGTTCTTAACTGCTGTTGCAATTCCGGCGGAGAACATCTCACCAAACTCAAGGTCAGACATATCATCATAAAAACCTTTATAGATACCGTAACCTGTGGCAAATAGTGAGCCCATCTCTTCCGTTGTTGATTTTGTGGCTTTACCCGTCAGGGCTGCCAGTTGTGTGAACTGTGCCACGCCTTCATCCGTCAAGGATGCTATACCTGATTTAATATCATAGGATGCCGTTATGAAGTCCGCTTTGCTTGTTCCTGCCCATGTGTTGGAGAAGCTCTTTGCCGCATCCTCCACCGCCTTCAGGTCTTTCACTCCCAAAGAGGAAAGCTCTCCAAGTGCGTTCTGTGTATCAAAGGTGGCTGTGACTGTTTTCATGGCAAGCCCGGTGATGGTTCCACCTATTCCTGCCATTGCTACCCCTGCCTTCTGCATGGTTCCAAAGGCAGAATTGAGCTTGTCTACACTACCGGATACGCTGCTCTGCACACTGTTCATCTGACCGGAAAGATTATCCACCAAGTTCAGGATGACAGACAATTTGTATACTGACTCCATACCCATGCAACCACCTCCCTGTTGCTTTTTACTTAAAATGTGATATACTATTCCTTACAAGACCATAGAGGTGTATCAAGTCCCACAGTTTCCGGCTGTGGGGCTTTTTTATTCGTCATTACTAAAATTGTCTGCTATTCCTTTTGCTACGCCTGTCTCAATATCTTCAATTCTCATCTCTCTTGCACAGTCCGCTTGACCATACAGCTCAAAGAACTCCTCAAAGGTCAGGTCTTCAAAGCTTTCTGGAAGCAGTTCCTTGGGAAGATAGGTATATATGACCATCTTCCCATAGCTCACAAAGCTGCTCTTGAACCGCTCCTTGGCATCCTCTACAGCTTTTTTACTGATGTAGTGTCTGCCAGTCCAAGCATACGGAGAAGCTTATCTGCAAGGCTGATAGTGATTGCCGGATACTCTTCCACTGTTTCCTTGAGCATGTCTCTCTGCTCATCAATGATGTTGTCAAAAGCAAAGCTCTTAGATGCCTTTGTCACAGAGTTGGACATGGTCTTCACATATCTGTCATAGGATGCTGCCTTCGGCTTCTTGAAGAGGAATGTGAACTCATCCTCTGTCTCATCATCCACCTGTACCGTTGTTACTACCGTGTAGACCTTCTCATCTGAAGCTGCATATTTCTTCTTCAGGCTCTCCACATCTGTCCTCTTCTCTGCATCAGCAGCCTTTCCTGCATTGAGGAGCTGCTCTTCTCTTGTATCATTCATGGTTTATACCTCCGTTTTTGTCATTTATTTTGTTATTAGTTACGCATCAAGACCATTGATTTTGATGCCGCCCATGGCGATACCATCAAGGTCTACCTTCATGGACTTATCTCCCTGTGCCGCCTTGAAGCTACGCTTCGACAGCACAATGTTGGTCAGTACATCCGTACAGGTTGCAGCTCCTTCGTCTGCATAGTTCACTACAATCTTCGGGATAACATACTTGTAGAAGTTCTTATATCCCTTGGACTGGATGACCCTGCACATCTCATTGAAGTCCTCACGGAGCAAGGAAAGCTTGACGGAGTTTTTCTGATTTCCGGTACCATAACCTCTAATCTTTCCGCCCCTGCCATAGATAGGCTCACTCTCCTGCTCATCGTCATAGGAGATTTCCATGGGTTCCATGTTTTCCATGCCGGAAGCTGTGATTGTCACGCTTGACCAGTCATAGACTTTTCCGTTGATTAACTGCTTATTTGCCATCTGTATCTACCTCCTTCCTAAGATGCTGCATAAGGGTTCTCTACTGCAAAGGTGAGGTTCATCTCCCTCACATGTCCCATAGGTACATAAGTGATATTGATGTCAAGCTTCTCATCCACAAGGATGTTGAGGTTCTCCGTGTCAATGGTCACGCTTCCGGAGCTGATGACTTTATCACGGACTGCATCTTCCACAGGTGTATTGAGCTGCTCCTGAATGTTTGTGATGCTTGTCTCAATATCTCCGGGGTCAACCTCCACCTGAAGCTCATCAAGTGCCTTTGCCCTGACAGCCTTGACAAGTCTGTTCGACACCCTGACATCTTCAGCATAGGAGTAGTCACTACCTTCAGGTGACATCATATTTGCAGAGGTCACATAGTAGTCTTCCTTGCCAATGTACTGCCTGATGGTCACATACTTTGCCTTGTCCAAGGTCTCAATATAGTCCTCAATTCCTTCAGGAAGGAGCTTGAGAAGCTTTGCTTCAGAGATAGGGAAGCTCTTCACCTCTCCAATGCTCTGTGACTCTTTGGCTCTTCCATAGAGTCCGGTCACAATTCCTGCATTGTTGATGTCCTGAACCCTTCCATCCATTCTCTGATAACGGGAATTGCTACATACAACCTGCATGTAGATATTGTTGATGCCCTTCCGTTCCTCAAGCATTGCGTTCACATAATCCTCAAGGCTCTCATCTGCCTTCTTTCCTCTTGCCTCACAGACAAAGAACAGAGGTCTCTTGTACTTAGTCAGGAAGTCATTGGCAATCGTACACAGAGAAGCCCACAAAGCCTTGGATGATACTCCAACGATATGAACAAACTCAAACATAAGAGGGCTGTTGATGAGGCTCTCAACCGCACTGATTACTGACTCATTGCTCATAGCCGGTGATGTGGTGGAGAATGTGAAACGGTCTCCCTCCATAAAGCTGTCACCGCCTTCTGCATCCGTGAACTTTGCAGTCAGTCCGGTAGTTGCCAGTTCTGCCTCTCCGGTGATAGGTATTGTCATTTCCTCTGTGAAGGTATTTCCTCCATCCAATGAGTATCTGAAGCTTCCCTCATTGCACTCTCCGGCATCCATTACCTCAACCACAATGTCATAGGCATTGTTAGGGCTTCCCTTTACCTCAAAGGTACCGTATCCCTTTTGGTCTTCCGTGATTTTTCCAATGGTTCCGGCTGTCCCTGCTTTCACCGGGATGCAATAGATTGAGGATGCTCCCCACTCAACCGCATCAATGCAGGCATCAGCAAGAGGTGTGTTGCCAACCTTCTCCTTGATTTTCTTGGCGTTCATTGTGCCACTAATCAGGATAGGTGACTTGCTTTCCACATTGGAAATGCCGATTTTGATTGATGTCCCGGTACCCGTGGAGCTGCTTCTCCCAAGGTTCCCGTCTTCGACTTTTACATTTACATCTCCAAACATTATCCCTTTGCCTCCTTGTCTTTCTTACTCCCGTCAACCGGGGCTTTCCGGAAGGCTTCACAGGCTTCTTTGAACTCTTTCTCTTCCACCTGTCTTCCACTCTTCCATCCGTTTGCTGCCTTCGTTCCTTCAAACACCGCATCAGATACACCAAGTTTCTGCTTGAGTTCCTCAATGCTCATTAAGGATGCAGCCTGTTTTGTTTCTGCCATGATTATTCCTCCTTATCCGACAGAGCCAATGTCCATTGGCTTAATGTCTCTATCTTGATAGATACCGCCTTCAAAAGTGATGTCGAACTGTACCGCTACTTTCGCCTTCAGGATACTGTCACCCTCTTCTACCCAGTCCGCTTCACCTACCACGATATTCACCCAGTTACCATCCACATCAATTCCCTTCTTCAGGTTTCGGAGAAAGTTCTCAAGGATTTCCTCCACCTTCTCCTCTGATGTGTCCGCTATCACTATATGGAGTGATGTGCTCCTGTCCCACAGCTTCACTCTACGCTTCCGCTGCCCCTCTTGGTCTATGTATGTTTTTTTTGAGCCGGAGCGTGCGAATGTCTCACCGTTTCGCAATACTGCACCAACGTGGACTTCGTTTCCTGCCTTCAGCTTTTTCATATTGGTGTAGACCTGACTCTTGATGCCGGAGCTCTTCAGCGTTTCTATTAAGTAGTTCCTTTCCTTTACCATGTCCTACTCCTCAAAAATTTCCTCCAAGGTGTCCTTGATGTCCTGCTCATCCTCTTCACTGATACCCAAGAACGGTCTTGGTGGTATGCTTACTTTGACAGAGGCTACTCTCTTCCATTGTCCACCAATCTTGAATGTGAGGTACTTTTTATTCTTTGCTCTTATTGTCCGCTCATCACCAAATTGGTGTGTGGCAGCCCTGATGTCATTGGTACCTACTGCAAGTCCACTGTCACTCACTTCTGACCGGATGCTTGTTTTGAGCTGTGTGGTCTTGGTGAGCGTCTTGCCGCCTTCCTCCTGTGCCCGGATGGATGGCTTCCAACTTGTACCTTCCGGAGTCTTCTCCTCCGTGAAGCGTTCCACTGTGGAAGTCCTCAATCCTTCCGCTATGGAGTTCAGAACCCCACGGGTCTCAAGGTGGCTCAATCGGTTCAGGCGTTGGAGCAGCTCATCAGTATCTCCGGACATCTCTGCCCTGATTGACGACATCCCATCACCATCCTCTCATACTGTCCCTTGAGAACACCCTGCCTGAAGACTTCATCTTGAAGCCATTGGCTGCTTCGCTGCTTCCTCCTTTTTCCTCAACGCCTATGCTTATGATGCCCTTTGCCACATCAAGCAGAAACTTGATGGCTGCGTTGTATCGGTTCAGGAAGGTCTTCTCCCGGTCACTCTCATCTATACCTGTCCTTGATACAAGGTTGTATACAGATATGTCTTTTGCAAATTTGTTGATGACCTGTGGTGTCTTAGTGAAGGGAACTCTGTACCGTTTGGCAAGGTACCCGTCAATCTCGGCACAAGCATCAGATATAGCAGACTCACATAGTGTTGCAATCTTAGCTTCACGCTCCTGCTCATCTTCTATGTACTCATCTCCAATGATGACATTCTTCATATCATCCTTTATCATTTCAAGAACCTCTCCAACAGTACAGTACATTCCAATCACCTACTTCTTATCCCTGTGCCTGTGCTTCTACTTCTCCGGTAGAGCCATACGCCATCTGCCAAAAACCATATCCTGCATTGCTTCTTCCATCAGCTCCATACAGGTACTCATCCAACATGAAGACATTCTCATCAGTGTCTCTTGTTAAGGATGTGAACTTGATTTTCTTTCTAAGCTGATAGATGAAAGGCTTCAGGAAGCGGTTGGTGCAAAGAAGGAACCAATACTCCGGATGCTCTGCAAGGGCAGGCTCTACATGAAGCTTTGCTGTTCCCTTCAGCACGTTTGTGGTACCGTCAATCTGGTCTGCTTCCAAGATGAGCCTTGCTGTCTCCTCCAATGCCGGAGGTACAACCAAAAGGTCAGGCACAAGCTTCAGGCTCTTGCCCTTATCTCCCTTGATGCTCATAATGGAGCTTCTTCCTTCCATGTAGGACTCCCTTGACAGCTTCTTATTGCTTCTGTTGCTGTAGGTCGCATCACCTACCTTGTGGGCTGTATTAAAGAATGAAAGCCCGTCATAGCACTTCTCATTGAAGCCGCTCATCATAGCACCAAAGACAAGCTCATCCGGCTGCAATGCAGCAGCTTCTCCCATGTTGGAGAAGAGAGGAGTATACACTCCATACTTGTCATCCTCAATGTCATCTCTCGGTACACCAATGGTCATCTCAAACTTTTTGTTCTTGATGAGGTAGTCATAAGCAGCAAGAGCCTGTACTTCTCTCTCACCAATCCACTCTCTCATGCCCGGCATCTGACCAAGCCACTTGTAATCCTGCTCTCCTGTGGTGCTCGGTACCACAGTTGCAACCTTCTGATAATTGGACTGTGTGGTATCAAAGCTCTTGTTGAAAGCTGTTGAGTATCCCACTGTAAGTCCGTGTAAATTTGCCTGATTAACAATCATGTTTCATGTCCTCCTTATACCTGTGTTATGTCTACGGTAACGCCATCATCATCTACCTCTAAGATGGTGCCTGCTACACTTGAGCCATCCGCTGTGATGGTCACTGTCTTCTCATCCTTGATGTAGCACTTCTTCAGGATGTCAGTCTCTTTGATGGTTCCATCATTCTCCCATACGAATGTCCCACGCTTCACACTGACAGTCTGCTCACCATCTGCCCCGTTACGGTTGTCACAATATCTCTGCACACATCCGGCAATCAGGAGCCCGGCGGAAGCAGTTGCCTCTACTGCATAACCATCTGAATTGATGGCTGCCATTGTTGCCTCTGTCAGTTCTGCTCCTCCCTTGACAGGGATGTTGAGCATCCGGTTCCCGGTTCTCTCGTTTCCTGCTCTGTTCATCTCTTAGTCCTCCTTCTTGTTGTACTTCTTAACATCCTCCATGGATACTCCCATGTTCTTGAGGATGGCTACATCCACCTCATCAGAGTTGGAAGCTGCCGGAGCATCCTTCAGGTCAAGCTTGCCCTGCGGAACTACTACAGGAGCCTTGTCCACAAAGCCCTTGAAGCCTTCCATATCCTTCAGGGCGTATGACTTAGCCCATTCAGACTGTGCGGCTGTGATTTTTCCTGCCTTCAATGCCTTCTGAACCTCCTCATCTGCATCTCTTTCAGCCATACGCTGCTTGAGTGCAAGGAGTTCAGCCTGTGTATCCGGTGCTCCTGCCTTCAGAGCCATGATGGAAGCTGCCACATCCTCGGTCTTGGCATCCGCCTTCAGTCCAAGCATGGAAAGGATGGTGCTGTTTGCCACCATGTCAGCCCCTTCAGGCTTCGGTTCACCATCTCCCGGCTTCCCATCTCCTTCACCCGGCTTCTTTCCATCCATTTCTTTGAGCTTCTCTGCTGCTTTTGCAGCATCCTCAACCGCTTTCTTGATTTCCTCTTCCGTTGCGGTCTCCGGAAGTCCTAATGCCTTTGCAAGTTCCTTTAAGTCCATGATATTTCCTCCTTCTGAAATGTCCTCTATATCAAGGGAGTTCACTAATGCAAACATCCCATCAATAGCAGGTGTGTTTGTAAGTGCAACAGAGTGTATTGCTGTTGCCTTTTGGTCTCTTTTTCGCACCAATACCACCGGGGAGAGGTATCTGTACTCCTTATTCTTCAGGTACTCGGCTGCTTTTGGTGTCCATTCCACCTTTGCAATGATGGCATCTTCACCTTTGTAGAGGTCTTTTATCCATCCGCCTGCCGGAGCCTGCACATCTGACAGTGTTTGGTGCTCATAATCAATGACAAGGTCAAGCTTTCTGTCCTTGAACTGTTTCCGGATGAGCTCAAAGCTCTCATCATCCACATTGAAGTCCCCCTTTTGGGAATGTACTCTTCCAAGGGGAAGTATTTTGATTTCTGTAGGCACACCGGAGAGCTCCACGCCCTGTCCGGCACATGCAATCAGCTTTGCCATATCCGCTCACCTCTTTCCTTTGCTTTCTGATAGCGTTATAACGCGTTATAACGCCCCTTAGAGCTTCTCAATGTAAATATCCTTAGATTTACCTATCCGAACACTCACAGCCTCTTAAAAAGGCTCTCATTTTGTTTCACCATCTTCCGGCTGTTTTCTCTCCCTAAACATCTTCCTAAGCTCCGGAGATATATTGGTCATGTCCGGCTTCCATACGGTCTTTGCCGGGTTATTGGAGAAGCCCTTGTCAGGAAACTTTGTGAGTATCTCTCCGGTGGAGTAGTCCACATCATACGGTGCCTCTGTTTCAACATGCAATCCCATCCTTTCAACCTGTTTTTTTGACAAGCTCACCACCATGCAGCGGCACCGGAACCCGTTGGGTGGGTACCATACATCCCATATAGGGTCATCTGCCCGGTACACTCTTCCTTCCATGACTGCATGTGACTCTCTCACATGTCCGTCTCCGGCTGTCCGGTATCTCCAATATGGTCTTAGCTTCATTGTGGTCTCATTTGTCATGCTCTTATAGTGTCCTGCATTGAGGGCGGTCTGCATGTTAGTCCTGAAGATGTTGTCACACTTCCAAGGATTGATGCCCTCATATCCATGCTCCTCAAGGAACCTGTTCATATCTTCCAGGAACTGCTCCTTGGTGGTTCCTTCTTCTGCTGCTTTTGTCAGGCAGTCAAGAAACTCCTGAAGGACTTCAAGACTTGTATATCCTGACACCGTGAAAGCCTTTGCCCGGCTCTCATCAGACAGCATCTTATACTCTTCACTTGTCAGTGTTCTCTTCCCCTTCAGGAACGCCACCGCCTCCTTGAAGACAAAGTCCTTTGTCAGTCCATACAATACATCCATTAGTCCATTGACCTCCCTATCAGGTGTGACAGATAGATGCCCTGCTGTATCAGGTCTTCAAGCTCCGGGCTCTCCATATCCTGATACAACTCACGGAGCTTCTTTTCATCCTTCAGAACCTTTTGCAGCTCATCCATGTCCTCCGCTTTGTCAATCATTTTGAAAATAGGCTTCATCATCTCCCGGAAGATGTCCTCTGATTGCTTATTAGCAATGGAGACGATTGTGTCCACCTGTCTCTGTTCTGCCTGTCCCTCTTCCTGCTTCAGCTTCAGCTCCTCCGTTGTTTCCATTGGTTGCTGCTGTGCTGTCATCATTCCTGCCTGCGGCGGCTTCAGGACTTCCTCACCGTTTTCCGGCTTCGGTATGTTGAATTTCTTGTATATGTGGCTCTTTGGTATCTCAAGCCCCATATCACAGGCAAGTGTCTTGTATATTTCAACTACTTCCTTCTGGTCTTCCACCTCATGGCAGTCAAAGCCAAAGAATGGTATGTTTGCTTCACTTCCATAGTTAAACTCTACAAGCGGTCTGATAATGTCCCGGCGGATTGTCACAGCTAATGACTTTGCATCAGCTACAGTCAGGTCATGCCTGACCTCGTTATGGGTCTTTGACTGTGCATAAGAGCCTCCGCCGCTGTCTGATGTGAGTGTCTGTCCAAGGATTGCCTTGCTTATCTGCTCATCACAATACCGGGCAAGCTTCTCATATATCTCTACGCTTGTGGTCTTCTGTGACTCAATGAACTCTATCATTGTGGAGCTCGGCACAATCCCGGCTGCATCCGTTCCAAGACTGATGATGGCTTCCATGAGCTGCTTCTTGTCACTCTCTGATGCAGAAGCATCATACTTACCAAGACGGAGCGGCATACCGAACACTTCACAGAAGCTCACCCAATCCTTGATGTCATAGTTCTTGAACAGGTACATCCATGAGACAACCCTCATAATTCCTGCCCGGCTTGCGTGTCCTGACTTTGCCTTGTACTTATGTACTACGAACTTATTCTCCGGAAGCTCCACACCGGAAGGATACTCTCTTGTGCATACCTTCAGCTCATCCGTGGTACTATCCCACACAAGCTTTTTAGGATGCACATACTCAATATCCTCAATGACATTCCTTCCATCCTCTACTGTCCATGCAAGCTCCATGATGCTGATACCCTTTCCAATGGCATCCAACATATCAATGAGCACTTCATCAAAGTTCTCAATTCCCTTGAGCTGCTCATCTATGAAGTCCGCTATCTCCTTGTCAATCTCATCTTCAGAGAATGGCTGCACTTCCCAATCAAGACCCGTCACAGCAAGCTTTCTTGTCTGCATCTGTGAGAAGAGGTGTGTATCCTTTTCCTCCATCTCCTCAAAGAGCTCCATCTGTGCCCTGACATTCCCTTCATCAGCTTCCCGAAAGATACGGGCAAGCCTGCGTGGTGTCAGTCCGTTGGATGGATAATCAGAGAACTTGTCATTGACATCCCCAACCGCCACTCTTGCGGTCACGGGTCTTTTTGTTCCTGTATCTACATCCGGATTGAAGGGTACTCCTCCGCCCCGGTTCCTTTTCTTTCTTTTTGCCATGCTGTATCACACCTCCTAGTAGGCACCTTTACCCATCCGGAAACGTCTCCGGAGGACTGTCTTGTAATTTGCTTTTGATGCTACCGCCTTGACTGTCTGTGCAAGCTGCACCGCCATCTGAAGACCATCAGGAGCATCATCATTCTTTCCCATAGGGAACTCCTGAAGCTGTTTCAGGAGTGTCTTGTGCTCCCGGTTGAATTTCAGGTACTTGTTCTTGATGACAGGCTGCAATGACTCAATACGGAGTACCTTGTTGACCGTTGACTGTATCTCCTCTATCGGGATATACTCTCCTTCCTCGGCTGACTTTGCAGCCATGACCTCCTTGAAAAAGTATTGGAACTGGACAACTTCCACACCAAACTTGTAGAAGCCCTTCTTGCAGTCCCTCTTCAGTCTCCGGTTCATCTCAAACACATCCTCAATGATGACATCCGGCTTCCTTTTCTCTACGGAGGCATCCACCACATACATGTACCCGGTCTTGGTAGACAGGGCAAGGTTGATGATGGAGCTTGTATCTGACTTCTTATTCTTTCCAAGTGACGGGTCATTTGCACCTACAAAGACGAACTCCGGACTTGAGAAGTCCATGAGCTCCGGTTCATAATAATCGAACCATTCAGGATTGAATGTTGCACTCTCCGGGTCAATCGGGTCATTCTGAAGCTCTGAATTGAAGGATGCTGTACCTTCGGATACCTTAATCTCCATCAGGTCATAGTAGGACAGCTTCTCTTCCCAAAGGACTTCAGCTCCAAGGAGCATCTCTTCCTCATGGGCTTCATAGAAAGTCCTTGCATCCTCCTCATGGTTCTCATTGAAGAGGTTGGTGTAGATGCTTTCCCACTCATCCCACAGCTTTGTATTGACTGCCTCTGATATGACAGCCCTGTACTTCTTGGTCTTATATCTTGGGTTCTGAAGCACATTGTTGAGCAGGGAGTCATAGTGGAGTATGGTACCTATATACATGATGTCTGTGTAGGTATCCCCTGCTTTTGATACTGCTTTGTCAAACCAATTCTTCAGCTTACGCCTCTGCTCCGGTGTGTTGACATTCTCATCATTCTCAATATCATCCAGTACAATGAGGTCAGGTCTCCAGTTCCGGTGTCTTCTACCTCTGACCTTCTTTCCGGAGCCTATTGCCTCCGCCTTGATGTCTGTCTTGGTCAGTATCACTCCGGTTCTCCATGCCTTGTCTCCCTTCAGGGAGCCAAAGTCCATGATAATGTTTGCATTGTCCTCAAGCTCTGTCTTGATGTCATCAAGAAAGCCTTCCGCCTGTTCTGAAGAGTCTGACAGGATGAGAATGTAGTGCTTGTATGCGTACAGGATGGCATGGAGACTGTCTTTGAATGTGAAGTTGGTTGATTTTGCATGACCACGGGGAGCTGCCACCACCTGACGGGAGCCCTTCAGTCTTGATATGACCTTTGCTTCCTTCAGAGGGTTCCTTCCTTTCATTACTCCCCGGCTCCATATCTCATCAAGCTCCTCATGGAAGTGTGGTGACTTCCGGATGAAGTAGTGTGGAAGATACGCCCTTCCAAAATATGACATGTCAAAGGCAGCAAGTTCTTTTCTAAGTCCATGCTCTCCCATGAGCTCCTCCCCGGACAGATACCTCTCATTCAGTTTTCTTCTTTCCTCCTGATGGTCTGACCCACGGAGTACATATTCCTCAAAGAGCTTGGTCTGATACTCCTCATTGTTCTTGATTTCTATATCTTCCTCTTCCTCAAGCTCCCTCATCCAGTTGTCAATATCAATCATCTTCCATCATCCGCTCCTTTGCTTTTGCCAGTATCTCCTTGAGCTGTGCTGCTGACTTCTCATCCTGCTTGATGACCTTCAGCATCTCGGACTCCATTTCACGGAAAGCAATGTCAGCCTTCCTTCTCATGTCCTGCTTCACCCTGTCCTTATATACCTTTGTCCGGGACAGTGAAGCAATGAGCCTTCCTGCCTTATCAAGTGGCATCTCATTGAACTCTTCCTCTGCGGTTGCCACCTTGTTCAGGAGCCCGTTCATGGTCAAGAGTATGGCAGCTTCCGTGTAGTCCGCTTCCGGGTTCTCCTTCACCACCTGTATCAGCCTGTCAGTCTGTGCCTGTGCTTCAAGAAGCCTCTGCATGGCGTTATTTGTCCGGGTGGCATATCTGCCTACACTGGACTTTGATATGTCATAGCCCTCTCCCTTCAGGAATTGGCTAATATATTCATAGGTATTGGATGTGTCAGCAAGCATCACATCCACTTTCATCCGCAAGTCTTCAGGGAGCTCATCAATCTTTGAGGTTATTCTCTGCTTGGTTCTCTTATCACCCATCAAATATCAACCCCATTGTCTTCAATCGTACCTTCCGCAAGGTCTACGCCTTCCTTGGTGAGCTTGATGACTGCATCATTGGCATAGGCATTGTAGGCTGTGACCTTTTCCTCGGTAAATTCGATGTATCCGGCTCCCTGAAGATAATCAAGATACTTGCTGATGTCCGGGGATATGATGAGCCCGGCTGCTATCATGGCATTGGATAACTGCCTTGTGAGGGCTGTGTTGTTGTATCCCTTCACCAAGCACCGGATGATGTATCCCCTGATTGCCTTGTTCTGCTTGATTTCTGCTTTTTCTAAGTCATTCACGTTGTTCACCTCACTCTTTTCTGTTACTCTGCATTAGGAGCTTGTCAATCTTGCTGTCAATGCTCCTCATTCTGTCCTCCACTCCGTTCATGGAGCGGAAGAAGTCTTCACGGAGTACAAACGTGGTAGCAAAATCACCCTTTATATCATTGAGTTCCTGTTTGATGTTCGCTATATCCCGGTCTGTCTCCTCTTCCAACTTGTCAATTCTCTTATTTACTTTGTCATCATTCTCTTTAATCTGCTTTTTTATCTCCTCTGTGCTGCTCTTGAGGTTGTTGAACCACCCCTTGATGAAGAAGGTTATCACTCCAAGCCCAAGAGTGATAACCCCTGCCATCACATCAGAGAACGTGATAACATAATCCATAGGCTACTTCTTTCTGATGAGCTTTTCTGCAAGCTCTGTGACCCTTTCCCATCCATCCATTGACACCAACGCCACAATGAAGGCAGCAATGAATGATGCAAATACCATGAACCACTCAATGGCTACCCCATAATATGCCGCAAGTCCCAACAGGCAGACCGGGCAGAGGATGAGGGACAGGATGATGACCGTCAGGGCTGTAGGCACCTTCTTGTCAAACCATGTCCACTTTTTGAGTGCCTCCGTAATGATGGAGACGATAAACGCCATCACACCGATAAAGAGGACAATCTGTGATACATCCACTGTAAAATTCGTCATACAAACCACTCCTTTTCTGTCATTTTTTTTGAGAATAATGCACAAAACAATAAGAGCATGTACTAAGTACATGCTCTTATCTTATACTCATTATGAAAGACTCTTTAGGGGAAACATTTTCGGAAAATCAATCATCATTATTCATGTCAAAAATGCTCATCTGTCCTATCATTGGCTCATCCTTCAGTATGTTTCCTATCTGCTTGGTTGTCAGATTATACTTCTCTGCAAGCTCCTTTGAGTTGTATCCGTTCCACTCTTTCTTGATACGCCTGTTTCTTGCCGGAGCTATGATGTTCTCTGTCTTTGGAAAATAGAGCTCATCTCCTTTGGCATACTCACTAAGCTCAATGAACTTCTCAATCCCTATGATGTCCACCACAGGGCGGTAGCTCTCTGAAATATCCTCTAATGTGGTCTCTTCAATGAGGGCTCTTGTTAGTTCATCTGCTACCATTATAGCCTCCTTCCTACTATTATGAGGCTTTCTTGGTGTATGAGAGGCTTATCCATCCGGCTCCGGACTTCAATCTGCCCCATCCATTCTTTTCCTCCACAATAGTGTACTTGTTCTTCTTTCCTGTCACTTCACGGATGGCTCCTACTACACTGTATCCTGTTCCTGCACCGGAGCGGATGTTCAGTACATCACATGTGGTTGTGATGAGATACGGTGTGAATGTTGTGCCTGTGGATGCAGCTACCTTCTTGGTGTATGAGAGGCTTATCCATCCGGCTCCGGACTTCAATCTGCCCCATCCGTTCTTTTCCTCCACAATGGTGTACTTGTTCTTCTTTCCTGCCACTTCACGGATAGCTCCTACCACCTTGTTATCCGTTCCTGCACCGGAGCGGATGTTCAGCACATCACATGTGGTTGTGATGAGATACTCCTTGAAGTCATCATCCTTCTTGGTCTCATCCGGCTTCGGACTTCCATCTCCTGCCTGACTGCTTCCGGTTTCCTTAATTGCATCCAGTATCTTCAGTATCTTTTCACCATATCCAGCTCCTGCCGCCCATCCTTTGCTCTTCGGGTTCTCCTGTATTCCAAGATACTCCACATAAGGAGCACATCCACGGGATACAAGGTCAAAGCGTTGGTCAACACATTCCTGCTTCAGCTTCGTTGTATTGGCGTATGCCTTGAGGTGTTGTATCTGTGCCCGGATGCCAAGCTGTGGCGTTTTGAAACTGTTTCCTGTCTCTCCGTTCTGTGTCACTCCCATACCACAGAAATTATTCTGTGAGAGCTCCACAGCACTTCCGGAGAAGGTGAAGTTGCCTGTCTCAAGACAGCTCTGTGCAAATGCAATGTCACCACGGATATTCTCCGCTTCACCTTCAGACAGATACAGAGGTATCATATCAAGTACGCTCTGTGCAACGCTGCCATTCTTTGCCTTGATGTATGCTGTCATCTGCTCCGCTGTAGCTTCAGATTTTCCGGTTATCTTGGTCATGCTGTCCTTCTGCTCTGTCCCTCCTGAAATAGCTTTCTTGAAGGCATCCCATGTGTGCTTTGTCGAATTATACACATACGGATTAGGACATATCTTTCCGGTCACATCATGGTGACGGATAACATTGGAAGCAGGAACTCCATACTTCTGCATCAGATACTTAGTCAGTTCAATGGCAGCATTGACAGTTGCCTCTTCAAAGTACCAATCCTTGCTTTCCGCTGACTGACTTCCTTTGTTGCGGACACACATCTCAATGCCTATAGAGTTGCTATTCCTGCACTCTGCATGTTTATAGCTGCTTGCTCCACAGTGCCATGCAATGTCCTCATCCTCAACACTCTGCCATACCTCTCCATTAAAGCCTACAAAGTAGTGTGCTGATGCTCCAAGATACTTACTTGCATAATACTTACAATTTGCCTCTGCTCCTCCAAGAGCCCCTACATAATGGATAACAATGTACTTGATACGCCCTGCGTTATCCTTATTTGTGAAATTGTACGGGGTCAGGAGCTTCTCAATCTTTGGTGCTGCCATTTCTACACACTCTCCTCTCCAAAAAATCCCATGCTGTCAGGGTCTAAACTATTGCGGAACTCTTTGAGTTCCTCTTCCGTCATGTTGCTCACTTTCTCCTGAAGCTCTGCTCTCTGCTCCGGAGTTATGTCCTTGGTGTATTCACTAAGGATGTCCTTGCTCTGTTCTGCCATGATTAGTCCTCCTTTTCCGTGTCATCATAGTCTAATGTGATGGATGTCTTGGTCTCCACAAAGATGCTCTTCCGGATGCCCTCAATGATGGCATCAATCATCTCTTCCGGAAGAAAAGCTTTGATGAGTTCCCCGTTCTTGATACGGTAGATGTACCACAGCTCCACGTCAAAGTCCGGAACTGTTTCCCCTTCAGGAACCAATACAGAGATGAGAGTCTCCTTGTCCTTCTCAAACTCTCCCTTCAGTTTCTTCAGGAGGAGCTTCTTCTGCTTGTCATCCGGCTTGATGCTCATTTCATCAAGGAACTCCTCAAGTGTGGTCTCAAAGGTGTAGTCACCTGTGAAGATTGCCTTCATAGCCTTCTCAAATTTGCTGTCAAATTTGTAGGTTGTCTTGGTCTCCTCTTTGACCTTCATCTTGTATACTCCCTCACCCACAAGCTCCTTCAGCTTGTCCGGGTTCAGGATGTCAAGGCTCATGCTGTCTGTGATGGCAGCACTACCCTCATCACCGTAAAACTTCACATACTTCACATTGTGGTCTTCCATGATAGCCAATCCTCTAGCCTGAAGCTCCGCCTTGTAGCTGTTCATCATAGCCCGGCTCTTCTTCTGTTCACGGTCAAGCCACACACATGCTCCAATGAGCTGTTCATTGGTCATGCTCTTCACTGCCTGCTGTTCCATTACTGTCCTCCTCCTAACTTCTCAAATGCTTTTGTTGCACAGGCTTCACAGATACCCTTCCCATGAAACTCATGCACATCCTCTGTCGTTCCGCAAAAATTACAACGGAGCGTGTACGGTTTTATTCTGATTTCACCCTGATGCTCTTCCACAATCATAGGGTCTTTTGGCTCAATGCCAAGTTCTCTCCTCATTGCCACCGGGATACTGATTGACCCGTGGCTTGTCATCTTCTTGTAAGCTGTACTCATTTGTCTGCTCCTTTCTAGGCATCCAAGATGTCCTTGATATAGTTGTACTGGTCAACCAACTTGTACTCATGCTCACCCTTTTCCCTGACCTCTTCAGAGAACTCACGGAGCCTGATGGCAAGCTTCAGAACTTTGGCAGCTCCTACAGCCTCAAGTGAGGCTCTTGAGCTCATCCCTTCTCTCTGACAAAGCATGTAGGAGATGGCATCCATGAGGTAATGCTCCCATATAAAGCAGTCACTACTTCTGCCATTCCACTCTTCCCTTGCTTCATCAATGAACTTCTTCCGGTTCAGCTTCGGCTTATCCGGAGGAAGCACCCCTTTGTCCTGCATCCTCTTCTTGAGCTCTGCCCTTGCCTGCTTCTCCTTATTGGTCAACCGTTTATTCTTCGCCACTATATACCACTCCTTCCTCTTATGAGCTGTCATCCGGGTCAAGTTTTCCTGCCCGGAGCTGTTCCTCTAGCGTTTCCATTGCAGCAAGATGGATGTCAAGCATGTTGTTCTTCACATCATCCATATCCAGTCCACGTTTCAGACCTTCCATGCCAACGAACACCTGAAGGAAGCCTGCTATCTGTGCCAACTCCTCAACACTGATGTCCTGTCCCTCAAAGTTGACCTTGTCATCCCTGACTGTCACTATTAGCTTGCAATCCCTCATCCTGCTCCTCCTTCTCCTTCTGCCTCTTCAACATACTCTTCAGAGCTTCAATGAGCTTTGAGCATTGCTGATAGTTCAGCCACTCAACCGCACTGACACCAAACATCTTCTGACACATTCCATTGACCCTTGCAGGCTTGTCCCATCCAAGCTCTTGTGTGAGCTTGTATATCTTCTTCCGTTGGTTCTCTGTGACTTCACTTCCGCTGTATCGGTTCCTTCCACGCTCTGACTTCTTAGCAGAGTCCTTCATGTTACCAAGTACACGGATGACAGTCTGAAGCTCCCTTTTGTTGAGAGCCTTGATACTGTCCTTTCCTGTATGTGCCTGAACAAGAAGATGCAGCTCCTCATCCGTGAGCTTCAGCTCCGGACTCTTGGCAATCCCCCACACCCTCTTGATACTTGGCTGTGATGTATTTCCTGCCATACTATCCTCTCTTTCTCTTATCGTTCCCATTCTCAATGACTCCGCCTCTTGCATACTGCGTCAGGAATGTAGGTATCTGTATATCCTTTCTAGGCTCCGGGATAGTATCTGCACACAGATTGATGTCACAGTATCCATGCTCATTGATTGCTTCATATACGCTCTTCATAATATGTTGAGCAATCTGCTCTTCCTTCTCTCCACTAAGTGCAATCTTAATCTCCTTCATAGAACTCTCTCCTTCCTACAACATCATCATGTTGGATGCTTCACTCACAATCTTCATGGTTATACGGGTCTCACCCTTCTGCTTCAGGATACGGAGCACGTTGTTGAGCGTTCTGTCCAACAGACGGAAGCATCCGCTTTGTGTGTTGGTTGCCCGGCTTATCATCTCACCCATGGCAGCCTCATCCACCTCATATCCTTCAAGGTAGTCAACTACTTCATTCTTTGACAGTCCCTTCAGCTTGTAGTAGAAGTCCATCCTGTTAGCAAACCGGGCAAGATTGCCCTTCAGCTCTGTCTCAAGTCTCGGCTCTCCTGCTATGACAATGCCTACATTCGACTGGTCAAAGATACCACGGAGTATCTCCATCTTCTTCTGTGTGTACTTGTTGATGAGCTTGTCTGCCTCATCAATGATGAGTAGGAACCCTTCATTGGTATTGAAAAACTCACGGATGCGGTTGACTCTGCTCCATATCGTTCCACCGTAACCCTTTGGGAGTCCTATACCGTTCTCAATGGCTTCCACCAAGTCCCGGCAAGCCATTGTGTCATCACACTCAATGTATGCCACCCTTGGAAGCTCTGCATATTTCTTCAGGGCGTGTGTCTTTCCCTGACCGGACTTTCCAACGATTATCCCAAGCCCCATGTACTCCTGACATGCCTGACACACACCAATGGTCTGCACAAAGTCTCTGCTCTCAAAGAACTCCACCTTCTTCTTGAGTGTGCCTGCTCCTGTAGGTACGCTGTTCTCCGGTTCCTGACCTTCAGCAACGCCTCCGGTAGCGGCAAGAAACTCTCTGACCTTCTTCTCAAGCTCTGTAGGGTCACTTGCATACTTCCCATTGAGGTACTGACTAAGTGCTGCTCTTGAGTAGTTCATCTTGAGAGCTGCCTCTGCCTTCGTCATCTTCATCTCCGCCAGTCTCTCATTCATCTGCTCTGCCAATGTCTTCTCTGTTTTGTAGGTATTCAATGCTTCCATGTTTACAACCTTCCTTTCCTTCAACCTTATTTCATATTTTCCAAGTACGCCGCCGCAATCGAAAATGCCAACCACGCCAATTCAACCAATGCTATAACTGCCATAACCACAAGGGCAGCTCCAATCAATATCATCCTGACCATATCATCCTCCTATAGCTCTAAGCTTCTTGAGGGCGTTTTCTGCCTGCCTGCTCATGTATTCGCTGTCCGCTTCAGGCTCTTCTCTCTTCTCGGCTCTGAAGCCCTGCTGATAGGTTCTGTCTGTAGGTATCGTGATGACCTTTGCAGCCTTCTCCTGCTTCTTTCCACCTATCATCAGCTCAATACCACCTGTAGTCTCATTGAAGCCAACATACTGCTCATTGAGTTCCTCAAACGGTCTCCTTGCCTCTTCAAGTCTTTCCCGGTCACGCTTCTGCTGTCTCTTCTGCATCTTCAGGTGCTCCTCAAGAGCTTTCTGTGTAACCTTCGGAGCTATCTGAAGAAGCTCCTGACAATATGCTTCACAGATACGCTTGCCCTTTTGGTCAAAGACATACAGGACAGCCATATCATCCGGGTCATACTTGATGTCAACCTTCCGCCCGATATAGTCACAAAGCTCATCAGAGCGGTACTCATATCCCCACTTGGTAATGCCAATGTTACGGACAAGCACGTTCTCTGACTTCATCATCAGCATGGTTGCATAGCTCTTAGGCGGTGCCGCCTTGAAGTATCTGTCCTCATTCATAAAGCAGTCATAAGGCTTCTTATAAGTCTCTCCCATCTTCTTCAGTCCGGAGTGTTCCGTGTGCATGTAGACCGTTGTGAGCCATTCATGCCACTTCTCATAGAACTCTTCCAGTGTCAGGAGTTCTCCTCTCTCAAGCATCCGCTTGATGTCCTTATCCACCTTGTCAGAGGTCTTTGAGCCTGTCAGTGTTCCGGTGTATGACTTCATCCAACGTGTGAACTTATTGCACACGGTACGGAAGAACCTCTCAATCTGACCTTTGCTCCATGGCTCATAAGGAAGAGCCCTGTGGTCATCCTTGATGCCTATACTCTTGTAGAAGCCCATTGTCTCATTGTCAAAGTTCATGCCGCTCCGGTCATTCCTGTCTCTTCCTGTCATGGTCTTGGCTGTGTAGTCCTTACCATTGTCTATGTAGAGATACTCCGGAACTCCGCCCGGCTCTGAATATATCATTTTGAGTAGGCTCTGCTTCAGGATGTCAGAGTTGGCATCCTTGCACATCACATCTCCCATGATGACCCTGCTCCTCATGTCTACCCATGCAGCCAAGTGTGGCTTGATGGCTATAACCTTGCCATTAGGCTGCTTGTAGCTCACCCAACAGTCAAAGGTATGCTCATCACCCATGACAATCTGCATCACCTGAAGCCCCTTGGTGTCTCTGCTTCCTTTCACCATGACCTTATTCTTGTACTCACGGGTACCACGGGATGCAAGGAACCAAGCGTTCCTCATCCCCTCATCCTCCATGAGGTAACTGATGTACCTTGTCACCGTCTGATAGGATGGTATCTTCTCCCACTTGTTGATATTGGCAATGGCTGTCAGCTTCTCATACAGCATCTCACGGGTTCCTTGGTTTCGGGCAAAGTCCTCATTGAACCATATATTCTTGATAACCTGTTTGACCTCCGGCTTGATACTTGGAAAGCATCCGGTTTCTTTTGGCTTCCGGCACAGGCAGAGAACCTTGAAGAACTCACGCCCTGCTCCGTCTTCCTTCTCAAGCTTGTCCGCCCATGCGGATGCTTCAAGGTATGCCTTGGTGTATCGGTAGAGTGTTCTCTGACCTTTTCCAAGATACTTCTGTGCAAACTCTTCAGCGTACTTTGTCCGGTCTCCTTCGTCATACTGAAGGAACTTTCTGACCACGTTCCCAAGCTCCACAGCCTTGTAGTATCTCTCCTTGTAGTTTTCAATGTACCAATCAACATCTGTATTCACATACCATGGAACTTCCGGCTTCTGCTCATCCTCTTTCTTGTCCGGAAATTCTTCCGTGAAAGATTTCAGCTTCTCCCGTTCCTTCCATGCGTTCCTTGCCTGCTTTGAAAGTGAGGAGACCGCCACAAGTACCACATCTTTTCCGCCATTCTCTGACTTCTCGGTCTTGGTCACAAAGGACTCTTGCTTCCTTAATACCCTCTTGACCATTGTGTTGTACTTAACTCTTTCCAGTTCAGCAGCTTCTCCCAATGTGACATATACTTCAGCCAATCAGCTCACCTCCTTCATGCTGCTACCTCAATATCCAGTATCCTTGATATTGCCTCAATGTATTTCTTTCCACTACGCTCACCGACTAAAATCTTATGGATGTACTGCTTATTGCATCCAAGCAAAGCAGCAAGCTCCACCTGTGTCATATTCTTGTCTATGAGCCTTTTCCTGACCTTCCGCCCAAAGGGTGTCAGTCTCGTCTGCTTTGTTGCCATCTGCTCACCTCACATCACAGCTTGTATACCCTCATACCGCAACCATTCAGGTCACAGGTGTATCCTTTTTCTATAAGGGTCTCAATGACTTTTGGAGCCGCCTCATACAGGATGATACCCTGACGGACTGTGCCGCCTACTGTGTATCCTATGGACATCCTGATGGGGCTTGTCTGTTCCTGAAGCTTCAGGAGTATTGACATCAACTCCACATCACTATCCTTGTATTTCTCCATTACAGCCTACCTTTCCAACCAATTACAGGCTCTTTGATATAGTCCTTGTCTTTGGTTTTCCTCCAACCTTCTTCAGAGATACCCGGCTCACTACTTCCAATGAGTCCGGAAGGTTCTTGACCACAAGCCAATTCTCCGGCACCAATCCATGAGCCTTCATTATCTTCTTCTGTTCCCTTGTGGGAGCCTTTCCGTTCTTCATCAGTAGCTCACCTCCGTCCCCTCTATAATTTTGTCAATTATATTGAGAGCGTTTTCCTTTCCCTCAATCTCTGCCTCAAGCTCCATCCGGTTCTCCCGGAGCTGCTCAAGCTCTGCATCCAACTTCTCTCTGTGCTCAACCAATGCTTCCATTTCATCACTTGACAGGTTCAGCAAATGCCTCATCTCCTCTCTATATATTTGAACATCAGGGCTTCAAGCTAAAACTCCGATACTGACAAGCATCCGCTTTGTCATCCTTCTATCACGGTCATAGAACTTCTGCCCCTTAATCTCCTGATTGACATAGAATGTACCGCACAGGTACCGCTTTATCATCCAAACCTTGTCCGGGTTATACTTGTCTTGTATCCTTGTTACCTTCATAAAACCTTCCTTTCCCTGATGCCACTGTCTCATTCTTCAACTCTTAAAGTAGGACAGGACAGCTCTTCTATCTCTTCCTGTATCCGTTGCACTTCTCTCTGTGCGTTCCGGAGGAGCTCATCAAGCTCATGGGCTTTCTTTGCTCTTGGAAGCATGTCATGGAAGATTGTCATACCAAAGCTCTTATACAGTTCAGCAACTTCATCTTTGCCGGATGTGTTCCGGATAGATGGATGCCACATGTAGACTTCTTCAATCACTTTGTACTGCTCATCCGTGACAGTTCTTTCAATTCTTTCCTCAAATTCCTGCTTCTGCATCCTGCACCTCCTTCATTCCTTCATAGTTCCATTTTCTGATACCCTGAACCGGGTGACTTTCTTTGTGCCGGAGAACTCCGACTATTGAGATTTACTAAGTTTTTTGATATGATTTATCTTGGATTAGTGGGTTACAAGTAACCCTTGCAAGGTTTATTATATCTTCCTATTTGCAGAATATCAACACTTTTTCTGCTTTCAGGAAGAATATATATTCCAATTTGCAGAAAGAGAGGTCATCATGGAATTAGATATGATGGGAATTGGTGAACGTATTAAAACAAGAAGAAAAGAATTGAAACTCTCTCAAACAGACATATATGAGAGATGTGACATCACTTCAGGAGCATTGAGCAAAATCGAAAACGGAAAAACTACGCCTTCCGTTATTGCATTTTATAAGCTTTCACAAGTGTTAGAGTGTGATATGAATTGGTTGGCAACCGGAATATCTTCCAATATGCAGAAGTCCAATATCTGCAAATTGGAAGAGGAGCTGTTGAATGGTTTCCGGGAGCTTCCTGAAGATGACAAAGAGGAACTCATGGGCTTATTGCAACTAAAGCTCCGGAAGGTGAAAAAAGAAAGAGATGTGACTGCAAAATCATCCGGATTGATAGGTACAGAAAATGGTGACATGGTTGGCTGATTTTTTTATGCTTTTTTGGGTTACTTGTAACCCTTTTATTGTCACTTTGCTTTTTAGGGAAGCAATTCCCGAAAAAGTTCATTTTTCCTTGAAAATAAGCCAAAGTGACAACTTTATTTGCAAGGTTCCAATTTGTCACTTTGATTGCATCCAGTCCCGGCTCTCCTGTTCCGTGTACTGATTGCATTGAGTAACGCCTTTTTTTCAAAGCGTTACTTTCAAAAAACCCTTATTTTATGGGACTTTACGAAACAAACACGCACATTGACAACACTTAATCAGTAACGCAATAACGCCACGTTATAACGCTTGACCTATTTTCAGAAGAGGATGCCTGATGTATAATGTCCTTACAACCTAACTTTGAGGTGTTGTGGATAGAACAAGTGCTCAAAAACCAAGTAAAACCAATGCTTCCAAGCACTCTATCCACTTCCCTCCCTTCCAAGGGCACAAAAAAAGCATCCGAAACAGCTTATTCTCAAATTCGCTGTCAAAGATGCTTCATTTTTTCTCTATGAAATTCGCCACAAACCTTGATTTCACGGGGTTTCCCGTCATTTCCCACCTCTTCACGGATGGTCTCACGTTAGAATGTCCTTTTTGTCAGATATTCTGTTAAGTTACAATTTTTTTCCAGTTCAGTGAACATTTTTAACACTATGTTTCTTATTCTACAGACTAACTATGTTGCATTTCATTATTTAAATATTCAGTGAAAAAAATCTCCGCTTCTCCGCTTCTATTGATTTTAAAGGATTTTTGCCTCCGCTTTGGCCTTTAAAACCTCCGCTTTCCCTCCGCTTTTGCTCCAAAACCTCCGCTTTTATTTTATGTCAACTAATTGAATGGTATTTTTCCTTGTGTGTACTCTTCCTGTGTAACGCCTTGGAATCCCTCTTCCTTCTGTTTAAGGTTCCTGTACACCATCACGCCCCTCTTTCCCTCCATATTAGCCTTGTCTGCCGGGCATCCGTTGGCCTCCATCCTATCCCGGATGTTCTGCTTATTCACATGGGCGAACTCATTCAACATGCACCAGTTCATATATGCGCTGTCAAAATCTGCCTTAAGCACCATATCCGCCCTGTCTCCTGTAATGATATAAAATTCTGACAGATAACGGAAAACAGTATCCAGCTTTTCATGGTAATCCTTTATGGCTTCCTCACAGGCAGAGGAATGGGTAATTTTAAAATTGTGGTCAATCAGCCTGTGCAGCCCTTCCAGGAACCAGTTAAAGATAGCGTTGCGCTCATTCAGTATCTTATCCAGTAATGCACTGTCCCGGCGTTCCTGCTCTATGGTATTCGTGCAGGGCACCACACACAACCGTTCAAAGATATGACCGCCCTTATCATCCTGGAAACTAGGGAGATTGTTACAGGCTATGGCAATCCCTCCAGGGACTATGTAATAAAATGGCTGTTTATTCTTTGGTTCTATCTTCACAGCGTCCCCGCCTGTAAGCTGCTTAAATACAGAGCTGTCCTTTATCTCACTGCCCGTCTGGTCCCCTATGCTTATCAGGCGTTTCCCTATGATGCTCCCCAGGGTGAACTTGGAAGCCTCATTCATCTGCTGGATGGGGATGTTCGCAATCTTATCTGTCCCCAGCAGTTCACCCACAAGGTTAAGTATCTGCGTCTTACCGGAATTACCCAGGAGTGACCACAGCACCAGGGCCAGCTTTATCCGGTATACCTTCACATTGGAGAGGATAAGCCCCATATATTCCTGAATCACGGCCATCTTCTCCTGGTCCACCTTCCCTTCCCTGTCGCTGCACAGGTCATCCATATAGCGGTCAAACACTGGCCGGGCCGTGTCCTCCGGGTGGTACTCGCAATTAAGCTGCATCGTGCTCCGCAGCTTTGGCGTGTGCGGCTCCAGCTTCCTGGTTTCAAGGTTATACAGGCCATTCTTAAGATTTATATATTTCTCGTCTGTATCCAGTTCCCGGAACGTACATATATTGCTGTCCTTACATAAGAGAAGGTTGTACACATTATTAATCATGTTGTCACTTGCCATCCCCACGGGGACATACCGCCGGATAAGGGATTTTACCTTGTTGCGGTTGCATTTGTTATATACCCCGTCCTCATACAGGTAGAAATCGTCCCTATCTTCCTCCGGCCTCCTGACTATCAGATAGGGCAGACCACGGCTGATGCTGTCAGCCAGTATGTCCCCATTTATTCTCACCTTGGCCCGTGCTCCCTCCCCATCCGTGAAAAGCCATGGAGCACCCCGGTTTTCTGAAGCTGCTATCAACTCGTCAAGTTCTTCCTTGCTATGACCTTCCTTTGTAAGGTAATCTGTCACATCCCCTTTATCAGCTAAGGACGTGATTGTCCAGCGGATGGAATGAGCAAAATGCCTTAAATCCCTCACTATCTGGTCTTTCAGCTTCATTCCCGGTTCATCATTATCAGGGAGAATTACCACCTTTGCCCCAGCAAAATAAAAAGCATATTCCCTGCGCCAATCGCTGGTGCTGCCGGCTGTAGTTGCGGTATACCCCAGCTTGTTCAGGGTATCGGCATCCTTCTCACCTTCCACAATATATACCGGATAACCTGCCTTGACGGCCCTTATCAGGGAAGGAAGATTGTATAATACTGCATGGTCAGTTTTCTTGTGGTACTTATATGTATCGTTCTTCCGGTCTATGGTGACGTACCGTATTTTCTTTCCCTCAAATCTTACCTTGGAATAGAGATAGCGACCCTCTGCCGTCTTATAATCATATATGGCTTCTATGGTCTTGCCCTGGGCAAATTCCAGACGTTCCTTCCACTGGGGCGGCCTGTAGTCCCCTAAATCCTGGAATGACAAGCCTACTTCCTCCAGGATGTCCTTTGTCTCGCATCCTGCATGACAGTGCAGCAGCAATTTGCCTTTGTCCTCTGATATGGTAAGGCTTGCCTTGCTGTCATAATGCACCGGGCATTTACATTGGTAAGAGGCCGGACCAATCTTCCTTGATACCTCAAAGTGTGTCAATAGTTCCTGTAATGTAATCATATATCGCCTGTGTCCTCCCACTTCCGCAGTAACTCCCTGGCTGATTCCAATGCCCGCAGCGTGTTCCTGCCCCTGTTCTCCAGCGTCTTTATGAACTCCTTGACCTCCCGGACGTTCCCAGGCAGGAAATACCCTCCGTCCTCCTGACAGGTGGAAAGTATGACGGCCCCGGCCGCCCTCTCCCTGGCAATCTCCTTTTGCAGCTCCCGGACTGTCTCAACTCCCAGGCGGTTACATAGAGCCCCTGCACTCACGGCATTTTCCTTGCCCTCAGGGAGTACATCCGCAACAATCATCCATGGTTCCTTCCTATTTACAGGTTCCACGGTTGCCGCCGCTCTCTGCACTGGTGTGTGGTCCTGATGTTCTTTTTTCAGCCCTGTGTAATATTCATTGTTCATGGTTTACACCCCCGTGAGGTTATTAAGGTACTGGTCAACCTTCACCTTGTCCCACAGGACACGCTTCCCTATCTTAACCTTTGCGCCGATTTCCTCCCCCAGCTTCATTGCATTGTTGCGCCCCAAGTTGGTATATGCCCGTAATTCCTCCGTATCCATAAGGCGGCTCTCTCCGGCTACCATGTTCATTGCTCGTGCTCTCATTGCTTTGACTCCCTTCTACTTGTTTATCTCTGTTTAAATAAGTATTGAAAACCATGATTACATCTGTTACAATATGTATTATACAACAACATTTGTATTCATTCAACATTTGTACTCATTATATTTTATGTTTCAACAAATTTGAGCTCACATAAGAAATTGGAGGCTTTACAATGGGATATGCAACGAAACGTTTTTCTAAACGCTTAAAACAGCTTCGAGAAACTGCGGGATTGACACAAGAACAATTTGCCAAAGAGTTAAAAGTATCAAGAGGCGCCATAAGCTACTATGAAAAAGGAGAAAGGACTCCAGATATTGAGTTTTTGGACTCTTTGTATGATTACTTTAATTGCACTTTACCAGTTGATTACCTTCTTGGAAATACGGACAACTATCGTGAAGAACACAAAAACATGTTTGATTTTTACGGACTAACTGATAATGCTTGTAATTACTTAGAACGGAATACCGATATTGGTATTATTATTTCTACTATGTTAGAAGATGATGACTTTTATGGATTAACCCAACTTTATCGGAGCACATTGGAAAATCATGAACTTTTTGATTATGGCCAAATTGAATATATAAGCTTTTTAATAACTCAGTCTTTAAAAGAAATAATTTCACGGATTTTACACGCAAATATTTATAATCAGTTTACTGATAAAGAAAAGGCTGATATTAAAAAAGAAAATATTGAAACAGAGCAACGGCTCAAAAAACTTTATGATGAACATGAAAAATTTTTAGAAGAATCTCGAATACGTTCTGATAAAGACTGGGAGATTTACAGGAAAGAACACGCCACCCAACTTGAAACTATAGAAAAAATACATGAACAACTTTCTGAAATAGGTTTGCACTCCTCAATTTAGTCTATCTACAAGCCAGGCGCATTCCCTCCCCCGCCTGGCTCTTTTCATTCCGTAAAATCGATTGTGGGTAAATTGTGGGTACACACCCCTTTCAAGCAGAAACCAGCATAGCACTCACCCCGCAAAAAATCAGCCCCGGCACACCATTGCGCCGGAGCTGATTTAAAAAGGGGAGGATAAGTATTAATTATTTTCTCTTTCGTGTATACTCCTATTATGGCCCCGTTCCAAAGAATTATACACACCTGCAAAACTTTTTTAAATTTTTTTCTCCCCAACCCTTCCTGGCCTCCCCGCTGTATCTTCCGGCAGCCGCTCCCATAATGCCTACAATATCATCATCAGCGTCCCGGTAATCAAAACCGTGCTGATTACCACGGATATGGAGTTGGCCGCGCTTGCCAGTCCCACATCCGAATTCAGGTTCCCTGTAAATGCAGGCGCAGCAGAGGACATGGGGCTAAGGGCAAGTATGGTCAATGCCTGCCTGTATTCCATGCTAAATGGCAGAAGAAAGTAAAAGATTAGGGCCAACGCAATGGCCGCCGAATACCGGGCCGCAAGTATCTTCACGATTTTCCCCAGCTGGCTGCTATCACCATTCAGCTTAAACCCAACCCCGATCATGAGCATAGCCATAAATGCGTTTGCATTTCCAATGACTCCGGTAAATGTGGTAATGGGCGCAGGCAGTGCCACATGAAGAAGCGACAGCACGGTCATGAGCAGATAGGCGTCAAAGGGTACGGATTTAAGCAGCGTCTTCATAACCGGCAGAATGCTGAACCTGGTATTTTTCTCCTTAATCATCACTGCAGCGCTGTAGGACCCTCCCAGGCAGATGAACGCATTTCCGGTATCAAATAAACTGGTAGCCACCACACCCATGGGTCCCAGAAAACCCTGGGCAAAGGGCATGGTGAAATTGCCTATATTGTATCCGGGCAGATTCATGGTATTGAATGCCCATTCTTCCCGTTTCTTCCCAATACTCATTATAAATGCCATACTGATATACAGAATTCCTCCGCCAAATCCCAACAGCGTCATCACCAGCATGGAGGGCTTCAGGTCAATTCCGGAAAAATTAGATATGATTGCTGCGGGAAGGGTTATCCTAAGTACGATTTTTGATAAGACATAAAAATCCTCCTCTTTAAAAAAACCTGCCCTTCTCAGCAGATTTCCCATAATTATTACGGCCACAAAGGACCCGGCCTTCATCAACACTTCTGCCATTTTGCCAATTCTCCCATCCGTTTACTCTATCCGCCCCAATATAAGCATTCTATATTTACATTTCACGTTTGCATTACCCATTTCCATTCCCCTTCTGCCGCATCACTCAACTGCGCAGGTATTAGGGCCTGTTCGAAAATTCATTTCTGCCATCTGCGCACCCTAGTAATAATATCAAAAACAGCGGCAAACTGCAATAACAAAACAAGAACCCGCCTAAAAGCCGGAAAGACCGGCCCCCACCTGGCGCCGGTCTTTCCAAACCCTTATGAAATAATGCGCGCAGCCTTACATGCGTCCCGGTCCGCGACCCTCCGCAGAGGCTGTTTCATGCTAAGAACTCCTGTACCGCCTATACATATCCCAGCAGTCCCGGCAGCCACATAGACAGAATCGGAACATAGGATACAAGCAGCAGCACAGCGAATATGGCTGCAAAATACAATAACAGCGGCTTAATTACATTTTCAATCTTGGTCTTACCCACCTTAACACCCACAAACAGCGTGGTTCCCACCGGAGGCGTGATGGTTCCGATACACAGGTTGAATATCATCATGATACCAAAGTGTACGGTATTCATACCCAGGGCCTGGCAGATTGGCAGGAAAATGGGTGTAAAGATAAGACAGGCAGGCGTCATGTCCATAAATGTACCGATAATCAGCAGAAGGATGTTGATGATGAAAAGAATCACATACCGGTTGTTGCTGATACCCAGCATTGCCTCGGATACGGCTGTGGGGATTCCCGTAAAGGCCATGACCCAGCTCATGATGCTGGACACACCGATAAGGAAAATGATGATGCCTGTCATCTCAGCGCTGTCCAGGAAAATCTTAGGCAGCTCAGAAAACTTGATGGACTTATAGAAGAACAGGGACAGAATCAGGCTGTACACCACTGCCACCACGCTTCCCTCTGTAGCCGTAAAAATACCGCTGATAATACCGCCGATAACAATAACTATCATCAGCAGACAGGGAATGGCCTGGAAAAATACCTTCACCTTTTCACTGTTGGAATATTTCCTGGTGCTGCGGTACCCCTTCTTCTTTGCAAAATAGAAGATAACCGCCATACAGGCAAGCCCCCAGAGGATGCCTGGAATGTATCCTGCCATGAACAGGGCTGCCACGGATGTGCCGCCGCTGACCAGGGAGTAGGTAATCATAACATTGCTTGGAGGAATCAGAAGGCCGGTGGGAGCTGTGGCAATGTTGGCCGCCGCAGAGAAATCCCTGTCATATCCTTCCTCTTCCTCAATCGGTCCAATGATGGAGCCCATGGCTGAGGCGGCTGCGGTGCCGGAGCCGGAGATGGCGCCGAACAGCATGTTTGCCACAGCATTGGTATGGGCCAGGGCGCCTGGTATGCTTCCTGTAAACAGCTTTGCAAAGTTAATGAGACGGATGGCAATACCGCCCTTATTCATGATATTTCCTGCCAGGATGAAAAACGGAATGGCAAGAAGGCTGAATACGGATATGCCTGAAAAAATTCTCTGCGCGCCCGTAAGCACGGCTGCCCCTGTATTGAGCACCGGAAGGATTGCACAGATAGATGACACTGCCAGGGCCACTGCGATGGGAACTCCCGCCAAAAGCATCACAACCAAAAGCACTAAAATAATCAGTCCGCAGACTACTGCTATATTCATACCCCTGCATCCTCCTTTTTTCTGAAATCCGTGTGCAGCATGTCTGCTGCGTTCATCAGGCTGAACATCATGATGATGATGCCTGTCACAGGTACAATCACATAGATATATCCCATGGGCACCCTGAGGGATGCGGTGGTCTGAATCATGGTCAGCTTTGTGATGGCAATACCGCCGTACACCATGACAACACCGGCAAAGGCAAAGGTCAGGAGGTCAATGATGACTTCCAGGTATTTCTTTGCGGTACCGCTAATCTTATCTGCCAGAAATCCCATCCTCATATGGTCCCTTTTGCCGAACACATAGGCGGAGGCCAGCAGCGCCATCCATGTGAAGCTGTAGGTCAGAAGTTCCTCGGAAACAGTACTTGGCTTGTTGAAGAAGTAGCGGGTAACAATCTGATAGGTTCCGATTACAGTCATCAGCATAAACAGGCAGATGATGAAAATTCCCAGAACCTGCATGATTCTGGCTCTCACTTTATGCATTGTCTCCATTCTACTTTCCTCCCTTCGCTTTTTCATTTATTTCCTGGATATGGTTGTACAAATCCACAATCTTAGGATTATCATTTAGCATGGTCTCATGCAGAGGCAGGACCTTCTGTTTGAACGCATCCACGTCCACGTCGATAAATTCCACGCCCATGTCATTCATGGCAATGTCCTTGGCTTCCTCAATGCTCTTATCCCACTCCTTAAGCTCCACCTCCGTGGACAGGGCAGCCGCGTCCTTGAATACCTGGTACTCCTCAGGACTTAAGCCATTTAAGAACTTCAGGTTGGCAACCAGCATATCCGGCACCATCTGGTGCTTGTTGTAGGCATAATACTTGGCAACCTCGCCGTGCTTGTTGTTGGTAAGCGCCAGCTCATTGTTCTCCGCGCCGTCAATGACGCCCTGCTGGATGGCCGTATATACCTCACCAAATCCCATAGGGGCTGCTGCTGCTCCAAAGGCATTGACCATGGCCACGCTGGCCGGGCTCTGCTGAACCCTTATCTTCTTTCCCTTTAAGTCATCAGGGGTATGGATGGGGGTCTTGGCATAAAAATTCCTGACGCCTGCGTTGTACCAGGTAACTACCCTGAATCCGGCTTCGTCCGTGGACTCATAAACCTTTTCCATGTAATCCGTATCCTGCATAACAGACTTGTACACATCCTCCGAGTCAAAAAGATAGGGCATACTGAAAATTTCGTATACGCCTGCAAACGTCTCAAGATTGGCGGTTCCGGCCACAACAAAGTCAATGGCCCCTGTCTGTGTCAGCTCAATGGCCTTCTGGGCAGAACCCAGGATTTCATTGGGGAATATCTGAACCTCGTACTTGTCTCCCAGCCGTTCCTCCACATATTCCTTAAAAGCCAGAAGTCCTATGTGCTCCGGATGTGTCTCTGACTGGGCATGGGATACGCGGATTATCCGCTTTCCGGAAGTCACTGAGCCACAGCCTGTAAGACCTGCTGCCACAGCAGCCGCAAGCGCGGCAACCGCCACTCTCTTTATGAATTTTCTCACTTTTTTCATTCCTTTCCCTTCATACGGCGAATTCTTTTGTTTCAATGCATCCTTGAAACCTGCGTTCCTGTTTATTCTGGTCTGAAATACTGTTTCCCATACTGCAAAACAGCGGCCTTTTACTGCCTGCTGCCGGACTCCCTAAGAGTCCCGGTCCTTTTCCTCCACAGCAAAAGCCCCTTGGCTATCAACCAGAAAACGTTAAGATTTATTGGCGCCTTCTTAACACTTTCTTAATTATATAGCCAGGGGCCTTTAATTTGTACCGTAAAAGTTTGTCATACGGGAAGAAGATTTTGTCCTCCCCCATTTTTTTCTAGCCACCTTCGCACAAATGCACAAAAACCTGCGTCTATTTTTGTGCAGTCTCACTATCCCTATACTCGGATGGTATCATTCCGGTCATGCGCTTGAACACTTTTGCAAAATAATTGGAATCGTAATACCCTACCTGCATGCTCACGTCCTTGACGCTGATACGCCTGTCCCTCAGCAGCTTCTTGGCCTCATTGACCCTGAAGCCTGTAAGGTAGGATGTGAAATTCTGGTCAAAACATTGTTTAAACAGCTTGCAGAAATAGGCGTCCGAATAATTCATCATCCTGGCCGCATCCTGCATGGATATCTCCTTCATATAATTATTCCTTATATATTCCCGTATGGTTTCCGCCACCTGGGCCAGACGCCCGTCCCCGTCGTCCCTGGGCTGGCCTTCTGCCGGTCCACTGCCGGGCCAGGCTTTTTCCGGGCTCTCATCCCCATCCGGCGGCTCATTGTCTTTCCCCGCTTCTGCCAGCCGCTTATCCGTCAGCCGCTTGTCCGTCAGCCGCATGGCCTCCTCCATGACAGCTACCAGTTCCTCCTCCTCGCAGGGCTTCAGCAGATAGTCCAGTGCCCGGATGACAATGGCTCTCTTTGCATAGGAAAACTCGTCATACGCTGTCAGGAAAATGATGATGCAGTCCTCATCCAGGCTGCGGATGTGCTCGGCTGCCTCCACCCCGTTCATCTCCGGCATGGATATATCCATAACCACAATCTGGCTTTTTTCCCTTTTATATGTCTCCAGGGCCTCTGCCCCGTTTACTGCCTCGCTGATATCCAGGCTGTCGCCAAAATGCCGCTTAAGACGCTTGGCCAGCGCCATCCGTTCAATCTGTTCATCATCCGCCAGCAATACACGATACATATATCCCATCCTTTCGTCCTGACATCAGGGTGTAAAGGCCATCTGCACGACCGTTCCCCGTCCCTCACTGCTGTATATAAAAACCTCGCCGTCCTGATACATGCCATGGACCCTGCGGTATATATTCCCAACCCCGACGCCGGTGGCCTTCTCATCCCCCTGTTCCAGGGCCATGCGTATTTCCTCCAGCCGTTCCAGGGCCATTCCCCGGCCCGTGTCCGCCACCGATATCCATAGCCTCGCTCCCCTCATCCATGAGCGCACATGTATCCTCCCCCCCTGGCCTTTGGGGGAAATGCCGTGGATAATGGCATTTTCCACCAGCGGCTGCAGGGCAAAGGAAGGCACCAGCACCTCCAGGGTGTCCGGGCTGCAGTCCGTGTCATAGCGGATTCTCTGCCCAAAACGCATCTGCTGTAAATACATGTAGTCCTGCACCACCTTAAGCTCCCGCCCCAGGGGCATCACGGAATCCGTGGATTTTAGATTATAGCGGAACAGGCGGCTCAGGGCATTTATCATCTTCTCCGTGGCGGCCGCATCCTCAATCTGTGCCGTGCTGGCAATCATATTCAGTGTGTTGAACAGAAAATGAGGATTAATCTGGTTCTTCAGCATCTGAAGCCTTACCTCGTCCAGCTGCTTTTCCATCTTATGCTTTTCCGTCAGGGCTTCGATGTATCCCCTGGTGCTGGCCTTCATGGTGCAAAAGGCCCTGACCAGACTGGCAATCTCATCCTCCCCCTCCGCATGGGTGTCAGGGCCTGTGAAATCATTTTCCCCAATCCGTCTGGAATCCTCTGCCAGCTCCACCATGGGGCGGACAATGCTTCTCTGTACGGAGCGGTTCAGCCATCTCACCATCAAAAGGGCTGCCGCACCCCACAGGATGCTGACCACGGGCACGATGATGAACAGGGGACGCTGCATCTCATACCGTTCATTGCCTGATTCCACAGTCATCTGCTCCAGGCGCCCTGCATGGGTTTCCAGATACCCCTGAACCCGGTAAACGGTGTAGAGCCTGTCCAGATAATCCGGGGCATCTTCCTCCAGCTCCAGAAACGCATCCCTGGTTTTGGCGTAATTCTCATACATATTTAAAATAGACCAGGTGGCGCCGTACCGTTCCGCCCCAATCTCCTCATAGTCAAAAGGCAGGGACTTCAGGGCTGTCCGGGTCCTGGCACAGGACATCTCATACTTCTCCCTGTTCTCAGGCGTCCTGTCTCCTGCATAATACCGGAAGGAGCTGCTTTCAGCATCCATGGCCGACCAAAAAGCCAGACTCCGTGAATTTCCCATGAGCAAATCCCCGAATCCCTTCATTCCATAGCCCGCAACCAGCATTACCGCTGTTATGGACAGGATGACCACGGCAGCCGTGGAAATGGTAATCCATCGGACCTTCCGTTCCAGGGAGCAGGACAACCAAATACCATGCAGTTTTCTTCCTTGCCTTCCTTTCATGCAGTCTACCTCCATCGCTCATAGCTTATTCTATAATAGATTTTACCATTTTGGAAGAGACAAACCAAAAACATGACGGAACTTTGCAATTTTTCACAGCAAAAAACGCCTGCAGCCGGTAATATAATCTTCCATTTACCGGCATGGGCGTTTTCCTGCGTTTTCTGCTTTTCCTGCTCTTTTCTGCATTCCCCAGCTTATTTCTGGGCTTTCCAGCCATAAGCCGCGAACCATCACAGCAGCTGGTCCTTTTCGGAAGGCACATACATTGCAATATCCTCAATATCGCAGTCCAGTATCCTGCAAAGGTCATTCACAGTCTTCATGGATATATCCATGTTGTGCTTCAGCCTGTGCAGGGTACTGTCTGACACGCGGTGCTTCTTTGTAAGTGTGTACCAATTTTCCTCAGATTGCTCCAGTGTCTTCCAGAATGGTGAATAATCTATCATCTCTATCTCCTGTATACGCTCAAGCCGCCGAAGGGCTGGTTTCTTAGATAGATTAAGCATAAGTTAGATTTCACATCTTGAATATCTTCGCAATTACGAATATACTATATAAATGTAAATACTCTCATTTACATATCTGAAAGGCAGGACAAGACAAATGGATTATTTCACAAAGGAAGGCATGGAAAAGCTTCTGGAAGATGAAGAGGTAGTCCGCCGTTTGACGGAGTTCATGGCCATGGATGGAGCGGCCTATTTCGAGGAGGTGCGCTCCCGCCTGTCACCGGAGGAGCTGGAAGAATATCTGGAGGAAAACCCGGATGAAAGAATCTACCTGAAAAAGTAGGTGTCCGTCAAACCTGTTCCTCACGCAAAAGAGCGGCCTGTCAAATGACAAACCGCCCTTCTTCATTTTCTTCCTCAAAGTAATCCTTATAGTCCACCTCAATGGAATGACGCATACGTTTCATGCTGTAATAGAGATGTTCCTTCAGGGCTTCCTCCAGCGCCTTTTCATTTTTATCCGCAATCAGGCGGAACAAATCCTCATGCTCGCCAATGATGCGCATGAAATCCGTCTCCGTGATAAAATCCAGCATCCTGAACCTGGTATAGTGGAGCTGCTGGGCCTGGAGCATTTCCCACAGCTTCTGGCGCCTGACCGCCCCAAACCAGATGGAGTGCATCTGTGCATCCATGCGGTAAAACTGCTCCGGCTCAAACCCCGGTTCCCTGATAATGGCCCGCTGCTGGGCAATGCTGTGGCGGATATCCTCAATAACCATGGGGGTCTGTACCTCCAGGAAGTCCCTCAGCACCATGGTTTCCACAGCCACCCGCATATATATCATCTGTTTGATATTATCCAGGCTCAGAAGGGTCACATAGGTGCCGCGGTAGGGAATGGTCTCCGCAAACCCCTGCTCCTGCAAAAGACGCAGGGCATCCCGCACCGGCGTCCTGGACACACCGAAGCGCTCGCATATATCATTCTCACTAATCATCTGGCCCGGTTTAAGCCTTAAATCCAGGATTTCCTGCTTAAGTGTCTCGTATACAAGCTCTCCCCGGTTCTTGAAGTTCATCTCTCCCATGGCTGGACCCCCTTATCAATACCTGCACACAGCATAAGCACAAAGTACGTTTTTTCTTATCAAACAGTCCGGCCGCATCAAAAGCTGCCGGACTGTCAACTGGTCTATATTATAAATGATTCCCCTGCAAAATTCAAGCCGGATTATTTAGGCTGCTTGCCGATGTAAGCCAGGATTCCTCCGTCCACATACAGCACCAGGCCGTTAACGAAATTGGATGCATCAGAAGCCAGGAATACAGCAGGCCCGCCCAGGTCCTCTGCCTCGCCCCAGCGTCCTGCCGGAGTCTTGCTTACAATGAACTGGTCAAATGGATGCCTGGAGCCGTCGGGCTGGATTTCGCGCAGCGGAGCGGTCTGGGGTGTTGCAATATACCCGGGCCCAATGCCGTTGCACTGGATGTTGAACTCGCCGTACTCGGAGGCGATGTTCTTGGTCAGCATCTTAAGTCCGCCCTTTGCTGCCGCGTATGCGGATACGGTCTCGCGGCCAAGCTCGCTCATCATGGAGCAGATGTTGATGATTTTTCCGTGGCCCTTCTTAATCATGCTGGGGATAACTGCCTTGGACACGATGAACGGGGCATTCAAATCCACATCAATGACCTGTCTGAACTCAGCAGCCGTCATATCGCACATGGGAATCCTCTTGATAATCCCTGCGTTGTTCACCAGGATATCCACCACGCCCACTTCCTTCTCAATTTTGGAAACCATCTCATTGACAGCATCCTCACTGGTAACGTCGCATACGTAGCCGTGCGCTTCAATTCCCTCTTCCTTGTAAGCCGCCAGTCCCTTGTCAACCAGTTCCTGCTTGATATCATTGAACACGATGGTGGCTCCTGCGCCTGCCATGGCCTTTGCAATGGCAAAGCCGATTCCGTAGGAAGCGCCTGTAATCAGGGCTACCTTGCCCTCCAGTGAAAAGTTATTTAAATAATCTGCCATTTCTTTTTCCTCCTCGTTTTAATTATTTCATCTGGTTTGGCATCATGGTGTCCATGTCGTCAAACTCCATGTTCTCTCCGCCCATGGCCCAGATAAATGTATAGTTGGATGTACCTGCCCCGCTGTGGATGCTCCAGGAAGGACTGATAACAGCTTCCTCGTTCTTCATCACGATATGCCTTGTCTCGGTAGGCTCTCCCATCATGTGGAATACCACATTATCTCCCGGAACCTCGAAGTACATATATACCTCCATACGGCGCTCATGGGTGTGGGCCGGCATGGTGTTCCATACACTGCCCTCTTCCAGTACGGTCATGCCCATGGACAGCTGGCAGGTCTTAAGTACGTCCGGATGGATAAACTGGTTGATAACACGCTTATTGGCTGTCTCAGATGCTCCGCAGGGCCTCTTGGCTGCCTTTGCAATGGGGATGAATGTGGTGGTGTAAGAAGTGTGGGCCGGTGCGCTTACCATGTAGAACTTAGCCGGTGCAGAGGCGTCGTCGCTGGAAAAATATACTTCCTTTGTTCCCTTTGTGATATAAAGACAGTCCTTATATCCCATCTTAAATTCCTGTCCGTCAGCCACAATCACGCCGCTGCCTCCAATATTGAAAATGCCAATCTCACGGCGCTCCAGGAAATAGCGGGTGCCGAAGTTTTTCCAGCAGTCAATTCCCTTATCTATGGAAACAGTCTCTGTGGTAGGCATACATCCCAATGTCACCATGCGGTCCACATGTGAATACACTGCCACTACCTCATTGGCCACATACAGGTTCTGAATCAGGAACTCATCCCTCAGCTCCTGGGTGGTGTAACGCTTTACATCCCTCTGATTTGCAGAATAGCGAATATCCATTATCTTGTTTCCTCCTTTAAACTTGACTTCCTTTGATTTGTATTTGTTCTCTTTTACTTGTATACAACTTTTTAAATCTGTATACAGATTATCATAGTAGTATATCTTTTGCAATGGGCATATTCTACAAAATTGCAGGGATTTTCTATGCATGTTCACTACAGTAAGACTTGCGTTGTGTGACTGTTTATTATATACTTGACCGTGTTTGACCATGAAACATTACAGCGAGGAGAATGAATATGAAGAAAAATATCCTGGTGGGCCAGTCCGGCGGCCCCACAGCCGTCATAAACGCCAGCTTATATGGAGTCATTGCAGAGGGGATGGCCCGGCCTGATGAGACCGGCCGTGTATACGGCATGGTAAACGGCATTGAAGGCTTTCTCTCAGGCCATGTGGCAGACCTGTCCTCTCTTACCACTGAGGAGCTGGTCCTGCTTAAGCAGACCCCTGCCGCTTATCTTGGCTCATGCCGGTTCAAGCTGCCAGAAAACCTGGATGCACCAATCTACCGTCTTTTATTTGAAAAATTTGCATCCATGAACATAGGCGCCTGTTTCTATATCGGCGGAAATGATTCCATGGACACGGTTGACAAGCTCTCCCGGTGCGCCCAAATCCGCCATGAATCCATCTCCTTCATAGGAGTGCCCAAGACCATTGACAATGACCTGCCTGTGACAGACCATACGCCCGGTTACGGAAGCGCTGCCAAGTATGTGGCATCCACGGTCCGGGAAATTTCCCTGGACGCCTCCGTGTACCAGCAGCCGGCTGTAACCATTGTGGAGCTTATGGGCCGCCATGCCGGCTGGGTGACAGCTGCCAGCGCTCTTGCCAGAAAATACCCCGGTGACAATCCCCTTCTAATCTATATGCCGGAAACACCCTTTTCCATGGAGCAGTTCTTTGGGGATGTGGAGCAGGCCCTGTCACGGCAGCCCAATGTGGTAATCTGCGTATCCGAAGGCATCCGCGACGGAAAAGGCCGTTTTATCTGTGAGTACACCAACGACGCCCAGATTGACACCTTTGGCCACAAGATGCTCACGGGCTGCGCCAAAATACTGGAAAGCTACATCCGCAACCGTTTCCATGTCAAGGTCCGCTCCGTGGAGCTGAATGTCAACCAGCGGTGCAGCAGTCTTCTGGCCTCTGCCGCCGATGTCATGGAAGCAGAGCATTCCGGCAGGAAGGCTGTAGAAAAGGCCCTGCAGGGAGAAACCGGCAAAATGGTTACCTGTTCCCGCCTGTCAGGGCCTGGATATGTACTTGAATATGGACTCACCCCGGTGGGCAATGTGTGCAACCGTGAAAAATCCTTTCCGGCGCAGTGGATTACGGAGAACGGCTGTGACATCGGACCGGAATTCCTGGACTATGCCCTTCCCCTGATTCAGGGACAGCCGGACCACATTATGGAGAACGGACTGCCAAAATATCTGTACCGGAAATAATCACAGGGTTCATACAAATACATTCCTTATTCCAATGCAGTCCTTAGCCCCTCCAATGCACTCTCCGAAGTCCATTCGTCACACCCCGGAGTACGCAGAAAACCCGCCGTCCACCGGAAGTATGATTCCCGTGATAAAACCGGCCGCCTCATTGTTGAGCAGGAACAGGAGGGCCCCGTTCAGCTCCTCAGGCTTACCGAACCGCCCCATGGGAGTGGCGGCCAGAACCTTGGCGGTCCTGGCCGCCGGCCTTCCGTCCTCCTCATAGAGAAGTCCTTCATTCTGCCTGGTCACAAAGAATCCCGGCGCAATGGCATTGACCCGGATTCCGGCCTTTGCAAAGTGCACGGCCAGCCATTGGGTAAAATTGCTGAGGGCAGCCACTGCCCCGCTGTATACAGGTATCCTGGTAAGGGGCCTGGCCGCACTGGCGGAGGAAATGTTGATGATATTGCATCCCTCCCGTCCCACCATATCCTTGGCAAAAACCTGGCAGGTGAGAAATCCGCCTAAAAAGTTCAAATCCAGAACCCCCTGTACGCCCTTGCACTCCATGTCAAAAAAGGTGGCCACATCGGCCTCAATATCCCCCATCTCAAAATATTCCTTGGTTGTATTGGCCCTGGCCTGGTTGCCTCCCGCGCCGTTAATCAGGATATCGCAGGGTCCTAACTGGGCCAGCACCCTGGCGTGTACGCTTTCCAGCATTTCTTTGTCCATGACATCCACTCCGTAGGCAGCAGCCGTACCGCCGGCCTCCCGTATGTCCCTGGCAGTCTCCTCGGCCGCCTCCAGATTTATATCCAGCAGGGCCACCGCAGCACCGGCCCGGGCCAGGGTCCTGGCGAACATGCCGCAGAGGATTCCCCCTGCTCCGGTCACCACCGCCATCTTTCCTGTTAAATCCGTCCCCAATACCACCTTTCCTTCCTCCTCTCTCTGTTTCCGCTTATCCTTGCAGGATAAGGGAGAAAAAGGGCCTGAGAAATCTCTTCCCGGCCCTTTCCTGACTCATACTATATTTTCTGTCTGATTTTGCGCTGTCCGGACATTACCGGCCCATCTTCTCCACAGCCTCGAACAGGCCGTTGAGATAGGTGGCGCCCAAGGCTCTGTCATACAGGCCGTATCCGGCTCTTCCTGTCTCGCCCCAAATCATACGTCCGTGGTCAGGTCTTACATATCCGTCAAACCCATTCTCCACCAGCGCCTTTACAATGCCGAACATATCCAGGGAACCGCAGCAGGACAGATGGGCCCTTTCCTCAAAGCCGTTGTCCAGCACAGCCACATTTCTCAGATGCGCAAAATGGATTCTTCCCATGGCAGCATACTTACCGGCCAGTCTCACCACATCGTTCTTGGCGGAGCAGCCCAGGGAGCCGGTACACAGTGTGATTCCGTTGTGCCTGTCATCCACCAGCTTTAAGAACTTATCCAGGTTCTCCTCACAGGTAATGATTCTTGGAAGGCCAAAGATACTCCAGCATGGGTCATCCTCATGGATTGCCATGTTCACGTCGCACTCAGCTGCAACCGGAATGATGCGCTCCAGGAAATACTTCAGATTGTCCCACAGATTCTCCTCTGTCAGGTTGTGGTATTCCTCCACCACAGCCTTAAGGCCGTCCTTAGTATAGCTGGAATCCCAACCGGGAAGTGTCAGGTCGCTGTCGCTGTTAAGAGGATTTACTGCATCCACCTGCTCCTGATAGTACACCAGGGATGTGGAGCCGTCAGCCAGTTCATGGTCTAACTGGGTTCTGGTCCAGTCAAATACAGGCATGAAATTGTAGCAGATACATTTAACGCCTGCCTCCGCAACACGGCGGATGTTCTCACAGTAATTCTCGATGTACTTGTCCCTGGATGCCTTACCCAGCTTTATATCCTCATGGACCGGAATACTCTCAATCACGTCAAAGCCCAGGCCCGCATCCTCTACCTGCTTCTTAAGCTTTGCAATGCTCTCCCTGCTCCACACTTCGCCTACAGGAACATCGTATACAGCCGTAACGATGGACTGCATACCCGGAATCTGGCGGATGTTCTCCAGTGTTACCTTGTCGTCTTCCCCGTACCATCTGAATGATAATTTCATGTGTAAACTCCTCCTAAAAAGTGTTGTTTTACGTTCCCTAACCTATGGCTTTATTATAACAGAAACCCTGTTTCCGTCCATAGTGATACTTGCCGTCCATATTGCAAATGTTGTTGTTTCATGCTAAGATGGGGATAAAATCATGATGAATCATGTTTCCCGAGAGGAGGGACTCCCGTGAAAAAACAGCTGTCCATGGACTTTAACACGCGGCAATATATGCAGTCCGGAGACTTTGAACTCTTCTATTACAATGACACCGCGCTGAAATCCGTGGATGCCCATGAGCATGACTACTACGAGTTCTATTTTTTCCTGGAAGGCGATGTGGAATACCACATTGGTGATAAAAGCTATCATCTGGAATACGGGGACTGCCTGCTGATTCCGCCGGATACGCCCCATTATCCCCAGTTCCATTCCCATGATAAACCGTACCGCAGATTCGTATTCTGGCTGAACCAGGATTACCATAACAGGCTCCGCCAGACCGATGAAGAGCTGACCTACTGCTTTGACTATGCCCAGAGCCATCAGACCTACCGGTTCCACACAGATACCATCACCACCCAGGAGATTCAGGGAAAGCTTACCGACCTGATGGAGGAACGGGTGGGCGGACGCTCCTTCCACCGGCTTGTCTCAGAGCTTATGGCAGTCTCCTTCCTGGTATATGTGAACCGCCTTCTCTATGACAGTCTGCACCAGAAATCAGCTGTCTATGAAAATGTTCTGTACCTGAATATCTGCGATTATATCAACCGGCACCTGGAAGAGGATTTAAGCCTGGACAGCCTGTCATCCTTCTTCTATGTGAGCAAATACCATATTTCCCACATATTCAAGGACAACATGGGCATTCCGCTCCACCAGTACATCCTGAAAAAGCGGCTGCATGCCAGCAAAAACGCCATCTTGTCCGACCAGCCCATCAGCCATGTGTATCTCCAGTACGGCTTCAAGGACTACACCAGCTTCTTCCGGGCATTCAAAAAAGAGTACGGCGTTTCTCCCAAGGAGTACAGGGAGCAGCACCGCCTGCCCGAACAGCAGGATTACACCATATAAGGGGATTTAACCGACATGAATACACCTGATATCCTTTCCTTTGACACATACACAAACTGCTGCCTCTGCCCCAGGATGTGCAGAATCGACCGCAGCCGCACCACCGGGTTCTGCGGCTGCAGCCATTGCCTTACAGCTGCAAGGGCCGCCCTCCACCACTGGGAAGAGCCCTGTATCAGCGGCGGTGGGGATTCCGGCGGTATCCCGGCAGCGGACGGAGGTGCCCCTGTACCGGGCGGCGGTATCCCGTCCCCCGGAGGCAGCGGCGCCGTATTCTTCTCCGGGTGTACCCTGGGATGCTGTTTCTGCCAGAACCACCGAATCAGCAGCGGACATTTCGGCCGTGAGCTGACCGCTAAGGAACTGGCCCAGGTATTCCTCCGGCTCCAGGACCAGGGGGCGTATAACATAAATCTGGTGACACCCACCCAGTACCTGCCCCATATCATCTCCGCCCTGGACCAGGTGCGCTCCCGGCTTACCATCCCTGTGGTCTATAACTGCGGCGGTTATGAACGTGTGGAGACAGTAAAGGCCCTGAAGGATTATGTGGACATATGGCTTCCTGACTTCAAGTACTATGATAACCGTCTGGCCCAGAGATATTCCCGGGCAAAGGACTATTTTGAGACAGCGGCGGCTGCTGTCCGGCAGATGATTGACCAGACCGGCGCCCCGGTTTACCAGTCCTCCCATTCCGGACTGCTGGCAAAGGGCGTCATCATCCGTCACATGGTCCTGCCGGGACACCGCAGCGACTCCATTGCCCTGCTGGAATGGATGAGCACCAATCTGCCCAGAGGCCGGTATATGGTTAGCCTTATGAGCCAGTACACGCCCTATGTCAGGAACCAGGAATACCCGGAGCTGAACCGCCGTATCACCTCCTACGAATATGACAAGGTGGTGGATGCCGCTATCCGGCTGGGACTCACCCAGGGATTCATGCAGGAAAAAAGCAGCGCCAGGGAAGAGTATACGCCTCCCTTTGATTTAGAGGGGCTTTAACCCAAAAACCCGGAAAAACCGCAGCCCTGGCCGCAAAAAAAGCGCCTGCCCATCCGGCTGCGCCACCCCGTCCCAACTCATCCAACAAAGCCTCTCACGGCCAAAACCCCTTCATGACTTAGCATAAAACACATGAAGACGGATATCGAATCTTTGACTAACCACGTTCGCAGATTACGATATCCGTCTTCTAACTATTTCGTCCATTGGACTAAACCTCACTTTTCCGAAACAATCTTTTTAATTATTTCTGGCTTTTTCTATATTAAGTTGTTACACCATTCTACGTTCCGCTACTTCGCTCCTACTTCTGCATTTCTTCACTTATGTCTGATTCATTTCTTTTATTGCTTTTTCTTTACTATCCGGTATCATCTTTCGTTCTAATAATACTTTCTCGTCATATCACTAAACCGATTTTACATTTTTTGATACACTTGAGATAGTGTTACAAATTCAATCATTCATTTGTTTATAAATGCTTCACTCAACAGTTTGTATCTTTAATTCATATCTTTAAATAACTGCAATTGCTCTTAAAACATTCAATCTATATAACTTGTATTTCGTTTATTAAATCATCTATTTGTGAACTTACCCATTCACATATGAACTTCATTAACTCATGAAAACTTGCTACTTCTTGAACTGTTTACCAACCGATTGGATGATTGTTTCTTTAAATCAATTTCTTAAAATTACGTTTCTGTTTGAGCGTTTCACTTAGGTAGATTGGTTTTTCCTGGTCTCATTTATAATTTAATTTCTTAATATTATAAATGAAACAAAATTTAAGTCTTTGGCGGTCCGTACCTCCTTTGCTTAGATTTTATTACTTGTGAACTGATTGTCTACAGTTCCTTGAAATCTTTTGTTCTCTGTTCTTTTGTTGTTTTCATTATAGTAAATGCCCCCGCATTTGTCAACACTTTTTTAATCTTTTTATTATTTTTTTAGTTTATTAATATTTTAATCCATTTAATTACAATTGTTCCTATTTTAATACACATTTTAATGTTTTATTTGTATTAATTATTTAAATATTCTGATTTTTTCCAAAAAAAGATACCTATATCTCACAGATACAGGCATCTTTTTTCCTATTACTTACTTTTAGCTGTTTTCATCAGCCACGAAACGCTTCCACTTCTTCTCTGGACGGAATGGAGGGGGCTGCCCCGGGACGTGAAACCGCAATCGCAGCCGCCCTTGCCGCCAGGTCAAGGGCTTCCCCGGCATCCAGGCCCTGCACCAGGCCTCCAATGAGGAAACCGGTAAAGGTATCCCCGGCTGCCGTTGTATCCGCCACAGGAACCTTGTAGATACCCTGTGTCAGGATTTGTCCGCCGTCCCAGTAAAGGGAGCCGTCCCCGCCCAGTGTCAGGACGATTCTGGCCCCGGGGAACCTGGATGAAAGCTTCTGAAGCAGCTCCTCACCGCTGCCCTGCTCCCCGCATATATCGCCTGCCTCAATCTCATTGAGCAGGAAATAGTCCACATATTCCAGAGGATAGGTGCTGATTTTATCATCCATAGGAGAGGGATTCAGTACCAGCATCATGCCCTTTTCATGGGCCTTCTCCATGATATAGCCAATCTCACTGATTTCATTCTGCAGTACCAGGTAATCCCCCCTCTCAAAGTGGGACATGACTTCATCCACCATGTTTCTGGTAATCCGCTGGTTGGCGCCGCCGTAGAGAAGGATACAGTTGCCTCCGTCCTTTGCTTTCTGAATGATGGCGTGGCCTGTCTTCCCCTCCAGCTGGGAAATGTACTCCGTATGTACCCCGGCTTCCTTTAGCTGGCGGATGAGAAAGTCTCCGTCCCCGGTGCCGACGGCGCCTGCGTGCCATACCATTGCCCCGCTTTTGCTCAAAGCAATGGACTGGTTCAGTCCCTTACCGCCTGAAAACACATGCATTTCCTCCGAGGACATAGTCTCCCCGCCCCTGACAAAGTGGTCCACACTATAGGTATAATCTATGTTCAGTGAACCGTAATTAAGTATCTTCATGATTCTCCTTCTCCTTTCCATTCATCTGTTTTTTATTCTTCCGGCACCATCTTCCCCACATCCTGGGGAATCCGGGTCAGGTCCCGTTCCACAATCATATATATCACTGCATCCGGAGGATTCTCCTCCAGAAGGGACCGGTCAAATGCCTGCCAATGATAAAAGTCCACATTGGCAAAATACCTGGGCAGAACGTCCATAAGGGCTGTGCCGAAGGAATCCCGGATTACCGCTATCCGGCGTTTATCCGGCGCACCGGGTGTACTTGTATGGACGATGTTCTTATCCCCGTTCACGTCCCGGACCTGGACCTCCAGGTCTTCATGGTACCCGCTTACCAGGGCAATCCGGTCATCACAGTATTTCTCAGGCAGGTGGAACAGATTGGCCAGGTCCCCGGGAGCTCCTTTGATATAATCCACCTGCACGTCCTCTATAGGCACAGGTGTGCCTCCCAATGCCTCTATCAGCATCTGGCCGGCCGCATAACCCCCGGCGCTGTTCCAGTGGGTGTCCGTCTTATAATACCACACAAAATCCCGGTTTGTGTTAAAGTATTCCCTGGGGTCCAGAACCGTCACATCCGAATGTTCCCGGATATAATCCTCCAGCTGCTGAGGCCGGTTCCCCTCCCTGACCCGCTTATACGCATCCGGCATATATTCCCCGTAGATTCCTTCCTTGTTGGGAGCAATCATCATGAGGAATGGGATGCCCCGGCTCTCATAATAGCCGGCCGCCTTTATGACCTGGCCGCCAATCCAGGCAGCGTCATCCGGGTAAAAGGGCTGGGTTCCCAGGGCGTCGTAAAGACTCATGCCCCCGGCAAAAAAGTACCAGCCCTCCTTTCCCACAATCACATCCTGGGAATCCGCATAGCCGAACAGCTTTAAGTTAATCATGGAGTTCATGCTCAGGAAGAGATTTCTAAATGCCGCATGGTCATTGATATAGCTGTTGACCGCAGCCGGATAAGCCTCGTATGTATCAGGTGAAAACACCGGAAACTCCGCCAGGTTCCTGTTTTCCCCGGTGCCGGTCTGACCGCTTTCCTTTGCAAAGGGAAACAGCAGATTAGGTATCAGAAGCAGGGCCCAGAACCCTGCAATCATAATCTTTTTCATCATAGGTACTGCTCACTTTCCGTATGGACTAAAATCTGAAGTAAATAAACGCCTGATAGGTACTGCTGACCATGAGAAGGGTTCCCAGCAGCAACAGCACCGCCATAACGGCCGCATCCCCCGCTGTTATGTTCTCCTCGTCAAACAGCCGCTCCTTAAGACGGGGCGCCAGCTGCTGGACAGGCCCGCAGAATACCACTGCCAGCACCAGCAGGAACAGGATGCGGTTATCCGCAAAAATCCGCGGATTCCACAGGCCTTTGCTTGGAATCAGCATTGCTTTTAGCAGTATCCTGCCATTGTGCAGGGTATCCACCCGAAACAGCATCCAGCCCACTGCCACAGCTCCCAGAGTGTACAGATGATTCAGGAATTTCAGGGGATTTTTTTCTAAAATTCTGCCAATCCACAGCCGTTCCGCCACAATGAGAATGCCGTAATATACGCCCCAGCATATGAAATTCATGCTGGCTCCGTGCCACAGTCCCGTTGCCAGGAATACCAGGAAGAGATTCACGCAGGTACGTTTTAGTCCTCTTCGGTTTCCCCCCAGGGGTATGTACAGATACTGCCTGAACCAGGTGGAAAGGGAGATATGCCAACGCCTCCAGAACTCGCTGACAGAGGCCGACAGATACGGATAATTAAAGTTCTCCCTGTAGGTAAAGCCGAACATCCTTCCCAGGCCGATGGCCATGTCTGAATACCCGGAAAAATCATAGTAAATCTGGAAACTGTACAGTATCACGGCCAGCCATACCGTGGCCGTGCCCAGCTGTTCCAAGGGCAGGTCAAACATCCGGTCCACCACCTGGCCGAACATGTTGGCAAACACCATTTTCTTCACCAAGCCGTACACAAAGCGCTTGATGCCGTAGGCATGCATGGACAGGCTCTCCTGCCGCTCCCTTATCTGGGGCTCCAGCTCATGATACTTTACAATGGGACCGGACAGAATCTGTGGGAACAGGGAGATGTACAGGGCCAGGCGAAACACATTTCTCTGGGCGGGATTCTCCCCCCGGAAGGTGTCCGCCAGATAGGAAATGGACTGGAAGGTATAAAAGGAAATGCCGATGGGCAGCGCAATATCCCTTGGCGCAAAGCCCTCGCGCCCAAGGACCGTCATGGCCAGTTCCAGGAAAAAGTTGAAGTATTTAAAGTACCCCAGAAGCCCCAGGTTAACCAGAATACCCAGGACAAATACAGCCTTTTTAAGCCCCCTCTTTTCCCCGCAGCCATCCAGGGCAAGGCCCAACCCATAGTTGAGCAGAATGGACAGAATCACCAGGACCACATACCGTGGTTCGCCCCAGCTGTAAAAAATAAGGCTGGCTATGAGCAGAACCCCATTCTTAAATTTTCTCCCCGGCGAGATGTAGTATATCAGGGCCAGGGCCGGAAGGAAAAACCAAACAAACGTAAGTGAACTGAACAGCATATTGAGGAAAATTCCCTTTCTATCAAAGTTTGTCAATTATTTATAACTAAGGCGCAGGCTGCACAGGAACAGCGTCCTGCCTTGGAATCTTGCGCCGTATCTTATGGAATGTAACCATATGGGCAAGGGCTGTAATGGCCCAGGAAACAGGATAGGACAGGTACAGCACATCCAGGGAACGGTAGGCGGCAAACACAGTAAAGACCCACAGCACCCTGAAACCGCACGCGCCTGTAAGGGATACAAACATGGGGATAATGGAATATCCCAGCCCTCTCAGGCTTCCCACCATACAGTCCATAATGCCGCACAGGAAATAGGTGCTGCAGATAATTTCCAGCCTCAGCATCCCGTAGTGCAGCACCTCGGAATCTGAGGAATAAATATGCAGAAGACCGTTTCCGGCGGCCACTGCGGCCAGTCCCAGGACTACGCCTACAGCCGTCACCACCCCCAGGCATATGTACATGATTTTATTAATCCTGCTGTATTTCCTGCCGCCCAGATTCTGGCTGGTAAAGCTCAGATTGGTCTGGTATACCGCATTCATGGCCGTATAGACAAAGCCCTCAATGTTGGATGAGGCCGTGTTTCCCGCCATGGCAATGGAGCCAAAGGAGTTGACAGAGGACTGAATCAGAACATTGGAAATGGAAAATATAGCTCCCTGCATACCTGCCGGAAGTCCGATTTTCACGATTCGCTTCAGTTTTTTGGGATGAATCCGCAGCTGCTTTAAATCCAGCTTCAGGGCACCCGGAGCGCCCATCAGGCTCTTCAGGACCAGAAATGCGGAGATATGTTCCGATATAACCGTGGCCCAGGCAACTCCGTCCACGCCCATCCCCAGCACAATCACAAAGAACAGGTTCAGGCACACATTTACCACGCCGGAGGCAAAGAGAAAATACAGGGGCCTTCTGGTATCCCCGATGGCCCTCAGAATGGCTGCGCCGAAATTATAGACCATAAGTACCGGCATTCCCAGGAAATATATTCTCATGTAAAGGACTGACTGGGCCAGCACATCCTCAGGCGTCCCCATAAGGCGCAGCAGCGGATTTGCCAGAAGGATTCCCAGCACCACCAGGATGAGGCCGCTCACAATGCTGGTGGTCACCGCCGTATGGACAGTCTCGCTGACATCCTTGTCACTCTGCGCCCCGTAATAACGGGCCACCAGCACATTGACACCAACTGAGAGTCCCACGAATACATTAATTAATAGGTTGATGAGCGAAGAGGTGGAGCCCACTGCCGCCAGCGCCCCGCTGCCGGCAAAGCGGCCCACCACAATGATATCCGCTGCATTGAACAGCAGCTGCAGTATGCCTGACAGCATCAATGGAATGGAAAATAAAAGGATTTTGCCCAGAAGCGGGCCGCTTGTCATATCAATCTCATAGGACTTTTTCATCTTCTGCTAACTCCCTGTGTCATTCATTCTTTCTGCCAATCCATGGCATACGTTCTTATCAGTTATATCACAGGGCCGTGTTTTTTACAATGGGTTAAAAGGCCGGGAAAACCTTCGAATTTTCTTGACAATTCCATGCCCGTCCATTAAAATGGAGCAAGTGATAAGGGAGTAATTGGCATGCCCCGCCCTGCCGGGCATGTAATAAGGTCAACATACTGATAGTTTCTATCTGGCTTTATTTGAAACAATGAGACTTATCTACAGCCTTCTCAGGCTGTAGGTGGGTCTTTTTTTATACCGCAATCCATATATTAAAACATCACCAGGGAGGAATCATTATGTCATTAACTGAACTGTTCGTTATCGCTGTGGGTCTGTCCATGGACGCCTTTGCCGTATCTGTCTGTAAGGGCCTGGCCATGCCTAAAATGAACTGGAAGGGCGCCCTTTTAGTGGGTCTGTACTTCGGCGGGTTCCAGGCCGCCATGCCCCTTTTCGGGTATTTCCTGGGCTCCAGCTTCAGCCTGGCCATACGTGCTTACGACCACTGGGTAGCCTTCATCCTGCTGGCTGTAATCGGCGCCAACATGGTAAAGGAATCCTTCAGCAAGGAGGAGGAATGTCCTAATGCGGACCTGGATGTGAAAAACATGGTGCTTCTGGCCATTGCCACCAGCATTGATGCCCTGGCTGTCGGCGTAACCTTTGCCTTCCTGAATGTTGATATCCTCCCTGCCGTGTCCTTTATCGGCAGCGTCACCTTCCTTCTGTCCCTGGCAGGCGTAAAGGCAGGCAACGCCTTTGGATGCCGCTATAAATCCAAGGCAGAGCTGGCAGGCGGCTCCATCCTCATCCTCATGGGATTCAAGATTCTGTTGGAGCACCTGGGGATTTTGTTCCGGTAAGCCGTACATAAGAACCCGGCCGTCCATTCCAGGGCGTTCTCCTCATACTGTATTGCCGGCCCGCACAGCGCCGCCATTTTCCCATAAAGGCGGTGGGGCAGCGTCCTCTCAGAATACGCTGCCCCACCGTCTTTTATTTTATCTTTTCCTGTCCTGCAATCCGTCCCTGGTCTCCAAGCTTCAGCCGCCTCAGATTCTGACACCGCTGCTGTCCAGCTGGTAACCGTCAATGGTGCGGTTTGTCTGCATCACTCCGTTTTCAGGGTCCAGATAATACCACTGGCCTTTGTATTCCAGCCAGCCGGTCTTCATGTAGCCGTCCGTGCTGAAAAAATACCACTTGTCGTTAATCATGGCCCAGGATGTAAGGTACTCATCCTGGTACAGGTATCTCCAGCCGCGCACGTCCTTGCTCCACTTGCCCAGCAGGATGTTGCGGTAGTTGCCCATGTCCTCCTCGGGCAGCAGCATGAAATACCGGCTTTCCTTTTTGTCCTGATAACTGAACTCTACCATGTAACACTGGTCCAGATAATTGTAATCCCCTTCAACGGACTGCTCTTTTTCAACCGTCTCCGGCCGGATTACAGGGTAATGGGTCCCTTCCTTCAAGCCGTACACCGTACACTCCAGATACTTCTGGGTCTCGCCCCTATAGGTGACAAGATAATAATTCAGTGTCACTTCATTCAGGTCCACATCACTTTTGTCCTTTGTAACTGTGAACGTATCGTATTCCGATACCCTGTACCCCAGCAGGTAGGAAGAATATCCATCGTAAATCGTGGTCCTTCTGCTGTTAACATCCAAATGCAGGGTAACAGGCACCTCAGCCTTAAATGAAGCTGCTGCCTCTGAGACAAATGCAGCCGACACACTGAGCACTGCCGCCAGGACCAGCGCGCCTAACCGCTTAACAGAACCATACCGTCTCATCCGGTACCCTCCTCTCAAACCTTTGGACTACTCATGATGACATCCAGGGTGAATTCCCGGTGCATCCGTCAACCCTTATTTTAAAACAATCTTCTTGAAGTTCTTCTTGCCGCGCTTTACCACCACGCCGTCACCGGCAAACTGGTCCCTGGCATAGGAAGCCTTGATATCCTTCACAGGGGTTCCGTCCACGGAAACACCGCCCTGTTCCACATTCCTTCTGGCCTCTGAACGGGATGCCGCCAGTCCTGACTTGTTAAGGATGCTTAAGATATCAATGGTTCCTTCTGTAAAATCCTCTTCGGAAAGCTGGAAGGTGGGCATGTTCTCAGTGCTTGCGCCTGCTGCAAATAAGGCCCTGGCTCCTTCCTGCGCCCTGGCAGCCTCTTCCTCGCCGTGCACCAGCTTTGTAAGCTCAAATGCCAGTATCTCCTTGGCCTGGTTCAGCTGGCTGCCTTCCCACTTATCCATCTCGTCAATCTGCTCCAGAGGAAGGAAGGTAAGCATGCGGAGGCACTTAAGCACATCCCCGTCCCCCACGTTTCTCCAGTACTGGTAAAAATCAAAGGGTGATGTCTTTTCAGGGTCCAGCCATACTGCGCCGGACTGTGTCTTGCCCATCTTCTTGCCCTCGGAGTTAAGAAGCAGGGTGATGGTCATGGCATGGGCGTCCTTGCCCAGCTTACGGCGTATCAGTTCGGTTCCGCCCAGCATATTGCTCCACTGGTCATCACCGCCAAACTGCATGTTGCAGCCGTACCGCTTAAACAGCTCATAAAAGTCATAGCTCTGCATAATCATGTAGTTGAACTCAAGGAAGCTTAAGCCCTTCTCCATCCTCTGCTTGTAGCACTCAGCCCTCAGCATGTTGTTGACGGAGAAATGCGGTCCCACTTCCCTGAGGAACTCAATATAGTTAAGGCCCATGAGCCACTCTGCATTGTTTACCATCATGGCCTTTCCCTCTGAAAAATCGATGAAACGGCTCATCTGCTTCTTAAAGCAGTCACAGTTATGCTGGATGATTTCAGGAGTCATCATGGTACGCATGTCAGAACGTCCGGACGGGTCGCCAATCATGCCTGTGCCTCCGCCAATCAGGGCAATGGGCTTGTTGCCTGCCATCTGAAGGCGCTTCATCAGACAAAGGGCCATGAAGTGTCCTACATGGAGGCTGTCGGCTGTGGGGTCGAAGCCGATATAGAACACGGCCTTTCCCTCGTTGACCATTTTCTTAATTTCTTCTTCGTTGGTCACCTGGGCAATGAGGCCTCTGGCAACCAGTTCTTCGTAAATCTGCATGGTGTTTCTCTCCTCTTCTTACTTTATTTATTTTACCATACTTCTGCTTTCATGCAAGGGCTTGATTCTTACGTTTTTTATACAGGGAAGGCAGGGGGGCGCCAGGGCGCCGCGGGCCCGGAGTTCCCTTTGTGAACTAAAAAAAGCCCCGCCCTTTTCCAAAAGGACGAAGCCCGCAAGCCCCGTGTTACCACCTGATGTTCACAGACAGCTCGCGCTGCCTGCCTCTTCGAGTACTGGTGAAAGCCGGAATCACACATGGGAACCGCCTTGCCTCTTCCCTGCGCCGGCATCCCGCTGAATCCACACTCTCATATACTCTAGCACGATAACGGATGCAGGACCCGTCGCAGCCTACTGGGCCTGTTGTCTGCAGCAGCGCCGTTGGGTGCGAAGCTCAGGGATGTATTCATGGCCTGCATCACATGCGCCTCTCATCCCCCGGCTGCTTTCTGTCTGTTCCTGCAGGCTACTACTTGTTCCCGTCGTAGCCAATTCATGAAATTATGACCATTATAGACAGACTCTCCTGTTTTGTCAAGAGTCAATCCCGTCCTCTGCTGTTTTCCCCTCCGGACGGGTTACTGTTCAGAGGTATCATAAATCAGTATCGGCAAAGTGACGAAATTTAAAATTTAAGAAATAGCGTATTTTGTGGCTATGTCTA
>NZ_SPHO01000023.1 GCF_005845215.1 Clostridium sp. 1001271st1 H5
GCTTCCAGTCTACACCATGGGTTCTTTCTTTACAAGTTAGCCTCTGAACAGTAACCTTTTGCATGGCGCTTTTATCAGGCTGCAGGGATTTTAGGAGGATATTGCTGCATCTGTATTGCATCGCCAGGTAATATCTGGTATAATGAAAAACAGTTGAATGTGAACGCGATAACATTAAAGGGGACATTTGTCCCCCATATAAGTATGAAGGAGGTATTTCAGATGAATATTCTTAGCACTGACAAGGCGCCGGGCGCCATTGGACCTTATTCCCAGGGATACGAGGTAAATGGGGTAATTTATACGTCAGGACAGATTCCTGTGAATCCGGCGGACGGAACCGTTGCAGAGGGAATCGCTGCTCAGGCCGAGCAGAGCTGCAAGAACGTGGGGGCAATCCTGGAAGCAGCCGGCAGCGGTTTTGACAAGGTGTTCAAAACCACTTGTTTCCTGGCTGATATGAATGATTTTGGAACGTTTAATGAGGTGTATGCAAAGTATTTTATGTCCAAGCCAGCCAGAAGCTGCGTGGCAGTCAAGACACTTCCAAAGGGTGTGCTCTGCGAGATTGAGGCAATTGCTGTAAAATAAGTGATGAGGAAAGCCGGGAGGTTCCGGGTTTCTGTAATATCTTAAATGAATTGTGTAAGGCCGCCGGATGTTTTCCGGCGGCCTTAATGCTGTCAGTTATCTGATTTTTTATCTGTTATGCAATGGCACGGAAGTTGGTACTGTCACCCAGGCGGACGACGGTAAGGGATGCATCCTCAAAGGAGAATCCTGCGTCGCTGGCCACAACCTCCAGGGTTCCTGCGCCGGTTACCGGGAACGGTGCATTGAAGGAAAGGGTTACCTCCTCATTGGAAGCAGTGAAGGTGTGGCGTGCAATTGCTCCGGTTATGGGAGTTCCGTTCAGCGTAAGCTGGACTGTAAGCGTGGAGGGTATGGTGGTTCCTGCATCAATCAGGGCTGTGCCGGTAAAGAACGCCTGATAGATACCGGGCTGGGTAATCTGCACGTCGGGAGAACCGGCCGTATGGGTAATGGAAGTGCCGGATACCAGTGGGGTTTCAGTGAAAATCAGGGCGCCGTTAGCCGAAGTGGGCTGTGTGGTGGTGTCCACGGTTGCCAGAACTTCCGGTGCTCCTCCTCCTCCGGGTTCCCCGCGGGGAATGACGAAATTAAAGACTGCGTCTTCTGCGGTACCGGAATTGGTTACGGATGCTTCTGTGCCAGGGTCGCCTGTAGTAACGGTTCCTATTGTGATGGTTGCAGCGGCGCCGGTAGGCCCTGTTTCACCGGTTGGTCCGGTAGGCCCTTCTGTTCCGGTGGCCCCGGTTGCGCCTGTTTCACCGTCAGCGCCTGTGGCGCCGGCAGGTCCCTCCGGCCCCGTGGCCCCAGCAGCCCCGTCCGCGCCTGTCGGTCCGGCAGGGCCTTCTATTCCTGTGGCTCCGGTAGGTCCGGTGTTTCCGGTAGGCCCGGTGGCTCCGGTTGGTCCGGTTGGCCCAGTCGGGCCAGTGGCCCCTGTGGCGCCGGTAGTGCCTTGGGAGCCTGCGGGGCCGGTTGCCCCACGGGGTATGGTAAAATCAAGCACATGATTGGGTCCGCCGGTTACATCTGTGACGCTGGCAGCAGTACCGGGTTCACCTGTGGTGGTATTGCGGATGGTTATGGTTGGGGATTCTCCGGTGGCTCCGGTTGCGCCAGTGGCCCCGGTAGCTCCTGTGGCGCCAGTAGCTCCAGTTGCGCCAGTGGCCCCTGCCGGTCCAATGGGTCCGGTTGCCCCGGTAGTGCCGGTGGGTCCCTGTGGTCCGGCAGCGCCCGTAGCGCCGGTTGCCCCGTTCGTCCCTGCAGTTCCTGTGGCCCCAGTGGCGCCGACAGGTCCTTGCGGCCCGGTTGGTCCGGTGGGCCCGGTGGGTCCAGTGATTCCCTGGGAGCCGGAGGCGCCTGCAGGTCCGGTAGCTCCAGTTGCGCCGGTAGCGCCGGTAGCTCCGCGCGGAAGATAGAAATCCAGAATATGGTCGGGGGAACCGGTTATGTCTACAACTACGGCCGGAGAACCGGGTTCGCTTGTAGTGGTGTTGCGGATGGTGATGGTTTCAGAGGCGCCGGTGGGGCCGGTGGGTCCCTGCGGTCCGGTGGGCCCGGGTATGCCCTGGGCTCCCTGTGGTCCGGTAGGTCCGGCAGTGCCGGTTGCCCCGGTTATGCCCGGAATTCCTTGCGGTCCAGTGGGTCCTATGGGCCCGGTGGGGCCTACATAACCCTGAGGTCCCATGGCTCCGGTGGGCCCGGTAGGGCCAGGTACTCCGGGGCAGCCTCTGGGCCCCATTGGTCCCTGAGGTCCTTGAGGCCCCATAGGTCCTGTGGGCCCGGTCTGCGGGCAGCAGCTGGGGGGCTGGCATGGGCTGCATGGGCCGCACCAGCATCTGTCCCTGTGTCCGCCGCAGTTATCCGGGCGGAAGCCTGTTTGGGGTGGTGCACAGCTGGATTGCTGCGGATTTATATTATCTGGATAATCATAATACATAATGGTCTCTCCTTATGATTTTGATGGATATACAGGTCCGGCATTATGCCAGCCGGATGACGACAAGTGAGGCTCCTGTGCCGGCCTGAAGGACAGCAGTGCCCAGCAGACCAAAGAGCTGAAGCTCCAGTGTATCTCCTGCGGTAAGGGTGTTGATTCGTGTTGCTGAGAATTGGCCGGTAGCAACTGCCGGAGCATCGATGGTACCTGCCATGGGTGCATTATTCAAAAGAACACGCGAGGACATGAGCAGGGCGGCTGTTGTCTTAATGGTATAGGTGATAAGGTAAGTGCCGGTTACCGGCACCGTAAATATGGTATTGGCAGCATTTACAGTGAAACGGTTGAGTATCTGGTCATTTGGGAGCGGGACCGCTGTTCCGCCTACAATAACAGCGATGGCGGCTGCAGCTGTATTCTGGGCGTTCATGTTGTCAGCAGTGACAGCGAGCCCTGTGGCCCCTGTGGCACCAGTGACGCCGGTAGCTCCGGTAGCGCCTGTGGCTCCGGTAGCCCCAGTTGCCCCTGTAGGCCCGGTGGCTCCGGTAGGGCCCTGAATTCCGGCAGTTCCGGCAGCCCCGGTAGCTCCGGTAGCCCCAGTTGCTCCGGTAGCCCCGGTGGCTCCTGTTGTTCCGGCAGGCCCCTGAATGCCGGCAGCACCCGTGGCTCCGGCAGGTCCCATTGGTCCGGTAGGCCCGGTTACGCCGGCGGGTCCCTGAACGCCTGCAGCGCCCGCAGCTCCGGTAGGTCCAGAAGGTCCCATGGGCCCGGTCATGCCGGTAGGCCCGGTTACGCCGGCCAGTCCCTGAGGTCCTGTGGCTCCAGTGCTGCCCTGAGGTCCTGTGGCTCCAGTGCTGCCCTGAGGTCCCTGGGGCCCCTGACTGCCCTGAATGCCCTGCGGTCCGGCAGGTCCTGTGGCTCCCTGAGGCCCTTGAGGTCCCTGGCTTCCGGCAGCACCTGTATTTCCAGCTGTTCCCTGAGGTCCCGGAATTCCCTGAGGCCCCCGGGGGCCTTGGGCGCCTGTATCACCGGTAAAACCTCTGGGTCCCATTGGCCCTGTGGGCCCTGTGGGGCCTACATAGCCCTGAGGTCCCATTGCTCCGGTCGGTCCGGCAGGTCCCTGTGCTCCTGGGCAGCCTCTGGGTCCCATTGGTCCCTGTGCTCCGGTTGGTCCGGCAGGTCCCTGGGGACCTCTGGGTCCGGGACAGCCGCCTGGGAAGCAACTGCCCGGGAAGCCCCCGCCGGGATTGCCGCAGCCAGGATTACAGCTGCCGGGATTGCCGCCCGGAAAGCCCCCTCCTGGATTGCCGCAGCCGGAAGTATTTACGCCGGAAAAGCCGTTGTTTCCCGGCCAGCCATTGTCGTCTGCTGCTATATTACTGTCCGGGCAGCCGTCGTCAACCGGAAACACATCGTCTTCCGGGCATCTTCCCTGACCCGGGAAACCATTGCCCCCGGGGCAGCCTCCATTACCCGGAAAACCGTTGTTTCTGGGGCACCCACATGGTCTGCGTTGTTCCATATTATCATTTCGATTCATTCCGTTTGGAAAATTAAAATACATAATAACCTCTCCTTATTTTATTGTGCGGAAGGCTGCCCCTCCGCCGGCTGTTTCAGTATGTGCTCAAAGTAGGTCTGGTTCTGCCTGACAGAAGGGTGCTCAGGCTTAAGCTTTTGTGATTTCAGGTGATAATGCCATGCCCTGCGGTGGTCTCCCAGGCGGTCGTAGCACACGCACAGCTGGATGGCGGGCAGGAAACCATAACAGTCTTTTTGTATAAAGGCGCCTGTCTGTTCCGGCGGCTGCGACGACAATGCCTGCGTATACCAATAAGCAGCCTCCTTGTATTTTCCTTCCGTCATTTTCATCCGTCCCAGTTCACAGCAGGCTTCACCCCGGGGCCTGTCATACAGGAAGCTTTTAAAAAGTGCCTCCATGGCTTCTTCCGCATTTTCAAGCTGCTCCTCACACAGTGCCAGATGGAGGCAGGCATCTATTTTGTTTTCCGTCCAGCCCTCCGGTTCCAGGAGAAATGCCCTGAAAGCTCGTACCGCATCTTCATAGCGCCTATGATAATACAGCTCCCTGGCATAATAGAACTGGTGCCTGGGTTCCAGAAGTTCCCCTTCCTTCAGCATGGTTTCGTATATCCGCAGGTTGCGGTCCTTATCTCCGGCGCCTTCCTTCCGGTGCTGAATCTCGATATCAGTGTAGAGGATGCTGCCGGAAGGGGACACTGCCTCATGGACCCGGCCCTGCCACTGGAAGCCCTTGCGGTTCTTTAAGAGGCGTTCCCTGTAATAGGAAAAGGAGGTCCTTCCGTTTGCGTCAAAACCAGTGAGATATTTCATCATCACCACATCCACAGAGGGGTCCAGGGTTTCCTTCAGTTTCTTTAAACGGGCAGCGTGTTCCGGTTCCATCACATCGTCAGCATCCATCCACATCCAGTAGTCCATCACCGCCTTACGGCAGGCAGCGTTTCTGGCAGCGGCAAAATCATCCTTCCATGGGAAATCGTAGACTTCATCCGTGTAACGGGCAGCGATTTCTTTTGTCCGGTCCGTGGAGCCGGTATCCATGATTACTATCTGGTCGGCCACCTCGGACATGGTCTTAAGGAGCCGTTCCAGCACGGCCTCCTCATTCTTTACTATCATACAAAGACTAATGGTTATCAAAAGCAATCCCCCTGTATCTGTTTCTTTATAGGCCGGATGTCCATTCACATCCCCGGCATACTATACTATATGAAAATGGAACAAGTTTGGTGTGCAGGAGGATGGCAGAAGACTGTGATATGTGCTATAATAGGGAAACAGACAAAAGCGGGAAGGAGGAGGTTCAAATGAGAAAAAGAGGGGCATGTGCCGTGCTGGCAGGGGCAGCTCTGATTATGACCTGCGCACTGTCCTTTACAGCCTTTGCAAAGGAGGAAAGGACCCCGGTGGGGAAAATCAAGCTGAATTTCACATCAGATATCCAGGCAGGAGAAATCGGAGGCAGCGTGGACGTGACACTGGAGGATGGGGAGTGTTCCATTGAGAGCGTGGATATTATTAACGAGGGCGATAACTGGGTAGGCGGGGATAAGCCTAAGGTTGAGATATGGCTTTCCGCTGACAGTGATTACTACTTTAAGAAATCAGGAAAGAGCGCATTTTCATTTTCCGGCGATACGGTCAAGTATGTATCCAGCTCCACCAAGAGCGACAAGGAAGAAATGGTTCTGGTGGTAAGGCTGGATAAGCTGGATGAGGATGATGAGGACCTGGATGTAAGCGGCCTGTTGTGGGATGAAGACAATGGGGTGGCTCACTGGGACCATATGAGCCTGGCGAAGAATTACAAGGTCCGTCTGTGCCGCAGAGGCGGCAATTCCTATGAGGACGGCATTGGCGCCACCTATACGGTAAAGGAAAACAGCTATGATTTTTCCGGCAAGTTTCCAAAGGCAGGCACTTACTATTTTAAGGTAAGGGCCATGGATTCCAGGAATAATGCCGGAGACTGGCAGGAATCGCCTTATATCGAGATAACAGAAGAAGATTTGGCCAGGGTGAACGGCCAGTGGCTCAGGGATGACCGGGGCTGGTGGTACCAGAAAGGTGACGGCACCTACACGGCAAACGGATGGCAGTACATTAATTATAAGTGGTATTTTTTTGACCAGGACGGATATATGAAGACCGGCTGGATATCCTGGGGTGATAAGCTCTATTACTGTGACCCGTCGGGAGCCATGCTGGTATCCGCTGTTACGCCTGATGGATTTACCGTGGGTGCGGACGGGGCCAGGACGAATTAAAAGTGCAAAGACTTTCCATACATAAAATGTTAAAAAATGGCTATCCTTATATCAATGATAAGATTGATATGAGGAGGTCATTTTTTTATGGTAAACGAATTGGAGATAGAGGCTGTAACCGGCAGGGAGATACTGGATTCCAGGGGGAATCCCACGGTGGAAGTGGAAGTGTGCCTGACAGGAGGAGCTGCAGGCAGGGCTGCTGTCCCCTCCGGGGCTTCCACCGGTAAATTTGAGGCAGTGGAGCTTCGGGACGGCGGGGACCGGTACAACGGACTGGGAGTACGGAAAGCCGTGGAACATGTGAATACAGTGCTCAGCGAGGCAGTGCTCTTTGAAAGCGCTCTGGACCAGCGGCGCATAGACCGTCTGCTTCTGGATGCGGACGGTACGGAGAACAAGGGAAAGATGGGGGCCAATGCCATACTGGGCGTGTCCATGGCAGTGGCCAGGGCCGCAGCCAATGAGCTTAGGATGCCTCTCTACAGGTATCTGGGCGGAATCCATGCATCCACTCTTCCCATTCCCATGATGAATATTCTCAACGGAGGAAAACACGCTGACAACACAGTGGATTTGCAGGAATTCATGATTATGCCCTACGGGGCCTGCTGCTTTGCGGAGCGTCTGAGGATGTGCGCAGAGGTCTATCACACATTAAAGAAGCTTCTGAAGGAAGAAGGGTACAGCACCGGAGTAGGAGATGAAGGAGGCTTTGCGCCGGACCTTAAGGACTCCGAGGCGGTCCTTGAATTTCTGGTAAGGGCCATGGAAAAGAGCGGGCTGAAGCCGGGCACGGACATGAAGATTGCCATTGACGCTGCGTCCAGCGAGCTCTACGACGAAGCCAGCGGCATGTACCTGTTTCCGGGGGAAAGCCGTATGGCGGGAAAGGAAATCCGCCGCAGCGCACAGGAGATGGTGGATTACTACAGACGCCTTGTGGATGCGTTTCCCATTTGCTCCATTGAGGACGGACTCCAGGAGGAGGACTGGGTGGGCTGGAAAATGCTTACCAGGGAGCTGGGTGACCGCATCCAGCTGGTAGGGGATGACCTGTTTGTCACCAATACAAAGCGGCTGTCAAAGGGCATTGAGCTGGGAGCAGGAAATGCCATCCTGGTGAAGGTAAATCAGATAGGTACGCTGACAGAGAGCTTTGAGGCCATTGAGATGGCTAAGAGGGCTGGTTTCGGCACCATCATATCCCACCGCTCCGGCGAGACAGAGGATTCCATCATTGCGGATATTGCAGTTGCAGTCAATGCAGGGCAGATTAAGACCGGCGCTCCCTGCCGTTCTGACCGCGTGGCCAAATACAACCAGCTGCTGCGCATTGAGGAAAACCTGGAAGGCTGATTGCACCTGAGGAAAAGCGGGGAGGCTGGTACGGACAAAAATTCCCGCTGGTGAAAGGCAGAGGGGAGGGAATGTATCCGGGCGCTGTTTTGCCCGGAAAATCCCCTCCCTGTCCCATTTAATTCTTGACAACCGGAAAAAGCAGGGTATGATGTAAGAAGATGCATTGATTGCATCAAAAGGGGAAAAATAAGGAGAGAGACATGAGAGAATTACTGTTTATGGAACCTGTTTTTAAGGAAGCCATCTGGGGCGGCACCCGTCTTAAGGACGTGTTCGGTTATGATATCCCCAGCAGCAGCACAGGCGAGTGCTGGGCCATAAGCGCCCATAAGAACGGGGATTGCCGTATTGCCGGCGGGACATGGAAAGGACAGAGCTTAAGCTCCCTGTGGGAGAGCCACCCTGAGTGGTTTGGGGCTGCGGCAGGCTGTCATAAGGAATTTCCGCTGCTGGTTAAAATCATTGACGCCAAAAGCGATTTAAGCATACAGGTCCATCCGGACAATGCCTATGCTGCGGAGCATGAAAACGGCTCCCTGGGTAAGACTGAATGCTGGTATATCCTGGACTGCGACCCGGATGCAACCATTGTGATTGGACACCATGCAGGAAACAGGAATGAAGTTAAGCAGATGATTGAGGAGAAGCGCTGGAAGGATTTTATACGGGAAATACCTGTCAGGAAGGGCGACTTTTTCCAGATTAATCCCGGATGCGTCCACGCCATAAAGGGCGGCACCCTGGTGCTGGAGACGCAGCAGAGCAGCGATATTACATACCGCGTCTATGACTACGACAGGCTGTCCGGCGGAAAACCCAGGCAGCTCCATGTAAAGGAAAGCATTGATGTGATAGAAGCGCCTTTTAAGGAGGACCCGGACGCCAAACCGGCAGTTGTGAAGGAAACGGACAGCGGTAAAAAAGTACATCTTGTAACCTGTGCTTACTATACTGCAGATAAGATAGACATAACAGGCCGCTGGACGGAGAATTACGGGGACAGCTTTGCAAATGTGAGTATCCTGGACGGAGAGGGAAGCGTCAACGGTATCCCGGTTTCAAAGGGGCAGCATTTTATTGTCCCCGCGGGATTTGGGGATGTGATTTTCGAGGGAACCCTTTCCCTCATTTGTTCCCAGGCAGTCTGAACCCGGTTGGCGCAATGGGCTGCGCGGCGTCTTACCTATAAAAATATGGGAAAACAGGTTGTGTTTTAGGACAAAGTATGATAAAATACCTTTGTTTGACTATAAGAAAATGGAGAGGTGCAGGCGGATGTCAGTAATACACGTTATTTTGTCAATCATATATGTAATTCTTGGTGTTGCAATATCAGTGGTTATCCTGATGCAGGAAGGTAAGTCCAACGGACTGGGGAGCGCAATTGGCGGTATCTCCACAGACAGTTACTGGAGTAAGAACAGAGGCCGTTCCATGGAAGGTGCGCTGGAGCACTTTACCAGGTATGGAGCCATTGCATTCATGCTCATTACCATTGCCCTGAACGTGCTTCTTAAGGTCCTGGGGTAATTAAGATAACAGAAGGATAAGTGACAAAAACACCCTTGTATTCATATAAGGGTGTTTTATTTCATTCAGGCGGATTTTGGCCTGTTTCAGGACAGGCCGGATATTTTTAAGAAAGAGGTCATATGGAAAAAGAAATATTGGAACAGCGGGGAAAGATGCTGGAGGAAGTGATGAGTGACAAGTCCTATGTGCCAATGAAGGCAAAGGAGCTGGCCATGCTTCTGGGGATTCCCAAATCACAGAGAGATGAACTGACCCAGGTACTGGATTATCTGGTGTCAGAGGGAAGAATCGGAATTTCCAAGAAGGGGAAATATGGAAAACCGGAGGTGTTTTCCATTAACGGCATATTTTCCGGACATCCCAAGGGCTTTGGCTTTGTGGCTGTGGAAGGCATGGAGCAGGATGTGTTCATCCCTGAGGACAGGACAGGCGCGGCCCTTCACGGGGACAAAGTCCAGATTGTGGTGGAATCCCAGGGACCGGGAAACGGACGCAGGGCTGAAGGCTCTGTGCTTAAAGTGCTGGAGCATGCCAACAAAGAGGTGGTTGGGTATTACCAGAAGAGCAAGGGCTTTGGATTTGTGATTCCGGATAACCAGAAGATTTCCAAGGATATTTTCATTCCCCAGGGCTGCGATATGGGAGCTGTCACCGGACATAAGGTGGTGGCCCGGATTAAAGATTTCGGGGATGCATCTCATAAGCCTGAGGGCGTTGTGACCGAGATTCTGGGCCATGTCAATGACCCGGGAACAGACATCCTTTCCATTGTCAGGGCCTATGGACTGCCGGAGGAGTTTCCGCCGGAGGTCATGGACGAGGTGGAGGGCTGCCCGGATGAAGTGGCGGTGCCTGGCCCTTCCGGGGACGAGAAGACCTGGGACGGACCTTACGGCATTGGGGATTTGACTTCACCCCAAGACTGGACCGGCGATTTGGCGGGCCGTCTGGATTTAAGGGGACTGCGCACAGTCACCATAGACGGAGAGGACGCCAAAGACCTGGACGATGCAGTGACCCTGTGCAGAGGCAGACAGGGCGGGTATATCCTGGGAGTCCACATTGCGGATGTAAGCCATTATGTAAAGGAAGGCCGCCCGCTGGACAAGGAGGCGTTAAAAAGGGGTACCAGCGTCTATCTGGTGGACCGGGTGATTCCCATGCTTCCCCATAAGCTGTCCAATGGAATCTGTTCCCTCAATGCAGGAACGGACCGCCTGGCTTTAAGCTGCATCATGGAACTGGATGAACAGGGGAATGTGCTGGACCACAAAATTGCGGAAACCGTGATTCACGTGGACCGGCGGATGACTTATACGGCAGTGAATGCCGTTGTCACGGATGAGGACGAGGCGGTCATGGCTGAATATGAGGGATTTGTGCCCATGTTCAGGCTGATGAAGGAGGTATCCGATATCCTCAGGGAAAAGAGGAGAAAAAGGGGGGCCATTGATTTTGATTTCCCGGAGAGCAAAATTCTTCTGGATGCCCAGGGAAAGCCGCTGGAAATCAAGCCCTATGAGCGCAACGCCGCCACAAAAATCATCGAGGATTTCATGCTGGCAGCCAATGAGACAGTGGCAGAGGATTATTTCTGGCAGTCTCTTCCATTCCTCTACCGGACCCATGATAATCCGGACCCGGAGAAAATGAAGCAGCTGGGGACCTTTATCCATAATTTTGGATATTTCATCCGGCTTCAGCAGGGGGAGATTCATCCCAAGGAACTGCAGAAGCTTCTGGACAAGATAGAGGGCACGCCTGAGGAGGTGCTTCTCTCCAGGCTGACCCTGCGTTCCATGAAACAGGCAAAGTATACCACCCTGTGCTCCGGCCATTTTGGCCTGGCTGCCAGGTACTATACACATTTTACTTCGCCTATCCGAAGATATCCGGACCTACAGATTCACCGCATTATTAAGGAAAGCCTGAAGGGCGGGCTGGGGGATAAGCGGGCCAGCCATTATGAGGCCATTCTGCCGGGCGTTGCCATGCAGACGTCAGCTCTGGAGCGCCGGGCGGAGGAAGCGGAGCGGGAGACGGACAAGCTTAAGAAATGCGAGTATATGTCCGGGTTTATCGGTCAGGAGTTTGACGGCGTTATATCAGGCGTCACCAACTGGGGCCTGTATGTGGAGCTGCCCAACACGGTGGAAGGGCTGGTGCGCATAAGCGAGCTGCGGGATGATTATTATATATTTGATGAACAGCATTACGAACTGGTGGGAGAGATGACCAGGAAAACATTTAAGCTGGGCCAGCCCATACGGGTCCAGGTGGCGTCCACGGACCGTCTGCTCCGGACAGTGGACTTTATCCTGTCCAGGGACTGGGATATAAGCCCGGGCAAGGGTGCTTCCGTGTAAGGCTGTAAGTCATACAGGCAATCATGACTAGAAAGAAAGGGAAATACCATGGGGAAGGAAAGTATTAAACTGGTTGCGAACAATAAGAAGGCATACCATGATTATTTCATTGACGAGAAATACGAGGCTGGAATCGAGCTCTTTGGCACAGAGGTAAAATCCATCCGGATGGGGAAATGCAGCGTAAAGGAAGCCTTTGTGAAGATTGACAGAGGCGAGGTGTATGTGTGCGGTATGCACATCAGCCCTTATGAGAAGGGAAACATATTCAATAAGGACCCGCTGCGCGTCAGAAGGCTGCTGCTGCATAAATACGAAATCATGAAGCTGAACGGTAAGATTGCGGAAAAGGGCTATACCCTGGTTCCTCTCCAGGTGTACTTCAAGGGCAGCCTGGTAAAGGTGGAGGTGGGCCTGGCCCGCGGTAAGAAGCTCTATGACAAACGGGCAGACATTGCCAAGAAGGACCAGAGAAGGGAACTGGAGAAGGAATTCAAGGTGAAAAACCTATATTAAGGATTGGAATGAGAAGGTGCTATGAGAAGCTGCGGCGAGGGATGTTTCGAGGGAAAGGCATATACGGATTTCATAAAGGAGGCTGAGGGACTTAAGTCCACTTTGCGCACAGCCTGGACAGCAGAGGGGCGGCAGGAGAGCACAGCAGAGCATTCCTGGCGTCTGGCTCTGTTTGCCGGGGTGCTGTGCAGGGAATTCCCGGAACTGGACCGGGAAAAGGTGCTGATGATGTGCCTTGTCCATGACCTGGGGGAACGGTACAGCGGAGATATATCAGCTGTACTGAGGCCGGATGCAGAAGATAAGCTGAACCAGGAACGGGCCGATGTACAGCGCATATGCAGGTTCCTGCCGGAAGGAGGAGCCGGGGACGAGGTGGCCGGGCTGTGGGAGGAATACAGCCGGGGCATTACCCCGGAAGCCAGGTTTGTAAAGGCCCTTGATAAAGCGGAAACCATCATCCAGCACAGCCAGGGAAGAAATCCGGCCGGATTTGATTATGGATTCAATCTGAACTACGGAACGGAATACTTTGACCGGGACCAGCGTCTGGAAACCCTGCGCGGACTGGTTGATGCGGAAACACGGAAACGGATGGAAACAGAGGGAAAACAAAACAACGGTTGTGCGAAGGACAGATAGCAAAACACAACAAAAAAACAAGCAGTTCATTCTGCTTGTTTTTTCATGACCTGACCGGGAATCGAACCCGGGTTTACGCCGTGAGAGGGCGTCGTCTTAGCCGCTTGACCATCAGGCCTTGTCTGCATATCTCAGCGACAGCTTGTTTATCATACCATATAGTTTTTAGTTTGTCCAGTACTTTTTTGAAAAAAATTAAACTATTTCTGAATATTCGTGGATTGTGGAAAAACAAAAAGCAAGCAGTAAAAATCTGCTTGCTTTCATGACCTGACCGGGAATCGAACCCGGGTTTACGCCGTGAGAGGGCGTCGTCTTAGCCGCTTGACCATCAGGCCTTATCTGTGCATCTCAGCGACAGCTTGTTTATAATATCATATAGTTCTTAGTTTGTCCAGTATTTTTTGAAAAAAATTATACCGGGCAAACATATGCCGGAAAATAAAAATCAGCAAAGTAAAATGACCAGTCGGGGAACTGGTCATTTTAGGAGAAGGTATTTCGTTTCTTATGGGGTGTAACAAAAACTATATAATGTATTGGGGGGGTTTACGTTAATTATAATAGCATATGCCATGAAAAAAGTGTGCACAAAGTTTGAAGAATGGAAAAAAGTATTTTATGCATTCTTACAAGGCTCTTGTGAAAATGAAATAAAAAGGCTCTTTACAGGCTGCCGGACATAGCACTATGAACACAGCACGATAACCCGGTTGGGAGCTGTCTGTGGCGGTATGCTCTTAGTGGCAGCCGCATAATATACCAGCAGGAAATGATTTGCCGGGAAACAGAAATAGGGCTGACCGTTTAGGGTTGACAATACAGTGGACTGATACAGGTTCAGCTTCAGCGATTGGTCGGATGCAGTGAGGGTTTCATCAAACCAGGAAAGGTTTACATCCTCCTCCGGCCTGACAACGGCAATTAATTCAGCCTGGTATTGCGGCGGATAGATAAGGGGAACAGGCAGGGTGCTGTCATAAAATGCAGCCACACGCATGCCCGGCATCAGCCGCATGGTGTCCACCACAAAGGTTTCATTGGATAAAATCATATTGACGGGCTGGCCTTCCACACCCAGTGTTATGACCTGGGTACAGCAGTCCCCTTCCTGAGTAGAGATGTTGGTAATGACTCCGACTATGGGAGTCAGATTTTCATAGTTCATAAAAAATATCCTTTTTTAATTATCATATGCCGGGAACGTAAAAAGAATCCAGAAAGTTGAATAAAAAGGAGGAGGCCGGAAGGACTTCATCCCTCCGGCCGAGTATTATGAAAAAAAGTTTTATTAGCATTAGCTCTTTACATAAATTAGTATATCCATAAAATGTGAGGAAAATTTTATGATTCTGTAACGGAATTATGAACATTATGTGAGAAGTTTGTGAATGACCGGACAGGGGAAGGACAGCGTTATATGTAATTATATGGAATCATATGGAATCCGAAGCTGCTATGTTATTGTTAATTTTCCGCCATTGTATTGTAATAAGGCTAAATTGTGATAGACTGGATTTAGACAATACATAGAAGGAGGTATAATATGAAATTTTATATTTGCAATCACTGCGGCAACATAATTGCCTATGTGAAGAGCAGCGGCGTACCGGTTGTCTGTTGTGGGGAAAAGATGCAGGAGCTGGTTCCAAACACCACAGACGCGGCAGTTGAAAAGCATGTGCCTGTCATCCGCACAGATGGGGCCAAGGTGACTGTCACAGTCGGGTCAGCCGAGCATCCTATGATTCCGGAACACTACATCCAGTGGATTGCTCTGGCTACCAGGCAGGGGAACCAGAGAAAAGAACTGCAGCCAGGACAGAAGCCCCAGGCAGAGTTCATGCTCTGTGAGGGAGATGCGGTTGAGGCTGTATACGCATATTGCAACCTGCATGGTTTATGGAAGGCAGAGCCGTAATCTGCCCGGCATGATATCCGGGTGAGGTGTATCCGGCTTTATAAGATGCAGCAGGATATGATATGCAATCAGACATAATCAAAGGAAACAAACAGCATTTCGGCCGTTGGGGTACGAAATGCTGTTTTTTAGTTGCAAAACAGTGTGGCAGGATAATTAGCAGGATTTTTTTATTGGATGCAACTTTTATGAAAGCTCTCCCGTCTAATCATATGAAACCGTATGGAATATGAAAGAATTAAGATGAAAAGGAGATTTACCATGAAAAAACATTTAGCTGCTGTTACCATCTGTACCCTGGCTCTGACCAATGCCATTCCTGCCGTGCCTGTTTACGCTGCCGCCGGAAAACCGGCTGCCGCTTATTCCGCGAGGCAGAGGCGTGAGGGACAGAAAAAAGTTAAGGATGCGGCATCCAGGGTCAAATCAGCTTTTAAGAAACAGGACCTGAATGCATTGGCAGATTTATGCAACTATCCGCTCACCATATCATACGCATCCGGCGAATTGGTTGAGATCAAAAACAAGCAGGAGCTGCTGGCCCTGGGTTCCGGTCCTGTTTTTACGGCTGGAATGAAGTCCGCCATTGCATCCACGGATGTCTCCAAGCTGAAAGAGGTAGGGGATGCAGGGGTGCAGATGGGCGGCGATGCAGGTCTGAGTCTGTATAAGTTTGGAAAGCAATGGAAGGTTAACAACATTTACAGTGATTACGGCAGCCAGTCAGGCAGCGCCTCAGGGGCGCTCAATATCGGCAATCTGGAGGAAGCAGCCACCACGGTCCAGAAATGCTTTTCTTATAAGGATATAGAGACTCTTTCCAGGATTTGCAATTATCCGGTGAATGTAATCTATGCAGATGGAACATCCGCAGAATATAGCGATGCAGCCACTTTTATAGCCAAATGCGGCGACAGGCTGTTTACGGACCGTCTGTGCAATTCCGTCACTGCCACGGATGCATCCCGGCTTCAGGCAGTAGGCAACGCCGGAGCACAGCTGGGAGCGGATTCCGGGCTGGCCATGTACCAGTTTGGAGGTTCCTGGAAGGTGAATAATATCTATCAGTAAAGTTTCCGGAAGTTTCTGGCTGGATAGTCCGGCCCCCTGCCGCCGTTACCACAGAATCTGACCGCGGCAGAGGAAGTCAGGAAATCCAATGTATCCCTGGAAAATAGCGGAACAATGCCCTGGCCGTGATATCCTCTTCCGGGACAAAGGGGTCTGGCCATTCCCGGGCGTCACTGGAATGGTTCCGGTTATCTCCCAGCATCAGATAACAGCCTTCCGGCACTTCGAAGTGGTAGTCCTCTGATTCCATGGGCTCCGGCAGATAGGGTTCATTCAAGGGTGTTTCCGATTGGTTGATGTATATTTGGTTATCCCGGATATCCACGGTCTCTCCGGGCAGCCCAATAATCCGTTTGACCAGCCTGGTCTTGTCCCTGCCGGGTTCCGCCTTATGGTTGAAGAGGACGATATCCCCTCTTTGGGGTTGGGCGCCGAACGCGTATGAAAGTCTGGAGCCGATGATTCGGTCCCCTGTCATGATGGTATTTTCCATGGAACCGGATGGTATATAGCTGTTGGCAATGACAAAGGTGTTGAGGACAAAGGCAATGGCAATGGCGGCCAGCAGTATCCTGACCCATTCCAGCAACTCTTTTTTTAGGCCGGAGCTCCCGGATGATTTATTATTAAGTGATTTGTTCATGAAATTCTCCTTTAGGATGCAAATTGAATTTGGAAAAGAACGTATGCTGTGTATCAGTTTAGCATTTACAACTTATAAAGTCTTTATTATTTGTTAATATGTAAGAATAATTAATAGTTTATTTATTAAAAAATTCTTCCCGTGATGTTATTCTATGAATAAGAATGAAGCAAGGGAGTGGAATATGAAACGAATCATACGTACAATAAGCATCATACTGGCTATTCTGTTAGCCGCAGCCGGCGGCTACTATGGGGGAAGAAGGAGCGTCAGACCCATGGTTGGAATCACATTTTACGCTGTCATAGAAGAGATAAGGGAGAACCGTATCCTGGTTCAGGGATTGGAGATAAATGATATCAACGGGCGGGGCGCCTTTGAGCTGACCGTGGGGGATAAAACAGAATTTATTTGGAGAGGGGTGCCCATTACAGCGGAAGATTTGAAGGTTGGAAATACCATATCAGTCACATACACAGGGGAAGTGCTGGAGTCGTATCCGGCCCAGGTCAGGGATGTGCTCCGGATTCAGTTGCTGGACGATGAGACACCCTACTAGGTAATGCCTGACGGACAAAGTAAAATGACCAGTCGGGGAACTGGTCATTTTAGGAGAAGGTATTTCGTTTTTTATGGGGTGTAGCAAAAACTATATAATGTAATGGGGGGTTACGTCTATTATAGTATCACCTGATGCGGAAAAAGTGTGCACAAACTTTTTTAGGGATAAAAGTTTGTTTTGTATACTTTTTTTAGAAGTAATCATGTTTCACATCTGATGGGGGACAATGGGCCTCCGGGTTGGGCAGTATGTTGCGGGAGGAGGATGAAAACGCTGTTCCGGTACCGTGTTTCGATGTAAGAGGATATGATATGCATGAAAGGAGATTTATATGAGTGAAAAAAGATTTTCCATACCAGTCATGTTAGCTGCCGTTATATTGACGGCTTTCTTCACTGCAATTGCCTCCCGATGGTATTTTATCAATCAGAAGGCAGACGGATACAAATCACAGCTTACGGTATGTGTCCCCTCATACTGAATGGAGGGATTTATTTGCATTGGAAGAAAGCCAGAACATACCCGATGTATTGGCAATTGCCAGGCTTGAGGACGGCGAGTCCGGAAAACCCATTGATTTTTTCGACCCCAGCCTTACGGCAACTCCATAAGATAGGCTAAGGGGCTTAATAACTGAATAAGATAATTCAGGCTGGAGCGTGCATTGTATTGGATTCTCCGGCCTTTTTATGTATACTATTTTGTATTTTTCCAAATTTTCATAAAATCCTATTTTGTTACCTGGTTGTAACCAAAATTTGATAGACTGGAACCAGTTGGTAATTCACTTAGTCCGTTAATATGGGCTATGGAGGTAATGAGAGGAGTGACTGTATGAGCAGCAAAAAAAGGTTTGGTATAAGAAAGAAAAAATTATATGATTTACAGAAACGTTGGATTGCAATTTTGCTGGCGGCAGCTATGGTACTAACCAATGCAGGTGCTGGGATGACTACTGTTTATGCAGCAGATTCAGCAGATACTGTTGTATTTACAATGGACGGTATTCAGTTGCTGGAGTCAATCCAAGAATCCATTGCCAGCAACAACGAAGTGACAATTGGTGACCTTGATTTTACAAATGGTAAAGTTACGGACTTTGAACGTCTGTTTTTTGGAGAAGGAAAACTAATGGAAGTATTCCCGGAACCAGAAGGCGGAAGTGTGGACGCGGAGTTAAGAGTGTTCATACGATTGCCGGAAGATGCCGATGATATGTATATGGTAACTGGTGATGAAGAGATTATTTTCTTATATGTGAATAACGGGGACGATACCATTAGCTGTACCACGAATATCATAAAGATGGATGACGGAGAAGAGAAGGTCAAAAAAACCAAACGGATTAACGTTAAAAACTTTGATGCAGCATATGGGGATGAAGAGGTAAATTATATTTCAAAGCCAGTTGAAGAGACTGCGGAATTCATACCGGACGATGGAAAAGGAACAGATAATAAGGAAACCGCGGCACCGGAAACATTGGCTCCAACGGAAGAAGGGACTATTGAGGAAGCAACCTCGGTTAACCCGGACAAGGATGATGCAGCCAATGATTCTACAGAAGTATCAATAGAAACTTCTGTAGAAAACCAGAAGGATGCTGAGGATACAGAGAAGGAAAAAACAGAGACAGCAGAGACGGAGAAAGAAGCAGAGACAGAGCAGGAAGCCCAGCCGGAGAAAGAAACGGAGCAGGAAGCCCAGCCGGAAAAGGCAGCAGAGCCGGAGCAGGAAGTCCAGCCGGAAAATACAGCAGAGCCCGATAGAGGAGCCGATGGCCAGGTGGCATCTATTATCCGTCATTACGCGCCGGTGGTTGGTGACATGGAAGACAGGGATGTTCCGGAACTGCCGAAGGCAGAATCAGTAAGAGAACCGGAGACAGAGCCTGCAATAGATAAGGAAACAGAATCTGTTGACAAAATAGAAGAAACCGCAGATAAAGCAGAGGAACCGGTTATCAAGGAAGAAACTGGACATACAACAGAAGAAACAACAAATGGGACACCGGATGAGACACCGGCAGTCCAGGATGAAACTACAGATGAAGCCGCTGATACCACAGAAGAAACAACGGCGGTTCCTGAAGAAAGTGGCGGCAGTGAAACGGAAGAAGAAATTACCAGGGAAACAGAAGCACCGGAAAAACTGCCGGTCGCATCGCCATCCAATGGCACTGAAAATGAGATAAAAAATGATGCAGGAAAAACAGGTTCCAGTGGTTTGGTAGGCATTGGAAACTGCGCTACGGCAAAAGCATATATTACAACGCTCAGTAAACTGAATATTATGGAAGAAAGAGTAATGGTTTCCACGACGGCAGACGACGGAGCTGTTATAGCGGTATCTGGTTCTGAAAAGGCTATGAAGAATATTGTGGATGTCAAAGCGGAAGCCATGAGCGATATAGACAGCTTTGTGGAAAGGCTAAACACTGAATTGGCCGGCAACGGTGAAAAGGTTGACCGAATTGCTGTGTATGATGTAACTGTAATAGATAACGATGGAAATGAAACGCAGCCAAATGCCGAGGTTAAAATTTCTATTGAAGCGCCTGAGATAGTAGACAATGAAAGCGAGGTCAGTGCATTCCACGTAAAAGAATTTAAAGAGGGCAGCCAGGAATATGAGATTGAGATAAAGGATGCGGTTGTAAACGAGTCACAGGGAATGGTCGTGATGGGGACGGACAGCTTCTCTCCTGTAGGCGCTTTCTCTGTGGTGCCGGCTGCAGATACAGGCTCTGCCTATAAATCATGGGAAGACGGCAGCTGGAAGACCGAACCGATTATACTTGGGCCCACATCAGACGGAATTGATTTCTCCTATGAAATATTAAATTCAAATTATAAGAACTTTGAGGCAGTCATAGAGGTCACTATAGGGGAAGATGTGGATGCCGATGAACTGAATATTAATCTAGATGATTACATTATGGAAGAAATCATACCTAATATAGATGATTACATGTGGAATCAGACACAGGGCGGTGATAAGTACCAATTTAATGTAAAAATCATAAATAAGTCCCAGGTTGATTATCAGTATAAAGATAACAGCTTTGTTTATACGATTCTCAATAATGGTGAGAACACTGGCTTCTATTCATATACTGGTCAGGCCATTCCAAAAGGTACTGTGATATGGAATATGGGGAATACGGCCATGGCATCTCTGTTTAACTGTATGGTAGACAGGGTTCCTTCCTACAGCAAATGGAACCTGAATGAATTCCGTTTTACGGATTCAAAAGGAATGACCCATGATTATAATGGAACTGGTGATTTGGTTCAGTATTACCTTGACTTTTACAATGACAGGTATGATTTGCAGGCAAAACAGCTTGACCAGTTTCCGGATTATGTCATAGCTGAGATTATAGGATTCAATCCGAATCCTAACTGGGATACAGGGTTTCAGGGCCAGACATTGGGTGGACGCGCATCGGATTTTGAATTAGCTGAAGCGGCATATAACTTTTTCTATAATTCATGTCTGCGGTTATTTGTCAATACAGACAGCTATAACAGGGACGGATTGGACCAGTATTATAAAGACAGCGTGGATTCTGCAACCTATTCTCTTGGAAGCCATATGCGCAGCTACAATGAGAATGGCACAACGGTTATGGAGCCATACTTTTCAAGTGCATTTTCCACCATTAAATCCGGGTCTTCCAATGCACTGGAGAATAATATAGTCATGGCTTTGGATGGCGACTATACGACTGATGCATATCAGGTCAGCTTTTTTGGATTTACATTTGGTTTCCAATTGCAAAAACCAGCGCCGGCAACAGGAACCGTTCTATTTAATGGTGAGAAAGTATTATCCGGCCGTGAGTTTACGGCGGAGGATGAATTTACCTTTTCCTTGAAAAAGAATGGTTCTGAGGTTGACAGAATTACCATTAAGCCGTTAGAAAGCGCCAGGTTTAGATTGACGGATAACCTTGCAGCGGACGAATTGGGAACACAAGCAGTGTACTCTATCTCAGAAGTGGGCGGCGGTACCACGGTCAAAGAGGTTTCTTACGATAATACGGTTTACCAGGGGACGTATGATATTACTCTGGATGAATCAAATAACAGATTGATTGCCGTGCATGTTGGCGGAAGTAATCTGGACCAGGGAGTGGTTTTTACAAATGTTTACAGCCATAATTCCACGCCGGACACCCCTGGGGGAGGCGGAAGCAGCGGCGGCGGAGGCGGCGGCAACTCAGGCGGTCACCGTACCACTCCGGAAACCGGCGGCCCGGGAATAACCATTAATCCGGAGGAAGTGCCGCTGGCATCCCTTCCAGATACACCTGTTTTCATTGACGAAGAAGAAGTGCCGCTGGCTCCATTGCCGAAAACCGGTCAGGGTTCTGCGGTAACCACATTTACCATGTTGTTGTCTGGTTTGCTCCTGGTTCTGACAGCTTTAGGTAAGAAAAGAAAAGAAGAATCGGTCTGATGTCTTGGCAAAGGCGGTGGAGTAGGTGGTTTCAAGCCAGGAGCGGTACTAAGTGCGTAAAGAAATGTCTGTAAATGCGAATCTTTTAAGATAATAACTGGGCTGAAAGTTCCTTTTTGGGCTTTCAGCCCTTGCTTTATATATAACACCAACTACAGTTGCATGTTAAGGGACAATAGACGGGCTTTCCTTTGCCAGCTCCATCATATTATCTGTAATACGCTCCATCAAAGTATAGCGTTCAAATTCGGCAACCACTGCAAATAAATGACCTAAAAGAAATATTTCCGACGTGGAAATAATATTGAAAACTTCAGACCTAAATTGAGGTTCATGATTGCATATGATATACTGAGCGTAACATGTGTAATGGATTTTGCTGCAACAAAAGAGAGAAGATATGCCTTACGTTTGGGTGCACAATAGACGATATTATGGAAATCACACCAAGCATAGAAGATAGATGAAATTTTTATTGAGCTGTAACGACATAAATTTCAGGAGATACAAGGAATGGAATTAGGATGGATTGATTTTTCAAAAACAGAGTGAAGTAAAGTTTTTGATTATGTGAAATCCACTCCATATCTTATGTCATTTATGCGTGATTATCAGTTAAAACGCTATATTGAAAAATACTTTGCTTAACATCCTGATGAAATCAACAAAGTTAATAAAGATACTTTTTGGCTTAAGAGAAGAACACTTGACCGATATGATAAAGTATCGAATAACAATGCCCGGCTTGAAAGAGTTATGTCACATATATTTAAAGATAATGCAGAGCTTCTTTTGTGGGTTCCTCCGGCACGTCCGTATTATCAGCCGCAGGGTGTATTTAATGGGGGACCCTTAAAGGCCCCTCATTTATTAACTTTTTGTTAGATTTCATATTGTGGTTCGTGTTGTGCCTTATCATAAAAACGCACATTTTTCATTAGATTTGCAACATAATATATGTGATTAAATAAATGAAAAAAGTACGTATTTACGTTGTTTTCCGCAAATACGTACTTCTCAAAAAATGGAGCTGAGGGGAATCGAACCCCTGTCCGAAAATCAATTCCCTGTTCTTCTACTATCATAGTCCTTTATTTGACATTCCCTCTGCCATCAGAGAAAGGACACCCGGATGGTTTCAGTAGCTTCATGATACGCCCATATGCTCAAAGCTTTGCATACGTCGTTTCCCACATAGTCGATGCCAGGGTCTTAAAGTGCGGGTGCTCTAAGTCTGACAGCTGCCATTAGGCAGCGATTGCTAATTCGTCGTTAGCGTTTATATTTATTTTTGCCATTTAACCCATCGCATGGGGATAGCTTCACCAGCTGCATGACCCCCGTCGAAACCAGTACAACCCCTGAATACTCAGTGCTGCGCTTACCTGGTATGCTAACGAAATCCTGCGCTCACTCTATATTAGCAGTTTCCGGCGCCGCTGTCAAGGGCAGTGATGAAATATGATAGATATGGACAGTCTGGATAACAATGGCTGCCTCAGGACAGATATGGCCGGAGCTCCGGATGGGGCCGGACATAAATTCGTATAAACTTTGTAATGAAACATACCCCTATAATTAAGAGAAAAGAAATACCAGAATCCCCTCTTTCTGGTAATATAAGGATAGGGCATATTTGTATGCTCCGCATCATATGAATAGATTCCGGTGATAACGGAAAAGAGGGAGGCAATCATGAAACATAATATGAAGAAGACAGTATACGCAGCAGGACTCAGTGCGGCAGTGGCGGCCGCAGCCTTAGGGCTTGGCGGCTGTGCGGCCGGGACACAGATTCCGGACACCCTGAAGGTGCAGAATATTGGCGCGGCGGAGAATGTAATTACAGTAACAGGCCGCGAGGAGGTAAAGGTGGTGCCGGATATGGCACAGATTGAGTACGCTGTCTATACCAGGGAAGATACGGCTGCTGCATGCCAGGAGAAGAACGCCCAGGACCTGAACGCAGCCATTGAGACATTGAAGGGACTTGGGGTTGAGGAGACTTCCATACAGACATCCTCCTATGGTCTGAGCCCCATCCGTAACTGGAATTCCGATAGACAGGAGATAACCGGCTATGAGATGACCACCAGCCTGACTGTGTCCGACATTCCCATTGACAATGCAGGTACCATTATCACAAAATCAGTGGCAGCAGGCGTCAATGGCATTAATTCCGTCAGCTATTTTTCCAGCAGCTATGATGCCAGCTACCAGGAGGCGCTGAAGGGAGCCATGGCTGTTGCCCAGGCCAAAGCACAGGCCCTGGCAGAGGCCAGCGGGAAGACACTGGCAGGCGTGGTTCACGCAGAGGAATTTGGCTATCGGCCGGAGACACGATATGCCTCCTATAATTCAGGCGGCTCTGCCAAAATGGCGGCGGCAGTGGAAGATGCAGCTGCTCCTGTTATGCCGGGCCAGGTCAGCGTGGAAGCCCAGGTAACGGTTTCCTATGAGCTGAACGAATAGATTATATTGAATCTGCCGGATGAAAAATAAATAAAGTGTTGCAGCGGATATACCCCGGAATCAGTATCATATAACATGATGCGGTACTGTTTCCGGGGATATTTGTCATTGATATTTAGGCATAAATATATTATTATTATTTTATAGTCTAATGAAGACAGGGGTACTATGAGATGACAACTGCAGATTGCAGAGGAAATGGCCGCAGGGATACGCTGCTTCCTATCATACTGTGTTTATGTTTTATTGCCAGCAGTATTATTTTTCTTGTACAGATGATTCTGAAAAGCCAGAAGGAGAACGTGGCATACCTGTATGATGCCGCGAATCAGACAAGGACATCCATTATAAAACAGATTGAGGGAGACTGGCAGACACTGGAGGGACTGGCTGTAAGTCTGAGGGATTTGGTAATCCTGGATGAGAACCAGATTATGACCATATTAAAGGATATAAATGAGGAGAATGCTTTTATCCGGATGGGCTACGCGGATGTCCGCGGCAATGCGCGCATGGTGGACATGAACGGCAATGTCCAGGAGGTTAATCTCAGCGGAATGGAGTTCTTTGAGAAGGCTCTGCAGGGGGAAAAGAGCATATCCGATACATTTGCGGACCCGCAGGATGCCAGTGGATATATCAATTACTTTGGTGTCAGGATTAATGACAGTAAAGGTAATGTCAGAGGCATACTCTGTGCGGTCCATTCAGCTGTCATACTGAGGGAGATTATCGACGCGCCGGTTCTTAAGGGGGCTGGTTATTCCAATATCCTGGATGACGATGGTAATTATGTGCTTAAGACCATTAAGACATATGAGGGAGACATCCTTCCTGAAAATAGAACAAAGATTGCAGAAGTCATAAAGAAAGAGGGCAGCGGTGATTTTATTCTTACAGACAGGCAGGGAATCAGGCAGATGCTGGTTATCCTTCCCATTATTGAGGGGCAGTGGTACCAGGTAAGCATGGTGCCTGTGGATGTGCTGCGTTCCAGCTACATCCAGACAGCAGGAGGTATCATGACCATTATCGTGGTGGCCTGCGGCCTGTTTATATGGCTGATGAGCAGACAGCAGAGGATGGCTGTGAATAACCAGAAGATGCTGATGAAGCTGGCTTACAGCGATTCCCTTACAGGTCTGCGCAATTTTGCGGGCTTTAAGCGGGAGGCGGAGATACTCCTTAACCGTCCTGAACTGGCCCGTTCTGAGCTGCCCGCCTATGTGCTCTGGTATGGTGACCTGAGGAATTTCAAACTGATTAATGATGTGCTTGGGTATGAGGAAGGGGACCGGCTGCTCAGGCTGGTGGCGGAATTCCTCAGAACAGTGGAAAGCCCCGACCGTATCAGCTGCCGCATAGCAGCTGATAACTTTGCCGGCATAACCCGGTGCGTGGATATGGAAGCGCTGGACAGAGGGCTTTGTCAGCTTAAGGAGTATATGAGAAATTCGGGTATGGACGAGCAGCCCTTCATGGAGATTCCCGTGGGCGTCTACCGCTTCCGTCCGGGAGATGAGAAACAGTCCCTGGATGTGCTGGTGAATTATGCCAACATGGCCCATAAGATAGCAAAGGAAAGACCGGGAACCTCCTATGTGTTCTATGATGACGGCATCCGCAGGCGCATGCTGGAGGATTCCGCCCTGGAGTCTGAGGCTGAGGCAGCTATGGAGAACCAGGAATTCATGCTCTATATGCAGCCCAAGATTGATATACAGAACGGGAACCGGATTACCGGTGCAGAAGTGCTGGTCCGCTGGCTCAGTCCAAGACGGGGGCTGATACCGCCCGGTGATTTCATCCCATTGTTTGAAAAAAGTGAGCTTATTGTAAAACTGGACCGCTATATGTTCGAACATGCATGCCGCTGGTACCGGATTTATCTGGAACAGGGCAAAAGGCCAGTGAGCCTGGCAATTAATGTATCAAAGGCCGGTCTGTTCCAGAACGACTTTGTGGATTACTACACGGGCATCAAGGACAAATATTCTATACCGGATGGTTTTCTGGAACTGGAGTTTACGGAAAGTATCCTGGCTGCTGACACGGAATTATTTGCGGAACTGGTGGTTAACCTGAATGCGCACGGTTTCATCTGCTCGCTGGATGATTTTGGCTCGGGATACAGTTCCCTTAACCTGCTGAAGAACCTGCCTATCGACGTGCTGAAGCTGGACATCCTGTTTTTCCACAAGAGCCGGGATATCAGGCGGGAGCGTATTGTTGTGTCCAATGTCATTAACATGGCCAGAGAATTGAATATAAAGACCATTGCAGAGGGCGTGGAGGATATGGACACCGTGGAATTCCTCAGGGATGCAGGCTGCAATGTGATTCAGGGGTATGTTTTTGCAAAGCCCATGCCGCAGGAGGATTTTGAACACCTGCTGACGAAATACCAGGACGGGCCTTTTGGAGGCATGGATGATAAATAGATAGGATAAATCAAATGAAAAACGGACCATCCCGCCAGGGGACAGTCCGTTTTTCATTTATACCATTACAATAGCAGGATTAATTCTTTTTTACTTTACCGGTATCCTTCGGAAGGGTGACATTCAACAGGATAGCCACCAGCGTAGCGATGACAACCGGAGATTTTCCGAAGATTGTGGTAACCCATGTGGGGAATGCGGACAGGGATGCGGATGCCTGTGACACGCCCATTCCCAGGGCAGCTGCAAGACCTACAATGGAGGTATTGCGGTAGTTCATATCTTCCGTCATAACCAGCTTCATACCGGTCATGGCAATGGAAGCGAATACAGATACAGTCGCGCCGCCTAAGACCGCATAGGGAATCGTGGTCAGCAGGGCGGAGAATTTGGGGAACAGTCCGGCAACCAGTATAATCAGTGCGGAAAGCCCTAAGGTCACGCGGTTAACAACCTTGGTGGTAGCCACGATACCTACGTTCTGGCTGTAGGTGGCGGTTGGCAGACATCCCAGGAATGCACCTATGATGTTTGAGAAGCCATAGCCCAGGATAGCGCCGTGAAGCTCATTTGTGGTGGGCTCCCGGTCCAGACCTCCTGCCGTGGTGGCGGAGAAGTCACCGATGGCCTGCACGGAGTTGATGACAAACAGCAGTCCCAGGGCCACGCAGGCAGACGCCTCAAAGCTGATGCCGAAATGCATGACCTGAGGGAGCTGGAACATGCCGGATTCAGCCACATTGCCAAAGCTTACCATGCCAAAGAACATGGAAAAGATATAACCTGCAATCATGCCCATAAGGATGGACGCCAGTTTCAGGAATCCCTTGGCAAAATGGTTCAGCACAGTAACTACCACCAGAGTGAAGATGGCAACCACCCAGTTCTGCCATGCGCCGTAGGTGGGCTGGCCCGCGCCGCCTGCCATGTAGTTGATGGCAGTGGGGTAGAGGGACAGACCGATGGTGAACACAACCGTGCCTGCAATCAGAGGCGGGAAGAACTTTCGTATCTTCTTGATGGTAAGGCCTACGAGAATGGCGCAGACACCGCCTACAATCTGGGCTCCCAATATGGCCGGGATGCCGGACTGCTCCGCAATGGCCTGCATACTGGGAACATAGGCAAAGCTTACGCCCAGGATAACAGGAAGGCCGGCGCCCAGATGGAAACTGTTCTTATTGCCTATGGGAAAGAGCTGCAGCAGGGTGGCAAGGGCGGATACAACCAGGGAAGCCTGAATCAACAGAACCCTGTCTGCCGTGTCAATGCCTGCTGCGCCGGAAATTATGATGGCCGGCGTTACACAGCCCACAATCATGGCTACTACGTGCTGCAGGGCCAGGGGAATTGCCTGGCTCATTTTTGGCACACCATCCAAATCAAACAGGGATGCGTGCTGTTTCACTGTATTGTCTGTATTCATATATCATTGCCTCCTTTACGCTAAATGGATATGAGTACCGGTTTTTCCCTGGATACCGTCTTTTGCTTTTTCCAACAGCGTAATGAGGGCAGTGCGTCCTGGTTTTGATTCAGCAAATTTAACAGCAGCCTGAACTTTGGGAAGCATGGAACCAGGGGCAAAATGTCCCTCTTTGATATATTCTCTTGCTTCTTCTGTGTCCAGGTCATCCAGCCACTTTTCTTCCGGCTTTCCGAAGTTAATAGCAACCTTTTCAACTGCAGTGAGAATAATCAGGAAATCAGCATTCAGATTCTCAGCTAACAGTTCACTGGCGAAGTCCTTGTCGATAACAGCGCTTGCGCCCTTTAAGTGGTTTCCCTGACGGGTAACCGGGATACCGCCGCCGCCGCAGGCAATTACCAGCTGTCCTGAGTCTACCAGGGAGCGGATAGCGCCGATTTCAACGATTTCAGCAGGCTTTGGAGATGCCACCACACGGCGGTAGCCGCGTCCGGAATCTTCCTTCATAATGTATCCGTACTTTTCCTCTGCAATCCTGGCCTGTTCTTCTGTCATGAAGTGGCCGATTGGTTTGGAAGGAGCCTCAAAGGCAGGGTCGTCTGCATCCACGCGGACCTGGGTAATCATGGTTGCAACCGGAATATCATACATTTCGCGGTTATAGAGTTCCTCTCTCAAGGCATTCTGCAGGTCGTAGCCAATATAGGCCTGGCTCATAGCCACACAGACGGAGAGAGGGGTGTTTGGCTGGTTTGCGTCCTCGCGGCTCAGTGCAGCCATTGCATTGTTAATCATACCCACCTGAGGGCCGTTGCCATGGGCAACGATGACCTCGCAGCCTTCTTCAATAAGGTCTACGATGGCCTTGGCCGTAATCTTGACTGCTTTCATCTGCTCAGGAAGGGTATTGCCCAGTGCATTGCCGCCAAGGGCGATGACAATACGTTTTTTCTTGTTTTCCATAGTGATTTTCCCCTTTATAGGACGGGATATGAGGGTATCCCGCCGAGTTTTTGCATAATTTGAGACAAAAAGGGCTGCAGGACTCAGTCCGGCAGCCCTTACATTGTATTACATGGTAAGATGAATGGTTTATTTGAATACTCTGGGTGTTCCTTTTTCTTCCAGCTTCTTTAAGATATCAGCCGGGTCAGCGAACTTAGCCAGCATAATCATAGCAGCAATTACGTATGGCTTGTAGCTTGCTTCTTTGTACAGAGGGTCACGGTAGCGGTCAAATACAGTTGCCTCAACCTCGCCGTCCTTGCAGCTTACATCGTTGATGTCAGCCGGTAAGCAGTGCAGGTACAGAGCCTTGCCGTCCTTGGTGGTCTTCATCAGTTCCTCTGTACAGCACCAGTCTTTGTGCTCTGCGTTCTGAGCCAGCAGTTCTTTCTCCAGAGCCTTGATGCCCTCGGAATCGCCTTCTGCGTACAGGTTGGTTCTCTTTTCCATAGCTGCAAATGGAGCCCAGCTCTTTGGATATACAATGTCGGCATCCTTGAATGCGTCTGCCATGTCATGGGATACGCGGAAGGAACCGCCGGTCTTCTCAGCGTTCTTTCTGGCAACTTCCTCAACCTCAGGCATGATTTCGTAGCCTTCCGGATGAGCCAGGACAACTTCCATACCCATACGTGTCATCAGGCCAACAACGCCCTGGGGAACGGAGAGAGGCTTGCCGTAGGAAGGAGAGTAAGCCCATGTCATGGCTAACTTCTTGCCCTTTAAATTCTCTACGCCGCCGAACTCATGGATGATGTGCAGCATATCAGCCATACACTGGGTTGGGTGGTCGATGTCGCACTGTAAGTTAACCAGGGTTGGCTTCTGCTCCAGGATGCCGTCCTTGTGGCCCTGTGTAACAGCGTCAACAACTTCGTGCATGTAAGCATTGCCCTTGCCGATGTACATGTCATCGCGGATACCGATAACGTCAGCCATGAAGGAAATCATGTTAGCTGTCTCACGAACAGTCTCGCCGTGAGCAACCTGGCTCTTGCCCTCGTCCAAATCCTGAACTTCCAGACCTAACAGGTTGCAGGCAGAAGCAAAGGAGAAACGGGTACGGGTGGAGTTGTCGCGGAATAAGGAGATGCCAAGGCCGCTCTCAAATACCTTTGTGGAGATGTTGTTCTCTCTCATGTAGCGGAGAGCATCAGCCATGGTCCAGACTGCTTCCAGTTCTTCGTCTGTTTTCTCCCAGGTCAGGAAGAAATCGTTCTCGTACATTTCCTTGAAGTTGAGGCTGTTTAACTTATCAATGTAATCCTGTAATGTTTTCATTTGATTGACTCCTTTAATATATTTAATTTTTAATTTGGGTATCGTTGTTAGAAGTTACAAAATAATAGGGACATCCATTCCACCAGTACCTTGGGCCTGAGCCGTTCCGGCGGCCTTCAGCATAGACCGCCGGAACCAAACAGGTCACTTAGGACTTCATGGAAAATGGTTTACGAATGAGCAGTGCGAAAATAAAATGTAAGTGCAGCTGTAAAGAGTTTTCTCTTATAAGGATGCAGTTATATTTTATTTTTCATAGGGCGTATGCCCTATGTTTCCTGGCCGCCCCCCAGGCCAAGAAGACGGCACTGCGGGCCAGCGGGCCGCGGCCACAACTGTATGGCAGCCAAGAAATCACCCCGCGGACAATAAACGAATTAAAACAAACACCTGCTGCAAAATTACTTACAGTACACGCTAGGCAGAGCAGCATAAACAGCCGCACAGGTAACCAAATCCTGCTTCCATGTAATCTCATTGGGAGCATGGGCCTGAGCTTCAGCGCCAGGACCAAATCCGATACAAGGAATGCCGTTGCGTCCCATGATGGAAACGCCGTTGGTTGAGAAGGTCCACTTATCGGTGAGAGGACGTGCCTTTCTCATCTCTGCTGTGGCATCAACGCCGATACGCTCGTCGCCGAACAGGTTCTTATAAGCTTCCTCCAGGGACTTGGTAACTTTGTGGTCCTCCGGGATAACCCAGGTTGGGAAGTAGCACTCGATTGGATATGTAAGGCCCTTATAGGAAGGACGGGAATACTCATACATGGATACGGTAACGTCGTCGCCGTATTTCTTAACTGCAGGAAGAGCACGAATCTCATCCAGGCAGCTCTCCCAGGTCTCGCCTGCTGTCATACGGCGGTCAAGGGATACGGAGCAGGAATCAGCAACTGCGCAGCGGCTTGGAGAGGTGAAGAAAATCTCGGAAACAGTAACCGTGCCGCGGCCTAAGAAGTTAGCCTCCTTATACTCCGGATTGTACTTCTCATCCAGCATCTTCACAAGGCCCTTAACTTCCTTGTCATCAGCTGCATCGTTTTCGTTCAGTGCGCGTACATCCTGAAGGATGTCAGCCATCTTATAGATAGCATTGTCGCCGCGCTCAGGAGCGGAACCATGGCAGGAAACGCCCTTAACGTCAACGCGGATTTCCATACGGCCTCTCTGTCCGCGGTAGATACCGCCGTCTGTAGGCTCTGTGGATACTACGAAATCGGGACGGACCTTATCCTCGTTGATGATATACTGCCAGCACAGACCGTCGCAGTCCTCTTCCTGAACCGTACCGGTTACAAGAACCGTATACTTGTCGCTTAACATTCCTAAATCCTTCATGATTTTAGCGCCGTATACAGCAGATACAATACCGCCGCACTGGTCAGACACGCCGCGTCCGCCAATCTCGGTGTCATTCTCATAGCCCTCGTAGGGGTCGAAATTCCAGTTGCTCTTGTTGCCGATGCCAACTGTGTCGATGTGGGCGTCAAAGCCAATGAGGGTTTCGCCGGTTCCCATGTATCCCAGAACATTGCCCATTGGGTCGATTTCAACTTTGTTGAAGCCCAGCTTTGTCATCTCCTCAGCAATGCGGTCGATGTGAGCCTTCTCATCGCAGCTCTCGCCTGGGAACTTAACAATGTCGCGTAAGAACTTGGTCATGTCTTTCTCATAGTTCTGTGCTGCTTCTTTGATTTTTGCGTAATCCAGATTCATTTCTTCGTTTCCTCCATTATACATTGATATTTGGTTAAGGTGTGATATAGGTGATTGTTTGTGCTTTATTTGTCCAGACCCTTCCAGACAATGTTCTTGTAGCGCTCAGGGTCTGTATCGCCTTCGGTGGAGAAGAGCAGTACCCTGGAATTCTCATCCAGGCCAATGTCTTTCCTTAAGTCTGCGTATTCATCCATGGACATGACGGCTGCCAGTGCGCCGAATGGAGCTGCGCCGGATTCTCCGGAGGTAACAGGTGCGTCGCCCTTGATGGGAGCGCCTAACATACGCATACCGGTTGCGGCTACCCAGTCAGGAGCAGCGATGAATACTTTGACATGGTTCTTTAAGATATCCCATGAAATGGTGTTGGGCTCGCCGCAGGCAAGACCGGCCATAATGGTTTCCATGTCGCCGTCCACAATGCGGATTTGTCCGTCACCGGCAGCAGCGCCCTTGTACAGGCAGGCAGCCGCCTCAGCTTCCACAACTACAAATGTAGGAGGATTATCAGCATAGAGATTGGAGAAGTAGCCTACCACAGCGCCTGCCAGTGAACCAACGCCTGCCTGGACAAAGATGTGGGTAGGACGCTGGCAGCCGTAGTCTCTCAGCTGTTCGCCGGCCTCCATGGCCATGGTTCCGTAACCCTGCATAATCCAGGATGGAATCTCCTCGTAGCCGTCCCAGGCTGTATCCTGTACCATAACGCCCCTTGGCGTCTCGTCGGCTTCCTTGGCTGCCAGACGTACGCAGTCATCGTAGTTCATCTCCTGGATGTCTACTGCAGCGCCTTCCTTGGCAATGTTCTGCAGACGTGTCTGGGTGGAACCCTTAGGCATATGTACCACTGCCTTCTGTCCAAGACGGTTGGCTGCCCATGCAACGCCGCGTCCGTGGTTGCCGTCTGTGGCGGTAAAGAAGGTAGCCTGGCCGAATTCTTCTCTTAACTGGTCAGAAGTGAGGACTGAGTAGGGAAGTTCGGATACGTCCCTGCCTGTCTCCTTGGCAATGTAGCGGGCCATGGAGAAGGAACCTCCCAGAACCTTGAACGCATTGAGGCCAAAACGGTAGGACTCATCCTTTAAGTAGATTTCCTTTACTCCCAGGTAAGCTGCCATATTGTCCAGCTTGGTGAGTGGTGTTTTGGTGTACTGGGGGAAGCTTTCGTGGAATGTCCTTGCCTTCGCAATCTCCTCCAGTCCCATAATCGGCAGGTTCTTGTCATCTGTCTTAGGCATATGATTGACCGCCCATAGAATCTTCTGGTCCATGTTACATAATCCTCCTTATAATCATCACGCTTTTTTATCTTCCGACTTGCGGCTGTTTACATCAATGTAGCTGTACAAAGTAAATTTGGAGATTCCGAAGTACTTGGAAACCTTGTCCCCTGATTTTGTTATAAGGAAGGCGCCTGCATCGTTCAGGAACTGGATGGCAGTCACTTTTTCCTCCTTGTTCATCAGGGCGGCCGGCTTGCCGATGAGGGCCACCGACTGCTCTATCAGGGTATCCAGCAGGTCGTTGACGTTGTGGACAATCTGTTCGGGCTGCTGCTTCACGTCCGATTGGGGTTCGGTGTCGATGAGAGCTTTAATGGAACGGTCCACGGTCATCAGGCCTGTGATGTCGTAATTAATGGACAGGAGGTAGTCAATGGAATCCCCTTCCTCATTACGGATGTAAATGGTGCTGGACTTCAGTATCTTGCCGTTGGATGTACGGGTCAGGTATCCGAGATGGTCTTTCAATGAAGCCGGGTCCTTGTGAAGGGTTTCCAGGACTACTTTTGAAGGTCCGTCCCCCTCCTGGCGGTTTGTCACATGACCATTGTTGATGTGTACGATGGAATGCTCCAGGTCGTGTTTCTCAAGGTCGTGTATGACAATCTCACAGTCAGGTCCGAACTGTCTTGCAAGGCCATCAGCAAGCTGTTTCAGTAAATCTAGTGTGTATGACATGGCTTTAACCTCCTTTTCCTCGGACTCTTCAAACCTTTCCCCGGCTGCTGCCGGGGACTTACCGTTTATGGTGACTTTGTACAATAAACATTTCGCAAAGTTGTGATGCGTTGTTTATGATTCCATCATAGCACAAAAAAAAGGAATTGCAAGAGGTTTTTACAAAAAAATTTTGAATATCTAAAAATTTTTGCATTTTCTGCTTGCAAATGGATTTGTATGGTGTTAGTATAGGGGTACAGGAAGTCCTGTTCTATCTTATTAGAGTTTATGAATTCCGGATGGTGTTTAGGACAAAATCCAAGAGCAGGTACATAAAATCATAAAATGAAAGAAAGAAAAGGAGAGAGGTTATGTTAGTGATTGGGAACGGTCGTCTGGTTACCAGAGACCCAGAACAGCCATTTTTTGAAAATGGGGCAGTGGCAATGGACGGTACCGCAATAAAGAAGGTGGGTACGCTGGAAGAGATTAAAAAAGAGTTCCCTGACGCCGAATATGTGGACGCAAAGGGGGGCGTCATCATGCCGGCCTTCATCAACACACATGAGCACATCTACAGCGCCATGGCAAGAGGTCTTTCCATAAAAGGATATGACCCCAAGGGATTTCTGGATATTCTGGACGGCATGTGGTGGACCATTGACCGCCATCTGACGTGCGAGCAGACCCGCCAGAGCGCAAGGGCCACTTACCTGGATTCCATTAAGAACGGAGTCACCACTGTATTTGACCATCACGCCAGCTTTGGCGAGATAAAGGATTCCTTATTTGCCATTGAGGACGCTGCAAAGGAAATGGGCGTCAGGACCTGTCTCTGCTATGAGGTTTCCGACAGGGACGGCATGGATAAGGCAAGGGCGGCTGTGATGGAGAATGCGTCCTGGATTAAACATGCGCTGGCAGATGATACGGATATGATTGCCGGTATGATGGGTATGCATGCGCAGTTCACCATCTCAGATGAGACGATGGAGCTGGCGGCAGCCAATAAGCCGGCTGAGGTGGGATACCACATCCACGTTGCAGAGGGCATTGAGGACCTTCATGACTGCCTTAAGAAGTACGGCAAGAGAATCGTGGACCGTCTTATGGACTGCGGTATTCTTGGGGAAAAGACATTGCTGGCACACTGTATTTACGTGAATCCCCATGAGATGCAGCTGATTAAGGATACGGACACCATGGTGGTGCATAACCCTGAGTCCAATATGGGCAATGCATGCGGATGCCCTCCAACCATGGAAATCGTCCACAGAGGCATTCTCACCGGTCTGGGAACCGACGGCTACACCCACGACATGACAGAGTCCTTTAAGGTGGCCAATGTTCTTCACAAGCATCACCTCTGCGATGCCAATGCAGCCTGGGGCGAGGTTCCGCAGATGCTCTTTGAGGGCAATGCAAAGATTGCGAACCGCTATTTCAGAAAGCAGTTAGGCGTATTGAAGGAAGGGGCTGCGGCTGATGTGATTGTCACGGACTACATCCCGCTGACGCCCATGGACGCCTCCAATGTCAACGGCCACATCCTGTTCGGCATGACCGGAAGAAGCGTGGTGACCACGGTGTGCAACGGAAAGGTTCTGATGAAGGACAGGGAGCTTGTGGGAATGGACGAGGAGAAGATTCTTTACGAGGTAAGGGAAGAGGCAAAGAAGCTGGCCCATTCCATCAACGGTTAATTGCCGGGGCAGCAGCCGGCAGAAGCAGGAAAAGCCTTCCAGGGATGGCTGGCTTTTCCTATATATAAGCAATACAGGCACAATGTATAATTTATAAGTGATATCCGATTGCAGGGCGGCGGGATTTGGCACCCCGGGATGATAGTATCTCCCGGGCGGCTGAGCCGGATGGAGGACCTGCGGACATGGTCCGCGGTATCCGGTGCTGGGACCTGGTCTGGTTATAAAGGAGGATAAGAATAATATGAGCGACATTATGACCCCGATTCCATTTGGAAAACTGATGAACTGGATTCTCGAAGAGAACAAAAAGGGTGCTGTATTCGGCATCAGGAGGCCATTCATTGCAGACCCGGACAAAACCTACGAGATTTTTGGCCGTAAGCTGGAAACTCCCTTTGGACCCGCAGCAGGACCCCATACCCAGCTGACCCAGAATATCGTGGCTTCCTACGTTGCAGGCAGCCGTTTCTTCGAACTTAAGACCGTACAGAAGCTGGACGGCGAGGACCTTCCCGTATCCAAGCCATGTATCAAGGCTGACGACGAGTGCTACAACTGCGAGTGGTCCACAGAGCTTTATGTGCCCCAGGCATTTGACGAGTATGTGAAGGCATGGTTTGCCTGCAAGGTGCTGGCGAAGGAATACGGCCTGGGCAGTCCTGACGGCTTCCAGTTCAACATGTCCGTCGGATACGACCTGGAGGGAATCAAAACAGAGAAGATTGACCGCTTCATCGAGGGCATGAAGGATGCCTCTGATACCGCCATTTTCAAAGAGTGCAGGCAGTGGCTTTTAGACAATCTGGACCGCTTTGAAAAGGTATCAAAGGAGGATGTGGAAGCCATTTCACCAGAGGTGTGCAACTGCGCAACCCTTTCCACCCTTCACGGATGTCCTCCGCAGGAGATTGAGCGCATCGCCAGATACCTGATTGAGGAGAAGAAAGTACATACATTCATTAAATGCAACCCAACCCTTCTTGGATATGAGTATGCAAGGAAAATCATGGACGATATGGGCTATGATTATGTTGCCTTTGGCGATTTCCACTTTAAGGATGACTTACAGTACTCAGACGCTGTTCCCATGCTCCAGAGGCTGCAGGCCCTGGCAGATGAGAAGGGCCTGGAATTCGGCGTAAAGATTACCAACACCTTCCCGGTGGATGTAAAGCAGAACGAGCTGCCCAGCGAAGAGATGTACATGTCCGGAAAGTCCCTTTATCCCCTGTCCATGTCCGTTGCCGGGAAACTGGCTGAGGACTTTGGCGGGAAGCTGCGTATTTCCTATTCCGGCGGTGCTGATTACTTCAATATCACGGATATCGTGGACGCAGGTATCTGGCCGGTGACCATGGCTACCACCATGTTAAAGCCGGGCGGCTATGAGAGACTGGAGCAGATTGGACAGCTGTTTGCAGCCAGGGAAGCAGCTGCCTTTGACGGCGTGGATGCAGGCAAAGTAACCGGTCTGGTGGAGGCGGTGAAGTCCGACAAGCATCACGTTAAGGCAGTGAAGCCTCTTCCTTCCAGGAAAATCAGGAAGCCGGTTCCGCTGACAGACTGCTTTATCGCTCCCTGCCAGGAAGGATGCCCCATCCATCAGGATATCACCAGATACCTGCAGCTGGCCGGAGCAGGCGAGTTTGAGAAGGCACTGGAGGTCATTCTCAATAAGAACCCGCTTCCATTTATTACCGGAACCATTTGCGCCCATAACTGTATGAGCAAGTGTACCAGAAATTTCTACGAGTCCCCGGTGGATATCCGCAGGACCAAGCTGGAGGCGGCAGAAGGCGGATTTGATGCTGTCATGGCAAAGCTCAAGGCTCCCGCAGTCACCTCTGACAAGAAGGCAGCCGTAGTGGGCGGCGGCCCTGCAGGACTGGCGGCAGCTTATTTCCTGGCCAGGGGAGGCGTGAAGGTGACCCTGTTTGAGAAGGAAGATAAGATGGGCGGCGTTGTCCGCAATGTGATTCCCGGTTTCCGTATCAGCGACAGCGCCATTGACAATGACGTGAAGCTGGTGGCGGCCATGGGAGTGGAAATGGTAAACGGCAGGGAAATCACGGACATAGAGGCGCTTAAGAAGGATTACGATTATGTTGTCCTGGCAGTGGGCGCATCCGAGCAGGGAAGGCTTAAGCTGGAGGCAGGGGATACCATGAACGCCCTGGATTTCCTGGCCCGGTTCAAGGCAACGGACGGAAAGGTGGAATTAGGAAAGAACGTGGTTGTCATCGGCGGCGGCAACACAGCCATGGATACAGCCAGGGCTGCCAAGAGAAATGCCGGTGTGGAAAAGGTTTCCCTGGTATACAGAAGAACCAGGCGCTACATGCCTGCGGACGAGGAAGAACTGGTCATGGCTGTGGAGGACGGCGTGGAATTTGCTGAACTGCTGGCCCCCGTGAAACTGGAGCAGGGAGTCCTGTACTGTAAGAGGATGGTGCTGGGCGACCTTGACGACAGCGGACGCCGCAGCGTGGTGGAGACAGACCAGGTGGTGGAGGTGCCTGCCGACACTGTGATTGCAGCTGTGGGTGAAAAGGTGCCGGGCGCATTTTACGAGAACTGCGGCATTGCCCTGGACAGCAGAAGGCGTCCCCAGGTGAACCAGGAGACACTGGAAACCTCTGTGAAGGGCGTATATGTTGCCGGCGACGGTCTCTACGGTCCTGCCACGGTAGTGGAAGGAATCAGGGACGGCAAGATGGCGGCGGAGGCTATAGTTGGAAAGGCTCTGGCAGAGGACCTGTTCAGGCTCTCTGACGCTGACGCCATCTACGGACGCAAGGGCAGGCTGGCTGAAGAGAATGACCAGATTGTTGACAGCACACGCTGCTTATCCTGCAACAGCTACTGCGAGAACTGTGTGGAGGTATGCCCCAACAGAGCAAATATTTCCCTGGTGGTTCCGGGCATGGAGAAGCATCAGATTATCCATGTGGACTATATGTGTAATGAGTGCGGCAACTGTAAGAGCTTCTGTCCGTGGGACAGCGCTCCTTATCTTGACAAGTTCACCCTGTTTGCCAATGAGGCAGACATGGAAAACAGCAAAAACCAGGGCTTTACGGTACTGGATGCAGCTGCCGGCGCCTGCAAGGTAAGGCTTCAGGGCAAAGTCATGGATTACACGGTTGGTTCCGAAAACCAGGATGTGCCGGACGGCATCCGTAAAATCATCAAGACAGTTATCAGCGACTATTCATATATGCTGTAGATAAATGTGCGAATTGCCGTACAAAGGAGTCCTCAATGAAAATGTGGGGACTCCTTTAGCAAAGGTTTGTTAAAAAAGTAACGTTATTCTTTTTGGAGAATAATGAAAGGAGAAGAACAAAATGGCACAAAAGCGCAATAAAAAAGTAGCTGTGGTGCAATGCTTTGGGGGCTGTCATGCAGAGGCAGACATTTTGCGGGAGGACCTGACAGGGGATTGCCGGCAGGTTATGGCAGAGCATCCGGAAGGCATACTGAAATGTAAATGGGGATGTCTGGGTATGGGCAGCTGTGTGGCGGCCTGTAAGCTGGATGCCATCCATATAAACGGCTTTGGGGTTGCAGAGGTGGACCGGGGCAAATGTGTGGGCTGCGGGCTGTGCGTAAAAGCCTGTCCCCAGAGCCTGATACGCATTACCACGCCGGAATATCCGGTTTACCCGGCATGTGTGAACCAGGATGCAGGGGTGCAGACAAAGAAGGAATGTTCCGTGGGCTGCATTGCCTGCGGTATCTGCGTGAAGAACTGTCCGGCGGATGCAATCAGGATAGAAAATAACCACGCGGTCATCGATGAAGCAAAGTGTATCGCCTGCGGTATGTGTGCAGTCAAATGTCCAAGGGGAATCATACTGGATGCCGACGGCATTTTCACAGTAAAGGCGTAGAGGCAGGAGGCATAAAATGGGAGAGAACTATTGTTTTACAGTGAATGGAGTGGAACGCTGTACCAGCGAGGACAAACCGCTTCTGCGTTATCTGAGGGACGACCTTCACCTTCATTCCGTCAAGGACGGATGCAGTGAGGGAGCCTGCGGAACATGTACCATTGTGGTGGATGGAAAGGCAGTCAAGTCCTGTGTCCTGACCACCAGAAGGGCGGTGGGAAAGAACATTATTACCACGGAGGGATTAAGCGACGCTGAAAAGGAGGCCTTTGTGTACGCCTTTGGGGCAATGGGCTCCGTGCAGTGCGGATTCTGTACACCGGGCATGGTGATGGCCGGAAAGGCATTGATTGACCGTGTGCCGGACCCCACTGAGGAGGAAATCAAGGTTGCCCTGAAGGGAAATATCTGCCGCTGTACCGGATATAAAAAAATCATTGAAGGCATCCAGCTTACAGCAGCCATCCTGCGGGGGGATGCCAAAATTGAGGAGTCCCTTGAAAAGGGAGATGAGTACGGCGTAGGGAAGCGGGCATTCCGCCTGGATGTGCGGGAAAAGGTGCTGGGCTACGGCGAGTACCCGGATGACGTGGAGATGGAGGGAATGGTATATGCATCGGCTGTCCGTTCCAAATATCCCAGGGCGCGGGTGCTGGATATCAATTATGAGAAGGCCGCGGCACTTCCGGGGGTGCTGGCCGTGCTCACGGCCCAGGATGTCCCCAACAACAAGGTAGGCCATCTCCAGCAGGACTGGGATGTAATGATTGCAAAAGGGGAGATTACCCGCTGTGTGGGCGATGCCGTCTGCCTGGTGGTTGCCGAGTCCAGGGACATCCTGGAGAAGGCAAAGAGGATGGTGAAGATAGACTATGAGGAGCTGACGCCTGTGTGCTCCATCCGGGAGGCCATGGCAGAGGATGCGCCCAAGGTCCATGAGAAGGGCAATTTGTGCCAGAGCCGCCATGTTACCCGCGGGGATGCGAAGAAGGCCCTGGAGAACTCCAAATACGTGGTGACACAGTCTTACCGCACGCCCTTTACCGAGCACGCTTTCCTGGAACCGGAATGCGCAGTTGCATTTCCTTACAAGGATGGAGTGAAAATATATTCCACGGACCAGGGGGTCTACGATACCAGGAAGGAAATTTCCATCATGCTGGGCTGGGACCCGGACCGTGTGGTGGTGGAGAACAAGCTGGTAGGCGGCGGCTTCGGCGGCAAGGAGGACGTTTCCACGCAGCACATAGCAGCTCTTGCAGCCCTTAAGGTGGGAAGGCCGGTAAAGGTGGTATTCTCCAGGGAGGAATCCTTAAATTTCCATCCCAAACGCCATGCCATGGAGGGCACCTTTACCCTTGGATGCGATGAGAACGGTATCTTTACAGGATTGGATTGTGAGATTTATTTTGATACAGGCGCCTATGCGTCCCTGTGCGGACCGGTGCTTGAGAGGGCGTGCACCCACTCCGTAGGACCTTACTGCTATCAGAATACGGATATCCGGGGATTTGGTTACTATACCAATAATCCGCCGGCAGGCGCGTTCCGCGGCTTTGGTGTATGCCAGAGTGAGTTCGCTCTGGAATCCAACATCAACCTTCTGGCGGAGAAGGTGGGTATTTCCCCATGGGAAATCCGCTACCGCAATGCCATTGAACCGGGAAAGGTGCTTCCCAACGGACAGATTGCAGACTGCTCCACAGCCCTAAAGGAAACCCTTCTGGCTGTAAAGGACGCCTATGAGAGCAATCCCGGCAGGGCCGGAATCGCCTGCGCCATGAAGAACGCAGGCGTGGGCGTGGGCCTCCCTGACAAGGGCCGGGCAAAGCTGGCTGTCCATGACGGAAAGATTGAATTGTACAGCGCTGCCTCCGATATCGGTCAGGGATGCGCCACCGTATTTGTGCAGATGGTTGCCGAGGCAACCGGCCTTGGGAGGGAACTGGTCAGGAATATGGGAGCCAATTCCGAGGTGGCCCCTGATTCAGGAACCACATCCGGTTCCCGTCAGACCCTGATTACAGGCGAGGCAATCAGGATGGCTGCGGCTGATCTGAATGAAGCGCTGCAGGAAGCAGGTGGGGACTTAAGCCAGCTGGAAGGCCGTGAGTTCTTTGCGGAGTTCTTTGACCCCACCGATAAGCTGGGCGCGGATGTACCCAATCCAAAGAGCCATGTGGCCTACGGATTTGCAACCCATGTGGTGGTGTTGGACGACGACGGAAGGGTAAAGGAAGTGTATGCTGCCCATGACTCCGGAAAGGTAGTGAACCCCATTTCCATCCAGGGCCAGATTGAGGGCGGCGTGCTCATGGGACTGGGCTATGCCCTGACCGAGGACTTCCCGTTAAAGAACGGCGTTCCCCAGGCAAAATACGGCACCCTGGGACTGATGCGCTCCACCCAGATTCCGGATATCCATGCAATTTATGTGGAGAAGGAAGAACTGCTGCCCTTTGCCTACGGTGCAAAGGGAATCGGGGAGATTGCCACCATACCAACTGCCCCGGCGGCACAGGGAGCTTATTACGCAAAGGACCATGTGCTGAGGACAACGCTCCCCATGGACGACACGTATTATTCAAAGAAAAAATAAACATAACACTGGAAATGAACGGCGAAAGGCAGTCCACCTGCTTTTCGCTTGTTCCACATAAGGAGATGACATCATGGACAACACCCTTGGCGGAACAGGGCGTGGGATGAAACATGAAGGTACGGACAGGGCCATTGAATTCCGGTTTGCAGCGCCTCAGGATATACCCATGATTCTCAGGTTTATAAAGGAACTGGCTGATTACGAGGGAATGCTTAACCAGGTGGTGGCTACAGAGGAGCTGCTGAACCAGTGGCTGTTTGAGAAGGAAAAGGCAGAGGTGATTCTGGGAATGAAGGACGGGGAGACAGTTGGATTTGCGCTGTTCTTCCATAATTTCTCCACCTTTTTGGGAAGGGCCGGCATTTATCTGGAGGACCTGTATGTGCGCCCCGGGTACAGGGGCCGCGGCTTCGGCACCGCCTTTTTAAACCAGCTGGCAGCCATTGCGGTTAAACGGGGCTGCGGACGTCTGGAGTGGTGGTGCCTGGACTGGAATAAACCCAGCATTGACTTTTATCTGGGAATGGGAGCCCAGGCCATGAGCGACTGGACCGTGTACCGGATTGACGGGGAACGGCTGGAGGCTATGGCGGCGGATGCCCACAGGTGACAGGGAAAAAGGGAAATAGGCCGGAACATATGGTTAGATTGACAGAGAGAAACAGAACAGGAGAGTGATATATATGAAGAAGGTATTAAAAGGCGGAACCGTTGTTGGCGGAAGCGGCAGTGTCCGGGCGGATGTGCTCATTGACGGGGAAAAGGTGGCGGCAGTGGGAACCAGTGGGGAAATGGAGCGCCTGGCGGATGAGGATACACAGATTGTGGATGTGGAGGGCTGCCTGCTCTTTCCGGGCTTCATCGACGCCCACACCCATTTTGACCTCCATGTGGCCGGAACGGTTACGGCAGATGATTTTGCCACGGGAACCAGGGCGGCTGTCAGGGGAGGCACCACCACCATCGTGGACTTCGGGACCCAGTATGAAGGGGAGAGCCTGGCGGACGGACTCAGGAACTGGCATGAAAAGGCGGACGGCAAGTGTTCCTGTGATTATGGATTTCACATGTCCATATCGGACTGGAACCCATCGGTCAGCAGGGAGCTTAACGACATGATGGAAGAGGGAATCACCTCCTTTAAGCTGTACATGACATACGATACCCAGGTAGACGACAAGACTATCTTTGAAATCCTGCGCAGGCTTAAGGAGGTAGGTGGAATCACCGGGGTCCACTGTGAGAACAGCGGCATGATAGCCGCCCTTCAGGCAGAGGCAAAGGCTGCCGGAAGGATGGGCGTGGAGAGCCACCCAGCCACCCGGCCCGCTGCGGCCGAGGCCGAGGCCATTGACAGGCTGCTGAGGCTGGCTGAGGTGGTGGATATCCCTGTGATTGTGGTGCATCTTACCTGCCGTGAGGGCTATGACGTAATCATGGAAGCCAGGAAAAGGGGCCAGAAGGTATATGCGGAGACCTGTCCCCAGTACCTGCTTATGGATGACAGCCTGTACGGCCTTCCCGGCATGGAAGGGGCCAAGTATGTATGCGCTCCGCCTCTGAGGAAAAAGGAGGACAGCGCCTGCCTGTGGAAGGCCCTGGCGGACGGAACCATCCAGACCGTGTCCACGGACCACTGCAGCTTTACCACTGAGCAGAAGGCACTGGGGAAGGATGATTTTACCAGGATTCCGGGAGGCATGCCCGGAGTTGAGACAAGGGGAACGCTTCTCTACACCTATGGCGTGGACGCGGGAAGGATTACCAGGGAAAAGATGTGCCAGCTGCTGTCGGAAAATCCTGCCAAGCTCTATGGAATGTATCCTGAAAAGGGAGTTATTGCCCCGGGAAGCGACGCGGATATCGTTGTTATGCGAACCGGCGTGGAGGACAGGGTTGCGGCAGCGGACCAGGTGCAGAATGTGGACTATGCTCCATTTGAGGGAAGGAAGCTGACGGCCCGTATAGAGAGCGTGTTCCTGCGGGGTACCCAGGTGGTGAAGGACCATCAGGTGGTGGTGGAAAAGGCAGGGAAGTTTGTGAAGCGCGGGAAGTATGGGCTGTAGGCAGCAGATGATATTCTCCTGGTACAGATGAAAATATAAAAATCGGATGGTAAAGGACTTACAAATAAAACCAGCAGTCATGTTCTCTGATATGGGGCATGGCTGCTGGTTTATTTGTATTTTCTGTATATCTTTTGCGATTCCAAACAACCACTGCATTGTTTGGTCAGCGGGGGCGGAGTGTGTTTTGTGTTCATTTGCTCAGAAGAATCTCGCGGAATCCCTTTGCCAGCGGAGAAAGCGCTGCATCCCTGACCCATGTCAGATATATTCTCTGGATTAGGGGAACATTGGTAGCAAGGTGAAGCTCCGTAAAGCCTAAGCTTCTGAACTGCTTATAAAAAGTGCGGGAAACAATGGAGATGCATTGGTTGGAAATAACCTCATTAATCAATCCGTAATCATTATAAGCAGCTGTAAGGGTTTTCGGCCTGAAACCTGCTCCTTCGCATATTTCATAGAGCAGGCGGTTGGTGCCGTTGGTGCTTACGTTGTAGACAGCAAAGGGTTCGTTTTTCAGTTCCTTGGGCTCTACCAGTTTTCTGCATGCCAGGGGATGCACTCTGCTTATGACAAATTTTACTGGTTCCGTATAAAGAAGGATTTTTTCCAGGCTGGCATACTCGGATTCATTGTCAAACTCTCCGCATAAACCAAGGGTACTGGTATAATTGAGCACATCCTTGATGATGGCTGTGGTATATTTAAAGGTTATATTCAGGCTGCAATCGGGATAAGCAAGTTGGAATTGAGCGCTTTTCCTCGGCAGAAACGTGGTATTGATGGAGCATAGGGCAGATAGGTCAACCGTATTCAGGTCGCTGTTGACCTGATGCTTTACAGCGGATATTCCATGGTTGATTTCTTCCAGGGAACGTTTTGCATAATCAAAAAAGATACTTCCGTATTTTGTCAGTTCTATGTTCCGGCCCCGTTTCATGAATAGCGGGGCGCCAATCTCTTCTTCAATCCCAAGTATAGCCTTTGTAAGAGTAGGCTGTGTGATATGCAGATGTTCAGCGGCGCGCGTGTAGTGCTGGTATTCAGCGGCCTTTAGAAAGTATTCCAGATGTTGGTAATTCATACGCCCTCCCATTTCCAAAAGTTATTAATCGTTAAAAAAAAGTAATTAGTAATAATTGCATAAATATGGTTGAATTATATTAGATAAATCAGTAAATATACTCAAGTGTACCTTAATTATAGATTAAATTATGAATGGATTCAAGCAGGTGGGGGAGTGATTGGACAAATATTAGGAAACAGCAACGGGAATCACATTTTTATAAAAAAGGAGGAACAAGAATGAAAAAAACAATGAAGAAAGTGATTGCAGCCATGGTTTCAGCCGCAATGCTTCTGCCGTTAGCGGCTTGCGGAAACTCAAATGCCACAAGTGCCACGGCGCCAGCAGCAGCGGCTTCGTCTGACGGAGCTGCTGCCGAAAAGAAAGGCGGTGACGGGACCGGAAGCCCGGGCGGTGTGGACCACACCCAGGGGGCGTCTTTTAAAATCCGTTTTGCCACCAATTCATCGGCAGGGGACGTTGCCGGAGAGGGAATCAGCCAGACCGGAAAGGGAATGATTTATTTCTGCAAACAGATTGAAGAACGCAGCGGCGGCCGCATCACCACCCAGATATTCACGGACGGACAGCTGGCTTCGTCCACCCAGGAATACATTGGCGGCGCGCAGAACGGCGCATACGAGATGTTCATGCTGAACTGCGGTTCCTGGGCAGATTATACACCGGCCTATGCTGGGCTGAATATTCCATATCTGTATATGGATTACGACGATGCTTATGCGGTCCTGGATTCGCAGATACGTCAGGAATGGGACCAGCGTGCCCAGGCTGATACAAAATGCATACCCCTGGCCCATCTGGATATTGGCTTCCGCCAGCTCACGGCCAACAAGGAAATTCACGCTCCTGCAGACTTAAAAGGTGTGAAAATCCGCACCATGGTGGACCCAATCCAGATGAACTGCTGGGAAGCCTTTGGCGCCAGTGTTACTCCCGTTCCCTATGCGGAGCTGTATACCGCCCTTCAGCAGAAACTGGTGGATGCCCAGGAAAATCCGCCGTCCAATATCGTCTCCTCAAAACTTTATGAGATGCAGAGTTACTGCATGAAGACAAACCATAACTTTACAACTACCATCATGGCTGCCAGCCCGGTGTTTTGGGATACGTTGTCAGAGGAAGACAAGGTGTTCCTCCAGGAGCTCTGGAAAGAAACAGAAATGTATGTCCGCTCCCTGACAGAAAATTTGTCTGACGGATTCTTTGATGAAATGCAGTCAAAAGGTACAACGGTTGTGGAACTGACAACAGATGAGCTTAAGGTGTTCCAGGACGTAGCCAAGTCAGTATGGCCGCAGGTGGAGGAACAGATGGGTTCGGAGGCGTACAATAAACTGGTTGATTTTGTCATGGATTATCAGGCGAATAAATAAGCAGGATTAAACGGAGGGTATCGTATGAAAGATGGAAAGTTCCACTTGAAAACGTTTCTGGATAACATAGAACTGTACATATCTGCTGTTTTGTTCATAGGCCTTACAGTCCTGCTGTTTGCAAATGTATTCTGCCGCTATGCACTTAAGCATTCCTTTGCATGGGTGGAAGAGGTTGCCACCATTGCATTTGTCTGGATGATATGGTTTGCCATGTCGGCAGCTGTAACAAAGAGAAAGCATCTGTGCATTGATTTTGTGCTGGAGATGGTTCCGTTCAGAGTCAAAAAGGGAATGCTTGTTATCTCAAATGGGGTTTTTGCGGCTTTTGACATATACCTGCTGTATGTGGTGATGACAATCATCGGGAGACTTGGGAACAGCCAGACCACGCTTCTGAGACTTCCCCAGCAGATGGTGTATTCTATCATTCCCATAGGCCTGGTGCTGAGCGTGGTGAGAATTGTACAGGATACAGTTAAGCTTATACATGAAAACGAGGCCAATCTTGGCGCTTCCAAGCCTGCAATGGACCTGGATGAATGCGAACGGATTTATCTGGAAAAGAGGGCTGCAAAAGAGGCGTCTGCAGTGAAAGGAGGGATGCAATAGTGGCTACAGGTATTATGTTTCTTGTAATGTTCGGCCTCATGTTTCTGGGAGTGCCGATTGCGGTGGCCATGTTCATCAGTATGTTTGTACTGATTCATATTGACCCGGTTACCACCAGCTCCTTTATTGCGCAGACAACCTATGGCGGCGTTGCAAGCTTCACCAATCTGGCGCTTCCGTTCTTCATGATATCAGGAACCATTATGGAGACAGGCGGCCTGTCCAGACGGCTGGTGAATGCGGCCAATTCTATCATAGGCGGCGTCACGGGTTCCCTGGGTATGGTTACTGTCATAGCATGTATGTTCTTTGGCGCGGTTTCAGGTTCCGCACCGGCTACCGTGGCTGCCATTGGAGCCATCATGATACCCATGATGGTCCAGGAAGGTTATAACAAATATTATGCGACCGCCCTTGCCTGCTGTGCCGGCGGGCTCGGCGTTATCGTGCCGCCCAGCTATCCCCTGGTTCTGTATGGCGTTACCTGTAACCAGTCCGTGGGGGACCTGTTCATTGCGGGCCTTCTGCCGTCTTGTGTGGTGGGTGGAATCCTTATTCTTATCAATTACGGATACTGTAAAAAGCATAAGCTGAAGGGAGAGAAACGTTTCCGCATTAAGTCGGCACTCAGCGCCTGGTGGGATGCCAAATGGGCCTTAGTCATGCCGGTCATCATACTGGGAGGAATCTACGGCGGATTCTTTACCGCAACCGAGGCAGCGGTAGTGGCTGTTGTATATGGTATCTTCATAGGCTTTGTGGTATACAGGGAGTTGAAAGTTGAGAAGCTTTGGGCCGTATTCCGGGACAATGCCGCATTCATAGCGGGCACCATGTTCATTATGTGTCCAGCGAAGGCCACGGGCTCTGTGTTTGCTTACCTGAATATCAACCAGACCATAGCGGATTTTATGTTCGGCATATCCAGCAATTATTATGTGGTCATGTTCATGATTTTTATCATCATGTTCCTTGTGGGAATGTTCATACAGACCACACCAGCCATTATCATTCTGGCTCCCACCCTTTTGTCGGTTGTTACCCAGGTGGGATGCGACCCGATTCACTTTGGCATTGTGCTGGATTTAGCCCTTGCCATCGCATTTGTGACGCCGCCTGTGGCCATCAACCTGTTCGTGGGTTCGTCCCTTACAGGCATCAGCATCGACAAGATTACCAAAGCAGAGATGCCCTTGCTGCTCGGTCTGATTGGCGCATTCTTCGTAGTGGCATTCGTGCCGGCGATTTCACTGCTCCTGCTTGGCCGGGTATGATGCCGGATATCCTGCCTTGACCGGAGAAACTAAACTAAGTATCAGGAGGGAACATGGATATCCTATATCTTTCCATTGTGTTTCTGGTAATTGTTGTAATCATATGGCTGAAGAAGCCCTTATTTGTAGCAATGACAGGGGGAATAGCAGCCACTATCATTTTATTCCGCGTAAATCTGAAGGATGCAGTCATGGTTCTGGGGCGGCAGACCGTGGCCTGGGATACCATAGACGTATTGCTGAGCTTTTATCTCATTATATTTCTCCAGCTCATGCTTGAGAAAAGAGGGAAGCTGGCAAATGCAAAGGATTCTTTCAGCCGTCTGCTCAGAAACCGGCGGATGAATACCATTGTATCACCTGCAATCATGGGACTTCTTCCGTCAGCAGCGGTTATGACCATCTGCGCAGATATGGTTGACAAGACATGCGGGGAATACATGGACGCTAAAAATAAGACCTTTGTATCATGCTATTACAGACATATACCGGAGATGTTCCTTCCAACCTTTCCGGCTGTGCTTCTGGGACTTACACTCAGCGGACAGAATGCTGGCCTGTTTGTACTGGCCATGGTTCCTATGGCAGTTGCAGCATGCGCCGTGGTATATGTGACACATTTAAAAAAACTGCCAAAGGAAATGCCGCAGATGGAGGATGCAGTTGACAAACGGGCGGAAATCGTCCATCTGGTAAAAAACCTGTGGACCCTGATTGCTGTGCTGTTCATCATCATTGCATTTAATTGGTCCGTGTGCATGGCAGCGCCTTTGGTCATCGCAGCGAATTATGTACTTGACCATTTCAGCATAAAAGAACTGCCGGACCTTATGGTACGGTCGGCGGAACCCATACTGCTGGGCAATATGTATCTCATCATGCTTTTTAAAGGCATATTGTCCCACACCGGCGTCATAGGACTTCTGCCTTCCTTTATAGGCCGGTTTCCTATTTCGCTGACCATGTCCTTCGGCCTGCTGTTTTTTATCGGCACGGTCATAAGCGGCTCCCAGACAATCATTGCACTCTGTATGCCAATGGCGTTTCTGGCATTTCCCCAGGGAGGGATTCCTCTCCTTGTCATGCTCATGAGCATTGCATGGGCCGCAATGCAGATATCGCCCACTCATGTCTGCTCCTTTGTTGCAGCGGATTATTATCACACCACACTGGGAGACATTGTTGTGAGGGCATTTATTCCGGTTATTGTATTTTCCATTATCTCGTATGGATACGGAGCATTGCTTGGAAGGATTTTTTATTGAAGGAAGCCGCCGGAAAAAACTATGCCATTGAGATATGTATATAAGGCACAGTGAAACCCGTCAACAGTTATATATGGATAAGGAGAAAGATTTATGAAGATAGCAAGCGCAAAATTATTTCTGACTGAGTATAACCGCTCCAATACGCCCGAATTTCCAAAGAAAAGCAAGGTGGTGGGAATCCGCATTTACACGGATGAAGGTATTTACGGGGACGGCGAGGTGGCAGGAATCCATGCAACCTTCGGGGCCTTCGGCGTCATAAAGGATATGTGGCCTTTTATTGCAGGGAGGGACCCCTTTGAGAATGAGGTACTGTGGGACCAGCTGATGCTCAGAACCTTCTGGGGACAAAACGGCGGCGCGTTCTGGTACAGTGCAATCAGCGCCATTGATATTGCACTTTGGGACATCAAAAGCAAGGCCCTGAATGTACCGTTATATAAACTTCTGGGCGGTAAGCGGCGGGATAAGGTGCGCTGCTATGCCTCGCAGCTGCAGTTCGGATGGGGGCCTGCTGATTCACCGGCCATAACCGTACAGGACTATGTGGACAGGGCCAGGCTTGCCCTTGCGGATGGCTATGACGCCATTAAAATTGACTTCCTGAACTGGGATGAAAAGGGAAACATTTTAAATGAAACCAACCGTCTGGGCCTGCTTGCGCCGGAGCTCGTACAGGTTTTCTCAGACCGCGTTCACGCTGTCAGGGAGGCAATCGGGCCAAAGACAGACCTTATTATTGAGAATCATGCGGGTACCAATTCCAATTCCGCAATCCAGCTGGCGGCAGCTGTCCAGGACTGCAATATTTACTATTTTGAGGAACCCAACACACCTGTATTTTACAATAACAAGTATGTAAAGGATAATGTGAAGATGCCGCTGGCCCATGGGGAGCGCGTGTTTGGCCGTTGGGAATACATAAGGTATTTCCTGGACAATTCCATCCAGGTCATCCAGCCTGATATCGGCAATGCGGGCGGCATCACGGAAACCAAGAGAATCTGCGATATGGCGTATACCTTTGATGTGGGGGTCCAGATTCATACGTGCGCATCCCATCTGCTGACGCCGCCGTCCGTGCAGCTGGAGGCTTGTATACCCAATTTTGTTATTCACGAACAGCATATGCGCAGTATGAATCCTTCCAACATGGAACTCACAACAAAGATTGTGCTGCCAAAGAACGGGTATCTGGACGTGACCGATGAGATTGGCATTGGAAACCAGTGGTCTGAAAAGGCGCTTGCATCCGAAGACCAGATAACGCTTAATTAAAGGGGGAATCATAAGATGAAGATTACAAGTGTGGAATGCTACAAAGGGGCGTTTATTACAATTAAGGTGAATACGGACGAGGGTATCAGCGGTTTTGGTGAAGCAGGGCTTTCTTACGGCAGCTGCCAGAATGCAGCGTGGGGAAACTGCCAGGATTTCGCCAAAATGGTCATTGGCATGGACCCCTTTGACACGGAGAAGATTTATGAACATCTCCACCGGCATACGTTCTGGGGCATGAATGGAGGCGTCACGGTATCCGCCGCCATGGCCGCCATTGACATTGCCTGCTGGGATATCAAGGGCAAGGCCCTGGGGCTGCCTGTTTATAAGCTTCTGGGGGGCAGGACCCATGATTCGCTCCGGGCATACGCATCCCAGCTCCAGATGGGGTGGAGGACCCTTATCACAAAACTGGACCGGTCCGAGCTCCAGTTTGAGCCAAAGGATTACTATGACGCTGTAAAGGACGCCATGGCGGACGGATATGACGCTGTTAAGATTGACCCCTGCTTTGCCGGGCTTTCCAGGGAGGATTTTAACCAGGCTTATTTAAAAAGAGGTGATAACCTTAAGGGGGCTTACCCGGAGGCACTGAGAAAGATTGCAGTGGAGCGTATTGCGGCTGCCCGCGAGGCGGGAGGGGACGAGCTTGACATTATCATAGAGATTCATTCCACCCTTGACGCCAACACGGCTGTGGTTTTAGGCAAATCCCTGGAGCCTTACCGCATCATGTACTATGAGGAACCCACCATGCCTTCCAATCCGGAGGTCTTCAAGCATATCAAACAGAAATGCGACATCCCCCTTGCAACCGGAGAAAGGAGCTACACACGCTGGGGATTCAGACAGTTTTTTGAGGACAGGACGCTCAGCATTGCACAGCCCGACCTGTGCAATACAGGGGGGATTACAGAGGTCAAGAAAATCTGCGACATGGCGAATGTTTATGACATCGGCATCCAGCTTCATGTGTGCGGCGGTCCCATTGCAACGGCTGCAGCCCTTCATGTGGAAACCGTCATACCTAATTTTGTTATTCATGAGGAACACTGTGCGAATTTCAAGACGGATTACCAGAAGGCAGGCAAATATGCCTGGGCTCCGGTGAACGGCAGCTATGTGATGAACGACCGGCCGGGAATCGGACAGGAGATGAGCGAGGAGGCAATGGAGTCCTATGCCAGGGTAGTGGTTGACTAGATTTGGGAAAGCAGGCGGTAAAATGCCTGCTTTTCCTTGTGGGGGACAGGAATGAATTCTGCTTTTCAGAGGGTGCTTTTCTGTGAGGAATGTGATAAAATAACTAGAATATCAGATTAACATACAAAATTCCGGAGGTAACAGCATGAATAAGATGGAACAGATAACCGTTGTATATTTCAGCCCCACGGGCGGCACCAGGAAAGCCTGTCTCAACCTGGCCATGGAGATGGGGAAGAAGGTCAAGGATGTGGACCTCTGCAGCCTGGACGGAGCGTATTCCTTTGGGCCGGAGGATACCGTGATTGTGGGCGTGCCTGTGTTCGGCGGCAGGATACCCGGGTATGCGGCAGAGAAGCTTACATATCTGAAGGGCAACGGGGCAGTGGCTGTAACGGCTGCTGTCTACGGCAACAGGGCTTTTGAGGATGCCCTTCTGGAACTGGACGACTGTTTAAAGGAGCAGGGATTTAAGATTGGAGCAGGGGCAGCGCTGCTGGCAGAACACTCCATGGTCCGGGATATTGCGGCCGGAAGGCCGGATGGCAAGGACCAGAAGGAAATGGCATCCTTTGCAGCAGGGATTCTTGAAAAGCTGGAAGGGGACGGCTGGCAGGAGCCTCAGGTGCCCGGAAACAGGCCCTACCGCGACTGGAAGCAGATGCCGGTGATTCCGCTTACCAATGCATCCTGCATATCCTGCGGGCTGTGTGCTGCCAGATGTCCTGTGCAGGCGATTCCTGTGAGCAATCCTTCTTCCACGGACCCGTCACGCTGCATTCTGTGCATGCGCTGTATCTCTGTCTGTCCGGTAAAGGCCAGAAGCCTGCCTGAGCAGGCATGCGCCATGCTGGAGCAGAAGCTTTCTCCTGTCAGGGATATCAGACGGGAAAATGAGCTGTTTTTATAATCCCCCTATTGAATCCCGGTGCATTTCGGATTATAATCTTAAGATGTACTTGTAAAAGGATGGAAATATATGATGGGTGATGGAACGGACAGGCTGGCTGTTATTGGCATGGGATGGATTGGGGAGTATATGGTTCCCTGTTACAGAAGCCTGCTGGGGGAAGGATATGAAAGGCGGATGTTTGCAGTAAAGGCCAGTCCGCGGGGACTGGAGCAGCTGAGGGACAGATACGGCTTTGAAATCATGGCAGGCGGTTGTCTGGATAAGCTGAAGGAATATAGGCCCGCCACGGTGGTGCTTTCCGTCAGGCCCCATGAGGTGGCGGGGGTGGCGGAGGATACCATAAAGCCTTATGCAGAGTACCGCAGGGAACTGGGGCTGGGCGGTCTGCTGCTGCTTTCTTTTGCACCCAGTCCCCGCCCGGAATGGTATACCAGGACTCTGGGAAAGGGCGTGAAAACCGTGTGCATTCTGCCTGCCATGGAGACTGTTATCGGCGGGCTGGATGTGTATTCGCTGGCGTTCAATAAGATTACATATGACCCTGCCTGTCCTCCCGGCCGGAAACAGCTGGATGATGTCAGGCGTTTCCTCAATCCTCTTGGGCAGGTATTTGAATGTACGCCGGATGAATCCCTGCGCCTGCTGTCCATGAGCATTACCTATCATATGCTGTACCTTTTATGCTTTGGCCTGGAACCGTATTATGGGGATAAGGGCGGCAAAGACGGTACAAGCAGTAAAAACGGCTGTGCCCTGGCTGCTGCTGTCCTGTATGCGCTGAACCGCCGGAGACTGGGCCTGCCCGGTCTTATTACGCCCGGTCCGGCGCCGGACCTGCAGCAGATGGATGAACTGGCCTGGCTGGAAAAAGGATGGTATGAAGGCGCTCTGGCATTTGCCTGCGGGGAAACAGGTGAAGGAGCCGGAACCAGGGCCCGGGGGGAATGCGGTGGGAGAGCCGGGAATGCAGACATCATTGCCCCCAGATCCTTTGAGCTGCACCTTCTCTCGCTGCAGCTGGAGACCAGGGAATTCCTGGAGAACAAGCTGAAGGACCACGCCACGCCGGGAGGCATGACAGAGGAAGCGGTCAATGGGTTCAGGCAGCTCTGGGCAGAAAAAGGCTGGCTGGAAAAGGACTGGCCGGGAAAAGACGGGCCAGGGAAGGACTGGCGGTATGGGGATGAGTCCATAGCCTATGAGATATCCTGCAGGCTGGCGGAACGGGTTTACAAAAAAGGGAAGGCATTGGAGAAAAGAAGATGAAGACAAAGAAGACCCTGAAAGAAACCGTGGTGGAGGGAATCTACCGGGAGATAGAAGAAGGCATTTATAAGCCCAACGATATCATCCATGAAGGGGAAATCATGGAGAAGTATGCCATGAGCAAATCACCGGTGCGGGAGGCCCTTATTGAGCTGTGCAAGGACAATGTCCTGAAAAGTATACCAAGGGTGGGGTACCAGGTGGTACCGGTGACCCTGAAGGAGATACTGGACCTTCTGGAATTCAGGATTGATGTGGAAACCGCCAATCTGAGGCGGCTGAGCCAGAGGATTAGCCCTGAGGAGATAGAGCGGTTAAGACAGCTGGATACCATCACAAAGGATAACCATGAGAGGATGGTGGCCATCCACTGGAACCGCAACACGGATTTCCACTTAAAGCTCTGTGAGATGGGAGGTAACGGCTATATCTGCGATGTGATTGCCGCTGCCCTTCAAAAATCCTGTTCGTATATTTCCCAATATTTTCAGACAGCCTGGAAAAAGAACGCCGAATCCAACAGCTTTTACCACAGGGAAATCATTGAGGCCCTGGAGAACCGCGATACGGAGCGGGCCGTGGAAATGCTCCAGAAGGATATACTGAATGTGAAGGAGCAGATTCAGGAGAATTATTCCCTCTAAGGAACATGGTCCGGGGATATGGATGAAAATGCATAAATACTAAGGATGTAAGATTGATACTGTCAATTTTACATCCTTTTTTTGAATAATAATCGGATATGGTGTGAAAATAAACAAAAACAACGGGGGATAACAAAAATATTTTAGAAAAATGGTTAAAAATTATTTGACACGGCCTGCCAATGGTGCTATAATCGCTATTAGTAAGATTACTAATCACATCAGTAGTATGATTAATGGAGGAGACAGCCATGACAAAAAAAGAGAGAGTGATAGCAGCCATCCGGGGAGAAGAAGTTGATAAGATACCCAGCGGCTTTTCCCTGCATTTTCCAAAGGAAACAGCGTTTGGGGATGCAGCAGTAAAAGCTCATCTGAAATTTTTTGAGGAATCCGATACAGACATCCTTAAAATTATGAATGAGAACCTGGTACCCTATATGGGCGAGATTAACAAGGGTTCCGATTACAGCCTGGTAAAAGAGATGACCATGGAAGACGGCTTTATGCAGGACCAGGTGGAGCTGGTTAAGAAGATTCTGGCTGGATGCGACAGGGATGCATTTATTCTGGGCACCCTTCACGGCATCACGGCATCATCCATCCATCCGCTTGAGAAGATGGACCCCGGCTATACATATGACCAGGTAAGGGAAAAGCTTTGCCGCCTGTTGCATGAGGATACGGATACGGTCCTGGCAGGTATGAAGCGCATTGCGGATGTGATGTGTGAGCTGGCAAGGACATACATTGAACTGGGTGTGGACGGCGTATATTATGCGGCTCTGGGCGGAGAGACACGGTTCTTCACGGATGAGGAATTTGAGCAGTGGATTAAGCCCTTTGATTTGCAGATTATGAAGGCCATCAAGGACGCGGGCGGTTACTGCTTCCTCCACATCTGCAAGGACCAGCTGAACATGGACCGCTATAAGGATTACGGCCCTTATGCTGACGTGGTGAACTGGGGCGTGTACGAAGCTCCCTTCAGCCTGGAGGACGGCAGGAAGATGTTTGCAGGAAAGACCATCATGGGCGGCCTGCCAAACCGCCACGGCGTGCTGGTGGACGGACCGGCAGAGGCAGTGAAGGAAGAGACAAGAAAGGTTATCGGGGAATTCGGAAGGACCCATTTCATCCTGGGAGCCGACTGTACCCTGGCAACAGAGCAGGATATGAATCTTTTAAAGGCAGCCGTAGAGGCAGCCAGGGAATAAAGAAGCAGTGAATAGGAAAAGGAGGAACAGAGAATGATGAAAAGAAAGTTAGCAATGGCACTTGCAGTATCCATGGTGGTAGGCTCACTTGCGGCCTGCGGCAGCAAGACCGAGTCAGCAGGCACAACAGCAGCACCTAAGGCAGAGAATGCCCAGGGCGCGGAGAGCGGGGCGGCAGCCGGGGATTCAGAGGCAGCGGATGGTGAGAAGACCGTGTATCCCGCAGGAACCCTGGTGGTCTATGCCATGGGAAATCCCCAGTACAGGCAGCAGTGGTTTGAGACCTGGCTGGAGAACCACAGGGATATTGCGCCGGATGTAAAGATTGAATTTGTACAGACAGAGGGAACCGCAGACATCCGTGAAAAAATCACCATGACAGCCTTGTCGGGAGCCACCGAGGACCTTCCCGATGCAGCCATGCTAGACCCGGTAACCATCATGGATTTGGCCGGCGCAGGACTTCTGAAGGATGAGACAGACTATCTGACGCCCCTTCTGGATAAGATGGTGGACGGAGCAACCACTGACGCAACCATCGGCGGACGCATCTATGCGCTTCCGGATTCCGTAAGGCCCCAGGTACTGTTCTACAACCAGGAGATTTTTGACAAGTACGGCGTGGATGCAGAGCAGATGAAGACCATGGAGGGCTACATTGAGGCAGGACGCCAGTTAAAGGAAAAGAGCAACGGGGAAGTTTACCTCTCCTATATTGACCCAACCAGCAAGACCTGGAGATACTGGGGCCGCAGAGGTCTTATGCCGTCAGCAGGAGCTAAAATCTGGGATGAGAACGGCGAAGTCATAATCGGCAGCGACCAGGGCACACAGAAGGCATTGGGCGCTCTGGACACCATGAACTCCGAGGGCTTACTGTTAAAGACCACCATCATGGAGCCGGCCCTTTACGACGCCATCAACAAACAGCAGGTAGCCACCTTCTGCATCGGCGCTTTCTGGGATGAGTTTATGAGAAAGAACTGTGAGGCCACCAAGGGACAGTGGAGAGTTATGTCAGCTCCTGAGTTTGAAGGCGTTGGCAAGGCAGGCGCTCCTGTATCCCAGTACATGGCCATCATCGAAAAGGGCGACAATCCTTATTCCGAGCTGTTCCGCCAGATGTGGTATGATTTCACCTTTGACACCGAGGCAAAGGAAGTGTGGGTAAATTCCATGGAAGAGCAGAACGCACCGTATTCCAACCCTGTATCCAAGGAAATGCTGGAAGACCCATTCTGGAAAGAACCGTCTGATTTCTACGGCGGCCAGTCCTTCCGCGAGATGGAGGGCAAGTGCCTTGAGAACGGCGCAGCCAACCTGGTGGTAACACCTCAGGATGCAGAGGCGGATGAAATCATATCTGCTGAGCTGGAGAAATATGTGGCAGGCAACCAGTCCATGAACGACGCTATCGCCAACATGGATAAGAACTTAAAGGCTAAGATTGGCAAGGCTGAAATCAGCCAGTAATACATGAAAAGGCTCCCGCCCCGAGGAGGGAGCCTTTTATAAACCTTAAGGAGGAGGTAGCGAATGTTAAAAGCACTGAAAAAATACAGGGCTCCCTATCTATTCATCATGCCCTTTTTTATCCTGTTTCTTGTATTTCAGCTGGTGCCCACCATATGGACATTCTATATCAGCCTGACAAACTGGAAGGGAATCGGGACTCCGGATTTTTGCGGGTTTGACAACTACAGGAAAATGCTGATTGACGATATGTTCTGGGAATCCCTGGGCAACACAGTGGTCTACTGGCTCACCGGACTGGTATTCATCATCTGCTGTGCCCTGCTCATTGCATCCTTACTGAACAGCAGATACTTAAAGAGTAATTCCGCCAGGGCATTTTTCAAGACGGCTACCTTCCTTCCCAATATCTGTGCGGCCATTGCAATGGGTCTTATCTTCAGGATGCTGTTTGATGAGAACGTGGGCCTGGTCAATGAGGTGGTGACAATGTTCGGGGGCAGCAAAATCCCCTGGCTTACCAGCACCACATTTTCCAAGATACCGGTTATCATCCTGAATGTCTGGAGATATACACCGTGGTTTACCATGATTTTATTGTCAGGACTGCTCAACATATCCAAGGATTATTATGAGGCGGCCACGGTGGACGGAGCCAACGGGTGGCAGCAGTTCTGGTTTATAACCCTTCCGTCCTTAAAGAACATCCTGTTCTTCTGTTCCGTCACACTGACCGTGGATATGTGGAAGCTGTTCAATGAATCCTATATCCTTCCGGGACCGGGAACATCCAACTCATCCCTGTTCCAGTACATGTACGAGTCAGGCTTTAATGTATTCAATATGGGTTATGCTTCGGCAATCGGCGTTATCCTGATTCTTATCCTGATTGTCATATCCATCATCCAGTTTGTGGTAAGACACAAGCAGGGCGAAATATAGAAGGAGGGAATGAAATGAACAGAAAGAAAACTGCATCCACTGTCCTTGTTTACGGCGTGCTGGCATTCATCACCATTGTCTGCCTGTTTCCCATTGTGTGGATGTGCCTGATTTCCATCAAGAGCACCAGCGAGAGCATCACAGGATTTAATTCCCTGATGGTATCCAATCCCACCATGGCCAACTTTAAGCGCCTGTTTGAGATGATTCCCGTTGGACAGAATGCCTTTAACAGCGTGTTCACCACCATCATGGGAACCATTACCTCCCTGTTTTTCTGCGCCCTGGCAGGCTTTGCCTTTGCCAAATACAGGTTTCCTGGCAGGAAATTCCTGTTTTACTTTGTCATTGCCACCATGCTGGTGCCGCCTGAGGTGGGAAGCGTGCCTTTGTTCATCATCATGAAGAAGGTGGGGCTCATTAACAGCCTCTGGTCCCTGGTGATTCCAAGGATTGCCACCGCAGTGGGTATCTTTTACATGAACCAGTATATAACAGATGTGCCGGATGAGCTGGTGGAGGCAGCCAGGATTGACGGATGTTCCGATTTTGGCATCTTTACCAAAATCATCCTTCCTGTCATCAAGCCGGCCATGGCGTCTTGGGGCGCCATCACCCTGATTGCCAGGTGGAATGATTTCTTCTGGCCTCTGCTGTACTTGCGCAAGCAGGCAAAGTATACGCTGATGGTGACCATTTCCCTGCTGCCTGTCAGCGAGGGCTTATCCACCCCGTGGCCTGTCATACTGGCAGGCACCACCCTGGTTATCATACCCATTATCATCCTGTACCTGATTCTGGAGAAGTTCCAGAAGGCCGGAATGATGGAGGGCGCGGTCAAGGGATAACGAAAAGCACATTGACAAGAGAATGTTTTTTGCCTATGATTATGGCATAAGCAAAGACAGGAAAAGCAACAGCATTTTCAGGAATATTGCATGGGCAGTGAGCCTGGACGGACAGCGAGTCGCTGCCCGGAGTGAACAGCAGAGGGATGAGTCCGCAATCTGCGCCGGGGTACATCCGCACATTTCATGTGCCGGCCGCCAGCGGCCCGGTACCCCTATGCATCTTACGGTATCCGGATACGTGTTGCTTCTCCTGTTTTTGTTTTACGAAAAAATACTGGAAAGAGGGGGCGCAGGCTCCGGGAGGGAAGAGATATGGCTCAGGCGGATTTGTGGAAATATTGCAGTACGGAGCATTGCAGGGAAATGCTGCTCTCCTTCCGGCTCCTTGGAACCAGGGACTGGCCTCCGGAGAAAATAATGGGCTGTCTCTATGCCCTCAGCAACCATGCGCAAAGGCATTACCGGAAGGTGCGGATACCTAAAAGAAGCGGCGGTTACAGGACGCTTCTGGTGCCGGATTCCCTTCTGAAGGAAGTGCAGAGAAACCTGCTTCACCATGTACTGGACGGATTTGCGGTGTCCGCCAGTGCGGCGGCTTACCGCAAAGGCGCTTCGGTAGCTGCCAACGCAGGGATTCATCAGGGCAGGAAGATTGTCATGAAGATGGATATTGAGGATTTCTTTGGCAGCATCACCTTTCCCATGGTGCTTCATCACGCATTTCCGGCCGCCTATTTCCCGCCGCCAGTGGGCGCAATGCTGGCCGCCCTTTGCTGCTGCCATGACCGTCTGCCCCAGGGAGCGCCTGCGTCGCCGGCTGTTTCCAATCTTGTGATGAAGCCCTTTGATGAATATATGGAGGCCTGGTGCGGGGAGCGGGATATCGCTTACAGCAGGTATTGCGACGATATGACCTTTTCCGGTGTTTTTGATACGGCTGAGGTGAAGGGAAAGGTATACGGCTTCCTCAGGTCCATGGGATTTGAGCCAAACCAGAGAAAGACCCGTATTCTGACCAGAGGAACCAGACAGACAGTAACCGGCCTGGTGGTAAATGACCGTGTCCAGGTTCCGGCCCCCTACAGAAGACGTCTGCGCCAGGAGATTTATTACTGTCTGAAATATGGGGCGGAGGAACATTTGAGGCGGACCGGAAGGGACGCATATCTGAAGGAAGGGGATGCCGGGGTAAAACGGTATCTGGAGTCCCTGCTGGGCAAGACTGCCTATGTGCTGCTGGCAGGCGGCGGGGATGCCTGGTTTAGGGAGGCGCAAGTGAGACTTAAGAGCATGGTGCGGCAGGGGATATGAAAAAGGGGAGTATGACAAAGTGGAGTATGACAAAGTGGGGTACGGCAGGCGGGCCGGGACAATGCCATGACGGCATGTTCCCGGCCCGCAATGACTGTCTGCCGCGAAAGCGATGAGAGGGGCCTACACCCCCTGTATGACCGGCTGAATCTGCCTGCCCTCCAGGGCTTCCTTCAAGGTGTCCTCTATGAGTCCGGTATGGGCAACCATGGAGGTGGGCTTTTTCAACGGGTCATCCTGGCCAAAGGGAACAAAATAGATGTTCTTCATGTTGAACAGAAGTCCGATGTTCTTAAGGTTCATGCCAAGGGCATCGTTGGTGGATACGGAAATTACCAGGGGCTTGCCGTTGCGCAGGTGTGCTTTGGCAGCCATGAGCACCGGGGTGTCCGTGATACCGCCAGCCAGTTTGGCCAGGGTATTGCCGGTGCAGGGGGCGATGAGGAGGACGTCCAGGTATCCTTTCGGGCCAATGGGTTCCGCCTCCTCTATTTTCAGTATTGGCTTTATTTCCGTGATGGATGTTATGCGGTCCATGAATTCGCCGGTATCCCCGAAACGGGAGTCCGTGGACTGGACACTATTCGAGAAAATGGGGTGCAGGATGGCTCCTGTCTCCTTCAGTTGCCTGATTTCCTGTTCTATCTTTGCAAAGGTGCAAAAGGACCCGGTGACGGCCAGACCTACATTTTTTCCTTTTAATTCCATAATATTCTCCTTATTCCTTACTGAGTCTGTGAATCCCGGATATGCTCCATGACAGCCTCATAAAGAATCCTGGCAGAGGAAAGGGGGGAATAGCGTCCGGGAAGCCCGGGGCATAACCTGGCCCGGATATTCCGGCGCTCCAGTGCCAGAAAATCCACTCCTCCCGGTGCAGAGGCAATATCAATAACCGCTGCATTGTCCTGAACCTGTTCTGCCAGTGCTGCATCCAGCACCAAGAATGGGATGGTGTTGAATATAAAATCAAATTCTCCCATAATTGGTTCCAGTTCCTTTAACAGGCAGGTATTGTATCCCAGACAGCGGGCGCTGACCAGCCGTGAGGAATCGCGGCCAGCCACGGTTACCCCGGCTCCCATGCCCTTCAGACGGTCTGCCAGGATGGAGGCGCACCTGCCCCATCCGGTTACCAGGCAGCGGCTCCTGTAAAGGTTCAGCGGACTTAAGGCTATGGCCTCCGCCACAGCGCCCTCTGCCGTGGCAACGGCATTTTTCCATGCAACCTCCTCCATCCTCATGAAATCATGGCAGGGGATGGAGAGGGAGCCGCAGCGTTCCCTGACAGCGGAAGGGATATTCCCCCCAAAAAGTGTATGGGTATTATTCAGAGCGGCCGTGAAACCATGGATTTCCAGGCCGGGCAGGCTGTTGACAGAGAAAATGGTGCTGCCGTCCTTGGTAAAAGGGACAGGGCAGAGGATGATATGGGAATCCTCCATGGCCTCCCTGAGGGAGAAGGAGGTAGGTTTGTCATAGTAAAAGAGAGTTTTATGGCCGGTCTGATTCAGAAGCCGGTTCAGGCAAATCTGTCTGGAATCTCCGCCCAGTATGAGGATTGGATGCATGGATACGCTCCTTATGAGATTGGATTCATAATGTCACTATATGACAAAAGGAAATAATTGGTACCATTAGGATGAGTTTGTCATATTTTCATAGTATAATGGTAACTGTTCAGAACAGCGGAAAAATTGGCTTTTGGGTCAGGAGGAAACGCCATCCTGGACCGTTACGAATCACGATTGAATCGGGGGACTGATGTTTATGAGACACAGTATTTTTGAGGGCAGCGCCGCAGCCGTGGTAACGCCCATGAATGGATATGGTAATCTTGATTTTGACGCCTTTGGGCGGCTTTTGGAGTGGATTATAAGGGAAGGGACAGACGCTGTGGTCGTAAACGGCACCACAGGGGAGTCGGCTACCCTGGACGATAAAGAAAAGCTGGCTGTCATCCGGTATGCCATAAGGCAGGTGGACGGCAGGATTCCTGTGATTGCAGGCACGGGAAGCAACTGTACGGAACACGCGGTGGAGCTGTCCAGGAAGGCCCAGGAGCTGGGGGCGGACGCCCTGCTGCAGGTGACGCCTTACTACAACAAGGCATCCCAGGAAGGGCTGGTGCGCCACTTTACCCAGGTGGCGGACCATGTGGGCATTCCCATTCTTTTATACAATGTACCCAGCCGTACAGGAGTGACCATTCAGCCGGAGACATACAAGATTCTATCGGAGCATCCGAATATACGGGGGACAAAGGAGGCCGGCGGCAACCTGTCCCTGATTGCCAGAACAGCCGCCCTGTGCGGGGAGGGATTTGATATCTATTCCGGCAATGATGACCAGACCCTTCCCATCATGTCCCTGGGAGGCAAGGGGGTGGTATCGGTGCTGGCCAACATTATGCCAAAGGAGACACATCAGATGTGCCGCCTGTACCTGGACGGGGATGTGAAGGAGAGCAGGCGGATGCAGCTTAAGCTTCTGGATATCATGGAAGCCCTGTTCTGGGATGTGAATCCCATACCGGTCAAGGCAGCCCTTGGCATGATGGGTATCTGCGGGGACGACCTGCGCCTTCCGCTGACGCCCATGGAGCCGGAACAGAGGAAAAAACTGGCGGGTGTCATGAAACGGCATGGAATCAGCCTGAAAAAAGAATTGCATAATCAGACAAATCTGCTATAATAAAGGGAGTGAAAGAATAGCAGTTTGGAGCTTTATGCACAGAGAATCAAAAGCCGGCAGCAGCCATTGCGACAGGTGTTTCTGAAACTATCAGATGCCTTATAAGAATGGTTTGCCCGGCTTTTATCTTTGAGGACGTTATTCTTAAAAAAACATAACCAATCAGGAAAAGGGGGCATATCATTGGAACAGAATCAGCTTCACTATGGGCTATCACTGAAATTATATTTTGAAAATAAGGCATTCGGACCCGGCATGTCGGCATTGCTGAGGGGAGTGGAAACCACCGGTTCCCTTCAGGGGGCGGCCCAGGCCATGAACATGGCTTACAGCAAGGCATGGAAGATGCTAAAGGAGTCGGAAAAGGCATGGGGGTTCATGCTGACGGAGCGGGAGACAGGAGGCAGGGACGGAGGCGGCTCCACCCTGACGCCCCAGGCTATCCGGCTGTTGGAGGCATACGACGCCTTTATGGCTGAGACCAGGCAGGAGCTGGACCGGCTTTTTGAAACGCATTTTTCAAAGGAATGGGTGGAGGAGCTGAAGCAATCGGCTGAACAGGCAAAAGAATAATTTAAAATGGAAGGAAATGGATGTAAAATGACGGAACGTACAAAACAACTGGTAATTGTCAGAGGAGGCGGTGATATTGCCACGGGTACCATCCACAAGCTTTGCCGCTGCGGATACCCGGTGCTGGTGCTGGAGTCGGGATATCCTTCGGCAATCCGCAGATGCGTAGCCTTTTCCGAAGCAGTATATGACGGTACGTCTGAGGTGGAGGGTATCACCTGCATCAAGGCTTCCGGGTATGAGGAAGCCTGCTCCATTATGGAACAGGGAGCAGTCCCTATCATGATTGACGAGAATTGCCAGGTGCTGGGGAAGGTGCGTCCATGGGCTTTGGTGGATGCCATTCTGGCAAAGAAGAATCTGGGAACCACCAGGGATATGGCGGACAAGACCATTGGACTGGGGCCCGGGTTCACGGCAGGACAGGATGTGGACCTTGTGATAGAGACCATGAGAGGCCATAATCTGGGCCGCATCATTGGAAACGGAAAGGCGGCCCCCAATACCGGTGTTCCCGGAATTATCGGCGGCTATGGGGCGGAGCGGGTTATCCATTCCCCGGCCAAAGGGATTTTCTTTGGCAGGTCCATGATTGGAGACATGGTGGAACAGGGACAGGCGATTGGCGTTATTGTGACCGGGCAGGGCGAGGTCACGGTGGAAGCATCCCTTACAGGGCTTTTGAGGGGAATTATAAAAGACGGATATCCCGTGGTAAAGGGATTTAAGATTGCCGACATAGACCCCAGAAAAAGTGAATATGAAAACTGCTTCACCATATCGGACAAGGCCAGATGCATCGCAGGCTCCGTGGTGGAGGGTCTGCAGATGCTGGAGGTGAAGCAGGGGTACTGATTGGAAAACCTATACGGCACAGACCGCGCATTTTTCTTCCAGGATTTCTGTGAGGGCTGTGCCGCTGCTGGTGTGACAGCGGACAATCTCCGTGCTGCTTCCCACTTCGTCCAGGGCGCAGCGTATCATCTTGTGGGATACGGTGTTGGTAAACAGGACCAGGAGGTCAGGACTGCCAATCTGTTTGTCCAGGCTGGCGCTCATCTGGGTGAATACCTTTGCCTTACATTTGTAATTCTTGCAAATCTTTTTATATTGGCTTACCATGCGGTCATGGCCTCCGATAATGACAACGCTCATGAAAATCCTCCTTTTGTGGTGTCCATATTGGTTAGTTAAAGCTAACTTCGTAATGACATAATACAATAATTCTGTAAAATTGTCCAGCCCTGCACATGAGAAAGTTTATCATGTTTAAAGGGCGTATTTCCGGTCTTTGGCGGAAGGAAGCAGGAGAGGAGCCGGGGCAGAGGGCTGGGGTGAAAGACTCCGGCGAAAGGCCGCATTTTACAAACAGGGAAAAATGTGATATACTATATAAATACCCCGTTAACACTTGAACAGTATCTGTTCGGAAAGGTGGGAATTTGTTTAAAAAAGGAGAATATATTCTCTATGGAACTGTAGGCGTATGCCAGGTGGAGGGCATATCGAAACCTGACTTCTCGAATAATGACAAGGTGTATTACAGCCTTGTGCCAAAGTTTGACCAGGATACCACCATCTATATACCGGTGGACAGTCCAAAGGTAAAGATGAGGGAAATCATGACCAGGCAGGAAGCAGAGCAGTTCATACTGGCACTGCCGTCTGTTGAAGGCAAGCAGTATGCAAACGATAAGGAACGGCCCCAGGTATACAGGCAGGTCCTTGAATCCGGCGATTGTCTGGAACTGGCCTCCATGATTAAGGAGATATCAGAGATGGAGCAGAACCGTAAGGGCAAGGGCAAGCCCCTGTCCATCCGGGAACGGGACGGCGTCAAGAGCGCCCGGAAACTGCTGTTTGGAGAGCTGGCCGCTGCCCTGAACATCTGCCCTGAGGAGATTCCTGACTATATTACCAGTCAGATTGGGGAAGCCTGATGAAGCCTGTGAAACATTTAACTATTTTCTTTTAGTCTGAACTGTGGTAAAATCTTGAGTTGGAAGAATCAGATTCTTAACTTGGGAAAGGCGGCAGGAGAGATGAAAAAGAGTATGCGTACCCGTGGACAGATGTCGGAGGCTGTGTCAACGGGTATTTTTTTGACTTTATCCGGAGGTTTCCAGGATGCTTATACGTATTACTGCAGGGGAAATGTGTTTGCCAATGCACAGACGGGAAATATTGTGCTCATGGGAAGCCATCTGGCTGCCAGGGAGTGGGCCATGGCTGTGCGCTATCTGGCTCCGGTCCTGGCTTTTGCAGGGGGCGTGTACATGGCAGAGCATGTGAAGCGGCTTCACCGGCAGGACCGGCGTTTTCATTGGAGGCAGCTGATTGTTGCCATTGAAATCACCCTGCTTTTTGCAGTGGGATTTCTGCCCCAGAGCATGAACATGGCAGCCAACATCATTGTCTCCTTTGTGTGCGCCCTTCAGGTCAATGCGTTCAGGAAAATCAAGGGAAGCCCCTATGCCACCACCATGTGCATCGGAAACCTGCGAAGCGCCACGGAAAACCTGTACTGGTACCGTCACACAGGCAAACAGGACCACCGGGACAAATTCATACGCTACTATGGGGTCATCGGCATATTTGCAGTGGGAGCTGTCATGGGAAGCGTGCTCACGGCGCATCTCAGGGAAAGGACCATATGGGTCAGCTGCGGGCTTTTGCTGGTCAGCTTCCTTATCATGTTCGTGAAAGAAGATATAGAAGGCGAAGAAATGGAGACATATGGAAAATAAAGAAAACAGGGAACCTGACAGCTGTTTCTGCGGGTACGGTTTATCCGTTGAAATCATGGAGGCATTGTCGCTGCTGGGGTATGAGCATCCCACGAAGGTACAGGAGGAGGTGCTGCCCCAGGTGCTGGCAGGCAGGGATGTGGTGGTGCGCTCCCAGACAGGAACCGGCAAGACAGCTGCATTTGTCATCCCTTTGTGCCAGCAGATTGTCTGGGAGGAAAGCCTGCCCCAGGCCCTTGTGCTGGAGCCCAGCAGGGAGCTGGCCGTACAGGTGAGCCAGGAGATATTCAGGATTGGCAGGAAAAAACGGCTGAAGGTGCCGGCCGTGTTCGGCGGCTTTCCCATTGACAAGCAGATACAGACACTGCGCCAGAAAACCCATATCGTGGTGGGCACCCCCGGACGTGTCATGGACCATGTGCGCCGGGGAAGCCTTAAGCTGACCGGCGTCAGATATCTGGTGATTGATGAGGCGGACCTGATGCTGGACATGGGATTCATGGATGAGGTCAGGCAGATAGCGGGGCTGCTTCCTGCAAAGCGGCAGACCCTTCTGTTTTCAGCCACCCTGGATGAGGATGTGAAGAATCTGGCAGAGGAAACAGTCAGGGACGGGGTGTCCATTTTCCTGGAACAGGAGGGAGAGGCCGCCCTTCCCATTGAGCAGTCCGTGTACGGCGTGCCGCAGGACCAGAAGTATACGGCATTTAAACGCATTCTCATGAAGGAGAATCCGGAGCGCTCCATGATATTCTGCGGAACCAGGGAAATGGTCCAGGTATTGTTTCAGAAGCTGAGAAGGGACAGGATATTCTGCGGCATGATTCACGGCGATATGGAGCAGAAGGAACGGCTTAAAAATGTGGATGCCTTCAGACGGGGAGGATTCCGGTACCTGATTGCCACGGATGTGGCTGCCAGGGGAATTGATTTTGAAGATGTCAGCCTGGTGGTGAACTATGATTTCCCCATGGGAAGGGAGACTTATGTGCACCGGATTGGGCGGACCGGAAGAAACGGCAGGACAGGCAGGGCCGTCAGCCTTGTGACTGAGGATGAGATGAGGACCCTGCATAAAGTGGAGGCCTACATGGGAGCATGCCTGCCGGTCCAGCCCTGCCCTGAGACAGGGGAAGAGGAGGAAAAGGCATTCTGGGCCCTTCAGAGAAAGAAGCCGGATTCCGGGTCCCATAAGGGGGAGAAGCTGGACCAGTCCATCACCAGACTCTCCATTGGAGGCGGACGCAAATCCAAAATGAGGTCCGGGGACATTGTGGGCGCTGTGTGCGGCATAGAGGGCGTGGATGCCGGTGACATAGGAATCATTGACATCAGGGAGAGCCTTACCTTTGTGGATATCATGAACCGGAAAGGCCCCCGGGTCCTGGAAGGACTTCAGAACAGGACCATTAAGGGGAAAATCAGGAAGGTGAGAATTACTTCGCACGGTTAAATTCCTTTATTCTCAGACTGTCGGGAAGATGCATCATATGATGGCGCGTCAGCGGCAGCAATATGAGTCCTGCCACTGTATGGCGGCCCCAGAAATTCCTGAGCCATATGGACTGCCTGGCCTCCAGCAGACCGCCTTCGCTGACCAGCCGTCCCAGGCTCTCTTCGCTGGGTTTCCGTTTCATATCACCGGGGGTCAGGGCATTTAATATCCTGCGTGTCCGGCACCCCACCGCGTTTCGGTAATGTATCAGCTCCTGCTTGTTTACCTGCCGGCTAAAGCCGATGATTTCCTCATCCGTCATGGCGTTGCCGGTGTCCTTTACGGAAACCTGCAGCCTGTCCATCCAGTCATCATTGAATATTTGGGATGATTCTGCTATGAGGAGATTGGCAGTCAAATCTTCGATTCTTGCAATGTGCCACAGATGCCAGGCTATGGTTTCATCTTTTTCAGTGGGCATTACGCTGTAATCCTGGTCCGTTAATCCATCCAGTATCTCGTCGCAGTAGGTGGGAACAGCGCTGGCGGAAACAATGCCGGTGTGTGATTCCATGGATGTTAAGGGCCAGTTCAATGGCAGGACCAAAATTCCTGGTTGATTTTATGAGTTTGCGCAGCTGGTCTATCCGGGTGTTGTAATCGTTTTCAATGTCTGTCATATCTATAGCCTCCTTACTGTTATTCAATGCATCATTCTGCTAATCAATACATCATCCAGCCATCTGGAATTAATTGTAAATTCGGGCTGTTTCCGGACTATCATATATATCATAACACTTCTAATATGACATAAGGCTGTCATATTTATTTTTTTCCGTTTTCTGTCCCTGCGGGCCGTCCATGGGAAACAGAGATAATAGGTGTAGCAATTGCAACATCTGTGGTATACACTTCTGGCAAGCGGACGCATTTCCTTTTACAATCATGATACAGGGAGAACGTAACAAATAACAGGCAATATAAGGAAATGTAAGGAGGAAAACGTAAATGGTATTACCTCAATTCGAGTATCTGGCTCCTAAGACCATAGGGGAGGCGTGCAATCTGCTCCTTGAGCTTGGAAGCACAGCCAAGGTCATGGCAGGCGCCACGGACCTGATTCCGCCAATGAAAGACAAGGCCATATTACCAGAGTATATCATTGACCTTAAGAAAATTCCAGGTATGGATTATCTGGAATACGACCACAGGGAAGGTTTGAAAATAGGGGCGCTGACAACCCTGCGGACCATTGAGACATCGCCTCTTGTCAAAGAAAAAAATCCGGCGGTGGCCCATGCTGCCAAGGTAGTGGCATCCACACAAATCAGGACAAAGGGCACCATGGCAGGCAATATCTGCAATGCATCCCCATCCTGTGATTCAGCCCCCAACCTTCTGGCTCAGGGAGCTAAGATATTGGTCCAGGGACCGGATAAGGACAGGGTCATTAAAATCGAAGACTTTTTCCTGGGCGTCAAGAAGACTTCCCTGGAGCCCGGGGAAATCGTAACAGGCATTGTGATTCCGCCCCTGGCCGGGAACGAGAGGGCCGCATACATAAAACACGCTGTCAGAAAGGCCATGGACCTGGCCATCATTGGCGTTGCAGTCAAAATCAAGGTGGAAGACGGCGTGTGCACAGATGCCAGGATTGCCCTGGGCGCGGTTGCGGCCACGCCGATTCGGGCGCCCAGGGCAGAGGAAGCCCTGATTGGAAAGGCCCTTACCGATGAAGTGATTGTGAAGGCATCGGAGGAAGCAATGAATTCCTGTCATCCAATTTCTGATATCCGCGCGTCAGCCGAATACAGGAAGGATATGATTCGCGTGTTTACAAAACGTGCCATTAAGCAGGCCATGGAATGCTCATAAGTGGCCGCTGCACAAAATGCTTATAACTAGGAGGGAGACGGGAACATGAAAAGCTGACGTTAGATAACGATACTTTTGAAAACACTGGAAAATCAAGGTTTTTCGAGCGACGGACAAGCAGGGTATTGTACTAAAAACTGAATACGACGCAGAAGCGGCGTTTCTTACTCTCTACATGGGAGAACAGGAACGCCGCTTTTTTCATGCCCTTTGTTACGCAGTAGGGGCAGAAAAAGCCTTGCTACAAGCGGTTTTCCGGGCGCGTATCTGGTGCGGAAAGGGATTTATACCTTATCCCCCGAAACCGCGCTTCTACTGCGTAACAAATCCAAAGCAAAGGAGTTATGAACTATGGCAGTTTTCAGAGTGGAACGGAACAAGGGCTACACCGTAATGAGCAACCACCACCTACGCAACAAGGAGCTTTCCCTAAAGGCAAAGGGGCTGTTGTCGCAAATGCTGTCACTCCCCGAAGATTGGGACTACACCTTGAAAGGCTTATCCCTTATCAACCGGGAGAAGATAGACGCTATCCGCGAAGCCATTAAGGAGCTTGAACGCGCCGGGTATATCGTCCGTTCAAGGGAGCGCGACGAGAAAGGACGCTTGCGGGGCGCGGACTATGTGATATTCGAGCAGCCGCAGCCGCCTACGCCGGATTTACCTACATTGGAAAATCCAACATTGGATAATCCAACACAGGAAAAACCTACATTGGAAAAACCTACGTTGGAAAATCCAACGCAATTAAATAAAGATATACAAAGAACTGACTTACCAAAAAAAGAAAAAATAATTACTGATGAACAAAGTACCCATTCCATTCCTATCCTTTCCCCTAACCCCTCTCCTTGCAGAGAAGCGGCTACGCCGCCGGAACGGAAAGGAACGGAAGCGGCAGCACAGAGCGCAGTTGATATATACCGGGAAATCATCAAGGACAATATCGACTACCACATTCTCAAACAGGACATGAAGTTTGACAGTGACAGGCTTGACGAGATTGTAGACCTCATGCTTGAAACCGTATGCACCGCCAGAAAGCGGGTACGGATTGCGGGGGACGACTACCCGGCAGAGCTTGTGAAGTCAAAGTTTATGAAACTGGACGGCGAGCATATCCGCTTTGTGCTTGACTGTATGCGGGAGAACACAACGAAAATCCGCAACATCAAGCAATATCTGAAAGCAGCCCTTTTCAACGCCCCGTCCACTATCGGCAATTATTACACTTCCCTTGTCGCCCATGACATGGCAAGCGGCGCACTGTCACCGAAGAAGCCGCAGTACGGCGACCCGGACTATTATTCATGCAAACCGGGCGAAAGCCTGTAAAACAACAAAAGGAGGATTTTATTATGGCACAGAAAATGACAGGAGCATTGGTATTTGACGAGCGCACCGACCGTTACGACATTCGCTTTGACTTAAACAGCTACTATGGCGGGCTGCATTGTGGAGAATGTTTTGACGTATTCGTGCGGGGCAAGTGGAAGCCGACCCGGATTGAGTACGGCGACAACTGGTATCTTGTGGGTATCAGAGCCGAGGACTTGAACGGGCTGCGGGTGCGTATCTGACCGCCGCCCCATAAAGAAACGCGAAAGGAGGACGCGACAAATTGCAGGACGAAGTAAACGAAAAGACCATAGCCCTTTACATCAAGACCGGGAAGCTGACCGCCCAGACGCTCCAAAAGGCAATGAAAGCCATACTGTCAAAGGGAAAAAAGCAGCTTTCCAAACCGCCACAGGGCAAGCAGAGCTTAAAGCAGCTTATGAAGCAGAACGCGGGCGTTTCCAACATTGAGATTACCGAGGGCAATATCAAAGCCTTTGAGAGTACGGCGAAAAAGTACGGTATCGACTTTGCGCTGAAAAAGGACGCGACGGAAAGCCCGCCCCGCTATCTGGTTTTCTTCAAGGGGCGGGACGCGGACGTGCTGACCGCAGCCTTTAAGGAATTTTCCGCAAAAAAGCTGACACAGGAGAAAAAGCCCTCAATCCGAAAGCTGCTCTCTACCCTCAAAGAAGCTGCACAGGGCAGAAACGCGGAACGGGCAAAGGTCAAGAACAAGGACAGGGAGGTATCGCTATGAAGCCGGAAATCAAGAAGCTGCTTATCTTAAATCTCCCGTATCTGCTCTTTGTCTGGCTCTTTGATAAAGCGGGCGCGGCTGTCCGGCTCTCCCCCGGCGCGGACGCAAGCGCAAAGCTGCTACATCTTGGGGACGGTTTTACCGCCGCCTTTTCCAGTATCGCGCCGAGCTTCCACCCGGCAGACTTAGCTTTAGGCATTGCGGGGGCGGTCATTGTTCGGCTGATTATCTACACCAAAGGCAAGAACGCGAAGAAATACCGCCGCGGGACAGAATACGGTTCGGCGCGTTGGGGCGGGGCTGACGATATAAAGCCATACACAGACCCGGTATTTGAGAATAATATCCCCTTAACGCAGACGGAACGGCTCACCATGAACAGCCGCCCGAAGCAGCCGAAATACGCAAGAAACAAAAATATCCTTGTAATCGGCGGTTCCGGCAGCGGCAAGACCCGGTTCTTTGTGAAACCGTCGCTCATGCAATGTACGTCAAAGGATTTTCCAACGTCGTATATCGTCACTGACCCGAAAGGAACACTGATTTTGGAAACCGGAAAAATGTTGCAGCGGTACAAATACCGTATCAAAGTGCTAAATACGATTAACTTCAAAAAATCCATGAAATACAACCCCTTTGCCTATCTGCGGAGCGAAAAGGACATTTTGAAGTTAGTCAATACCATTATCGCCAACACCAAAGGCGACGGGGAAAAATCCGGCGAGGATTTCTGGGTGAAAGCGGAAAAGCTCTACTATACCGCACTAATCGGCTATATCTGGTATGAAGCCCCGGAGGACGAGAAGAACTTCACGACGCTGCTTGAAATGATAAATGCGTCGGAAGCCCGCGAGGACGACGAGGACTTCCAGAACCCGGTTGACCTCATGTTTGAACGTCTGGAAGAAAAAGACCCGGAACATTTTGCAGTCAAGCAGTACAAAAAATACAAACTTGCGGCGGGCAAGACCGCAAAAAGCATACTTATCTCATGCGGCGCGAGGTTAGCCCCATTCGACATTAAGGAGCTGCGGGAGCTTATGGAAACCGACGAAATGGAGCTTGACACCATAGGCGACAGAAAGACCGCCCTTTTCGTGATTATCAGCGACACCGACGACACCTTTAACTTTGTCGTGAGTATTCTCTACACACAGCTATTCAACCTCTTGTGCGACAAAGCAGATGATGAATACGGCGGGCGGCTTCCCGTCCATGTAAGGTGCTTACTTGATGAATTTGCGAATATCGGGCAGATACCGAAGTTTGAAAAGCTCATTGCAACGATACGGAGCCGGGAAATATCCGCGTCAATCATCTTGCAGAGCCAGTCACAGCTAAAGGCAATCTACAAGGACAACGCCGATACCATAGTCGGCAACTGCGACACCACGCTTTTCTTGGGTGGCAAGGAAAAAACGACGCTCAAAGAAATATCGGAGATTTTAGGCAAGGAAACGATAGACAGCTTCAACACGTCCGAAACAAGGGGGCGGGAGCTTTCGCATGGGCTGAACTATCAGAAATTGGGAAAGCAGCTTATGACGGAAGATGAAATCGCAGTCATGGACGGAGGGAAATGTATCTTGCAGCTACGCGGGGTGCGCCCGTTCTTTTCGGACAAATTCGACATAACGAAGCACCCGAAATACAAGTACCTGTCCGACGCAGACCCGAAGAACGCCTTTGACATGGAAAAGCACCTTAAACGCCGCCCCGCCATTGTCAAGCCCGACGAGGTTTTTGACTATTACGAGATTGACGCGGCAGACTTACAGGAGGACGCAGACCATGAGGAAACGTAGCGCAGAGGAAAAACAAAAGCAGCTTGAACGGTTTTTAATGAATGTTGCGGAAGCCGCCGACGCTGCATTATGGGAGTATTGGCGGGAAAAGGAAGCGGAACACCGCCGTTTTGCAACGGAGTATGTCACGCGCCGGGGGGCTTATCCCGCAACAGTGACAGCATGGCAGACCGCCGGGGGACAGGGGAAGCTACACTTCCCCTACGCTGCCTTGCGGCAGCTACCCCTTTGTGAACTTGCGGGAAGCGAACACCTTGCTACGCAAGCTATTCACTTCCCGCAAGTCTGAAAAAAACGTCCGGCAGCACAGCGGGACACAGAAAGGAGCGATTGAAGCAATCACATCTATCCATACCGGCTACATGATACGCGCCCCCACTTTCCGGCGCAGTACACAGCGGCAGGAGCCGCACCCCCTACAACTGAATACCGCCGCGCCGCAGAACTTACGCAGCGCGGGGACAGCCGCCTTTACCAGAGGGCGGTTTTTTTGTGCGGCGGCATATGCTGACCGCCTTTTGTCCGCTTGCCGGACAGCCGCAGACGCGGCAGAAAGGATATATTTATGGCATTTTTCAATAGCGCAGTAGACGTTTTGCAGACCCTTGTTGTAGCACTTGGAGCCGGGCTTGGTATCTGGGGCGTAATCAATCTGATGGAGGGCTACGGCAACGACAATCGTGCGACACGTTCGTAACTGAAAAGGTTACGCACTAAGTCGAAAGGCTAAATAGCCTGAAATCTTAGGAGAACTGACAATCCGATGGGTGGAATGATAGGGTAACGCCTTGAAACGCCCACACTGATACTCCGATTGGCGGCGGTATGCAACTGCCTAACCGTCAAAAGCTCGGTGAAGTCGGCAGAGAGTGACCGTAAGCGGGATTTTTTTACCGCACGAAACCTGTCCAGAGGTGGACGGCGTCACCTATATGCCGGGTGTCGGATACTCATGGTGAGAATGTATGAAAATACTGGCGTACTTCCGAATGTACGGGTCTAAACGTTTGGATTTGTCGAAAGGCATTTCCCCATTAAATTGGGGTGTCCGTGGATTAGTAAGATTGGTTGTTATGAACGTCCACATACCGTTACAGGCGGTAAGATTCTTTGAATTGGACACAGGCTTAGAGGAAGCGCCTAAAAGTATTCAATGATAGGATTGTTGGAACGTGGTAAACCGGGACGTGAATGATAAGGCTGTTGCAGGCTGATGTCACGCTGATAAGGAAAAGCGAAAACCAGCAGGGAATGCTGGTATATCAGTTATGATATTCCACTATCGCTATAACTTATCTTAATTCTGGCGAAAGTGGTGGCACAGTACCTATGAAGCGGGAATAAAAAGCCCGTGGAGGGATAGCCACCAGTCGGATTTAGAAACAAAAACTGAAAACATAACAAACACAGCTTCGAGTATGACAAAGAAAATCCTAACCGAAAGGGGTGGGTGCCTGTGTTGACTTCGGAGCAGCAAAAGCACAAACCAAAACAAAGCAAAATCCGCTATACGGAGTATTACGACCTGCAAAGCATCTTTGACAGTCTGTATGCTGACAGCCTGAACGGCAAGACCTTTCAGAACCTCATGCGCCTGATTGCAAGTGAGGAAAACATCAAACTGGCATATCGGACAATTAAGGGCAACAAAGGAAGCGGTACTCCCGGCGTGGATAAGCGGACAATCAAAGACCTTGCCGCACTTCGTGAGGAACAATACGTCCGTCTTATTCAAAAACAGTTCAGTTGGTACACTCCCCGCCCGGTGAAACGGGTGGAAATCCCCAAACCCAACGGAAAAACAAGACCGCTGGGGATTCCTACAATTGTTGACCGCATAGTGCAGCAATGTATTTTACAAGTGCTTGAACCAATCTGTGAAGCAAAGTTCCATGAGCGTTCCAACGGCTTCCGTCCGAACCGCTCTACGGAACACGCCATAGCACAATGCTGTCGGCTCATGCAGGTACAGCACTTGCATTATGCGGTGGATATTGATATTCGTGGTTTCTTTGATAATGTAAGCCACGGCAAGCTGATAAGGCAGATGTGGGAAATGGGTATCCGGGACAAAAAGCTGTTGTGTATCGTCAAGCAGATGTTAAAGGCACAGGTGGTACTTCCAGATGGAATGAGGACAACTCCAACCAAAGGAACGCCGCAGGGCGGCATTTTGTCGCCACTGCTCTCCAACATAGTGCTGAATGAGCTTGACTGGTGGGTGACTTCCCAGTGGGAGGAAATGCCTACCCATTACGAGTACAAAACCCGGCAGAACGCCCACGGTACAGATATTAAAAGTCACACCTACCGGGCGCTCAGGCGGAGCAGACTCAAAGAAATGTACATCGTGAGGTACGCTGACGACTTCAAAATCTTTTGCCGGAGCCGGCAGGACGCTGAAAAGGCGTTTGAAGCAACGGGGCTATGGTTAAAAGACCGGCTCGGGCTGGAAATCAGCCCGGAAAAGTCTAAAGTCATCAATCTAAAACAGCGGTATTCGGAGTTTTTGGGATTTAAGATGAAAGTCTGTCCCAAAGGGAAAAAATACGTGGTCTGTTCACACATGAGCGATAAAGCCATAAAGCAGGCAAAGGGAAAAATATCTGCCGCTATCCGGGCGATACAGAATCCGGCAGATGACCGGGCGCAATACATCGCCATTCAGCAATACAATTCCGTGGTTGCCGGACTGCACAATTATTACCGTCTGGCAACACACATCAGCGTAGATTTTCCAAAGCTGTCCTATGGACTGAAACTGCAAATGGCAAACAGACTGCGGGAATTGACATCAAAAGGAAAACTGGAACGTGGATTTATCAAGGAACGGTATGGCAAGAGTAAACAGCTAAGGTTTCTAAACGGACACCCTCTCATTCCAATGGGATATGTCCAAACAAGAAACGCCCAGCACAAAAAGAAAACCGTCAATCGGTATACATCGGAGGGACGGGCAGAAATCCATAAAAATCTTGGTATCAATACCGATACGATGATATGGCTCATGCAAAACCCTGTGTTGGATAAAACGATTGAGTTTGCAGACAATCGGATTTCGCTGTTTGCGGCTCAATATGGGAGGTGTGCCGTAACTGGCATTGACCTTATGCCTCATGACATTCGCTGTCACCATAAAGTGCCGCTTGAAAACGGCGGTACAGATGAATATGGCAACCTTGTTCTTGTAACCGAAGCAGTACATATCTTAATCCATGCCACTTTGGGAGAAACAATCCAGAAGTACCTAAATGAACTCCAACTGAACAAAAAGCAACTGGAAAAACTGAATAGACTGCGAAAACTGGCGGGAACGTCTGTAATCGCATAACCAATCTTTTAATGCTGTAACGAAGTGTGTAAGTTATGTTTAAAACGTAAAATTTCTAAATTCGATGGGGCGCCGTGTGCGGTGAAAGTCGCATGCACGGTGCTAAGCGGGGGAAAAGCCGGAAACATTTGAAACTGTAGGCTTACCTATCGCAATCGGGCGCGAAAAGCCAGGGCATGAAGCAGGTTATGGCTAATTAGATGTAAATAAAAGCGGAAAGGAAAAGCACAATCCAGACGGAACCGGCGAGCCGTCAAGAAATATTGCGAGTTAGCAAGAAAACTGCTATAATGGGAAGCACGAACCCCAGCACTGGGAGAAAGGCAGGACGATAAATGCACATAAGCTATCAACCGCTTTGGAATACATTGAAAGAGCGGAACATGAGAAAAGAGGACTTGCGGCTTGCCGCAGGACTCACCACAAACCAGATTGCCAATATGGGAAAGGGATTGCATATCAGCATGGAAACCCTGCTTCGTATCTGCGGGGCGTTGGATTGTGATATTTCAGATGTGATTGAACTGGAACGAGAAAAATCTTCTTCTGGTGAAGCAGAAGATAGAATCAAAAAGTCGAAAATTCCTTGCTGAAGAATAGCAATATTCCAACATTGAAAATATAACAAAGTTAGGACGTGGAGGATAAATGTACAAAGTATTTTCATTTACAAACACCGATGAAGCTGCTCCTTATATGGATAAAAAGATTCTTCGGTATATTGATGAACAGATTACGGACAGTTTTGAGTGTTTTAAGGACTGCGATATCCTTGCATTTGACTGGTACGATGTTCAGAGTGAAAAAAAAGAGGATTTTAAGATGCTCTTATATCTGGACGGAAAGGATTTGCTGGTATTTTGTGAAACCTCTGAGGCAGAAGAAAAAGCAAATATGATTCTGCATACGATGACAGGGGAAGAAGGAGCAACAAATGAGCGGCTTTTCTACCATTTTTTTTCGTTACTGCTGAAAGGAGACATGGATTTTTTGAATAATCTTGAGGAAGAAATCAGCAATAATGAAGACAAGGTGCTGTCCGGCGACAAGGCATCCTATTTGAAATACATTACTGCATGGAGGCAGGAACTGTTGCGCCTGAAACGCTACTATGAGCAGCTTAATTTCATTTTTGATGAAATGACCGTGAATGACAACCAACTATTTAGCGAAGACGGAGTCCGCAGATTGATGACTTTGAGGAATAGAACGGACCGTTACCTGAGTGCCGTTAAGAATTTGCAGGAAATGGTGTCCCAGCTCCGGGAAGCATATCAATCCCAGCTGGCGATTGAGCAGAATGATCTGATGAAAATTTTTACAGTGGTGACAGTAATATTTCTCCCGCTTTCGCTTCTGGCAGGGTGGTACGGGATGAATTTTTCACATATACCGGAACTCAAATGGAAATATGGATATCCATTGGTAATTCTGGTGAGCATTGTGACAGTCGCAGCGTTAATTTGGAAATTCAAAAAGAAAAAATGGTTATGATTCGCTTTTTAAGAGGACACAAAAAGTTCACAAAAAAATTAGCACTCACCATTGACAAATGCTAACAAGCGCGCTATAACACAGATAGAACAAAGGAAAGGGAAACGGAACAGATGAGAGGTTCCGATTTCTTCCCAAGTATTCTTGGTTCTGATTGACAATTCGGTTTTAACATTAAAAAAGGAGCGATGACTTATGATGTTACCTAGTGTTTTTGGTGAAAACTTATTTGATGATGTTTTTGATGATTTTTGGGGGTTCCCGTCATTTGATGATAAAGCAGAGCGGAAGTTATACGGGCACCATGCAGCAAAAATGATGAAGACGGATGTGCAGGAGCACGATGACCATTATGAGGTGGATATTGACCTGCCTGGTTTCAAGAAGGATGAGATTACTCTGGAACTGAAGGACGGCTATCTGGTAATCAGCGCCGCAAAGGGCCTTGACAAGGATGAGAAGGAAAAAGAAACAGGCAAATTTGTACGTCAGGAACGTTATGCAGGCAGTATGAGCCGTTCTTTCTACATCGGCGAGAATGTGAAAGAGGACGATATCCATGCAAAATATGAAAGCGGGGTATTGAAGATTAACATTCCAAAAGAAGAAGCGAAAGAACCGGAAGCTGAAAAAAAGAAATACATTGCCATCGAGGGATAACGGCACCTCTTAACATAGAATAAAAGGATATTGCCCGGAGCGGGAAGCTGTGAAGTTGCCCGTTCTGGGCTTTTCTATATCATTTAAACAAAAAACAATTCAGCCAGCCGGAACCGGCTGGCTGTCCTACTGTTCATTATGCTCCAACACCGCTTTTATCATAGCAACGGCAAGCTCCTGTTTGCTGGGCGACACGTCTTTCCAGAGTGCTTCCAGCTCCTTGATTTTGCTGATTTCGTTTTCTTCCAATTCATCTTGAAGCAGATAATCAGGGGAAATCCGCAGGGAGTTACAAATATCTATGAATACCGGCAGACTGGGCATTTTCACACCGCCCTCAATCTGGCGAAGATACGTTGCGTTGATATTGCATAATTCCGAGAGCTTGTCTGCGGTAAAGCCCCGGTCTTTTCGTACCTCATTGATACGCTTTCCTAATCCTTTTCTCTCCATTGCCACCACCCGTTTGTTAGCTGTCAGTTATTATTTTGTACACCATAAGCCTATAATATGATTGTCATTTATCATAGATTCTGTTAGACTATGTTATATTAGCTAATAGCTAAACGGAGGGCATGAGATGAAAAGAATGTGGGAAAAAGTAAAGGAAACATGGCGGGAATTTTGGTTCGTTTATGAGGACGAGGAAGATTCCACACAACACCTAAGCCGGTCAGATAAGCAAAGTATCTGGTGCGGCTCATTTCTTATGTGTGCGTTCACGGCGGTTCTATGTATGGCTGGAATTGCAATCGGGAATATCCGTAACAACCGCCAGTATGAGCAGGACGTGGAAGAAACACTAAATATGATAGCAACCTACTTTGCCACCGCCACCGAGGACGAGTATGACGAGATAGCCCAGACTATCCGCCATGATTTGGTATTCAGTGAATACGGCAGGGATATGGAGAATTTGATACAGTACATTCCGAACACGTCCGAGAGCTGCCCCACCTGCCAGGAAAGCTATCCGGCACAGGCATTTCTTGTTTGTGTCAATACAGGAGAAACCTATTCCCTTGACGTGTATCACACAGACGAAAGCCCGGATGATGAATACGGCGGTATGCGCCTGTCCTTTGGTTATGATGAAATCAGCGAAGCGAGTATTCATGTAACATCATATCCGGGAGAACAAGACGGCTATGCAGAGATTTTCCGGGGGCGGCGGATTGTCAGCGCCCACAAGATGAAGTCTGTTTTTTGTGACGATTGTATCAGGGAGATTCTAAACACGATTGACGGGCAGCTATTGGAGGAAGTTGTTCTTTTTGACGCAGAACAAAAAGCCTTTTATCCGGTCAAGGACGAGGAAACGCTTCAAATCGGAAGCTATGGGCTGGCTGTCAGCTATGACAGCGGGGATTTCAGGATTGATATAGAATATGTCAGCGAATAAAGGCGCTGCCGTTGCAGGAACCGCAATTCCAACAACGGCAGTTTTTATTTTCTCCTGCGCCGGAAATTCAAAGGATTGTTTTTAATGACCGGCGATTTTGCCAGCACTTTTTTCAAGACTTTCTGCTCATCAGGGGGCAGCTTGTCAAAGTCGATACCCAGCATATTTAAAATGACTTTCCAGATTTTTGTCAGGTGGTCGCCGGGGAATTTCAGGGCGTTTTGAATATCTTGCGCCATTTTCTTTGCGAGGGAGAAATCCGGCGTGCTGTCAATGTCGTGTTCATGGGCTTTCCGTATATCGTGGAGAATGGAATCCCATGTTTTATGCGTTATATGGCAGAAAAAATCTTCTTCCTCTAATTGGGCGGCAAGAAGCGTTTCCGAATATAAATCCCCGTCCACATAGCGGTGCTTCTGAATGAGGGCAAGCCGCTGTTCTTCCAGCCCTTCGTTCATATCCCGGAAGCGGGCGGTCGCATGACCGTCTATGTAAATTTCCGTATCGGTCATCAGCCGCTCAAACTTTCCGTGGGTGATAATCTCACAGAGCAGACGGTTATTGATTTTGCCGCTTTTCAAAAGCTCCACTGTTTCATCATTCAGGTGCAGCTCCATTAAGGGCGTGTTTACCTGCTCCCTGTTTTCTGTCCGGCACAGCAGGTAATCAAGGGACACCCCGTAGAAGTCCGCCAGAATAACGAGGTTGCCATGATTGATTTCTTTGTAATCGTCCGCTTCATAGCTGCCAAGGGCAGACTTTGAAATGCCGGTCAGGTTTGATAGTTCTTCCAGCTTCAGCTTTCTCTCTGTGCGTAAATCCTTTAGCCGTTCCTGTATGCTAAGGCGTGATTTCATAGGCGAATGGCTCCTTTCCGGCGGCTCCCCCGCCGCTCTCTAAAGATTATACCACACCATTTCCGAGAACGTGGAAATTTTCGATTTTCAGCTGGATTTCCTACTTTATGGATATACGGAGCAGGGTACAAAAATGTTCTATCATACAAGTAGTTCATCGGTGAATCAATTCAACCGAATGACCGGCTTGTGTGGGATATGCGCCCCGGAGATGTAGCGCCGTGACCTGCGGCAGGGAAATGGAGGAACCCTGACCGCAGCGAGCGTACCAAGGGGAGCGAAACGCCGCCGTGAGAATCGGGGGCAGGAACGACACCGGGGAGAACCGGCAAAATGGACACCAAAACGATACCAAAAACCAACAATCGGGCAAGGTATAGCCTACCCTGCCCGTAATACCACGGGGGATTTTCGGGCGGCTCTATGGCTTGAATTTCCCTGAAAATCGCCCCGAAATGCAACACAAAAATCTGCTATCCGTCCACCGGCGGCTGTTACCGCCAGCATGGGCGGATTTTTCATTAAGGAGGCACTATGCCGAGAATGTCAAAGAAGTTGAAGAAAGAGCTTGCTTTCTTCTTAAACGAGCGTGGACGCAGGAGCTACAACGAGCTTTGCCGGAAATGCCAGCATGATTGCAAGCAGAGCTTCCGGGCGGTCATTGTGGCTTGCCCCCGCTATCTTTCCAAACGCTCAAAACAGAAAAAGGAGGACACCAACTGAATGGAATATGAATTTATGACGATTGACACACCCCTGCCGCCCAGTATGCCTCTGCCGAGAGCCATGCTGCGGCTCCCGATCAGCAGCACCGCAAAAATCATGTACGCCCGTATGCTGGACGATGTTCTGGCAAATGGCATAGAGGACATGAACGGGATTTTATTTATCTGTTTCCCGATTGTGGAATTGTCGGCGGCGCTCTCCCGCAGCACCATGACCGTGAAGCGTTCCTTAAACGAGCTGGAAGCTGCCGGACTGATTGTGCGGGTGCGTCAAGGCTTTGGGGAGCCGAACAAGATATATGTACTCATTCCCAGAACGGAGGGCTGACGCTATGAGTGAAAAGCTGGAAAAACTCAATCAGGAAATAGAGAAAACCGAAGCAAAGTTGCGGAGGGCGCAGCATGAGGAAAAGATTCTGGAACACCAGATAAAGACGCTGACCCGAAAAGAGCGGACGCACCGGCTCTGTACCAGAGGGGCGGAGTTGGAAAGATACCTGCCCCACCCGGAGCTTTTGCCGGAGGAACAGGTCAAACTGTTCTTGAAGCTGCTCTTTCATCGGGACAGCACCCGGCAGCTCATAGAACAGATATTTGCCGGAACCGGCACAGAAAAGGAGGACACGGAATGAATGTGAAATTTTCAAAGGACGAGCTGGCTATGGTTTACCAGTACGCCGCCGCCACGAAACAGGAAACTCTTGCCGGACTTCGGGAAATCGTGCCGGTCATTCGTGACAGGCAGGCGAGGGAGATTGTGGAAAGCACAATTCGAAAGCTGGACGCTATCCCGGAGCCGGAGTGCCGCCGCTTTATCGCTGACACCAGACAGCGGTTTATCCAGAAGCGGGACAATTCAATCCGGCGCAGGCTGGCGGAAGCAAAGGCGCAGACGAGGGAGAAAACGCCCCATTCCAAGAGAAAAGAGCCAGACCGGGAACGGTCATAATAGCTTCCAGAGCGGTAAGCGTGGCTTCCCCCTCTGAAAGAGGGCGCAACTATACACCGGTCGAGCCGGTGCGTTGCGTCCTGCCGGAAGCCCCTTGCAGGGAGCAGATGATTTCCGCAGATTTTCAATCTGTTCCAATCATCACAGGGGAAGCTACACTTCCCCTGCGCTGGCTGCCGCCAGCTACCCCTTTGTGGACTTGCCGCCCGGGAACACCTTGCGTTGCAAGCTGTTCCCGTCCAGCAAGTTTACAATTCCTCTATTCCTAATAGTGGCCGGTTATGGTATAATAAAGTCAACGACAAATTCTTTAGGTTAGAATCAATGATGGGGTAAACGAAAAAGCAGTTTTGGC
>NZ_SPHO01000024.1 GCF_005845215.1 Clostridium sp. 1001271st1 H5
GTTTTTTGCATTTTTTCAAGTGTGCCATAAAACTCATCAGAAAGAAAGGCGGATGTTTTGACGTTTACATTTGACGCTTACGTATTGACTCCATAACATAAAAAATAATTCCATATAAGTAAAGGGTGCCAGATAATTAACATCCGGCGCCCTTTTAACTATTTGCCTCTGCAAACTGAAATTTGTCAATTTAATCGTTGTGGTTTAGATACTTTATATATTCACTTTGACTTCCGTCCCAATAACAATATATACATCTCCCATTTTTGAAAGTATGGATACAATTTTGGTAGCCATACAGAACATGCGTACATTTAGGGCACAACGCCGCCATTTTAGAACTTGATTTTATAAATTCACTTCCACATTCGTCACAAATAGAAACAGCATCTTCTCCCACTTCAAATGCTCGAACCGACTTTGCTAGAATATTTAAAACCAAATCATCATTCGCATTAAAAAAAGCCCGCTTCAAGTATAATTCCAATTTTCCAAGCATAAGTTTGTAATTCGTTTTTGACCATATAAACTTTTCTATAAACAACACCTCCTACGCAGATTCAAATTTTTCTACCCGACAACCTGGGAGTTGACATTCCTAAAGGCTTTTGTGCAGAGTGTTACCTCTTTTATTCGTTATAGCACCTCAACAACTTCAAAACGCTCAAACGTAATAGGTGTTTGATTGGTAAAAGTATAACCGCGCCTGGCAGCGTCTCGTGTCCAATAACGTATATTGCCCGACTTCCATTGTTCAAAGTTTTCGTCCTCACCCTCAAGTTTGACCATATTCCAGGTTAAATCGCAAAACTTGACCGTATCAAGATACACCGTCTTTATCACACAGGCTGGATTGCCGCGCCCATCGAGTACAAGCGATAAATCGCCAACACTTGGGGTCTGTTCGTCCTCCAATACAACGGAGACTGTTGCAGTTTTCTTTCCGGTAAGTACCAGCGCCAAAAGTTCATCCGCCATTTCGGGACTATCGCCAAAAGCAAAGCATTCAAAATAGCTTTTATTTGTATTTTCTATCGAATCCATTTCTTATTTAATCTCCCTAAAATTCAAATTTTCTACCTATCAAACTGGGATTTGAGCATTTAGCACCTTTAATGCTTAAATTCCGTAATTAATGTCCTATATAACATAACTAATGATATACTCAATAATATTCCACCAATAATATCGGTCATCCAATGAACCCCTGATATGGTTCTTCCTACCACCATAAATAATGTGAACACCGAAATCACTAAAACTATTATATTTTTAACTACTACACTTTTAATGCGATTTTTTAACTGAAGGATTGCTGTCGGCATTACACAAAGTATTAACAACGTTGTTGATGATGGATAAGAAGACTCTAGCCTGCCTTCGATGATAACTGGTCTATAATTAATAGCAAACTCTTCAAAAACCACATACCCAATTATTACAAGAATATAAAAGACCCCAAGTATTATTATATCTGAATCTACCTTGAACAAATTTCTACGTCTTATCAATTGAATTAATCCTAATACTCCAAATCCAAGTACAAATACAATAGCAACAAGCCCTAACCAATCTGTAACCTCATAAAGCCACAAATGCACCCCAGTCATTTTATGGAATGCATCATTTAATGTTGCAAATCCAACAACAGTTCCTCTTGGTCCAATTGCTTGCAAATCAATTTTTGTGATTGCCACCGTCCATAATACAAATGCAATAAAAGCAGTTAAAGTGATTCGTACATTTTTCTTTGTTTTCATTTTGTTACTTCCTTTTCGTTTTTATTTTGGCTCAGCACCTAAACTAACACTAACAAAAGAAGTTAAAAAACAAAAGAATTGCTTTGTCACATACAAGATACGATTCGTGTCATTCCCATTTTATCAGCATTATCGCCTTTATAATCAAGAAAAGTAATGTGAATCCAGCAGCATATGGCTGCGTACTCATGATAAAGAAAAAAGCTAATACCGTACTTAGTATCAATGATAATTTAGAATTATTCTTAACCCATATCACCTTATTGCAGTTCTGTAACGCCAATGTAAATATTCCTAAAACTACAATAGCAACAATTCCAATTATATAAGGGACTTTTATATATGAATTAACTTCGATAAAATTTAAAAGTGAAACCTCCTGTATCACACCATTTATGTTCTGTCCAAAAAAAGGCAAGAAGAAAAACATAATCAAACTGCAATCCAATGTCCCATAAATAATATCTCTATTTTTCTGTTCCTTTACTTTCTGCTCGTTTTCGGCCACGTCCAGCAGTTCCTCATTGGAAAGCAACTCATCCAATGATACGGAAAAATATTTCGAGATTACCTTCAAAGAATCAATATTCGGATAGCCTTTTCCAGACTCCCATTTTGAAATTGCGGTTCTTGATACATATAAATCGTTTGCAAGTTCTTCTTGCGTCAGTCCTCTATTCTTTCTAAGTTCTTTTAATTTTTCACTAAATTCCAAGTATTTTACTCCTTTACAACTTCCAATTTTTCTGCCCGATAAGCTTGAAGTTGTCACTCCAAAATCAACGGTAGCATAATCATTATGGCTCCTAACAGAGCAAACAAAATACCGCCAAATTTTGTACTTTTTAAATAGATGTCAGACGGTTCATCTGCACGATAAGATTTCCATTCTTCTGTTAATTTCCAAACCAAATGTGGCTTCAAAAAGATAAACATTCCTAACCCAAGGAATATTATTCCGCCACAAACACACTCCAACACATTCACACGCTCCTTTACAAATTCATATTTTTAGTTCTACAACCTGGAAGTTGTCGGTATTAAAGCGCCATTATTTTATCCACTATTTCACGAACGGTTTTATTGCTTGTTTCAATTTTTATCGTATCAAGAACTTGATACATAGAAATTCTTGCAACACTTCTATCAATAACATCAGCGGTGCGAACCTCTCGTGCCACATCTGCCCTTAATCTGTTTTGCAGATTCATTTCATCGACAGTCAGTGAGATTATCTTAACCATGCAATTTTCTGTATCAAGTTCGTTTAAAATGCTGTCAATAATAGATTGCTCGTGCATTACCCAACAAAAAATGACATTTTCATAAACAGAACAGTGAATAAAACTATTCAGCAAATAACAAATATTGCGTACTACCATCGCTTTAGTTTCATCGGTCACTTGAAATGGACTGGCATCCCAACACCAATCACCATCAAGGAATACGCTTTTATTCAAATCTCTTTTTAACTGTTGGCTTACTGTTGTTTTGCCAACTCCCATCGTTCCGCCAATTAAATAAAGTGTTTTCATAGATAGCCTCACAAATTCAAATTTTTCTACCCGACAAGCTGGGATTTAATGCATGGCATAATTTATCTTTACCATGTGGATATGGTCTTCCCAAACGCCATTGATATTTAAATAATATCTTGAAATTCCCTCGTTGATAAAATTATTTTTTTCCAACACGCTTAAAGAGGCTTTATTTTTCGGCATCACATTTGCTTCTATTCGATGTAAGCCCAATTCTTCAAAGGCATATTTTGTCAACATTTCTACCGCAATAGACATATATCCCTTGTTGACAAAATCCTTGTCTAATTTATATCCCAGGAAAGCAGAACAAAAGGCTCCCCATACCACGTTGTTCAATCCAATGATACCTATAACTTTTACGGGTTGTTCCACAGGCATAATATAAAAGCGAAAAGATGTTCTTTCCTCATATTCAGACATTTCCTTTTTTAATACTGCCTGCTGATATTCGAGAGAGAAAAACTCCTCGTTTCGTGTAGGCTCAAAGGCTTCTAAAAACGTCCGGTTTCTCTTATAATAATCAACCACTTGTTCCGCAAGAGATATATTTGTTGGAACAAGCTGTATATATTGGTTTTTCATGATACATTCACCTCTGCAACTTCCAATTTTTCTACCTGACAAGCTGGAATTCGCTTTGTTCAACCTCAAAACTACCCATTGGGCACGACTGTCTGCCATAGCATTATCTAGCGTGTTTATCCATTTGTGGTTCATAAAAACTGCAGCCACTTTTTCCGTTTCTTTTTGTTTCATACAACGCACAATCCGCATGATGAAACAGTTCCTTTGAATATCCATGTGTAGAAAAAGCGACTCCTACTGATAATGATACGGGCGGCAGCTTATCAATCGGGTTTTTCAATCTATCGTTTATCTGTTTGATTTTTCTTGTTATGAAGTCTTTCTTATCGTATGTTAAATTATTCAATATTATGGCAAACTCATCTCCTCCGATTCTGGACACGATATCAGATGAACGGAATGAACTGCTTAGAATCTTTGACGTTTTAAATAGTATTTTATCTCCGATTTCATGTCCATAGGTATCATTAACGGATTTGAAAGAATCCACATCCACAAGAGCAAAGGCCAGCGGAAACTGCTCATTTTCAAGAAGATACGTCACGTTATCAAAGCCGCTTCTATTTAGAACGCCAGTCAGAGCATCGTGTTCTGCTTTATACTTCATCACCTCTCCTGCACGCAAAGATTCAAACAAATTATCATTGAGTTCACTTGCCAATTCTTTATTGAAAATAAGCCCATACACTCGCCCTAGCTTGATTAACGCCTCTTTTTCCTCTTCAGACCATATATGCTTTTTGAATTGCTGAAAACCAATGGAACCATCATATATCTGATTATTGCATCGGACATATCCATAATGGAGTACATTATCTGAAATGGCATACTGCTCTGAATCCTTAACATTATAACCACATACACGCTGATTATCGTACATATGGATTGCATCTTCATATGCGTCCGGAGGAAGCTGAATTACCTGTCCTACCGTATTATATTCTGGTTTACTAACACTCATAAATCGAAATACAAATTCTCTTTCAAGAGAAATCTTCTCTAGTGTATACACAACATCTAACTGAAAACTCTCCCTGATATTATTCAATAATTCCTGAAATGCACTTCCATTTAGTTTATCCTCTTCCATCAATGTACTCATAAATTTCTTTATAAACTCGTCTATTCTAGTCACCATAAGCTCTCCCCCCAATTCATGTTTCCATCTCGGCAAATTCCAATTCAAAAACTTGACCAACAAGGATTTGACTTACAGTCAGATTGACCAATCACCATAGCTGAAAGTTCCGCTACCATGATGAAGTTGTCCGCCTGTCTTGAGTTTTCTAAAAGCGTCTCGTATACGAATTACAATTTCCGGTTGAATGGCAAGCGAATGATGTACGGGGAATATCCGCTTTGCATGTAATTTTGCAATCTTTTCAAGCGATTGCAAATAGGCATTGGGGTCAGTGGACGGAAACCACGCTGTTAGTGTGTCTTTGTTAACCAAATCACCCGTATTGAGATAGCCCTTTTCTTTTCCCCAAAAGCACATATGCCCTGGCGCGTGTCCGGGCGTATGCAATACATCAATCTTCCTACCGCCAATATCTATACATTCATTACCATACAATATTTTAGTAGGTATTCCTTGAAAAAGGTCGTACGTATTTACATCATAGCCGTCTGGCAAATTACAACGGTCAACCACATTACTCCTTTATTGTTTCTAACGGTTGCGGAAAACCGCCAGTAAGCCACTCAAGCTCTGCCTCGTGTGCATAAAAATCGGGAACTATACTATTCCTTATAAATGTTTTTTCCAAAATCGTAGGCCTCTATAAGATGGTTTGTTTTATCAATTTGTGGTTTTCCATTTGTGTCACCACATCCACCAGCAAGTAGCATCCCTTTATCATTAAAACCAATATAATTTATGATTGCAAATTTGTAATACGATACTGCTTGTTCATATGTCCAAAAGAAATTGTCGGCTGATGTCATCAATAAAGCAGCATCTTTTATTGGATATCTTTCATATCTTCCTAAAGGCGGATTAGAATCTTCTTCTGCGATACAATAAAATCTCTCAATAAATGCCTTGATTTTAGAAGATAGTGTCCAAAATAATAATGGAGATGCAAACACAATTAAATCTGCAGATTTAATTTTAGGTACAAGTTCATTGAATCCATCCTTTTGCACACAAGGTTTTCCATAACGACAAGCATTACAACCAATACAACCTTTCACTTCCGTTTTATTAAGGGGAATTTTTTCTACAGAATGTCCAGCTTCTTTTGCCCCTCGAATAAAAGCGTCTACCAATTGACTGGTATTACCATTAGCTCGTCCTCCACCTTGTATAACTAATATATTCTTCATTTTTTATATTTCCTCATCAACTTCAAATTTTTCTGCCCAACAAGTTGGAAGTTGTGCAATATCGCTCTATCCATTTTCTACCATTCTGTAGTCATAAACCGTTGAAGTTTTTCTTGTATATTGTCAGTTCCTTTTATACCTATCATCGGAATAGAAATTTTTTCTTGTAAAAGCTGGTAAGAAATTCTTTCTACAAACAGTCCCATTCCATTGATTTCTGCATTGTTGTCAGATGTTGTTTCTACACCACAATTTGGAGAACGATTTGCTCCAATAATGCCAATAATTTCAAATCCATATTTTTTATATTCTATGATTTGTTGTACTACATAATCAGCCAGCCTTGTTAGTTTTGCATTCGAGCTGTCACTTTTCATTGCCGAACGTATTCGTGTATTCTCTACCACTACAGGACTATCAACGCCATGAATATTCCCCCTATCAAGTCCTAAGCAGCAAAACTCTGGGCAGGGCATTTGGATAATACCAATATTAGCATTTAAGAAAAAATCTATAACATCTCTAAATACTGCCGGATAAACCGCCGTTCCATCAGAAATAGAGTTTTGATTTAAAAAGCAATGTGCGATAAAAATAACTTTTTTACTTCTTCCATCATTAAACATATTACATCCTCACAAAATTCCAATTTAAAAGCTTGACAAACAAGGATTTGACATTTCAATTAAAACTGTCCATAATGATTCTCCTTGAAAACACCTTCATCGCAGCTTCAAACTTTCCAGCACCACCAACCTATCGTTTTTCGGGGTCATTCGAGCCGCTGCAAAATTTTTTATTCAAGTATAGCTGAAACACGTTGTTTAGGCCTATGTATCCTTTTGTAATGTGATGTCGTAAAGTCACATAGGACAAGGAGCTTCTAAAACGCCGCCATCATATTTGAAATTATATAAAGCAACTGCCGTATTACACTCCAAAAAACGGCAGCTCGCCAAGCCTTTTACTTTATCCTGGAACAATTCACAATCAGAAAATCCGTCAAATAATTTTTCAAAATCCTTTGTGTCGTAGTCCAGGACGCACGCTTCTCGAAAATCTTCATCAAATGATAATCCAAAATCGTATTCAAATTGATTAAAAAACTCATAATTAAACAGTTCCTTCCGTTCATTTTCACAATCTCTATGCCGATTGGCAGGAATAAACAGATTCTTCCATATATCACTCTGTTCTGCTCTTTCCATGTCCCCATTAAAGTCATCGTCAAAATATACCGTTGACAGGTATTCATCAACCATATTGTAATTTTTACATTTACCTATCCAAAGCGAAACATACCCCTCCTTTTCACTGTAATCATAAATCATAAGTCAGTCTCCTTTACTACTTTGATTTGTTTTCCAGCATTTTATATAGACGCACAAAAAGATTATCCCGACTTTTAGAGGAACTGGAGATAACCACTGTTTTTATGCCTATATTCTACCATAAAGCCAATCCCCCGTCTATCTCATTGCCTGCCAGTCATGTTTTCCTTCATAATAGTCTTATGAATATACTACAAACGATTTTTACTGACCATTTCGAAGAAATGATTTATCTCCAACACCCTCGTGACTCTGTTATCGAGAATGTAGAAAAAATGATTCTCTGCGGTAATCCTGCCTTTGGTGGTGCCATGTATACCTGTCCTTTCTGTGGGAATTTCAAATATGTTCCTTTTCGATGCCATTCCCGCTTCTGCCCTTCCTGCGGTAACATGTATTCCATTGACAAGACTACTTCTATGTCCTTTAAAATCATTGATGTCCCGCACCGGCACTGCGTCTTTACAATCGCCTGTGAACTACGCCCCCTTTTCCTTCAAGACCGTACTCTTTTAAACTGCCTGTTTTCTTCTGTCAACAGCGTCATCACTCGCTTGTTTCATAAAGATAATAAATCAGAACGTTTTACTCCCGGCTTCATTTGTGTCCTCCATACTTTTGGCAGGGATTTGAAATGGAATCCTCATATCCATTGCTTAGTCTCGAAAGGCTGCGTTGGTACCTCGCTCCTGTGGCGTCACAAAACGCACTTTAATTACAAGCTCGCATACAATCTATTCAAAATCCTCCGGAAGGGATGACCTCTGATGAAGTTCATGACATGAGTGATGAGGACCTTTTGGATATGGATAACTTTTTACAGTAAAAAAAGACCCAAAGCATGCAAAAAACATACTTTAGGTCTCTATTTTTTCTTTTTATTTCCCAAAAACGGTCTGTTTTACGGGAGAATCAGTCGATTTCCAATGGGAGAACAACAACAGATTACATTCCCATCTGCTTAGCTACCTCAGCAGCAAAGTCTTCGTTCTTCTTCTCTAAACCTTCGCCGGTCTCGAAACGTACGAACTTCTTTACCTTGATGGAAGCGCCGTTAGCCTTAGCCACAGATGCAACGTACTGTGCAACGCTCTGCTTGCCGTCTTCTGCCTTTACATATACCTGGTCTAACAGACAGGTTTCCTTCAGCTCTTTGTTGATACGGCCCTTTACCATTCCCTCGATAATCTTATCATTGGCATCCGGCTTCTCATTCTTAGCTGCAGCGGTAAGGATTTCAGTCTCCTTTGCAATGTAATCAGCGCTTACTTCGTCTCTGCTGGTGAACATTGGCTTTAAGGCTGCTGCCTGCATAGCCACGTTCTTAGCCATATCCTTGATATCGTCATTGACAACATCGGTCTCTACGTCTACCAGTACGCCAATCTTTCCGCCTGCATGGATATAGGATGCAACAAAGCCGTTTGCCTCCACAACCTGCTCAAAGCGGCGGATGTTCATGTTCTCGCCGATGATTGCAATCTGGGAAGCAAGAGCTTCCTTTACGGACAATGACTCGTCCTTAGCCCATCTCTCCTCCATGAATGCATCTAAGTCCTTAGCGGAAGTGGCAAGTGCCTGTGCTGCAACGTCTGCAACATAGGTCTGGAACTTCTCGTTCTTGGCAACAAAGTCAGTCTCAGCGTTAACCTCTACGATAACAGCCTTCTTCTCATCATCAGCTAATGCGGTAGCTACGATGCCTTCAGCTGCAATACGTCCGGCCTTCTTGGCTGCTCCGGCAAGACCTTTTTCCCTTAAGAACTCTACTGCCTTATCCATATCGCCGTCAGTAGCTGCAAGAGCTTTCTTACAGTCCATCATTCCGGCACCGGTCATCTCTCTTAACTCTTTTACCATTGCTGCGGTTACTGCTGCCATTTCATCTTCCTCCAATTTTAAAGTTTTAATTAAGCCTCAACAGCCTCTGTCTCGAAAGCCTGGGCAGGAATCTCGATTTCCATTGCGCCCTCTAAAACTTCACCCTGCTTTGCCTCGATGACAGCATCAGCCATCTTGGAAACAATCAGCTTAACGGCTCTGATGGCATCATCATTGCCAGGAATTACATAATCCAGTTCTTCCGGGTCACAGTTAGTATCAACAATACCGATTAACGGTATACCCAGTGTGTGAGCTTCCTGTACGCAGATGTGCTCCTTCTTTGGGTCAACGATGAAGATTGCATCAGGCAGTCTCTTCATATCCTTGATTCCGCCAAGGTTTCTCTCTAACTTGTCCCACTCCTTCTTCAGGGCGATTACTTCCTTCTTAGGAAGAACATCGAAGGTTCCGTCCTGAGACATGGTCTCGATTTCTTTCAGTCTGTCGATACGGCTCTGGATGGTCTTGAAGTTGGTCAGCATGCCGCCCAGCCATCTCTCGTTTACATAGTACATTCCGCAGCGCTCTGCCTCAGCCTTGATGGCTTCCTGGGCCTGCTTCTTGGTGCCTACGAACAGGATGGTGCCGCCGTCTGCGGCAATGTCGGATACGGCCTTGTAAGCCTCATCTACCTTGCCTACGGACTTCTGTAAGTCAATGATATAGATACCGTTTCTCTCGGTATAGATGTATGGAGCCATCTTAGGGTTCCATCTCCTTGTCTGGTGACCGAAATGTACACCAGCTTCCAGTAACTGCTTCATAGAAATTACGCTCATGTTATTTACCTCCATTTGGTTTTTAGCCTGCTCCGTCGCGTATGGGAGTTCAGACTCTTCCGCCTGCTTCTGACACTTCCCGGAAGACCTGCCAAACTACTGGTCAGGCACCGTCCCGCAGAATCCACAGACGTGTTTTTTGTCAGCCTTTCAAATATATCACAAAATATGGCAGCTTGCAAGCACTTTTAATAAGTTTTCCTGCAAACTGCCCTATATATTATCTGACATTATCTATACGGCTGCTTTCCGGCCGTCCCTTAGCTGTTTCAGATTTACCTATTTCAGATTTGAGTTGGACGCCTTGATTGTCTTCAGCTCGTCAAACACCACGTCATTCAGGACCTTGATATAGGTTCCCTTCATGCCCGAGGAGCGGGATTCAATGACACCGGCGCTTTCAAACTTGCGGAGCGCATTGACAATCACGGAACGGGTAATGCCCACGCGGTCGGCAATCTTACTGGCTACCAGAATACCCTCGTTTCCGTCCAGTTCCTCAAAGATGTGGATGATGGCCTCCAGTTCGGAGAAGGACAATGTGCTGATGGCTGATTTTACAATCTGCACCTTTCTTGTCTCCTCTGCATTCTCCTCATTGACAGAACGCATCATCTCCAGGCCCACCACAGTGGTTCCGTATTCACTTAAAATGATATCGTCGATATCATACTGGGAATCAGACTTGTAGATGAAGAGCGTGCCCAGTCTCTCTCCCGCTATATCAATAGGGGTAATGATGGCCTGGTACTTCTTCACATTCTCCTCAGCAAAGCCAAGGGTGGCGAGGTTTACGTTCTCCTTGGTGGACAATACGCTTAAAAGACGTTCGTTCAGCATCTTATCCACGTAACCGCCGACCTGGTCTTCGATGAGTTCCTCTATCTCATCTACTCCAGGACAGATGCTCACCCCCAGGACCTTGCCCTTTTTGCTGATTACCAGGATATTGGATAACAATATCTCACTTAGTACTTTACAGATGTCATTAAAAACAACTTTATGAGAATTATTGTTATGCAATAGCTTGTTGATTTTTCTTGTTTTGTCCAACAATTGAACACTCATCTCCGAAAACCTCCTTATCCAAATTGTATATCGCCCAAAAATACTCTACCAATAATAGAATTTTAACACAATTTTTAAGCAATAACAAGAGTTTTTTGAAGTTTTCGATTATTTTAAGATTTTGATAATTTTCCTTTTTGTATTTACAAATTTTTCTATTTTTCAGCCTTATCCATACGGTAGCCGCAGGTCTCGCTGGCGCATAAAAGCTTATTTCCCTTCTCTACCATATAAGAACCGCAGACCGGACATTTCTGGGTGGAAGGTTTCTGCCAGGACATAAAATCGCAGTCAGGACTGGCCTCACAACCATAGTAAAGGCGTCCCTTCTTTGTCTTTCTTCGCACCAGCTCCTTGCCGCACTTTGGACAGGGAATCCCGATTTTCTCAAGGTAGGGCTTGGTGTTCTTACACTCCGGGAATCCGGGGCATGCCAGGAACTTGCCGTGAGGTCCGTACTTAATCACCATCTGGCGTCCGCACAGGTCGCAGACCACATCGGATACCTCATCCGCAATCTTTACGGACTCCAGCTCCTTTTCAGCAGTTTTAACCGCCTCGTCCAGGTCAGGATAGAAGTTGCTGACAACCGTCTTCCAGGCAACGGTACCGTCTGCCACCTTATCCAGAAGGGATTCCATATTGGCTGTAAAGTTGGGGTCCACAATGCTTGGGAAGGAATTCTTCATGATGCGGTTTACCACATCTCCCAGCTCCGTCACGTACAGGTTTTTATTTTCCTTCACCACGTATCTTCTGGCAATGATGGTGGTTATGGTGGGCGCATAGGTACTTGGACGGCCTATGCCCTGCTCCTCCAGCGCCTTTACCAGGGATGCCTCCGTATAATGGGCCGGCGGCTGGGTGAAATGCTGGCTTGGGTCCAGCTGTTCCAGCTTAAGGATGGTTCCCTTTTCCAGGTTGCCAAGCACCTGATTTTTTTCTTCTTCATCATCTGCTTCCACATAAACGGACATGAAGCCTTCAAAATCCAGCTTGGATGCCGATGTGGTGAACAGATGGCTGCCTGCTCCTATCTTCACAGAAGTGGTTTCATATACAGCCGGCGCCATACGGCTGGCTGTAAAGCGTTTCCAAATCAGCTGGTACAGGCGGAACAGGTCTCTCTGAAGCGATTCTTTTACAATGGTGGGAGTCAATGTTATGTCCGTGGGACGGATGGCCTCATGGGCGTCCTGTATCTTAACGCCCTCCTTCTTGGCCTGGCTTCCCTGAGCAACATAGTTCTCGCCGTAATGCTCTTTTACAAATGCCCTGGCTGCTGTGTCGGCTTCGTCTGCGATTCTGGTGGAATCCGTACGCAGGTAGGTGATAAGACCCAGGGTCCCCTTGCCTTTTACCTCCACGCCTTCATAGAGCTGCTGGGCCAGACGCATGGTCTTTTGGGTGGAAAAGTTAAGTACCTTGGAGGCTTCCTGCTGCAGGGTACTGGTTGTAAATGGGATAGGTGCCTTCTTTACCCGCTCCCCTCTCTTTACTTCCTCCACCTCGTAGCCGCATCCCTCCAACTGGCCCAGAATCTGGTCCAGTTCCTCCTTGTTACGGATGACTGCCTTGCCGCCCTTGGAATCCCTGGTCCCATAATACTTTGCAACCAGGGGCTTCTTACTTCCCTTCATGAGAAGGTCTGCCTCCAGATTCCAGTATTCCTCAGGAATGAATGCATTGATTTCATCCTCACGGTCGCAAATCATGCGAAGGGCAACAGACTGCACGCGGCCTGCGCTTAATCCCCTCTTGACCTTTGCCCATAAAAGAGGGCTGATCCGGTAACCCACCATACGGTCCAGCATCCTTCTTGTCTGCTGGGCGTTCACCAGGTTCATATCAAGCTCCCTGGGGGTCTTAAAGGATGTCTTTACCGCGTTCTTTGTAATCTCATTAAAGCTGATACGGTACACATCCTTGCTCTTAAGCTCATCCAGCTTAAGCGCCTTCATCAGGTGCCATGAAATGGCCTCTCCCTCACGGTCAGGGTCCGTTGCCAGATAAATCTTGTCTGCCTTCTTTACTTCCTTGCGCAGCTTGGCCAGAACATCTCCCTTTCCTCTGATTGTAATGTACTTGGGCTCATAATCATGCTCCGCATCAAATCCCAACTGGCTCTTTGGAAGGTCCCTGACATGGCCTCCCGATGCATCCACCTCATAGTTGGCGCCCAGAAACTTCTTGATGGTCTTCACTTTTGCTGGTGACTCCACAATTACCAGATAATTCGCCATTGTAAAACTCCTTACTCCCTGTTCTTTATTTTCACAAAATGGAGATGCCTCCGGCATTTGCCTGAGAATATCCATACTCCTGACACTTATGTGATTGTTTTCATGTAGTGCTGACCCGATGTCCTCACTGCGAATCCTTCCAATTCCAGCTCCAGAAGAGCACTCATACAGTGTCCTGCCGGAAGTCCTGTCCGTACCATAATCTGTTCCAGATGTCTGGGTTCGGAATCCAGGCAACTATACACCATTTTTTCAATCTTGGCAAGTCCCTTCTCGTCTTTTTCACGGTTAATCCCCTTTTTTTCGTGAAAAATGCCCATATAGTCCAGTACATCTTCAGGACAGGTCAAAATCCCTGCCCCTGACTGTATAAGCTCATTGCACCCCGCGCTCAAGGCGTCCGTTATCCGGCCCGGCAGTGCGAATATCTCTTTTCCCTGCTCCAGTCCCAGGCTGGCTGTTATGAGAGAACCGCTTTTTTTCCGGGCCTCCATCACCAGAATTACGTCTGAAAGACCGCTTATGATACGGTTTCGCATGGGAAAATTCCTGGCCAGGGGCTCCTCATCCGGTCCAAACTCGGAGAGAATACCTCCCTGGGACGGAATGGCATCATACAGATGGTAATTGCTTCTGGGATAGCAGATGTTTACCCCGCATCCAAGAACTGCGTATGTCCTTCCATTTCCTTTCATAGCCCCCTCATGCCCTGCTCCGTCAATACCCAGAGCCAGGCCGCTGATAATCTGTACACCGGCTTTCGCCAGCTCCCTGCCCATGTATCCGGCTGCCTGTCTGCCGTAGTCCGTACAGTTCCTGGCTCCAATGATGGCTGCAGTGGGGCGTTTTTCATCCGGCAGTCCACCCTTTACATAAAGTCCCATGGGATAGTCATAAATATGCAGAAGCCGGTTCGGATATTCCCTGTCAAGGGGCGTTATAAAACGGATTCCCTTTTCCTGCAATTGCTCATATTCCTGGGTCATGCAGGAAAACCGTTCCTTCCACCGGTCATAGGTGCGGCATTTTTCCCCGCTTTGTAAGATTCCCAGTTTCCTTAATTCCATTCCTTCTATATAATATGCCCGCTCAAAGCTTCCCGCCAGCTCCCATATGCGCCGCAATGTCACTGCCCCAAAGCCTGGAATACGGGTGAACCAGTACAGGTACTGTTTTTCACGTCTTTGCGCTAAATCCGGTTCCGGGCCGGATGCTGCATTTTGTCTTAATTCCTGCTCCCTTCCGCTCTCTATCCCCATATCTGTTCCTCCAGTCCCCCATACCCCAATGCCTCCGCCAGATGTTCCTTCCTTATATCCCTGCTGTCCTCCAGGTCCGCAATGGTCCGCGCTACCTTCAGTGCCTTATGGTATCTTCTCGCACTGATGCCTCCTGATTCATAAATCCGCTGTGCAAAGGCCCTTTCCTCCGGTTCCAGCCTGCAGTGCTGTTCTACCTCTTTCATCCCCATGCGGCTGTTAAAACGTATCTTTGTACCGGAAAACCTGTGTTCCTGCCGTTTTCTGGCATCTTCCACCCGTTCCCGGATGGATGCCGAATCCTCATTTTCTCCCTGGACCGAATTCAATTCCCCAAAGGTCACCGGGGACGCCTGGGCACAGATATCGAACCGTTCCAAAATAGGCCTGGATATATGCCCCAGGTATCGTTTGATTTGGCTCTCCGAACAGCTGCAGCGGTTCCTGTCCGGATAAAAACCGCAGGGGCATAGATTCATGGCAGCCACCATCATGAAGTCCGCCGGGAATTCATAATTGCCGGACACCCTGGTTACCGTAATTTTCCGTTCCTCCAAAGGCTGTCTCAGCATCTCCACCGCAGAGCGTCCAAAATGGGGCAGTTCATCCAGAAACAGCACGCCCCCTGAAGCCAGTGACAGTTCTCCTGGTCTGGGCGGAATCCCTCCCCCTGCCAGCGCCCTGGCTGTTACGGTGTGGTGAGGACTTCTGAACGGCCGTTCAGACAACAGGGGACGTCCTGCCGGCAGAAGGCCGCATATGCTGTAGATTCTGGATATCTCTATATCCTCCTCCCTTGTCAGGGCAGGCAAGATGGTAGGGATTCTTCTGGCTATCATTGTCTTGCCGGTTCCGGCGCTGCCGGTGAGAAGCAGTCCGTGCATACCGGCTGCCGCCACCTCCGCCGCCCTTCTCAGCAGAGCCTGCCCGTTGACCTCCCTGTAATCCGGGGCAGCCTCCCTGTGACGGCTGTCCGCAGGCCGGTAAGGAGCTGACCGGCAGGGTTTAGCGGAAAACGCGCCCTTAAGAATGCCTGCCATATGGCTCAGGGACTCAACCCCCACCATATCAACTCCCTCCATCACAAGACCCTCTTCTACGTTACCCAAGGGCAGGAAACACCTTCTGATGCCCTCCTCCCTGGCCATGGCTGCCAGGGAAAGCACTCCGCTTACAGGCTTTACCCTGCCGTCCAGTCCCAGTTCTCCAATCACCATACTGTCCTTCAGCACATCGGCCCTCACCATTTGGAATGCCCCCAATATGGCCACAGCAATTGGAAGGTCATAGGCAGTACCGCCTTTACGTATGCCCGCCGGAGACAGGTTAACGGTTATCTTTTTAGCCGGAAGCCGAAACCCCGAATTCTTAAGGGCGGTCCTGACCCTTTCCTGGGACTCCCTTACCTCCGAAGCCAGCTGTCCTGATATGGAAAACCCAGGAAGGCCGTCAGACACATCTGCCTCCACAGAAACCAGGACGCCTTCCACAGCCCGTATTCCTCCGCTGTTAATTTGTGTAAACATCCATCCGCCCCTTTCAACTTGTACTCTTCATGTAATATACTTTCATAAATCAAACGGAACTTTGGCACGATACCGTACCGGATTAAAACATAAGACAGGATAGGAAGAACCCTATCCTCCTGAATGAAAGATATAATCACTATACTAAAAGAAGCTCGGAATTACAAGGGCAATATGGACTATTTTTCGTAAAGCCAATTCATGAAACCCGGCTATGGGTCCCGGCTATGAACCATGCTATTTTTTAAACTCCGTCATATAAGGCCGGAAACGCAGGGGCAGATGGGCTCTCTGACATGCCGGATTATGCCGTTCCCTGATGGCAATGGTATCGCAGAACATGCGCCACATGTCCCCATAGGTTTCCTCGTCTGTCCGCTCTTTAAGCCAGCAGCTCCACCCCTGGTCGCTGTGCTCCTGTTCCGGTTCAAGGGGCTGGTTTGCCAGAAACCAGGAACAGCCTGCGGGATGGACTGCCGCCCTTTTATGGTTCTCATCGTAAATGACCCAGTTTTCCTCCGGAAGCCTGTCTGCAAAATGAGGCGCCAGAAGGGTCATAACATCGTTTTTCGGTCCAATGCGTGACACCAGTATGCCCCCCTGTGTCTCTGAAAAGCGCAGAAATTCCGTGAGGAGATGATTTTCATTGTAAACATTCCGGCACAGCTCAAATATGTCATAACAGGCCGGCAGCTGAAGCATGTCCAGCACAGAGGGACCATACCGGAAAGCCTCTATCAGAAACCTGTATATCTTATCCGCCCGGTCTTTGTCCTGGCTCAGGGAGGCAGTATACACCTTCCTGTATATCTCCTGGGAAAGCTTTCTGCACACGGAACGGATAACCTTCTCTGCCTTCTCCGGGCAGACCGGCACATCCCTGTACTCTGCAAAAAGCTCCAATTCCTCATACTCACCCTTTACGGCCAGCCGGACATTTCCATGACCAGCCGGGTCCGCCCAGGCATCGTATACGCCGCATAGAATCCCTTCAAGCCAGTCCTCGCACATATAAACCGTCATATCGTCACCTCCTGTATCCTTACAAGCTTCCTGTCACCGCAGCATACTGGTCATCGCCTGTCACAGGCATCTCCAGATGCATGTCGTCAAACAGGGATAACTGGCGGAAGCTGTCCCTGTTCTCAATGTCCCAGGCTTTGCGCCTCTCATCTCCCACAAGACAGGCCGTGATATAGTCCTGGTCCAGTCTGGCGCCTTCCATCATGCGTCCTTTGCAGGTGATGAAATACCTGGCCCGTTTCAGGACCACCCCCATCTTCTTTAAATCCTCAAACTGCAGCCCGCCCTGCTTCCTGGCGTTTATAATCCTCTGGGCCGACTTCACCCCCATGCCTGGAACCCTGAGAAGCTCACCATAGGAGGCCCTGTTGATTTCCACCGGAAACTGCTCCAGGTGGCGCAGGGCCCAGTCGCACTTGGGGTCCAGAAATACATTGAAATTGGGCTGTTCCTCAGATAATAGCTCTTCTGCCTTAAATCCATAGAACCGCAGCAGCCAGTCCGCCTGGTAAAGCCTGTGTTCCCTTAACAGGGGAGGTCTTGCAGTCACGGAAGGAAGACAGCTGTCGTCGTTGACCGGCACATAGGCGGAATAGAATACCCGTTTAAGGCCGTAATTCTCATACAGGGCCTGGGTGACAGCCATCATCTGGTAATCGTTCTCCTGGGTGGCTCCCACAATCATCTGGGTACTCTGGCCCGCAGGTACAAAGGGCGTCCTGGCATACTGCCAGTCGGGAAGGTTCCGGCCTCCGCCCCCATCCCCCTGCCTGTCCTTCTCTCCATTACCCGGAAAATAATCTCCCCCGCCGGACATCCCGTGGCTGCCAGACAGCAATTCGCCCGGCTCTGCCAGCTCCGGCCGAATCAGGGCAGCGCCTCCTGCAAAACCAGCCCGTTCCGTGGCATAGGGTTTCTTAAATTCCCTGTCATATCCCAGGAGATGGCCGGACACCGTAATGCCCTGCTGCACCTGGCGCATGGGCTTTAATATCTTATCCCTGGTCTTCCCTGGAGCCAGGTTCTTAAGTCCCTCTGCCGTGGGAAGCTCCAGGTTGATGCTCATACGGTCAGCCAGGAAGCCCATGCGCTCCACCAGCTCAGGGTCAGCCCCAGGTATGGTCTTCACATGGATGTATCCGTTGAAATGCCACTGGTTCCTGAGCTTGTAAAGTGTCTCATAAATCTGTTCCATGGTATGATTGGCAGTATACAGGATGCCTGAACTCAGAAACAGGCCCTCAATGTAATTCCTGCGGTAAAATTCAATGGTAAGCTTGCACACTTCATCCGGTGTGAAGGCAGTCCGCACCACGTCATTGGAACAGCGGTTCACACAATATTTGCAATCATAGATACACTGATTGGTAAACAGAATCTTAAGAAGGGAAATACATCTGCCGTCCGCCGAAAAACTGTGGCAGATTCCGGACTCCGAGGTGTTTCCTATGCTGCCCGCCTTTCCCTTCCTCCTTACTCCGCTGGATGTACAGGCCACATCATACTTGGCTGCATCCGTAAGTATCTTTAACTTTTCCTGTACGCTTAGATTTTCCTGTATCAGCATGTTATCACCATCCAGAACATATGTTTGTTCTGACAGTATAACACAATGCCGGGATAAATGCAACCAAAAAACGAACATTTGTTCTTTTCGGCTGCATCCTTTTATCCTTCCCGGAATTACATACCCGGATATTCTCAGCCCCGTGCAGCGGACACAAAACCATAATAAAAAGGCCCGGAGCCGTTCACGCCGAATCTTTCGACATGAAACCGGCCACAGGCCTTCTATATATTCATAAAATCAATGCATGCATCAATGGAACCTGATTCTGTCCCCGTCCTGTCCTTAATCCCTATACCCATCCGGATTCATGGACTGCCACTTCCAGGAATCAGCACACATATCCTCGATGCCTTTCTCTGCCACCCAGCCCAGCTCGCGCTTTGCCTTGGCTGAATCGGAATAACAGGTGGCCACATCCCCTTCCCGGCGGGGCTGAATCTCATATTTTAAAGTCCTGCCGCAGGCTTTCTCATATGCATGGAGCACATCCAGCACACTGTAGCCAACGCCGGTTCCCAGGTTATAGATGCTGACGCCCTCTTTATCCTTAAGCTTAAGCACTGCCTTTACATGGCCCTTTGCCAGGTCCACCACATGGATGTAATCCCTGACCCCGGTGCCGTCCGGCGTGTCATAATCATCGCCAAATACATTCAGATGATCCAGCTTTCCCACTGCCACCTGGGCAATATAGGGAACCAGATTGTTGGGGATTCCCTTGGGGTCCTCTCCAATCAGTCCGCTCTCATGCGCGCCGATGGGATTGAAATAGCGCAGAAGCACTACGTTCCACTCCGGGTCCGCCGTATGTAAATCGGTCAGTATCTGCTCCAGCATTCCCTTGGTCCGTCCGTAGGGATTGGTAATCTCTCCCTTGGGGCAGTTCTCGGTAATGGGTATCTCAGCCGGGTCCCCATACACGGTGGCCGATGAACTGAATACAATGTTCTTGACTCCATGGCTGCGCATCTCATCGCAGAGAATCAGGGTGCCGGTGATATTGTTGTGGTAATACTCCAGGGGCTTGCGCACAGATTCACCTACTGCCTTAAGGCCTGCAAAATGGATGACCGAATCAATCTCTTCCCTGTCAAACACTTCCTTAAGGGCAGGCTGGTCCAGAAGGTCCGCCTCATAGAATTTTACCTTCCTGCCTGTTATCTTCTCCACTCGTTCCAGTGCCTTCTCGCTGGAGTTATAAAGGTTATCTACTACCACCACATCATAACCCGCTGTCAGCAGTTCCACACAGGTATGGCTTCCGATATAGCCGGCGCCACCAGTCACTAAAATAGCCATGGTATCTCCTCCTTACGAACAATTGATTGCTGCAAAAAGGCGGAACAGGTTAAGCTGCTCCGCCTGCTATGACTAGTATAAAGGGAAAGCTGTCATAAAACAATGCACAATTCTTCTATCTTTTTACAATATTTTTTGAATGGCACCCTTTAACCGTGTTTTGCAAACTCTGTCCGTATCTTCTCTATGGCCTTTTTCTCAATCCGGCTCACATAGGAACGGGAGATGCCCAGTTTACCGGCAATCTCCCGCTGGGTATGTTCCTTACCACGGTACAATCCGTAGCGCATCCCCAGAACTGTCTTCTCCGTCTCTGTCAGACAGGACTCAAAGGCCTCATACAGCTCCTTTACATCCTGTTTTAAAATCATGGTATCCAGCGTCTCTTTATTGTCCATCTCTATCACATCCACCAGACTGACGGTTTCCCCGTCCTTGTCTACTCCGATGGGCTCAAAAAGGGACACTTCCTTGGAATACTTCCTGCTTGCACGCAGAAGCATCAGTATCTCATTTTCCACGCATCTGGCTGCATAGGTGGCCAGTCGTGAGCCTTTATCTACGTTAAATGTATTCACTGCCTTAATAAGGCCTATGGTTCCCACGGACAGCAGGTCCTCCATGTCGTAATCAGAGCCCTGATACTTTTTTACCACATGGGCCACCAGACGCATATTATGCTCAATCAGCATATCCCTGGCAGACTGGTCGCCCTCTTTGCAGCGTTCCAGATACTCTTTTTCCTCTCCTGCTGATAATGGTTTCGGAAAAGTCTTCAAAGAAAGCCACCCTGCATATTCTTAATCTTATTCTATGCGGGGGCAGCTTGCCAAGTGCTTTTACAAGTTTTTATTGGCTGGTACTATTTTCAGGAGCAATGACGAACAACTCCTTTAACTTCTTCCGGTCCAGGCTGTGGTTGTACACAAGGGCCTCATAATCCAGTATCATGTCCTGATAGGGACAGCGCTCCGACTCTGCCTTGGCCCAGTAATAATAGATTCCCTCCCTGTCATAGCAGCCCAGGAAATGAACCACGGGAAGGTCCTCCTTCATGGCAAGGAGGAACCGGTTGTATGGCGTCAGCTCCAGATTGGCCCTGAGCAGGACCTCAGAGGACAGGTAGACCGCCCCAAGGCGCCCCATGTCCTCAGAAGGCATGCTGTAATTGGTCCATATGATGAAAGGAGTCTCATACCACATGAGATGGTCCTGTACCGGAACCTCGGAACTGGACATACCGGCTATGTCATCGTAAAATTCATCCTCAATGCTGGGCTGGTGGTCCCCGAACATGACAATCATAGTGGGCTCATCCAGCCCGCTGAAATACTCCACCAGGTACTGGAAAGCCTGGTCTGACCGCTTCATAAGGGACAGGTATTGGTCTGTCTTGGGATATTTACCCTGGTACCCTCCGGTAAGCCATACCTCCTGCTCAAAGTTTTCATAGGTTCCCTCATATCCGCCGTGGTTCTGCATGGTCACATTGAATATAAACAGCTTGTCCTCAGGATGTTCCTTTGCCTCCACCATCTGGACCAGCTTCTCGTAATCCGCCTGGTCGCTTACATAATTGCGCAGTTCCCCGCTGCCTTCATAGAAGTCCTGGTCCAGGAACTGGTCAAATCCCATATTCTGATAGCATTCCACCCGGTTCCAGTTCTCCCCGGGATAAGGGTGCATGGCAACGCTGTAATACCCCTGGTCCTTCAGGGTGCTGACCAGGGAATAGGTTCCCGGCTTTACATTGAACTGGTAGGCAATGGAGTTGGCAGGCAGCAGGGCCATGGAGTCCCCTGTGAGGAACTCAAACTCGGAATTGCTTGTCATGGACCCAAACACAGGCATACACAGGCTTCCCCTGACCGTATTTTCCTCAAGGCTGTCCATAAAAGGGAAATATTCTGTATTGGTGGTAAAATCGCCTGCTGTTTTCAGCTCTGACAGACTCTCGTTCATGATGCATATCAGATTGACCGGCGTCACCGGCTGTTCGTCCTCCGGCTGGTTTTCCGTATATGTCCGGGCATTTCTCCGGCCCGCATATGCGGTTTCCTCCTCCAGGCGGCTGTATATCTCCTTAAGCCTGGCGCTGCTGTATCCCTGGGGCGGCTTCTTTACCACATACTGGAGTGAAACCGCTGTGGACAGCACATAACCGTATTCCTGGTATGTCCCATTGATGGCCCACATGTTGATGCCAAGGCCCCAGGAAGGAACCAGGAAGGCAAAGAACCAGGCCCCATAACCTGCTATGGCTGCGGCCATGCCTCCTCCCACAGCCAGGCGGAGCTTCCAGCCCCTGACCCGGCGCGGCGCAAACCACAGAAACACGTTCATGGCCAGGAGCAGGACAAAGGCAGTCTTCATCTGGTGAGTGATAAAAAACTCATAGTTGCCCGATACGGTCATGGCTGTCCTGAATGCCATCACATCCCAGAGCATGATGGGGCGTCCCCTGAAGGCCACCACAAAGGTCTCTGCCAGGGAAATGACATAGAGAGCACAGGAGGCTGCAGGCACAGCGATTCTGGTCCTCCCTGTGACGGCAAATAAAGCCAGGTACAGCACGTAATTCCAACCTATATTCAGAGCCGCCATATAAGAAGGAACCGTGGTCAGGTTCCCCGTGACGTACTCAAACATGAAGTATGACGCCGCTGGGGCCATTAACAGACACACGGTTCCCGCTATATACCATATATTTTTTATAATCTTAATCTTATTTTCCTTTGTCACTATTGTCGCCTTTTTGTCAGAATTTTGTTCATAAATCTTAATAAACTTATCCTAACATAAAGGATTTGATGATTCAAGAGTCAAATGCTTCCAAGAAAGACATTTCACAAAACCTTCACATTTTCCGTCTTAATATTCATCCGATACGTATACGGAATTTTCCCGTTACAATCCTTCTGTAAAATATCACGGTCAGCAAAGTCGCCGCAATCCATCCAAAGGGCCAGGCCATCCAGATACCCGTGCTTGCGAAATGTTCCGTAAGGATATTTGCCACGATAATGCGGAGAATCAAATCCGGCACAGTGGCCAGCACAAAATAGGTCATGGCTCCGGAACCCCGTATAATGCCGTCTGTCATGAGTTTAATGGAAATCATAAAATACATGGGACTTACAATGCGCAGGAACTCCATGCCGGACTGTATGGCCTTGGTGCTTTCCGCCCCCAGGAACAGTCCCATCATCTGGCGGCTGAACACAAAATACAGCAGGAAAAACGGAACCGTGGCATACAAGGACAGTTTGACGCCTGTCTTAAAGCCCATGGGAATCCTCTCCCTCTTTCCCGCTCCCAGATTCTGGGCCGTATAGCTGGACAGGCAGCCTCCCAGGGACATAAATGCATTAATGGCAAAGGTATTGAGCTTGATGGCGCCGGAATAGCCTGCTATGACAGCGGAGCCGTACCGGTTCACGATTTCCTGGACAAACATGTTTCCCACAGACAGCACACTCTGCTGCATGATGCTGGGCACTGCGATGGCTGCTATCTGCCCCAGCAGAACAGCGCTGAAGAGCACTGTCCTTCGGCCGGTCTTAAGAGCGCCCAGACGCCTGGACAGGGTACCCAGAGCCAGGATGGCGGAAACGCCCTGGGCAATAAAAGTAGCCCATGCCACTCCGGCCACTCCCAGGCCCAGCCGGGCCACGAACCAGTAATCCAGCGCTATATTTCCCAGGGATGAGCCGATAAGGAAATAAAGGGGCGTCCTCGAATCCCCCAGGGCTGTGAAAATGCCTGTACATACATTGTAGAGGAACAGGAATGTCAGCCCGTATACGTAAATCTTAAGATACAGCTCCCCGTCCTGGAATATGTTGTCCGGGGTATGGATTACCCGCATCATATCCCCGCAGAAGGCATATCCCAGCACAGTCAGAACCAGGCTCATGGCGCCGCAGGCAATAAATGCTGTGTAGACGGCTGTCTTCATCCTGCCTATGTCCTTTGCCCCAAAGAGCCTGGACACCACCACGGAAGCACCCAGATTGCTTCCCACCGCAAATGCCATGAATATCACCGTGATGGGATAGGATGCCCCCACGGCCGCCAGTGCATCCTCACCTGCAAACCGGCCCGCAATGCTGCTGTCCGCGATATTGTAAAACTGCTGGAACATGACGCTTATGAACATGGGCAGCGCAAACCGCCACAGCGTCTTTTTCGGATGCTCCGCCGTCAAATCTGTAATCATGATACCCTCTTTCCTCCCAATGACAATTTATGTTCCATTATACCCTTGGTCCGCCATTAGGGCAACCGGAAATATAGAGGGACTGCAAAGAAAAATACGGCAGAAAATTGGTAAAAGAAAAGCGCCCGGGGCTTTCCCTTTTAGGGGATTTGCCGCAGGCGCAGTATTTTTACCTGATAAAACCATTAGTGGTGGAACAGACGGATTCCCGTAAATGCCATCACCATTCCGTACTGGTTGCAGGTCTCGATGACCTGGTCGTCACGGACAGAACCTCCGGGCTGCGCCACGTATTTCACGCCGCTCTTGCTGGCCCTGTCAATGTTGTCACCAAAGGGGAAAAAGGCGTCGGAACCCAGGGCCACGTCTGTCATGGTGTCCAGCCAGGCCCTCTTTTCTTCAGCGGTGAATACAGGAGGCTTTACCTTGAAAATCTTTTCCCATCTTCCGTCAGCCAGTACATCCATGTAATCATCCCCCATATACACATCAATGGCATTGTCCCTGTCAGCTCTCTTGATGCTGTCCGCAAACGGAAGGTTCATTACCTGGGGAGCCTGGCGCAGATACCAGTTGTCCGCCTTGCTGCCTGCCAGGCGCGTACAGTGTACCCTGGACTGCTGCCCCGCGCCGATGCCGATGGCCTGTCCGCCCTTTACATAGCATACGGAGTTGGACTGTGTGTATTTCAGGGTGATGAGGGAAATCATCAGGTCAATCTTGGCAGAATCCGGAAGGTCCCTGTTCTCAGTGACTATATCCTCCAAAAGGTCCCTGTTGATTTCCAGGTTGTTGTGTCCCTGCTCAAAGGTAATACCGAATATCTGCTTGCGCTCCAGGGCCTCCGGCTCATAATCCGGGTCAATCCGGATGACATTGTAATTACCGTTTTTCTTGGACTTGAGGATTTCCAGGGCTTCCGGTTCATATCCCGGAGCAATAACGCCGTCAGACACCTCGCGCTTAATGATTCTTGCCGTGTCAGCGTCGCACACATCGGACAGGGAGATAAAGTCCCCGAAGGAGGACATGCGGTCCGCTCCCCTTGCCCTTGCATAGGCGCTGGCCAGAGGTGAGAGTTCACCCATGTCATCCACCCAGTAAATCTTCCTCAGCGTCCCGTCAAGAGGCAGGCCCACTGCTGCCCCTGCAGGAGATACATGCTTGAAAGAAGCCGCTGCCGGAAGTCCTGTGGCTGCCTTCAGCTCTTTCACCAGCTGCCAGCCGTTTAACGCGTCCATGAAATTGATATAGCCAGGTCTGCCGCTCAGTACTGTGATGGGCAGTTCCCTGTCACCTTCCATGAAGATTCTGGAAGGCTTCTGATTTGGGTTACAGCCGTATTTAAGTGCCAGTTCTTTCATAATGATACCTCTCTCCTTATTTGTTTTTATTTACGATTCTTGTCTCGTACGTACCGTCGGAAATATTGATAAAGCGCACGAACAGTGACACCTTATTATCCTGGTTCAGGCTGTTCCAGACCAAATCCGTAAAGGCGCCGATATCCCCGCTTATACCCACCTTCTTAGGTTCTCCCTCAAAGCTGGGGAGGGGATTGCCGTCATGCATATAGGTGTGGATAAAACGTCCCTCTCCCGCTGCCGGCGACTCGTAGGCATAGGTAAAACGCAGGCAGGAATCCGGATTTCCGTTATCGCTCTTTAAAATGGACATGGCATAGTTATAATTGCTGTTTTCAATGTGCATGATACCGGAGATTCGCGGTGTATAGTTAGGCGCATCAGGCTCGAATTCCCTGCATCTTAAGGACTGCTCAAAGGTCATCTGGCGGTCCATTCCGCCGTAGATGGTGTCGGTCTGGTCTCCGTTGGTCACAATGGTCTTGTTTCCAAGGACCCGTACAGGGGCATATATAATCAGGCTTGGATCCTCCAGCTTGGCGGGATCGAATGCCTGGGTGCGGATTCCTTCCCCGTCCTCCACAAATACGCGGTTGCGGCTGTTGGCGCTTCTGCCCATGATAAAATAAGCGGTTACTGCCTTTGTTCCATCATCAGAGCGCCCGATGACGATTCCCCGTCCGGGATACGCATTGCCTTTCAGTTCCTGTTCCAGTGACATCTGATTCATACTGATTCCTCCATTCGGCTTAATAGGCTGCTGAAACTCAAAAGAGCCGGCTCCCGGACACGCAAAAAAATATGCATGCCCAGGCGGTCGGCTCAAACTAGTTCATGGTACTGCGTGCTCCCTGTGGTTGCTCCACTATCCGCCAGTCACACGCCCTACCATTAATATATATCTTTTTTTCTAATATTGCAACCCTTTTTTAGAAGTTTTACTAATCAAGAGTGTTGAGGAAAGCAGTCTCCGGTGCCGGCATATTTCCCCTATTCATTCCGGATGGCTGCCAGGGGACTCAGCTTCATAGCGCGCATGGCCGGCATGAATCCGGCTGCCATGCCCACAAATATGGCAAAGACCACGGCTGCAACGGAAAGCCAGGGCGGTATTCTGGACAGATTGCCTGTCAGGCCGTTCATTTCCTCCAGGTTGACAAACCGGTTAATGACCACCGAAATACCGTAACTGAGCAGGATTCCCACAACGCCTCCCATGAAACCTATAAAGCCGGATTCAATGAGGAACATGTTCCGGATATTTCCCATATCGCAGCCCAGCACCTTCATAACTCCGATTTCCTTGGTCCGCTCATAGATGGACATCATCATGGTGTTGGCAATACCGATAGCCGCCACAAACAGGGATACGGCTCCGATTCCGCCGAGAACAGCCTGTATCATGCTGGACTGCTGTTTCGTGCTCTCCATCCAGTCTGCCTGGCTGCTGACCTGGAATCCCATGTCCGCTATCTGCTTCTGGACCTCCTGGACATATTCCATATCCTCCACAAATATCTGGGCCCGGTTGTAGGTCAGATAGTTCAGGGGCTTTCCCTTTTTGTTGGTGGGCTGGCCCGGTATAACGGTTCCCTTTTTAAACACCTTGCGCAGCTGGGCCTTCAGGCCGTCGATATCCGTGTACACGTTATAGGAATAGGAATTCCAGTCATCCGGACCGCCCTCCACCATTCCGGTTGCATTCATCATATACTTTTTCGGCGGTTTCACCGGAGTCTGGCCGTCCTCCGAGGAACTAACGGAACCATTTCTGGTCTGGAAATAGGCATCCACGTCAAAAATTACGAAAAGGGGCTTATTCATAAAGTCCACATCCGGCATCTCGCCTGTGTCCCAGTATCCGCGGCCTGTCTTGGAATTGTAAAAATTCTGCTGGACCGTGTTGCCCACCACCATGCCCATCTCCCCCGGTTCAGGAAGCCTGCCCTCCCCCAGGGGTATCTGTTCCAGAAAGGACTGGCTTACGCCCATAAGGGACAGATACTGGGCCTCATAGGCTCCCTGGCGCATAACCACATTGATTTCCAGGACCGGTGATACGCCGGACACATGGGGCAGACGGCTAAATTGTTCTATGACATCGTCCGTGATGTAGGTGGGGTCCGAGGATTTACTGCTCCCGCCCCCTCCAATCATCACTGCATTGCCATAGGAGGAACCGGAGTACACATTGATGGTGGTCAGGCTTCCCCAGGAGGAAATCTGTTCCATGAACATCTGGTCCAGTCCGATTCCCAGGGATACCATGACCACGATGGATGCCGTACCGATAATAACGCCCAGCACGGTCAGTACTGTCCTCAGCTTCCTGCGTCTTAGGTTGTTAATGCTCATGATTACGAGGTCATGAAATCTCATCGTCCCCATCCTCTTCCCTTGCTGCCTTGCGTTTCTTCCTGATTCGGAGGACAACTGCAGCTGCAATACCGGCTGCCGCCACCGCACCGGCAATTATCAGGAACTTATATCTGCCCCAGAAGGAAGGGGCCGCCTCCGCGTCCATGCTGCCTGCATCCATAGCCATTCCCATGTCATCCCAGTCCTGTTCCATCTCCTCCATAACCATGAGGGTCAGCTCCTTTTCCACCGGTTCAGCGGGCACGCCGTTTTCATCCTCATATTCAATGCGGATGCGGACGGTTCCCTCATCCTGGGTGGGAGCCACTCCTGTCAGCATGGTATCCACGTTGCCTGTTTCACCTGGCTTGATGTTTCCCACATAGGCGTCCGTGGTCTTGATGGAATCCGCCTCAAAGGTTACGGTCACATTGTAAAGGATGACCTTTCCCGTGTTGTTGATTCCGAACATGACATTGGACTCAGACCCAACGGTCATGCTGTCGGGCATAACGTCAATAGTGCTGGTGCTCAGACGGGCATACTGTTTCACAGGTATGTCCACCACAATGCTTTCCTCTGCGTTCTTGAACTCAGGGCTGTCATACTTCTCCTTCACCGTGATGGCGTAGGAGCGCTGGTCCACTCCTGCCCTGGCCGTGAATCTGGCCCTGACCTCGGTGGTCTGGCCGGGAGCCATATTGTCCACCACCAGGGAGGATGTTCCTGACTCCGTGGTAAACACAGCGCTGTCCGATACCTTTTCCGACTCCAGGTTAAAGAGGATATTGCTGGCAGGAACCGAGGTGGATGCATTTTTCATGTTGAGAATCAGTTCAAACTCGTCCCCTGCATAGATTTCCTCCGGAACCGTGTGATAGCTCTCCACAATCAGCCTGGCCCTGGTCCTGTCATTGGCGTTAAAATCTCCCAGGTCGTCCTCTTTATCCTTGGACACAATATGTACATAAAAAGTTCCCTCCTCCGTGTGCAGGTCTCCCTCTGAGCTCAGGCGGAAGGTAATGGTGTATTTGATTGGATAATAGCCTGTGTAGGAATCCTTGCGGATAGCCATGCTGTAAGGAGCGGACACAGTCTCTCCGGGCTGCACCCGTTCAAAAGTGCGGTCATAGTTGCCGTCATTGATTTCAAAGGGGAACTTGGCGTCGTCCTCTGACAGCTGCATGCTGACCGTCACATCCTGGGCAGTGGTCTCCCTCTTGTTGCGGAAATTCACGCTGTAATCCATGACATTGGGATAGACGCCCCTGGGCGTGGGCTGGCCCTCACCCACCACAAAATAATTGCCCTCCTTCTTATCCTCCTCATCATCTGCACCGGAGGTGGATGAGGTGGAAATCCATACATTGATGTAGTCCGTGTCGGAACCGCCGTCCCATTCAAGCAGCACAGGGATGCTGTAATATCCCTGAAGGGCGTCGCGGCGCACTCTGGCTGACAGGGACACACTCTTTACATTTCCTTTCTTGATGGTCCCCACGCTCTTGGCCACAAAGGTGGTCTCCATGATTTCAAAGGGGTAATAGTCCACAGAGTAATCCCCGTTTCCCCTCTCCTCTATCTGCTGGAACTCATTGGTCTCCAGGAGACTGATGCGCAGGTTCTCCATGTCCTCGTCCGTTGCCCTGATACGGAAAGGAATGGACATGGATTTTCCTATGGTTCCTTTCGGTGATTTTGTAGTAAATACATAGTCATTTTCACTGGCATTGGTGTTATAGCCCAGTTTATAATCGCTGGCCGCTGCGCTGGACGGAGACATCCCGGCCAGCATACAGGCCGCCATAAACGCCGTCAAGCCTTTGCACCACTTATTTGCTCTCATTCTCATTGCACTCCTTTTTCTCTGCATTCCCCTCATCTGACGCTTCCCTGCCGCCTGTCTCGATTCCCACAATCCGGCCGTCCATAATCCGGATTCTCCGGTCCGCATAGGAGGCCAGATTGTTGTCATGGGTTACCATAACCAGCGTCTGGTTCTGCTCCCTGACAATCTTCTGCATCAGGCGCAGCACCTCCATGGTAGTCTTGGAATCCAGGTTTCCTGTGGGCTCGTCGGCAAATATAATCTGAGGGTTCACAACCAGGGCTCTGGCAATCCCCACCCGCTGCTGCTGTCCGCCGGACATCTGGTTGGGCATATGCTTAGCCTGTCCCCCCACTCCTACCAGGTCCATGAATTTTCTGGCTTCCTTAAGACGCAGTCTCCTGGAAACACCCCGAAAGGAAAGGGGGAGGGCCACATTTTCCAGGGCATTCATGGTATTGAGAAGGTTGTATGCCTGGAAGATGAATCCCACCTTTTCACGGCGGAAGCTGACCAGCTGCCGCTCCGTCATCTTCTCTATATGGACCTTACCAATCTCAATCTCTCCCTTAGTCGGCTTCTCCAGCCCGGCCAGCATGTTGAGAAGGGTGGATTTGCCGGAACCGGAGGCGCCTACTATGGCAACGAACTCACCCTTATATATGTCAAAATCCAGTCCGTCCAGGGCCCGGACCTTGATATCTCCTACCTTGTATATCTTATATAAATTCTTGACCCGTATGACCACGGGCCGGTTTTCCAGCTGTTCCTCTGCCAAACCCAGGCTCCTTTCCGGGGCGTAAACGCGCTCCAATCTGGATAACAGCCCCTATGGACAGACTGTTACTAATTTTGTTCAGTATAGCACAGAGACGGTGTTTTGTTCTTCTGTTTTTCTTTAATCTTCCTTTAATAATTCCTTACACCCCACCTGTTTTCAGTAGCAAATGTAACACGAAAACAGGTAATTGTAAAGTAAATCAGACCAGAGTACGGCAAAAAGACCGGACTCCCGCTGCTTTTCAGCCGGGGTCCGGTCCTGGATGTTTCCAGTGTTTTAAAATATGATTTAAGCGTACCTGACATAGGACAAAAGATATCCCTTTTTCTTCAGCCATTTCATATCCAGCCGGAAGGGAAGGCCCGGAATGTCCGGCAGGTAAAAGCGTCCCTCCCTGCGCTCCACGGTCACTTCCATGCAGTCCAATACAGGCTGGTTGCATACCTCCAGGAATTCCTCCATGGCCTCATCCCCTGCCGTGGCAATCAGCGGGCAGGCAAGAAGTGGCAGGCCGCCTGAAGAAAAACGTATGTTGTTTTGGACCGCCATGTCCCGCACCTGCATCCATTCCCTTACTCCTGCAAAGGAGGAGGGAACCGGCTGGAAATGGCGGACTCCTGCATCCAGATAAGGTGTGAACATATAGTGGTTGCGCACCGACTCACCGGCGGCCACGGGAATGGGACAGCTTTCTGCCAATTCACCGTAGCCCTTAAAATCAAAACCGTGAATGGGTTCCTCAAACCATGCAATATCATATTTCTGAACCTTATCCGCAAATACAAGTGCCTCCCGTACCGTAAAGGAATGGTTGCCGTCAATGGCCAGCTCCGCATCCGGACCAATGGTCTCCCTCACCAGCCGGACGCGCTCCACGTCATACTCCTGCTTCGTGGCAAAATCCGTGCCCACCTTCATCTTCACCGTCTTATGTCCGCAGCCCATGAAATGCTCCATTTCCCTGGCAAGACCGGCGCCGCTTAGGTGTGTGCTTCCGCCGCTTCCGTATACCGCAACGCTGTCCTTCAGAGCTCCCAGGAACCGGTGGAAGGGCATCCCTGCGCGCTTTGCCAGGATGTCGGTGAGAAGGTACTCAAGCTTTCCCACCTCCCCGGCTGTCTCGCCGTCAAAACCGGAATTGCGGCACGCCCAGTATACCTTGTGCATCCATTGGCCGAAGCTCTTTTCCTCCCCGGTCATGATGAGGGGAAGTATGGTCTTTTCCATGATGGATGAGCAGGGACACACGCCCCTCACCCCGTCCTTCGTATAAAGCTCCACATATTTACTTATCTTGGAATGGGTAAAGGGCCCTCCGGTTGCATCGTAAAATGGCTCCTTCTGGGGTACCGGCGCAAGGTTGATGATAAATGCATCTGTGAAGGCAAGCAGTTGGCTGTCATACTCCATGTCCATCTATTCCCATCCTTTTGGAAGATATGCAAGCGTGTTCTTCAGCATGTCGTCCACCAGAAGCCTGACATCCTCTTCCCTGCAGTTCTTTCCCTTTACAAGCGGGTCGTTCATAAATGCCCTGACCACCTTCTCCTTATCCGGCTTAAGGGCTGCTTCCATAATCAGCTCATGGTTTTCCAGATGGGGCATCAGAAGTTCCTTTACTTGTTCAGGCACAGCTCCTGCAACCACCGGGTAAATGTGGTCCTTTTCAAAGACAGCATTGGTCTCCACCAGGGCGTCTGACGGCAGGTTGGTAATCTGGCAGGCCGTATTGGGGATATTTACATTGCTGACAACCCTTGTAAGGCCGCAGAGGGCCTTGATTAAAAGAATCCCCTCTTCACCGGTGGGCTCCAGCTTCACTTCCTCACTGCCGGAAGCCAGTCTGCTGCTTCTCTCCAGCCTTTCCTTCAGGTCATTCTTCCTCCACTGCACCGTGGTCAGCCCGAATTTCCAGGATGCAACTGTCTCCGGGTCATTCAGGTACTCATTTCCAGGCATGAACTCAGCCAGATGCCGGTCGCCTGCAGCAGCAATGAGGCCGTACCTCTTAAACAGGTCCATTTTAACCCGGTTGGCGCATTTAAAGGAGGAATTCATCCAGTTTTCCCCTTCCACCTCATACCCCTGGTCAAAATGCCTGTCAATATAATCCCTGTACACAGGGAATAAATCAATTCCCTTATAGGATGCGCTTGAAAACCAGGTGAAATGGTTGATACCCAGCACATTCACATGGATGTCATGCCAGTCAATATCTGTCTCTCCGCAGCTTTCCTCGCAGATTCCTTTAAGGACCTTCTGTGTGCCAAATACCTCATGGCAGCACCCGAATGCCTTAATTTCCGGAAATACATGATACAATGTCTTTACGCACAGCGACATCGGGTTGGTATAATTGATTACCCATGCCTTTGGCGCGTACTCCTTTATGGCCTCGGCAATGTCCACGAACATGGGAATGGTGCGCAGGGCCCGGACCATTCCGCCTGGTCCCGCCGTATCGCCTACCGACTGGTAGATTCCCAGGCGCTCCGGAAGATGGACGTCGGACTCCATCTCATCAAAGGTACCCGGAAGAATGGAGATGACAACGAAATCACAGCCGGTCAGGGCGTCCTTAAGGCTTAAGCTGGTCTCAAATTTCCAGTCTCCCTTGGCGTCATCCCTCTGCATCAGGCGGTTGCCGATAATCTCATTGTTCTTTGCCGCCTCACTGTCAATATCATACAGCCTTATGGTGCCGCTGATTTGGTCCTCCAGGGCCAGGTCTGTCATAAAGGTCCAGGCCCATCCCCTGGAACCGCCTCCAATGTATGCAATCTGAATATCCGTCACCTTATTATCACTATACTTCATATTATCCTCCTTGTTATGAGCACTTTATTCTTACTGAAAATACACCTTCTCAGCATTTCTGTACATGATTTGTTCTTTTTCCTCCCTGGAAAATGCATCACTGCAGGTAATATACTGAATCAGATGCTGATAGCTGTCCTCCTTCAGCACCGAAGGTATATCTGTTCCAAAGATGAGACGGTCTGCCCCTGCTATCTCGATTCCATGCCTCAGATACCGCACCGCGTTGGGATAGGGGTAGGCGTCAGGGCCGCAGTTATGGGGCAGGGCCGCCAAATCAAACCACACATTGGGCAGGGCCAGCTTCCTGAGCCCTTCCACCAGCTTATCCTCATCCCTCATGGACACGGCCAGCAGATGGCAGACCACAAACTTCATGCCCGGATGCTCCATTATCACAGTTCTGAGCCGGTCAGTCTGCCAGCTCTCGCTGCCGCATTTGCCGATGTCAATGACAAACACCAGACCATGCTCGTCCGCATAATCATATTCAGCCTTCATGATATCCCCGTCCAGGGGCAGCGTAAAGTGACTGGCCATGAGCCCGGAACCCGTGCTGACCTCAAACTTTACAATGGAAAAACCCAGTTCTTCAAACAGGTGTCTGCGTATCTGTTCCCTGTTCCGGCAAAAGGGGTCGTAGGAGGCGGCTGCCCGGAACCGGTCCGGATATTTTTTAACCGCATCCATGGAATAAAGATTCTGGAAACCAAAGTAATTTCCCTGCAGCAGCACTGCCTTCTCCACTCCGTTCTCATCCATCTTCCGCAGAATATCCCCGGCCGTCACCACTCCGCCGGAGAATTCATCCGGAAGCATCCTGAACCGTTCTCCCGAAGCATATTCCGCCATGCCGTCTCCGGCATAACGCAGCTCCCCGCCTGCCCCTGTTCCGGCTATGTACTGTACCAGATGGACGTGTCCGTCTATTATCTTCATTTCATGTTCCATATGTATTATCCTTTCAGGCCGGAAGTACTGATGCCCTCAACCAGATATTTCTGGAAAAACAGGAATATAAGGATGGACGGCAGGATGGATAGGGTAGCCATGGCGAACATGGCGCCGTAATCCGATGATGAGCCCGGGTCGCAGAAAAGCTTAAGCGCAAGGCTGACCGGGTACATGCTGGATTTGCTGACATACAGCAGGGCCGACAGGAAATCATCCCATCTCCACATGAAGGAGAATATACAGGCCGTAACCAATGCCGGCTTAATAAGAGGCAGCATAATGCGTGTAAAAATACCTGCATAGGAACATCCGTCAATCTTGGCCGCCTCATCCAGCTCCGTGGGAATGCCGCTGATGAAGTTGGAAATCAGGTACACGAAGAATCCCTGTATGGCAAAGAAATACGGAACAGTCAAAGGCATGTAGGAACCCACCCAGCCCAGCTTCTGATACCACAGATACTGGGGAATCATCAGCACCTGGGCGGGAAGCATCATGGACAGCAGCATGGCTGCAAACAGAATGCCCCTGCCCCTGAACTTGAACCTGGCAAACCCGTAGGCCACCAGGGCGGATGAGGCTACGGTTCCCAGGGTGGCTACCACTGAGATAAAGATGGAATTCTTAAAGAACGTGGCAAAGGAAATCTTTCCAAACCCTTTCCATCCCGTGGAATAATTGCTGACTATGAATTTCTCCGGTATCAGGCTGCCTGCTGTGGAGAATATGGTGCTGTTCTCCTTAAAGGAACTCATGACCATCCATATGAGGGGATAAATCATGATAATTCCGATGACGAAAACAATCACATGGTATACTGCTTTTTTCACCACTCGCTTCTCTTTCATGATTAAAGACCTCCTTCATATACCCAGAACCGTTTTGTGGCAAACAGGAACAGGGTTATCAGGCCAATCACAGCCAGCATGACCCATGCCAGGGCTGCACCGTATCCTGTGTTGTAGAATTCAAAGGACTGCTTATACATATACACGGTATAGAGCAGGGTGGAATTCATGGGTTTTCCCTGGGTAATGATATAGCACTGGGTAAAAGCCAGGAATCCGTTAATCATCTGCATGACCAGGTTGAAAAATATGGTAGGTGTCAGCAGGGGCAGGGTAATCTTAAAGAACTTTGCCGGAGCGCTGGCGCCGTCCACCTCAGCAGCCTCATACAGGGACTGGGGAACCTGCTTTAAGGATGAGAGGAAGATAAGCATGGATGAACCAAACTGCCAGACCACCAGTAATATAAGAACCCATATGGCTGTCCTGGTATCGCCCAGCCATGAAAAGCTGGTCTGGATTCCCATCATTCCCAGAAGCTTGTTTACCACGCCGTCCATGGCAAACATCCTCTTCCATAAGATGGATACTGCCACGGAACCGCCGATGATGGAAGGAAGGTAATAGGCGGCCCTGTAAAAACCGGACATTTTGGAATTTTCCAGCAAAAGCATGGCCACAATCAAAGCAAACAGAAGTTTGAGCGGTACAGACACAAATGCAAAGAAAAACGTCACCTTCAGTGTTTTAAAAAACGTCTCGTCCTGGAACATGGAAATAAAATTCTTAAGGCCTGTAAAAACAGGCGGCGACAGGATATCGTAGTCGCAGAACGAATAATACAATGAAATTCCCATTGGAACAATCATGAACAGCAGGAATCCAATGGTAAAGGGCAGTGTAAACAGGACACCGGCCACACTTTCCTTGCTGAGCTGCTGCTTTAATTCCTTCATAGCCTCTCCTCCTGGTAAAAGAGCGGCCGCCAGCAGCCGCTCTTTTTAATTTGTTAATTTTTCTTGGACTCCATGATTTTTGAACCCTCTGTAAACAGCTGCTGTCCGGCATCCTCAGCCGTCATCTGGCCGTAGCACACCTGCTCCTCCAGCTTGTTGAGAAGGTCGTTTACCTCGCTGGAGCCGTCGGCTGCCGGCGGGTTAATCTGGGAAGAATTATCGGATACAACTTCATTGATAAACTTAATTACTTCCTGGCTGGTCTCATCCATCTTAGGCGCAATGGAATCAGCTACGGATGAAGACAGAGGAATACCTCTCTCGCCTAAAAGGATTTCATTACACTCAACTGAATTGGTGATAAAGTTCAGGACCTTGGCTGCCTCGTCCGGATTTGCACTGTCCTTTGTAACTGCGAAGAACTGGCTTGGCTTCAGATAATCGGACTTAACAGGGTCTGCTGACGGCCAGGTGGTCATGGCAATCTCCACGCCTTCAGGCGCAGCGCTTCGGATGGCTGTAAGCTGGTTGGTATAGTTGAATGCGCACCAGGACATTGTCTCAGGATTGGAACCATATACCATTGGGTCCTGCTCCACGGAGCCGATGGTTCTCTCTGCAAATATGGAAGGATCCACAACCCATCCGTCCCTAATGCCTTCCTCGTAGAGCTTGAAATAGGACACATAATCCTCTGCTGTTCCGCCCAGCTTTCCTTCCTCGAACATGACTACATCATTGGCACGGAGGAAATATTCGATGAAGTTCTCGCCGTTGTTATATGCGATGTTGGTCTTATACCCTGTCTTTTCCCTGATTTCCTTGCAGAGGGCAATGAACTCGTCCATGGTCATGTTGTCTTTTACCGTGATGCCTGCCTCATCCAGGGCTGTCTTGTTGTACAGCAGGGCCGGCGCGTTGATGCCGTTGCAGATAGCGTAAAGCCCCTCTCCCACCTTACCGGAGTTCAGTACATCCTCATTGCAGTTTGACACGTCGATGGTGCCGTCTTCAATATAAGGTGTCAAGTCCACCAGCAAATCATTGTTCACATACTGCTGGATGTATTTGTAATCCATCTGGACAATGTCAGGCATGGAATGTCCGGCAGCAGCGGTTGCCAGCTTGTTCCAGTAATCTGCCCACTCTGAGAACTGCCCGTCAAATGTAACGCCTGGATTCTGTTCCGAGTACAGCTCCAGAATGGCCTGAGTGCGCTCATTTCTTACCTGGTTGCCCCACCAGGCAACCACCATTTCAGAACTGTCTCCGGCTGCGGCTGTTTCCCCGGAAGCCCCCTCTGCCTGTGAACCGGCTGCCTTGGTATCTGTTGTACCGGAACCGCCGCATGCTGTCAGGCTTGCTGCTGCCAGGGCAGCTGTGAGCACCAATGCTAATTTCTTTTTCATGATTAAAACCTCCCTCGTTCTTCAATTGCTTTTGATGAACTGATTATACCTGCTTTTTTCTTCCAAACCAATCAATAAAACCGATGTCCATGATTAATTTTCCGACTTTTTTACACCATTTATACAGATGAAACTTTCCCTTGTCCTGTTGGAGGATATGGTATATATTAAATTAAGACAGGAAATTTCCACTGAAAACAGGAGAAACTTATGAAATACCTGAAACGGATAAAACATGACTTTGAAAATCTATCCATGAAAAACAAGCTGCTGGCCGTTGTATTGTCCAATGTGGTGCTGATTCTGATTATAGCGCTGGCAGGACTGCGGATTTCCTCCAATGCATACAATGAACAGCTCTACAAGGCCATTGCCGGAAATCTGTCCTTTTCATCCCGGACCATTTCCAGCAACTTAAAGAGCATCGAGACCCTTTCCTCTGTCATTATCTCCTCCTCTGTGATTCAGGATTCCTTAAACAGCATTGACAGTACGGATGACCCTCTTGTATGGTCTGACAACAACCCGCTCATCAGCACAGCCATCAACAATTACCAGCAGGCATATAAAAATAACGGCGTATCCGCGATTGCCTTAAACAACCGGTATTTCCAGAACCTGACGAACTTCGTGGTCATAAACAATGCAGATGGGGACACGGTGCAGGACGCGGTGGACAGGGCCAGGCAGCGTGAGGGAGCCATCACCTGGACCATCGACTATGACCACGGCCTGTATATACTCAGCCGCAGTGTCAGGAAGGTGTACAACCTGGAGCTGGACCACCTGGGCGATCTGCTGGTATTTGTGGACCTGGACCGGATTGTAAGGGATGCCAACCGGGCGGTGACCACCTATGATGATTCCAGCTATATCCTCTTTGACGGGGACCAGCTCATTTACACCTCTGCCGGAATCGACCCTGAAACCGCCAATGGCTTTATGAAACAGACGGGCCAGCCCTACAGCATTGTGCACCATGACGGGCACAGCTATTTTGCAGTTAAGAACACCATTCCCCATTACAACTGGACTTACATAAACCTGGTCCCATATGACCAGATTGCCAATTCCACAGGCATGGCCTACCGGCTTATCCTGGCCATGCTCATTGTGGGCTTCATCATTGCCATGGCATTTTCCAGACGGCTGACCCGTTACATCTTAAAGGACTTCAATCTTTTAATCAAAAAGATGGAATTCTTCAGCAGCACGGAGCTTAAAATGCCTGAGGTGGAGGTGGATTACAGTAAACGGACCGATGAAATCAGCCGGCTGCACCAGCATTTTGACACCATGGCGGGGCGCATCCAGTACCTGGTCCAGAACAATTATGTGAATCAGATTTTAAGCCGGGACGCCAAGCTTAAGGCGCTGGAATCCCAAATCAATCCCCACTTTTTATACAACACCCTGGAAACCATTAACTGGAGGGCCAAGGCGCTGAAGGACCAGCAGATTTCCTCCATGGTGGAATCCCTGGGAACCCTGCTCCGCGCCACCCTCAGCAACAAAAAACCCCTGGTGACCCTGGACTATGAGATTGGGCTGGCCGGAAGCTACATGACCATCCAGAAAATACGCTTTGAGGACCGCCTTCTCTTCCATGTGGAGTGTCCCGAAGAACTGGGCAGGGCCCTTATCCTGCCCCTTACCATCCAGCCCCTTCTGGAAAATGCCATCCGCTACGGCATGGAAGAAATGATGGATACCTGCGAAATCAGCATACGGACCTATCGGGAAGGGGAGCTGCTGATTGTGGAGGTGTCAAATGAAGGCTCTGTATTTGAGGACGGACTCCTTGAAAAGCTTCAGGACGGCACCAAAAATGCCCATGGCTTTGGCATCGGCCTGGTCAATATCCACCAGCGCATCCAGATGTTTTTTGGGGAATCCTACGGGCTGTCCTTTAAGAACCTGAATGAAAAGGCCATTGCAGTCATCACAATACCATACAGAACAGAGGAAGAAGACTATGCTTAAATTAATCATTGCAGACGATGAACGCATCATACGAGAAACCATATCCACCATCATCAACTGGAAGGAGTACGACATCGAGGTGGTGGGCCTGTGCAAAAACGGCATGGAAACATATGACATGATAATGGACGAAACGCCGGATATCGTGCTGACCGACATCCGGATGCCCGGCATGGACGGCCTGGAGCTGATTCGCAGGATTTCAGGCACGGATTTAAATGTACAGTTCATCATCCTCTCCGGCTACGGGGAGTTTGAGTACGCCAAGGAAGCCATGAAAAACGGGGTCAAGTACTATCTCCTTAAGCCCTGCAATGAACTGCAGATTATTGACTGTATTGAGCAGTGCAAAAAGGACTGTTACCAGCAGAAAATCATGGAGCGGATAGTGTCAGACCGCTTCATGGCAATCAACAGCATGAACCACAATGTCATTTTCAGTATTATCAATGACAGCATATGCCAGAACCGCAGTTTTCCCGACATCATACGGTCCTATGAATCCTACATCGACTTTAAATTCACAGGCTACAGGCTGTATTACGTGTATTTCCTGTCCTTTGAACACCTGGAGGAGTTTCTGGATGATTTAAGGCTGTACTGCGGGGAAAACATCTCCTCGGTCATCATCCACGGCATATACGTAAATAATACCCTGCTTCTGTTCTTTAAGGACTTTGCCGCAAACTACCGGGACCTGGAACGTTTCATCTGCCAAAGGCACTACCAGGGCCAGGCCGTTACCCTGGAAACCGAATCCACCCTGTATTCCAACCTGGAACAGCTTCTGGTGGTGGTCCTTAAGAAAATCAGGCGGTTTGGGATGATTTACTATATCAATAATTTCCATCTGCTCTACACCTGCAATTACAACACCCATATAAATGAACTGGAGCAGCTGTGCCAGTCCATCCTGAACAGGCACCAGGATTCCATGCAGAAGCTGACCGAGCTTATTAAGGATATAAATGACATCACCTTTTTAAAACAGATTGCCAGCAACCTGTTTATGAAGCTTACCCTGAACATCCCTTCCCTCTCATCCACCCAGCTGACCGAACTGCTGGTCCGGATTGAAAATGAACAGAGTCTGACAGACCTTAAAAACCTTGCCATTGAACGGGTGGAGGATATACTGAGGGAGCCGGACAGCGGCCAGTCCGTCAGCACCATGACCCAGCAGATATTTGATTATGTAAGCCGGAACCTGCAGGATGACAACCTGACCCTTAAATATATTGCCAAAAACTATCTCTTTATGAATGTGGACTATGTCAGCAAAAAATTCCTGAAGGAAACAGGCACCAAGTTTTCCACCTACCTGGCTGACATGCGGATTAAGACCGCCAAACAGCTGCTGGCATCCAGAGGACTTGATAAGATACAGGACGTGGCCCAGGAAGTGGGACTCGGAAACAATCCACAGTATTTTTCCCAGCTATTCAAGAAAAAAACAGGTATGACCCCCAGCGCCTACATCACACAGGTCTGCGGAAGACCAGGCAGATAAAGGGCAATCCCCTTTGCCCCAGGCAATCTCCGCAGACAATTTTTTAAAAAGCCTGTAATTTTTACTTGACTTATACCACATTCTATGTAAGAATATGACGAGGCACAAATCAGTGCCATATCTGGCTGGTCCGGCTATCGCACTGGTAGAGTGTGAACTATTTCCCAAAATCAATATTTTACAATATAATGCGCAAAGGAGACTCCCATGAGACATTTATTGAATCCCTTAGACTTCTCTGTGGAAGAAATTGATGACCTTCTGGCCCTTGCAAGGGACATTGAACAGAATCTTCCAGGATATGCCCATGTATGTGACGGCAAGAAACTGGCCACCCTTTTCTACGAGCCAAGTACACGGACACGTTTAAGTTTTGAAGCTGCCATGCTGAACCTGGGCGGCAGTGTATTAGGTTTTTCATCCGCCAATTCCAGTTCTGCTGCAAAAGGCGAAAGCGTAGCCGATACCATCCGCATGATTTCCTGTTATGCTGATATCTGTGCCATGAGGCATCCAAAAGAAGGCGCTGCATTCGTAGCCGCCCAGAAGGCCCAGATTCCAGTCATTAATGCCGGGGATGGCGGCCACCAACATCCCACCCAGACCTTAACTGACCTTATGACCATACGCTCCATGAAGGGACGTCTGGACAATCTGACGGTCGGCTTCTGCGGAGACCTGAAATTCGGCCGTACCGTACATTCCTTAATCAACGCCATGGTCCGTTATCCCAACATCAAATTTATACTGATTTCCCCTCCTGAGCTGCGTATCCCGGACAATATCCGCGACGACGTGCTCATTGCCAACCATGTGCCTTTTGAGGAGGTGGGCAACCTGGACGACGCTCTGGGGCAGTTAGACATCCTTTACATGACACGCGTACAGAAGGAGCGCTTCTTCAATGAGGAAGATTACATCCGTTTGAAAGACTGTTACATTTTAGATAAGAAGAAAATGAAGCTTGCCAAGGAAGACATGTATGTGCTCCATCCTCTTCCCAGGGTAAATGAAATATCCGTGGAAGTGGATGACGACCCAAGGGCTGCCTATTTCAAGCAGGCACAGTACGGCGTATACGTGCGTATGGCATTAATCATGAGATTACTGGAGGTGCAGAAGCCATGTTAAACATCAGCGGATTAAAAGAAGGCATTGTCCTGGACCACATTGAGGCAGGAAAAAGCCTGGACATCTACTATCACCTGGGCCTGGACAAGCTGGAATGCCAGGTAGCCATCATCAAGAATGCCCGCAGCAACAAGATGGGACGCAAGGATATCATTAAAATCGAGGGCGGACTGGATACGGTTGACTTAAAGGTACTGGGCTACATTGACCACAACATTACGGTGAACATCATCCGCGGGGACAAGATTGCCGAAAAACGGGCATTAAAGCTTCCCAAGAAAATCACCAATGTGATTCAGTGCAAGAACCCCCGCTGCATCACATCCATTGAGCAGGAGCTTCCCCATATCTTCTACCTGGCAGACGAGAAGGCAGAGGTTTACCGCTGCCAGTACTGCGAAGAGAAATACAGCGAATTTAAATAAAAAGGTTGTGGGACATTCCCATAAATACATGAAAAGGCAGCCCGGCGTCAATTCCCTTTGGAATTCGCCGGACTGCCTTATCTTTTTTCCCAGACCCATTATCTCTGCTTATCAGCCGGCACGATTTCCAGCCAGTAACCGTCCGGATCCTTGATGAAATAAATGCCCATGCCCGGATTCTCGTAGCAGATGCATCCCATCTCCTCATGGTGCTTATGGCAGCTCTCAAAATCATCCACATGGAATGCCAGGTGGAATTCGCACTCTCCCAGGTCATAGGCTTCCTGCCGGTCCCGCAGCCATGTCAGCTCCAGGGTAAAGCCAGTTACGCCGTCTCCCAGATATACCAGCTTAAAGGAGCCGTCCGAAGCATTTTTCTCTCTCACCGGTTCCAGGTCCAGCGCCTCCTTATAAAAGGCCAGGCTCTTTTCCAAATCCAATACATTAAAATTAAAATGGTTAAATGTAATCATAGTTCTCTCCTTTCTTTGTACAAAACCGGCCTGCACCGCAGGATGCAGACCGGTACATGAAACATGTTTAATTCTTGGGAACCATCACTTCCATGCCGCCCATGTAAGGACGCAGCACTTCCGGAATCTTCACGCTGCCGTCCGCCTGAAGGTTGTTCTCCAGGAAAGCGATCAGCATACGCGGAGGAGCCACCACAGTATTGTTCAGGGTGTGGGCCAGGTACTTGCCTCCGTCCTCCCCCTGTACGCGGATTCTCAGACGGCGGGCCTGGGCATCTCCCAGGTTGGAGCAGCTTCCCACCTCAAAATACTTCTTCTGTCTTGGGGACCATGCCTCCACATCCACGGACTTCACCTTAAGGTCAGCCAGGTCGCCGGAGCAGCACTCCAGTGTGCGGACCGGAACATCCAGGGAACGGAATAAATCCACGGTGTTCTGCCACAGCTTGTCATACCACATAGGGCTTTCCTCAGGCCTGCAGACCACAATCATCTCCTGCTTTTCAAACTGGTGGATACGGTAAACGCCTCTCTCCTCAATGCCGTGGGCGCCCTTCTCCTTGCGAAAACAGGGAGAATAGCTGGTCAGGGTCAGGGGAAGCTGCTGCTCCGGCGTGATGGTGTCGATGAATTTGCCAATCATGGAGTGCTCGCTGGTACCAATCAGGTACAGGTCCTCCCCCTCAATCTTATACATCATGGCATCCATCTCGGCAAAGCTCATAACGCCTGTTACCACGTTGCTGCGAATCATGAAAGGAGGCACGCAGTAGGTAAATCCGCGGTTAATCATAAAATCCCTTGCATAGGAAATCACTGCTGAATGAAGCCTTGCAATATCTCCCATCAGATAATAGAAGCCATTGCCCGCCACTCTTCTGGCCGCGTCCAGGTCAATGCCGTTAAACCGCTCCATAATGTCTGTGTGATAGGGAATCTCAAAATCCGGTACCACGGGCTCGCCAAACCGCTCCACTTCCACGTTTTCACTGTCATCCCTGCCAATGGGTACGGTTGGGTCGATGATATTGGGAATGGTCATCATAATCTTTGTAATCTTCTCAGAAAGCTGTCCTTCTTTTTCCTCCAGCTCCGCCAGACGTGCTGAATTGGCGCTGACCTCCTGCTTCACGGCCTCTGCCTCGTCCTTCCTGCCCTGGCCCATGAGCATGCCAATCTGCTTGGACAGTTTATTGCGGCTGGCCCTTAAATCATCGGCCTCCTTCTGTGTAGTCCTTGCCTCTGTGTCCAGTGAAATCACTTCGTCCACCAGCGGCAGCTTGCTGTCCTGGAATTTATTCTTAATGTTCTGCTTTACAATCTCCGGGTTCTCTCTAACAAATCTTAAATCTAACATGGTATTCCTCCTGGATTTCCTTGATATACTATCTTCCATTTCTGGACAGGTATTCCTGTACTGTTAAAGAGTATATAACATTTTCCCAGGAAATAAAAGCCCTTTTTCTGTTTTTTCCTGCTGCCGTTTTCCTTCTGTCTGTCTGCTGTACCGGCATACGCCGTCCACATAAGTGGCTTCCACCGGAATGCAGGCCAGCTCCTCCGGGGCGGTTTCAAAAGGATTTGCCCCCAGTATCACAAAATCCGCCAGCATTCCCGGAGCAATCCGTCCCTTTACCCTCTCCTCAAAGGAAGCCCAGGCGCCTTCTGCGGTATAGGAATCCAGGGCCTGCTTTATATCCAGGGCCTGTTCCGGAAGATAGGGGCCTGTATGGTCACTCACCGTTGTCCTGGTAACCGCGCATTGTATTCCCTTCATCACATCCGGCAGCTCCACCGGACAGTCTGAGCCATTGGAGGTACGGGTAATCTCATAGAGGGTCCGGAAATGATAGCTGGATGCAGCCCTCTCCTTTCCAATGCGTTCCTCCACAATGTGGATGTCATAATCAAGAAAAATGGACTGGATGTATGCATGGAGGGACAGCCTTCCAAACTGCTCCAGCTGGTCCGGCCGTGTAATCTGGCAGTGGACAATGCCGTGGCGGTGGTCCTCTCTGGGATTCTGTGCAAGGGCCGTTTCATAGGCTGCCAGGACATCATCCAGAATGCCGTCCCCAATGGCATGGACAGCCACCTGCATTCCCTGGGAATTGGCATAGCCCACCATATCCTTAAGCTGCTGTCTGGTAAAAATAGGGATTCCCCGGGTGGATGCGTCGTCCGCGTAGGGCTGGCTGAGATAGGCGCTCCTGGCTCCCAGGGAACCGTCTCCCAGCATTTTAAGGGGGCCAATCTTAAACCATTGGCTGCCCCAGCCCGTATTATACCCCTTTTCCACAAATCCCTTAAGCTCCTCCAGGGTGGTGAACTGGGACTGCTCACAGACCCGGACCGTCATCCTTCCCTCTGCTTCCAGTTCCCTGTATGCCTCCAGCACCCTCTCATAAGGCACGTTGTTAAAGGCCAGCAAATCATCTGTCTGGGAGGAGGTGACACCGTAACGGTTCAGCGCTTTGGACGCTGTCCGTATCATTTCCTTTATATCCTCCTTTGCCGGCTCAGGCAGGCATCCATAGATTAGGTCCATTGCATTTTCCCGGAATATTCCGTTGGGCATCCCGTTTTCATCCACCTCATAGAGGCCGCCTTCCGCCTGGGGCGTATTCCCAGTGACGCCTGCCAGATTAAGGGCCATGGTATTCACCACACAGGCGTGGCCGCATGTCCTTGTAAGACAGATGGGGTGGTCCGTGGATATCATATCCAGGTCATGGCGGTCCGGAAACCGCTTTTCGTCCTGAAAATAATCATGGTTCCATCCCCTTCCCATTACCCAGGTACCGGGCTTTACGGACTGTTCCCGGATAAATTCCTTCATATACTCCTTCATTCCGGCCAGGGACCGGGTGTGCAGGGATAAATCCGCTGCGCGGAGGGCGTTTCCATAGCTCAGAATATGCATGTGGGAATCATTAAATCCGGCGCACACAAACCTTCCCTTTAAATCCTTCACCTCATCCCCTGCATCCCCCATGGCCAGGGCGCCTTCATCAGTGCCTGCATAAATAAACTTACCCTCCTCCACCACAAAGGCCCGGCACAGGGGAAACTCCCCTGTGTACACAACGCCATTCCGATAGATTGTTCTCATGCCGTCCCTCCCCTTATTCAGTCTTATCCTGCCCCGCTTACAGCTGTCACAGACCAAACTCATGAAATAACCGGTCCTGATACTGCCGGTCCGTGGCCGCCCGAATAATATCATCTGTCCTGCCAGCCTCTGCCAGCCTTGCATTCAGGGTGTTTACACGCTCAAGCGCCTGTACGGCCCCTTCTCTTTTGCCTTCCCTCATACCCTTCTCAATACCTTTCTCAATACCTTGCTCAATACCTTGCTCCAACAGCATTTCACCTAGAACAGTCATTCCAATCCTCTCCTTTATCTGACCTAATTCCTCCCGGTTCAAGAACTTGACTGCCAGTGCATACAGCACTGACTGCATCTTTTTTCTCTCGTCATCGTCTATATCAAGTTCCTTCCTCTGTAAAAACTCCATCCCCTGATAAATGCGTTTCGCCATGCCCATGGTTCCCGACATGAACGGAGCCAACAGCAGCGGAAACACATCGCGGCGTTTCAGCGCCTTACCCTTGCGAATCTTCCGCCCCAGCTTTTCAAAAACCTTATCCCCACTCCTGTCTCTCAGACGCACCAGTTTTATTCTGTAGACACTATCACCATTCATCAGTTCCCTCATCAGGACCTTTACCTTTGATGTGCACAATACCACGGTCGTAACCTGGACATCATACGCAAATCCTATGTAGGCCTCGTATTCACGGAACCGCCTCAAGTCTTTCTGCGTAATGCTGTCGCTCTCAAACTCCAGATGCCTCCATGAACCGTCTGTCATGATGAAATTAAAGTCCTCCTCCAGCCTGCGCATCTCCAGATGAATGTGTTCAGTAGGCGCAATTCCGGCTATCCTGCCCTCTACTCCCACATACGGCAGTAAATCCTCGCCAAAAAACTGGGCCGCCATCTTCATCACCCGGTCCTCTATCTGGCTAAAGCCCATGTTTTCCGCCCGGTCAGACTGGTTTCTTTTTCCCATACAGCCTCCTGTTCCGGCAAGCCATATAAGACCCTATCCCCATTATAGCGTTTTCTCATAAACCAGACAATAGTTCCTTTGCCTTTCGTGTACTAAAACGATACTTAATAATGGAATAATTGCCCGACGTATATGTATACTGGGCTGAATAATTAGATGAAAGCTAAAAAACAGATACATTCAGATTTCTTAAAATAGGATAATGAGCGATAGATGCTTATATTTCCCTATTGTCTGGTTTCTATAATATAACACCATCCCGGGAAAAACGCAATGGATAAGCTTTTTTATTCTGCCGCCTGAACTGTGGCCTGCATACAATCCAGGCGGCCTTTCCGCCTCATGTCAGCGTCCCCGCCTTATGCCGGTTTTCCCGCGCCGCATCAAGCTTCCCCGCTTTATACCGGTTTTCCCGGTTCATGCCTGCTGTCCACTGCACGGACAAGCACCTCCATCAGTTCCTCAAAGCACACGCCGTTGGCTATGGGTATTTCCAGCTCCTCGGACCTGGCAATGCAGGCTTTTACGAAAGAGGCCGCCAGGCGCACCGCGCGGTCCAGACTCCATCCCCTTACGGCGGCAGCCGACACCACGGAGGAGAACACATCCCCGGTTCCCGGCCTCTCATGGCCCACACGCCTGGTTCTAGGGAAGGCGGTCCGCTCTCCCTCAGCCACCACATTCATAATAAAACCGCCCTGGTTCACACCTGTGATAACCACGCATCTGGGTCCCATGGCCTGGATTTCCCCTGCCAGCTCCTTAAGTTCCGTCCTGCTCCAGCCATCCCTGCGGTAAGTCCTGCCGGTCAGGATACACGCTTCTGTCAGATTGGGGGTAACAATATCCCCCATGGACACCAGCTCCTTCATGCGGCTGCACATGGCCGGCGTATAGGTCGCATAAGTCTCCCCGTGGTCCCCCATAATTGGGTCTATAATTACCTTGGTATCTTCCTGGCCGAACTGCCGTATCACATCCATCACAATCTCAATCTGCGCCTCGGAACCCAGAAAACCGCTGACAATGCCGTCAAAGGTCAGCTCCAGCTCCTTCCACTTGCGGATGAACTCTCCCATCTTCGCCGTGTAATCGTCAAAGAAATAGACGGGAAACCCTGTGTGGTTGGACAAGATGGAGGTGGGTATGGGGCAGCACTGGACCTTCATGGCGGATAAAATGGGAATAGCCACTGTCAGGGAACAGCGGCCGTATCCGGATAAATCATTAATCATGGCAATCTTTTTCTGTCGGTAAGCACTCATGTCAAATCTCCTGTCATCTGAGCCGGTCAAAGAGCCCGGTCCTTATAAGTGTGCTGCGAAGGGGCATGTAGATGGCCACCGCCGCAATGGCAGATGTAACCGCATTGATGGAGGTGGAGGCAATGTTCCAGGCCAGCACCAGCTCTGCCGCAGGCTTGCCCAGAATGGCCAGCTTATAATAATATCCCACCAATGGGTCAAAAATAACATTGAACAGCAGCCCGCAGACAGAGGCAGCCACCACAAAACGGAATACATGGCGCTTATCGGAGCTCTCATTAATCCTGCCAAGCCTGTGGGCCACCAGACCGGTTATCAGGCCGATGCAGAGTTTTAACAGAAAGGTTTTCGGCGCATACACAACATAAACAGGGTCGAACAAATCCCCGATGGTCATGCCCAGAGCACCCCCTAATCCGCCGTAAAAACCTCCTAACATCAGGGCTCCCAGGACACAGACCGCATTGCCCAGATGGATGGAGGTGGCATCGCCTCCCGGAAGGGTAATCTTTATCTGCAAAAATGTAAAAACCACATAGGATAATGCCGCAAACAGGCCGGTCAGGGCCAGCTTGTAGATACGGCTGTCTTCCAGGCCCCTGTTATGACCTGCTGTCACTGCACTGGATGTCTTCATACTAACACTCTCCTCATATTGTATATTTCTTACTGCATGGAATGCATCCATTCATGTCACCTATGGTATCACTAAGGTGGAATGTTTTAAATATCCAGTTTGATAAGTTTTGACCAGGCCAGTTTTGTAAGAATTCATGAAAACAAACATCCGGAATCAATTTTGTCAATCATGGGATTCCACCACAATCAGCACCCCGTCCGTAAAGGTAATGGTCCCTTCCTCCCCCACAAGTTCATTGCTGATACAGAGGCTGGTGCCTATTTCTATGTCCTTCTCATGGAGCGGGTACTTAAAGCCGGTAAGGGTAATGCCCCTGACCTCCCCGGTAAGCGGAAGGAAGGAAATGTATTTCCCCCAGGTCTCATTCCTCTTAAAGGTCCTCTCCCCGTCTATCAGGTAAATACGGTTCTGGCTGTCCAGGATATATGCCTCCATTCCCTTTTGCAGGCATGGAAACAGCAGATGGATATTGCCCAGCATATGGTCCATGCGTCCGCCTGTGGCACCCAGCACCACCACCTGGGTGCATCCCGTTGCCTGGGCTTTTAAAAGGGCCAGCTCTGTGTCCGTTTCATCCTTTTCCGGCTGATGGGTATCCCAGACAATATGTTCCATTCTCCTGTAATATGCCAGTACCTCCGGCCGCACCGTGTCAAAATCACCTACAATCATATCCGGCTCCAGGCCCAGGGCCTTTACGGCCTCCAGTCCTGCATCCACTGCAATGACTTTATCAAATGTTTCCTGTCCCAAAAAAGAACCGGCGAAGGACAGGTCCAGTTTTCCGCCGGTTATAATCAGACAACGCTTCATTTCTCATATTCCTTTAAAATATCCATGAATTCCCTGGTTCTGGCAGAGGGGTCCTGGCCAAAGACAGCAGAGCCAGCCACAAATATATTGGCGCCCGCCTCAATGATTTCCCGGACATTGCCTGCATTTACACCGCCGTCCACCTGAATGTCCGTCTTAAGCCCCTGGTCATTCAGCATGTCTCTGAGCCGGCGTATCTTGTTCAGGGTATAAGGAATAAACTTCTGGCCTCCGAAACCAGGATTCACGGTCATTATAAGCACCATATCCAGAGCACCGAGGATACACTCCAGGGATTCCACGGGTGTGGCCGGATTCAAAGCCACGCCTGCCTTCAGACCGGCTTCCTTAATCTGGTTCACCACACGGTCCAGATGGGTACAGGCCTCAGCCTGGACTGTTATAATATCCGCTCCGCAGTCCTTCATATCCTCCACATAGCGTCCCGGCTCCTCCACCATCATGTGCACATCAAAAACAGCCCTTGTACATGGGCGCAGGCTCTTGATTACCGGCATGCCAAAGGAGATGCTGGGCACAAAAGCCCCGTCCATCACGTCCAGGTGAAGATACTCGGCCCCTGCCCCGTACACCTCCTTCACCTGTTCTCCCAGGCGGGTAAAATCAGCCGCAAGAATCGACGGCGCTAATTTATAATACATGTCTAGTACCTCCTTTTATTTTTCAGGTCCTCATACATGAGGATGTAATTGTCATACCGGCTGGCGCTCAGCTCACCCCGTTTCAGGGCCTCCTTCACACCGCAGACCCGCTCGCCCACGTGGAGGCATCCCAGGAATTTGCACTCGTCCTCATATGGCCCGAACTCAGGAAAATAATCCTTCAACGCTCCCGGCTCCAGGGTATCAATGAACATGGAGCTGAATCCCGGCGTATCCATCATGTAGGTGTCCTCTTCCACATAAAACAGTTCGGAATGCCGGGTGGTATGGCGTCCCCTCTCAATCTTATGGCTGATATCCCCTGTCTCCATGGCTGCCTGAGGCTGGATGCAGTTAGTCAGTGAGGATTTTCCCACGCCCGACGGCCCGGCCAGTACTGAGGTTTTTCCTCTGAGGATTTTTCTCATTTCCCCCAGCCCTGTGTCGTCGTAGGTACTGACAAAATGGACCTCATACCCTGCCCTCTCATAGATAGCCCGGTACTTATCCACAAGACCTGCCTCCCCCAAATCAACCTTGTTAAAGCAGATGATGACCGGCACCCCCTGAATCCCCATCATCACCAGAAAACGGTCCAGAAGGTTCAGATTCGGTTCCGGATGCGTGACGGCAAACACGACCAGAGCCTGGTCCACATTTGCCACGGCCGGACGGATAAGGGCGTTCTCCCGGGGAAGGATGGCGTCGATATTCCCCTCCTTCTCCCCCTCATCCAAAACAGAGAACTCCACATTGTCCCCCACCAGGGGCTTAATCTTGCGGTTGCGGAACACGCCCTTAGCCTTGCACTGGTACACATGGTTCCTGCCGTCATTGACATAATAAAAGCCTGCAATTCCTTTGATTATCTTACCTGTCATATACTCCTCTTATCCCACCGGGAAAAATGACACCGGATAGGACTTGATTACTGTTAAATTATCTGCATCCACCACTTCCACCATACCGCTGTCCACACCGTAGGCCCCCTTGATTCTGGGGAATACCACGGGCACGGTCTGGGCTCCCACTACCAGCCTTGGACTCATTAGGGTGGTGTAAACAGAAGCACCCTCATCGTTGGTCTGGTTGAGGCGAATCAGCACGCGCACGCTGCTGGTCTGGGAAGCCGGTCCTATATAGTTGCTCAGGGAACATGCCTCGTCAATAGAGCCGATATAATACCTCTCATCCTCCGCCTGGGTCTGTGCAGGCTTGCCGCTGACCACATAATCCACTGCTGAGCCCGGAGGAAGAATGGTTCCCGGCGACTCTGACTGATTGATAATCAGGCCCTCCTCCACCGTATCGCTGGCCTCCATGGTCACATTTCCTGTTAAAAGGCCTGCGCCTGCCAGCAGGGCGTCTGCTGATGTGGGCGGCTGTCCCAGAAGATTGGGGACCCGTCCCTCCACATTCTGGGAGCCCTTGCTTACATAGAGGCTGACACTCTCGCCCACCTTCACCACCTGGGGGCTGAACCGAATCACATTGCCCTTTATGACAGTGTCGCTGTTCTCCTCTGCAACCTCCACAGCCAGCCCTTTCTGCTCCAGCAGAAGCTTGGCGTCCTCTCCGGTCATCTGGGTCAGGTCCATGGCATTCAGGTCCACCTTATCGCTGCCCTTGCTGATTGTCACTCCCACGGTACTCCACTTCTTGACCACGGTGCCTGCCAGAATATCCTGGCCCATGACCTGTCCTTCCGTATAGTTATCAGAGTACTCGCTGCCCATGACCTCCATCACCAGGCTGCTCTCCTTCAGCTTTTCCCTGGCCATATCCTGGGGCAGCCCCAGAACACTGGGCATATTTATCTGGTCCTCTGTGTTAATGTCCACAATGGTGGGGGCGCCTTCGGTGGTCACGGCAACTGTCTCTGTGGACGGCTTATTGCTGCCCTGCCTGAAGAGCCCTGTAAGGCGTGAAAATACAAACAGCACCACCGCCACAATAATGATTGCCGCCACAATACCGAAGGCCGTAATGATGCGCTCAAACTGAGTGCTCACATCGTCTCCGTCGTTCTTTTTCCTGGTATGGAGGCGGCCTTCTTTTTTGTGCTGTTTCGGCTTGTTCCTGCCCTGGGGTTCAGTCTTTTCTTCCTCCGGTTCATCCAGAACCTCCTCGGGATAGTTTTTCCTGCCGCCCTGGATGCTGTTCAGTTCTTCCCTTGTAATGGACCTGGTCTTGCCAAGCTCATCCTCTTCCCCGTCCTTGCGGGCATAGATATCCCCCTCCGGGTCCATCAGAGCCTTACGAAGGTCCTCAATCACATCCGCCACACAGGAATAACGGCGGTCAGGACGTTTTTGCGTACATTTTAATATAATCTGTTCCAGCGCATGGGACATGTCAGGCACATACTGGCTGGGCGGCGTAACCGGCTCCTCCAGATGGGCCAGAGCCACAGTGACCGTGTTGTCCCCCTCAAAGGGCACACGCCCTGTGACCATCTCATACATGGTGATGCCAAAGGAATAGATGTCGCTGCGCTCATCGCAGTAGCCGCCCCTGGCCTGTTCCGGTGAGATATAATGGACAGAGCCCACTGCCGTGGCGTTCATGGTCTGGGAGGACACGGCCCTGGCAATGCCGAAGTCAGCTACCTTCACCTTGCCGTCCCTGGATATAATCATGTTCTGGGGCTTGATGTCACGGTGTATGATGTGCTGTTCATGGGCCGCCGCTATGCCCTGTCCCACCTGGAGTGCGATTCCGATGGCTTCCTTGCTCTCCAGATACCCTTTATTCTCGATATAATTTTTAAGAGTGATGCCCTCAATCAGCTCCATGACAATATAATGGTATACATCCTCATCCACAACATCATAGACACTGACAATATTGGGATGGGACAAACGAGCTGCTGACTGGGCCTCCATCTTGAATTTACTCACAAAATTCTCGTCAAAGGCAAATTCCTCTTTTAATACCTTGATGGCAACCAGACGGTCCAGGGTATGGCACCGCGCCTTGTACACCACGGACATGCCGCCAGAGCCAATCCGTTCCAAAATCTCATAGCGGTTCTGAAGATATGTTCCGGGAGTTAACATATGCCCGCCTCCCTTCCCGACGGATTCACAAGAACCACCGCAATATTGTCAATGCCGCCCTGACGGTTGGCTTCCTCTATCAAAAGGGCTGCCTTTTCCTTAAGACTTCCCTCTCCTGTGACGATTTCATACATGGCCTGGTCCTCCAGCATATTGCTGAGGCCGTCGGAGCAGAGCAGGATATAATCCCCGTCCTCCAAATCCACTTCAAAGAAATCCGGCTCCACTTCCCTGCCGATTCCCAGGGCCCTGGTGATGATGTTCTTGCGCCTGTTATAATCCTCGCTTCCCCTTTTCATCTGTCCGATGGCCACCATCTCCTCCACATAGGAATGGTCCCTGGTAACCTGCCGGATGGAATCACCGTGTATGAGATAGAGACGGCTGTCGCCCACATTGGCCACATAGAGGATGTTGTCCTCCACCACGCCGGCCACCAGAGTACATCCCATCCCTTTCAGTTCTTCCCTTTTTAATGATTCTTCATACAGCATTCCATTCACTGCCTCAATGCCCTTTTTTAACTGCATCACAGGAGAGCCGTCCCCTGCCCTGTTTATGTATATCACCAGATTCTCCACCGCAAACCGTGAGGCATAATCACCGGCCCTGTGGCCGCCCATGCCGTCTGCCACCAGAAACAGGTTTGGCAGGGAGCCCACCTTTTCCGGTGAGGCATAAATATAGTCCTGGTTCATGGTCCTGACCCGGCCAATGTCTGTCAAAGCATATGCTTCCATGGTCATCCCTCTCCTTCCGTGCATTGTGGTGCCGCAGAAGCTTCCTTATAGCTTCTGCGCAGCTGGCCGCAGGCTCCGCCTATATCCCGGCCCATTTCTCTTCTAATAGTAACATTTATACCGTTTTTTTCAAGAAGATTTTTGAAATCCTGTATGGCCTTCTGGCCGGACTGGACGTAATCCCGTTCCTTGATGGGATTCACCGGAATCAGGTTCACATGGCCGTGCTGGTCCTTTATAAGCTTTGCCAAAGCCCTGGCCTCATCCAGATTGTCATTGACCCCCCGCACCAGACTGTACTCAAAGGTAAGACGGCGTCCGGTCGTTTCGTAGTAATAACGGCATGCCTCCAGCACGTCCTGTAATTGATAGCTGTTGGCTATGGGCATCAGGGTTTTTCTTACCTCGTCATTGGGAGCATGAAGGGAGAGCGCCAGTGTCACTGCCATGCCCTCCTGTGCAAACTTTTGAATACCCGGAACAATGCCGCAGGTGGAGATGGTAAGATTCCGCTGGCTGATATTCAGCCCCTTGTCATGGGAAATAAGCCGCAGGAAACGGATGACATTGTCATAGTTATCCATGGGTTCTCCTGAACCCATAACCACCACATTGGAGACACGCTCCCCTGTAATGGACTGAATCCTGTATACCTGTTCCAGCATCTCGGAGGGACGCAGGTTCCGTTCCAGGCCGTCCAGGGTGGAAGCGCAGAACCTGCAGCCCATGCGGCAGCCCACCTGGGAGGAGATGCAGACGGAATTGCCGTGGCGGTACTGCATCCACACGCTTTCAATCACATGGCCGTCCTCCAGGCCGAACAGATACTTCCTGGTACCGTCCACCTGGGAAATGCGCTCTTCCACCATCTTAAGGCAGGTAAGTCTGTACTGCTCCTTCAGTTTCTGCCGCAATTCCTTAGAAAGGCTGCTCATATCGTCAAATCCTTCCGCCAGCTTCACATGCATCCAGTCATAAAGCTGTTTTGCCCTGAAAGATTTCTCTCCCAGGGCCGCCATCTCCGCTGTCACTTCTTCCAGTGTCATGGATTTTATATCTTTCTTTCCATTGCAGTCCAATAAATCCAGCATAAAAACTCCTTCCAAAACCACCTCTAAATACCATCCCGGCCCGGTTCACTGTCCATGCGTCTGAATACGCTGATAAAGAACCCGTCATAGGGATGCACTCCCGGAAGAAACTGAACCCATCCCTCCTTTAATGAGGGCTCCTTGGGCAGTCCGTCAAACCGGTCCGTCAAATCCACCGGTTCAAGAGGGAACTGTTCTCTTAACCAGGCAGCATTGTCCTGGTTTTCCAGCCTGTCAATGGTACAGGTGCTGTAACAGAGAAGCCCTCCCGGCTTTACATACTGCCAGACAACAGACAGAATCTGCCGCTGGAGTCCTGCCAGCTCCTCCAGCTTTTCCGGCGTCATATTGTACTTAATGTCCGGCTTTCTCCCTATGATGCCCAATCCGGAACAGGGCAGGTCGGCTATGACAATATCCGCCTTTTTAACAGCCGACAAATCCGGCTCCAGGGCATCCCATACCAGGGTCTTCATGTTGGTCACGCCGCAGCGGGCCATGTTTTCCTCAATCAGGGCTGTTTTCTGATATGTAAGGTCCCTGGCTTCCACCATCCCGGTGCCCCTAAGCTTATCTGCCAGATGAAGGCTTTTGCCTCCCGGGGCAGCGCATACGTCTATGATATAATTTCCTTTTTCAGGGGATGCAATCTCCCCCACAAAGGCTGAGGTCACATCCTGTACCTGTATCCAGCCCTTTCTGAAGGCATCCAGTCCCTCCAGGTAATCATACCCGTCAATGGCTATCATGGACTCCATGAAGGGCAGCTCCGAGACCAATGTTCCCTGGTCCCTTAGGGAGGCCAGGATACGCTCCCTGTCCGCCCGGTGCAGGTTGCATCTGACCCAGGTTGGCTTATCCTCAAGAAAAGAGGCGGCAATCTTCTCCGCCTTCTCCTTTCCAAACTCCTTTTCCCACATGCCGTACATCCACTGAGGGATACTGTAGCGCAGGGAGGGAGTGTCAAAGGACAAATTCTCCTTTTCCCTGGAAATGGTCCGCAGTACGCCGTTCACAAAGCCCTTAAGCCCGGAAAAGTGACGTTTCACCGCCAGCTTCACCGCCTCATTGCAGACAGCGGAATCCGGTACGCGGTCCATATATAAAATCTGATACACGCTCATCCGCAGAAGACTGCGGATAAAGGGTTTCATCTTATTAATCTTAGTCTTGGAGTACCTGTTTATGACCTCATCAATCTGAATCAGGTATTCCAGGGTTCCTTCCACGGCACGGGTGATAAAGGACCGGTCCGCCTTGCCCAGGTACTGGTACTTCTGCAGTGCCTGGTTTAAGACCAGATGGACAAAAGCCCCCTGTTCCAGCACCTCCGTCAATATGTCCAGGACAATTTCCCGGTTTTCCAGTCCTCTGTCTAAGGTCTTTGCCATCTGAATTTTCTCCTCTCAGGGCCTGTCTGAATATAAATCCCCATAAATTCTCCCGGACCCTGCGCCTTAATCATTCCTGCGGTTGCCGAATAATATGAGCAGGCGGAGAAGCTGGAGAACGGATGCCGCCGCTGCCGCCACATAGGTAAGGGCCGCTGCGTTCAGTACCTTCCTGGTCTGTCCCACTTCCTGCCCGGCCAATATTCCTGTGGAATCCAGAAGAGCCACCGCCCTGTGGGAAGCATTATACTCCACCGGCAGAGTCACCAGCTGGAACAGCACTGCCAGGCAAAACAAAAGGATACCCAGATTCAAAAGAACAGAGCTTCCTCCCAGCAAAAGGCCGATGATAATCAGGGGCCAGCTCAGCTGGGCGCCCAGGTTGGCTGCCGGCACCAGGGCCGCGCGTATCCTCAGCGGAGAATAGTCATTGGCATCCTGCATGGCATGGCCGCACTCATGAGCCGCCACTCCGATGGCCGCGATGGATGTGGAATTATACACTGCATCGGACAGGTTCACCGTCTTGCTTCTGGGGTCATAGTGGTCTGTCAGGTTGCCTGCCACACGGCGCACGGTCACGTCATAGATTCCCTGATTGGCCAGAAGCCGTTTGGCGGCTTCAGCGCCTGTCATGCCGCACATGCTCCTGACGGAGCTGTAACGCTGATACGTGGAGTTAAGCTTGGCAGAGGCTGCCATGGATATGATAACGCCAATCAATATCAGCACATAGGTGGGGTCAAAATAAAACATAGGGTAAAACATCATCAATCACTCTCTTTCTTTACAAAAACGTCCCCCTCCGGGATAGGATATCCGCGGAGAAAAGCTGGGGTATCCATGCGTTTCTTTCCTTCCATCTGAAGCTCCCTGACGGACAGCAGGCCGCTGCCCGTGGAAACCACCAGGCTGTTCTTATCCGAACGCACCACGGTGCCGGGAACCATCCCTGTTTCTGCCGGTAATCCTGATTCAGCCAAAAGGTCATCCGCCTCCCGGCCTGTAACCGCATCCGCCGACCATATCTTTATTGTCTTCCCATTCCACAGGGTATATGCACTGGGCCATGGATTTAATCCCCGAATCAGGCGTTCAATGGACACCGCGCCCTGATTCCAGTCAATGTCGCCAAGGGACTTTGTCAGCATCCTGGCGTAGCAGGTGCCCTCCTCTGTCTGTGGGGTACGGACCAGTGTGCCCTGCTCCAGCTTTGCAAGGGTGGATAAAATCAGTTCCCCGCCTGCCTGGGAAAGCTTGTCATGCAGGCTGCCGCCCGTCTCCTTTTCTTCAATGGGGATTACTGTCTTTTCCAGCATGTCCCCTGTATCCAGGCCAGCGTCCATCATCATGGTAGTGATGCCTGTCTCTCTCTCACCGTCTATGACGCACCACTGGATGGGTGCAGCGCCCCGGTACTTCGGAAGCAGGGACGCGTGGATATTGATGCAGCCGTACTTAGGAAGCTCCAGCACTGCCCTGGGAAGAATCTGTCCAAAAGCTATGACCACATACACATCCGCCTCCATGCCCTGAAGGACTTCCACAAAGGAGGCATCACGCACCTTTGCCGGCTGATACACCGGAATGCCGTATTCCATGGCCTGTATCTTCACAGGCGTCATCTGGACTTCCTTTCCCCTGCCCCTGGGCTTATCGGGCTGGGTCACCACGGCAATTACCTGATGACCAGCTTCCACCAGTGCCTTAAGGGCTGGCACGGAAAAATCCGGTGTTCCCATAAATACAATGCGCATAAACCTCACTCCTATTCTGTGATTTCTTCCTCATCGGCAGCGGTATCCACCAGTTCTCCCTCCACCAGCTCCACATACATCTGGCCTTCCAGATGGGCGCATTCATGGCAGATGGCCCTGGCCAGCAGGCCCTCGCCTTCCAGCTCAAACGGCTCCATATTTTCATTCAGGGCCCTCACCTTGACATAGTTGGGGCGGGTGACAATACCTGACTTGCCCGGCAGGCTTAAGCATCCCTCATAACCGGTCTGGCTGCCTTCGGTGGCTATGATTTCCGGGTTAATCAGTACGTACTGGTTCCCGTCGTCCACGTCAATGGTTACAATCTGCTTCAGCACTCCCACCTGGGGTGCTGCCAGGCCGCAGCCGTTGGCCTGGTACATGGTCTCAAACATATCTTCAATCAGCTCCATGGTGCGCTCATTCATCGCTTTCACAGGCTTACACTTCTTTGTCAGAATATCGTCTCCCATAATCCTTATCTGTCGAACTGCCATCTCTTCTCAATCTCCTTCATCATGTTAAATCGTACTGCACAGTCAGTCCATCACGGCCTTCTAATCCCTTCAGGCCCTCTTCCGTCATTTTCCTAATCTGTATCAGTATATCATAATTTTCATGCTTTATATATAAAATTTTTCTATAAATATCATTAACTTTGTATACCGCTGCATTGACCGGCCCAATGAGCCGGAAGGACCTGTATCCCTGTATTTTTTCCTGCTCCATGCGGTCCGCCCACTGCTGCACCCATCCTGCCGCCAGGTCCGCTGTCTGTTCCAGCGTCCCTTCCAGAGGGCAGGCCAGCTGGATGGTAAGCAGTGCCACTGCGGGAGGATATCCCAGCAGCCGTCTGTAAGCCATCTCCTGGCCGTAGAAGCTCTCATAATCCTGGGTAGCTGCCGTGCGGATGCTGTAATGCTCGGGCTGGTAGGTCTGAATCACCACATTTCCAGGCAAATCCCCTCTTCCGGCCCGGCCGGCTGCCTGGGTCAGAAGGGCAAAGGTCTGCTCCCCGCACCGGTAGTCCGAGGCGTAAAGGGACAAATCCGCTGCCAGGGCTCCCACCAGGGTCACCTTTGAGAAATCATGCCCCTTGACAATCATCTGGGTGCCTATAAGTATATCTGCCTCTCCCCTGGCAAATGAAGATAGTATCTCCTGGTGCCCGCCTTTTTTGGAGGTGGTATCCAAATCCATCCTTAGTATCCTGGCCTTAGGGAAAAGCTCTGCTGCCATGGCTTCAATCTTCTGGGTCCCTGTGCCAAAGGGCGCAATATAAGGCGAGCCGCACACAGGGCATTTTTTCGGCTGGGGAATGGTATACCCGCAGTAGTGGCACATCATGCGCCCGTCCCGGTGCAGGGTCAGGGTCACATCGCAGTGGGGACACTTGACAGCCTCGCCGCAGGAACGGCAGGACACAAAATTCGCATAGCCCCTGCGGTTGATGAACAGCATGACCTGCTCCCTTTTTTCCAGGCGTTCCTCTATCAGCTCCTTAAGACGCCTGCTGAAAATGGAACGGTTCCCCTCCTTTAATTCTTCCCGCAAATCCACGATTTCAACCTGGGGAAGGCAGGCGTCCTCCTTAGCCCTCTCCTTCAGGGTAAACAGCCCGTACTCTCCCCTCAAAGCCCTTGTATAGGACTCCAAAGAAGGGGTGGCCGAACCCATGACAAGGGAAGCATCATTCATCCGGGCCCGCCTGGCGGCTGCTTCCCTGGCATCATAGCGTGGGGACAGTTCGCTCTTATAGGCATTTTCATGTTCCTCGTCAATGATAATCAGCCCCAGGTTTTCAAAGGGGGCAAACAGGGCGGAGCGCGGTCCGATGACAATATCGATGTCTCCTGTCCTGGCCCGTTCATACTGGTCATACCGTTCCCCTGCAGACATGCGGGAATTCATCACCGACACCCGGTTGCCAAAGCGGCTGTAAAACCGCATAACGGTCTGCCAGGTAAGGGAAATCTCCGGTATCAGCACAATCACCTGCCGCCCGGCTCCCAGCACATGGGCAATCAGCTCCATGTAGACCTCCGTCTTACCGCTTCCCGTCACCCCGTGAAGCAGATAAGTCCGCCGGATTCCCCGGTCATACTCCCCTGTAACTGCATCTGCAATCTCCTGCTGGAAAGGATTCAGGTCCGGCGGGGCGCCCCACAGGCCGGTTCCCTCTGCCGCCCGGCTATCCGCTGCCGTCCGATTATCCGTCGCCCGGTTATCCGCTGCCCGGTTATCTGCCGCCGCACGGCTCCTATCACCGCCCCCCATAAGCAGCTTCATTTCCTCCAAAGGATTCCGGTATTTCTCCACCACCTCCACGGCAATGATTCCGGCCTCCAAAAGAGGCTTAATGGCTGTTGCTGTCAGGCTCAGCCGGTTCATGGCCTCCTCATAGGGAATGGCTCCGTTCTGAAGCAGGGCTTCTAAAAGCCGCAGCTTAGCCTTATGCTTCTTCCGTCCGGCCTCCTCCGCCAGCTCCTCCAGCACGCCCCTGCCAACCAGGGAACGGATTCTCCGTTTAGGCGCCTCCCTGACCTTCTGCTTCACAGGCAGAACTGTTTTCAGGGCCTGATTCATGGTGGAGCCATACCGTTCCTTCATCCACCAGGCCAGCCAAATAAGCTGGGACTCAGCAGGCACGCTTCCCTGCACAATCCCAGCCACATCTTTTAATTTATGGACATCTATCTGAGCCTGGTCTGTCAGCTCCACCACATATCCCTTACGCTGCCGGTTGCCCTGTCCAAAGGGTATGTAAACCTGCTGCCCCACCTGGATTTTCCCCTGCAGCTCCTCCGGTATTTTGTACTGGAACGTTCTGTCCACATTTTCGTGGGAAATATCTATAATAATACTGGCATATCTCTGCGCCACTCACTTCACCTGTCTGTCCTGATATTTTGTACTTTGGTTATTATACATGAGAATTCAGCAAAATGCAAATGGGACGGGGAGATAGGCAAACACGGACAGGAAATTTTATCCGAGGGAGAAAGGCCGACATGGATTACTGTATTGCATTTTACTTTTGGAATATGTCAATTGCATGGCTTGTGATGCCTGTCAGGTCCCCGCGTTCACAGGTGGCATAGTGGTATTTCAGGTATAATTCAAATGTCTCATCGTCCATCTTATCAATTGCTTCGCGCATGAGCAGGGCGCAGCCGTCCGCTGCGGCATAGTGCAGGCGCGTTGTGGGGAATACGGACATCAAATCGTCAATGTCTTCTTTGCGTACAAGTTCAAACAGGTCCTTTGGTTCGGATTTTGCGGCAAAGGTTTCGGGGTCAAGCAATCCCCTTTTAATGTATTCAGATACATTGATGCTGCTGCGGTTGAATCCTTCGTCCAGGAGACATCCGTCGGATATAACGTATGCGGCTATGATTACGCCTCCTTGTTTTGTGACGCGGATAGCCTCCCCCAGCGCCTGGCGCTTATCTTCCTGATTATAAAGGTGATATAAGGGTCCTAACAGCAGCGTAATGTCATATTGATTGTCCGGAAAGGCGGATAAATCCAAAGCATTGCCCTGTGTAATTGTTACATGTTCCTCGGGCCGTGTGTGTTTGCGGAATACTTCTATATTATGGGGGACCAGTTCCACTGCGTCAACCTGATAACCCTGACGTGCCAGCGCATGGGAATACCGGCCGGTCCCTGCGCCGATTTCCAGCACCCGGCTGCCGGGGGTTATGTATGCTTCAATGTAGCGCATGGTGGTAAGAAATTCAACGGCGCCATGCTTCATGCTCAGACGGCTGTCCTCGTCATAGTTATTATAAAAATCAATGATGTACTGATTTGTTGTCATAATGCACCTCTGTTTCAACCTGATTGTGATATACCGCTAAGCAGATAAGCTCCAGTCCGGCTTTTCCTGTCTGATGAGAGCTGTCAGCATATTTGCGACCATTCTTTCAATGCCGGTATTATCTAATAATATCTTCTGCCCTGCTGCCAGGACCGCTATGCCGTGAGAATAAAGGAATAAATCTATAAATATTGCCCTTGCCCGCTCCGGCTCAACTCCAATTATCTCTGCAAATTCCCCTGCCCGCTTTTCATTGCCTATCTCCTTATAGAAATCACCGGGCTCAGCCATGTTCAGATTCATATCGCTTATAAAGAGCAGCTTGAACAGATGCGTCTCTTCCTTCGCAAATTCAATATAGGAAAGCGGAAGAACCAGGCAGGGTTTTACGCCTTCAGACCTGTTAAAGCCAGCAACATACTGACTGTAATAATCATAAGCAAAATCAAGAAATTCTTTTTTTAATTCTTCCATGTTCGCATAACATGTAAAAATCGGACGCGTAGAACATTGTAATTTACCCGAAATGCTCCTGGCATTGACACACTCAAATCCCGATTCCCTCGTAATATCTAAAACCGTTTTTAATATCATTTCCTTTGTTATCTTTGCTTTGGGCGGCATATTGTTACCTCGTTCATCTCAAATCACAATAGTTATATAACATATGTTGCATAACTATTGTTGCATAAAATGCAGCAAATGTCAACCGGTTTTACAACAAAAACAGCACAGCCAGTAAGGCTGCACCGTTTCACAAAAGACAATCATACCACTTAATACTGTTTTACAACTGTCCCAGGCAATTACCTGTCCCTCAACCCCATAAGAAAAGGGCAATAACTCCCTTACTGCAATCTTTTTCAATTTCCCGTCCACTTGAAGAATCACATCACATTCCGGCGTATCATCATTTTAAATCTGACGGCAGTTACCGCAGGGAGGTATGATTTCCCCGCCCTCCTTACCGCGGACCGCCGCAATGGTTATCAATTCCCTTTCACCATGCGAATCTCACTCCACAACCCCCGCTCTTCTCTCAAACCCCTTAAACCGTCCTGAAAACAAGATTGCCCGGAATATCCAGTCAATGAACATGCCGTACCATACCCCGGAAAGTCCCAGGCCGAATATGTATACAAAGAGGTATGCAAATCCGATTCGGAATACCCACATGGAGAACACGGACACGGCCATGGTGAATTTGGCGTCCAGGGAAGCTCTCAGTGCATGGGGGATGGTGAAGGCCAGGGGCCATATAATCATGGCAATGCTGTGAATCAGAATCAGCTCCCGCGCCATGGCGGCTGCCCGGGAGGACAGATGATAGATTCCCACCAGTTCGGCGGACCAGATGACCATGGCTGTGCTGAATACGGCCAGGATTCCATATACCACCAGTATAAGGGATTTCGTGTAATGCTTGGCCTCCTTTAAACGTCCGGCGCCCACGCACTGGCCTACTATGGTTACCAGTCCCAGGCCAATGGCATTTCCCGGCAGATAGAGGACCGTCACCAAGTTGCTGGCAACGGCAAAGCTGGCTATGGATACCGTACCCAGGGAAGACACCAGGCTCTGGAGGAATATCTTGCCGAACTGGAACATACCGTTTTCCAGCCCGTTGGGAATCCCGATGGACAGAATGTTCTTAATCATATGACGGTCCGGAATCAGGAACTTCCAGCTGTTGAGACGGATGGAGTTGTTCCGGTTCTGGATGAGGACAAACATCATTAAGGCAGCTGCCACACGGCTTATAAAAGTGGGCCATGCCACGCCGGACACGCCCATCTTAAGGCCGAATACACAGATTGCATTTCCTATGATGTTAATCATATTCATGACAAAGGAGGTCATCATGGATACCTTTGAATTGCCCATGGAGCGGAACAGGGCTGTACAGGCATTATAGAGCCCGATAAAGGGATAGGACAGGGCTGTAATCCAGAAATAGGTCTGGGCGTTGTCCATCACATCCTGTTCCACTTTTCCAAATATGCCTCCCAGCAGATGGCGGCCGCCTATCAGGGCTATCCCGGCAATGACAACAGACAGGAGCATGGTCACCAGCACCAGCTGTCCGGCCGCCTTCCTGGCATCCCTGGGCTGTTCCTTGCCCAGGTACTGGGCCGATATGACGGCTCCTCCCGTGGCCAGGGCTCCCATGATTTGTATGATTAAGACGCTGATGGAATCCACCAGGGCAACGCCGGACACTGCGGATTCCCCCACCGCGGCCACCATCACCACATCCACCATGCCCACCAGCACCGCCATGATTTGTTCCACAATAAGGGGGGCCAGCAGCTTTATCATTTGTTTTCTGGAAAACATATCTTACCTTCCTCTTTCTCTCTTAATTCCAATAAATACCCAGCCGCGGTTCCTAAAAGGGATTTCTCCCTCTCAGGGCTGTGGCTGGGTATCCGGAGGACAGGCTCCCGGCCCGTCCTTTATTATCTTTGCGCATGCCTGCCTTGTGCCTGTCACCGCCTATTGGTTACCGTAGTTACCGCATATCAGCCGCCTGCTTCCCAACACACCTGTCAGCCCATTTCATAGCTTCCGGAGCCCATGGCCCTCATGGAGGTGCTGTAGAACCGCTTTGAAGCCCGAATCAGATAGCAGGTATCCTTGATTCCCACTGTCTCGTACGGGGAATGCATGGACAGCTGGGGCAAACCGATATCCACGGTGTTCAGGGCCACATGGCTGTTGGAGATATTGCCCAGGGTGGAACCGCCCGCCTTGTCGGAACGGTTGGTAAATGCCTGGCAGGGCACGCCCTCTTCCCGGCACAATGTCCTGAACACAGCGGCTGAGAGTCCGTCTGTGGCATACTGTGTGCTGTATTTAATGACAATTCCCTCATTCATATAGGGACGGTTTACCGGGTCTGATTTGTCACCGTGGTTGGGATGGGCCGCATGGGCATTGTCAGCGGAAACCATGAAGCTGGAAGCAATGGCCATCAGGTATTCTTCCTCACTTCTTCCCATGGCGCTGTTTATCCGTCTCAGCACATCCTCCAGGAAGGTGGAATCAGCCCCCTGTTTGGTCAGGCTCCCTGTCTCTTCATTGTCAAATACAGCGTGTACGCTGACACAATCACTGTGGCCGCCTTCCAGGAATCCCTTCAGGGTGGAGAATGCACACTGCAGGTCGTCTAAATGGCCGCAGGACAGGAACTCCCCGCCTGCGCCCCAGATGCTCCCGGGTACACGGTTGTAAAGGTACAGGTCATGGCCCAGGATATCCTCCTTTTTGACCCCGGCGCTCTCAGCCACGGTTTCCATGAAGGTTCCCTTTGCGTCCGCACCGCCGTATAAAGGCAGCATATCCACCTGTGCGTTATACTTATATCCGTCATTGACCTCCCGGTTAAAATGAATGGCCAGATTCGGTATCATGAGCAGGTCACGGTCCACCTTTACCAGCTTTGTCACAATGCGGTTTCCGTCCCTCACTGCCAGACGGCCGGCCACGGAAAGGGGACGGTCAAACCAGGGAGCGCACAGCATACCGCCGTACTTTTCCACGTTCAGCTTCACATAGTGGTTTTCAGCCTCCATCTCCGGATTTTCCTTGATTTTAAAGGAGGGGGAGTCGCTGTGGCTGGCCATGATTTGGAATCCGGAAAATGCTTTTCCCGGTACCTTAAAGGATACGATGGAGGAACCGTTTCTGGTCACATAGTAGGAACCGCCCTCCTTAAGCTCCCACTTCTCTCCCTCATGGAGCTGCGTGAAGCCTGCCTCCTTTAGATAATCCGCAATGGACTGTACTGCGTGGAAGCAGGTGGGGCTATTTTCAAGAAAACCGATGAGTTCTCTGGCTGTACTTAAACAGTCTTCTCTGTCTATATTCATATGATATCTCCTTTGTCTCTTTATTTCTCCTCTACTGTACCATAAACGCACCCCCGGGGCAATGCAGGCAGCCTAACTTTTTTTCTCCTTTGCTGCCATCCATGGCATAATAAATCCAAGTCCTACCAGTACAAAGGGGGTTACAATGTTGAGGGCCAGCTGGAAGGGGTCTTCTGAGTATATACCGGTGAGGCATGCAAAGGCCGTAAATATAAAACACCAGCCGCCCACCAGGATACCGGCTGTTTTACCCTTCACAAACCGGTATTCACCGCAGAATGCATCTCCGGCCCGTTTCAAGGCAATATATGCCACAAAAACCCACAGATAACGCAGAGGCATGCACACGGAGTTCACCTTGACAAGCCAGCGCACCAGGGCGTCCACGTTCCGGATGCCAAAGGCAGGAACCACAATCAGTACGCAGACAATGAGCGTCACCAGCCGGTGGCCGTTCACATAGGTGCCGTGTTCATTTTTCTCAAACATCCTACTGGGGATGAAGCGGGAATCCGCACTGTCCAGAAGCATGCGCAGAGGCGCGTCCACGGACAGGACCATGACAGAGAACTGTCCAATCAGATTGGTCAGCGCATACACCACCACAAAGAAGTTGCCCGCATGGTAATATTCACCCAGCTTCTGGAAGGCGTAGTAAGCGCCGTTGGTCATCAGGTCCTGGGGGATATGGCCGGAGTCAAACATCATGCCCAGGGCAATGGTGCCAAGGATGGCTGTCACGGCCACCATGGCTGCAAGGGCTACCATGCCCTTTGCAAAGTCCCGGGAAGGGTCCTTCATCTTGTTTACATAGGGGGATATCTTCTCGCATCCTCCCACTGCAAAAACAAGGATGGAAAGGCTGAGAAAAAAATTGGCGTTAAAGTCCGGTATAAAGGAGGACGGGGACCAGTCAATGGCTAAAAAGGAGCCGTCTGTCAGAACCGGGGCAGCCACCATCATGACAATAAACAGCATGGACATGATAAACATGGCCGAGCCTGCCAATGTGGCAAGACGCTTTAACACGCTCATCCCCTTTCCGGACAGATACATGGCAAACAGGAAGATGACCAGGCACAAAATCTGCATCACCGTGGTGTTCATGCCGCTGGCCCTCTTGTCCTGAAACAGGGCCCAGCTGGCTGCAATCACTGTGGAATTGGGCTTCTGGGAGATATAGGGCATGTGGACCACCCAGTAGGTCCAGCCCGCGTAATAGGCCATCTTAGGCCCTATGGTCTCATGAATCCAGGAGCTGACCCCGCCTCCGGCATGCTTAAAGGTAGAGCCCAGTTCCCCCACCATAAGGGCATAAGGCACAAAATAAATGGCAAATATAAGAATCCAGGATACAATGGCCTTTAATCCGCCGTACTCAGAGAATCCGTTTATTACATTTCCAAATCCCCAGACCGTTGAAAAGGCCATGAAAGCCAGGGTATGCCAGAGAATCTTCTTATCATCTTTCTGCTGCATCACAATGTTACTCCTTATCTCATTCAGAATGTACTGTCTGTGACATTTCTGTCCATGAAATACATTCTTCCCAAAATGAGGGAAAGATATGAGTGTGCAGTTTGAATCATGCCCTGGTTTCCTTCAGATGCTTCACTGCACCGGACAGCTTCATGCTGTTGGAGCCTTTAAACAGGACGCAGTCGCCCTCCTTAAGGTTCTCATCCAGCCACCCTTCTATCCGGGCCAGACTGTCCATTTTGAAATAGGGCGTCGCTGCATGGGATGCTTCCATTCCGCTGCCAATGGCGGCTGCCAGTTCTCCCAGCAAAAGTACCGTGTCCAAAGGATGCTCTCCTATGTACCCACCTATTTCCCGATGGAATCTGACCGCGTCAGGACCCAGCTCCTTCATGTCTGCCAGGACTGCAATCCTGCGGCCTTCTCCTGCCACGGAGGACAGCACCTCCAGTCCGGCCTTCATAGACACGGGGCTGGCATTGTAGCTGTCGTCAATAACCGTGACTCCGCCCCACTTAAATATCTGCTGGCGTCCCTTATAGCCCTTAAACTGCCCCAGGGCAAGGGCCGCCTTCTCCATGGAAAGCCCGTATGTATCCGCCACTGCCAGGGCTGCCATTGCATTGCTTACCATATGGCTTCCCATAACCTGAAGCCGCACCCGGGTCCTGCTGTTCCCGTGGACCGCTGTGAACACAGGATAGCCGTCTTCCAGGTGCAGGTCCTCTGCCCTGTAGTCACAGTCCTGTCCCAGTCCGTACAGCACCTTCCTCCTGCCTTCTCCGGGAACCACGGAGGCCAGAAGAGGGTCGTCGCCGTTTAAGAACAAGGTGCCCTCTGAGGGCATTCCGTCCTGGATGTGCAGCTTTTCCTCCAGGATGCGTTCCTGGGACCCAAGCTGTTCGATATGGGTCACCCCTATGTTGGTCATGACGGCGCAGTCCACCCTGGCCACCCTGGCAATGCGCTCCATCTCCCCGGGCTCGCTCATTCCCAGCTCAATGACGCCAATCTCAGCGGACTCCGGTATCTCTGCAATGGTAATGGGCACTCCCACCTGGCTGTTGCTGTTGCCCGGCGTCTTATACACCAGGAATCCGGCGCCCAGGGCCGCTGCTATCATCTCCCTGGTAGTGGTCTTTCCCACACTTCCCGTGATTCCCACCAGGGGCAGGATAAGGCGGTTCCTGCAAAAGCTTCCCAAATTCTGAAGCGCTCTTTTGGTATCAGGCACCTTAATCCAGGCCGCCCCAAGGGCTTTCTCCTCCTGCTCCCGGTTGCCCGCGCACTGCTGCCGCACAAAAGCCTCCACTGCCTCACTGCTGCAGTGTTCACTGGTAAATACAACTGCCGCCCCGCTCACGATTGCCTGGCAGAGAAAGCCGTGGGCATCTACCTTTTCACCGACAATGGGTACAAACAGGTCGTTCCCTTCCATTTTTCTGGAATCCAGACTGATGTGTTCTGCCTCAATATCCTCCCGGCCCAGCAAAAGGATTCCTCCTGTGGCCTCAAGGAGCTCCTTAACCGTTATTCCTGTCATACTATGCCTCGTCTCCCAACTCTTTTATGGTTTCTTCAATGACTTCCCTGTCCAGGAAGTGATGGCGCACGCCGTTGATTTCCTGATAATCCTCATGGCCCTTGCCGATGACAGCTACCATATCCCCCGGCACTGCGTGCAGGATGCTGTGGCGGATGGCATCCCGCCTGTCGGGAATCTCAATAAAGGCCCCGCCTGTTTTCTCTATGCTTCCCCGGATATCCGCCATGATATCCTCCACCTTTTCATATCTGGAGTTGTCTGCCGTGATTATGCTTAAATCGGCCAGCCTGCCTCCAATCTCACCCATAGAATACCGTCTGTCCTTGGAACGGTTGCCGCCGCATCCGAACACCACCACCAGCCGTTTGGGATGGTACCTGCGCAGGGTGGTGAGAAGACTCTCCATGCTCACCGCATTATGGGCGTAATCCACCAGAACCGTACACCTGGATGAGGTGTGGACAATTTCCATGCGTCCATTGACCCGTATATGCTCCAGGGCGTGTACTATCCTCTCCTTTGGAAGTCCCAGAAAGCTGCACACGCACAGGGCCGCCAGGGCATTGTCCACATTGAAGAGGCCCGGGATTCCCAGGCGCACATCCAGGTCCAGTTTTCCCGTAACGTCAAACTCCGTGCCCACAAAATCCGGCTGTGACACATACCGGATATTGGAAGCTTCAAAATCAGCTTTCTTTTCCCCGTCTTCCTTTACGCGGTAGGTATAAAGCCTGCAGGACGCATCCCGGACAATTTCTGCAAAATGTCCGTCGTTTAAGTTCACCAGGCCTATCCTGCACATGCTCAGAAGCCGGGATTTGCAGAAAAGATATTCCGCAAAATCAGCGTGTTCATCCGGCCCAATGTGGTCCGGGGAAATATTGGTGAAAATACCGTAGTCAAAGGCAATGCCGTCCACCCGGTGCATCTTGATTCCCTGGGACGACACCTCCATAATCATATACCGGCAGCCTGCCTCCGCCATTTTGGCAAAGGACTGGTGCAGTTCATAGGATTCCGGAGTGGTGTTCATGGTAGGCGTCACCTGGCCGTCAATGACTGTTCCCGTGGTGCCTATCATCCCCACCTTTTTTCCTGCTGCCTCAAGAATGGCTTTTATCATATGTGTGGTGGTGGTCTTTCCCTTTGTCCCGGTCACGCCAATGGTAATCATTCTGGAGGCCGGATGGCCGAACCTGGCTGCTGAGAGAAGGGCCAGGCTTCTCCTGCCCTCCGCTGTCTTAAGTATTGTCACCTGTCCCATTTCCTCCTCCGTAAGTCCGGAGGCCGCCAGTTCTTCCTCAACATCCCGTTCCGTCACAAGCACGCGGACGCCTGCCCGCAGCACATCCGGGACAAAACGGTGGGAGTCCACGCGGGTCCCCGCCATACACACAAACACAGCGCCGGGCGCTGCCTTTCTGGAGTCATAGACCACCTCCGTGACTTCCACGTCCAGGCTTCCCCTGACAAGTTCATAATCCAGCTCATTTACCCAGGTTCTAAGTATCATATAAATTCCTCATTTCTTTTTCATGCAACTTATTTTATGCCCAAACCTATCCTGGCCCGGCGCTCCTTTCTTGGATGCGCCGGGCCAGGCCGATTTCCTAGAAGAGTCCGGTAATCTTACCGTTCTCATCCACATCAATGCTGTCTGCCGCCGGTTTCTTTGGAAGTCCCGGCATGGTCATGATGGAACCTGTCAGCGCCACCACAAAGCCTGCGCCTGCTGACACATAGGCATCCCTTACATTGATGGTAAATCCTGTGGGACGGCCCAGCTTGGTCTGGTCATCCGACAGGGAATACTGGGTCTTGGCCATGCACACCGGCAGGTTTCCAAAGCCCATATCCTCAATGCGCTTTAACGCCTTGGCTGCGGCCGGTGCAAAGGATGCGCCGTCTGCCCCGTAAATCTCCCTGGCAATGGTATTAATCTTATCCTTAAGGCCCATCTCATCCGGATAGAGCACATGGTACTGGGTGGGCTTGTTCTCCAGGGTCTCCATTACCTTTTCAGCCAGGGCAATACCGCCCTCGCCGCCCTTTGCCCATACCTCGGACAGGGCGAATTCACATCCTCTGTCCTCGCAGAACTTCTTGATATAAGCATATTCTGCCTCTGTGTCTGATATGAAGGAATTGAGCGTAACCACCACGGGTACTCCGAACTTCTGGAGATTCTCAATGTGCTTCTCCAGATTGACGATACCCTTCTCCAGAGCTTCCAGGTTCTCAGTTGAAAGCTGGTCCTTGGGCACGCCGCCGTTGTACTTAAGGGCCCTGACTGTTGCCACCAGAACCACTGCGTCAGGCCTCAGTCCTGCCTTGCGGCACTTGATGTCAAGGAACTTCTCCGCCCCCAGGTCAGCGCCGAATCCAGCCTCTGTCACCACCACGTCAGCCAGCTTCAGGGCTGTCTTGGTAGCCCTTACGCTGTTGCATCCATGGGCAATGTTGGCAAACGGACCGCCGTGTACCAGGGCGCCTGTGTGCTCCAGTGTCTGAATCAGGTTAGGCTTTAAGGCATCCTTCAGAAGGGCTGCCATGGAGCCTACTGCATGAAGCTGCTCAGCAGTCACAGGCTCTCCCGCAAAATTGTAAGCCACGATAATCTTGCCCAGGCGGTTCTTTAAATCTTCCATGTTGTCAGCCAGGCAAAGGATTGCCATGATTTCGGAAGCCACTGTAATAACAAAGTGGTCCTCCCTGACCATACCGTCTCCCTTGGCTCCCAGGCCTACCACGATATTTCGCAGTACACGGTCATTCATGTCCACGCAGCGTTTCCACTGTATCTGCCTTGGGTCAATCCCCAGGACGTTGCCCTGCTGGATATGGTTGTCTAACAGTGCTGCCAGCAGGTTATTGGCGGATGTGATGGCGTGGAAATCACCTGTAAAGTGCAGGTTTAAATCCTCCATAGGCACAACCTGGGCATAACCGCCGCCGGCTGCACCGCCCTTAACGCCAAAGCAGGGACCCAGGGACGGTTCCCTGAGCGCTATGATGGCCTTTTTGCCCATCTTCCCAAATGCCTCGCCCAGACCAACCGTGGTGGTTGTCTTTCCCTCTCCTGCCGGAGTGGGGTTAATGGCTGTCACCAGCACCAGCTTTCCGTCGGGACGGTCCTTTACCTGCTCCCAGAGTTCATCTGTCAGCTTTGCCTTGTATTTACCGTAAAGCTCCAGGTCATCCTCCCCGATTCCGTAAGCAGCAGCCACTTCTTTGATGGGCTGCATCACGGCCTCCTGTGCAATTTCAATATCTGATTTCATGTTTTTGTTCCTCCTCTTATATTACGCCCCGCGGTTCCCTGCCTTTGCAGGTCCGTCAACGTTTTATTCAAAAGCACCGGCCGCTGCTGCCCTTGCCGGCAGCCGCTGCTCTTGTTTCCCCATACACTCCTGTTTCCCGGTCAGGCCATCTGTACCGCCCTGCCGGGCAGCAGGCTTTAATATCCCTGCTCCAGCAGTTCCTCGAATTCTTCCATGCTCATAAGCACCTTCCTGGGCTTTGTCCCCTCTTCCTCGCCCACCACGCCGGCTTCGGCCAGCTGGTCCATGATTCGGGCCGCCCGGTTAAAGCCAATCTTAAACATCCTCTGGAGCATTCCGATGGATGCCTTTTCCTTCTCAATGATGAACCTGCCCGCCTGGACAAAGTATTCATCCCGTTCAGCTGCCCCGCTGCCCCCATCCATGGACGGGGATGAGACGCGGCTCTCCACTTCCGGATTATATTCAGCCACCATGCCCTGTTCTGTCAGGAACTCCACTACGCGGCCCACTTCCTCATCGGACACAAAGGCGCCCTGCACACGCTGGGGCTTGGGGAATCCCGCCGGATAAAAGAGCATATCGCCCTTTCCCAGCAGCTTCTCAGCCCCGTTCATATCAATGATAGTCCTGGAATCCACACCCGAGGACACTGCAAAAGCAATTCTGGACGGCACATTGGCCTTAATCAGACCTGTGATGACGTTAACCGACGGCCTCTGGGTGGCAATAACCAGATGGATTCCCGCTGCACGGGCCAGCTGGGCCAGGCGGCAGATGGAATCCTCCACTTCTCCCGGGGCAACCATCATAAGGTCTGCCAGCTCGTCGATGATTATGACAATCTGAGGCATCTTTGCCGGCTTCTTGTCATCCTCAATATCCTTTATCTTCTCAACTCTTTCATTGTAGCCCTTTAAATCCCTGACATTGCACTCCGCAAACTTCTTATAGCGGTCCGTCATCTCAGCCACAGCCCAGTTCAGGGCCCCTGATGCCTTCTTGGGGTCTGTCACCACAGGGATGAGCAGATGGGGGATTCCGTTATATACACTGAGTTCCACCACCTTGGGGTCCACCATAATCATCTTCACGTCCTCTGGTTTGGACTTGAAGATAATACTCATAATCAGGGTGTTGATGCATACCGACTTACCGGAGCCAGTGGCGCCTGCAATAAGCAGATGGGGCATCTTTCCTATGTCCGTCACCACCACCTGCCCGCCGATATCCTTGCCCACAGCAAAGGCCAGACGGGACTTGTGGTTTTTAAAAGCCTCCGCCTCCAGCAAATCCCTCAGGTACACCATATTATTCTCTTTGTTCGGCACCTCGATTCCCACTGCCGACTTGCCGGGGATGGGTGCTTCTATACGGATGTCCGCAGCAGCCAGGCTCAGCTTGATATCATCGGTCAGTCCCACTATCTTGCTGACCTTCACGCCCTGTTCCGGCAGAAGCTCATACCGGGTCACGGCAGGGCCGCAGCTGATGTTAGTGACCGTCACGCCCACCCCGAAATTGTGCAGGGTCTGCTGCAGCTTTATGGCAGTGGCCTTGTACTCATCCCCAGAGAAGGCTCCGGCATTCTTGGCCCCCTTCTTAAGCAGGGTGGTGGGCGGGAACACGTATTCCTTCTTGACCGCCTCTTCCTTTTCCTTGATTTCCTGGGCCACCGCCAGATTTGAATCTGACTGTTTAGCCTCCTCCCGCTTCTTCTCAATCTTTTTCTGGAGAAGCTCTGTCTCAGTCTCTATGACCTTGCCTGAAGCCGTAACCACCCGCTTAGGCTCCTCCGGCACAAATACGCTGTCATAATTGATCCCCTGCTCCGAGGCGTCTGTCTCATAGATATCTGCTTCACAGATATCTGGCTCACAGATATCCGAATCACCGGTATCTGGTTCACGGTCCCCTGCTCCGGACCTTCCTGCTGCATGAGCACCGGCCGCACCTTCTGCAGCCATGGCATCCGCCTGCGCCATATTCCCAGAGGTCCCATACTCCTCCTCCCAGGGAACCGTATCCTCACGGCCATGGCCGCTGTCCGCATCCCGGCCCGCGGATGTCCCAATGCCCAGCTCCATCTCTTCCAGGGTCTTTAAATCCTTTTTCACATGGATGGTGTCATAATCATATGCATCGTGTGTCCCATACTCGTCCTCCACCCGGATACCGGTAACCACCGGTGCATCATCCCTGCGCCCGGTACGGCTGTGTCCCTCTATGGACCTGGCCAGGGCTCCCACATCGTCCGTGTCATAGGAGTCCCCGTCATCCATAGCCGCAGGCTCCAAAGGCGGGTCGAACCTGCCCACAAACTCATCCGGCGGAAGGATATCCTTTGCGCCGGCTGTCTGGGCCGTTCCCCAGTCCTCCTGGTATGTATCGGGCATTTCCGGCATTTTCTCCAAATCCGCGCCGAACTCCCGGTCAAATGCTTCCTCGTCGTAATCCTCTTCCTCAGGCGTCATCAGCCTTGTGGCATTCAGGTTCACGCCCCGCACCCTCTGTTCCTCGCGAATGCGCCTGCGTTCCTCCTCCCGTATGGCATGGAGCTCCCTGCGCCTGTCCATATCCTCCCTGGCATACTGATAGGCTTTGTCCCCTCCCCGCTTCACAGCAGACACAAAGGAGCGCTCCGTGATGCATACCATACAGATGATAAACAGGACCACCAGAATCAGGAATGCCCCCGGCTTTCCCAGTCCGATGGTGAGAAAGGAGGTAAGAACACCCCCAAGCCATCCTCCCCCCGTACCGGTCAGTGTGGACTGTTTGTAGTACTCCATCCACTTTGCGCCGGCAGGCACTGTTCCAAAAGCCAGCTGCAGCAGTCCGCAGACCGTAATCACAGCCCCCACCACGGCCGCCAGCTTCATGGCGGCATGGATGTTGCCCTGGTTGGACAGATGAAAACAGGTCCCCACAAATATCAGGATGGGAAACAGGTATCCCACCATTCCGAACACTCCCAGCTGCACACCGCGGAGCACATCGCCCACCACGCCGCACAGCTTAAAATTGCTGAGAAATAAAAGAATGGCAACAGCAAAAGAGCAGATGATGACCACTTCTGCTCTCATGAATTCCGTATTATCCTGTTCATAGGCCTTTTTCCCGGTTGTCCCACGGCTCTTGGCGGAAGTGCTTGTCTTCTTGGACGTACTTCCCTTTGGCCTTCCCGGCTTTCTGTTCCCACTCTGCTGTCGTTTTGTTGTTTCAGCCACTTGATACAGCCTCCCGTCATTCTCTTACAAGTTATCGTACCGTAGCAGCCTCCCATTCCCACAGCAGGCTGTCTTATTTATACAGTTAACTTATATTATGCTATATTTGAGATCAAAATTCAAGTGGATTGTTCCAAAAGCCTCCAAAACCCATAGCGCATGTCTGCGAAAAAGGGCCTGAATCCCGTCTTTGGACTTTAACACCATAATTCTTTAGGGGCAATTCAACACATCATATATTTACAGTCAG
>NZ_SPHO01000025.1 GCF_005845215.1 Clostridium sp. 1001271st1 H5
AGTAGATACTCTCGTATCTACTTTTTCTTGTAATACCCAAAGTCCAGAAAGAACCTATTGGCCACCCTGGCATCTTTTCTTTTTTTAGTAAGCTGCCAAAATACTAGCGGAACAGCAGAAAAACAACAAACCAAATTAATTGAATCCTATTTGCAAGACTTAAAAAACGGTAATACGGAGGAGGCTTCTACAAAGGTCCGATTTACAAAAGCAGAAATAAATGCCGGTTTACCAGATATATTCTGTGATGCCATGCAAGGATATGATTATAAAGAATTAACGATTCATGAAATTAAAAAACTGAATGATTCTATTTATCTTGTAAATGCCACGGTCAATACAAACTTTGACAGCGAGGATAAATCTGAATATATCGATGTTGAATTCAATCCTTTTATTGTATTCTATGATAACGAATATAAAATCGCTTTTGTCAAAGAGCAGGTTCCCCAAAGCTTATATGGAGACTTAAAGGCACTGCCGGATAATTATGATGATAATTTAGACTACATCATATTTGAGGATGGTGATGAAACCTTTAACCCAGAATAGATGTTTATATTTTTATTAAGATGTATTAAAATATAAACAGGAGGTTGTATTGTATGGGAAAAAAATTATCACCAATGGAATATAAGTTCATGGAATTTATTTGGAAATTCCCCCAGGGAGTATACAGTAACTTAATATACGACGAATTTCCCCAGGCACAGGGCACAAAAGGGGCTATTTTATTTCATATCAAAGAAAAAGGGTATGTATCAGTCCAGCAGAAAGGAAAGCAGACCCTCTATACCCCGCTGATTAGCAAACTGGAATATGATAAAATGGCAATTAATATGAGGTTGAAGGATAAATTCGGAAGCAGCCGGTTGGAAAATCTGATTGCAGCATTATGCGGTAAAAAGAGTTTAACAGAACAGCAGGTAGATAAATTATATCAATTGATTGAAGAACTGAAAGAGGAGGATAATGATTAATTGGCTTGAACTGATATTTGTTATGTCAGTTGTATCCAGTATAATGTTCGGAGCTGTCCTTTTAATTGAACGCTTTTATAAAACTGAATACATTGAATACGTATATTTTATGATGAAAGTAGTTCTAATTATCTTTCTAATCCCCATGTTTATATTGATAACGAAGATTGTCATGGACAGCATGGGGTATACTGTCCATGATATTCATGGGGAAGATATAATGAGTGTCATTTGTTTTAATCGCTACAATGTTGCCATGCTTCCCCATATTCAGACTGCTGCAATATGTATGTTCGCCATATGGGGATTGGGGGCTATCTTAACTTTTATAAACTCTTTTATCAAGGGAAGGCGGCTGTTACATCATCTTATTAAAAGCTCTGAAACTATTTCAAAAACAGAACTGGACTGCATAATAGAAAAAGCAAAAACAGAACTGGACATACGAAAGCTGCCTGTGTTATATAAATCCCATCTCATAAGCACACCATTTTTGACAGGAATCTTCAATCCAAAAATCATATTTCCAGGCAGGGATTTTTCCGAGGAAGAGTGGGACTTAATGCTAAGGCACGAATTGATGCATCTTAAATCGAATGACTTGTTGTTTAAAGCCATCATTGGCATTGTACACTGTATACATTGGTTCAATCCCATTGTATATCTATATAAAATAATCTTTTTTGATTTCAGCGAATATGCTTGTGACAAGCGAACAGCAGCAGCTTTTAACTCCAGACAAAAATCGCAATATGCGGGCCTCATCATCAGCCTGGCCGCCACAAGACCGGAATATGAACAGACGGTCACATTCGTTGACCGAAATTACAGGGTGATTGAAAGGAGGGTTAAAGAGATTATGAAAAAACCAACAAAGGAAAAAAGTGCATTATTAATCGGAACAATGGCACTTTTTATATTACTATGCCCAATGGCCGCATATGCTGCTGCATCCGGAGTAATGGAAGCCCAATCTATAGCGGTAAAAAATGAGCTTACGAAAAATATTGAAGAGAGCACTATTTTTCTAAGCCAGGAATCATCCGTAAACATGAGAGCAGATGCAGTAAAGGTCATATTAGTTAATCCCAGAGGAATTAACAATATTGACATGTCTCTCGAAGCAGGCAGCACATATATGTTTGACTCTCTTTCTTTGAAAAAGGGACAGGAAATAACGCTATCAATCGTATCCGATAAGTCTTCCGACCGTTTCTCAGTCAGTATCACTGATAAATCTGGAAAAGGAAAACTCTTCTCATCCAATAAAGGCATGGTATCCGCTGCCTATACCGTCCCTCAGAATGGCGATTATAAGATTTATATGAACGGACCAAATAGCGGCAGCGACGATATCCATATCAGCGGAACGATACGGATTGAATAGTGGACGCACAGCAGCACCTGAATTTAGATATTTTACCTGTCTGTTTGACAAGGGACATATCGAAATTAACAGGTGCTGCATTTTTCTATCTGCAAATAGATATTACATAATCCTCACATTTTTAAGCGCCCCGGTCTTGGAAAACTGGGTCCACTCACACACATTCACAGCGTGGTCGCCTATCCGTTCCAGATATTTTGCCACCATCAGCAAATCAATCCCCTGGTCCGCCTGGTCAGGGGAGGATTTAAGCAGATGAATCACATCCTCCTTTACCTGGTTAAACAGTGTATCCACCTCGTCATCCCGGTCAATGATTTCCATGGCAGCATCCAAATCCTGGTCAATGAATGCCTCTATGGCGTCATGAACCATCCTGCCGGCCGATGCAGCCATAACCGGAAGATGCTTCACAATGTGGTATGCATGCTCGCTTTTAATCCTCAGAATCAGCTCCGCGATATCCGAGGCATGGTCGCCTATCCGTTCCAGGTCAGTCACCACCTTAAGGGCCGTGGACACCTGGCGCAGGTCGCTGGCAACAGGCTGCTGGCGCAGTATCAGGGACAGGCATCTGGACTCAATGGCCCGTTCCATGTCATTGACAGTCCGGTCGCCCTTAATCACATCCTCAGCCATCGTATAATCCTGGTCCTCAAATGCCGTAAAGGTCTGCTCAATGGCGCCCTCCACCATGTGGGCCATCTCTTTTAAATCCTGCTTCAATACTTCCAATTCATGTTCGTACGTAACCCTAACACTCAATCTGATTCCTTCCTTCTGCCATCATCCGAAACGGCCTGTAATATAGTCTTCTGTCCTTTTATCCTTTGGCATGGTGAAAAGTTCATCCGTAGCCGCATACTCCACCACCTCTCCCACCAGGAAGAATGCAGTGTGGTCTGCTATACGTGTGGCCTGCTGCATGTTATGGGTCACGATGGCCACCGTGTATTTATTCTTAAGGTCATCCATCAAATCCTCAATCTTCAGGGTGGATATGGGGTCCAGGGCTGACGTGGGCTCATCCATCAAAAGGACCTCCGGCTCCACAGCCAGCGCCCTGGCAATACAGAGACGCTGCTGCTGGCCGCCGGACAGCCCCAGGGCTGATTTTTTCAGGCGGTCAGAGACCTCATCCCACAGGGCCGCCCCCTTAAGGCTGTTCTCCACGATTTCATCCAGCCTGGCCTTGCTCTTAATGCCATGGATTCTTGGTCCGTAGGCAATGTTGTCATAAATGCTCATAGGAAATGGATTTGGCTGCTGGAATACCATTCCTATTTTCTTTCTCAGCAGGGTGGTATCCACCTGGGAATCGTAGATATCCTCATCATCCAGGAGAACGGTCCCATCTATCTTAACGCCCGGCACCAGGTCATTCATGCGGTTTAACGTCTTCAGGTAGGTGGACTTTCCGCAGCCTGACGGCCCTATGAAGGCAGTTATTTTATGTTCATACAAATCCAGGTTTATGTTTTTAAGGGCATGATTTTCCCCGTAGTACAGGTTCAGATTCCGGGTTGAAATCTTTGTTTTGCTTTCCACGCTTAATCTCCTTTGCTGATTGAAATGGTCCGTCATATCCTACGCCCCTGCTTCCACATTAAACCGGCGGGACATGTATTTTGCCAGACCGTTGATTCCCAGTACAATGACCAGAAGGACCACGGCCACGCCAAAGGCTTCGTTATACTTTGCTTTCTGCATGAACAGGTAGAGCTGTATGGTAAGGGTGCCTCCTGATTCAAATATTTTTGAAAACAGGTTCTTTGGAAGGTAATAGCCGCTTCCTGCCGTGAACAGCAGGGCAGCTGACTCTCCCACAATCCTTCCGATAGCCAGAATTACGCCTGTAAGGATTCCCGGCATGGCGCTGGGAAGCAGTATGGTCCGTATCATGTACCATTTTGTGGCCCCGATTCCAAGGGCTCCATGGCGGTAGCTGTCAGGCACGGTCTTAAGGGCTTCCTGGGTGGTTCTGGTTATGAGGGGCAGAATCATAATGGTCAGGGTCAGGGCTCCTGTAAGTATGGAATACCCCAGGCCCAGGGCATTTCCAAAAAACACCATTCCAAACAGGCCAAATATGATGGAAGGGATACCGGACAATGTCTCTGTGGTAAACTCAATCATGCGCACCACTTTTCCCGGCTTTGCATATTCATTCAGATACACGGCGGAGCCAATGCCCAGAGGGGTGGCCATAAGCAGGGTGATGATTACAATATACAGTGTGTTTATAATATTTCCCAGGATTCCAAAAGTACCCTTTGTGGCGCTGGAGGCCGTGCTTAAAAATGCCCAGGTTACATGGGGAATTCCCCGGACAAACACATAGCCCATTATGCCTGCCAGAAGAAGGATGGAAAAACCAGCGCAGATGTAGATGACAACTGTAAGAAACATATCCAGGCCGCGTACACGCTTACCGTATATGCTGTCCCGGACAACAGACTCCTCATGGACCCGGACTGCAATATCATTTGTCATTCCTGTTTCCTCCCCTCTTTAAAATCCTGGTAAGGCTTACATTGATTATCATGATGAAGGCAAACAGGACCAGACCTATGGTAAAGAGCACCTGTCTGTGAAGCCCTGCCGCATACCCCATCTCCGACACAATGGCTGTTGTCAGGAAGCGGACGGAGTTAAAGGGAAGGGGCAGGTTTACGGAGCTTCCCGACACAAGGCTGATGGCCATGGCCTCGCCGATAGCCCTGCCTGTTCCCAGCACAACAGCTGTTATAATGCCGGATTTGGCAGCAGGCACAATTACCTGGAATATGGTCTGTATCTTTGTGGCGCCCAGGGCCAGGGAAGCGCTCTTTAGATGGGCCGGAACAGACCTGATGGCGGATTCGCTGATGTTGATGACAGTGGGGAGAATCATCAGGGCAAGTACCAGTACAGCTGATATCAGGTTGGCCCCGCCTGTAAACTGGTGGGTTTCAGACCCCTTAAACAGTATCAGCTCCAGTTTGTACATCAGAGGATTGAGAATCAGGATTCCCAGCAGGCCGTATATGACAGAGGGAATGCCGGCCAGAAGCTCCACCGCCGGACGGACCATGTCGCTGAGCCGTTTGGGAGCTACCTCTGCAAGGAATATGGCAGTCATAACGCCGATGGGAACACCAATCAGGATTGCCAGAAACGTTCCTGCAACAGAGGTCAGGATGACAAACAGTATACCGAAGCTGGGGGAAGCTGCGGCAGGCTGCCACAGGGTCCCGAACAGGATTTCCAGCAGCCCCACCTTAAACAGTGCCGGCGTACCGCTGATAAGCATATATAATGTGATGGAAGCAACAGCCAATACGGCGAAAAAGCCGCAGGCAGTAAAGATGCCCTGTGCAGCTTTTTCGACGGCGGACTTGCTGCCATGACAGGAACGTATGGAACATGTCTCCGCTCTCATGCAGGAAGTCTCCTTTCTCTATTCCGATTATTTGTCAACCGCAATCAGTCCAACAGACCTGACAATTTCTGCGCCTTCATCGGAGTAAACATAATCGAAGAGGGCCTTTACAAGGTCATTCTGCCCGCTAATATCTCCCTTGGTAGCCATTACGAACGGACGGCTCAGGAAATAGGTGCCTGCCTTGATGTTTTCCTCTGTGGGCTCGGCGCCTTCCAGCTTCACGGCCTTTACCGTGTCATCCAGTACATCCAGGGAAACATAGCCAATAGCGCCCGGGGTGGAGGCCACCTTTGCCATCACTGCGCCGGTGCTGTCCAGCTCGTTGCTGTATTTGCACATGTCTTCCAGCTTTAACAGTTCCTCAAATGCGCTTCTGGTGCCGGAACCGGACTCCCGTCCAACCACTACGATGGGCGCGTCATTTCCGCCCGCATCCTTCCAGTTGGTGATTTTTCCTTCATAGATATCAGACAGCTGCTGCCTGGTCAGGTCCTCCACTGCGTTGGCCGCATCAACCACCACTGCAATGCCGTCAATGGCTACAATATTCTCAGCCACACCGTCAGCCTTCTCCTCATCTTTTAAGTTCCTGGAAGAGTTGCCGATATCGGCTGTTCCGTTGCTGACAGCCTCCACGCCTGCGCCGGAGCCAACAAATTCAGCTGTCACCGTTACATTGGGATATTTCTCCATAAAGGATTCGCTCAGGGCATTGGCAAACTTCTCCATAGAGGTGGAGCCCACCATGCTGATGGTGCCGCTTAAATCAGCTGAGGGAGCGCTGCCGTCCTTTTCCGCCTCTGCGGCTGTACCCTCTGTGCCGCCGGCAACACCGGATGTACCCTCAGATGCCGGGACCGTCCCTGCTGTGGTTGCGGCAGCCGCTGTGCCTGCGGGCGCTGCGGTTGTCTCTGTGCCGGTACCGCCGCATCCGGCCAGTATGCCCATGGCCAGAACTGCCGTGCCTAACAGCGCTGTTACTTTCTTTCCACTCATTCTCATCATACATTTCCTCCTGAATCATTTCGTTTATTGTCATGTTTGTTCTTATCTTTTCTACAGTTTGGAGTATACATAAGATTTACATCCGGAGAAATCATGATATGGTATAGTTTCTGTAAAATGTGTGTAAAGCCGCAGCAGCCGTCCGCTAATCCTGCATGAATCATTAACGTGCATCCCCGGGCACGGCAACGCCAAAAGGCACCTGCCGCGTCAAAAACAGCAAGTGCCTTTTCCATTTAGGTTCATTCTATCCGCTTTTATTCTGTCCGCATCCTGTCTCAGCCTTTACAGACATCCTCCACAATGCGTTCCATCTCTCCCCACTTTTTCTCCATATCCGCCACCAGTCCGAACTGGGTACGGCAGCGGTCCAGGTTGTGCTTCTCCCTGGCTGTCTTAAAATAAGTGTCACCGGACAGATAATCCGCCAGGAACCGGATTCCGCATTCCAGGGTCATAAGCCTGGCCCCCTGAGGAAGCATCCTGACCTCGGCCTGGGTAAGGCTTCCCGCACATCCCTCCAGAAATCCCTTTGTGTATGTCTCAAAGAGAGAAAGGGACAGGGATACCTTGCTTAAATCCGTTTCATCCTCCTTCGCGGTATTGGCGCCAAAGCGGATGGAGTCTCCAAAATCAAAGATAGAAAGTCCCGGCATCACGGTATCCAGGTCAATGATGCAGATGGCCTGACCGGTCTTGTCATCAATCATGATATTGTTTAATTTGGTGTCATTATGGGTCACTCTCAGCGGAAGCTCCCCTCTGGCCAGCATATCCATGGCCAGCCCCATATCCTGCTCCCTGTCCATGACAAACTGAATCTCATCCCGGACCCCTGACGCCCGGCGGCAGATATCCTCCTCCACTGCCTTTGTAAATGCCCTGAACCTGCCCGGAGTGTCATGGAAACCCGGAATGGTCTCTGCCAGCTCCCTGGCAGGATAGTGGGACAGAAGCCTCTGGAAATGTCCGAAGGCCTTTCCGCTCTGGTAAAAATCTTCCGGCTTTTCCACCAGGTTATAGCAGGTAGCTCCCTCAATGAAGAGATACATCCTCCAGTAATTTCCCTGACTGTCCACATAGAATGGGGCTCCCTCTCCGGTCTTTATAAGGTTCAGCGTTTCCCGGTCCGGGTCCCCTCCGTTTTTAATAACCTCCTGCCTCAGGAAGGTGGTAACCCCCTCAATATTGTGCATAAGGGATACCGGGTCCCGGAAGATATCCGTATTCATCCTCTGAAGGATATAAGGATGGTTCTCACATATGAGGCGGAAGGTATCATTGATATGGCCGCTTCCATAGCGCTCGCAGCTTACCGCCGCACCATCTGTGGCAAAGGCCGCGGCTGCCTCCCTAAGTATATGTTTATCAATTTCTGCGCTCATTTTCCTTATTACTCCCAAAGTTTCTCCGGATATAATCCCTTATGCTTAAGGTCCTTAATGGCGTTTACCACTGTATCCTTATCCTCCTTATAGGTGACCCCGTACCAGCGGTCCACGCTTTTTAAGACAGTCACCTCCGCCAGGCCTGCTTTGAGAAGTTCATCCACCACAAAGGGAAGAAAATACTCACACTTCATGGGATTTACAGGCAGGCTTTTATCCAGGAAGGCTCCAAATCTGTTTTCCAGCTCGCCCAGGATACTCTTTGTGAAGCCCCACATGTTCATGGAAACAATGGTGGATTCCGGAAGCTCTGTCCATGTGGCGCCGCCGTCCTCCGTATATTCAGCCTGATTCCCGTGTTTTTCAATTCTGGTCCGCTCACGGATATCCACCAGACGGCTGCCTGCATCGGTCCGGCACACTCCTCTTGCCACATATCCATTCTCTGTCAGGGTATTGTACAGTTTATAGCCCACCATGGTGTACTGGTACCGGTCCGTGTCCTCCACAGAGGCCAGCTGGTCATAAATCATACGGAAGGCTTCTTTGCCATAATAATCATCTGCATTGATTACCGCAAAGGGTCCGTCAATCAAATCCCTGCAGCAAAGGACTGCATGGCCTGTACCCCAGGGCTTCACCCTGCCCTCAGGCACCCCGTATCCTTCCGGAACCTTATCCAGTTCCTGGTAAACATAGGCCACATCCATATATCTGCTGACGCGGTTTCCAATGTGAATCTTAAAATCTTCCTCAATGGCTTTCTTGATAATGAATATGACCTTTTCAAATCCCGCTTCCCTGGCATCATATATGGAAAAATCAATGATGATATTCCCATAGGGGTCCACCGGGTCAATCTGCTTTAATCCTCCGTAACGGCTTCCCATTCCGGCCGCCATGATTACTAATACTGGTTTCTGAGACATGCTGTCCTTCCTCCTCACACAATACATTCTTATCCCTTTACACTGCCTCCGGTCACGCCTGCTAGAATCTTTTCTGACAGGAAGATATACAGGATGAAGGCGGGCAGGAATACAATCCAACAGCCACCGGCCGTACCTTGCCGGAGAAGCCTTAGGGGCGTTGCTTTGTCTGCCCATTTAATCAGGTCTTCCTTATAAAATCCGTGCCGCACTTCGGGCAATGCACACTTACCTTCCCGTGCCCCCTGGGTATACGCACTTTTTGTCCGCATCCCGGACACTTAAAGACGCGGTACTTCCGGCCTTCTGTAAAACGGAATTTAATTTTCCTGAAATACTCCGTTACATAGAACCGAAGACGCAGATATACCTGGTTTTCCTGGTAACGCTTTCCCACGTTCTTTGAAAACATCCGGGCATACAGGCAGATAATACCCGCCAGCTCCAGAAATCCCAGGAACGGGGACAATATCCTTACCCTGACAAAAGCATTTAAAAAAATCAGCACAAGCACAGCATACATAATGAACTGGCCCAGCTGGTCCATACCATATCGTCCTATCATGAAACGCTGGAATTTTTCCCTCAATTTATTCATCTTTAAACAATCCTTTCCCAATTATCCGGCCTGCCGCCAAGACGCTCCGCCGCAGCCGCGAATCATTCATCCGAGAGTAACTATAACCTAATTTTTGCGGGAAAGCAATGTACAGCCAGGGTTTTAATGATTATTTTATAAATACGGACAGAATGCCTCCTCCCAACAAAATATTTTGCCATCTTGACATTATATACCCTATCTTCTATAATCAAAATTGGTCTTAGGACCGCATTCCATGTTTTAGACATGATAAGAGAGAAAGGCGGCTAACTGAAATATGATTATTAAATGATTGAACAGCAGCAGATAATTTACACACTCCCTTCCCGGACTGTATAAAACCCGGGCGGATTTTGTGTGACTTTGTCATTTCGTTCAGTCATTCAGGGAATCATATTCCATACGGCCGTATTTTTGCATACCGGGATGTATCTGTATATCCATATACATCCATTGCAGCGGACAGGCATGTCCCGGCAGGCGCACACGCAACGCCCTGACCTGTACATTCCCGTTCCTTCTGCGCTCTTGCAGGCCAGGTTTATTCCCTTCTGAACGAAGTGCGTTCAGGAGGGTTTTTTTTTATGTTATTAAATGCACTGAATATTAAAAAAGAATATGGAATCCAGACTGTGCTGGATATAGAAAAACTGGAAATCCGGGACGGGGACCGGATTGGCCTCATCGGACGCAACGGGGCGGGCAAATCCACCCTGTTAGGCGTTCTGTCCGGAAGGATTGCCTGCGACCAGGGCATTGTAAAACGAAATTGCGCCATTGCCGAGATTCTCCAGACCGGAGAGACAGAGGATGAACCTGAGGCCAGGCTTTTAAGCCGGTTAAAGCTCCGGGACAGCGCGGTGAAAAGCGGAGGCGAGAAAACCAGACGGGCCATTGGGGCCGCATTTTCCAGCCAGGCCCCCCTGCTCTTTGCCGATGAGCCCACCACCAACCTGGATATGGAAGGCGTGGAGCTGTTGGAAAAAATGATGGGCGGATACCGGGGCGCCATCCTGATGATATCCCATGACAGGACCCTTTTAGACCGGGTCTGCAATCAGATATGGGAGCTGGACAAAGGAGCCCTGCGGGTCTTTGACGGCAATTATTCGGATTGGGCGGCCCAGAAAGAACGGGAACTGGGTTTTCAGGAATTTGAATACCAGCAGTACCAGAAGGAAAAAAGGCGCCTGGAACGGGCTGCCGACGCCCTGCAGAGAAAGAGCCGGAAAATGGCAAAACCGCCCCGCCGCATGAGCAGCAGCGAATGGATGCTCTACAAGGGCGTGGCCGCTGTCCAGCAGGGTCATGTGCAGAGTAATAAATCTTCTGTTCTGAGCCGGCTGGAGCATCTGGATAAAAAGGAACGGCCGGATGAGCTGCCCCAGGTGTCCATGAAGCTGCCGGATGCAGGGCGGATACGGGCCAGAAATGCGGCCTCGGTCCGGCACCTTACCGTGCGCTACGGGGAACGCATGGTACTGAATGATGTGAGTCTGGAAATAGAAGCAGGCAGACGTACCTTCATCACCGGCAATAACGGGGCGGGAAAGTCCACCCTAATCAAGGCCCTGACTGACAGGGTCCCTGAAACCTTTATTACCTCCGAAGCAAGGGTCAGCTATTTTTCTCAGGACCTGGACACCCTGGACCCCCAAAAGACGGTGCTGGAAAATGTGGCTGAGGACGCCGCTTATCCCCGGCACATCTGCCGGGCCGTGCTGTCCAATCTCTATATGACAAAGGACGATATGTTCAAACCGGTCAGCGTATTATCCGGAGGCGAAAAGGTCAAGACAGCCCTGGCCAAGGTACTTGTCTCCGGCTGCAATTTTATGATTCTGGACGAACCCACCAACCATATGGACGTGTATACCATGGAGGGTCTGGAAAAACTGCTGGGAAGCTATGACGGGACACTGCTGGCCGTCAGCCACGACCGTACCTTCATAAGCCATACAGGGGACGTGGTCTGGCGTCTTGAAGGGGGAACCATACAAAAAGGAACCTTATAGCGTGTTTTTATGTTTCAGGAGATGCCAACCGTTATATTTTCTTGACAATAACGCTTTTCCATTATATGATAGGTTTACTATAATTATCCATATGGAGGAGAAGTATCATGAAAAAAAATGTATTGGGGATTCTACTGGCAGGCACCATGGGGGCCGCCCTTATAACAGGCTGCGGTTCCGGTTCTTCCGGCACTGCACAGTCCTCTGCCACGCAGCAGGCACAGGAATCATCCGCTGACTCCGGGCAGGCAGGGGACTCCGGACAGGCAGCGGACTCCGGGCAGGCAAAGGAAACAGAGGCCGCCGCTTCAAAAACCACGGACCTTCCCGGCCTGACCGGCCATACCCTGATGATTTACTGCGGGGCGGGCATGACCAAGCCCTTTCAGGAAATTGCCGACAGCTTTAAATCCGCCACGGGCTGCGTTATGAACGTAACCTACGCCAATGCCGGACAAATCCAGTCACAGATTACCACATCTGAGGAAGGCGACATGTTCATAGCCGGCTCCGCCGAGGAGTTAAAACCAGTGGAGTCCTATGTATCTGAGAGCAAGGCCCTGGTAAAACACATACCTGTCCTGGCAGTGCAAAGCGGCAACCCGAAAAACATTACCTCCCTGTCAAGTCTGGCTGGGGAAGGTATTGCCCTCATCATAGGCGATGTGGACTCCACTCCCATTGGAAAGATTGCAAAAAAAGCCCTGACCGACGCAGGCATCTTTGACAAGGTACAGATAGAAGCATCCACTACCACGGCGCCCCAGATGGCAACTGCCATTGCTGCGGGAGAGGCCGACGCAGCCATTATCTGGAAGGAGAACTGCGATGCAGCGGGCGTGGAAATCGTGGACAACAGCGGTTTGGAGGATTACATAAAAACTATCCCCGCAGCATCCCTGAGCTGTTCCGGGGACAATGAGGCCAGACAGGCATTTCTGGACTACTTAAATTCAGAGGATGCACAGGAAATCTGGATGAAGTATGGATATGAGATTGCAGAATAAACAAAAGAGGCACAGGGGAACAGACCTGTTCTCGGCCGTGACCATTGCAGTAGCGCTGCTGGTGATTCTTTTCATCGGCAGCGCCATCTGCGCTATTGCAGCCGGCGGAATTTCCTCCTTTGCAGGAACCATCCGTCAGAAGGAAGTGCTCTCCGCCCTGCGCCTCAGCGCGGTTACCGCCAGTCTGTCCACCCTGATTGTCATGGCTCTGGCTCTCCCCACTGCCTATGCCCTGACCCGGACCTCCATGCCCTTTAAGGAGCTGTCCGGTATTATCATTGAGCTGACCTTGTCCCTGCCCTACCTGCTTCTGGGACTCAGCCTGCTTATCATGTTTTCATCGCCTGCAGGCAAATGGCTGAAGGAACAGGGTTTTAAAGTGGTATTTGCTCCTGCGGGCATTGTCATGGCCCATATCCTGGTAAACCTTCCCTACGCCATCCGGCTCATCCGTACTGCCTTTGAGGCGTCTGACCAGCGGATGGAATTCATTGCCCGGACCCTGGGAGCTTCCCCCTGGAAATGCTTCCTGACCATCCTCCTTCCCCTCTGCCGCAGAAGCCTTGTCAGTACCTTCATCCTGACCTGGTCAAGGGCCCTGGGGGAATTCGGCGCCACCCTTATGCTGGTGGGAATCACCCGGTTTAAGACGGAAACCCTGCCCGGCAGCATTTACCTGAGCATATCCACCGGCGACAACCAGGCAGCCATGGCAACAGCCATGCTGATGCTGATGATTTCCGGGCTGACCCTCTTTCTCTCCCGTCTGCTCAACAGTCCTGCGGACAGGAGCAAAAGGCAGGTGTACATACGATGAATGAAATAGTTATCAACAATTTTTCCGTGAAAAGAGGCAGTTTTACACTATCCCCCATCTCCCTAACCATCCAGAAGGGGGAAATCTTTGCCATCCTGGGCCGCACGGGTTCAGGTAAGACCGTACTGCTGGAAGCCATCAGCGGCATGTTTCCCGGCAGTACCGGCAGTATTCTATATGACGGAGTCAACATACGGGACATACCGCCCGGCCAGAGGAAGCTGGGCCTTGTATATCAGGACTACGGCCTGTTTCCCCATATGAAAGTAAGAGAAAATATTGGCTACGGGCTGAAGATGCACGGATTTTCAAAACAAGAGCAGGAGCGCCGCGTACAGGAGCTTATGGAAATGCTGTCCATCTCCCATATAAAGGACCAGTACCCCGGTACCCTGAGCGGTGGCGAGAGCCAGAGGACAGCCCTGGCGAGAGCTCTGGCACTGGCTCCCCAGGTTCTTTTATTAGACGAGCCATTTTCAGCCCTGGACCCGGCCACCCGCCGTTCCCTGTATCAGGAACTGCGCCGGATTCACCGGCATTTTGGCTGCACCATCATCTTCGTGACCCATGATTTCCTGGAAGCCCGGACCCTTGCAGGCCGTGCAGCCATCCTTTTGGAAGGGGAGCTGAAAACAGTCACCGACACCACACGTCTCATGGACGGTCATTTTACCGATGAGGTGGAACGGTTTCTGGGAAGGAATCCGTGATATTGGATGGGGAGTACGGAGCATGGGTACAAATTAATTCTGCGCCCAAGCGCAAGAAAGAAAAGAGGATTATCACAATGACACATATCAATGATGCGCCGTCATTTTACAGAGAATTAAAATCACGTTTCAGGGAGCTGCTGACAAAAGAAGGGATTCTGGGCCAGCAGGTGGTAATCAATACCAAATCCCTTACGCCTGAGGAAGCCATTGGGATTACCGGGCGAAGGGATTTTCCCATCATAACCGGAAAGGACGTGATGGTCCAGGCAGAATGCATGGGCTCCCTGGGACAGGCATTCACCGACGCCCCATCTGCCTTTTGCGGTACGTTGGAAGAAATATGCTCCCTGGACCTGACAGAGGACCCCCACAGCCGCGGATTATTCATAGCTGCCCTGAATGCCGTCATGAAACACCTGGGCAGGGCGGACTGCACGGTCCACTGCCGCAATCAAGGACCGGAATCCTGCGCCATGGATGTGGTCCGGTATATTGCCGGGCGCTGCGGCCGCCCAAACATTGCGCTGATAGGCTACCAGCCCGCCATGCTGGAACAGCTTGCAAAGGAATACCAGGTAAGGGCGGTTGACTTAAGCCCTGCCAATATCGGCCAGGAACGCTTCGGAGTCCTCATTGAGGACGGACGCATCCCAGAGGTAAGCCAGGACCTGTGCCGTAGAGCGGACCTGATTCTGTGCACAGGAAGTACGGTCTGTAACGGTTCCATCGTGAACTTCCTTCCATATAAGGACAAAATCCTGTTCTACGGCACCACCCTGGCCGGGGCAGCCCCTCTTATGGACCTGCCCAGACTCTGCTTTGCCGACCGGTATCAGGACCTGCCGTAATCCCCTGTAACAGCCTGGCCAAAGCGGCTCCGGTACTCCTGGAGCAGGAACACATTTTTATAAATTTGCGGTCCTTCTTGCAAAATACATCCGCCTGATGCTATAGTATAGAAAGATTTCATCAGAACGATTACAGATTGAAGGAGGACTACCATGGTATCACTGCCAAGGATTGGCGAAACCATAAGCGGTTTCACTGTCACTGAACTTGGGACTATACACATGCTGGGCACCAGGACCGTTCTGTTTAACCACGAAACAAGCGGCGCCCAGCTTTTATATATTCAAAACGATGACCGGGAACTGGGTTTTAACCTGATTTACCGGACGCCGCAGATGGATGAGCTGGACAATTCCCATATACTGGAACATCTTATTTTGTCATCCTGCAAAAAGTATCCCAGCAGGGATATTTTCTTTGATATGGACAGCAAAAGCTATACCACCTTTATGAACGGCCTTACGGACAATACCTTTACCTGTTACCCGGTGTGCAGCCAGAGCCAGGAACAGCTTCTAAAACTGATGGATGTATTCCTGTGCTGCATGGAGGAACCGGATGCCCTGAAGGACAGGAATTTTTACCTGAGGGAGGCCATACGGTATGAGCTCTCATCTGCCGGCGGTCCCCTGGCCATGCAGGGCACGGTGCTCAGCGAGGACTGGGGCCATCTGACCGATATCCTGGAAAATGCAGACAGCGCCATGTCCCATACCCTGTATGAGGGAGGACGCACTGCCAATCTGCTGGGGCGGGCACACCTTCATTACAGGGAACTGTCCTACGAACAGGCCAGGGAAACCTTTGGACGATGCTACAGCTACGCCAACTGCCTGATAACCTTATATGGGAATCTGGATTACAGGGCCGTGTTACATTTTCTGGACAGAGAACACCTGTCTAAAGTCCTCTCAAAAGGCAGCAGCCTTCTTGGGGAATTTGGGGAACCGGTGAAACCGGGTTTCCGGACCTGTACGGCGCAGAGTCCCGCTTATCAGGGCAGTCCCTCGGAACACGCCTCTGTGGTGGATTATGGCATCGACCTGTCCGGCTGCACAAGAGAAGATCTGATATACTGGGACCTTTTTGCAGATATTCTGGATAACGACACCTCTCCCTGGCACAGGCATGCAAGGGAAATGGGACTCAACCATGTAATGGAGGTTTATCTGGACATTCTGCTTCCCCACCCCTCCTTAAAGTTCCGCCTGCGCAACGGGGATTCCTGTTTGAAGGAAGTGTTTTTGGATTCCATAAGGAAAGCCCTTGAAGATATCAGCCGGGACGGCCTGTCCTCCAGACTGTACCAGGCTTCCATGAAGGAAAACCGTCTCTCTGACGCCCTTACCCGCGAGGCCCCCCATCTGGGCTTTAATCTGTCTGAAGAAATCGGACGTTTCTGGAGCACCACGGGCCGGACTGATTATTTCCAGCTCTATGAGGATGCCTTCCGGCGCTTTGAAACAGACCCGGACCAGACCATCATAAAGAAGCTGGCTGCTTCTGCCCTTCATCCCGCAGCCAGCGCCCTGGTGGTAACCGTGCCTGTACCCGGTCTGGCTGAGCAGCTGGAGGAGGAAAAGGAACAGTATCTCAGGGAAAAGCTGGATTCCATGACTGCCGCTGAACGGGAACAGCTGATAAATGAGACAGACGCCTTCCGCCTCTGGAACTCCATGGAACGGAGCAACATGGATTTTCTCATACAGCCAAAGGAACTTCCTGAGCCGGCAAACCCATGCCCGTTCACCAAACGTCAGCACGGAACCATCACATGCTACACCTCTCCCGCCCCCTCCCCGGGCGTGGGCAGTTACCAGCTCTATTTTGACATCAGCCGGATTGGTAAGGAGGACCTTAACTACCTTACGCTCTATCAGATGCTTCTGACGGAACTGGACACAAAACGCTTCACGGTGGAACAGCAGAAAAACCTGGAACAGGAATATCTTCACGACTGTACCTTTGATGAACTGTTTCCCGAACATAACGCCGGTCCCTTAAGCCATCCCATGATGAGCGTATTCTGGTACGGACTGACCGGCGATTTTGAAAAGGGACTGGATTTTCTCCTGGATGTAATGGGCGGAGGAGATTACAGTGACACGGACACCATTATACAGGTACTGGAAAAATATCTGCCTGACTATGACCTGTCCAAGGCGGACAATGCCTCTGCCCTGGCCTTCAGCCTGGCCGAGGGCTATATGAGGCAGGACTGCAGATTCCGCAATATGTTAAACAGCCAGGAAAATTATTATTTTCTGAAGGATGTGCTGAGACGGCTGAAGGAAGAGCCTGACTTTGGAACCGCAGCCGCAGCCAGGCTTGGCAGCATTGCCCGTACCATATTGAACCGTGACGGCCTGGTATTCCTGGCAGCTGCTTCACCGGATGTATTGGGAAATGTGGAGCAGGCCGCTGTGGAGATACTTGGAAGGCTTCCGGCTTTTCAGGATAGATACAGCGCCCCTGCGCCATCCATCTGGCTCCCGGACCAAAAACAAAGGCTGGCCGTGTGCGTGGAAGCCTCCTGCCAGGAGACGCGCCTCATAGGTGATTTTTATGGAAACACCTGCTTTAAAGGGCGTTATCTCCCCTTTCTCATGGCTGCGGCGGACAAATATTTAAAACCTGCTGTCCGGTACCAGGGCGGGGCTTATGACAGCGGCATTGATTTCTATATCCCTACCGGCTATTTCTCCCTGTGGAGCACCGCGGACCCTGAGGTCAGAAGCACGCTGGTGCTCTTCCTGGCAACCGGCGCCCGGCTCATGGAACTGCCGCTGACGGATGAAGAACTGGACGGCTATATCCTGAACACCTATGCCCAGGCGCTTCCGCCCTCAGGAACCTTGAGCACCCGTATGCGGCACATGCGAAGGGACATGGTGAACATAGATTCCCGCAAAATAAATGAGATGATTTCAGACATCAGGAACGCTGCCCTCAGCCACCAGCAGGAGGCTGCCCGGGTCATTGACGGAATATTGCGGCGCGGGGCCATTGTCACCGTGGGGAATGGAAAATGTATCATGAGGGATAAGGATGTGTTTGACCAGGTTCTGGTTTATCATACGGATGAGGTTTAAATGGACTGACCGGGATAAACCGGCCGTGCGGACAGAAAGAAAGCCCCGGAGTTTTTCCGCCTCCGGGGCTTTCCTTTTATATCATGGATTCCATCTTCATCCAATCCCGCCATACACAATTCCCAGTATAAACACCACCACGGCCAGGGGCACATAGACATACCTGGCCAGAGGTCCGAAGAATCCGCTTAAAGGCTTTTTCCGCCCTTCCTCCAGTTCCTTCCTGATTTCCTTATAGCCCAGAATATAATAGATGGACACAGCTCCCAGCACAGCGCCGAAGGGAACCACAATGATGGTGATAAAGTCCATCCATGACCCTACCTTGGGCTCTGACTCCAGGAAAATGCCCACCAGCAGGGCTATGCCGCTGCACAGGGCCACGGCTGCTTTTCTGGAAAGCTTAAACCGGGTCTGCCATGACTCGCTGACCGCCTCAAACATATTAATCAGGCTGGTAATGCCTGCAAAGGCCACGGACAGAAAAAATATAACTGCAAAGAGCCTTCCCATGGGCATCTGCCGGAATATGCCCGGCAGGGTAATGAACATAAGAGGCGGACCAGCGTTGGGCTCAATGCCGAATGCAAACACAGCCGGCATAATGGCCAGAGCAGCCATCATGGCAGCCACCGTATCAAAAAACGCGGTCCGGATGGATGCCTTTGGTATATCCTCCGACTTGGCCAGATAGGTTCCGTAAACAATCATTCCTGAACCTGTGATGGACAGTGAAAAAAATGCCTGTCCCATGGCCATAACCCAGGTATCCACCTTTAACAAATCGCTCCAGTCCGGAGCAAAGAGGAATTTATATCCTTCTGCCGCCCCCGGCAGAAAAGCTACCCGCACAGCCAGTATGGCGAACAATACAAAGAAGGAGGGCATCAGGACCTTATTGATTTTCTCGATTCCCTTGGTAGCCCCAAACATAAGGATGCCGGCAGCTGTCACAACCACCAGCACATGCCAGGGAATACTGCCGAACTCGCCTGTGGCCTGGTTGAAATAGACCGCTGCATCTGTTGTGAGGATAGCCCCTGTGACGGAACCGGCCAATGCTCTTACCACCCATCCTACGATGATGGCATATCCGATGGCAATACCCAGGGAACCCAGCAGAGGAATCCATGCCAGGAAATATCCCAGCTTACCTCTGCCTATCTTTTCCCAGCAGTATTCATAAGCTCCCAGGGTGCCGGTCCTGGCCCGGCGCCCTATGGCAAACTCTGCCGAAAGCCCTACCAGGCCGAATAATACAATGAATAAAATATAGGGCACCAGAAACGCGCCGCCGCCGTATTGTCCCACACGGTACGGGAACATCCAGATATTGCCCATTCCCACTGCGGAACCCACACAGGCCAGCACAAATCCCAGGCTGCTTCCAAAGCCGCCGTTCTGGTGCACGGCTGCCGGTGAGGAATCCGTTTTTTTCTGCTTGCTCATAACTTCTCCTTTATGGTGTATGTTTCAACGGCCTGCACGTCCTGTGAGGAAGGAAAACAGGACAGTCCAAAAGCCATCTTTACTATACTACCCCAATAACACCATTTAGTCAAAGCTTTAAAGCAAAAAAGTGACAATTGTTAAAACCCATCAACCACATCATAACTGCTTCCGTTCCACAAAGCCGGCCGCACCTGCCTGGTTTTAAGCTGCTCCACAAAATCGTTCAGCCGGTCCACCTTCTCCGGCAGCCAGGTAACATACTTTCCAATCTGGCCCGTGGTGTGGGCATCGCTGGCTCCGATAGCCTTAAGCCCTAACTCCCGGCAGTATGAAAGAGCTGTTCGGTTGGCTTCCAGGGTCGTGCTGCCGTTGAGCACCTCCACCCCGTGAAGCCCTGTGACCGCGCGGAGATTCTCCTCCAGCCCCCGGTTATTGTTCCTGAAGGGATGGCAGGAGACACAGAAACCGCCGGATTTATTGACATGGTCAATGAAATCCTGGGCATCCACCCGGCGGTCCGGATACTGTTCAATTCCCCATGCCGTGATATCGCCCTGGAGGGAAAAGAATTCTATACCCACGAAAATGGGAAAACCGGTTCTGTCCGAATATTCTGCGGCATATTCCCTGAGCCCCATGCTGTCATGGTCCGTGATGCAGACAGCGTCCAGTCCCCTGCCCCGGGCTATGGTCACGATTTCCTCCAGACTGATTCGGCTGTCCGATGAATAAGTACACTCATGAAGATGCATGTCAACCAGCATTTTGATTTCTCCTATCTCTTGATGATTTTAAGCAGCCTGCCGTCCTCTGTCCATACCAGGCTTTCCAGGTCCATGAATTCAGCTACAAAGGCGCTGGCTGGACGGCGGCAAAGGTCCAGGGGCGCATCATTCTGGACCAGCTGTCCCTGGTCCATGATTGCAATGCGGTCCGCCAGGATAATGGCCTCCTCCTGGTCGTGGGTAACAAACACCATGGTCAGTCCCAGGTCCTTCTGAAGCCGTTTAAGTTCATGGCGCATTTTGGTGCGCAGGGCCGCATCCAGGTTGCAGAAGGGTTCGTCCAAAAGGCACAGCTTCGGCTCCACAATCAGCGCCCTGGCAAGCGCCACCCTCTGCTGCTGTCCTCCGCTGATTTCCTGTATATAGGCTGAGGCATAATCTGAAAGACCTACCATTTCAAGATAATGCATTCCCTTCTGCCGGGCCTGTTCCCGCTTTACTCCCCGGAATTTCAGGCCGTAAACCACATTCTGGAGCACTGTCATGTGGGGAAACAGGCCGTAGGACTGGAATACGGTTGTAACCGGCCGCTGTTCCGGAGGGATATGGGTGATATCCTCGCCATCCAGCCGCACGGCTCCGCTGTCCGGCGTCAGGAAACCGCCTATCATGTTAAGGGTCGTGGTCTTCCCGCATCCGGAGGCACCAAGGATGCAGAGCAGCTGGCCCTGTTCCAGGGTAAGGGACAGGTCCCGCACCACTTCCCTGCCGTCAAAGTGTTTTTTCAAATGGTCCAGTTCAAGATACACGTCGCTTACCTGCCTTCCATGTTATAAAATAAGCCAGCCCTTCCACTGCCAGCACTACCAGTATGATGCTGGTGGCAATCAGGGAGGCCAGGGCGTAATCCCCTGTGTATACCGCATCAAAGAGTTTGAACACTGCCAGCTTCCGTCCAGGGTCAATGAGGAACAGGATTGCTCCGGCCGTGGTCATGCTGCTGGAAAAGTTATAGACAAAACAGCTGAGAAAGGCTGGTCTCAGTCCGGGAAGTATTACGGTTTTCAGCACTGAGAACTGTCCTCCCCCCAGGTCCCGCACTGCTTTTTCCTGAGCCCTTGGCACCTGGGTCAGGGTAGCCGCGCAAATCTTTGTGGCTGTGGGAAGCTGTTTGAACAGCATATTGGAAATAACAATCAGGGCTGTACCGGTCAGCTTTAAGGGCGGTGAATGAAATGCCAGGATATAACCGATTCCAAAGCAGGTTCCCGGCAGCATATAGGGCAGGGTGACCAGACAATCAAAAAAATTCCTGCCCGGAATCCGCCTGCGTTCCATGTAATAGGCGAACAGCATGGCGAAAAGGGTACCTGCCAGGGATACAATCAAAGCATATGTCACGCTCCGCCCCATGGTCCCCAGGTCAAAACGGACCAGCTGTTCCAGATACCGGGCGGTAAAGGAGTACACCCCCCTGGTGCTTTTCAGGAAGCCTGATATAAATATGCATCCGTACTGCAGCGCCATCATCAGAAAAAAGACCAGGCTTCCCAGGTTGGCCAGATTTCCTGTCAATCCGCATTTTCCCAGTGAAAGGGCCAGGGGTTCCTGCCTCCCCCTGCTGCCCTCTGTCAGCATATCCGAACGCTTCATCAGCTTACGGTAAATAAAAAATGCAGCGATAGACGGAAGCATCAGGACCATGTTCATGGCAGACGCCTTCTCCAGGTTGGAGTATCCCACCAGCTGAAGATATATCTCCGAAGCAATGGTGCTGAACCGCCCGCCGATAATGACCGGAGTCCCAAAATCCGCCAGGGAGCGGACAAAGGAGAGAAGCAGGGCCACCCATATACCCGGCCGTATAAGCGGCAGCACAATGTCTCCCAAAATGGCTTTAGGGCTGGCCCCCAGGTCCCTGGCGGCCCGGATGCTGTCCCCGTCCAGCTTGGTCAGAATTCCCCCCAGGAACAGGGCGTTTAACGGTACAAAGGAAAGGCTCTGCATCAGGATGACGCCCCAGCAGTTATAGGGGTCCCAGCCCAGCCCCAGCAGCCGGTACGTAATCCACCCACGGCGTCCATAGAGCTGGATATAGGCCAGGGAGGATACAAAGGGCGGGGAAACCATGGTAATCAGCAGAAGCGCCATACAGAACAGCCTGACAGCTCCCCTTCTGGTAGCTAAAAACAGGGCTGCCGCCGTGGAAAAAGCAGTACAGAGAAGGGATGCGCATACGCCCACGAACACGCTGTTCCAAAGGTTTCCCCTGTATTGGTTCCAGACAGCGGCATATGCATCATAGCTTAAGGATTTCCCGTCCCACAGACTTCTAATCAGAATACAGAGCATGGGCCAGAATACGAACAGGAATACACCGGACAGCAGGAAAGCCAGCAGCAGCTTATCCGCCCCGTATCCTGCAATGCCAAAAAGGACATCTTTCGATGCCCTTTTGCCATACATGTCTCCATGTATATTCCTGTTTGTATTTCCATTCATGCTTTCATGAGTGTTTCCAAACTTATTCATCTGCTGCCTTATCTCCCATCAGCGCCTCAAAGTGCTCCAGGATTTCCGTACGCTTTTCACCGAACAGGGACAGGTCCTCCTTCATCAGCATACCTGTGTCATATCCCAGGTCCAGTCCTTCCAGGGATGGCTTAATGGTCTTCACGCTGTTCTTCTGGTCAATCTCCGCCAGCATCTGAAGATTCTCATCGCTGCTGAACAGCCACTCTATAAAATACCTGGCTGCGTCTGCATTCTCGGCATTCTTAAATGCAGCCACTCCCTCGGGAACCCACGGAATGCCATCTGCCGGGTAAACGATGGACACATCATACTCATCTAACAGGGACTCAATGGTGCCGTCAATATATGTGATGCCAATGGCATATTCATCTGTGGTCACCTTATTCTTGGGGTCGGAACCGCGTTTTGCATAATATGCAATGTTCTTATTCAGTCCTTCCAAATAAGACCAGCCGCCTTCTTCTCCCTTAGCCTGCAGCAGGGCGTTGACCACTGCATAGTTGGTACCTGATACAGCCGGGTTGGACATGATGATTTCGCCTGCATATTCTTCCTTCAATAAATCATCCCAGCTGGCAGGAGCCTCCAGATTCAGCTCCTCCATGAGGCCGTCATTGAGCAGAAAACCTACAATGGTAATTCCCTTGGAATACCAATAGCCTTCTGAATCCTTGAACTCATCCGCCAGGCCGGCTGATGCGTCAAAGGTAACCTGCTCTAACAGCCCGTCATCCTTTGCGCTCATGAACGCGTCAATACCGCCTCCAAACCATAAATCGGCGGATGGTGTTCCGCCCTCTGCGCGGAGCTTGGAAAGCACCTCGCCGGAAGACATGGACAGCAGTTCTACCTTAACACCTGTATCCTCCGTGAACTTGTCAAACAGGGTTACGTAATTCTCACTGGTGACAACCACCTTCATGGTACCGGTAAGAGCCGGAGCCTCTGCCTTTGTCTCCTCCTGGCTTTCAGTCTCTGTCTCTGTGGCTGTTTCCTCAGTCTGGGCCTCGGCAGAAGCTGCTGCGCTGGTATTATTGCTGGTATTATTGCTGCCGCAGGCTGCCAGGGCCGGTACCATGGACAATGCCGTTAGCAGGGCAATCATTTTCTTTCTCATCTGTGTTCGTATCCTTTCTCTCATAACCGTATTTTGCATCACAGTCCTTTATCCTCCTCTTAAGGACAGTAATTACCATTGTTGAATTATAATAAGCAGCTGTCTCTAAGTCAATATGAATACTGTTTGCATAGAAAAAAACGAACAGATGAGAAATCAGATAGAAAAAATCTATTCAAGGGTTCCGGCTGCCAGTCTCCGCCCAAATCATTCCCGGCATCATTTTACAAAAAGGAATGGACGGTGCCAGGGCATTGTGATAGAATAAACGAGGTTATTTTCCCGGCATATGGCCGGGATTTTTAATGGATATAACGGAGGGATTTTGAGAATGGAACATAAAAGGAGTCAATGGGCCAGCAACATAGGATTTATACTGGCTGCCGCGGGAAGCGCTGTGGGACTGGGGAATATATGGAAATTCCCGGGAAAGGTGGCCGCAGGAGGAGGCGGGGCGTTTTTAATCTGCTATGCCCTGATTGTTCTGCTGGTAGGATTTCCGGTCATGCTGGCAGAGCTCTCCATCGGACGCAGCACCCAGAAAAACGTAGTGGGCGCGTTCCGCCGGCTGAACCCGCGCTGGAGCTTTGCCGGGGGCATCGGCGTCCTGACCCTGTTTGTAATTATGTCCTACTACAGTGTGGTGGGAGGATGGGTGATGAAATACATTGCAGTGTATCTGACCGGAGCTGATTTCAGCGCCTTTGGAAATGACAGCAGCAGATTTTCCGCCTACTTTGCGGATTTCATATCCCGGCCGGGAGAGCCCCTCATATGGGGCGCTGCCTTCCTGCTTCTGTGCATCTACGTGGTTGTACGGGGCGTGTCAGAAGGAATTGAACGGGTCAGCAAATTTTTAATGCCCGGCCTGTTCGTACTGCTGACCGGAATCGTCATCTATGCAATGACCCTGGACGGGGCTGCTGAAGGTCTTAAGTATATGCTGGCCGTGGACCCGGCAAAATTCAACGGCGGAACCGTTGTGGCTGCCCTGGGCCAGGCATTCTTTTCCCTCAGCGTGGGAATGGGCATTATGGTGACTTACGGCTCCTATGTGCCCAGGACAGAAAACCTGTCCAAAAGCGCGGGCTGCATCTGCATTCTGGACAGCCTTGTGGCACTGCTGTCCGGATTAGCCATCGTACCGGTGGTCTATATCACGGCCGGACCCGAAGCCATGGGAATGGGAGGCGGCTTTGCCTTCATGGCTCTTCCGGAGGTATTCAGCCGGCTGCCCGGCGGCGTGTTCTTTGGCTTTGCCTTCTTCCTGCTGCTGTTTGTGGCTGCCCTGACCAGCGCCATCAGCATCCTTGAGAGCTGCATCGCATGGCTTACGGAGGAATTTGGACTGTCCAGGCTGAAAGCCACCCTGCTTCTTGTGATTCCCATGTCATTTTTAAGCGCAGGCTATTCACTGTCGCAGGGGGCCATGGACATAAACCTGCCCTGGTTTGATTTCACCAACGGCGTACAGTATCTTCCCATGAATGCTGTCATGGAAAAATTCACTGACAATCTGATGATTCCCCTGGGAGCCCTGTGCTTCTGCCTGTTTGTGGGATGGGTATGGGGAACGGACAATGCCTCTGGGGAAATTGAAGCCTCGGGCCACAGCCTGGCCTGGAAACGGCTGTGGGCCTTTCTGGTGAAATTCCTGGCTCCGGCGGTTATTGTGGTCATCTTATATTTTACGGTTGGACGCGGGCAGGGCCTGTCCTAAAGGGCCGGCCCCGCATATCATGAATCAATGGTTCCGGCATCTGTTTTTCCGAAACCTGTATTTTTTTCTTCCCGGTCTTCGTCAGCACGGTCTGTCCCGGCCTGCAGATTATCCGCCTCCCGGTTTTCCTCCAGCGCATCCATGCTCTCCTTAAGACTCTTTCCCTGGCTGTCTCCAAGCTCCGCAGCCTGGTCCCGCAGAGACGCAATCTCCATTTCCTTTCTCTTTATGGCGCTGGTCTCATTGTCAATCATATCCGCCACATTGGCGCCCCCCATGCCCTTACTGACCAGGGCATCCACATGGACGCCGCTCTGGCTGGCTTCCGCTTCCTTCACATGCATCTCACCTTCAATCCGGTCCTTTACGGATGCTATCCTCTCAGCATTTCTGATGCCGTCCGATACATTGGCAAGGCTGCTTAAACGCTCTGCTTCCCGCTGGTCCTCCGTCTTATTGGGGTCAGGCTTTCCGGACTTTTTTTTGTCATCCTGTTCCACACACGCCTTGGCCTGCTGGGCATACAGTCCGGCTATCTGTTTGTCCAGGTCCGCCAGCTGCTTCCCGTAATTTTTCAGCTGGTCCTTGATATCATCCACCTTGCCGCCGTTTTTCAAGGTACTTTCTACCAGGTCATTCTTTCTGTCAATAATGGCCTGCTTCTGCTTTGTCAGATTCTCTATCATACTCATAAACTTTCCCTGAGGCGAGAACGTGGCCCTGTCACTGCGCCCTGTTCCGGCTGCTTTTCTGGTTCCGGCCTTATTTTTTGCAAAGGAGGCGTTTACCCTTGCCGCATTGATGATGGTGTTTTTAGGCTGAACTGAATTAAAATTAATTCTCATAGTCTTTCCTCCCGCTGGGATTTTTTGTTCCTGTCTATGTTATCGTACGGTTGCTGTTAAAGTTTACAGTGCCGGAATATAAATAAAATGGAGGCCTCTGTCAGAACATACTTTATCAAATAAAAAAAGGAAGGCTGTCAACCTGCATCTGCTGACATCCTTCCTCTTACTAATTCCTCTGTATGCCTATATCCTGTCCACACTCACTTTAACAACCACTTTTCTTACCTTCCCCGGATGCTCTACCATACAGCCGGGCCGGTGGATATCACTGGGAAAAAATATATTATAACAGCCTTTGGTTGCAATCAGGAAACTCTCGTCACCTACAGCTTCATAGAAGTAAATATCACTCTCATCTTTTCCTTCTGTAATAGCCAGGTCTCCAAGGTCCGGCGCAAAGCCCAGCATCTCCCTCCCCTTTGCCACAAACTGAACATCCACATATTTCTTATGTATTTCAGGTTTTTTATCATTGGAAGGACAGGTTGTTATATCCATCACCATTGCATAGATGTCCTTTCCGTCTATTGCATATGTCCCTGGCTCCATCTGTGTAAAATCCCTGCCCATAAGATATTCCAATGCCTTTTGGATTCCCTCTGGATATTTTCCCAAATCCTCATTGGTATAAATAGATGAAGATATCATACAGCCACCTCTTTCTACACTGTCTCAAAATGCTGTTTTAACGGCACATAAACATCTTTTCTCAAACCGGATAAAAGCATCTTAAAATTTGTGACATCGTTTCTCAGCGTCATGACCCGTACACCGTTCTCCGCCATTTCAATTGCTCTCTCCAGGTTAGGAGGCGCGATGGGACCCATTAAGGGAATGCTTTTTTCCTTGGCCTTTTTAAATAAGAGTTCAAAACGGCTTTTTACCTGGGGATTATCAAAATTATATGTCTCTTTAATTCCTAATCCAAGAGCTAAATCAGATGGCCCTAACTGTACCCCGCCCAAACCTTCCACATTCAGTATCTCATCAATATTATCAAAAAATTCCGGGTCCTCTGCCAACGGTATTACCAGTGTTTCATGGTTGCATTTCTCAACATATTGTCCAAAATCAAAATCCGGATAGCAGCCATAACCCGCGCTTCTGCAATCTGTGGCTGACCCTCTCACCCCATAAGGAGGAAACCTCACAGCCTGTATCATCTTTTTAGCGTCCTCAGCAGTGCGGCAATGAGGCACCACTACTGCGTCTGCTCCGAATTCCGCTGTTGTACGTATCAGCACCTCATCGTTATATTTAACACGGACACACGTCCCCATTCCGCTCTCATTTGCGGCAATTATCAAAGCCTGAAGCTCTCTGTCAATGGTCACCGGTGTATGTTCCATGTCAATGAACACAAAGTCGAATCCAGAATATCCTATCATCTGAACCACAATAGGGCTTCCTGTAAATATTCCCATACCCACTGCCAGCTTACCCTCATCCAGTATTTTCTTAATTTTGTTCTCTCTCATACTTATTCTCCTTATTTTATTTGTGCTTATATTACACATTTCTCTATTCTCAGTACACCGTTTTAGTATTTCAGAAATATTTTCGGAAGAATCAAAACCACATCGGGAATGTATGTAATGACAAGCAAAAATGCAATCATAACCCCAATCATGGGAAGTATCTCCTTTATAATGTCCTTGAGCGGTGTATCAGAGATGGCCGATGTAACAAACAGCAACGGGCCATAAGGCGGGGTCACCATCCCTATCATCATATTAATTACAAACATGACGCCAAAATGCACCGAATCTATACCAAAACTTTGAACCAGCGGATAAATCATAGGGATAAATACCAGTGTTATTGTGTTATTGTCAAATATCATGCCCAGTATCAGGAACATAATATTGCATATCAACAGGAAAACATACCTGTTATCTGTAATTCCCATAATGAATCCGCCTAACAAGGTGGGGATGCGTTCCAGTGTGGATATATAAACAATAACGGACGCACAGCCCACAGTTATGGAAACAGTGCCCACGGTTCTTGCTGTTTCTAACAATATTTTTTTTAAAGATTCCCAGTTCAGCATCCTATATACCAGTACGGAAACAATCAACGCATACGCTCCTGCCACTGCTCCTGCCTCCGTAGGTGTTACCGCCCCTCCATAGATACCACCTAACAGAATAACCGGAGTCAGAAGTGCGGGAATTGCCTTAAAGGTATAGGTCAGGAACAAAGGAATGGTATATTTTGTTCCATAAGGATACTTTCTTTTGTAAGACACTATCAGACAGTACGCTCCCAGAAATACTGCAAGCATTACACCTGGCAGCATCCCTCCCATAAACAGTGCTCCTACAGATGCCCCTGTAAGGGACGAGTACAGCAGCATGGTCATGCTGGGCGGAAAGATAGGGCCGATTGTGGCCGAGGCTGCCGTAATAGCACAGCTGAATCCATCATCATATCCCTGACGTTTCATCTCCGCAATTTCCATAATGCCGACGCCGGAGGCATCTGCCATGGCCGACCCTGTCATACCCGAGAATATCAGGGATACCAATACATTTACCTGGGCCATGCCGCCGCGCATCCTTCCCACAATGCCATCTGAAAAGCGGAATATCATATCTGATATCTTGCCTGTATTCATCACATTAGCTGTGAATACAAACAAGGGAATTGCTATGATGACATAATTGTTCCAATACGCCTCGCATATGCAGTTCGGTATTACTCCAAGATTCCCACCTGTAGCCAGCATATAGATTACACCAACAGAGAGCATCCCCAATGCAATGGGCATCCCTGTAAGAAAAATCATGGCAAATGCTGCTAAAAATACAACAATTCCAATATTCATACCATGTTCCCTCCTCTCCTACCTTTTTTGTCTCTTCATGAGCCATTTCCTCACATCCCTATACACATCCGCAAAGGAATAACACATTACGCCAAAAGTCAGGATAATGATTGGAAAAAAGTAAAACTTCACAGGTATTTTCAAGGATGGGCTTACTGTTCTGTACTTCATGATATACCGAACCGTAGGCTTTAACAGGATTGCATATGTGATACCCATTACTAAATTGCGGAAAATCCTTAACCCCCTCTGACCGTCTTCTGAAAGCAAATCATATACCATGGTAAAATTAACATGTTTGTTTAATCTACGGACATAACACGCTCCTAAAAGTACGGTCCAGATATAGGTTGCCACCTGTACCTCAGTCCCCCATGCGGGAGGACGATTCAATACATATCTGGAAAATACAGAATATACAAATGCCAGGAAAAGGACTGAGAATGTAATGACCGGAATAAGGACTTCCACACAATCCCTCATTCTGAGAAATAACCATTTAATTTTTTCTCTCATTGCATGCCTCCTTTCATTCCGGCGCTTACTTAGTTATTGCATTAAAAATATCCATATTCCAATTTTTTTCATTGTCCGGATTGGACAGATAGTACTCAAACGCATATTTTTTGAAGGCATCTCTATCCGGCTCCTGTATGTTAATTCCATACTTCTGCACACATTCATCCAGGATTTTTTCTTCCTCCGCCAGTACATCCTGATTGTTCTTATTAACAGCCTCTTTTATAATTTGTGTCAGCTTTTCCTGCTGGTCCGGTGTCATAGCCTCCCATTTATCGCCATTTATGCATACCAGGTTGGCTGTTATCATATGGTCTGTCATGATTATGCTTTTTGATACTTCCTGCATGGCATTGGCATAGGAAGACAGTATTATATTCTCTTGAGCATCTACTGTACCTGTCTGCATGGCAAGGTATGTCTCACTGCTGTCTAAAGGTGTTGGCTCCGCACCGATGGCTGTCCCCATGTCAAGAAAGGATGCTGAGTTTGGCATACGGATTTTTACCCCTTTTAAATCTTCTGGTTTCTGCACGGTAATGGAACCGTCTGAAAGCCACACATCACGCCTTCCCAGATAAAACGGGGCAATTACCTTTACATGGAATTCCTCCCAAATCTGATTCTGAACCCATTTTCCAATCTCTCCGTCCGTGTCTAATACCTGCATCATGCCTTCCACATCATCGTATAAAAATGCAATATCAAACATGTTTGCCCACAGAGCCCCGTTGTCATAGAAATATCCCAACTGAATAAATCCAATGTCAATATTTCCATCCAAAAGAGCCCCCAACTCTGCACTGGATTTAAAAAGAGTGGCACTGTCATAGTGCTCAAACTGAAAGTTTCCTTCTCCTTCTTTATCTGATACCTCTGAAATCCTGGATTGCAAAAGCTGGGTTGACGCCCCCGGCAGCTGGGAAGTGGATGTAATCAATTTTACGGTGTTCTTTCCGCCAGTATCCGCAGCTGCCGCCTTTTCTGTCTGTGTCCCGGATGTTTGTGCACCGACTTCCTGATTTCCTGTTTCCCCTTTATTTTTCCCGGAACTGCAGCCAGCCAGGAAAATTGCCATAAGTACTGCCATTGCCAGAACAGCTGCCCCTTTTTTATTCATCATATAGTAACCCTTCCCCTTTCAGATTTTATGAATTCATTTTTATCATTTCCACATGCTTTCTTGCCCGGTTTTCTATCTCCTGATAATCTTTATTCTCAATCAGGTCATTTGTCAGAAATGCTCTTGTTCCAAATGCCTTTATTCCAGCCTGTAGAAACTGCGGAATAGTATCAAGACTCACATTACAGGTGGCCTGCATGGGTATATGCCCAAGGGGACCCATAAGATATTTCACATCATTCACATCATCCACAATATACAGTTTTACAATATCTGCGCCGCAGTCCCTGGCATACACAATTTCAGTGGGTGTCATAGCCCCTGGTATGGACACCATATCTAACTCCTTTGTGCGTTTTATCACAGCCTCATTTGTATTGGGTGAAACAATATACCCGGCCCCCAGTCGATGGGCCAGCTCCACCTGACCCACTGTCAATACTGTTCCGGCTCCCATGCAGACCCTGTCTCCCACAGCCGCTTTTACAGCCAGCATCTGCTCTTCAAAATACTTCTCAGGACTATCCTTCCGATGGTTATAAGTAATCTCAATAAACTTCACTCCCCCATCTGCCAGAGCCTTAGCTACATTAGCTGCACCCTCAGTAGGAATCCCCCGGAAAATCACAATTAACTTTTCCTTTTCAATACTTTTTAGTACATCTTTTCCATTCATGTCCACATCCTCCTACGCTTTTCATATTGTCAAAAATATACAATGTTTTCACTTTTATTTATGCACTTTTCTATCCTCCCCTCCTGTATGCGGAGGGGGTTTTCTTATGTTTTGACACATTGTATATTTTTGTTATTTATAGTATACTTTAGTATGAGCATAATTACTAATTCATTTTTCAGGATTCAACTATCGAAAAAAACGATAGCATTCAGAGAGGTATTGTACATGAATACACGGCAATTAGAATATATTTTAGCCATTGCAGAAGAAAAAAATATTCTCCGGGCCTCAGAAAAACTTTTTATATCGCAGTCTACCCTAAGTCAGACGCTGCTTAATCTGGAAAAAGAATTGGGAACCCCACTTTTTATACGCAATCCGAGGGAGTTATCCATCACGGAAGCCGGCCAGTATTATATAGACGCCTGCAAGGATATCATGCATATAAAAGAACAGACATACGAACGAATACGCAATATTTCCAATATGGGTAAAGAACGTTACCGTGTCGGCATATCCTCCCAGGAGGGGATGGAGCGCTTTTTGACTGCATCTGGTATTTTTCAGAAAAAATATCCTAACGTTGAACTGTATGCTACCGATGAAAGCGCTAAAAATTTATTAAAAAAACTAAATATGGGGCAGCTTGCTTTAATTATTACATCCCTGGATTCTCTGCAAAAAATCACGTTTCCTTACAAAGTACTCAGCCGCGAAGAAATTCTTTTACTAGTTCCCAAATCTCTTCCTTATAAATCAGGAGGAGAAAACCACAAATTAAAATGGGAATTGTTAAAAAGTGAACACTTTATTCTATCAAAGCAAAACTCTACCATGCGCAGTATTACAGACCACATATTTAAGCAGCTAGGCGTGAACCCGGATATCGTATGCGAACTGGACAACACCTCAGCAACTATACACATGGTAGCTGAAGGTATTGGTCTGGCCTTCCTGCCGAAGGGTCTTAAGGTTGAAAATGAACACATCCGTTATGTATCATTGATGCCTAAAGTATACCGGTATCAGGTAGTAATCTATCAGGAAGAATTGGCTCTGAATCACAAGATGACTGATTTTATTGACATGCTGTAAAGGGTGTGCGCCAGCCCTTCATTACCGCATTTCCCGTTTCGCAGTTTCAACAAATTCCGCGTTATTATTTTAACTTTTATTGACTATTTTGCCTATATTTGTTAGGTTAGTCTTTATGGATACATATCATTTCAGAAATCAGACATAAGGAGAATAAAGCATGGAAATCACCAGCCAACTGACCGCCGAGGAAAAGAGGGCTATCATCCGGGACAACGGAGGGGACAAAGAACACCTTCTGGCTATCCTCTATGAACTGCAGAACGCCTCAGGCTACAACTACATTGATGAGGAAACCGCCGCACTGGTGGCAGAGGAAGTGGGTATGAATCCCACACGGGTATATGACATCATAACATTTTACGCCATGTTAAAGACAGAACCAAAGGCCAGGTTTGTGCTGAAGGTATGCAACAGCACCCCATGCCATTTCTCCCGCTCCGAAGAAATCGCACAGATTCTCAAGGAGGAACTGGGGGTGGGCATAGGCGAGACCACAGAGGACGGACTCTTTGCCTACCACTATATCCCCTGTGTGGGGGCCTGCGACATAGGACCTGTTATCAAGGTAAAGGACACGGTCTACGGAAATCTGGACCGTGAAAAAATCCGGCGGCTTCTGGATGACCTGAGGTCCGGAAAACGCAATCAATAATTGAGGGAGAACACTTACATGGAAATAAATGAATCCGTTTTATTAAGGCGCGTGGGCAGAATGAACCCTGTATCTGTTCCTGAGTTTGAAGCTCTGGGAGGATTTTCAGGCATACGCAAGGCTCTGGCCATGGAAAAAGAAGAAATCCTGGAGGAAATCAGCCGTTCCAATTTAAAGGGACGCGGCGGCGCAGGCTATCCTGCGGGCCGGAAATGGAAAAGTTTATACAGGATTGAGGGCGATACAAAGTACATTGTATGCAATGCAGACGAGGGAGAGCCGGGCACCTTCAAGGACAGGGTGCTGTTGGAGGAAACGCCCCTAAGCGTCATAGAGGGAATGCTCATTGCAGGATATGTGTTCGGCTCCAAACAAGGTTATATTTACATACGCGGAGAGTACCGGAGAATACAGAAGATTTTTGAGGAAGCCATACGGAATGCCGTGGATGCCGGGTATCTGGGAAAGGACATCATGGGGGTTCCGGGCTTTGACTACAGCATCACCGTTGTCTCAGGGGGCGGCGCATATGTGTGCGGCGAGAATTCCGCCATGCTCAACTCCATTGAAGGGAAAATAGGGCGCCCCAGAATCAAACCGCCTCATCTGGCCGAAGTAGGTCTGTACGGCAAACCCACCCTGGTCAACAACGTGGAGACTCTGTGCTGCGTCCCCGTCATCCTTGATGAGGGCAGTCAGAAGTTCCTCTCCTACGGCACGCCTGAAAGCGGCGGAACCAAGCTGGTATCCATAAGCGGCCATGCAAAAAACAGGGGCGTGTTTGAGGTGGGTCTTGGTATTTCCCTGGGCAGCCTGATTATGGACCAGGAGTACGGCGGCGGCACGTCAACCGGCAGAAAGCCCGGTTTCTTCCACATGGGCGGCCAGTCCGGCCCCATTGGATTCCCCGAACAGCTGGATACGCCCTATACCTATGAGGACCTGGCCCGGGAGGGGCTGGCCGTCGGTTCCGGCGCCATTGTGGTTCTGGACGACAGTGTCTGTATTGTGGAATATATACAAAAGGTCTTTGAATTCTTTGTCCATGAATCCTGCGGAAAGTGTACTCCCTGCCGTCTGGGGACCACCCGCATACTGGAACTGCTTACGGATTTCGTGGAAGGAAGGGCCAGGGAAGGGGATGTGGAGCGCCTGGAATACATGGCCAATCAGGTGTCCCAGCTTTCGGCCTGCGGTCTGGGCCAGTCTGTAAATGTAGCCCTGATGTCCGCCCTCCGCCACCGCAGAGGCGATTTTGAAGCGCATATAAACGGAGGCGCCTGCCCTGCGGGAGCCTGCGTATGTCATGAGAACGGGAGGAATGAAAAATGTCTCACCATGTAAATCCGGATACCAGGATACATATAGAAATCGACCATATACCATGCCAGGTCCCGCCTGAGACCACCATTCTTACAGCCGCGGCCGGACTGGGCATCCAGATTCCCACCCTGTGCTACATGAAGGAACTGGCTCCTGACGGTTCCTGCCGCATGTGTGTGGTGGAAGTGGACGGAGGACGGAAAAAGGGCCTTGTCACTGCATGCTCCGAGCACTGCACCGAGGGCATGGTTATTTCCACCCGTTCAGATAAAGTAATTGAAGCCAGGCGCTTTGTCCTGGACCTCCTTATGAGCAACCACAAGGAGCACTGCTTCTCCTGTCCGCAGAACGGTTCCTGCAAGCTTCAGGACTACTGCATGGAGTACGGCGTGGAATACACCAGCTATGACAGGGGAAAACGCGTAAATGCCCCAAAGGATACATCCAGTCCCTTTTTTGAATACAATCCGCAGCTGTGCATCATGTGCCGCCGGTGCGTACGGATATGCGAGGAGCTTCAGTGCAGGAACGTAATCAGCCTGAAGGACCGCAGCTTTGATACCATCATCACCACTGCCTACGGAAAGCCCTGGTCTGAAACCACCTGCGAATCCTGCGGCAACTGCGTCTCCCATTGTCCCACAGGGGCCCTGTCAGCCAAGGACCATAAGAAGTACCGCAGCTGGGAGGTCAGGAAGGTCAGGACCACCTGCCCCCACTGCGCCACCGGATGCCAGATGGACCTGCTTGTCAGGGACAACCGGATTGTGGGAGCAGAACCGGCCGACGGGCCTTCCAACCACAATCTGCTGTGCGTAAAGGGCAAATTCGGCTCATACAAGTTCGTTGGCTCCGGCGACCGTCTGACCCATCCCCTCATCCGCAGGAACGGACAGCTGGAGCAGGCTTCCTGGGACGAGGCCCTGGATTACATGGCAAAACGGTTCAGGGAGATTCAGAACAAATACGGCAATGACGCCATCGCTGGTTTCTCCTGTTCACGGGCTCCCAATGAGGACAATTTCGTGTTCCAGAAAATGATGCGTGCTGCTTTCCGAACCAACAACGTGGATAACTGCGCCCGTATCTGCCACTCAGCGTCTGTGACCGGTCTGGCCATGACCCTTGGCTCCGGCGCCATGACCAATCCCATTGCAGATATTACAGGGGATGTGGATGTGATTCTCCTTGTGGGCTCCAACCCCACCGAGGCCCATCCCGTGGTGGGCACCCAGATACGCCGCGCCGTCAGGCGGGGGACAAAGCTGATTGTGGTGGACCCCAGGAAGATTGACCTGACAAACGACGCAGCCCTGCACCTGCAGATTAAGCCGGGCACCAATGTGGCCTTTGCCAACGGCATGATGCACATTATTCTGAAAGAGGGCCTGGCTGACATGGATTTCATTTCATCCCGCACAGAGGGATTTGAAATCCTGGAACAGATTTTAGAAGATTATCCCCCTGAGAGAGTGGCCGAAATCTGCCACATCCGTCAGGAGGACCTGATACAGGCTGCACGGATGTATGCTGGCGCCGGAAAGGCTCCCATTATATACTGCCTGGGCGTGACAGAGCACTCCACGGGCACGGAGGGCGTCATGAGCCTTTCCAACCTGGCTATGATGACAGGCAAGCTGGGAAGGCCCGGATGCGGCATCAATCCCCTGCGGGGCCAGAACAATGTACAGGGCGCCTGCGACATGGGATGTCTGCCAACGGACTTCCCAGGCTACCAGAAGGTGGCGAATCCGGACGTTATCCACAAGTTCCAGATGGCCTGGAGCGTGGACTTAAATCCAAGGCCCGGCCTTACCTCCACCGAGGTCTTTCCTGCTGCCATTGACGGAAGAGTAAAGGGACTGTATATCTTCGGGGAGGACCCGGTCGTAACAGACCCGGATACAGGACATATTGAAAAGGCGCTGAAGAGCCTGGATTTCCTGGTGGTGCAGGAGCTTTTCATGACAGAGACAGCTGCCTACGCGGACGTGATTCTTCCGGGCGTCAGCTATGCTGAAAAGGAAGGCACCTTTACCAACACGGAGCGCCGCCTCCAGCGGGTCCGGAAAGCGGTTGAACCTGCGGGGCAGGCAAGGGATGACATACAGATATTCTGCGACGTCATGGGACGGATGGGATATCCCTGCCATTATGACGGCGCAGCCCAGGTCATGGACGAGATTGCGTACGTAACCCCGTCCTACGGCGGAATCAGCCACGCCAGGCTGGATGCAGGCGAAAGCCTTCAGTGGCCCTGCCCATCTAAGGACCATCCGGGCACTCCCATTCTTCATACAGGCAGATTCTCCAGGGGCCTTGGATATTTCTATCCCGCTGTGTACAAGGAATCCAGGGAGCTTCCGGATGAGGAGTATCCAATCCTCCTGACCACTGGACGTATGCTCTACCACTACAACACCCGGGCCATGACTAAGCGGACCGAGGGACTGAATGAAATCTGCAACGAATCCTATATCGAGGTCAATGAGGAGGACGCGGCTTCCCTTGGCATCCGTAACGGAGACAAGGTGCTTGTATCCTCCAGAAGAGGACAGATTTCCAGCACCGCCAGGGTGGGGCAGAAGGTACACCCAAAGGAGGCATTCATGACCTTCCACTTTGCGGACGGCAATGTGAACCGCATTACCAATGCCGCACTGGACGACCTGGCCCGGATTCCTGAATATAAAGCATGCGCCATCCGTATCAGGAAGGCGTAATGAGGTGCTGATAATGGAATTCACCAAACAGTATCCAATCATACGGTATGAGGACGGCAGGGAGGAGCCCTCCGCAGATGAAGTACTGGCGGAATGCGCCCTCAGCGTGCGCATCAACGGCCGCTTAGCGGAAGTCCTTCACTGTATTCCGGAATACCTGGAGGAGATGCTCTTAGGCAGGCTGTATACCTCAGGCGCCATCTCCTCCCCTGAGGATATAACGGATTTAAACATTCATCCGTCTCTCTGCCGGGCAGACATAAAAATCCGGGAAACGGACCGTACCATGGTCCGCCTCCCGGATTCACACATCTGTCCCAATGACATACTCATGCTTTCCCAGCGCCTTCTGGACGCCTCGGAGCTGTTCCGCAAAACCGGCAACGTCCACAGCGTAATGCTGTGCCGTGATTCCGAGGTTCTGTACCTGACAGAGGACCTGGACCGCGGCCGGGCATTTGAAAAGACAGTTGGCCGGGCCTTAAAAGACCATGTGGACTTTGCTGGCACCAGCGTGTATACCACCGGGCGGATTCCCCTCCCCATTGCGCAGAAGGCCATATGGGCCGGCATACCCGTCATTGTATCCCGCTCCGCCCCAACGGACCTGACCCTGGAGCTGGCCGCTGCCTACAACCTGACGGTCATCGGATTTGCCCGCAGAAACAGGATGAATATCTACCGTGCAGCCCGTAATGGCTCCTCTGCCCCATCCCCGGTCAGGCCAGATATGTAATCACAGGAATGGTAAGCACAGACAGGATGGAGGTCAGCGCAATGCTTTTGGCTGAAATCCTTCCATCCGTGGCCCCGTATTCCTTCTCAACCAGCATGACCACGCTGCCCACCGGCATTGCAATCAAAAGGATAAAGATTCCGTAGGAAACCTTGTCAATGGGCAGCATCCTCAGAAACGGGATGCAGACAGCAGGTATGACCAACAGGCTGATAAAGGCAAAGAGCAGCTGCTTCCTGTCGGTGACCAGGGACTTTAAGTCTGACTGGGCCACCATGATTCCCACGGTCATCATGGACAGGGGCACGGCTGCATTTCCCATGCTGTCCACAAAAACAGCCGCGGGTTCCGGCACCCGGATATGGAATGCAAATATAAGAATTGCCAGGATACAGGCGCCCATGCCGATATTTAGCATCTTCTTCCAGGGGAGCCCGGTCCGGTCCGTCCTGCTGTTTTGCGCCCCGTCTTTTCTTTTCTGTCCGTTTCCAGCCTTTCCTTGCGGCCTGTCTCCTCTATTTTTACTGTCATCCCTTGTCCCCATAGCCAGAAGAATACCATACGAATAAACCAGAAGATTATAACCAACAATATAAAAGGCCACGAATATCACAGCCTCTTCCCCATACAGGCTGCGCACCAGCGGGATTCCCATAAATCCCAGGTTGGGGAATATCATCATAAGGCGGTAGCTGTTTACCTCCCCGGGTTCAAGTCCCATAAGCTTTGTAAACAGCCGGCTCAGGAGAATGAGAACCAGGAAAAACACAGCCACCAAAACCAGGTTCTCTGCCACCATGTGAGGACTGTATGTGATTTTCTTATTCAGTACGCCGGATATAATCAGACATGGATTAAAGATATTGATGATAACGGAAGACAGACTCCTAGAGCCTTCCTGGGAGACGATGTGCGCCTTGAAGGCAATAAAACCAGCCAACATCATAAAAAACAAAACCAGCATCTGCCCGGCAATAATTCCTGCGTTCATTTCTATTACCTGCTTTTTTCTTGATTGTTCCATTGTAGCTGATTCCATTGCTATTTTCAATGATAACTCCAGAAAACAACCGCTGTTTATAATGACTGTTCCCCTGTCTGCCCCATAAATTAGGTTGAGCCGGCAGGAAAGGCCCTCTGCCAATCCCACCGGCTTATTATGTATGGTATCTATATGAAAAGCTCTGACTGCTTGTTTATGTCTCATAGTATACCGGCTATTTGTGTCATAAGTTTGACCGATTGCTAAATAGTTTCTAAAGAGGCTTAAGAAAATATAACAGAATCTTTTGATTTTCTTGTGTTGACATATAATACTATATGCTGTATAGTATAACTATATTATACATTGTATAATATGACGCGACTAATAATATTGTTTTCAGAACAGAGGTGTGCTTATGATATTTAACACTGGCTCCGCACTTTTAGACGCCATTGTACTGGCAGTTGTCTCAAAGGATGCGGAAGGGACTTATGGATATAAAATCACCCAGGATGTCCGGCTGGCCATTGATATCTCGGAATCCACCTTATATCCGGTGCTGAGACGCCTTCAGAAGGAGGATTGTCTGGAGGTGTACGACATGGCCATTGACGGCAGGAACCGCAGATATTACAGGCTAACGGAAAAAGGCAGGGTACAGCTGAATTTGTACCGGGGGGAATGGGCAACTTATTCACAGAAGATATCCCAGATATTTAAGGAGGCGAAGCTATGACCAGGGATGAGTTTATGAGGGAGCTTGCATATCTTCTGCAGGACATCCAGGATGAAGACAAGGACGATGCGGTCCAATACTATACCGATTATTTTGACGAGGCCGGTCCTGATAAGGAAGCAGAGGTCATACAGGAATTAGGAAGCCCTGAGCGGATTGCCGCCATCATTCGGACCGACATAGCAGGACACCTGGAGGACGGCGGCGAATTTACGGAACAGGGCTATCAGGACGAGCGGTTCCGGGACCCGGGCTATGCCATGGCAAAGCGTCTGGACCTGCCACAGGAGCAGGAGGGCGGCAGCCAGGGAAACGGTCAGGCGGATGGCCAGGATGACTTCAGACAGAGCCAGGGATTTAACCAGGGATCGGAGGACCGTTATACAGATGCCGGAAAACGGGCCTCCCAGACGTCTCCGCCCAGAACCAGCAAGGTGATAAAGCTCATATTATGGGCAGTCCTCATCATAGTGGCATTCCCCGTGTTCCTGGGGGTGGGCGGCGGCCTGCTGGGCCTGGCTGCGGGAGTCCTGGGCATTCTGACAGCTATACTGGTGGGGCTGGGAGTCACCACCTTTGCGGTACTCATGGGGGGAATCGTTATGCTTCCATATGGCGTGTTCCACATGTTTTCCCACCCCCTGGACGGACTCATGACATCCGGTACAGGACTAATCCTTCTGGGCGCCGGGGCCCTGTGCCTGGCCCTTTCCGTATTGTTCTACGGAAGGTTTGTCCCTTTTGTCATACGAAGTATCGTCAATGGGCTTAGCCGCCTGCTCCACCGAAGGAGGTAATGAAAATGAAGAGATTCATAAAAATATGCGCTGTCACCGGACTGATACTCCTGTTCCTTGGATTGGGCATCACCGCTGTCTCAGCTGCTATGGGAGGACGATTCACAAGCACCCTGCCGTCCCGGATGGCCTCCAGGGTCTGGCACAATCATATGCCATGGACGCTCCGCTGGGACAATGACCGTATGGATGACTGGGATGGCCTGTATAACTGGGATAATTGGGATGACTGGGGTGACGCGGATAACCGGGAAGATACGGATGTCACAGACCGGGACCATGACTCTTCACAAATGACCACGGTATCCGACCCCTCCTTTAAACAGGCCAGGAAACTGGATTTGGATGTAGATAAGGGCGTAATACGCATTGCTGAAAAGGAGGGCATTTCCCAAATCCAGGTCAATGTACAGGATATCTATGGCCGCACACGGTGCTACATGGACGAATCCACCTTAAAAATCAAGAGGGAGTCCGGGCGCAGCCGCGGCAACGATGCTCCCCGGATTGAGGTTCTGATTCCGGCCGGAAAAGAACTTGATAAACTGTCCCTGGATATGGGGGCAGCGGAATGCAGGGTCCTGGGCGTCACCCTCTCCAAACTGGAGATTGACACTGGCGTGGGAGCCGTTACATTTTCGGGCACTGTCAATGGGGATGTGGAAATTGAGACAGGAGTGGGAGATGTGACCCTGAACCTGACCGGCTCCCAGACCGGCTATAATTATCAGGTGGAATGCGGCGTGGGAACCATTGACGTGGGTGAGGAACACTACACCATGCTTTCCCATGAGACACACATAAACAACAAGGCTCCCTACACCATGGAACTGGAATGCGGCGTGGGAACCATTGATGTAAATTTTGACCAGACCCTATAGGGCCTGCCTGCAGAAAAGGAGATAACATTATGGATAAGAAATTATACCGTTCCAATATAAACAAAATGCTCTGCGGCGTATGCGGAGGCATAGGAGAGTACTTTAACATTGACCCTACCATCGTCCGCCTGATATGGGCCATATTTGCCTGCTCCGGCCCGGGAATCATAGCTTATTTCGTGGCGGCCATCATCATTCCCCTGGAGCCCAACTAAGGCCGGGACAACACCGGCCCCGGCCTAATCATCAGCCTTCTCCGGAAGCTGCAGCCATACAGACGCATAAAACATGCCGTCTTTTTGTTCAAACAGGGCCTCGCCTTTATACCGGTCCGCTATTTCCCGAATCGAGGCAGCGCCGATTCCCACCCCTTTCCGTTTTGAGGAAAGGGGTGTTTTGCTGTCAGCGTCAAAGGCCACGGTCCTTGTACAGGTATTGTCTGTGAGGAATACAAGGCTGTTTTTATTTTTCCTGCTGATGCGCAGGCGGATGGAGCATTTTGCATCCTTCTCCCGAAGGCAGGCCTCCACTGCATTTTCCAGCAGATTGCCCAGGATAACCGTCACCTCGGTATCCGATACAGGGCAGGGTTCCGGGTAGTCTGCCTGGGCTTCAAAGCGTATTTTATGCCTGCGGGCCAGGGAAGCATAGTAGCAGACCAGGGCATTGACCACCTGGTTGCGGCAATAGATTTCCTGGATATCCGGCGGCAGCTCTGTCTTGTAAATCTCAATGTACTCAGCCAGGCCGGACCTGTCATCCCGGTCTATATAGGACTGCACCACAGCCAGATGCTGACGCAGGTCATGGCGCGCCTTTTTCATGTCCTCCATGTGGGCCGACATGGTTTCATACTGCTTTTTCTGGGCCAGGAGGCTTCGGTCCGCATACTTTAACTCCTCCTCCAGCTGGGTCTTTCTGCGGGATATCTCCAACACCTTCAAAAAAACATAAGACACATAGCAGGTGCCAAGCAGCATCAGATACCTGGAAATCAGAAACTGCCAGGAAGCATATGCATATACATCCTGCACCGTACAGTAAAGCATGCCGAACAGGGTGGAAAACAAAGGGATTTTCCACATATACCGCCACATTCTCCGGTCGTCCATCTTCAGTGCCTCTTTTACCGTATGTTCCAGGAAATGAAGTATGAAAGGATAAGTGAGGAGCAGCAGTACCACCCTGGCTATATTATATATGAGATAAGGGTGGACCTCTGAAAAATCCCAAAAAAAGCGGCTCTCAATAAAATTGGCATTGCCAAACACAAAAAAGGACCAGGCCATCAGGAGCAGGTAGGTAAACATCAGTTTCTGGAACTGTTCCCTGATTAATAAAAATGAACACGTCAGATTAAACAGCATGAAGCTGTACCGCATCAGGGTAGTCCAACGGGCGGCAGCCTCATAGCCGCCCTGATTGATAAGGCAGAAGGCTGCGCTGTTCACACACGAAACAGCCGCCATCATCAGTACCACATACCTGTACCGGATTTTCAGCTTGTCCCTGTGGACCCAGTATCTGGGAAGGCCAAAGGGCATGAAATCCAAAAAGGGAAACAGCAGCGTCATAGCTGTATCCATCATAGTAAATCCTCCTCCCTTGCCCGCCGGAACATGTACTGTGAAAACCGGCTCCTGATTTCCTTATGGTCCCGCTTGCGAAACGGAACCCGTTGGCCGGTATCCATGAGGAACTCCATCTCCTCCATACGCCCAACACGGTCCATGTTAATGATAAGCCCCCTGTAACAAGGCAAAAACTGAGGATAAGCAGACAATACTGTCTCCAGAGACGCAAAGGGTACCCGGTATCTCAGGATACCCTGCCTCCCTGTATGTACCTGCACATAATGGCCGTCCCGGTCACACCAGAGAATATCCTTTAACAGTATCCTGTCATCCCCCAGGGCAATGAAACGGGCATTTAATATCTTTTCCACCCGCGCCAGCCTCATGGTCCTCTCAAATGCTTCATATGTAAAGGGTTTTATAAGATAACCGCAGGCCCTGACCCCATAGCTGTCCACTGCATGGTCATGGCTGGTGGTAACAAAAATCAGGGCAGCCGCCTCATCCCGTTTCCTTATCTCCCTGGCAGTGTCCATACCGGACATGCCATCCATGTACTGGTCAATGAAAATCAAATCATATACCTGGGGCCGGAAAGCGCCAACAAACCCGGTCCCGCTTTCAAACTCATCCAGTTCCGGTACTTCCCCTTCATAATTCTCACGGATATAGCGCATCAGATATTCTTTTATCTCCTGCCTGCACATCACTAAATCATCGATAATGGCAACCCGCATAAAATTCCCCCTTTGATAGGCAAGAAATACCTTCCTGACTTCATTTTACATAAAACAGACACTTATGGCAAATGCAAAATCAGGCCAAAAGCTGCAAAATCAGGCCAGCTTATTGAATGTACGGCTGAAAAACGGTATGTTTGAATCAGATGTTTAAATCCACTTAAGAAAGGGGGAGCACTGCATGAACATCATTATCTGTAACGACAACCTGCCGGAACGGACCCTAATGATAGATTACATCCTTAAATGGGCCTCGGCTAAATGCCTGGAAATGCAGATTGGAACCTGTAAAAACTGGGCGGAACTGGCTGCTGCCCTGGAAGGAAGGGAGTGGGACCTGGTTATTGTTGCCCTGGACGGCGTACGGGGCCTGGATACCGCAGCCAGTGCACAGCTGCTCTCCAGGCGGCTTATCTGGATTTCCGACCTGGATTTCGGGGTACAGGCATACCGTATGTGTGTCAGCTATTTCTTCATGAAGCCGGTCAGCTGCCAGAAAATGCAGCGGGCTCTGGAATGTGCCCTGGAAGTACAGAGCACACAGTAATATCTGGAGGGATGTTTAAATGAAACAGAGACAGCAGACAGATACTGTCAGGAAGACGCGCAGACAGCTGGAGCAGGAAAATTGTGCCCTCCAGTCCCTGGCGGAACTGGACGGACTGACCGGACTGTATAACCGTATCACCATGGAGCGCAGGGTAGATGACCACCTTCGCTGCAAACAGCCCGGAACCATGATTGTCCTGGACCTGGACCATTTCAAGCAGGTAAATGACCGTTACGGCCACATTGCCGGGGATATGCTGCTGTGCACCATTGCGAGCGTATTGAAAAAGATGTTTAACGGGCAAAATCTGGTGGGGCGCGTGGGTGGGGATGAATTCGTTATTTTTATACCCTCTATTCTGGAGGACGCCAGGACAGCCGGTGAATGCCTGCGGATTCAGGAACGGTTCCGCGAAGTGCGGCTGGGCGATTCCATCCTGATTAAACTGTCCATTACCATAGACAGTGCAGACAGCCTGACCTGCAGTAAATACCGGGATATGTTTGACTGTGCGGACCAGAAAATCATGGCGAAAAAACGTCTTCGCAACTTAAAGAACGGGACCGGCTATGCATCCCCTGCCAGGGAGCCGGCAGGCATACAGCCTGATATGAGCCTGATAGCCAGGGAGATGGAAGAGAAGGAAATCCCGCCAGGGGCCTACTGCCAGGATTACGAAACCTTTAAACAAATCTACCGTCTGGAGGAAAGGCGCCTCAGAAGGGATAAAAAAAGGGCTTTCATCATCCTGTTTACCCTGACAGACCGGAATAACGGTTTCCTCCCCCTGGATAAAAGAGATGCTGAGATGGATATGCTGGGGGAGGAAATCAAGCAGAGCCTGCGCATGGGAGATGTGTTCACCCGGTACAGCAGCTGCCAGTACCTGGTCATGGTGCTGGATGTGTCCCTGGAAAATGTGGATGTCATTGCAGAGCGCATATGCAGCTCCTACTACCGGGTACGCCAGGAAACGGCAGACAACCTGGTTCTGCACCGCAGCTATCCCTTAAAGCCCGCCCGCAGACGTCCCAGGGCCTGACGGCCCCGGCAGGACTTTATCCTGTCAATTGCGCACTGGAACAACAGCGGCAGCGCGATGGCCCATATAAGATACACCACACGGAACTGAGGCAGATTTTTGGGAAAATAGCAGTACCAGAGATCTGCCTTGTACTGTTCAAAACTGAATCCCACAAAGAGAGGCGTGTACTTTGCCATGGCCGCAAACAGGGTTTTCAGTACCATAAGGGCCATGATATGGTGCATCATCACTGCATATGTATGGCTTCCGAAATACCGGAGATACCGGCTGTCCTCAAAGGCCCGGGCCAGGATACGGCATACCCTGAGCCAGAATGCGATGCCCAGCCCGGCCGTGATGTAGGGCAGCAGGATTCCCGTAAAACCGTTGCAGAAGGCCACGGAGTAGATGAGAGGGCGGCCGGACATGGCCAGAACCAGCTGGACTGCCAGGATGATGCCAAAGTACAGGCAATGGTCCGCCCTGTCCCTTTGCTCCAGCTTCTCCCTGTACAGGGTGCCTGCACCGTAGCAGGGCAGCAGGAACATCATGCGCACCAGTGTAAGCCATCCGTCCTGGTACCGTCCGGAGCGCGCCAGAAGGATGCCTCCGGCCCCTATGGACAGATACAGAAGAAAGACTGCATATTCAGAATCCATTCCCTTTAAAAGGCGGCGCAGGAGCACATTGGCCATCTCCACCAGAAACAGGGCAGGCACAAACCAGGCAGCCAGGTTATATTCAAACTGGTGTCCTGTAATAAATGGCTCCGCCAACAGATTCCACAGGTTCAAATCCCCCCCAAAGGCAAAACCAGCCAGATGAAGTACCTGTGCAATCATGCCGTAAATCAGATTGTATACCATATACGGTCCCAGCAGCCGGACTATCTTTTTCCTGGTGTATGCCCCCAGCCGGTTTTCGCTTCCCTTTTTATAAAAATACCCGGAGATAAAGGCGAACAAGGGCATGTGAAAGGAGTAGTAGGGCACCAGTCCCCCTATATCCAGGTAACTGTTATTGAGATGGCCGTCCACCACAAAAACCATGCCCAGGGCCGACAGAATGCAGAACTGCATATTGAAGCCGTCATGGGACTGTACCCCGGGGCGCGCCTGGCCTGCGTTGCACCGTTTCTCCGCCCCGCCTGTCCCTTTTCCGTCAAATCGTCCTTCTGCCATGTCCGGCCTCCGTTTTATATATTTTTCTGAAATTAGACGGGGTCATGCCCATGACCGACTTAAACACCCTGTTAAAGTGAGTGATGTTGGAGAATCCGGTATCACGGCTGATTTCCGTTATATTCTTATCTGTTTCCATGAACATCCTCTGGGCATTCATCACCCGTGTGACGTTCACATACTGGATGATGGTGCTGTTGGTATACCGCTTGAACTCCCTGCACAGGTAGTAGGGACTTACATAGGACATCTGGGCCAGCTGGTCAATGGATATATCCTCCTGGTAATTTTTATGGATATAGCTGATTACATCTGTAATCCGGTTGCGCTTTTCCGGCTTAACCGGTGTCTGTATTTTCCTGGCAATGGTCAATAACGCCATGTTTAACAGGGTATGGATATAATCCTCATGGTAAGCCTGAGGTTCATCCTGTTCCTTAAGCAGGTCGTCCAGCATGCGGTGCACAACCTGCTTTTCCCGCTGGTCCGGCTTATATACCCCGGTTCCCTGCTCCAGCACCTTTAACAGCGGACGGGAATCCACTTCCTCCCTGGCGAAATACACCAGGAGCCGCTTAAAAGGCACATTTTCCTGGCCGTAGGAGTGGTGCATCACATAAGGGGAAAATATAAGAAATTCTCCCGGATGAATGCAGTAGAGCTGGTCCTGGATGATATGGAACCGTTCACCCTCCTCCAGATAGTACAGTTCAAAATAATCGTGATAGTGGGACTTTGACATATTGTCATTGACCCCCTGTATGCGTTCGCCGGCAATGCTCCTTCCCTGGGCCATCATGATTCCAGCCTGGTCAATCAATCTGTTTCCCCCTTTCTTTGGTACATATATCCAATTCCCATGTTTTTATAACCGTAAAATACACGGAAACATCATAGCGCTTCCAAATTAATACAGCAAGATATGTTTAATTTCAACCATAAAACTGCAAATATTGTCTAGTTTAGGCGGCCTTAATTCTATATGATAATAACATAAAACCGGTTGAAATAAAACAAGGAGGCAACAATTTATGAAGGTTTGTACGAATGCTTACACAGTCATTAAAAAGGATAATTACTTTTCAGTGACGACAAACAGTGTGGAAATCCGCATTCTTTTTCTGACTGATTCCATCCTGCGCATCAGGGCCGGGTTTGACGGCGATTTCGCAGAGGAATCCTACAGCCTTGTGATGACAGCATGGGAGGACCGGATGGACGATTTCCTGAAAGGCCGCAGAACACGGGTGGCTGCAGCGGATGCAGTCCTGTCGGACGGGGACAGGGAGGCAGTGATTGAGGGAAGCCTCTTAAAGGTAGTGGTGGAGAAGGACCCGCTGCGCATCTGCGTATACGACAAAGAAGGCACCCTGCTTCACGCGGACATCCCAGACCTGGCCTATATGGAGGACAGCAACCACCGCCGGATTCACACCAGCGAGATTTCACCGGAAGATTGCTTTTATGGTTTTGGAGAGAAGAGCGGTGATTTCAACAAAGCCCAGAAATTCATGGGCATGAGCCCCAAGGACGCCATGGGATACAACCCTAAGGAAACAGACTCTCTTTACAAGCACATCCCCTTTTACATAAAATTAAGCCGCAGCACCAGGAAAGCAGTGGGATATTTTTACCACAACACCTACGAGTGCGACTTTGACATGGGCCGTGAGAAGAGCAATTACTGGAAACCCCACAGCCGTTACCGTACAGACGGCGGCGACATTGACCTGTTCCTTATTGCAGGCCCCTCTGTGCGGCAGGTCGTGGAGCGCTATACGGACCTCACCGGCAAATCAGCCATGCTTCCCCGGTATGCCCTGGGCTATCTGGGTTCTTCCATGTACTACCCGGAGCTGGATGAGGACTGCGATGATGCCATCCTGGATTTCATCGACACCACAAAGGAGGAGAAGATACCGGTGGACGGTTTCCAGCTTTCCTCCGGCTACTGCACCGTGGAGACAGATAAGGGTATCAAGCGCTGTGTCTTTACCTGGAACAAAAAGCGGTTCAAGGACCCCAGGGAATTCTTTGCCCAGATGGATAAAAGAGGCGTGTCCGTATCCCCCAACGTAAAACCGGGCATCCTTCTCATCCATCCCAAACTGGACGAAATGAAGGCCAGGGGCATGTTCGTGAAGGCCAGTGACAGCGACGAGCCGGGCATCGGAACCTGGTGGGGCGGAAAAGGCGTGTTTGCAGACTTTACCAAACCTTCCACCCGGACCTACTGGAAGGAAATGCTCAGGGAAAATGTCCTGGAATACGGCACCAGTTCTGTGTGGAACGACAACTGCGAATATGACAGCCTGGTGGATAAGGACTGCCGCTGTGATTTTGAGGGCAAGGGCGGCACCATCGGACAGCTGAAATCCGTTATGTCCAATATCATGTGCCATATTACGGATGAAGCCATCCATGAAACCTTTCCCAATACCCGTCCCTACATTGTGTGCCGCTCCGGCCACTGCGGCATACAGCGCTATGCCCAGACCTGGGCAGGGGATAACCTGACCTGCTGGGACTCCTTAAAATATAACATTGCAACCATCCTGGGCATGAGCCTCTCCGGCGTGGCCAACCAGGGCTGCGACATCGGCGGATTTTACGGCCCCTCACCGGAAGCAGAGCTTATGGTCCGCTGGATTCAGAACGGCATATTCCAGCCCCGTTTCTCCATCCACTCCACCAACACCGACAACACAGTGACTGAGCCCTGGATGTACGGTGACTGCACGGGCTATATCCGGGAAGCCATCGGCCTCCGCTACCAGTTAAGTCCTTACCTCTACTCACTGATGGAACGGGCCCATGAGACAGGACTTCCCATCATGGAACCCATGTGCAGCGCATTCCAGAATGATGTTAGGTGCTACGAGGAGGGCGTGGACTTCATGTTCGGCGATTCCCTGCTGGTAGCCAATGTGGTGGAAAAAGGCGCCTCCGCCAGGAAGGTATACCTGCCTGAAGGCGAAACCTTCTATGATTTCTACACAAGGACTGCCTATGAGGGCGGCGCCGTCATCGAGCTTCCCGTGGACCTGGGGTCTATCCCCCTGCTGGTGAGAAGCGGCGCCATCATTCCCATGGCGGAAGACAAGCTTGATAACCTGAAAACGCAGCAGACAGAGCACCTCAGGATTCTGTGTGCAGCTGACCGGGACAGCCGGTTTGCCCTCTATGAGGATGACGGCATTTCCATGGACTATGAGAATGGAAGTTATCTGAAGACAGACATAACCATGACAGCCGGGGAACGCACTACCCTGGATTTCCACCAGGAAGGCCATTATGAGACAGCTGTAAAGACACTGTATCTGGACATGATTCACCGTGAAAAGGCTCCCTACTGGGTCAAGGCGGACGGAGAAACCATTCCTCATTTCCTCCACCGGAGAAAATTCGAGGAGGCGGACTGCGGATGGTATTACAGCCAGAGGCTTAAATCCGTTCAGATTAAGTACCCTAATCCTAAGAAGGATTATCAGGTGATTGTATCCTTTGAGCAATTCGACCTGATTGGTATGTAAAAAGCGAGCATATGCTTCCCCTCCCGCTTACAGAGGGGAAGCTGCTACCATAGAAAGGGGATATTGAAAATGAAAAAATTTGCAGCAGCAATGGCAGTGGCTATGAGTCTGGCTGTGCTGGGGCTCACCGGATGCGCCCAGGGCGGCGCCAAGACCAGCGCAGAAGCTACCGCAGAAAACCCAATGGTGCTTACTCTGGCCCACGGCCTCAGCGAGACCCATACCGTACACATTGCAATGACAGAATTTGCAGACAAGGTGGAGGAACGGACAAACGGAAGAATCCAGGTCCGCATCCTTCCAAACGGACAGCTGGGTTCTGAAAATGAGAACATGGAGCAGCTGATGGCCGGTGTTATTTCCATGACCAAGGTGTCCGCACCCGGCCTTGCCACCTACAATGAATCCTATCACGCCTTTGGCCTTCCCTATATCTTCGATGACACGGAAGACTTTTACCATGTAATGGATTCCAGCCAGATGCAGGATTTCTTTCTTTCCTCCTCGGATGACGGATTCGTGACCCTGACCTACTATACATCCGGCGCCCGTTCATTTTACACCAAGAACAAGGCCATCCGCACTCCTGCCGACTTAAAGGGATTAAAAATCCGCGTGCAGGACATGAAATCCCAGACCGATATGATGAAGGCTCTGGGCGGCATTCCGGTGGCCATGTCCTACGGCGATGTATACACCTCCCTCCAGACCGGCATCATCGACGGCACTGAGAACAACGAGACAGCCCTCACCACGGGCAAGCACGGTGAAATCTGCAAGGTATACTCCACGGACCAGCATGCCATGATTCCGGATGTAATGGTCATGAGCGCCAAGGTATGGAAAACCATCAGCCCGGAGGACCAGCAAATCATCCTGGAAGCAGCCCACGAATCCACGGAAAGCCACAAAATTGCCTGGGACGCCGCCATTGATGAGGCCATCCAGGAAGCATCCGCCCAGATGGGCGTGGAATTCGTGAATGATGTTGACAAGGATGCGTTCCGCCAGGCCACAAGCGGCATGATTGACCAGTACTGCGCACAGTATCCGGGTGTGAAGAAGCTGCTTGACATCATTGATTCGGTAGAATAAAGGGGAGGTAATCACATGAATGAACTATTATCTGTCATCAAGAAGTGGATGACCCGTCTTCTGGCCGGCATTGCCACTGTGCTGCTGTCCGTCATGACCCTTCTGGTCCTGTACCAGGTATTTACACGCTACGTGCTTAACAGCCCCGCCGCCTTTACCGAGGAGCTGGTGCGCTACTTTCTGATTTGGACCGGTTTCATCGGAGCTGCCTATGCCTTCATCACCAGGGAGCACATGTGCCTGGTGCTGGTGCGCGACAGCTTAAGCCCGGCAGGCCGCCGGATTCTGATGACAGCCATCGATGTGCTGATTCTGCTCTTTGCCATCTTTGTCATCACCATAGGCGGGTTCAAGCTGGCATTAAGCGCCCAGAAGGTATTCTCAGCGCTGCTTGGGATTCCCAGAAGCCTGGTATATGCCATGGCGCCAATCTCCGGGCTGTTCATCATCCTGGCACAGATTATCAATATCTATGAGGATGTAACCGGAATCACCATTGAAGGAGGGAATGAGTAATGAGTATCGGACTTACAACAGTTATCCTGTTTGCGGTATTTGGCATCCTGCTGTTCCTCAGCTGCCCAATCTCCGTCAGCATTGTAATCGCTTCCATCGTAACCGCCATCTCCAGTCTGTCCTGGGACCAGATTACCTTCATCACCATGCAGAAGATGAACAGCGGCGTGGAAAGCTTTTCCCTGCTTGCCATCCCCCTCTTCATCCTGGCAGGCAATATCATGAATAACGGCGGTATCGCCAGACGCCTTGTAAACTTTGCAAAGCTGTTCGTGGGCTGGATTCCAGGCTCCCTGGCCCAGGCCAACATCGTGGGCAACATGCTCTTTGGAGCGCTGTCCGGTTCCTCGGTGGCAGCTGCATCCGCCATGGGCGGCTGTATCTACCCCATCCAGAAGGATGAGGGCTATGACCCGGCCTTTGCAACAGCGGTCAACATTGCCTCTGCTCCCACCGGACTGCTGATTCCCCCCACCAGCGCCTTTATCGTGTACTCCACGGTAGCGGGAGGCGTATCTATCTCCACCCTGTTCATGGCCGGATATATTCCCGGTATCCTCATGGGCGTCGGCTCCATGGTAGTGGCCTTTATTTATGCGAAAAAGCATAAATATCCGGTATCCGGCCGCACGCCCATGAAGGAAGCAGTTAAAGTGACCCTGGAAGCCATCCCCAGCCTGCTGCTCATCATCATTGTTATCGGCGGTATCGTGGGCGGCATCTTCACTGCCACTGAGGGAGCAGGCATCTGTGTGCTATACTGCCTGATTCTTTCCATCTGCTATAGGAGCCTTACCATGAAGTCATTCATGAAGATTCTGGTAAGCAGCGCATGCACCAGCGGCATCATCCTGTTCCTGATTTCCGCCTCCTCCGCCATGTCCTTTGTCATGGCATACTCAGGAATTCCGGCAGCCATCAGCCAGGGCATCATGTCCATCTCCACCAACAAATACGTGATACTGCTGCTGATGAACATAATCCTCATGGTTGTGGGCATGTTCATGGACATCACGCCCGCCATCCTGATTTTCACGCCTATCTTCCTTCCTATCGCCCAGAGTTTGGGAATGAGCGATATTCAGTTCGGCGTCATGCTAATCTTCAACATGTGCCTCGGCAACATCACGCCGCCTGTTGGTTCCGTACTGTTTGTGGGCTGCGGTATCAGCAAAATCAGTATTGAACAGGTGACCAGAACACTGCTTCCCTACTTTGCAGTACTGTTCCTGCTCTTAATGGCCGTTACCTATATACCTGCCTTGTCACTGGGTATTCCCAGCCTCATGGGATTGATTTAGTGGTATTATGAGATAAGCCTTTGTATTTAAAAAAAGAGGTCGTCCGGGTATTTCGCCCGGGCGGCCTCTTATTCTCTACAGCACCTTTTCCAAAAATCCTCTGGCCCTGTCACTCTTTGGATTCTTAAAGAACTCATCCGGATTGGCATCCTCCACTATCTGCCCGTCGTCTATAAAGCAGATGCGGTCCGATACCTCCCTGGCAAATCCCATCTCATGGGTTACCAGGGCCATGGTGATACCTGTGTGGGCCAGGTTCTTGATAACCTCCAGAACCTCCTTTACCATCTCAGGGTCCAGGGCGCTGGTGGGTTCATCAAACAGCATAATCTGCGGCTCCATGGCCAGGGCCCTGGCTATGGCGATTCTCTGCTTCTGGCCGCCGGACAGCTTACCCGGATAGGCATCCGCCTTCTCCACCAGCCCCACCAGCTTAAGAAGCTCCAGAGCATTTTCCGCTGCCTTGTCCTTGGAAATCCTGTTCACCTTCACCGGGGCATAGGTCATATTCTCCATGACCGTCATATGGGGAAACAGGTTAAAATGCTGGAACACCATGCCGATGTTCTTTCTGACCGCCTGGATATCTGCCTTTGGAACCGTGATATCCGTGCCGTCAATGAACACCTGCCCCCTGGTGGGTTTCTCCAGCAGGTTGATGCACCTTAGGATGGTGGACTTGCCGGAACCGGAAGGGCCAATCAGCGTAACTACCTGGCCCTTCCCGATATTCAGGTTGATTCCCTTTAATACTTCCAGGTTGCCGAAGCTTTTATGCACATCACGAAACTCTATCACTTCTGTTCACCCACCTTTCCAGACGGCTGGCAACTGCCGACAATATCATGACAAATACGTAGTAAATAACGGCAATGACCAGATAAGGTTCAAAGAACCGGAAGGTCAGGACCGTAATCTGGTCCGCAGCCCTTAAGAGCTCCACCGCGCCGATGTAGGACAGAATGGAAGACTCCTTCAGCAGGGCAATGGCCTCGTTCACCAGGCTGGGCAGGATATGTTTCACGGCCTGCGGAATGATGATGTCCTTCATCATATCACCGTAGCCAATGCCCAGGGACATGGACGCCTCATACTGTCCCTTGTCCACGCCCATGATGCCTCCCCGGAATATCTCGGAGACATAGGCTGCGGAGTTCAGTGTAAATGTGAGGATTCCGGACTGGGTGGTGGTCAGTGTGAATCCCAGCAGCTGCGGCAGTCCAAAATGGACAATACACAGCTGTACCAGGAGAGGCGTTCCCCTGAAGATGGATGTATAAAACCTTCCAAACCATATGAGAGGTTTATATTTGCTGATTTTAACAAGAGCCAGTACGATGCCCAGCAAAAACCCCAGCACGGCGCAGATGGCCGTAATCTTCAGGGTGAGCAGTGCTCCATGGTATAGGAATGGCCAATATTGCCAGACACTGGTAAAATCTAATTTCATATGTGCAGCCCCTTCTTACATTGCCTTAATCTAAGATGAACTGTTCGCTTAAATGGCTTGCGATGATTTCATCCAGTTCTCCGTTTTCCATCATTTCCTTCAGCGTGTTGTTGAATGTCTCATAATAAGGGGATTCCTTGGGGAAGCCAATGGCAAAACAGTCATCATCCACCTTATCCATAAGGCTCAGCTTAAGGCCCTCATTGTTCTTTAAGAACTCTGTTGCGCCTGCGCCGTCAACAATACACGCATCCGCCCTCTTACTCTTTACTTCCTCAATACAAGCAGGGCTTCCCTGGATGCCAACCGTCTCAGCGCCCTCCACGCTCTCCGCTACCTGCTGGTAATTGGTGCCGAATACATAGGCAATCTTCTTGCCCTTCAGGGAATCCAAATCCGGGTAATTGTCCTCTGCCCTGTATACAATTGCATTTCTGGGATAGAAGAAGATTTCGCTGAAATCCAGTGTTTTCTCCCTCTCTGCCGTAGGCGCCATGCCGCCGCTGCAGAAGTCAATCTGTCCTGCCTGGATGGCAGCCATCAGACTTTTAAACGGCATATCCACAAACTCCACCTGGCCGCCGTTCTTCTCCACAGCCGCCTTTATAATATCAATATTCATGCCCACATAGGTCTTGCTTCCGTCTGCCGCCATCTCGATGGACTCAAAGGGAACGAAGGTAGCGGAGCAGCCCACCTTCACAGTCTTACCGGAAAACGGATTCTCAGCCGCTGCATTCTCTCCGGCTGCATCCGGCTTGTCCTCAGAGCCTGCTGCGGTATCCGCTGCGTCCTTGCCTGCCCCGTCCTTGTCCGCTGTCTCCTGGGTGGCTGCCTGCGCAGCAGCCGTGGTGGCATCCGCCCCGCCGGAACATGCGGTGAGTGCGCCTGCTGTCAGAACAGCGCACAGCAATAATGCAATTTTTTTCATAATAATTCTCCTCTCTGCTATATGTATATAAAAAATAAAAAGTCTGCATTCTGCAAACCTTATCCCCTCCCTCTGCCTTACCGGCATAAATAAAGGAAGAACTTGCATAATCATAGCATAAATATGCATCAGATTCAATAGATTCCAGGCTTTTTTCTGCCCCCCATCCGTGCTATAATGAAAACCGGAGACAAATAGCAGAAATGAATAAAAGGAGCAATTTACCATGTCATATGAAATAGACGGCAGGACAAACGGACCTGCCATGGCCTGGCCCGGCCGCGCCAGGATTGCTGTCATGGTCACCTTTGACTTTGACGCGGAATTCCTGCGCATGTCCAGAGCCGCTTCCAAAGGCGCCACCATTGGTTTTACGGATTATTCCCGGGGCCAATACGGCCCCCGGGAGGGCCTGAGACGGTGTCTGGATATGCTGGACACCCATGATATCAAATCCACCTTCTTTGTACCCGGAATCGTTGCAGAAACCTACCCTGACCAGGTGGAATCCATCCATGCCCATGGCCACGAAATAGCCTGTCACGGATACATGCATGAATCCGTCCGCGGCATATCCAGGGAAGAGGAAACAGAAATACTGGAGAAAAGCGAGACAATCCTGGAGCGCATCACCGGCAGGCGCCCGGTGGGACACAGGGGACCGGAAAGCATCATCCATCCCTTTACCCCGAAGCTGCTGGCAGAGCGCGGTTACCTCTACAGCTCTTCCATGAAAGACTGCGACTGGGCATATCTCTGGCAGCAGGACGGTCAGACACTGCCTCTGGTGGAACTGCCGTGCGACATCACCATGGACGACTTTACCTATTTTTATTTCACCTTCAGCGACCCTGCCGTGCGCTCCATGTACAGCAACCGTGAGGTATTCGGCAACTGGAAGGATGAATTTGACGGCCTGGCGGAGGAGGGGAATAAAATTTTCGTCTTAAAGCTCCACCCCCAGATGATAGGACGCGCCAGCCGGATTGCGACCCTGGGAAGCTTCATTGCCTATATGAAGGGCCACGGCGCATGGATTACCACCTGTGAGGAGGCTGCGCGGTATGTACTGTCCCAGGCTGAATCCGATGGAGCAAATCATGAAAAAGGAGGTGACGCCCTATGATGGCCTGGCCTGACAATAAGCGAATCGCTGTCATGATGGCATTTGACCTGGACGCGGAAACCATGTGGACCACCAGGGGTGATGGAAACCACGACCATATAACCAATCTGTCCAGGGGTGCGTACGGACCCAAACAGGGCGTACCCAGAATCCTGGACATGCTGGATGTGTATGGGGTGAAGGCCACCTTCTTCATTCCCGGCGTCATAGCCCAACAATATCCCCTGGTTGTAAAGGAAATCAGCCGCAGGGGACATGAAATCGGATTCCATGGATATCTTCATGAGGAATCCGCCTCCACTGCCTATGAGGAAGAGGATGCCACCATGACCCGCTGCGAAGCCATTATAAAAGAACTGACCGGGCAGTCCATTGCAGGCCACCGGGGTCCGGGAGGCGTGATACATGATTACAGCCTGAGGCTGTTTCTGGAGCACGGCTATATATACAGCTCCAACTGGCGGGACTCGGACGGCCCCTTTATCCACAGGATAGACGGCCGGGAGGTTCCGCTGGTAGAGCTTCCCAAGGACTCCATCTTTGACGATACTGCCTACGATTTTTACACGGATTCCGCCCCGGAGCGGTATGAGCTGAAATCCCCCCGGGAAATGCTTGAAATCTGGAAGGATGAATTCGACTCCCTGGCTGCTGAGGGCAGAATGATTAACTTTGTCCTCCATCCCCAGTTCATTGGACGGGCCAGCCGGGTAAACATGCTGGGGGAGCTTATAGGCTATATGCTGTCCCGCGGGGCGTGGATTGATACCAACCGGGCAGTGGCCGAGTATGTGCTGGAGAACCGGAATCTATTAATGTCTGACTGATAAACCGCATCCAGACCCTGTTCATGGCTCAGAACAGGGTCTGCTGTTCGTACTCGCAGTCCCTTTCCAGTTGGGGCGGTTCCTGCCCCAGCAGTTCTTTTGTCTTACCGCTGTCCAGAATCCATTCCCTTACCTGTTCCTTTTCAAGTACCAGAGGCATGCGGCTGTGGACAGGGGCCATGGAGGCATTGGCCTGGGTGGTCAGAATGACAAAGCGGTCTCCGTCCTCATACCTGCCGTAAAATCCTGCCAGAAACAGGACACGGCTTCCCGCCCTTGTAAATGTAAACTTCTCTTTATTCCCATTCCACTCATAAAACCAGGAAACAGGGACCGCGGCCCGGCGCAGCCTCACACTGTCCCGGAACATCCGCTTCTCAAACACGGACTCCGACCTGGCGTTAAAAACCAGCCCTTTGCCGCCGGGCCCGGGGTATCCCCATTTCTGGCGGCAAATACAGAGCCTGTTGTCCGGGCCTTCATCTGCTGCCGCCGCAATAACCGGCGCAGTGTCGCCTGGGCGGATGTCCCGGTCCAGCACTCCCAGCTCCAGCTTCCAGTCCCTCTGCTCTGTTAAGTCCCTTATCTCATCCAATAATTCCATACTGAAATGATATCTGCCGCACATGAAATCCCTGCCTGCCCTTTCGTAAATATTCTATCCTTAATGGGTATTATATTCTTTATAAATATTCTACCCTTAATCCCTATTCTGTCCATATAGCGGTATTTTACCCGCCTATCTCACTGCTTCCAATATTCCCTCGCTAAATGTGGGATGTGGGAAAATAACCTTAGCCATATCCTCCAGCGTCAGTCCATTGGCAATGGCCACCGCAAACTGGCTAATCATATCCGTGGCCCTGGCGCACATCATCTGGGCGCCCAGGATGCGGTGGGAGCCGCTGTCCGCCACTACCTTTATGAATCCCCGTTCCTGCTGGGACAGAATGGACTTGCCGTTGGCGGACATAATATATTTCTTTGTCACGGTTTCTATCCCCCGGGCCTTGGCCTCATCTGCACTGATTCCCACGCAGCCGATTTCCGGGTTTGTATACACGCAGGACGGAACAATATCCGTACGGATTGCCATATCCCTGCCTGCCATATGGGTCACTGCGTTTCTGCCCTGGGCGGTGGCTGCGTGGGCCAGCTGGATGCCTCCCGTGACATCGCCGATGGCATAGATACCCGGTACGCTGGTTTCATATTTCTCATCCGTGACAATGCGCCCGCGCTCCATTTCCATATCCTTCACTTCCTGGCTGCTCTCATCTGTTATGAGACCGCCTGTATAGGCCCTGCGCCCCGTGGCGATAAGGATGCCGTCAGCCCTGGCCTCGCAGGGTTTGTCCTTTTCCGTATAGCGGCATATAAGCCCGGACCCATCCTCTGTCTGAAGGATTTCCTCCACCTTTGCCCCTGTATGGATATCTACATTCCTTTTTTTCATAATCATCTTCAGGTTCTGGGCAATCTCCTTGTCCATAGTGGGCAGGATGCGGTCCAGGGCCTCGATTACGGTTACGCCGTGGCCCAGCGAACTGTACACAGACGCAAATTCCATACCGATTACCCCGCCGCCTATAATAATCAGATGACCAAACATATCCTTCTTGTCCAGCAGCCCGTCGCTGGTAACCACTCCTGGCAGCGATGCGCCGGGTATGGGCGGGCATGCAGGCACGGAACCTGTGGCAATGAGAATATGGCTGGTTTCCAGAATAATCTGGTCCGGCCTGTCTCCGGCCTCTTCTGCCGGCGCCACCTTCACATGCTCCCTGTCCAGTATGACTCCCGTACCGTAATAAACAGAAATCTTGTTGGTTTTCATAAGTGAGGCAATGCCCTTTCTCAACTGTTCCAGTACCTCATCCTTCCGTCTCTGGACCATCTCCATATCGACTGCCGTGTCCCGGACTGTCAGTCCAATGGATGGGCCTGACTGTAATTCATGGTACAGCTCTGCTGTATGGAGTATTGTTTTGGTGGGAATGCATCCCCGGTTCAGACAGGTGCCTCCCAGCTCACGGTTTTCCACCAGGGCGACCCTCATCCCATTTTCCGCCCCTTCAATGGCAGCCTCATAACCGCCCGGTCCCGCGCCAATCACCACCAAATCAAATCTGTCAGCCATAATAACTTAACCTCTCTTCCATTCATGTTCTGCGTTTACAGCGATTCCCTGACAAGGGCCTTGATGTCCTCTTTTATCCTGCATGCCTGCGGTATGTCCGCCCTGTTTTCTTCACCTGCGGCCTCTCCTGCCTGGAAGGCATCCGGCCCAAGGGCTTCCACTGCCCTGCAGATATCTTCCTCCGCATAGGCGCAGCCCTTTAGCTGTTCCGCCAATTCTCCTATCATCTCCTGGTCCATGGCATCGGAGAATACATTCACGTCCTGTATCACTCCTGCATCCACATGGAACTGCATCTGTATATTACCCCATGGAAAACGCTTCTCCATCTCGTACTCAAAAGGAATCTTTCTGCCGTATTTCCACTGCCAGGATGCAAATTTCTCTGTCAGTGCATCTATGTCCGGCTGAGGCAGCTCCCCTTCCTCCATGCGGACTGCGGGCAGCCCGTATACCCTGGAAAATGCCTCCACCAGTGCGGATTTTACTTCCTCCAAGGTGATATCCGGCTTAAACTCACATAAATTGGCCACCCTGGATTTAACCGAGGTCACGCCTTTGGAGGCAAGCTTTTCCTTTGACACATTCAGATAACGGGACATATTTTCCTTGTCGGCCCGTATCAATATGGTTCCATGGTGGTAGCAGCCGTCACCGGTGCGGTAAAATGCATTGCCGGAAAACTTGCGTCCATCCACCGTTATGTCATTGCGCCCTGTCTTCTCAGCATGGATGCCCAGGCTCCTTACAGCCTCCAGTATCACATCCAGCTGGCGCGAAACATTATAATCCTCCGCCCCGGCAATAAATGTGAAGTTCAGGTTGCCCAAATCATGGAACACCGCGCCTCCGCCTGAGAGACGGCGCACCAGATAGCCGTCCTCCTGCTCCAGGAAGTTCACCCTGCATTCCCTCCAGCAATTCTGGTTCTTTCCTATCACCACCGTATGGCGGTTCTGCCACAGGTACATGATGCAGGTTCCCTTGGGAACATTGAGGGTCATGTACTCCTCCATGGCCAGATTCCGGTAGGGATATGTATTATCTGTATCTATCCACACAAGTCTGTTTATCATGTCATTCTCCATCCTTATAGAAAGGCTGCCTGGGCAGTCCGTTCCCCGGCCGTATACAGATATCACGGATATCCGTACATGACCAGGAACATACCGGCTGTCCAGGCAGTCCTGTTACATTTTCATCATCATTCCCAAGTATAGCGCAGTACCGGCTTACGTGCCGCCGTAACCTCATCCGGTCTTCCAATGGGCGTCAGGTGAGGCGCGCTGTGAAGTGCCTCAGGGTCTGCCAGGGCCTGCTCGTAAATCTTGTGGAATACCTCGATGGCTTCATCCAGTGTTTCCCTGGACTCTGTCTCTGTAGGCTCCACCATCAGCGCCTCATGTACAATCAGCGGGAAGTACATGGTCGGCGGATGGATGCCGTAATCCAGAAGCGCCTTGGCGATATCCATGGCAGACACATCCTTGTCATGCTTCATCTTCTCCAGGCTCATAACAAATTCATGCATACATGTCTCATTGTAAGCCATATCATAGACATCCGACAGCTTTACCCTCATATAGTTGGCATTCAGCACTGCATTGCAGGCTGCCTCCGGGATGCCCTCCTTTCCAAGGGTCAGGATGTAGGACAATGCCTTCACCACCACCAGGAAGTTGCCGTAGAACATCTTCACGTCCCCAATGGATTCCTGTGCCTTTACAAAGTGATATGTTTCCCCGTCCTTCTCCACCCGTACGCCTGGTATAAAGGGCTTTAAGAATTCCTTGCAGCCCACAGGACCGCTTCCAGGTCCGCCGCCGCCGTGGGGTGTGGAGAATGTCTTGTGCAGGTTCAGATGGACCACGTCAAAGCCCATGTCGCCCGGCCGTACAATGCCCATGACCGCATTCAGATTAGCGCCGTCATAGTAACACAGTCCGCCTGCATCATGTACTATTTTAGTGATTTCCAGTATGTTCTTGTCAAATAATCCAACGGTATTGGGATTGGTCAGCATCAGACCGGCTGTGTCGTCTCCTACCGCTGCCTTTAACTGCTCCAAATCCACACAGCCGTCCTCCCTGGACGGAATGCTCACCACGTCATAGCCGCACATGGCAGCGCTGGCAGGATTGGTTCCATGGGCAGAGTCAGGCACAATAATCTTGGTGCGCTTGGTGTCATTGTGATGAACGTGGTATGCCTTGATTAAGAGCAGTCCTGTAAACTCACCGTGAGCGCCTGCCGCTGGCTGGAATGTCATTGCATCCATGCCTGTGATTTCGCAGAGATATTTCTCCGCCAGATATAATACTTCCATGGAGCCCTGCACCGTAGCCTCCGGCTGCAGCGGATGGACTCCCTTAAATCCCTTCAAGGCAGCTGCTTCCTCATTGACTTTTGGGTTGTACTTCATGGTACAGGAGCCCAGAGGATAGAAACCGTCGTTGACACCGTGGGAACGCTTTGCCAGCTCCGTATAATGGCGGCTGATTTCATTTTCCGACATATGCGGAAGGCGCGGCTGTCTCTCACGGGTATGTGCTTTTTCAAACGACACCTGGGGCACGTCGCAGGGGCTGATTAAATCCAGCCTTCTCCCGGCTGACCCTTTTTCAAATACAAGTTTCATGAACCGCACACCTCCTTTTGTCCGCATTCCCTGTGAAGCGCCTCCCGTACAGCTGAGGCAAGCTCATCCATCTCTTCCCTGGTGTTCATCTCCGTTGCGCACCAGAGGATTTCCCTGTCGGACAACGGCAGTCCGCCCAGTATTCCCTTGCTTTCCAAAGCCCTTAATATATGGGCGCTGTCCGTACACTTGCCCTCCGGGCTTACGGTTACAAATTCGTGGAAGAATTCACATTCATGCTTTGGCTCAAGTCCTGCTTCCTTTAACACGTCCCTGAGATAGTGGGCCTTGGACATGCACTGGTCCGCTGCCTTAGCCATGCCCTCTGCACCCATGGCCGTCATGTATACAGATGCAGTCAGGGCACACCATGCCTGGTTGGAGCACACATTGGAGCTGGCCTTTTCACGGCGTATGTGCTGTTCCCGTGCCTGGAGGGTAAGGACAAATGCCCTGCGTCCCTGGTTATCAGCTGTCTCTCCCACAATACGGCCCGGAAGCTTCCTGGTCATGGCTGCCGTGGCTGTCATGAATCCCAGATAAGGTCCTCCGAATGCCAGAGGCATACCAAGGGGCTGGCCGTCGCCAACTGCAATATCCGCCCCGTATTCAGCCGGCGTCTTCATAACAGCTAACGCCATCGGGTTGCAGCCCATGATGTACTTGGCTCCTGCCCCATGGACAATGCGGCCCAGGGCATCCCCGTCTTCGATATTGCCGTAATAGTTGGGCTGCTGTACATAGAAGCATGCTGCCTGCGGGTCCGCCTTCAGAAGCTCCTCCAGGGCTGCCGCATCCGTTACCCCGTCTTTTTCCGGAACCATGACAACCTTTGTATTGCTGCCAAAGCAGTATGTCTTCATGACCTCGATAACGCCCGGGTTTGCAGCCGCGGAAATATAGGCTGTTGTTTTCTTTCTCTCCTTACACATGGCAATGGCTTCCGCCGCGGCTGTGGCGCTGTCATATATGGATGCGTTGGAGGCATCCATGCCTGTAAGCTCACAGAGCATGGTCTGATACTCAAATATGGACTGGAGGATGCCCTGGCTGATTTCCGCCTGATAAGGCGTATAGGCTGTGACAAACTCCTCTTTTGACGTTACACTTGAAACAATGGCAGGTATGTAATGGTTATAAGCTCCTGCACCTCTGAAAATATGGCGGAACACAACATTCTTACCGGCTATGTCCTCCATCCTGCTCTTAACTGCCTGCTCGCTGAGTCCTGAAGGGATATTGACCCCTTCCTTCAGCATTACCTCATCCGGTATATGGGAGAACATCTCCTCAAAGCTGGCAAACCCAATTTCACGAAGCATATCCTGCTGCTCCTGCTTCGTACCTGGTACATAACTTCCCATATAATCTCACCTCACCTCTCATGGGATGGAATACCTTCCCCGTCTTAATTTAATAAATCTCTGTTCCGGGCTAATCCGTATTCCAATTAATCCAGGGTCTTCACATACTCCTCATACTCTGCCGCGCTCATCAGCTGCGCTGTGCCGGTTACATTCTCCACCTTCATGAACCACGCCTCATAAGGCGCCTCATTGATGGATTCCGGAGCGTCCAGCAGACCCTCGTTGACCTCTGCCACCGTGCCGCTGACCGGTGAATACACATCCGAAACAGCCTTTACGGACTCCACATCTGCAAACGACTCTCCCTCTGTCACCTCGTCTCCTGCCTCGGGCAGGTTTACGAATACCAAATCCCCGAGAGCGTCCTGTGCATAATCTGACAGTCCCACTAAAACAGTGCCGTCCTCCAGGGTCTTTACCCACTCATGTGACTTCGCATACTTTAAATCTTCTGGAAAATTCATTCTTAATACCTCCTTGAACATGCTGTTCTTTATTATATTTATAAATCATACTTTTTATATCTGCTGTACCGTTACCGTTTATAAAATGGCAGCTTCACCACCTCTGCAGCCACGCGTCGTCCCCTTACATCCACTTCCAGTGCGGTTCCCGGCTCCTTGAATCCTATGTCAACCAGGGCCATGGCTGCCGGATATCCCAGGAACGGGCAGTGTGTGCCGGAGGTGGTCATACCCACCTGCTGTTCCCCTATGTAAACAGGCTGGTGCTCCCGGATGATGCCCCGTCCGGTTACCTTTAATCCCACACGTTTTCTGGTCAGAGGTCCCTTGTCCTGGATGGCCTGTTTTCCGATGAAATCATCCTTATCCATCTTCACAAAAATTCCCAGCCCTGCTTCCTTGGGAGAAATGGTATCATCCATCTCATGACCGTATAAAGGCATGCCGGCTTCCAGTCTCAGGGTATCCCTGGCGCCTAAACCGCATGGAATCAGTCCCTCGTCCTTTCCTGCCTCCAAGAGCAGTTCCCACATCTTAGGAGCATCCTCCGGTGCCAGATAAATCTCCACTCCATCCTCCCCCGTGTAACCGGTCTTGGATATAATGCATTTCATGCCGCCCACCATGCGGTCAAAAAGGCAGGTATAATATTTCTCAGGAATGTCCTCCTCCCTGGCCACCTTCTTAAGCACATCCATTGCCTTTGGTCCCTGCAGGGCCAGCTGCGCCACCTGGGAGGAAATGTCATCAAATACAACATCCCCCGACTGATGGGCCTTCATCCATGCATAGTCCTTATCCTTGTTGGATGCATTGACCACGATAAAATAGCAGTCATCCCTGACCTTATAGACAATCAGGTCATCCACCACGCCGCCCTGTTCATTGCACATGGGGCTGTACCTGGCCTGGCCCTCTGCCATGACCGTATAGTCATTGGTGAGAAGCATGTTCAGATTCTTAAGCGCGTCCGGTCCCTTGCAAATCACTTCCCCCATGTGCGACACGTCGAAAAGACCGCACTTGGTGCGTACTGCCATATGCTCCTCGATGACACCCTTATCGTACTGTACCGGCAGAAGATACCCTGCAAAAGGTACAATCTTGCCCTTATACTTTACGTGTGTGTCGTAGAGAGGTGTTTTTAACAAAACCTCCCCTGTTGCTTCTGTGCCCATAATCACTACCTCCTTCATGAAATTGTCTGGTCCTTAACAATATAAGATTATGAAAGCGCACGAACAAAAGATGTTCATGCGCTCTGTCCTTGGACCTGAAAGATTTGGCTTCTTCGGTGCTATGCTCTCCAGAGTATCGTCCGGTATCCGGTCCTTTTGCCTGAGAGTTTTCCGCTTCCCCTTCGGCGCTGCCCCCTGGGTGTCTGAATATACGTGGATATGCAGTTTCCCGCATCTCCTCTATCTTCCGCCCATGGCTGTCAGTCTCTCCCGAATCCATCTTCCGATGATATAAAATTGTCCGCAAACGCAATTCCCACCGGCTTGCCTTGTGCTAATCCCATACTAACACAGCCGGGATTTTCAGTCAATAGCTAAAAGGTGTTTAAATTTTAACACATTAATCGCATTTTTCGCCTTATTTTCCAAACTTATTTTCACGAATATTTTACGGTTTATTTAGAAAAAATACTGGTAATCTCCTATGAAGTAGTATATAATGAGCAAAGGTGATGAGGCGAAGGGGTTCCTTTGGCCTCATTCTTGTATGAGTACGGTTTTAACTGAGCAAAATCTCAAATGAAAGAAGGTGACAAGATGCATAAGTTTATGCGGACAGTAGGATTCAGTATGTACCAGAAAAAACAGGATATGGCGAAGCTTTTAAAACGCCTGGTAAAGGAAGCGGAGATGACCGGCCACCTGGCAGAACAGGAGGGCAGCCGCCTCTGTGAGCTGCGCGCAGAAGTGGCTCCCGGTATGGGAGTTGCCATGATAGGGGAGATGAGTCCCAAGGGTACGTTCAGCCGTGAATATTATTTTCCCTATGTCAAAAACCAGGATGTAAGTTCAGAGGCAGAATGTTCCATCCAGCGTCACACGGAGCGTGAAACTTATGCAGGCCTTCTTGATGAATACAGGGTGGGCATATCCCTGATTTTCTACATGGAGAATTCCATGGAGTACAGGATGCGCCGCAAGGCCCGTCAGCCTGTCCAGCCAAAGGGTGCTGCCCTTGCGGGCCTGGCTGTTCAGGGAAAGGTGCTGCTGCCTGTGAATAAAACGGAAAAACAGGCCGAGGATTCCCGGCAGGCCGCCCAAAAACGCAGCAGCCTCCTGGAGGCAGCCAAGCACGGCGACGAGGATGCCATTGAGACCCTGACCATCGAGGATATCGACCTCTACTCCATGGTTTCCAGACGGATTGCCCATGAGGATGTATACTCCATCATAGAAACCTGTTTCATGCCCTGCGGCATAGAGTGCGACCAGTACTCCGTCATAGGGGAAATCACACAAATCAATACGATTGCCAACCGGATTACCAAGGAAGAGATATATGACCTGAAGCTGGACTGCAACGACATGGTTTTCCATGTGGCCGTCAACAAACAGGACCTGCTGGGCGAACCCAGGATTGGGCGGCGCTTTAAGGGGCAGGTGTGGATGCAGGGCACGGTGCTGTTTTAAGCGCGGGACGGAATATGGATTGGATATTCCCGGATATTGGTTCAAGGCGTCCCAGGGTGAATTGGGGATGTTTATTTAAAAATAGGACTTGATTTTTTTTAACACATAGGTTATCATATAAGGCGGACCGCATGAGTATCATACGGCCCGCCTTATATTTGTGTTTCTGTAGCTCAGCAGGATAGAGCGTCCGCCTCCTAAGGTTATGCTCTACCGGCCGCCTTACGATGAAAAGTGATCGTTACCAATTTTAATTGAATAGATGTCTCTGTAGCTCAGCAGGATAGAGCGTTCGCCTCCTAAGCGAAAGGCCGTGGGTTCGAATCCCGCCAGGGACGCCAGCAAACACGCCGAAAACCTTTGATTTATCAGGGTTTTCGGCTTTTCTTATTTCTGCGGCTTTTGTGGCTTTTTTGCAAAAAAACTTGGTTTGCTAACATTTGCTAACGAGATTTGGCCTTTTGCTAAGAAAGGCGGTAAGTCAGAGGTTCGATTTTTACCAAAGGAACTTGCAAACATTTGTTAGCAGAAATTAGAGGAAGTTGCAAACAAAATCGCGAATTTGCTAACATCGCTCAAAAATGCTTTCAGAACCTTGCTAACAAAAAAAGTGTTTGGTCACTGTGCAAAGTGGTTCAAACGAAGAAAACCTCTCACAAAGTGAGAGGCGTTCTTCTGAGGGAGGGACTTTATAAAGCTTTTGCCAGCTGCTTGAGCAGTGCGGCAGTTTCGGGATTTTTAAGCAGTTCCAGTATCTTCGCTGCATCACTTTCATCACTTTCAGTGACGGCAGTATCCGCAGTTTTAGGCTCTGTATCTTCAACAGGGTCAGGAGTCTTGGATGAGTAAAATGCTTCCTCCAATCGCTGAGCGTTTATGCAGCGATCCTCGTCGATGATGTGAGAGTAGACATCTGCAACCATTTTTACCTGAGCATGACCAGAGTCGCCCTGGACGGATTTCATATCGCCACCATTGAGTTTCAGCTTGTAGGTGATACTGGAGTGACGGAGAGAATGGAATACAACATGAGGCAGTCCGTTTTCTTTGATAAGTTTATTGAAAGCACGGTTAATCACCTGGCTTTCCATCGGACGGCCATTGCTGGAGCAAAAGACCAGGTTATTGTCGATGTATTCATCTCCAAACAGATCCATCAGCTCATCAATTTCTTTTTTTCTCTCTACCAGCATATAGGCAACTGTTTTCGGCAGGTACACGCGGCGAATACTGGTTTTGGTTTTAGGCTCTTTCAGGACCAGAGCAGTATGGGTACTGGCTATGCAAGGTGGAAACTTCTTAATAACACCTTTGTCGCTCAAATCGTCCAATGCACCTCGTGTAACCCGTTGCAGCTCTTTGTTGACGAATATATAAGCTGAACCATTTTCTATGCTCTGTGGTGCAATATCAATGCAGTCCCAGGTAAGGCCCAGCATTTCACCAATGCGTAAAGAGCAGGAGAACGCCAGATTTAAGGCAAGGGAGAGGATAGGATCATCACAGACTTCCATAGCCTTGCTCAGCGTTTCGGCAGTCCATATATCCCGTTCTTTATGTTCTTCTTTGGGAAGTGTCGCATTCAGGACAGGGTTACGGCTGATTAGTTCCCAACGCACCGCCTGATTAAAGGCACTGCGAAGTAGCTTGTGAATTTCTCTTACTGTATGCGGGGTCAGATATTCGCTTGTGGGTTTGCGGTTGTTGACGCTTACCGTTTTCACAGAGAGCAGATCACGGTAATACTTATCCATCATCCTTGGAGTGATGTCGGATAGTAACATATCTCCGATAATAGGAGTTATGTAGTTTCTCGCCAGACCACGGCGGCTTTCATATGTTGACATTGCCCAGGTATTTACACCATAGATGGACATATATTCATCGAGCAGATCGTTCAGGGTCTTTGCCGTAGGAATAAAGAAGGTTCCAGAGTCCTGCTCATACTCAATTTGCTTTTTTCGTTTTTTTGCTTCTGCATTTGTGCTGAAGGTTTCCCAACGCTGTCTGCGTTTTCCGTTTTCATCTGTGTAATCATACACCACAGAATATTTGCTTTTACGCTTCACGATAGATGCCATTTTCATTGCTCCTTTCTGAGATTTTCACATAATGAGTTTGCTTTTGATACCAGGCTTCAAAACTGCTGGTAATGATACGAATTCTTCGATCAATCAAGGTCGTCTCAAAATAGCCCCTTTTAACAAGGTCATAAGCTGTGCCAGATTTCAGCCCCAAAAGATCCGCCATTTCCGGAACTGACATCGTAGTATGCCTCCATTTCTCTCCGGGCGGTGTACCATCCACTTTTTTATAGTGGAACTGGCCGGCATACCAATCTTCAAAGCTATCCAGCATAACTCTCATTCGTCCGGCCACTTGAATTGTTTTGAAATAGTTCTTTTTAACCAACCAGTAGGATTCTACTTTACCAAGCCCAAGCATTTTGCCCATCTCTGGTACAGACATACTGGTCTTTACTCTTTGTTTTTGCATGGCTTTTGCCTCCTCTATAAAGTTTTTCTTGCTATGGCCTCATTGTAAGAGAAAGCAGAAAAAAAGTTAAGGATGTCGATTTGGAGATCGGCATCCTTGACAAATCATTCATCTGCGTGATCCAGCCAGTCATCAAAGCTCTTTTTGGAAATGCGGATATGACCGCCGACTCTGACGCTGTGGAATACACCCTGTTTTACCAGATTATATGCTGTGGGACGACTGATACCCAGAATGTCCTGAATCTCATCGACCGTATAGGTTCTTTTGTCATAGCTGACAGGATTTTGTTCATTAAAGCGGTTCAATTCCGCAATTCTTGCTTCAAACATAAAAACGCCTCCTTTATCCGGTAAGTGGCCTTACGGAGCCTCCATTTCCTCCGGAATATGAATATCTAAACTAACTTGCAGAGCATCATCAATCGCTCTCATTTCTTCGCGAGATACGCGCCCAATGTACGATAAAACACGCCTTTTATCAATCGTTTTAATTTGCTCCAGCAGAACAACAGATTTCAGTCCAAGCTCTGGAACGCTCTCCAGTGCATAGTGTGTGGGCAGTTCCTTTTTCTTAATCCATTTACTGGTGAGTGGAGCTACGATCAAAGTGGGGCAGAAAAAATTCCCCACATTGTTTTGAAGAACCAGGACAGGACGGGTGCCGCCTTGCTCTGATCCAAAATAAGGGTTCAAATTGGCATAATATAAATCCCCACGCTTATAAATCCAATCTTCTTTCATGTTCATCCTCCTATGTTTTGAGATTTGATTATGTAAGAAGGAGGCTCTGCAAATTACAGAGTCTCCTTCAATTTAGCGCCTGTTTTATCCCTTACTTGTCCACGACACCCCAGGGATTTGGGTAATCATTAAGCCGCAGGTGGCTGGCCTGCTTCTCAGGAGTTTCACCTCCACTTCGTTTGGTCTTACCCATGGCCTGCGACGGTTATTATCACGCTCGGACTATGGCTGTAAGAGAGCTTTCCTCCTTGTTATGCCATGACCGGATGCCATCCGATGTATTCCAGCCTGATATATTTCTGATAAACCGAAAACTCATCTATACAGCAAAAATGGGTTGGCCTGTTATGCGAGTGGCAGCTCTCAGAAAATATACCGCTGATGTAGCGGCTATTACGCCCAAAGAGGATCAAACTTAATGATTCGTATATGAGGTTGTCAAGGTGCAAGTGAAAGGATTTCCCTCTCACTTGCTACTGCCACTTTTTTAGAAAATCGCAACCAACTTTTTTATTTTTTCTTCAATTTTTTTCAATCGCTTATCTGCGGCTTGCCGAGTAATACCATATCGTTGGGCTAAACAAGTTGCATTTGGTATTTTCATTTCATAATAGGACAATATAAAATCTCGTTCTGCTGGACTCAGTTTCAATAGAGCTTGGTGTAAATCCTCAAGAAGTAAATTCTGAATAGCTTGTTCCGCAGTATCAACAGATTCATCCACAAACAAATCTGTATCCTGATAACCTTCCTCTGTGCCGTCACGATCTCCCACATGAGAAGCCGGGAATATAGAGCGACTTTTCTCATGTTCCTGGAGATAGCGGCTGTGGCGGTCCTCCTGTTGGTATTTTTCAAAATCTTTGCGAGAACATTCCATGATAATGCGGTCATCTTCATCACGGAACATTTTGACTGTTTCAACAAAAAAGCGCCCAGTAAAGCAACCATTGCGGCGTGCCTTACTGAACGCTGAAAAACTGATTTCCTCCCATTCCTGTGGGCTGTTATTTTTCCAAATGAATACTCTCGTCATATCCTTTCCTCCGTTCAAATTCTTGGTAGTCAGCGAATTTGAACGGTGTCATGGATATTTTGCTATGTACGCCTCCCAGCGCATACCGGCCTCCTAATACCGGGCAAAGAAAAAGGCCGGAAGTGTTTTCACCTCCAGCCATGTTCCTGCCGCCATATTGCAGCAGGAATGAAAAAAGCCCGGTTAATGCCGGGCCTTATGTAGAAAAGTATTCAATTTAGCGCATTCCTGCCACTATAACAAGTATAGCAGGTCGGAAGTCGGAAGGGAGTAGGGATTAGGTCGGGGATTTGTCGGGATTTAGTCGGGATTTAGTCGGGGCAGCTCCTCCAGGACTTCTGGAATAGAATATCCAAACAAGCAAACAGAAAATAAATAGATGGCTTCTCGTTTTCGGTCATAAAAGACACTGCGCTCTATATTTAGTTCTTCCAGCAATTCTTTCTCTGTACTGTTGAACCGATAGATAAATTGCTTAGTCAAAATTTCATAGTAAAGTTCTCCTCGATCCGGATACCGTTTCAGACGAAGGAGTGCACGGTCAATAATATTGACTAGCATTTGATTTTGAACAAGGCAGCAAACTTTTTCTTCAAAGGCTTGCAGTTCAATATCTGGTGCAAAATTTTCAAGATAGCAGAGGCCAGACTCTATATCTTGTTCTCCCATAATCCAAGCAGTTTCTTGTAATTCTTCTGCCCGTTCACTCAGAACCCAGACTACATCACGGTAAATCTTTAGAATCAGCTTACTTCTATGAAACGCAGCGTCGCTGTTAAGCCCCAAAGCTGTTAGCCTGCTGTTACATTTTTGGATTGTTGTGCTTTCTTTTCTCATAGAACATCCCTCCTTGTTCGCAATATTGCGAACATATTAGGTACAAAATAGCATAGCAGAGGAGCGTGAGAGAGGGCAGTGCCTCTCTCTATTCCCCCATTTGGTTATATCAGGTTTCTGGATTTTAGACGAATCTGCATTGCTTGCTTGGAAACCTCAAAAATATTTGCCATTTCAGCAATGAGCTGTTCATCTGTCCGGCCTATTTTAAGCCGGTAAAAACATTTTTTGATCTGCGGTAAAGGCATCAGCAGAGCAGAAGCCAGAGTATCCGCCTGACGCTCAATTATGCCATGACTTTCGTCGGAAGAAACATTTCCGTTATAAGCAGCAACATCTCCAGTACCAGAGTACAACTTCTTATGTAGTACCCAATGAGCCAGCTCATGGGCACAGGTAAAACGGAGCCGCCCTAATTTTGACGGATCACAAAGCCGTTCATCAATTAAGATTGTACCGGCTCTTACTGCAATCATTCGATACTGTCTCTGTATCTGGTCATATAAGACAACAGCACCGTCATCGAAAATTGTTTCCCCTAATATCTTGGGGTTTTTTCTTAGTGTATGAAACTCCAGGATTAGATCAAACTTTGTCTCGATAATGGTTTCGATTGGCACAGGACATGGTTGCCCGGATAGCAGAGAGGGATCATATTCCATCAGGATTTTTCGCCCTACTGCCTCGATTGCTTCTGTACGGATTTGTGGAATTGACAAAGCTCTCCCCCCTATCGTTTACGCTCCTTTAGCATTTTCATAAATGTCTGCCATTCTTCATCGGTAGCATCTACTTCTTTTGCCACACGCAAGGCTGCCCGAACAATATCTTTTTCCATGATATAGTCTGGCAAATCAGCAGATACTGTATTGCGTGATTTTGCAGCCAGATCCAAAAGCAACTCATGTTCTGATTTATCCAAATTCAGAAAGGCAGAGATGCGTTCCACAAAATCTCCATTGGGTGCAGGACGGCGGCTTTGCTCAATATCACACAGATAACCGTAAGCAATATTCAAATGCTTGGCTGTATCGCGTAAATTGAATTTGTGCGCCTTGCGTTTCTCGGCTATAAATGATCCAAAAGTTATATTGCCCACAGCATTCACCTCTCATTTGTTCGACGAACTGCGAACATCTTGCTTATATTGTATATCGAACATCTGTTCACTTCAAGGATAAAAATTTCATTTGAAAAGAGGTGTTAAAAATCAATAACACCTCTTTTGCGCTATATAAATTCCTGAGCGATTTGCTGCATTTCCGTAATGCACTCTTTGGGAGAGAGAATTTTTATTTTCCCTTTGAATTTGAATATCCAGCCATAAAAAGTTCCACTGGGGTTCACTTCAATTTTGGCTGTGAAGTGTGTATCATCATACCTATCAACAGCAGCATCTTCTCCATAATGATCTATGATTACTCTCATCAATTCGTTTTCACATAGAAGGGTTACTTCCTTCGATGACTCCGATGTAAACATATCAACCATTTTATTTGTATAGGAGGCTACATCAAATCCCTCTATCGGCATAAAGTAAGTTTCCAGATTTTCTACACTTGTTAGCCGATCTACACGGAAGTGAGCAATTTTCTGATGCTTCAGAGAAAATCCAATCAAATAGTAATGGTCATTTTTCCATTCAAGCGCATAAGGATTTACGACATAATAATATCCATCATGCTTTAAGATTTTCTTTTTTTCTTGAGTATATTCATAGTATTGGAACCGAATTTGCTGATGGTTTCCAATCGCTGTTTGGATATTGTCAATGATGTAGTAAACCTTTTCATTATGCGGTTTGACACGGCTGGATAAAGCAGCAAATTTTTGAAGCTGCTTTGCCTGATGTAGACTGGTCAGACGGCATAATTTCTGCACCAGCTCCTCAGACTTCTTGGCAGAAATGATCTTCGAGGATGCTACTGCGTCTGTCAGCATTTTCAGTTCTGGATACTCAAACAGGCGGTTTCCCATAAAATATTGGTTTTGGGTACTCTTAACCACCACAATATCAATCCCCGCATCGATCAGCGCATTGGTATCTGCGTAAACAGTCTGCCGCACTGCCTGAATTCCTTTTCCATTCAGATGGGCAATGATGTCAGATACTGTGGCGGGATGGTTTTCATCGGTCCGCTCATAGAGAAACCGGAGTAATTCCAGTATCCGCATATTTGTTGAATTCTGCATACTTCACCTCCTCGATTTTTAAAATGGCCTATTTTGTATGATGTCCAGCCCCAAAGACCAGGAACAGGGCAACCGCACAGAGAAGCAGAACCATCCAATTCCGGTCTACGATCAGCTTGATCACCGCCACAAGCAGCATTCCGCCCACCAGGAGCACAACGCCGTTCATTCAACGCCCTCCCGCGGCATATTCGCCCATGTGGATGTCCAGCACCCCTCTGGGCGGCTGGATCAGGGCGTCCTCATACTGGCACTTCCACTGGATCTCCCGACACATCCGGCCATCCGCCACGCCGTCTATGGTTTCACCATCCTGAATGGGGTTATCATGTTCCAATATGTACGATGCCACATTGTAGGCGTGGTTTACCACCCAGTTGGGGTCCATGTCGTGGAAGTGGTATTGGAGGTCGGGCAGGAACAGGGTGCTCATGCCCACCGTGTCGATGAGCATATCCTCCGTGCCCTCGATGTTAAAGAAGCGGACATTGACGCCAAAGCGGATGAACCGATCCGAGCCTTCAATCTGGTGAGAACGCACATCCTCCGCCAGAAACAGTTTGCCGCAGTTCTGGAAATAGAATGCCTCACAGGTGGGGTACAGCTCCGCCAGAGCCTCCAAAAAGTCGGCATCCAGGTTGGCACGCTCCAGCG
>NZ_SPHO01000026.1 GCF_005845215.1 Clostridium sp. 1001271st1 H5
TAGACATAGCCACAAAATACGCTATTTCTTAAATTTTAAATTTCGTCACTTTGCCAATACTGATTTATGATACCTCTGAACAGTAACTCGGAATCATATCCATGGTAATCAATTCCGCCCAAAGAGCCGGGCAATCCATTGCCGGCCGCCGTCCTCCCGCCCTGACATTATACCTGCATGGCCTGCTCATAACCGTGAAGATATTTTAAACTGATTTTTCAATATCTCCACAATATCTTCAATGGCTTTTTCCTGTCCCGGGTCAAGACCATCCAATACAATGACCTTGCGGTGGTCCAGTCCAAGAATATAATCCGTAGTGGTACGGTATAAAACGGAAAGTCTGGACAGAACATCGGTAGATGGATAGGCTATATTGTTTTCATAGTTACTGATAGAAGACCGCGTTATATTTAAATGGGCAGCTACCTGTGATTGAGACAGATTCCGTCTCTCACGAAGCTCCCGCAGCCTGTAACCAAAATCATAAACCACTACGGTTCCCCCTTTCATATTGTGTATTGTTCTATTGTAATAGTTCTAATGACATTATAAGTGTCGGAAATGTGGTAAAAAATACAACCATACTGACTGTACAAAGGGAATAATTATGCATTTCTCCGTTCTATATAGTAGTGGAGGGGGAGAAATGAAAAAGTTATTAAAATATTTGGCCGCCGCAGGCCTGATAATAGTATTGGTTATGGCGGTTTGTTATATCCGTCTGCCTGATTACAGAATTTATAAAGTATTCTCCCATAGCGGGTCGGATTTCAGGGAAGCGGACCTGTATGTTATCGTATATAAACCATGGCATATCGAACAAAAGGTTCAGGGCATTGTTTCACGGCACAATGAGATGAATGGAACGCCTGATAAATTGACCATATGGCTCTATTACAGTAAATATGGTCTGGACCGGGGAAAGAATTTTTATAAGGTGATATTTGAGTATCATAAAAGCCAGGTGACGGAGCCGCCCGGGGCATGGTAGGGAACGGGGATTGGTTGATTGTAAGGAAATGATATTGGCCAGAGCATGAAAATTGTTTGGAAAATATATGTGACAATAATCGAATAAAGTCAATTATTGTAAAAAAATTAAAACTTTATTGTTAAAAAAATAGTAAATATGTTAAAAGACAAACTATTGTTCTAAGTTATCGCGATTAGTGCTATGATGATAAAATAAAATAGTGAAGGAGGTTTAGCAGATGAAAATAACAGCAGCAGTTGTGAGAGAGAAAGGTAAGCCCTTCCAGTTTGAGGAATTGGACCTACAGAATCCCCGCGAGGGAGAGGTGATGGTTAAAATAGCAGCCAGCGGAGTATGCCACACGGATGAGGTGGCCCAGCATCAGATGATTCCAGTACCCCTTCCGGCTGTCCTGGGCCATGAGGGATGCGGTATTGTTGAAAAGGTGGGAGAGGGGGTAACGGAATTCGAGAAGGGGGACCATGTGGTATTTTCCTTCGGATACTGCGGGCACTGCAGGAACTGCCTGGCGGGAAGACCCTATGCCTGTGAGAATTTCAATGCCATTAATTTTGGGGGTGTTATGAGTGACGGCACTAAACGGCTGTCAAAGGATGGCCAGGAGATTTCTTCCTTTTTCGGACAGTCCTCCTTTGCAACCTATTCTGTTGTTCATAAAAACAGCATTATCAAAGTGGATAAGGACTTGGAACTGGATATCCTGGGGCCATTGGGGTGCGGAATACAGACAGGCGCAGGCGCTGTCCTGAACCGGCTTAAACCGGCTGCCGGGTCAAGCCTTGTGGTGTTTGGCTGCGGTACTGTGGGTATGAGCGCAATTATGGCGGCTCATTTATGCCCTTGTAAAAATATTATTGCTGTGGGCGGAAATGAAGAGAGCCTTGCTCTGGCGAAAGAACTGGGAGCCACCCATACCATTAACCGGAAGAAATGTGACTGCATTGTTAGTGAAATCAAGAAAATTACAGAAGGCGGCGCTGATTATGCCATTGATACCAGCGGTGTGCCCGATTTTGTGAAAAAGGCATTGGCCTGTGTTAAATTCCTGGGAACAGCTGTGGTATTAGGCGTTACAGGAGAACTGACCATACAGGTTCAGGAGGAGCTTATGGGTGAGGGAAAGTCCCTCATAGGCATTGTGGAGGGGGATTCCAATCCGAAGCTCTTTATTCCGCAGTTGATTTCATACTATAAACAGGGAAGGTTCCCCTTTGACAGATTGATTCGCGTGTTTGAGTTTGATGAGATTAATGAGGCATTTGAGGCATCCCACAGCGGGAAAGCCATCAAAGCCCTGCTGAAGATGAGATAGAGGAGGCGTTGAGAATGGAGTATCAATTATACATAGACGGGGAATGGAAGGAAACTGTGACAGGTTATGTGGCTGAGGACAAGAATCCTGCGGATGATTCTGTGTTCGCCCGGGTACACTTTGCCGGAGAGGCAGAGGTGGAGGCAGCCATTGCGGCGGCCCAAAGGGCATGGAGGCCATGGGCCGGCACACCTGCCGCTGAAAAGGAGCAGATTCTCCTGAAAGCAGCTGACTGGATGCAGAAGCATATGGATGAGGTGGCGGATGTGCTGATGGGAGAAAGCGGTTCTGCCTTTGGAAAAGCATACTTTGAAGCAGGATTTGCAGTGGATTTATTCAGGGCAGCAGCAGGAGAATGCAGGCGGGTATTTGGCCAGGTCCAGCAGCAGGCGCCGGGTGAGATATCCATGATTCGAAGACTCCCCCTTGGGGTAGTGGCCGGGATTGCCCCCTTTAATTTCCCGTTGCTTTTGGCTTTGAAAAAGGTGGTATTTGCCCTGGCAGCAGGCAATACATTTGTTCTCAAGCCAGCCAGCGCCACGCCGGTTTCCGGTGTTATGATAGCCAGGGCGCTGGATGCAGCAGGGCTTCCCAAGGGAGTATTCAATCTGGTTCCCGGTTCCGGTGAAACAGTCGGAAACAGGCTGATTGAGGATAAACGCGTCCGTATGGTGGCATTTACCGGTTCCACTGCCGTTGGAAAGGGGATTGCCGCCAAGGCATCTGTCCTTTTCAAGAAGTACTCCCTGGAGATGGGCGGCAAGAATCCGCTTATCCTTTTAAAGGATTTTGACTTGGAGCAGGCTGTGAGGATTGCAGGATTCGGGGCATTTTTCCATCAGGGACAGATATGTATGTGTACCTCCAGGCTGATTGTGGAGGAGCCTGTATATGACCGGTTCTGTGAAATGTTTGCCGCTTATGCCGGCACTATGAAGGTAGGGGACCCGCACCAGCAGGATACCATCATTGGTCCCCTCATTAAGCAGGAGCAGTGCCGGATGATTGACAGCCAGATTCAGGACGCTGTTTCAAAGGGGGCAGTGCTGATGACAGGCGGGTCCCATGAGGGCAACTATTATCAGCCCACTGTTCTTAAGGATGTGACGCCGGACATGAGGATTTTCTATGAAGAGAGCTTTGGGCCGGTAACTTCCATTATTAAGGCAAAGGATGCAGAGGATGCTGTCCGCCTGTGTAATGACAATGAATATGGACTTTCCTCATCCCTGCTGACCAATGATTTATCAAAGGCAATGTCCCTGTCCCTTGATATGGAGGCTGGCATGGTTCATATTAATAATGCAACGGTTTCAGATAATTCCACGGTGGCATTTGGCGGAGTGAAGAACAGCGGCGTGGGAAGGGAAGGCGGTTCCTATTCCATTGATGAGTTTACAGAGCTGAAATGGATTACGGTCCAGTATACACCGGCGCAGCTGCCATTCTGACAACAGGCAGAGGAGGGAATACGTTTGATGGAGTAATGCCTCAGCCCTTTGCGTGCCTGGAAAAATAGGCTGTCAATACCCTGAGGCTTTCGTCTCTCAGGACGCCTGCTGTAACCTGGGGTTTCCAGGGGGAGTGCTCAAAGACGATTTTACAGCATTCAGCGCCGTTCTCATGAAGTATGCCGCATAAATCAATATCGCTGGCGCCGTAGACCAGCCGGCCCAGCTTAGTCCATACCATTGCGCCGCAGCACATAAAGCAGGGTTCGCAGCTGGAATAGAGGGTGTATTCCTGCAAATCCGTGATATGCGTCTCAGCGCAAAAACGGCGGAGTAAGCCGGCCTCTGCGTGGAAGGTTGGGTCAAAACCAGTGTAAATCTGGTTCTCGTTGCTGTACACAATTTCACCGTCTTTCACCAGCACGGCTCCGAAGGGTTCGTTCCCATGGCTGACAGCCAGTTGGGACAGGCGGATAGCCTCTTTCATAAATATTGTATGGTCCATCATTTGGTTCCTCCTGGTTTAATTGATTTAACTGATAATATGTTTATATGTATTCCGGGTTTTCCCGGCATGTAACGCGGTAGCGTATCCGGCTTATTCCGGCACAGGCAGGTTAATGGAGATAGTCCGCAAGCACAAGAAAAAGGTAAACAGCCAGGCCGGCCAGCGCAGACAGTCCAATGAACATCAGGTATCCGTATCTGGCATTTTTGTCCTCGCCGGGACAATAGAAAATTCTTCCGTCATTTGGATTGTAATAAATCTCCGCCTCTTCACCGGGTTTTCCGGCAGGAAGGAAGGCCAGCGGAAGCCGCGAGTCCACCCCTGTGTAGTGCTGGCCCTTGGCGTCATAGTTAGTTTTATCTGTGTTAATTTATTAAAAGCCATGAGCTATATCTTATAAATCATTTCCGTAAAGCCGCTTATTGCCTGCGAGGCCGAAGTTCTAGCCTCTGAGCCTCCTGCTTAAGAATTCCATGGCTGGCTGGACAATACCCTCCATGAGCGGAATAAGATTCGGTTCCGGAAAGAAAATATGCTGCAGCCGTAATTATGGTTCTGTGGGCTTTCTGGCTGCGCTTTAGGAGATGCGCTGTTTTCGTGCGATATTTCGTGTGATATCGTGGGATATATTTGTATATTCCATACCCATATAAGGATATTACAACAATTTCAGACAATCAAAAACCCACGCAATTACGTAGTTTCTCGCAATTATGTGGGTTTAAAAATAGTGGAGACAACGGGATTCGAACCCGCGGTCTCTGCGTTGCGAACGCAGCGCTCTCCCAGCTGAGCTATGTCCCCATTGATTCGATTATAGCACGGTTGGGAAAAAATACAAGTTAAGTTTCGGACTTTTTACATATTTTTCTTCTTTTCAGGGCATACTGTTGCCAGAGATGATTGAGCCGCGCGGACAGGCGGCGGAAGGGAGACGGATATGGACAGGTATGAAGAAGAAAAGCAGGCCAGGAAAAAGTCAAATGAGATGTTTAACAGTATTACAGAAAAGGTGAAGCCGGAAAACCAGAACCAGACCCATAACTCCAGACGGGAAGGAATGGGACCAAATACAAAGAGGAAACCATGTTAAGCATCCATGCGGGTGCTTTTCTTTTTGACTTTTTTGACGGACATGCGGACGAATCTTTGAACGCCTGAGGTTATCCACAATGTTGTGGAAAAGATTGTGGATAATATGTTATTATCTGATAAATTGAATGAAAAAGAGACTGTGACAGACAGAGATATGTCCTGCCTGTACACAGTCCCTGAGGATGGAATTACTGAGCCTTATTTACAAAAGACTCGCAGTCTGTACATTCCTTCTTGGTTGGGTTCATTTCGTGAGTTCCGACCTTGATGGCGTCCAGGGTACAGTAATCCTCAGACTGTGCATTGTAAGCACAGTTCTTGATGGTACATTTGATGCTCTCATTTTTTCCATTTACTTTCATGGTAAAGCCTCCTTTTAAATTGAATTGGATTCAGGTTTATTATTTGCAGAAAAACAGAAAAAATACCCCCAATATGCAGGCGAAATAAAAACTGCGGTTTAGAATTTAAGGGAAATGCCTTATATTTTAGGAGGATAAGGCTGTATAAAATAAAATATGTTTGAAAAATCTTATGTTTTGTTATATACTAAGGTCTATGGGCGGCCATGGACAGGCAGCGGAGCGGTCCGGCAGACAGGATGAGGCATGGCGCCCGGGACAGGAAGCCCCTGGAACATAAATAATACAAAAAGGATGGTTTTACTATGGCACTGTTAGAGACATGGAGAAATCTGGCTTACGGCGACGGCCTGGATGATAAAAAGAAAGAAGAATTGTGGGCTGGATATTTTCAGATTGAGAAGGGAATCTATGAGCAGATTCTCTCTAACCCAACAGAGGTTATCACAGGCACTGTAAAGGACCTGGCAGAGAAGTACAATACGGAAATCCTTATCATGACCGGTTTCCTGGATGGAATCAATGAGAGCCTGAAGGGTTATGAGAACCCCATTGAAACCATGGAAGAGGACACAGAGGTTAAGATTGAGATTGACCCGGAGAAGCTGTACTACAATATGGTAGAGGCAAAGGCTAACTGGCTGTATGAGCTTCCCCAGTGGGATGAGCTCCTCACACCGGATAAGCGCAAGGAACTGTACAAGGCCCAGAAGGCTTCCGGTACAGTGCGCAAGGGCAAAAAGATTTTCCCAAATGACCCCTGTCCATGCGGAAGCGGCAAGAAATATAAGAAGTGCTGCGGAAAGAACGCATAAAGCCCAGGATTTTACCCGCCTGCCCGGAACTGTTCCGGACAGGCGCTTTTGTAGTTGAATGATTCAGTGATGGCGCGGGAATGAGACGCAGCGCTGCCGGGAAGGATGAAGACATGGAAGCTTACAGCAGTTTTGCAGAGGTCTACGACATTTTTCAGGACAATGTACCCTATGAGGCGTGGTGTTCCTATGTCACCGGGCTGTTGCGGGAGCAGGGGGTGGAGAACGGCCTGGTGCTGGACCTGGGCTGCGGTACGGGCAGCCTTACCGGGCTTCTGGCAAAGGCCGGGTACGATATGATAGGAATTGATAATTCCGGGGAAATGCTTCAGATGGCCATGGATAAGCGGGCGGCCTCGGGACAGGATATTCTCTATCTCCTGCAGGACATGCGGGAATTTGAGCTTTACGGTACGGTGCGGGCAGTTGTCAGCATATGTGATTCCATGAATTATATCATGGAGCACCAGGATTTGGTGCAGGTATTCCGGCTGGTGAATAATTATCTGGACCCAGGGGGAGTATTTGTTTTTGACCTGAATACAGAGTATAAGTACCGGGAATTGCTGGCGGATAATACCTTTGCAGAGGCCAGGGAGGAGAGCAGTTTTATCTGGGACAATTTCTACGACGAAGAAACCAGGATAAATGAGTATGACCTGACACTGTTTATACGCGAGGGTGAGCTGTACCGCAAGTATGAGGAAACCCATTTCCAGAAAGCCTACAGCCTGGAGGAGGTAAGGCAGGCAGCGGAGGAGGCAGGCATGGAGTTTGTTGCTGCTTACGATGCCTGCACCCGTAATCCGGTACGGGAGGACAGTGAACGCATCTATATCATCATGAGGGAACAGGGCAAGACAATCAGAGACGAGGAGTGAATTGTATGGCAGATTATGTAATCAGAGCAACTGCGGCAGAAGGGCAAATCAGGGCCTTTGCCGCTACAACCAGGGACCTGGTGGAACAGGCCAGGATATCCCATAACACCAGCCCGGTGGCAACGGCCGCCCTGGGCAGGCTGCTGACCGCCGGGGTGATGATGGGCTGTGACATGAAGGGGGAAAATGACCTGCTCACCCTTAAGATACAGGGGGACGGTCCCATTGGCGGGCTGACCGTTACAGCGGATTCCAGGGGCAATGTAAAGGGATATGCATTTAATCCCATGGTAATGCTTCCTCCCAATGAAAAGGGAAAGCTGGATGTGGGCGGAGCGCTGGGCGTAGGTGTATTAAGCGTCATCAAGGACATCGGGCTTAAGGAGCCGTATGTGGGGCAGACTATTCTGGTGACAGGAGAGATTGCGGAGGACCTGACATATTATTACGCCACCTCGGAACAGACACCGTCCTCCGTGGCGCTGGGTGTGCTGATGAATAAGGATAACACGGTGCGCCAGTCCGGCGGATTCATCATCCAGCTGATGCCGGGGGCTTCCGAGGATATCATAGGCAGATTGGAGAACAAGCTGAAGGAGATATCCTCCATCACCACATTGCTGGATGTGGGGAACACACCGGAGATGATACTGGAATATGTGCTGGGCGAATTCGGCCTGGAAATCAGCGGAAGGCTGCCGGCTGTATTTTACTGCAACTGTACGAAGGAACGGGTGGAAAAGGCGTTAATCAGCGTGGGCAGAAAAGATATCGGGGAAATGATAGAGGATGGCAAGCCCATTGAAGTGAACTGTCATTTTTGTAATAAGAATTATACGTTTTCCGTGGAAGAACTTAAGGACATGCTGGAAAAGGCCAGATAGGGCAGGATATATCACAGAGCCGCTGCAAAGCAGCATAGAGGTACAAATTATTAAAATATAAGGACATAACAATAAAAGCCAGTCGCAGGACTGGCTTTTACTTGTAATCATTTGAAATCAGATATAACTTACTTCAACCTCTATCAGTGATGATATATGTTTGAAAAAGGTACACTGTTGTTCATTGATTATAATTTGGTTACGTTTGTAGCCTGAGGACCCTTAGCTCCGTTTACTACATCGAACTCAACTTCTGCGCCCTCATCTAAGGACTTGAAGCCATCCATGTTCAGACCTGAGTAGTGAACGAATACATCGTTTCCCTGCTCGTCGGAAATAAATCCGTAACCCTTCTGGTTGTTGAACCACTTAACTGTACCTTTCATTACGATACCTCCAAAAAATATAAAAAATAGAAAAATGTGATATGTTGCAAGCAATTTCGCAACTGTCCTAAGGATATCATAAATGTTGAAAAGTGTCAAACGTTTTTGGTCATTAAGTATAAACAATTTATATAAACCTCAGATTCTGTTGTTCAAAGGTTAAAATATAAAGAAATACAGGCAGAAAGGTGAATTTTATGATATACTATAGCATATTTCAATGCAGTACAGCATGCATATTATTGTGTAAAGAAGGGATTTGAATGAAAATCTGTAATATATGGAACCATTTTTGTACCATCACCAGGCACAGGAACCTGGTCAGGAAGCATTGCTTTCAGATTGGTCTGTACTGGCAGGGTCTGACCCATGACCTCTCCAAGTACAGCCCGGAAGAATTCTGGACCGGGGTTAGGTACTACCAGGGAGACCGCAGCCCCAATGCGGCTGAGCGGGAGACGGTAGGATATTCCAGGGCCTGGCTCCACCACAAGGGCAGGAATAAACACCATTATGAGTATTGGATAGACATATCCAACCACAAGGAAGAGGGACTGGTGGGCAATAAGATGCCGCTGCGCTATGTGGCTGAGATGGTCTGCGACCGGATTGCTGCCTGCGAGGTATATAAGGGCAAGGCTTATACCAGCGCCGCCCCGCTGGAGTATTACGAGTATACAAAGAATTACATCACCGTCCATCCCCGGACCAGGGCGCTGTTGGAGAAGCTTCTCCATATGCTGAAGGACCAGGGGGAGGAAGCTACCTTTGCGTATCTGCGGAAACTTTTGAAAAAGGGAACGTATTAGGGATATTTGGGATAAGGATAGAAAAGGAAACAGGACATTGCAGAGGCCGCCTTCTGTCTGGTTGTATACCGGAGGAAGGCGGCTTTTTGTACATGCTGGTGGTCTGTTTGAAATTGAACGTCTGTCTGGAATTGAACGTCTGTCTGAGATGAGGCGGAATATCCTCAGCCCGGCTGCGCCGGAAATAGGTCAGCCCGGCCGCCTGGAAAACAGCCGTCCCAGGAACAGGTGGCATATAAAGCCGCCCAGGACCATGGCTGCCAGGTACAGAAGATTTCCGGCGGCCGTACCGATGGTGAGGGCTATCTGGTGGAAGACAATCTGCCCGTTTGGATAATAGGGACTGATATAAAACATATCTGCGTTGCCGTAAGGATGGGAAGCAACATTGATGAGCGTGGCCATGCACACGCAGGCCAGGAACAGGGGAAGCATGGATGCAAAATCGCCGGGAGTCCTGCCTCCCAGGCCGGTCATGGCGCAGTACAGTCCGATGAAAATGAGCATGAAATGCCACAGAAACCCATGGAGGGTCAAAAGCAGATAGGGGTGCATGAGACCGCTGGGTTCCGCCAGGGCCATGACGCCGCCCAAAAGGGCAAAATCCTGCATGAAGGTGCATATGCATTTTTCCGCACGGCGATGGCGGGGATGTCTGAACAGGGGAAGAACCAGGCACAGATACATGGGCACGCTGCAGAGCTGGAAGGGAAAAAACCACCAGTTGTATTGGCCCTGGCTGACGATAAAATATAGGAAGCCCTGCTTATACAGTTCACTGGCAGCTAAAAACAGGCCGCAGATGAACAGCACACGATGAGGGTGCAGGTGTCTGAATGACAGCCGCCGGGCCAGATAAACGGCAAACGGTATGCCTGCAGCGCAGAGCAGAATGTGAAAGGCAGAATATGGTTCAGGCGCCTGGATAGGCCATGCGGCAGCCTGTAGTAATGTTTTTATGAATGATAGCATAGCTGTGCCTCCTGACGGAACGATTATACATCATATGCGGGAAGAATACCAGAATAAAATAGAAACCTGCGGGAATGCTAAGATAACGGTAAAATTAGTGGAAAGGCAGGAAAATAATACATGGGATTTATCATAGCATTGCTGTCAGGCGCCTTAATGAGCATACAGGGCGTATTTAACACGGAAGTGACAAAGCAGACCAGCGTCTGGGTGGCCGCTGGCTGGGTACAGCTTACGGCCTTCATCACCTGTGTGGTTATATGGATGTTTACAGGCAGGGAGCCAGTGGCCGGCATTATACAGGTGACGCCCAAATATGTGCTTGTGGGCGGTATCATGGGAGCCCTTATCACTTACACAGTCATCCGGAGCATGGGAAGCCTGGGACCGGCCAAGGCAGCCCTTCTGATTGTGGTGTCGCAGATTATTATTGCGTACGCCATCGAACTGTTTGGACTGTTCGGCGTGGAGAAGGCGCCCTTTGCATGGAATAAGATGATTGGGGCAGCCATTGCCATAGGCGGAATTGTGATTTTTGAAAGATAAAATTTGGAAATTTATGCTTGTATTTGCAGGGGGTTTCCGATAGAATAGGAGTATCAGGCTGGGACGGTGCTCTCTGGAAGGAGGGATACCGCCCAAGATGAAACTTACATCTTTCAAAGCAATGAAACTGGCAGTGATTGTCATATGTATGTTGGCTGCAGGCATATGCTATAGCTGCAGTGTGAAGAACCGGGACAGTGGGCCGGATAACATGGTCATGGCATTGGAGCCTGACAGTGGTCCTGCTGCCGGGGAATACGCGGGCATTGAAAGCCCGCAGTACATGGATGGGCCCGAAGGCGGGGATGACGCTTTATCCGCCGGTGCGGATGGAGAACATTTGCCGGGGCAGGAAGATATACCTCTGGTGTATATCCACGTATGCGGCCTGGTGTGTACGCCGGGCGTGTACGGTCTGCCCGCAGGCAGCCGGGTATATGAGGCCATTGAGGCAGCGGGAGGATTCTCAGAAGCAGCGGCGCCGGATTATCTGAATCTGGCCCAGGAGTTGGAGGACGGCATGAAGATACAGGTGCCGGACCGTGAACAGGCAGAGGAATGGAAGGCCCAGGGGCTGAACCAGCCCGGCGTGTCCGCAGGCGGTATGCCGGCCGGCGTTTTGGTGTCCGGCAGCGCAGGGAATGGCAATGGCGGCTCTAAAGCCAGGATAAATCTTAACACGGCTTCCAGGGAGGAACTGATGACCCTGAGAGGAATCGGGGAATCCAGGGCAGAGGACATCATACATTACCGCGAAGAATTCGGCGGATTTAAGTCCATTGAGGATATCATGAATGTATCCGGCATCAAGGATGCTGCATTTGAGAAGATTAAGGACAGTATTACAGTGTAAATGACGGCAGGCGGCCTTGGTTATCAGGCCGCCGTTTAATAATAGATAAGGGGAATGGAACATGGCAAGAGTATTAGTGGTTGACGATGAAAAATTAATTGTGAAGGGAATCCGCTTCAGCCTGGAACAGGACGGGATGGAAGTGGACTGTGCATATGACGGCGAGGAGGCCATAGAACTGGCAAAAAAGACAGAGTACGATATCGTGCTTCTGGACGTGATGCTGCCCAAGTACGACGGCTATGAGGTGTGCCAGGCCATACGTGAATTTTCAGATATGCCTATTATTATGCTGACGGCCAAGGGCGGCGACATGGATAAGATTCTGGGACTGGAATACGGCGCTGATGATTATATCAGCAAGCCCTTCAACATATTGGAGGTCAAGGCCAGAATCAAGGCCATTATACGGAGAAGCTCCAAGAGCAAACGTCAGAAGCGGGAGGAGCCTGAGTCCGGCGTCATTGGCGCAGGGGACCTTAAGATGGACACAGAGAGCCGCAGGGTGTTTATCGGCGAACGGGAAATCAATCTCACGGCCAAGGAATTCGACCTGCTGGAGCTGCTGGTGCGCAACCCCAATAAGGTATACAGCAGGGAGGCCCTTCTGACCTATGTGTGGGGAAATAAGGCCATGGACAGCGGAGATGTGCGTACCGTGGATGTCCATGTGAGAAGACTGCGTGAGAAAATCGAACCCAGTCCCAGCGACCCAAGGTATGTACATACGAAGTGGGGCGTTGGATACTATTTCAGGGTAAAGGCATAAGGACTGCGAAGGACACGAAAAGAGGACAGAAGATGGATGGTATTACCATAAGGACAGCGGTACCGGCTGATTTGGATGCAGTGGTACAGGTGGAGGCAGCCTGCTTTCCGGCAGCAGAGGCAGCAGACAGGAAAAGTCTGAAGGAGCGGCTGGATGCATTTCCCCAGAGTTTTTTTGTGGCGGAGGACGGAAACAGAATCATTGGGTTCATCAATGGCGCTGTCACAAATGAGAGAACCATTGGGGACGAGATGTTTGAGGATATCTCGCTCCATGAGCCGGAGGGGGCCTATCAGAGCATATTCGGCCTGGATGTGGTTGAGGAATACCGGCACCGGGGCGTTGCTTCCCGTCTGATGAAGGCCATGATTGAACAGGCCAGGAACCAGGGCCGCAGGGGGCTGATACTTACCTGTAAGGACAGACTGATTGGCTACTATGAAACGTTCGGCTATGTGAATACGGGTCTTTCCAAATCCGTTCACGGCGGAGCTGTGTGGTACGATATGATACTGGAGTTTTAACAGATGAAGATTACCCTTGTTACGGTTGGAAAGATTAAGGAACGGTATTTTGAGGATGCTATCAGGGAGTATGCCAAGCGCCTGAGCCGCTACTGCAGGCTGGACATCATCCAGGTGGCGGATGAGAAGACGCCGGACGGGGCCGGTGAGGCCATTGAGAGGCAAATCAAGGAAAAGGAAGGACAGCGCATCCTTTCTAACATAAAAGACGGGGCTTACGTCATTGCCCTGGCCATTGAAGGGAAGATGCTGGCCAGCGAGGAACTGGCCGGCCGGATTCAAAGGCTGGGAGTGGATGGCATAGGCCATATTGTGTTTGTCATAGGAGGTTCTCTGGGCCTGTCGGAGGACGTTATGAAGCGGGCGGACTATGCCCTGAGTTTTTCTAAGATGACATTTCCTCATCAGCTGATGCGTGTGGTGCTTTTGGAGCAGATTTACAGGAGTTACAGGATTATTTCCGGGGAACCGTATCACAAGTAGCGGGGAGAAGGATGATTGTGAGAATTAGGAATGGTGGCCTTGATTTAGGGGAGTGAATATCTTATAATTAGGGTAGGAAGTAACGTTGTGGATGTACTTATGAGATGAAACAAGCTAAAATTACACAGGAGAAATACATGGGAAATATAAAAACAGATTGGGATGAACTGGGCATATCAAATGATTTCCTGTTTGGAAAGATTATGAGGAATCCAGAGCTGTGCAAGGAACTGCTGCAAAGAATCCTGCCGGAGTTGGAGATAGACCGTATCGAATACCCGGAGACACAAAAAAGCATAAAGCCGGATGTGGACGCCAGAAGCGTGAGACTGGATGTATATGTGTAGGATGGTAAAAATACAGTCTATGATATAGAAATGCGGGTGGCGGATACAAAAGAACTGCCAAAGAGAAGCAGATACTATCAGAGCATGATTGATTTACAGTTGATTGATAAAGGGCAGTCTTATAAAAAGCTGAATCAGAGTTATATTATATTTATATGTCCATTTGATTTGTATGGAAAGGGGAGACATATCTATACATTTGAGAATGTGTGTAAAGAAGATACCAGCATTAGCCTTAAGGATGGGACAACAAAGATTTTCCTGAATGCAAAGGGGGAGATGGATGATGTCAGCAAGGAATTGAAGGCATTTCTGGATTATGCAGTAGGTAGGAAGTCGGATGATGTCTTTGTAAGGAAACTGGAGGAAGCAGTAGAGGAAGCCAAGCGGAATCGAGAATGGAGGCATGAATATATGACGTTGTTAATGCGTGACCAGGAGAATGTGGAAAAAGGTAAGATTTATGGTGCAATTACAACTTATAGAGAACTGGATTTATCTGAAGATGAGATATTAAAGAAGTTAGAGATAAGATTTCAGTTAACAGAGAAAGAAGCAAACGAGTATTTGCAGAATGCAGAGTAAGTTTGCATTAGAAGAAATTAGTATTGTAAGAGAAATGAAAACAAGCAGTTATTATAAATATAATAAGGGAATCCCAGGCTGATAATTATAGTTGGCCTGGGATTTTTTTGTGGAAAGGAGGATAGAGGAAATTTGATAATCATCAAGAAGGGACGTGATATAGGAATGAATTTCTAATTTCAAAATAATCTGAGGAGGATACCAACGTGGAAAAAGATTTAAAAATGTACATAGCAGATGAGTTCATGAAGCTGAATACAGTAGAGGAACAGAGAGAATTCATTGAAAATCTGCGCTTTCTTATGATGGCGGATGATAATGATGATATTATTAATTTCTTGTCAGAGAAGGAGGATGTACCCCAAAAGGGTATGTCCTCTATTTTAAAGCCCAATACTATCAATATTGAATTTTGTATTTAAAAATAGGGTGAAATGGCATACAGTGGATTTGGGGAGATAGAAGTTTATCCTACGGTGGAAGAAAAAGCCGCCAGGATTGCTTTAGGATTAGGCGTGGCAGATGGCAGTATTGGTTATGATGAAATATTAGATTGGATTATAAGTCATAAAATAATGGAATAGAATTAAGAATAAGCAGATATTATAAACATAGTAAGGGAATCCTGGGTTGACGATTATAGTTGGCCTGGGATTTTTGGTATGGGATTTTTTTGTGATAAGGACATCCTGTATGATTGGCAGAATGAGATAATGGAATTCATGGAAAAAATTCCCAATAGTTACCAATGCGTTACAATTAAGTGGACGATTTTGCAGATAAGTGTTAAAATGAAACAAAAAAGGGGGAATGTACATATGAGAAAACCGTTGCTGGTAATTTTATCAGTAGTATTGATTTTAGGGGGCTGCGGAGGTTCAGGAACAACCGCTGCAACGGGTGCGGAGAAGGAACAGGCGACTGTGGCTGAGGCAGCAGACGCAGCGCCCAAGGAAACCACACAAAAGGAGACCACAGAGGCTGAAACCACAGTGCCTCCAAAGGAGGTAAAGGAACTGTCTGTGAGTGAATTTGATGAGCTGCTGGCCGGTCTGCCGGTTTCTGTTGTAAAGACGGAATACATTGTGCAGGATGAACAGTATAAGTCGCTGTATCCGGATATGCTGGGTACGGTCATTCAGAATAATACGGATTCAGACATTAAAGATGCGGTTCTTGCCATTGTTGCCTGGGACAGCAACCAGCTTCCTGTTAAGCTGGAGGGCAACATGGACTTTTCAGGAGGAGATTATTTTAAGAAGGTAAACTACAACGACATCAATCTGGTGGGCGGGAGTACATTTGGTGAGAACTCGGGCTTTTCCATCAATGAGTCCTGCAAGGTAGAATCTTTTAAAACAATGATACTGTCATTTGAAACGTTTGACGGTGATAAATGGAGGAATCCATATGAGGACAGCTTCCGGGCGGCCTATGAGGGGAAGAAGTATTCCGATGATATAAAAATTGAGGTCGAGATGCAGGACGCTGCTTTTACGAAGTCCGGGACCGCGTCGGGAACAAAGGTGGAAAGCGCTGACTCTGAAGAACTGGAGGCATCCCTGGCCGGGCAGCCCGTGTTTGTGAGCAGCACAAAGTACGTGGTCCAGGATGAGCGGTATAAGTCGCTGTATCCGGATATGCTCCAGGCCGTGATTCAGAATAATTCAGAGGATGATATCCGCGATGCGGTGGTGGCCTTTGCTGCCTGGGACGCCAATGGCCTTCCTGTAAAAATCAAGGGTCAGATGAGCTTTAACGACCCGGCCTATGTGACGGAAGTTTCATTTGAAAATATTAATCTGGTTCCCGGCAGCTCCTACGGTGATTCCCAGGGGTATGCCATTGATGAAACCTGCGGCGTTGAATCGTTCAAAGCAATCGTGGTGTCATACACTGACTTTGAGGAAAAAACATGGGAAAATCCGGATTATAAAGCATTCTGCGATTTATATGCCGGTAAACGGCTGGCGCAGTGATGAAGTCCGGGCCGGAAGTCCCGGTAAAACCAAAACTATAAAATATTGCCCTTTTGCACTATCAATATCTTGCGGCCATGTCTTATTTCTTATAGGACATGGCCCATTTTTTGTAGTTCAATTTAAAGCGGAAACGCTTATAATCATCCTGTAAAGAAAACGTTAAGATTCCCGGAGGGAAGAACAGGAGAACATGATTATGATGAAAAAGGCATTAACACTGATATTGGCCGGGGCAGCCGCATTGTCACTGACCGCATGCTCAGGAGGCGCGTCCCCATCCGCCGCCACAGCCCCGGCGCCGGCAGCAGGCGGGGAGTCCAAGGCCGACGCGTCTGAGGCAGTCAAAAAGGACGCAAAGACAACCACACTAAAGCTGGCTTTTAACCAGTCGGAGAAGCATCCCCAGTATCTGGCCCTGTCCGAGATGAGCGATGCCTTCTACGAGAAAACCGGCGGCGCATATAGAATTGAAATCAGCCCCAATGAGCTTCTTGGTTCACAGAAGGATGCATTTGAGCTGGTACAGAGCGGTACCATCCAGATGGCAATGGTAGCAAACTCCATTGTGGAGAATGTGAATCCTGATTTTGCCGTATTAGGCCTTCCTTACGCCTATGACAGTGTGGAGCATCAGAAAAAGGTATTTACCAGCGGAGCTCTGGACCATATCTTTGCAAGCACAGAGGCCAATAATTTCAGCGTTATGGCTGCATTTACAGCAGGAGCGCGCTGTATCTATACAGACAAGCCGGTTCAGACCCCGGCAGATTTAAAGGGCTACAAAATCCGCGTCATGGAATCACAGACCTGTATTGCCATGCTGGATGCAATGGGCGGTGTGGGAACGCCTATGGCCCAGGGCGAGGTTTACACTGCAATTCAGCAGGGCGTAATCAACGGCGGCGAGAACAATGAGATTACATATGCAGATTTAAAGCACTATGAAGTGGCTCCTTACTTTTCCTACACACGTCATCTGATGATTCCCGACCTTTTGGTTATGAACACAGCGGCCTTAAAGGGAATGAGCGAAGAGGACCAGCAGACCTTAAAGGACCTTTGCAAGGAATATACAGAGCGTGAATTCCAGCTTTGGGATGAAAACCTGGAAGGCGCAAAGAAGACAGCAGAGGAAGCAGGCGCCCAGTTTATTGATGTGGACATCACTCCGTTCCAGGAAGCATGCCAGTCCGTTATCGACAATGTGACAAGCAAGAGCGAGGGAGCAAAGACATTATACGAAGAAATTCGCAGCCTTGCCAACTAACAGGGATTTGCAGAAAGCGGGGTCATGACTCATGGAATCAGCAAAGAGAATCCTGGACAGGATAATTGAGTGGGTATGCGTGGTGCTGCTGGCTGTCATGACAATCCTGGTCACCTTCCAGGTTGTTGTGAGATACTTCTTTAACAGCCCCAACGCATATACGGAATCACTTTCCAAATATATGTTTGTCTGGATGGTTATGTATGGTTCAGCCTATGTGTTTGGGCTGAGGGAGCATATGAATATCGGCTTTGTCCGCGACCATATGCCTCCAAAGACAAGAGTGGCGGTTGAAATGCTGGGTGAACTGATGGTTGCGTTATTTGCGGCAGGCGTCATGATATTCGGGGGCTATAAGCAGGTTTCAAGCCAAATGATTCAGATGGATGCGGCACTCCAGATTCCCATGGGAATCATCTATTCAGCAGTGCCTGTAAGCGCGTGTTTCATCCTCTTCTACTTTGTCTACAATGAAATAAAGCTGGCGGAAAAACTGAAAGAAATCCAAGAACAAAGGAGATAGAATTATGGAACAGGCAATGATTGTAGCACTGGTTATGCTGGTCTGCGTACTGGCCATGCTGGTTTTGGGAATTCCCATCAGCATCAGCATTGGTCTGGCCTCCACCATCGCCATGCTGTTCGTGCTTCCCTTTGAGAATGCCATGGGGACAGCGGCACAGAAGGTATTTACAGGCGTGAATTCCTTCTCCCTGCTGGCAATACCCTTTTTCATACTGGCGGGAAATATTATGAATAACGGCGGTATCGCCATACGGCTGGTGAACTGCGCAAAAATTTTAAGCGGCAGGATGCCGGGGGCCCTGGCGGAGACCAATGTGGTTGCCAATATGCTGTTCGGCGCCATCAGCGGCTCAGGTGTGGCCGCAGCCGCAGCCATCGGCGGAACCATCGGACCTCTGGAGGAAAAAGAGGGTTATGCAAAGGATTACATGGCAGCTGTTAATATTGCATCTGCTCCCACAGGAATGCTGATTCCTCCCAGCAATACCCTGATTGTGTACTCCACGGTGGCAGGCAGCGTGTCAATCTCTGCGCTGTTCATGGCAGGGTACCTTCCGGGCCTTTTGTGGGGAATCGGCGTAATGGTGATTGCGGGAATCATGGCCTCCGGACGCGGCTACAGAAACCGGGATGAAATCAACCTCACCATTGTGTTAAAAACCGTATGGGAAGCCATACCCAGCCTGCTTCTGATTGTGATTGTCATTGGCGGTATTCTCATAGGGGCTTTTACGGCCACGGAAGGCTCTGCCATTGCTGTGGTATATTCCCTGCTGTTAAGCTTTATCTACCGCAGCATTAAGATAAGGGATTTAAGGAAGATTCTGCTGGACAGCGTTAAGATGACTGCCATTGTAATCTTCATGATAGGCGTATCCTCCATCATGAGCTGGATTATGAGCTTTACCAATATCCCGGCCATTATTGCGGATGTGCTCATGGGACTGACCAACAGCAAGATTGTGATTCTTCTGATTATGAACCTGCTGCTTCTGGTGGTGGGAACCTTCATGGACCCAACTCCGGCAATCCTTATATTTACGCCTATTTTTCTGCCCATTTGCACCAGCTTTGGAATGCATCCAATCCATTTCGGAATCATGATTGTATTTAACCTTTGCATTGGTACAATCACACCGCCGGTAGGACCCATTCTGTTTACCGGCTGCAAGGTGGCGAATGTAAAAATCGAGGAAGTATTTAAGACCCTTCTTCCATATTTTGCGGTGACAGCGGTCATACTGTTACTGGTGACCTATGTGCCGGCCATTTCCATGACCATCCCCAATGCACTGGGACTGGTAAAATAAAATCCAATCATATCCCAAATCCCTCAGCTTAGGTTGAGGGTATTTGGTGTTGTGGAAAGGAGGGAGTTATGATACAATGTCCGCAAAATTCATTTTCCCAGAAAGGAAAGCCTCACGTGACTCTGAACGTTCATGCGCCTGTTGCGGCGAATTTGAAAACCGTCCTGATAACAGCCCTGTCAGCAGCGCTCATGGCAGTGTCCGTCCTTGCTGCCGGCTGCGCACCTGCTGCAGGACATGATAATCCGGCAGGCCCCCGGAGCCAGGCCGTAATCCTCAGGATGGCGGAAACCATGCCTGAGAATCATCCCTCCGCCCGGGCCATGGCTCATTTTGCAGAAATGGTGAGCCGGGAAACCCAGGGCCGGGTAACGGTTAAAATTTATTATAACAGCAGCCTGGGAACCCCCACGGAAATCATTGAACAGGTTAAATTCGGCGGTATTGCCATGGCCCGCGTCAATGTCCTGGAGCTGTCGGAGGAAGTGGAATCCATCCGTAAATTCTTTGTTCCCTCCAACTTTGCGGACGGGGATGCCCAGTCAGGGTGGATACACAACAATGAGGAGACGCTGAGGGATGAGTGCCAGATGGACCGCATCACGCCTCTGGTATGGTATTATCCAGATTTCAGGTGCTTTTATGGTACGGACAGCAGCTTTGCGGACAAAAAAGATTTGCAGGGAAAGAAAATTGAGAGCAGCGATTCCGCTCTTATGGCGGAAATATTCCGGGACATGGGAATCGAGCTGGCAGGCTCGGTCAATACCAACACCTACAAATCGCTGATATCAGGCAATATCGACGGTGCGGAGTCCTCGTTTTCTGAGTTTATATGCAATAACTATGACCAGTATATCCATTTTGTCACCAAAAACGACGCATGGTGCCTTCCGGATGTAATGATTATTAATACGGAAAACCTTACCTCCCTGTCCAAGGAAGACCGGGAGGCCGTGGAAACCTGTGCTAAAAGCACGTACCAGTACCAGAAACAGGCCATGGAACAATTCCAGCAGATATGGGTGGAAACGCTTACGGAGGAGCCGGAGGTCAGCTTCAGCGAAGGAGCGTTTAAATGAAAAAACTAAAATTCTGGTGGAAACAGTTCAGCTTTTCAGTGGGAGCTCAAATCAATGGAGTGCTGCTGCTTATGCTGATACTGTTCCTTTCATTTTCCATCTACAACCATTCCCTGTTCAGCCAGTTTAGCGCCAGATATCAGAAGGAAATCAACCAGTATTACTCCATACTGGAGCTGAAAAGCCATTTCCTCCAGAGCGGCGTTCTGTTTGGGGAATACATGAAGACAGGAAACCGGACCACTCTGGCGGAGTTTAATGATACCTATGAAAAAGCCAGGGCGGTCATAGACATTTTGTATACAGAAAGTACCAATGAGGAATCCTGGTATCTTCTGCGGGGCATTGACCAGTCCTTTGAGTCTTATTACAGTGAGTGCTGCAATGCCTCCTTTCTGTTTAACGGCAATGATTACCGGTACTACGACAGCTACTACTACAGCCAGACCATCGGCGGGTATCTGGAGAAATATACAAATGAACTGCTCCAGTACGCCCTGGAATCCAGCGTGGACAGCAACCGGGAGCTGACCCACAGGCGGAATGTAATGACTGTGTTCAACATGGGAGCCGTGGCAGCGGCCGGCATACTCATAGCCGCATCGGCCAGCTACATTTTCGTGAGGGTGACCCGGCCCTTAAACGAGCTGAAAAAACAGGTGGAGGAGATAGCCAGGGGTAATCTGGACGTGCATGTCAGGGAGAGCTCCGGGGAAAATACCGTGAGCATGCTGTCGCGGGCATTTAACCATATGGCCTTCAGCCTGAAGGAAAAAATAGAGAGCGAAAAGCAGCTTCTGGTGGAACAGAGGAAAAATGAGGAATATGAAAAGCTGCTGAGCCAGGCCCGCTTCCTTGCGCTGCAAAGCCAGATTAACCCTCATTTTCTATTCAATACCCTGAACAGCATCAACAGGACCGTTATGCTGGGACGCCAGGAACAGGCGCTGACCATGCTGGATTCACTGGCAGTGCTGCTGCGCTATAACCTGGCGGATGCGCAGGCACCGGCTCTCCTGGGCGAGGAGCTGGGGATTACGGAGGAATATCTGAAGATTCAGAAAATGCGTTTTTCATCCAGACTGAATGTGGACATCAGGCATGACCGGGGGTTGGAGCAGGCAGTGATGCTTCCGCGGTTTACCCTGCAGCCCCTTGTGGAAAATGCGGTTATCCACGGTCTGGAGCCAAAGGAAGAAGGGGGAGCCCTGATTCTGGATGTCAGGAAGGCAGGGGCCTATATACGGATACGAATCTGTGACAACGGAATGGGAATGGAAAGGGAACGTCTGGAGAAAATCAGAAGACGTCTTTCGGAGCATCAGTCGGAGCGGATTGGAATCTGGAATATATGGCAGAGGCTTTCCCTGTATACGGGCAGGGATGACAGCCTTAAAATCATGAGCAAAAAAGGTGCAGGTACCATTGTCAGTATTTATCTGCACAGGGGAGAAGAGAATGTATAAAATATTAATTGCAGATGATGAGGAACTGGAGAGGGAGGCCCTGCGCTTTTTCATAGATGAGTCCTCCCTGGATATAGACCAGGTCATAGAGTGCGCCTCGGGAACCGAGGTCATTAAACGGGTTATGCTTGACCGGCCGGATATTATGGTGCTTGACATCAATATGCCCGGCCTGAACGGGCTCCAGGCCCTGGAGAAAATCAAATGCCTGGATTACAGGTTCCGGGCTGTATTCTCCACGGCCTATGATTATTTTGAATATGCAGTGGAGGCCCTGCGCCTGGGAGCAGTGGATTTTATGGTAAAGCCTGTGAAAAAGGAGGCGTTTATCAATGTAATTATGCGGGCTGTTGACGAGTTGGATGCGGAGGCGGAGAAGGAGTACCGTGAGACAAAGCTTCTGAAGACCCTGGACATGATGGAGGGCAAGGTGGTGGGCGACCTGGTGCTGGGCAATATGCCGGAGGAGGTGCTTTACTATCTGGATTTAAAACATATCTCAACTGAGTGCAGCGGAAATTGTTTCTGCATCCGTCTCCAGGGTTCACCGGATAAATGCGCAAGGCAGAACCTGTTTAAGGCTGTCAGGAAAGAGTTTGGTTATCTGGACCTGACAGTCATGTTCAGCGAGGCAAACCACATGGTTACAGCCATTGTTTTTTGCCGTGAACCGGAGGCGTTTCCGGGAATTTTCGGGAAGATGGAGGAATTACTGGCCTCTGTTTTAAGGCAGCAGCAGACAGTCTTCATAATGGGAAGCGGGACTCCCTTTACGGATGTCAGCCAGATAGAGGAGAGCTATGGGATGGCCCGCGAAAGGGTGGGGGACATGGCTGCCCGGACTGAGAGCAGGGAGGAGGGACCGGAATCAGACAGCGGCACGCCCAGGGAGGTGGAGGGAATCTGTTCCTTTATACAGGAAAATTACCGGAAGCGCCTGACCCTGGACATCATTGCGTCGGAGGCAGGGTTCAGCAAATACTATGTGAACCGTCTTTTCAAGCAATATATGGGTACCACGGTGGTGGATTACCTGATTCGAATCAGGATGCAGAAGGCAAAGGAACTGCTGAAAAACGAAACCTGCAGCATCAAGCAGATAAGCGGATTGGTGGGATATTCGGAGCCAAACTACTTTACATGGACATTCAAGAAAATGGAAGGTATGTCTCCGCTGAAGTTCCGGTATGAACAGGCGGAGGGGCTCAGGGAGGAGAAGGACGGGGAATGAGAAAAAAGTACAGGGCATGGGTTCTGGCGGCGCTGCTGGCGGGTCTGGTGTTTGGAGGATGCGGCGTGCTGGGGGAACCGGATAAGGGGAAGACGTCGGCAGGGACAGACCGGCAGGCAGGCACAGAGCAGGCGCCGGTCCCGGGACATCCGGTAAGCGGAGCAGATATTTCAGGGAAGGATGTTCCGGCAAACAAGCCCGAAAAGATATATTCCATGCAAATAGGCCATTCCCAGCCGGTGGACAACCCGCGCCACCAGTCCTTTCTGCTGTTTAAGAAGCAGCTGGAGGAAAAAACAGGCGGCGGAATCCAGGTGGATATCTATCCGGCCGGCCAGCTGGGCAGCGAGGCTTCCATGCTGGAACAGGTCTGCGGCGGAACCATCCAGGGGTTTCGCGGGGGACAGCTGGAGATAGTGCCAAAGATGCTTGTGTTCTCCCTTCCGTTTCTCTGTGAAAACAGAACCGAGGCAGAACGGCTGGTAAACTCTGAGTTTGCAAGGGAAATCAGTTTGGATTCAAAAAAAAGCGGCGCCACCATTTTGGGAATCGGCGATGCAGGGGGATTCCGGCAGTTTTCCAACAGCATACGGATGATTCGCCGGCCGGAGGATTTAAAGGGGCTTAGGATGCGCTCCAACGGCATGGATACCATCAATAAAACCCTGGAGGCCCTGGGGGCCGAAGTCATGACCGTGCCTTACAACGACCTGTATATGGCTTTGAAGGCAGGCGCTGTAGACGGTCAGGAAAATCCCTGGGTCAATTCCTCGGGCATGCGGTTTTATGAGGTCCAGAAGTATTTCACGGAAGTGAATTACCAGTTCCACCCGGAGCCTTTTTATGTGAATACCAGCTGGTATGAGTCGCTGCCTCAGGAGTACCAGGAAATTCTGGCGGAATGTACGGCAGAAATGATGAAGGAAAACAGCCGCCTTATTGATGAAAACCAAGTGCAGGCAATGGAAAATATCCGGGCCAACGCTGAAATCCACACCCTTTCCAGGGAAGAACGGCAGGCTTTTGTGGAGGCCACGCAGACCGTGTATCAGGAATACATGGACAGCGGGCTTCTGACCATGGATGAGCTGGCCCGGATGAAGCGCATTATCAGAGGAGAGGAGAAGTAGCGATACCTGTCAAGACCATGGCCTTTATGGGTTATTGGACAGGAATATAGATGTCAATCTGGCTGCCGGGATGGTGAAACCCAAGAAAGCGCTGGTCATACAGCTCAAAGTCATCCCTGGCGTCCAGCTTTTCCTGGGTGGTAAGGGACCAGGTGCCCCAGATATACTGGTAGGTCAGAGGCAGGCTTTTTAAGGAGCCTGTGTGGGTGAATACGGCATACTTTCCGCCGGGAATGGTCCGGTACACAAGGGGCGGAGGCAGGACGGACCTGGAGCTGACCTCCACGGACACCACCTCGGAAAACAGCAGCTCATGATTCATGGTGTACAGGTTATTCCCCTCATCGCAGGACTGGCATATGCCAAAGCCCCGGCCGCCGGGAACCTGGCCGGGAATCTGGGGGATGAGCTCCAGAAAACGGGACCAGAGCTGTGGAATCTGGTTGTCCTTAAGCGTGGTGGTGCCTCTCAGACCAGCGGTGAGAACAGGGGGAATCTCCACAATCTGAGGGCGGACCGTCAAGGATTCCGTCAGGTGGGCCAGCAAATGCTGGTCTGCTTTGGGTTTCTGGCTGATGATGACATCCAGACGGTTTTTCCGGTAGCCGGCCGGGCTTGTATGGTAGACTGCTTTGAATGCCCTGCTGAAGGCTTCGCTGGATTCAAAGCCATGGTCCAGCGCAATGTCAATGATGCGTCTCTCCGTGTACACCAGTTCCCTGGCGGCATCGGACAGCCGGCGCTTTTTCACATAGCTGCCAACGCTCTCCCCAAGGACGGCGGAGAACTGGCGGTTTAAGTGATAATAGGAATATCCGGCCGCCCTGGCGGCATCCTCCACGGTGAAGGATGCGGTCAGATGGTCTTCTATGAATAGAATGGCTCTTTCGATTGCCGTATTGTAGTTCATATGAGGCTCCTGTAAGCAAAGATGGATGGGTCTGCTGTCCGGTCCTGTATTTGGATGTCAGCGGTTCCCTGGGGAAATGGACTGTCGAAGTTGAAATCCTGCCAGCCGTTTTCCTGGCGTCCTCCCCAGCACAGGGAAAGACTGCCCCTGACAGGGTCCATGACCATGCTCTTTGTGGTACCGAAAAATTGGCTGTAGTAGCTGCATGACAGGCCTTTTGGATAAGGGGTCAGAAGGAAATCCTTCAGCTGTCCGTCCGTGATGTCCTGCCCATGTTGTTTGAGGAAAGCGGTAATATTGTCATACCGGCGGATGGAGTGGACGAATGCCCTGGGTTCATGGGGAATCAGCTCATCCAGGACCGGATGGTTGGTGGCATAGAGGGCCTGTTCCCCGGAATTCCGGTCAATGGACTTCACTGCCATGCGTCCGTCCAGGGTTTCCACCAGGGCGCAGCAGCCTTCCCTGTCCAGCAGAATCAGGTTCAGGTTATATGCCACCGGCATGTCCCTGAGCATGGACAGGGCATCTTGGACATTGCGGCAGTTTTCAAGCAGGGTACGGACCACGGCCCAGAACTGCAGGCCGGCGGCTGCGGGCCTGCGCATCTCAGGCAGCGCTCCCACAGGAAAACCGCAGGAGCTCATGGTAACGGTCAGGCCCATCTCATTGATTCCGTCATCCCGGCCGATTCCCAGAACGCTGGTGCCTATATGCGTGTATTTTCCTGTGATGCAGGTTTTTATGACAGTAAAGTCCTCGGCCTCGTCATTGAATTCATAATTCCGGGCCGCCATGGGATGTCCGGAGGCTGTCAGGGAAGGCAGAAGGGCCAGGTGGCTGCAGCGCGGCGTAAGCCAGGTCATGCCGTAATAGAGAACCTGTTCCGGGGCGCAGCCCAGGGCATGGGCAAAACCAGCCAGCTCCCCGGTAAGTCCCGGGCACCAGCGCCGGAAACACTGGTCGGCCTCTTCAAGCTGTGCAGGGCCGAAGCCTGGGAAGCCGCCTGAAAGCTGTTTTTTCAGGCCGGGGATGGATGCCAGACAGCTGCCTAAGCGGCGGCCTGCCTCGTAGCTGCTTCCTGAGAGCTCTATGGCCTGTGTACGGATAAGTTTCATAGGGATACCTCCTCATGTTGTTATACCCCTATTTTAAGTGAAATAAAGGATTCATCATGATATTTCCTGCGGAATTTACGGGATGCACGGCCCGGCTGGTGTTTATGTGTCCAATATAGCATACATGCGGCAGAAACAAAAGGCATGGGAAGGGCGTTTACAGGTGAAAACTGCTGCAGGGGAAACAAAAATTAAGTATAATATAGTTGTGATTGCAGGATGATAGAGATATAATGGCAGAAACTACAGTTTGCGCCGGACCGGCAGGAAATCTGCGGGAAGGGCCGGCAGAAAGGGGCGCTATGAAGAAAAATCCCCAGGGAAAACGCTGGCACAGGCTGGATAATACAGGGAAGATATTTCCTATGATTGCCAATGAAAACCTGAGCAACGTATTCCGAATTTCCGTAACACTGAAAGAAGAGATAGACCCCGGACTATTGGGTCAGGCGCTGGAAGAGGTCCTGCCCTGGTTTGGCGGGTTTAAGGTAAAGCTTAAGAGAGGGTTTTTCTGGTATTACTTTGAGGAGAACAAACGCCAGCCCTTTGTTGAGCAGGAGAACAGCTGGCCCTGCCGTTATATTGACCCCAAGAGCAACCAGCTCTATTTGTTCCGCGTAAGCTATTATGGCGCCAGAATCAATCTGGAGGTATTCCATGCTGTGACCGACGGCATGGGGGCCGTGAATTTCCTGAGGGAGCTGACCGCAGGCTACCTGGAGCTCAAACGGGGAGGGCGGAGAACCGGGGAACGGCCGGGGGAAGGCGTGTCCACCCAGACAGAGGACAGCTATCTTAAGCATTACCGGAAAATGCGGACCAGGCGTTACAGCTCCTGCCCTGCGCTGCGCCTGACCGGGAGGTATATTCCCTTTGGAGGAGAGAGCGTGGTCCACGGTTCTGTGGATACAGGGGCACTGAAGGCCGTCAGCCGCAAAATGGGGGTCAGCATTACAAAGTACCTGACAGCCTGCCTGATTTGGTCTGTTTCCAGGGAATACCGGGAGGAAGGCCGGGAGGGACGCCGCATCGGGGTAAACCTGCCTATCAACCTAAGGGCCTTTTTCGGCTCCAATACAGCTTCCAACTTTTTTGCGGTGACTGCCATTGACCACGAACCCGGCCGCGGCAGGGATGAATTTGAGGAAATCCTTGCATCTGTGTGCAGTCAGATGGACGAGAAGATAGTAAAGGAAAAGCTGGAGGAAACCATTTCCTACAATGTTTCAAACGAGAAGAAGTGGTATGTCCGCATCCTTCCCCTGTTTGTCAAGTGGCTGGCCCTTGGATTTATTTTCCGCCGCAATGACAGAGCCCACACCATTACCTTATCCAATATCGGCCTCATATCCATGGACCGGGAATATGAGGATGATATTGAAGGGTTCAGGATGCTGATTGGCGTGTCAAAACGCCAGCCAGCCAAATGCGGTGTATGCTCCTTTGGAACCAGGACAGTCATCACCTTTACCAAGGTATTTCAGGATGCCAGGCTGGAGGAATGTTTTTTCGGACGCCTGAGGTCAGACGGCATTCCGGTGGAGCTGGAGAGCAACGGCGTCATCATGCCGGAGGCTGATAAGGGAAATTATCCGGTGATTCAACACGATGAGAGTATATGGAAAAAATTGGTATTGGCCTGCTATGGGGTGCTGGCGGCAGTGGCGCTGTTTCTCGGGCTGGTGAATATCGCCACCTATGACGGGCTGTGGTGGTCCGGGATTGCCATACCGGGCATTGCCTATGTGGGTCTGACCCTTCGGTATTCCATTCTGCGCCACGCTAATTTAGGTAAATCACTGCTGATAGAAACCATAGGAATGCAGATTCTGCTTGTGATGATAGACCGGGTTCTGGGATTTGAGGGTTGGTCCGTGAACTACGCGGTGCCGGGAACCATTCTGTTTGCCGATGTGGCTGTGGTGCTGCTCATTCTTGTGAACCGCCTGAACTGGCAGAGCTACTTTATGTACCAGATTGCCATTACGGTTTTCAGCTTTATTCCGCTGATTTTATGGGCCGCAGGGCTGGTCACCCACCCTTCCATGGCAATCATAACCGTGATTCTGACCGTGGGAATCCTGGCCATGACTATTTTTCTGGGTGACAGGAGATTTAAAAATGAACTCATCAGACGGTTCCACCTGTGACAATGGAGGGACCCTGCATTTACAGAGAGGATACAGATAAGGATGCGCAATAAAAAAGTGAGTATACGGGGGGCGCTGGTGCGGGATATGATTCACGACATCATGGAAACGTCCCTGGGAAAACCCATCCAGACAGGGGAATTCAGGAAAAATCCCGTGGAACCGGCCTGGGTATGCCCATCTGGCTACGAGTATGAAATCATTGACAGGGAACCCTTTAAAATGGAATATCTGAAGCCGGAGGGAGTGGTTACCGGCAGGGTGGTGCTTCAGCTTCACGGAGGCGGATATATAGGACCCATGAAGAATATTTACCGTAAATTTTCCGTGCGGTACAGCCGTCTCAGCTATGGAGGCGACGTGCTGACCGTGGACTACAGGGTGGCGCCGGAACACGCCTATCCCGCGGCCCTGGAGGATGTGATTCATGCCTATCAGTGGCTGATAAAGGAAAAGCATTACAGGCCGGGCCAGGTGGTGGTGGCCGGCGATTCGGCCGGAGGCGGCCTGGCCCTGGCCCTGTGCCTTTACCTCAGGGACCACGGACTGCCCCAGCCTGCCGGGCTGGTGCTCATGTCCCCATGGGCTGATTTGACCTGCGGCGGGGACAGCTATGAGTTTAATTTTGAAAATGACCCTCTTTTTGGCAATTCACGGGAAAGTATGCTTTATAATTCAGCCTATATTGGCCAGGCCGACCCGAGGGAGCCCTATATGTCGCCGGTGTTCGGCGATTTCCGGGGACTGCCCCCCATGCTTCTTCAGGCAGGCAGTCATGAGATGCTCTTAAGCGATGCGCTGGAGGTAGCCCAAAATGCCCGCTTGGCCGGGGTGAAGCGCCGGATTTCTGTGTATGAGGGTATGTTCCATGTGTTCCAGATGAGTATGGACCTGGTGCCTGAGAGCCGGGAGGCCTGGGACGAGGTGGCGCGGTTCATGCAGATTGTATACAAAATTGACAGGAGGCCTACGGGGCAGATTGTAAAGAAGGTAAAGAGAAGAAAACGGCAGGGAACGAATTAGAGTGAGATAAACCGGCCATTATCCGTTCAAACAGATACAGATATATCCAGTTTGGCAGCACAGCCCTTGCGGGCGGGTGCTGCCTTTTTTCCGGCTCCAGTCATATTTTTGGACACGTCTCATATATTGAGGTAAAAGGGGTGAAGAATATGGCTGGCAGGGAAGAAGTTCTTAAAATATTCCCAAAGGACCTGCGGACAATACTTGGACAGGTTACTGTGGATTTCGACAGGGTGCAGGAGATACGGATGAGGACCCAGAAACCGCTGCTGCTTATCTGCGGCGGCCGGGAATATGCAGTTAAAACAGATGGCAGTCTGGCGGTTGGGGTTCCCGACCCGCCGGTAAGGGATATACGGGGAAGCGGCCGCTGCCAGGAACAGGAGCGGTACTGGGCCAGGGCCGGAATCGTCACGGTCAGCCAGGCTCAGATGAAGGAAACCGTGGAATATATGTGCAGTTTTTCCCTCTATGCAGCGGAAGAGGAGCTGCGGCAGGGATTCATCACCATACAGGGCGGGCACCGGATTGGCGTGGCCGGAAGGACCATGGCTCTCGGGCAGGATATACGGCTCATGAAATCCATATCTTTTATCAATATACGGGTGGCCCATCAGATTCAGGGCTGTGCCAACCCGGTGATGGAATATCTGTATTCGGATGACGGCCGGTTTCTGAATACATTGGTGATATCGCCGCCCAGGTGCGGCAAGACGACCCTGCTGCGGGACATCATCCGCCAGGTTTCAGACGGGCCCAGGACCCCGCGCACCGGCAGGAGAATACCGGGAGTGTCTGTGGGGGTGGTGGATGAACGCTCAGAATTAGGGGCCTGCTATCAGGGGGTGCCTCAGAATGATTTGGGTATGAGAACCGATGTGCTGGACTGCTGTCCCAAGAGCCAGGGCATGATGATGCTGGTAAGGTCCATGGCGCCCCAGGTTATAGCTGTGGATGAGATTGGAAGCAGGGAGGATGTGCAGGCCATCGAATATGTGAGGAACTGCGGCTGCGCCCTGGCTGCCACTATCCATGGAAGCTCCCTGGAGGATATCAGGCAGAAACCGGCTGTGAGGGAGCTGATTGGACAGGGAGCCTTTGAACGGATGATTCTGCTGGACTGTCAGGGAACAGCGGGCCATGTGGCGGCTATATGGGATGGAAGAGGAAACGTCCTGTATGGGGATGGAAGGGGAAAGGAGTCGCAGAGTGGCAGTATTTAAATGGACAGGGGCAATTCTGGTGCTGTTTTCCGCCGGCGGACTGGGAATCTGGTCCGCCATGCAGTGGAAAGGGCGGCTGAGGATGCTGGAAACCCTCAGACAGATGATATATTTCTTAAAAGGTGAGATTACATACAGCCGGGCGCCGCTGGCAGAAGCCCTGGAACGGGTGGGAAAACGGGAGCCGGGACCTCTGGGAAGCCTGTTTGAGGCTGCGGCAGAGGGAATCTGTATGCAGGAGGGAGAGTCCCTTCAGGAGATATGGAGGCGGGAGGTCATGGCCTTAAAGTCAGACACGGGCCGGATTCCTCTGGAACAGGGGGATTTGGAACAGCTGGCGCACCTGGGGGAACATCTGGGTTATCTGGATGTGGACATGCAGGAACGTACCCTTAAGCTGTATCTGGAACAGCTGGATTTGACCATTGATTATCTCAGGCAGAACCAGAGGGAGAAATGCAGGCTTTACACAAGCCTGGGAATCATGGGAGGAATGTTTCTTGTGATTGTGATGTTCTGAGATTTGCCGGGAACACATGCTGTATGATTGTGGTGTGCCGGGGATTAACAGGACAGATTTGTAAATATGGATTAAAAAGATTGAGGAGACAGCAATGGGTGTAAATCTGATATTTCGCATAGCGGCAGTAGGAATCCTGGTATCTGTCATCTGCCAGGTATTAAAGCACAGCGGCCGGGATGAGCAGGCTTTCCTAACGAGCCTGGCCGGACTGGTGCTGGTATTATTCTGGATGATACCGTACATATACGACCTGTTTGAGACAATGAAGAATCTGTTTGCGCTGTAAGATGCGCCTTTTCAGGGAGGGAACCATATGACAATCATTACCATTGCGGCTGCCGGAATTGCCACGGTCCTGCTGGCAGTGCAGCTGAAGGGGCTAAAGGCGGAATACGCCGCATATATGGTCATGGCGGCAGGCGCCTTTATCTTCTTTTACGGCACGGGAAAGCTAAAGGACATACTGGAGGCCCTGGAACGGATTCAGGGCTATATCAAGGTCAACAGCGTATATCTGGTAACGCTGCTTAAGATGGTGGGCATTACCTATGTGGCTGAGTTTGCATCCGGAATCTGCAAGGACGCTGGCTACGGTTCTCTGGGAAACCAGATTGAAATATTCGGGAAGCTGTCCATCCTGGGTATCAGTATGCCCATCCTGCTGGCGCTTTTTGGGACATTGGAGACATTTTTGGGATGAAGAGATGGAAAAAACGGGGGGTCAGAAGCGCTGCCCTATGTGTGCTGACGGTGCTGCTTGCCGGAGGATTCGGACTGGCGGGCAGCACTGCTTACGGCGCCCCGGCAGACGGGCAGCTAAGGGGGCAGGGTCAGGTCATAGCGCAGGCCGCGGGGCAGGGCCAGGAAACGGAGTCAGGGGCGGACCGGGCTCTGCAGGATATGGGGCTGCAGGATGAGATGGAGGGGCTGCAGCAGTTTCTGGATGATGTTATGGGACAGCAGGACGGGGGCATGGAAGGACTCTCCTTCTGGGGACTGATGAAGGAGCTGATGAAAGGAAACCTGAAGGGGATTCTGGGGCAGACCGGAATGGGCCTTAAGAATGCACTGTTCTCACAGGTGGACAAGGGCGGCCAGATGCTGTTTCAGGTGGCGGCCATCGGCCTGATTGGGGCTGTGTTCACCAATGTTTCCTCTGTATTTAAGGGAGGACAGATTTCAGACACCGGCTTTTTTGTTACATACCTGCTTCTGTTTACATGTCTGGCCGCCAGTTTCTCCGCCAGCTTACAGGTGGCGGCCCGGGTGATGGAGCAGATACTGGAATTCATGAAGCTGCTGATGCCGGCCTATTATATGGCCGTGGCATTTTCCGGGGGCAGCATGAGCGCACTGGCTTTGTATGAATGTATGCTGGGCGCGGTGACAGGGGTGCAATGGCTGTGCAGCACGGTCCTGCTCTCCATGGTCAGAATTTATGTGCTCATGGTGCTGGGCAGCCATGTGGCGAAGGAGGCGCTTCTGTCAAAGCTGACAGAGCTTTTGGAGCAGGCCGTGGTGTGGAGTCTCAGGACCCTGACCGGGCTGGTGGTGGGCTTCCATCTCATACAGGCCATGATACTTCCCTATGCCGATGCAGCAGGCCAGGCGGGAATGAAACGTCTTATGGAAATGATTCCGGGGCTGGGCCAGGGGGCCGGCGCCATGGCTCAGATGGTCCTGGGGTCAGGGGTACTGATTAAGAATACCATGGGGGCGGCAGCCGTGGTTGTATTGGCTGTAATATCCGTTGTCCCGGTGATGAAACTGACGGTCCTCATGATTATGTACCAGTGCGTGGCCGCCGTGATGCAGCCCGTGTGTGACAAACGGGTGGTGTCCTGCGTGTCAGGCGTGTCCAGAGGCCATAAGCTGCTGCTGCAGATTGTGCTGTACTCCATGTTTCTGTTCATGATAGCCATAGCCATTACATGTGCGTCCACCAATGTGAATTATTTTGCCTCATAGGAGAACGGACGAAGCCTGGCAGGGGAGCGGGACGGGGCTTAACCGGGGAGCGGACGGAGCCTGGAGGCGGATGATAAAATACCGGAATAGCGTTCTATAAAAGGAGATGCCGATGGAAGCTGTCTATGGATGGGTAAAAAATATCATATACTACATGATTTTCCTTTCAGTGGTCAATAACCTTCTGGCGGACTCTAAATACGGCAAATACATCCGCTTTTTTTCGGGAATGGTCCTGATTCTTCTTGTGGTAAGTCCGTTTACGGGAGGACTGCACCTGGATGAGCAGATATCAGCCATGTTCCGTTCCATTACCTTTCAGAACGACACGGACGACCTGAAACAGGACCTGTGGGGAATGGAAGAACGGCGTCTGGACCAGGTTATCAGCAGGTATGAGGAGGCGGTGGCGGCTGATGTGGAGGCCATGGCCAGGGAGGAGGGTCTGGAATGTACCGGGGCCAGCGTGCAGATTGACGGCGACCGCAACAGCAGCCGTTACGGCCGGATTGAAGGAATCAGGCTGGTTATCAGCGGCGGGAAGGAGGAACCGGAACAGGGCAGCTGGGATTATATGGGCAGCCGGCCGGTGAATGTGGATGCGGGGAAGGTGGACAGCGTGAAGGTTGAGGATGTGGAACTGGGGAAAACGCCGGGAACCGGAGAAACAGAGGAATCTGAAACGGCGGCAGATAAAAAAATAAACCATTTAACAGGAAAGGTGGCGCAGTACTATGGGCTGGAAGAATCAGATATCAAAGTTCAGTGGAAAAATGACTAAGGAAAAATGGCTGTTATTGCTTCTCATAGGTGTTCTTCTCATGATTCTATCCTTTCCCCTGCCCGGAGGAAGTAAAAAGGACAGGAATGCCGGTGAACAGACCGTGGGTACCGGGACAGAGGGGGCCGGGGCTGTTCCGCTGTGGACAAAGGACAATGCCAATGGCGGCAGCGGGGCCGGCGGCTCTGTCCAGGGCGCCGCCGGAACCGGCATGGCCCAGGGGCCGGAGGGTAGCGGGGCAGGCGCATCGGACGGGACGGAGGATTCCTATCCTGCAGCGGCCCGCTCATCCGATGAAGGGTCCTATGAAGCGCAGATGGAAAACAGAATCAGGAATATCTTAAAGTCCGTGGACGGCGTGGGTAAGGTGGATGTGATGGTGGTGCTTAAATCCTCCAGTGAAAAGGTGCTCCGCGTGGACCGTTCCACCAATACCAGCACCACCCGGGAAAAGGATTCCGGGGGAGGAACCAGAGACGTGACGAACAATCAGATGCAGGAGAGCACCATACTGTCGGGAAGCGGTTCCGGCAGCAGCGGAAACGCGCCCATTGTTGAAAAAGAACTGAGCCCGGAACTGTCTGGAATCATCATCAGCGCGGAGGGCGGAGGCAGTCCAACAGTAAAAGCTGAAATTTCTGAGGCCATGGAAGCATTATTTGGCCTGCCGGCACATAAAATAAAAGTATTAAAGAGGGTGGAATAAATAAAGGAGTGCAGGATATGAAAATCAAGAATATGAAACAGGTAAAAGAGCACATGAAAGACATGAACATGAAACGTCTCTTCCGCAGGAACCAAATTATCATCACAACACTGGCTGTTATGATTGCGGCAGCCGGATATCTGAACTATGCGGGAAAGAAGGATTTGGCAAGCGGCAACCGGGTGTATGAGGCAGGGGCCATGGACATTTCGGATGAAGATATCCTGGCGGAGAACCAGGCGGCTTCCTTAAACGGCCAGGCCGGACTGCAGGAGATTCCCAGTCTGGACCAGGACCCTTCTGACCTGGATGCGGTGAGCGATGCAGACGGCGCCCAGGCAGCGGCGGACACAGGAGCCGGCCAGGGACAGCTGGCCCAGGCCGGAGACGGCACAGGCGTGGAGGAGGCTACCCAGGCAGCTGACCCGGGGCAGATGGCAGCGGCGGATACGGACAGCTCTGCCCAGGCCGGATTGGAGAATCCAGGGGAAGCCGTACTTACCAGCGGTATGAACGTGGCTGATTACATAGCAAACGTACAGCTCAGCAGAGAGCAGGTGCGCGCCAAGAACAAAGAGACACTGATGAGCCTGATTAACAGTGACAGCATTGACGAAGCAGCCAAACAGCAGGCTATCCAGGACATGATTGACCTGACCGAGGTATCCGAGAAGGAAAATGCCGCAGAAACCCTCCTGATGGCAAAAGGTTTCTCGGACCCGGTTGTCAGCATTACCAAGGATAAGGTGGACGTGGTCATTAATGCGCCTTCCATCACAGACCCACAGCGTGCCCAGATTGAAGATATCGTGAAACGCAAGGCAGAGGTGGCAGCAGACCAGATTATTATTACATTGCTGAATATGGCAGAATAGGCAGGAATACAGGGAAAGCCGGGCTGCCGCTTTAACGGTCGGAAAACCGTAAAGGCGGCAGCCTTTTTGGCGCCTTTCCTTTCAAACTTCCCATTGCAACCCCTTATGAATTTCCGTATAATGGAATAAATGACCAATCATACAATTGTACCGCAGTTCCGGTACAGGATGGAGGATATTATGAGGGAAATCCCGGAACAGCAGATTGCCGCCATGGCTCCCAATGCCAATGCGGTCAGCAATGCAAGGAAAATCGTTAAAAGCGGAGGTTTTACAGAACATGCCAGGTCTGGGGATGACACCTTTTACATGGGTACCTGCAAGGGCAGCGGCAGTTCAGCCTACAGGGTGTCCCTGGATTTTGTGGACGGGGACGTGCCGGTGTGCCGCTGCAGCTGTCCCAGCAGGCAGTTTCCGTGTAAACACGGCCTGGCGCTTATGATGGAGCTGTCGCAGGGCCGCCATTGGGATATCTGCAGCATTCCCCAGGACATATTGGATAAGAGGGCGAAGAAGGACGCCAGGGCAGGAAAAAAGGAAGAACAGGGAGATAAGCCCAAGGCCCCTAAGAAGACGAATCAGGCGGCCAGGACAAAGAAGCTTAAGAAACAGCTGGAGGGCCTGGACCTGGCCGAGAAGGTGGTGAGGGAGTTAATGGAGGCCGGCCTGGGGACCCTGAACGGAACGTCGGTGAAGGTCTACCGGGACCTGGCAAAGCAGCTGGGGGATTATTATCTTCCCGGTCCCCAAAGGCTGGTGCAGTCCCTGGTGCTGGAGGTGGAACGGCTTAAGGAGGATGGAACCGGGGATTACGGTGAGGCCGTAAGAATTCTTGTATTCCTCCGTGCCCTGATAAAGAAGTCAAGGGTCTATCTGACGGAAAAACTGGAGCAGGGACAGGTGGAGGACGACAACAGCATCCTCTATGAGGAGCTGGGCGGAATCTGGAACCTGGAACGGCTGATGGAGCTGGGGCTTAAAAAGGAAAACGGACGGCTGCTCCAGCTGTCCTTCGGCGTCAGCTATGACGGGGCCAGAAGAGAATGGGTGGACAAGGGCTGGTGGCTGGATTTGGACAGCGGTGAGATTGATATTACCTATAATTACCGTCCTGTGAAGGCGCTTAAGTATGTAAAAGAAGAGGACTCCGTGATGGAGGCAGTGAGGGTGCCCATGCTGGTCTATTATCCCGGTGAGAACGGACGCAGGATACGTTTTGAGGGCCGGGAATTCCTGCCGGTGACCGGTGAACTGCTGGCAGAAGCCCGGGATAAGGCCTCTGCTTCCCTTCCGGAACTGGTGAAGGCGGCAAAGAATGACCTTAAGAACACGTTGTCGGACGGCCGGTTTGGATGCCTGGTATTCTACGACGGACTGGGAACAGCCGTAGCAGAAGGCGAGGAGGGCCAGCAGCGGGAATACATACTGCACTGCGGCGGCAGCACCATAGAACTGAGGGACCGGCCAGGGGACATGCCGTCTGTCAGACGTCTGGATATCCTGCCGGACAGGCGGATGGCAGAGCATCAGGTGATGTTCGGAGTCCTATGGTATGACAGGAAAAGACATAAGATTTGTCTGCATCCCTACTCAATCATCACGGAAAAAGAGGTGGTCCGCCTGCTCTATTGATGGACAGACGGAGGAAAGGAAGGAATTACCATGGAATTGCAGGGATTATATGAACTCCATCAGCGCCTGGAAGCAGCGGCAGTGGCCGGAGTGAACCTGATTGGAGATGATTTCCGGCTTAAAAGGGCGGTGGAGCAGATTCGTCCCCTGGCCCAGGCAGTGCCGGTTATAAATAAATTGTATACAATGGCGGAAAAGGCCATGGCCCCGGACTGTGAGGACCGTCCGGGCTGTCTGCTGGATGCGCTGGCCCTGTCAGAAGCCCTTTTGTGTACCCAGGCCGGATATGAGACAGGATATAAAACAGAACAGAACAGCGGCGGGCCGGAGTCTGGGCCGGGGTACCGTCCGCTGGAGCTGATATCCCGCTGCTACGGTCCCTGCCTGCCCTACAGCCAGGTCCATCCCCTGGAGCAGGCCCTGACTGAGTCAGGAGGCGGGCGTCTGGTCCCCATCACCGAGGCCATGGAGGAGCATCCCCAGGTCTTTGATGATTACCGCCTGCAGGCAGCCGTCATAACAGCTCTCTCAGACCGGTATGCTGATATTGCAGATGAAGCTGAAGCATTTCTGTCTAAGATGGACAGACAGATTGTGCCCCTTTTAAAGCGGGGGTACTGGGAAACCACGGATAATGGGAGGCTGCACCGGCTCAGGGTCATAGAGGCCATATGCCGTGAAGAAGAAAATGAATTTTATAAAGGGCTTCTCCAACGGGCCAAAAAGGAACTGCGGGCAGAGGCCATCCATGCCTTCAGATTTGACACGGAAAATACCAGCATTTTGCTGGACCTGGCCCGGACCGAAAAGGGAATGTGCCTGGAAATGACGGAGCAGGTGCTGGGCATGATGGACCCGGAACAGACAGACCCATACTGGGAGGAACAGTTTAAGACAAGAAAAAAGGGAATCGCAGGCTATCTCTGTTTTTCCAAATCAGACCTGGTTTCAGACAGGCTGGCCGGAATAATGGAAGAAACCTTAAGGCAGAAGGATACTCTGGCCAAAAAGGAATTTGCCGGGCTTATGAACGAGCTTCTCATGGCCCTGCCGGGCAAGGGCTCACCGGCCATACAGGAATTATATCGCAGGGCAGCCGGAAAGAACCCGTCCAACCAGGAGTTTTGGTCCGGATTTCCCGCCATGCTGGCGGATTCGATTATCTACAGCCAGGATGAACGGCTGATTTCCCTGGCAGGGGAACTGGCCAATGAACAGGCGGGAACATGGCTGGGACCGGCCCTTGCAGCTGATTTCCTGACAAAGCCCGCGGCCCTTGTGTATGAATCCTGCTGCCGGAAGATTCCCAGGAATTCCCTTCTGGGAAAAGAGGAGAAACGCAAGGCCAGGAGGGCCGTACTGTCTGTGCTGGGCCGGATTCACTGCATAGAGGAAAACGGGGCCTGTGAAATCATCTGCCGCATAGAAGAAAAGGCGGGGGCAGGGACAGCCCACCGGATTGGGCGCAGGCTTTACGAAAAACCGGATTCCCGCTGGACAGACCTGCTGATGGATGCCAGGATATTCGGGAATGAGACAGCCATGGGACTGGATGCAGCCGGCAGGCAATGTGAAACGGACCGGGATAAGATTCTGTTTTCTATGCTGCCGGCCAGGGAACGGGCAGAGAAGGGCTCCTATTTTTATAAGAGGGCGCTTACGGTGACGGATAACCGGGGGCTTTACCACATTCTGGTACAGTGCGGCTGGAAGGATTTTAAAGGTCTTATAAGCGCCTATGTAAAAAAGAATCCAAATGCAGGCATAACGCTGTGGGCCATACAGCGCCGGATGAGTGAGCTGCCCATGACAGAGGAGGAACGGCAGATGGAAATCCGTGAGATTGACCGTATTATGTGCAGCTTTCCAAAGGGCAGCTCTGAGAGAAGAAGCTGGGACGCCAATGATTACTGCAGGAACGCCATCAACCAGGCTGCCGGACTTACCGGGCAGGGCTGACGGCCATGTGTTTTTGGGAAAATAAAGTGAGACTTGGAGGATATCATGGGAAAAACAACAGGAAAAGAAGAGAATGTGCAGCGTCTGCCTGCGGAACAGCTTTACCAGGAGGAGATTGACGCGCTGATTGCAGCGGAGCAGAACCCGGTTCCTGCGGGCTGGAGAATGAGTCCGCGCTCCGTACTCACCTATATAACGGGAGGAAACGCGGGTGGAAAAGAAATTACTCCCAAATATATTGGAAACCGCAGGCTGGTGGAAATCGCCATTGCCACCCTGGTGACAGACAGGGCCCTGCTCCTGATTGGAGAGCCGGGAACTGCAAAGTCCTGGCTCTCCGAGCACCTGACGGCCGCCATCAACGGGGATTCCACCAAGGTGGTGCAGGGAACGGCAGGCACCACGGAGGAACATATACGCTATTCCTGGAATTATGCAATGCTCATAGCCCAGGGCCCTTCCAGGGAGGCCATGATTAAAAGCCCGGTATACCGGGCCATGGAGACAGGCAGCATTGCCCGCTTTGAGGAGATATCCAGGTGTGCCAGCGAGGTCCAGGACGCCCTGATTTCCATTTTATCGGAGAAACGCATCTCCATACCTGAGCTGGCCTTTGAACTGCCTGCCCGGAAAGGCTTTTCCGTCATTGCCACAGCCAATACAAGGGACAAGGGAGTCAACGAGATGTCCGCTGCCCTGAAGCGGAGGTTCAACATTGTCATCCTGCCGCCGCCGCCGGATATTTCCACTGAGATGGAAATTGTGCAGTCAAGGGTGGAGCAGCTGGCCGGAAGCCTGGAGCTGGGGGCCAGGATTCCCCATGCCGAGGTGGTGGAAAAGGTGTGCACCATTTTCAGGGAGCTGCGGGGCGGCATGACACTGGACGGCAGGCAGAAGGTAAAGCCGTCCTCAGGCGTGCTGTCCACCGCCGAGGCTATTTCACTTCTGGCAGGCAGCATGGCCCTGGCAGGCAGCTTTGGAAACGGGGAAATAACGGATTACGACCTGGCGGCGGCTTTGCAGGGCGCTGTGGTCAAGGATGAGGATAAGGACGGACTGGCGTGGAAGGAATACCTGGAAAATGTCATGAAGAAACGCGGGAGCCGGTGGCTTGGACTTTATAAAGAGTGTAAGGAGTTGAACCAATAGATGGGACATCCATATTGTTTTGGTATCCGCCACCTGTCGCCGGCCGGCGCATATCATCTGAGAAGCTTTCTGGATGAAAAGCAGCCGGACCTGATTCTGGTGGAAGGTCCTTCCGATTTTAACGGTCTGATGGATGACATGGTGAGGGAAGAGACAAAGCCGCCCTTTGCGGTTATGGCCTTTACAAAAGACCCGCCGGTGCGCACAATACTGTATCCCTTTGCAGAGTACTCCCCGGAATATCAGGCCATTGTCTGGGCCAGGGAGCACGGGGCGGAGTGCCGGTTCATGGACCTGCCCTCGGATGTATTTCTGGGAATCCAGCGGACCAGGGAGGAAGAATTTAATAAGAAATTTGAGCCGGGCCAAAATGAGCAGCCGGGCCAGGATGAACAGCCGTGCCAAAATGAGCAGCCGGTCCAGGATGCGCAGCGCACCCCGCCGGGTTCTGCTTCCGAGCATGTGTACCGGCTTTTGGACCGGTTCAGCGGGGAGGACAGTCATGAGACTTTCTGGGAACGGGTTATGGAGCACTCCGAAAATCATGATGCATACCGGGACGGAGCGGAAACCTTTGGGCGGCAGCTGCGGGAGCTGACAGCGGGCAGCGACAGCGACTGGCCTGAGACACTGGTCCGGGAAGCATATATGAGAAGGAAGATGGAGGATGCTGTAAAGGAAGGATTCCGGGCAGAACGAATCGTGGCAGTGACAGGCGCTTATCATGTGGCAGGTCTGACCGGAGAGGAACCATCCATGACAGATAAGGAGATGGGCCTGCTGCCATCGGTGCCCTGCAATGTCACGCTGATGCCCTATTCCTATTACCGCCTGTCCTCCCGTTCCGGCTATGGGGCGGGCAATGAGGCGCCTGCCTACTACGGAATGCTCTGGCAGGCACTGCAGGAAGGCGGCAGGGATATGGGGACTTACCCTTATCTCACAGCCATATCCGCTTACCAGAGGCAGCATGGTTTTCCTGTGTCCTCCGCTGAGGTGATTGAGGCTGTGGAGCTGGCGCGCTCCCTGGCGAATCTGCACGGGTACAGGGTGCCCTCCCTGCGGGATTTGCGGGACGCCGCAGTAACTGCCATGGGGCACGGCAGTTTGTCGGAACTGGCGCTGGCCGTGGCGGATACGGAGATTGGCGCGGCTGTGGGGGAGCTTCCGCAGGGCGTCAGCCGGACCTGCCTGCAGGATGATTTTTACAGGCAGCTCAGGGAACTGAAACTGGAAAAATATAAGTCGGAGACAGCGTTCACACTGTCCCTGGATTTACGGGAAAAACTGAGTGTGAAATCAGAGGCAGCTGCCTACAGAGAGCTGCACCAGTCATTTTTCCTGCACCGCCTGCGGGTGCTGGGAGTCCATTTTGCAGTCCTGAGAAAGGAACGGCAGGAAACCGCCACCTGGGCTGAGAGCTGGGATATCCGGTGGACTCCGGAAGTGGAAATAGAGCTGGTGGAGGCTGCCCTGAAAGGTGATACAGTGGCTGCCGCAGCATCCTTTGTCATGAAGGAGCAGGCCATGCAGGCGGAGCAGATTGGAGAGGCGGCTGGTATCATTGAGGCCGCATGCTGCTGCGGGATACCGGAGATGGTCACCTATGCCACGGATATCCTGCAGGGACTGTCGGTGGAGGCAGCTGGCTTTCTGGAGCTGGCAAAGACAGCGGAGAGTATTTCCACGGTTGTGCGGTTCGGGAATATACGGCATCTGGACAGCGCTCCCCTTCTGCCTGTCCTGAATCAGATGTTCCTACGGGCCTGCCTGGTGTTCCTCAATTCCTGCGGCTGCGACAGCCAGGCGGAAAAGGGTGTTATGGAAGCCATTGAACGGGTCAACAGTCTGTGTATTCACCATGATTTCCTGGATGAGGAGCGGTTTATCCGTCTGCTGGCGGAGGCTGCATCCAGGGATGACCTGAACACAGGCATATCCGGTTTTGCTGCCGCTGTGTTACTGGAACGGGGACGGATGGAGGAAGAGGAATTAAGCCGTGAGGTCCACCGCCGCCTCTCGAAAGGAATTCCGGCGGAACTGGGAGCCGGATGGTTTGCAGGACTGTCAAAGAAGAACCGGTATGCGCTCATTGCCAGGCTGGATTTGTGGCGGGAGCTGAGCGCCTATATGGATACGCTGGATGACGGGGAGTTTAAACGGGCCTTGGTGTTCCTGCGGCGGGCTTTTGCTGATTTCAGTTCCAGGGAAAAGCTGGATGTGGCTGAGAACCTGGGCGAGATATGGCAGGTGAACACGGCCCAGGCGGGAGAGGTGCTGAACGGACCGTTAAAGGACGGGGAAATGGAGCTGCTGGACAGTCTGGAGGGGTTTGATTTTGACGATATATAGGATGGGTGAAAAATATGGAGCTTGAAACCAGAATGAAACGATGGCGCCTGATACTGGGTGAGGAAAGCAGTCCCCAGTTTGAAAAAATGGGCGGTGGGGAGCTGACAGGTGAGCAGCTTTTAATGGACCAGGCCCTTGCGTCCATCTATAATCAGACGGACTCCGGTGGATTTGGAAACGGGACAGGAAAAAACGCGCCGGGAGGCAGGGGAGCCGGAAAGGGTCCGTCCGCCCCGGTGCTGTCCAGGTGGCTGGGGGATGTCAGGTCCCTGTTTGACAAGGAACTGGTAACCATCATCCAGTCCGATGCAATGGAACGGTGCGGTCTAAAACAGCTGCTGTTTGAACCTGAGCTGCTGGAGAATCTGGAGCCGGATATGAACCTGGCTTCCATGATGCTGGCTTTAAAAGACCAGATACCGGTGCGGTCCAAGGACCAGGTGAGGCTGTTCATTGCCAGAATCGTGGAGGAAATCAATAAGCTGCTGGCTGACGATATCCGCAGGGCAGTGACGGCCGCCGTGGACAGGAGGCGGCATTCTCCCATACCATCGGCAGCTGCCCTGGATTATAAGGCTACTATACGCAGAAATCTAAAGAACTATAATCCCGAGCTAAAGAGGCTGGTGCCGGAGCATTTTTATTTTTATGACAGGACCACGTCCAATGCGGCCAATAAATATACGGTTATTCTGGATGTGGACCAGAGCGGCTCCATGGGGGAATCGGTTATCTATTCCTCTGTCATCAGCTGTATCCTGGCCAGCATTGCATCGGTGAAGACCAGAATCGTGGCCTTTGATACAAAGGTTACGGACCTGACGGAGAAATGTGAGGACCCCGTGGACCTGCTGTTCGGGTTCCAGCTGGGCGGCGGTACGGACATTGAGAAATCCGTGGCCTATTGCCAGCAATTCATGGAAAATCCGGGAAAGACACTGTTTTTTCTCGTCAGCGACCTGATGGAAGGCGGAAACCGGGCCGGACTTCTCAGGCGTATCCTGGAAATGAAGGAATCCGGGGTAACCGTGGTCTGTCTTCTGGCCATTGCGGACGGCGGAAAGCCTTACTACGACGAGCAGATTGCGGGCAGGATTGCATCTATGGATGTGCCCTGCTTTGCCTGCAATCCCCAGAAAATGCCGGAGCTTTTGGAACGGGCCCTTAAGGGACAGGACCTGAACGCATTCCAGAAGGAACTGTCACGGACAGCCAATGCATTCTGAACGGGCTTTCAGCCGGTTAAAGGCTCTGTCAGAGCTGGTATCATTGAGAAAGGGCGTTAAAATTAATCCTATACATATCCTCCCGGATTTGTTATAATACTAATAATTAAGTCTTGACAGGAGGTAAGTTGTGATGTCTGAGGAAAATCGCAGTACCCATAAATTATACGAAAAAGAAAAGATAGGCGAAGTACAGATTGCAGACGAGGTAGTGGCCATTATTGCAGGTCTGGCTGCCACAGAGGTGGAGGGCGTGGATTCCATGGCCGGAAACATCACCAATGAGCTGGTGGGCAAGCTGGGCATGAAGAACCTGAGCAAGGGAGTCAAGGTGGATGTGACCGAGGAGCATGTGTCGGTAGACCTGTCCCTTAATATCCGCTACGGATACAACATCCCGGCCGTAAGCGAGCAGGTTCAGGAAAAGGTAAGCACGGCCATTGAGAACATGACAGGGCTGACCGTGCTGGACGTGAATGTAAAGATTGCCGGAGTCAATATGGACGAAGGCAGATAAAACCATGGTTTAATATAATATCTGTAAACACTCCCCGGAGCGTTGCCTGGGGAGTGTTTTATACATTTTTTATTGTTTTTATGCACTGGGTTTGCTATAATATCTAGAGCAGCTTCATCCCCGGGTTATTTAGGACACGCCCTGACAAGGGAGGAAGCGGACATCACGAAGAAAGGAAAATGTACGGAAAGCCGTTGCTTTTTGGTACAAGCAGAGAAAATGACCAGAAGAGAATTGCGGGAGCATTGTTTTAAGATGCTGTTCTCGGCTGACTTCTACCCGACACAGGAAGAGGCCATAGCCCAGCTGGGCCAGTATTTCCAGTCCCCGGAAGAAGACGATGTAGATGAGTCGGGTATTCTTCAGGTATTGCATAAAGTAGAATTAAAAGAGGCGGACAGTGAATATCTTCAGGCAAGAACAGCAAACATAATGGAGAAGATTCCTGAGATAGATGAGAAGCTGAACCAGGCGGCAGCCGGTTGGAAGACCAAGCGTATGGGAAAGGTGGAACTGACCATCCTGCGCCTGGCCCTGTATGAGATGATTTACGATGACGCCATTCCTGAGAAGGTATCCATCAACGAGGCAGTGGAGCTGGCTAAAAAGTTCGGCGGAAATGATTCACCGTCCTTTGTAAACGGAATATTGGCTAAGTTTGTAAGCAAGGGAACCAAGGCGGCCGGGGAGAACAGGGCGGCGGAGGAAACCCAGGACCTCCAGGCGTCCCAGGATGTCCAGGCATCCCAGGACACCAAGGCGCCCCAGGACTCCAAAGCGTCCCAGGGCCCCGCGGATAATAAGGAAAGCGAAGCGTAGGCAGGACGTATGGCAAGTGTTTACACCGTATCTCAGGTAACTGCATATATCAGGAACATGTTTACACAGGACTTTGCCCTGAACCGGATTTCCATCCGGGGAGAGGTGTCCAACTGTAAGTACCACACATCCGGCCATATCTATTTTACATTGAAGGACGGCGGCGCACAGATTGCCGCCGTCATGTTTGCAGGACAGAGGAAAGGGCTGGACTTTGAGCTTCAGGAAGGCCAGGAGGTCACGGTGTCAGGCACCGTGGATGTGTACGAGAGGGACGGAAGATACCAGCTTTATGCAAAGGAAATTACCAGGGAAGGAAAGGGCGACCTGTTCCGCCGGTTTGAAAAGCTGCGGAATGAACTGGAGGAGATGGGAATGTTCGACAGCTGCTACAAGCAGCCCATTCCCAGGTATGCCAGAAAGGTGGGAATCGTCACGGCCGGCACAGGAGCTGCCATCCGCGACATCATGAATATTTCCGCCAGAAGGAACCCCTATGTCCAGCTCATACTATACCCGGCCCTGGTCCAGGGGGAGCAGGCAAAGTACAGCATTGCAAAGGGCATTGAAACGCTGGACCGGATGGGGCTGGATGTCCTGATAGTGGGGAGAGGCGGAGGCTCCATTGAGGACCTCTGGGCATTTAATGAAGAAATGGTGGCCAGGGCCATCTTCAACTGTACCACCCCGATTATCTCAGCCGTAGGGCATGAGACAGACGTGACCATAGCGGATTATGTGGCGGATTTAAGGGCGCCTACGCCGTCAGCAGCAGCAGAGCTGGCCGTGTTTGATTACAGCCAGTTTACGGAGCAGGTGAATCTGTACAGGCAGGTGCTGGAACGCTCCATGGAGCGCAGGCTTGAAAAGGTGCATTTCCGGCTGGACCAGTGCGGTATGCGTTTGAAACTTCTAAGCCCGCAGCGCCAGCTCAATGACAGGCGCCAGCGTCTGGCGGATATGGAGAGCCGTCTGGGGCGGATGATGGAGGAACAGCTGGGAGATGCCCGGCTCACGCTGGAGGACAGGAAACGGCGTCTTGAGGCGCGGATGGCTGCCGGACTTACAGAGGGAAAGCACAGGCTGGCACTGCTGTCCGGAAGGCTGGACGGATTGTCGCCTCTTAAAAAGTTAGGGGGCGGGTATGGCTTTGTGACAGATGCAAAAGGCAGGGCATTCACCTCCATTGCACAGGCAGGGACAGGCGATACCATACGCATAAGCGTGAAGGACGGACGTGTGGATGCCCTGGTCACGAACACAGAATCCATGAAATTACCGGGAAGTGAGGGATAGAGGATGCCGCGTAAGAAGACGGATACACAGGAAAAGGAAGAGAATAAAGCCAGCATTGAGGAGAATTTCGCCCAGCTGGAAGATATTATAAAGAAACTGGAAGCCGGGGACAGTACGCTGGAGGAATCATTCACCTGCTATGAAGCGGGGATGAAGCTGGTGAAATCCCTGAGCGGTCAGATAGACAACGTAGAAAAACAGATTCTAATATTGAGTGAGGGTGACGAAAATGAGCGATAAGGAAACATTTAAACAGGAACTTGATGCGCGTACAGCAGAAATTGAGCAGTTAATTGGAACTTATCTTCCGGAGGAAACAGGCCATCAGAAGACAATTTTCGAGGCCATGAACTACAGCATGAAGGCAGGCGGAAAACGCCTCCGCCCCATGCTCATGCAGGAGATGTGCCGGCTTTTTACAGGCACCCTTTTGGAATCCGTGATACCCTTTATGGCGGCAGTGGAGATGATACACACATCCTCCCTGGTGCACGACGACCTTCCCTGTATGGATGATGACATGATGCGCCGGGGCAAGGCCAGCACATGGGCTGAGTTCGGCGAGGACATCGGTGTGCTTACCGGGGATGCGCTTATGATGTATGCCTTTGAGACAGCTGCCAATGCCTTTGAGACAAGCATTGACCCGGACGAACTGTCCAGGATTGGACGGGCCGTGGGCATTCTTGCCCGCAAGACCGGGGTTTACGGCATGATAGGAGGCCAGACCGTGGATGTGGAGCTGGCCGGAGGTCCTATACCCGAGAACAAGCTGGATTTCATCTACCGTCTGAAGACAGGAGCGCTTATTGAGGCTTCTATGCTGATTGGCGCTGTTCTGGGCGGAGCTGCCGAGGAGGACTGCAAGATAGTGGAATCCCTTGCAGCCAAAATCGGAATGGCATTCCAGATTCAGGACGATATCCTGGATGTGACGGGAAGCCAGGATGTGACCGGCAAACCTTCAGGAAGCGATGAAAAGAATAAGAAGACCACCTATGTAACCCTGGCAGGCCTGGAGAAGGCCAAGAAGGATGTGGAGCAGATTTCTGCGGAAGCCATCGAGGAGCTGAACAAGCTGCCGGGAAACAATGACTTCCTGGAGCAGTTAATCCGCTCATTGGTGGGCCGTCAGAAGTAAGACTGGAGATACCGTTATTATGATACTGGAACAAATTAGTGGGCCGGAGGAGCTGAAAGCCCTCCCGCCCGAGGATTTAAAGATACTGGCCCAGGAGATACGGACCTTCCTGATTGAAAAAATCAGCCATACCGGAGGACATCTGGCCTCCAATCTGGGCGTGGTGGAACTGACCATCGCCCTTTTTAAGACCTTAAACCTTCCTGAGGACAAGGTTATCTGGGATGTGGGGCACCAGTCCTATACCCATAAGATATTAAGCGGGCGCATGGCTGAATTTGATGAGCTCCGTCAGTACGGCGGTCTCAGCGGATTTCCCAAGCGCAAGGAGAGTCCTTATGATTCCTTTGATACAGGCCACAGCTCCACCTCCATATCCGCAGGACTGGGCATTGCCCTGGGACGGGATATCAGGGGTGAGAACTACCGAGTGGTGTCTGTGATTGGAGACGGGGCCCTTACCGGAGGCATGGCCTATGAGGCCCTGAACAATGCCGCCCGGATGAAGAAGAACTTTATCATTGTGCTGAATGACAATAAGATGTCCATCTCGGAAAATGTAGGGGGCATGTCCCGCTACTTAAACGGCCTGCGTACAGGCAGCGGCTACAACGACCTGAAAAAGAGCGTGGCAGATGCCCTGGACCGGATTCCGGTGGTGGGCACTGCCATGATAGACAAAATCAAACGCACCAAAAACAGTATAAAGCAGCTGTTTATACCAGGCATGCTGTTTGAAAATATGGGAATCACCTATCTGGGACCAGTGGACGGCCATAATATCCAGGCCCTCTGCAAGGTGCTGAGGGAGGCCCAGAAGCTGGACCACGCAGTCCTGGTTCATGTGATGACAAAAAAGGGAAAGGGATACCGCCCGGCAGAGAAGAATCCGTCCTATTTTCATGGGGTGGGACCCTTTGACGTGGAAACGGGCAAATCCCTGTCAGCCCAGAAGAATCCATCCTATACGGATGTGTTCTCCAGAAAGCTATGCCAGCTGGGGGAGGAGCATCCGGATTTGGTGGCGGTCACGGCCGCCATGCCTGACGGTACGGGGCTGGCTGCCTTTGGAAAGAAATACCCGGACCGCTTTTTTGATGTGGGAATCGCGGAAGCCCATGCAGTCACATCCGCAGCCGGTATGGCAGCAGCCGGGCTCAGGCCGGTGGTGGCGGTCTATTCCTCCTTCCTTCAGAGGGCCTATGACCAGGTCCTCCACGATGTCTGTATCCAGAACCTGCCGGTGCTCTTTGCAGTGGACCGGGCAGGGCTTGTGGGAAGCGACGGGGAGACCCATCAGGGAATCTTTGATTATTCCTTCCTGACCTCCATACCCAATATGAGCGTCATGGCCCCCAAGAACCTGTGGGAGCTGCGGGCCATGCTGGACTTTGCCATGGATTACAACAGTCCACTGGCTATCCGTTATCCGAGAGGCGAGGCATACCGCGGACTGAAGGAGTTTAGGCAGCCTGTTTCGTATGGTGCGGGTGAAATGCTTTACGAGGAAGGGGACATTGCTCTCCTTGCAGTGGGAAGCATGGTCAGCACGGGGGAGCATGTACGGGAGAAGCTGAAAGCAGAAGGATACAGATGCAGCCTTGCCAACGGCAGGTTTGTGAAGCCCTTTGACAGGAAAATGGTTTCACGTCTGGCTGAGAGGCACCGTCTGATTGTCACCATGGAGGAAAATGTGCTCCAGGGCGGATACGGCCTGGCTGTCACTGCGTTTATACATGAAAACTATCCGGATGTAAAGGTACTTAATATTGCCATTCCTGACGCATATGTGGAGCACGGCAATGTATCCATATTAAGAGAAGGCCTGGGAATCGACAGCGATTCCATTATACGGACCATGAAGGCCAGCGGCTATATAGGGCCGGCCGCACAGGAATCCCCGGAAGTCTGCCCGGTTCCGGACAAAAACCAAGCTTGAACATATGTATCCGGGCGGATAGCTGCCGGACAATGTACGGCGGAAAAGCCTTTGACAGGTATCAGATAACACAGGCGGCATTGCCCCCTTAAGCCGGAAGGCAGCAGGGAGATGCCGTTTCGGCATAAGGAGAACGGTAATGAAGAAAGAACGGTTGGACGTGCTTATGGTCCAGAGAAACCTGGCGGAGTCCAGAGAAAAGGCAAAGGCCCTGATTATGTCAGGGATAGTCTATGTCAATGGGCAGAAGGAAGATAAGGCAGGCACGTCCTTTGAGGAGACAGTACAGATTGAGGTTAGGGGAAGCACCCTTAAATATGTCAGCCGCGGAGGGCTTAAGCTGGAAAAGGCCATGAGCCATTTCGGCGTGGAGCTGGCCGGCAAGGTATGTATGGACGTAGGCGCTTCCACCGGCGGATTTACGGACTGTATGCTCCAGAACGGCGCGGTGAAGGTGTATGCCGTGGACGTGGGCCATGGACAGCTTGCCTGGAAGCTGCGCAATGACGACCGGGTTATCTGCATGGAGAAGACCAATATACGGTACGTGACCCCGGAGGATATTGGGGACCGCATTGAGTTTGCCAGTATTGATGTTTCTTTTATATCCCTGACCAAAGTGCTGGGACCGGTAAAACAGCTTCTGACCCAGAACGGCCAGGTGGTGTGCCTGATAAAGCCCCAGTTTGAGGCAGGACGGGAAAAAGTGGGAAAAAAGGGCGTTGTCAGGGAAAAGAGCGTTCATCTTGAAGTCATAGAGATGGTTATGGGGTATGCCAGAACCATTGGCTTTGGCATACTGGGCCTGGAATTCTCACCCATAAAGGGGCCTGAGGGAAACATCGAATATCTTCTGTACCTCCAGAATTGTCCGCAGGAAGAGGCGGGGCAGGAGGAAAACAGGCAGGAGGAAAACAGGCAGGAAGTAACCAGGCAGGAAGCAGCCAGGCAGGAAGTATCGGCCCGGGCCATAGTGGAGCAGGCCCATGGCTGTCTGGATTAAACAGCCCACGGCCTGCACAAATGGATAAATAACGTATAAAAACGTCAGGAGCCCCATAACCATGAAACATTTTTATATTATTGCCAATCTTGACAAAGAATATGTACAGGAAGCCCAGGTATTCATCAAAGGGTACCTGGAGGCAAAGGGAGCAGAGTGCCTTCTGCACCACACACCTGAGAGAACCAGGGGGGGAGCCCATATTGACGGGGCCCAGGTGCCGGAGGATACGGAGTGTGTCATAACAATCGGGGGAGACGGCACCCTTATACAGGCGGCCAGGGATTTGGCGGGCCGTAATATCCCCATGCTGGGGGTGAACCGGGGCCATCTGGGTTATCTGAATCAGGTGAGCCGGCAGGAGGACATTGCACCGGTGCTGGAGTCCCTGCTGAATGAGCGCTACCAGCTGGAACGGCGGATGATGATACAGGGAACTGCATGGCGGGAGGAAGAGGCCATTTTAAAGGATATTGCCCTCAATGAGATAGCGGTTACCAGAAAGGACCCTCTGAAGGTGCTCCGCTACAGTGTCTATGTAAATGACGAGTATCTCAATGAATACGCAGCAGACGGTGTCCTGGTGGCCACGCCTACAGGGTCCACGGCCTACAATCTTTCAGCAGGAGGACCGGTGATAGCGCCGGGGGCCAGGATGATGGTGCTGACGCCCATCTGTTCCCATTCCCTCAATGCCAGGAGTATTGTGCTGGCTCCGGAGGACCGGGTCCGGATTAAGGTCCTTAACAGCGGCCAGGTCGTATCCTTTGACGGGGATACGTCCATGGAGTTAAAGGCAGGAGACTGCATTGACATCCAATGTTCCGGGCTGCAGACAGTGATGCTCAAGCTAAAGCAGATATCATTCATGCAGAACCTCAGCAACCATCTGGGAGGATTATAGCCAACCCATGGTCCGCAGGCCATTATAAATCAACAAGGAGGGGAGCGTCTCACATGAAAGTAGAGCGCCACAGCAAGATTGTCGAACTAATTGGAAAATATGAGATAGAGACACAGGAGGAGCTGGCAGAGAGATTGAATGAGGCTGGGTTTAATGTGACCCAGGCAACCGTCTCCCGGGACATCCGTGAGCTGAAGCTGACCAAGATGCAGTCGGAGAGCGGCAGACAGCGCTACATGGTTCTGGAAAGCCCCAGAGGGACATCTGCCATTAAATATATCCGTATCCTTAAGGACGGATACATGTCCATGGACATGGCCCAGAATATCCTGGTAATCAAGACCGTATCCGGCATGGCCATGGCTGTGGCTGCTGCCCTGGACGCCATCCAGTTTCACGAAATCGTGGGCTGCATTGCTGGCGATGATACCATCATGTGTGCCATACGCAGTGTGGACGACACCATCATTGTCATGGAAAAAATCAAGAAAATGGTGGAAGACTAACGGAAAAGGGGTGTAATATGTTACTGGAGCTGCATGTAAAGAACCTGGCCCTTATTGAAAAAGCGGATGTGGAATTCGGCGAGGGCCTCAATATCCTTACCGGTGAAACCGGAGCCGGAAAATCCATTATCATCGGTTCCGTAACCATGGCCCTGGGCGGCAAGGCGTCCAAAGGCAGCATACGCCCCGGGGCAGACTACGCCTATATTGAGCTGGTATTTTCCGTCACAGGGGAAGAGAAGCGGAAGGCTCTCAGGGAGCTGGAGGTGGAACCCACAGAGGACGGACTGGTAATCATATCCAGGAAGCTGACCCCTGCCAGGAGCATCAGCCGTATTAACGATGAGACAGTGACCATGGCCAGACTGAGCCAGATTACAGGACTGCTGCTGGATATACACGGGCAGCATGAGCACCAGTCCCTGCTGTACAAATCCAAGCATCTTGAAATTCTGGACGCCTATGTCAAGGCCGCGACCCAGCCTGTAAAACAGACAATTGCAGACAGGTACCGTATATACCGTTCCCTTGAAGAAAAGCTGGGAGGGTTTAATTTGGATGCTGAGAGCCGTATCCGCGAAGCTGACTTCCTGCGGTTCGAGATAGAGGAGATAGAGGCATCAGCCCTGAAGGAAGGGGAGGAGGAGGAACTCACCTCCCTCTACCGCCGTTATTCCCATTCCAGGCGTATTGCAGAATGTCTGGGGGCTGCCTACGGGGCAGTGGAGGGAGAATGGCTTTCAAGGGCCTTAAAAGAGGTGGAGCAGGCCGCTGAGTACGATGACACCCTGGGCGGCATCCGGGACCAGCTCTATGACGCGGATTCCATACTGAGGGATGCAGGAAGGGAAATGTCTGCCTACCTGGATTCCATGGAAATGGACGAGGAAACATTCAGGAAGACCGAGGAACGCCTGGACCTGATACATAACCTTCAGGCAAAATACGGGGCAACAGTGGAGATTATCCGCCAAAAGCTGGAACAAAAAAAGAAAAAGCTGGAAGAACTGGAAGATTATGACGCCCACAGAAAGCGCATGGAGCAGGAATTAGAGGCATGCAGGAATGGATTGGAGAAACTCTGCGCACAATTAACAGGGATACGTAAAAAGGCATCCAGGGAGCTTGTAAAGAAAATCAAGCAGGGTCTGGAGGACCTGAATTTCCTGGATGTGGAATTTGACATGGAATTTGAAAAACTGGGTCACTTTACCTCGTCCGGATGGGACGAAGTCCAATTCCTTATTTCCACCAATCCCGGACAGCCCATGCGTCCTCTGAAGGATGTAGCGTCCGGAGGCGAGCTTTCCAGAATCATGCTGGCCATTAAGACCGTGCTGGCGGATTCCGACGACATCCCGACCCTGATTTTCGATGAGATAGACACCGGCATCAGCGGGCGTACCGCCCAGAAGGTATCGGAGAAACTAATGCTCATAGCAAAGAACCACCAGGTTATCTGCATCACCCACCTGCCGCAGATAGCGGCTATGGCGGATTCACATTTTGAAATTGCAAAATCTGCCAGCCAGGGCAGGACCATAACCACCATCCGCCTGCTGGACAGAAGGGCTTCCATAGAAGAGCTGGCCAGGCTCTTGGGCGGCGCCAGGATTACAGAGGCCGTACTTAAAAACGCAGGTGAAATGAAGGAATTGGCAGACAGAACAAAATAAAACAGATTGAAATCCTAAGGATGGATAATACTAAGAAAGAGGCAGCGAACATTGCTTCTTTCTTTTTTTGTTATGGTCCATCCGCAGCAGATGCACCATGGCTTTGTATTGACCCATTTTAAATGAATGACTATATAAGGAGGCAGGGCGATGAAGGGGAAATCAATCTTTTACCGGTGGCTGGGACGCATCTTCTGGCTGTCCGTTGTGGCTGTTACGGGGTATACGTGGTATTACATGGACCAGGCAGTGCCGGACCGGGTGAGCATTATAGAAAATGAAGAGGAGGAATTTTCCTTCGGCCTGCCTTTGAAGGCAACCATATCCAGCGGCAGCCAGGAAGTGGCCCTGGCAAATGAAAGCAACATACCGGCGGACCAGATTACCATAAGCGGCAGGGACCGTTTTTCCATGTTTGGGGGAGAAAAGGGAAGCTACCAGGTAGGTCTTAAGCTGTTTGGGGTGATAAAATTAAAGGACATACAGGTGGACGTGGTGGACACCAGATATGCCATTCCCTGCGGCTCCCCCATAGGAATCTATCTGAAATCAGACGGCGTCATGGTCATCGGTACAGGACGTATAACGGGAAGCGACGGCATGGAGGTGGAACCTGCCTACGGTATACTGAAATCAGGAGACTATATAGAGGCATTTAACGGAAAGCCCATGAACACAAAGGAGGACCTGATACGCGCTGTCAGCGAGTCAGGCGGACAGGACTGTGTGCTCCAGGTGCGCAGGGAAGGCGAGGACGTGGATGTGAGCCTGAAGCCGGTCCAGGGCGCTGACGGACAGTACAAGCTGGGAGCATGGGTCAGGGACGATACCCAGGGTATCGGTACCATTACTTATGTGGATATGAACGGCAGATTCGGCGCCCTGGGCCATGGAATCAGCGACAGCGATACAGGAGACTTGGTGGAATCCTCTGACGGCGCCCTTTATTCCACTGAAATCATGGGAATTGAAAAAGGCTCCATGGGCAAGCCGGGACTGCTGTCCGGCGTGATTTACTACGGCCCCCAGTCCCATATGGGGGATATTGAAAAGAACACAAATGAAGGCATATTCGGCACCGTCAACCAGCAATTCAAAAAGCAGATAGTGGGAGAGCCTCTGGAAATCGCCTGCCGCCAGGATGTGAAGCAGGGACCGGCCTATATCCGAAGCAATATTTCCGGCGAATTAAAGGATTATGCCATTGAAATTCAAAAGGTGGATTATAATTCCAGCCATAAGAACAAAAGCATGGTCATCAAGGTGACTGACCCGGAGCTGCTGGAGCTGACAGGCGGGATTGTGCAGGGGATGAGCGGCAGTCCGATTATACAGGATGGGAAGCTGGCCGGGGCGGTGACCCATGTGTTTGTGCAGGATGCGAGCAGAGGGTATGGGATTTTGATTGAGAATATGTTGGAGCATTAATGGTGAGGAGCAGACGGAAGACGAGGGCGCAGCTGGGAGCCAGCTCACAGTTGCGCCCTCGTCTGTAGTATGCTATGCGGCGAAGGCCACACAACCGCTGGTGTGCGGAGCGTGTCAGCGGTTGTGGCCTGGACGGAGTAGTGGGGCGCGACAGGAGCTTACTAATAGATACTGCTTGTTGTAAGAATGTGGATATGTTATTATAGAGATGTTAGAGTGCAGGAGGTAAGATGAACGAGCAGATTGTTTTTCCGCCATTAGTTGAGGACGAAAAAGAAGCCTTTAAACAGAAATTATTTACTACAGAATTGTGGGATACAGCATTGGCTCGCCGGAATCAGCTTTTAAAAGTACATTCGACTAATGTCTCAAAACTGGCTCGCAAATTTGCAGGAAAATTCGGCATGGAAGCTCTCTTGGATGTTGCAGGATATTTACACGATTATGGTAAAGCCACACTGGAATGGCAGGAATATTTTAAGAAGATGTTGCACGAGGATGTAGCAATCGTTCCTCACAGTATTCATGGTGCAAAATATGGTTTTGCTAAAGCTAATTCATACCATTATATCGCTGAATTACTCGGAAACGTTATTATATACTTACTGCTCTCGATGGGCTAAAGATAGAAGAACTTGATGGTCAATAGACATATGGTTCAGGACTAAAACGTATTTTGATTGATGGAGAATATATGAATATTAACTCGATTTTAAATAAAAGCTTTCATGAATTAACACCGGATGACTGCGTTGCGATAAATAATTATCTGTTGGACAGGATGTTAATCGAATTACAGAAAAAGGATCGAAGCGGTATCTATGGAATTACCCAGAGAGAATTTGCCTATAATTCAAATCGCATCGAAGGCAGCCGGCTGTCAAGAGAACAGACGGCGTCATTATTTAATACCGGAACAATTATGTCCGATGGAGAGATTTACCGGGCTAAGGATATTGAAGAAACCAATGGACATTTTCTTATGTTTAACCTGGCCTTAAAAACATTCAACGAGGTATTATCGGAACCCCTTATTAAACAATTCCATGCGGCGCTTAAGCAGGGAGTATTTGAGGACCGGGCCAATGGTTATCCGATTGGGGAGTATAAAAACAGACAGAATGTGGTGTGGGATATTGAAACAGTTAAGCCGAATCAGGTTCATGAGAAGATGTGTGAACTGTTGGGAATCTATCTTAACAGCGAAAAATCTCTAATCGATATTACTAAACTTCATGCCGAATATGAAAAAATACACCCTTTTCAGGATGGAAATGGACGCACAGGCAGAATGATTCTATTCCGGGAGTGTTTGAAAAATGGGATTATTCCATTTGTGATTTGTGATGAGAATAAAAATCAATATACACATCTTCTAAATGCTGCGCAGAAAACAGAAGATTTTGCGGCATTGGCAGGTTATTTTGAGGAGGAGGCGTGTAAGTATTACGAAATACTTCAAGAATTTTTGAGAGTATATGAAAATAAAGATTAAAATTGTTATCCCTTACATGACTCACTCGTGAGCGGTAGTCCAATTATACAAGATGGGAAGCTGGCCGGGGCGGTGACACATGTGTTTGTACAGGATGCAAGCCGGGGGGATGGGATTTTGATTGAGAATATGTTGGAGTATTGAGGGTGAAGGAATAAGCACAAAATGGCTGTGATTCAACCAAAATCAAAACTAGAGTAGATGAGGAAAGGCTTTCGGAAGATTACGAATTATCCTTCATCATATAAGTGCGAATGCCAAGTGAACAGGAAAACTTGTGGGGATTCGCACCCTTTTTAAGGGACTTTGAGTAAAAAAAATCAAAGGAGATGCAAGCAATTGTAGAATTATGAGATAAAATTGTACAATATGTATACAATGTGACTGATGTGAAATGGAAAGATTGGATATGTTTGCTGTCAGCTTCTGCGAAGAAGCTGTGGATTGAAATGTCTTCCATCCTGCCATTGCCATGTATTCCAGGCCGTCAGCTTCTGCGAAGAAGCTGTGGATTGAAATAAATAATCATCATGGGAAAAGTTGCGGGAATCAGGTCAGCTTCTGCGAAGAAGCTGTGGATTGAAATCTGATGTGCGGGCGGTGTTTCACACTAGGAATAGACGTCAGCTTCTGCGAAGAAGCTGTGGATTGAAATGTACATATAGCATTGGGAGGATAATCTCCCCTAGGTCAGCTTCTGCGAAGAAGCTGTGGATTGAAATGTAAGAATCCGTCCTACGGCTACGGCAGTCCAATGTCAGCTTCTGCGAAGAAGCTGTGAACTGAAATGGTTGTTGCCATAGGTTTCCACAATCTGGTGCATGTCAGCTTCTTCGAAAAAGCAGCAAATTAAACACCAGAACCGCAACCATGACACGCCCATGCATGTCACCTCCTTCAAAGAATCCATAGAACAAAGCAATCATTTCCCATATCATCCGATAATGATTGGCTCGTAGGAGGCATCTGCTGATGCCTCCCATACCAATCAAATGACCATGAGCATGTCGTCATACATCGCTCCGCACTCTTTCCCATGTCATTCTTCCGCCCTCAATCACTCCCCCTCGTCAAAATTCGACAAATCCCGTCGCTCCCCCTCCCGAAAATCTGCCAAAGTTTTAAATATCAGGAGGAAAAACAGTGATGTTTGCGTTCTATAATCGTGCCTGTGAGAATATAATGAAATGAAACATCAACGTGCTGAAATTACAAAAATGGTGTCGAATTAAAGTAAAATAAAGTAAAAAAACCAATTATTTGTTACAGAAATGTTAATCGTCACAATTAATAATTGCAAAATGACACCAAAAATGATACAATTTAATCTCGACGCGTGTCTAAAATTGCGACCACGAACCGTTGATATATGGTAAGGGGACCATATATAATAAATTTCGCCAGGAGTTATATTGACGAAGGAGATGGATTTGATGTAGAGGTGGTCGAATAGCAGCTACCGATTTTTTGACAGGTAGTTCAGCACAGGCAAACAATTTTAGGAGGTAAAAGGAAGTGGAAAAGCTGAATGTTGCGATTGTCGATGACAATCCGCTAATTCTGAATACGCTGGATGAACTGATTAACGCAGAGGACGGATTATCTGTAATTGGAAAGGCAGACAATGGCGCTGATGCCATTAACATGATTGTTGACACTACGCCGGACATTGTTCTGCTGGATTTGGTAATGCCGAAAATTGACGGTATATCCGTGGTGGAAAAAGTGAAAAGCGAGCATACTTTCCTGAAAAATCCTGCATTTATTATACTTAGTGCAGTAGGTGGTGAACAGATGACAGAAGATGCCTTTAAGGCGGGAGCTAATTACTATCTGATGAAACCCTTCGACAAGGAAATCCTGGTAAACAAGATTCGTCATATCGGTAAACTGCCTGATAAACAACCGGCAGGAAAAGTATTAACGGCTCCGTTTGAGCCAGGGGAAGAATCCCATATCACCAGGGAGGAGTACATGAAGGAGCATCTGGAAACGGACATCACAAAGATGCTTCACGAGCTGGGCATACCTGCCCACATCAAAGGATATCAGTATCTCAGAGACGCCATCGCCATGTCGGTGGAAGACCAGGAAATGATGAGCAGCGTGACGAAAATCCTCTATCCGGCCATTGCCAAACGCAATCAGACCACGGCCAGCCGGGTGGAACGAGCCATACGTCATGCCATCGAGGTGGCCTGGGGCAGAGGCAAGATGGAAACCATCGATGAAGTTTTCGGTTATACAATCAGTACCGGAAAGGGTAAGCCTACCAATTCTGAATTCATTGCGCTGATATCGGATAAAATACTCTTGGAATACAAAAAAATTTAAGACAAATTCATCAGAAAGAACTTCCTAATTTCGGAAAAGTAAGGTATACTATTAGGAAAGGCATATGGAACCTGTTCGTCAGGAGAGGGAGGTTTTGATGAAGAAAATACTATTTGCAGCTTCAGAAGCAGTGCCGTTTATTAAAACAGGAGGACTGGCAGACGTAGTGGGCTCCCTGCCGAAATGCTTTAATAAAGAGTATTTTGATGTCAGGGTCATCATCCCAAAGTACCTTTGCATCAAGCAGGAGTGGCGTGACAGGATGGAATATGTGAACCACTTCTATATGGATTACCTGGGACAGAGCCGCTATGTGGGCATTCTACAGTACGTACATGAAGGTATAACCTTTTACTTTATTGATAATGAGAGCTATTTTAGCGGAGCAAAGCCATATGGCGACTGGTATTGGGATTTGGAGAAGTTCTGCTTCTTCTGCCGGGCAGCCTTATCAGCACTGCCGGTGATTGGATTCCAGCCGGATGTGGTACACTGCCATGACTGGCAGACCGGACTGATACCTGTCCTTCTCAAGGATAAGTTCCACGAAGGCGAATTTTTCTGCAACATGAAGTCTGTAATTACCATCCACAACCTGAAGTTCCAGGGTGTGTGGGATGTGAAGACCATTAAGCGCTTCACGGAACTGCCGGATTACTATTTCGCACCGGATAAGCTGGAAGCCTACAAGGACGGAAACCTGTTAAAGGGCGGTATTGTATTTGCAGATGCCATCACCACGGTCAGCAACACATATGCAGAGGAAATCAAGCTGCCGTTCTACGGCGAGGGACTGGACGGCCTTATGCGTTCCAGGGCCGGAAGCCTAAGGGGCATTGTCAACGGCATTGACTACGATGAGTTTAATCCGGAGACAGATACGTACATCGCCCAGACCTATAATGCTAAAAATTTCCGCAAGGAAAAGGTAAAGAACAAGAAGGCGCTCCAGCAGGAGTTAGGCCTTCCTGTGGATGAGAAGAAGTTTATGGTGGGAATTGTCTCCCGTCTTACGGACCAGAAGGGCTTTGACCTGATTCAGTGTGTCATGGATGAGCTGTGCAACGATGATTTGCAGCTGGTGGTCCTGGGAACCGGTGAGGAACGTTATGAGAATATGTTCCGCCACTATGACTGGAAGTACCATGACAGGGTATCTGCCCAGATTTATTACTCAGAGGCCATGTCCCATAAGATTTACGCTGCCAGCGACGCATTTCTCATGCCATCCCTGTTTGAGCCCTGCGGTTTGAGCCAGCTGATGGCCCTGCGCTACGGCACAGTGCCTATTGTCAGGGAGACAGGCGGCCTTAAGGACACGGTGGAGCCCTATAATGAATACGAGAGCTCAGGCACAGGATTCTCCTTTGCCAATTACAATGCTCATGAGATGCTGGGAAGCGTACGTTATGCCAAGTATGTCTACAGCAGCAAGCGCCGTGAGTGGAATAAAATCATCGACAGGGCCATGGCCAAGGATTATTCCTGGTGGACCTCTGCCTCTAAGTACCAGGAACTTTATGACTGGCTGATTGGATATTGACAACAGACCTGTAATGTCGGATAATATGCTGATGAACTAAGAAAGGTGTGATGCCCATATGGAGCCGTCAGTGGTTTCAGAGATAACAGAAGACGAGGAGTATATGGAGTGCGTAAAGGACATACTGTGCCACCCTGTATTCCAGTCCATGGACCAGTATATACAGCACGGGAGTACTACATGCAAGACCCACTGTATACAGGTTTCATACCTTGGATATAAGCTGTGCAAACAGCTGGGAGGAAATTGGAGAAGCGCTGCTCGGGCAGGGCTTCTCCATGATTTGTTTTTATACGATTGGCATACCCATGCTAAGGAGACGGGCCAGTACTTCCATGGATTCACCCATCCAAAAGCAGCCCTGGTGAATGCAGACCGGCATTTCCGGCTGACAGAGGAGGAACGGATGATTATCCTGAGGCACATGTGGCCCCTGACCCTTGTCCCTCCCACATCCAGGGCAGGATATGCAGTAACTTGTGCAGATAAATATTGCAGTACAGTGGAGACCACGGCCCGGTTTAAGCACTGGATACGGATGTGCCTGTTTGCGCAGCCCGCCAGGAGGTAAGCATGTGTTTTGCTGAAACCGTTCCAAAGCCCGTTTGAAAGGGGAAAGAATAATCCGATTATGAATGTATGGACACAGATGCTCGGCAATCAGCTTCTTATGAGTGCTGTTACAGGATGGGTGGTTGCCCAGTTCTTAAAGACTCTGATTGATTTTGCTTTAAATAAGAACTTTAACGCGGAGCGCCTGGTGGGGTCAGGCGGCATGCCCAGTTCCCATTCAGCCACGGTCTGCGGCCTGACCACAGCGGCCCTGCTGAAATACGGGGCCGGGTCCTTTGAATTTGCCGTGTCCTTCGTGCTCTCCATGATTGTCATGTATGATGCCATCGGAGTGAGGCGGGAAACCGGAAAACAGGCCAAACTGCTGAATTCCATTCTTTCGGAGAATCCGCTTAAGCTGAATGCGGAAGTGCTTCAGGAGAAGCTTAAGGAGTATGTGGGACACACGCCCCTGCAGGTTCTGGCAGGGGCAATACTGGGAATTGGGCTGGCTCTGGCCCTGAATCCCTATTATTAACACGGCGGGGGGTATCATGTTAGACAGGAAGGACAGAAGATACCATGAATATTTATGATTTCATCAACTGGTTTTTTATGTATAGTTTTCTTGGTTACCTGCTGGAATGTATGGTGCTGAGTGCAGAATATAAGCGGCCTGTGGTGGACCGTGGCTTTGGCCATGGCCCCTTTTGCATCATATACGGCTTCGGCGCCCTGGGAGCCTGTATGCTGCTGAGACCTGTCGCAGGCAGGCCCATGGAGCTCTACACAGCATCCATGGCCATGGCTACTACCATGGAACTGGTCACGGCCAATATTATGGTCCGCCTCTTTGGTTCCTTCTGGTGGGATTACAGCCATAAACCCTTTAATTACAGAGGAATGGTTTGTCTGGAAAGCAGTCTTGCCTGGGGACTTTTGGGCCTGTTTTTCTTTTATTTTCTGGATATCAGGGTGCGCGCTGCCGTGATTAGCCTGCCCGGCCATGTAGGGACTGTCCTGGCAGTAGGACTTACCATGTTCTATCTGGTGGATTTCATCCACTGCCTTCGTCTGCGCCTGGGCGGTATGGAAGAGGAAGATGAGCCGGCAGTGGGCCGGCTGAAAATATATTGATTGGATGAAAGGCTGCTGCAGGTGGCTGTTACCATTGGCCTACATGCAGCAGTCTTTTCGCCATTCTGTCCCGCCCTGTTTTTCCGGCGGATTGGATAAAGGAGAATGACATGGATATGAGACATACTTGGGGAGGATTTAATGTGGTGCTGGCCTCGGCATCCCCCAGACGGAAGGAACTGCTGGCACAAATCGGCCTGGAGCCTGAAATCAGGCCCAGCCGGATGGAGGAGGAAACCAGTGAGAAGAAACCGGACATGGTGGTCATGGAACTGTCCAGACAAAAAGCAGAGGATGTTGCGTCTGGTTGTCCTGAGGGCACTATGGTAATTGGGGCTGATACAGTGGTTTCCGTTGGAAATGAGATACTGGGCAAGCCGGGAACTCCCATGCGGGCCTATGAGATGCTGGAGAAGATTCAGGGCAGGACCCATCAGGTATATACCGGGGTTACGGTGCTGCTGTGCCAGGGGGAGGAAAGGTGCCATGGCATCACATTTGCGGAGCGCACCGATGTCCATGTGTACCCTATGACCTGCGGGGAAATGAAGGAGTATGCCCAGTGCGGGGAACCTCTGGATAAGGCCGGGGCCTATGGGATTCAGGGCAGGTTTGCCGCTTATATCAGAGGAATTGACGGGGACTACGCCAATGTGGTGGGTCTGCCCGTGGGACGTCTCTATCAGGAGATAAAAACACTTTTGGAGGACAGGGAAGATGATTAAGCTGATAGTATCGGATGTGGATGGAACCCTTGTGCCGGACGGTTCCCCGGATTTGGACCCGGAAGTATTCGACATCATTCTGGGGCTTCGGGAAAAGGGAATGCAGTTTGTGGTTGCCAGCGGGCGTCCGTGGGCCAGCGTGGAAAGCGCATTTGAGCCGGTAAAAAAGAAGATTTTCTATGTTGCCAACAACGGGGCATATGTGGGATGCCACGGCAGATGCCTGTATGCCTATACCATGGACCGTCAGCTGGCCCACCGCATCATCCGGAAGGTGCGTATGCATCCGGAACTGGAGATGGTCTATGCCGGTGTAAACGGAGATTATCTGGATTCCAAGAACGATGCCCTGTGCGACTGGCTCACCAATGGCTATAAGTTCAATGTTATCCGGGTTAAGGATGTACTGGAGCTGGAGGAGCCGTGTGTGAAGATTTCCATTTATAAGAAGGAGGGAATCGAGGCAGCAACCAGGGACATATACGATGCGTTTAAGGACGAGGCAAAGATGGCCTGCGCAGGTGACATGTGGATGGACTGCATGGCCAGGGATGTGAACAAGGGCCGTGCCGTACGCACCATCCAGGAAAGCCTGGGCATTAAGATGGAGGAGACCATGGCCTTTGGGGACCAGCTCAACGATATAGAAATGCTGAACCAGGCCTATTACAGCTTTGCGGTTGCCAATGCCAGGGAAGAAGTACGCAGGGCGGCCAGATTCCAGGCGGACAGCAATGTGCGGGGCGGAGTCCTCAAGATACTGAAAGGGCTGCTGTGAGAGGAGCGTGACAGTGGACAGAAGCAGGATATACAAGGGACGGGGGAAGAGATGGAAAAGGACCTTGACATTGTGCCTGGCAGCAGTCTTGGCACTGGCTGTTTTTAGCGGGTGTTCCAGCAAGACAGCCGCAACGACCGGTTCCAGGACCGTGGACAAGGAGTATACCAGGGGACAGATGATGGTTATAGCCATTACAGAGCGCAACCGGTACCAGAATATATATACCAGCGAGCTGTGGTCCGTAAAGGCAGACGAGAACGGTGATACATTTGAGGACAAGCTGATGGACCAGGTGGAGCAGTTCCTGATAGAGCTGGCCACCACCAACCTGATGGCGGATGAACAGGGAATCGAACTTACGAGCCAGGAAAAGGATGCCCTTAAGTCTCTTGCCCAGGAATATTACAGGAATTTATCGGAGCAGGACCGCAGGTTCATGGATGTATCCGAGGACGAGGTGTATGACCTGTACTGTGAATACTACCGGGCGGATAAGCTGGTGGCGGAGCTGACCAAAAACGAGAACCTGGAGGTCAGTGACGCGGAAGCAAAAGTAATAGGCATCCAGCAGATTGAGCTGGATTCCAGGGAGGAAGCAGAGAATGTGCTGGCTCTGGCCCAGGCGGAAAAAGCGGATTTTGGAGCCATTGCTGTAAAATATTCAAAAAACAGCCGGACAGACAGAATACTGGAGTGGCAGAAGGAAATGGACGGCCTTGACAGGGCTGCGTTTGAGCTGGAGCAGGACCAAATCAGCGGAATTCTGGAGCAGGGCGAAAGATATTATATTCTGAAGTGTGTCAATGCCTATGACGAGGAGGCCACGGCTGCCAGAAAGAGCAGACTGGCCCAGGAAAAGAAGACAAAGGCATTCCTGGGAATCTATGAGCCCTATGTAAAGGAGCATACTGTAAAGCTTAAAAAGCTGCCCGGTGACGTGGTGGAGTTCTCAGGCGGCGAAGGCTGCACAGCGGATAATTTTTTCCAGCTGTATCACGGATACTTCAGCAAATAGTGTTTACGGTGCTGCAACAGCAATTGATGGATTTCGATGGCTTTGCAGCACTTTTTACGGTATTTACATTATTGCATATACATTAAGGAAAGCACAGGTCACTGGTTAAAGGGATAAATTGACGGAATATGTAATTTGATGTAATATATTAAAGAGATGTTAAGAAAGACAGCAAATAATGATTAGCAGGAGGGTTTGCAATGTTCGATTTAGGTAAATGTATTCTGGTCACAAATAATGACCGGGCAGCAGAAAAATGGGGGGACAAGGTAGAGCAGGTGGTTCTGGTGGAAACCTATGAGGAGGTACTGTTAAAGGCAAGGGACCTGATTCATACCAACCACAAACTTCTGACCCATCCCCAGGCGTCCAGTTTAAAGCCCAACCAGACGCCCTACAGGACCATTCTTTTGTACAATGAAACAGGAAAAAGCGATGCAGGGGACATCCGCTTGATTGAGGAGGCCATTGATGCATTTAATAAGTGGACTGCCATTAAGAAGGTGCCCAAGTATGACGAGAAGATTGCCTACGATTACAAGACCATTGATTTGTCAATGATAGAAAATGTAATCCCTAAATTATAGGGATAATAAGGAACTGAATGTGAGGAAGTCATGAAAAAGAATGTGGGAACATCCTACTTTAAAGATTTGAGCAGGAAGGATTATGTGGTTCAGGCCAGCAGAATCATAAAGAAGGAGGGAGTGGAGGCCATCAGCATCCGGCGCATTGCGGCAGAACTGGGATGTTCATCCGCCAGCATGTACCGGTATTTCCAGAACCTGGACGAGCTTTTATTTTATGCCCAGCTGGATGCGCTCAATGAGTATATCCTGGATTTGTCAAAATGCGAGAAGGATTGGAATGATATCTGGGATGTGCATTTCGGCATATGGCGTTCCTATGCAAAGGAAGCTTTTAAAAAGCCCCAGGCCTTTGAGGCTGTTTTTTACCGGAACATCAACCGGGACCTGGGTGAGGCCCTTAAGGAATACTATGAGATGTTTCCGGATGCCATCATACAGGTAAGCCCCTTCATCAAGGAGATGCTTGAGATTCCCAGCTATTACCAGAGGGACTATTACATATGTAAGCTTCTGGTGGCTGAGGGTAAGATTTCAGAGGAGAATGCAAAAAAGCTGAACCATATTATATGTACCCTGTTTCTGGGATATTTTAAGTTTGTCCAGGAGCACGGTATCAGCCAGGAAGAGATTCCGGAGCTGGTGAACCAGTTCATTCAGGAGAGTAAGGAAATCACACAGTGCTATGCCTATGATTTTCACCCAAATAGTGAATATACACAAAAAACATGACAAATTTATAACAAATTGACGAAAAAGACAATTCCTACAGAAAATAACAATAGACGTCAAGAGTTCCATTGATTATCGCGATAACTTATGTTATATTATAGACATAAGTTATCGCGATTACTATTTTTAATTATCATTTTTGCACAAAACCCAAATTTTGTAACTGAAAGAGTACTGTCATGGTTGCCAGGTACGATATATGGGAATATCATGGACAATCAGGCAGTAAAATATAAAGAAGTGGAGGTATTTCATATGAAGCTTGAATTGGGAAAAATCTTTATCAAAGATATCCGATTCGATGACAAGACTCACGTGAAAGACGGAGTGCTCTATGTCAACAAAGAGGAAGTTGAAAAGCTTGTGCTGGAAGACGATAAGCTGACCGGCTGCCACGTTGACATTGCAAGACCAGGTGAGTCCGTCAGGATTACACCGGTTAAGGACGTGATTGAGCCAAGGGTTAAGGTCAGCGGCGGAGAGATTTTCCCAGGCGTGATTGGGAAGGTAAGCCCTCAGGTGGGTACCGGAAGAACACACGCCCTGGAAGGCTGCTGTGTAGTGACTGTCGGTAAAATCGTAGGATTCCAGGAGGGCGTTATCGACATGAGCGGCCCTGCTGCAGATTACTGCCCATTCTCACAGACTTATAACCTCTGCGTGGTAGTGGAGCCGGCTGACGGCCTGGAAACCCATGTATATGAGAAGGCTGCCCGTATGGCAGGCTTAAAGGTAGCTGCTTATGTAGGCGAGGCAGCAAGGGAACTGGAGCCGGATGAAATCGTTACTTATGAGACAAAGCCAATTTTCGAGCAGGCTGCCATGTATCCGGACCTTCCAAAGGTAGGCTACATCCATATGCTGCAGTCACAGGGACTTCTGCATGATACATATTATTACGGCGTGGATGCCAAGCAGTTCATCCCCACCTTTATGTATCCAACGGAAATCATGGACGGCGCTATTGTTTCCGGCAACTGTGTTGCTCCATGCGACAAGGTTACCACTTACCATCATTTCCACAATCCGGTTATTGAGGACTGCTACAAGCACCATGGCAAGGATATCAACTTTATGGGCGTTATCCTGACCAACGAGAACGTATTCCTGGCTGACAAAGAGCGTCATTCCGATATGGTTGCCAAGCTGTGCAACTGGATGGGATTAGACGGCGTTCTGATTACCGAGGAGGGATACGGCAATCCTGATACCGACCTGATGATGAACTGCCGCAAGGTAGAGCGTGCAGGAACCAAGGTTGTTCTGATTACCGACGAGTTCCCGGGCAAGGACGGAAAGTCCCAGTCCCTGGCAGACGTGTGCGAGGAAGCTGATGCACTGGCATCCTGCGGACAGGGCAATGCCACACTCCAGTTCCCGGCCATGGATAAGGTCATCGGAACACAGGACTTCATCGAGATGCAGATTGGCGGCTGGGACGGCTGTAAGAACCCGGACGGCAGCTTTGAGGCAGAGCTTCAGATTATCATCGCCTCCACCATTGCCAATGGTTTCAACAAGCTGGCAGCTAGAGGCTATTAATCGAAAATAAAGGAGATGGAAAGATGGCTAAATATAAAATAGTACATTATATTAACCAGTTCTTTGCCGGAATCGGCGGTGAAGAAAAAGCCGACTATACCCCTGAGCTTCGGGAAGGGGTCGTAGGACCAGGTATGGGACTTAAGGCTGCACTGGGAGAGGATTATGAAATCGTATCAACCGTTATCTGCGGTGACAACTATTTCGGAGAGAATCTGGATGCTGCAACCGATACCATCATTGAGATGGTAAAGAAATGCGAGCCTGATGTATTCGTGGCAGGCCCTGCGTTCAATGCAGGACGTTACGGCGTTGCCTGCGGCACCATCTGCAAGGCAGTGGAAGAGCGTCTGGGCATCCCGGTTATCACCGGTATGTATATTGAGAATCCGGGCGTGGATATGTTCCGCAAGGACCTTATCATCGTGGAAACCCCTAACTCCGCAGCAGGTATGCCAAAGGTACTTCCTGTTATGTCCAGCCTGATTAAGAAGATGGCAGAGGGCGCAGAAATCCTTGGACCGAAGGAAGAGGGATACATTGAGAGAGGAATCCGTGTGAACTACTTCGCTGAGAAGAGAGGTTCCGAGCGCGCTCTTGAGATGCTGGTTAAGAAGTTAAAAGGCGAGGAATATGATACAGACCTTCCTATGCCTAAGTTTGACAGGGTAGCACCGGCTGAGCCTGTTAAGGATATCAGGCATGCAAAGATTGCTGTGGTTACCTCCGGCGGTATTGTGCCAACAGGCAACCCTGACCATATCGAGTCCTCCAACGCCACCAAGTGGGGCAAGTATGACATTACCGGTATGGACCGTCTGTCACCCGATGAGTTTACAACCATCCACGGCGGATATGACCGCCAGTTTGCTATGGCCAACCCTAACGTGGTTGTTCCATTAGACGCATTGAGAGAGCTGGAAAAAGCAGGCGAGTTCGGCGAGCTTGTGAACTATTTCTGCGCTACTACCGGTACCGGAACAGCAACTGCATCTGCAGCTAAGTTCGGCAGCGAGATTGGACAGATGTTCATTGATGAGCATGTGGATGCGGTAATACTGGTCTCCACCTGAGGTACCTGTACTCGTTGCGGTGCAACGATGGTTAAGGGTATCGAGAAATATGGCATTCCGGTAGTTCACATGGCTACTGTAGTTCCGATTTCACTGACAATAGGCGCTAACCGTATCATTCCTGGTATAGGCATTCCTTATCCTCTGGGCGATCCGCCACAGGGCGAGAAGGACAGCTATAAACTCCGCTTATCCATGGTCAGAAGAGCTCTCAAAGCACTTCAGACACCGGTTGATGGCCAGACTGTGTTTGAGAAATAATCACAGATATGACAAATCCGGCGCAGCAGGCAGCTTGCCCGCTGCGCCGGCATAAATTAAGACAGCGTTTCAGCGCTGTATCAGACCATGGATAGGAGAAGGCGTATGGATAGTGATAAGAAAGTCAACTGGGGACGGGTAGTTATACTTGCCGGAGCAATCATCGCGTTTACCATTGGTTCCGGGTTTGCAACAGGACAGGAGATTGTCCAGTACTATACTGCATACGGCGTGCAGGGAATTCTGACGGTATTACTGTTTGCGGTCTGCTTCATTTACTATAATTATAACTTTGCCAAAGCCGGAGCAGAAGAACGTTTTGAAAAAGGAAATGACGTATACAAATTTTACTGCGGTAAATACGTTGGGACCTTCATGGATTATTATTCTACTATATTCTGTTACATGTCATTTTTCGTTATGGTTGGAGGTGCTGCCTCTACACTGCACCAGCAGTACGGTCTTCCTCATTGGGTAGGCGGCGTGGTTCTGACAGCACTGGCAATCCTTACCGTGGTAGGGGGACTCAACTCGCTGGTCGACAAGATTGGTGTGGTTGGCCCGGCTATCGTTATACTCTGTATCGGTATCGGCGTGGTTACCCTGTTCAATGATGCAGGAAATGTGGGCGCCGGGCTGGAGGTTATCCGTACAGGTGCCTTTGCCGAGGCAGGCAGTGAGACTATCAAGAACGCAGGTCCTAACTGGGTGATATCAGCCCTGTCCTATGCGGGCTTTGTGCTGTTGTGGTTCGCCAGCTTTACAGCGGCATTGGGAGCGAATAATAAAAAGAAAGACGTGGAGTATGGCATCTACGGAGGCACTGTTGCCGTATGTGTTGCCATTATCCTTATCATGCTGGCACAGGTTGCCAATATCAATACACCTGGATTAAGCAATTCCGGTATCTTTGTATGGAATGCCGATATCCCCAATCTGATTCTGGCAGAGCGTATCTGGAAACCATTTGCATCCTTCTTTGCAGTGGTTGTATTTGCTGGTATTTATACAACCGCAGTTCCGCTGCTGTATAATCCATGCGCAAGGTTCGCAAAAGAGGGAACCAGCCAGTTTAAGCTTCTGACCGTTGCTCTTGGAGTCATTGGACTGATTGTAGGACTCTTCCTTCCTTTCAGGGTCCTGGTCAATATTATCTACGTGCTCAACGGATATGTTGGCGCTGTACTGATACTGTTCATGTTGTGGAAAAATATTAAGGATGTATTTTTAAAGAAGAAATAGAATGAGAATCTATATTGTGGACTGCGACAGGAATTCGCGGACAGAACTGAAAACCATGATTGAAGACAACGGTATGGGAACTGTTGCCGGCATTGCATCCAGATGGGAGGAAGCCTATCTGGAAGTCCAGGAGATGTGCCCGGATATGATTCTGGCAGACCTTACTCTTTCTGCACCCAAAACCATTGCATACATACAGAAAATCAGAGAGGTACTGCCCCAGACATCGGTTGTCATCCTTTCGCATGTCAATGATATGGATATTGTCAGTATGGCTTATGAAAAAGGCGCGGAGCTTTTGATTCATAAACCGTTCAATGCGACAGAAGTAAAGAACGTACTGCACAATATAGAAATGGCCAGGGCCATGCAGTGGCTGATTGTCAAGGCCAGGAATGACTTTGCCGCAGGCGCATTTTCCTGGGAGGCAAAGGTGCAGGGACGGAACATGCAGCCTGAAGAACAGGAGCCGGATTATAACCAGCCTATACGGCGGTTAAAGGGAATCCTGCAGGAAATCGGTATACTCAGCGAGGCGGGGAGCAAGGATATCATCCGTATTATCCGCTATCTGGTTGAAGAGGACCTGGACTTAAGGGACATTACGGTCCGTGAGCTGTGCAGCAGGACGGGACAGAATTCCAAGAGTGTGGAACAGCGGATACGGCGCGCAGCCTCTGCCGGTATGGCGAATCTGGCATACAGAGGAATGGATGATTATGCAGACCCTGTGTTTAATGAATACAGCGCCAGGCTTTACAGTCTGGAACAGGTTAAACGGGAAATGAGCTATATCAGGGGCAAGAGCGACGGACACGGAAACGTAAGAGTCAGAAAATTCCTCAGCGGCCTGCTTGTCTGCTGCAAGGATATTTAGAAATGTTTAGAATGTAACAGAGTGGAAGGGGGCAGGCTGTCCGCTCCCGGTTTGCAAAGCTGCAAAGCTGGGAAGACAGGACTGCCTCCTTTTTGTTAAAATTTTATCAAATCACCATCACCGGATGGGAAGACGGACCGTCCACATGGCCTATGACAGCCGGGGACTGGCAGGCCTTCTGAAGGGCTTCCATAATGCGCCCTGCTTCCTGGGGCGCCACACTGTACAGGAGGCCGCCGGAAGTCTGAGGGTCGAAGAGAAGGTCGTGTACATGGGAAGGAAGGTCCTTTGGCAGTGCCACCTTTGCCTTAAGGTGATTCATGTTCTGGTATGCAACCGCAGGCACAAGCCCCATGGATGCATAGGTGTCCGCACCGGGGAGAAGGGGGACGCTGCCGCTGTCTATGATTACGGTAAGTCCGGATTCCCCGCACATCTCATAGCTGTGGCCCAGCAGTGAGAATCCGGTCACATCGGTGCAGGCGTGGACGCCGTCCAGGCTGCGCACTGCATCGGCTGCATATTTATTCAACGTAGCCATACAGTCAACCATGGACTTGTGTTCTGATGCAGATAAAAGGCCGCCCCGGTCGGCATTGGTCAGAACGCCGGTGCCCAGGGGTTTGGTGAGAATCAGCACGTCGCCCTGCCGGATAGAGTTGTTGCGCAGGATGCGGTCCGGATGGACCAGGCCGGAGACGCACAGACCATATTTGGGTACCTCGTCCTTGATGGTGTGGCCGCCCACTACAATGGCCTCTGCCTCAGCCACCTTGTCATAGCCGCCCCGGAGGATGGCCTGGACCGTGTCAAAGGGAAGGTGTTCCGGAAACATGAGGATGTTCATACACAATCTGGCTTCCCCGCCCATGGCCCATACGTCGGACAGGGAGTTGGCGGCAGCAATCTGGCCGTACTCATATGCATCATCCACGGCCGGCGGGAAGATGTCCACGGTCTGTATCAGGGCAAGCTCAGGTGTAAGCTGGTAGACGGCCGCATCGTCGGAGGTATCATATCCCACCAGAAGCCGGTCATCATGAAATGTTGGCAAACCGCGCAGAACCTGCGCGAGGGTATCAGGCCCTATCTTGGACGCTCAGCCGCCGCAGGAACCTGTTAGTTCAGTCAGTTTAATATCGCTCATCAGTGATACTCCTTATCATTGGATGAAAATTGATAGCTACTAACTTATTATATTATCTGTTTTCCAGGTTTTGTCAAGGACAAACGCGGGGAACCCCCCTGTTTTTGGAGATGGATATAAAGAAACTATTTAACCAAAAGTTATCGTGATTACATTAAGGAGGTTAAAAATGATTGATTTGACCAAGGAAAACTTTGAGGAAGAAGTATTGAAGGCCCAGGGCTATGTGCTGGTAGACTTCTATGGGGACGGATGCGTTCCCTGCGCAGCCCTTATGCCTCATATCCACAAGTTTGAGGAAGTGTACGGAACATCCATTAAATTCTGTTCCCTGAACACCACAAAGGCCAGACGGCTTGCCATTGCCCAGAAGGTGCTGGGACTGCCTGTGATTGCTATTTACAAAGACGGGGAAATGATTGATTCCAGGGTAAAGGATGACGCGACCCCGGAGGGTTGCGAGGAAATGATTAAGAAATACGCCTGATGACAGACACGGCCCGGACAGCCGGATACAAATGATGCATGACCGCTGATGCGGCTGATGTATAAAAGCAGCGCTTGAAAGCGCAATAAAGAAAAGGAGGAACAATGTATGGCTATACTGAAAGACAAGTATGCAATCATCATCGGTGACCGCGACGGCGTACCCGGACCAGCCATCGAAGAGTGTGCCAAGACAGCAGGCGCAAAGATAGCTTACTCTTCCACAGAGTGCTTTGTCTGAACGTCCGCAGGTGCCATGGACCTGGAAAACCAGAAGAGGGTTTTAAACATAAGTGAGGAGCACGGCCCGGAGAACGTAGTAGTTCTTCTGGGAGCTGCTGAAGCAGAGGCCGCAGGCCTTGCAGCAGAGACCGTTACAGCCGGCGACCCAACTTATGCAGGTCCATTGGCAGGAGTCCAGTTGGGACTAAGTGTATATCATATCTGCGAGGATGAAGTAAAAGCTGAGACAGACCCAGCTGTTTATGAGGAGCAGGTGGGAATGATGGAGATGGTTATGGATGTTCCTGCCATCCATGAAGAGATGGAAGGAATCCGTAAGGAGTACTGCAAGTATTAGACAGGAAGAAAACAAGTAGAAAAGAGCTGACAGTCCATAGGGGCTGCCGGCTCTTTTTTCGGAATTTTTTTATGGATGGATTTACTCTGCATATGGTAAATCCACAACTGTGTAGGGATGGCCAAGGGCCGGAAGAATCTTTTCCAGCAGGTCCGAGGTTTTGAATTTCAGGCTGGATGTGTTGATGCATGGATGACATGCAAAATATTCTTCTTCCAGGATATCTTTGTCAATCAGCAGTCTGACACGTTTTTCGCTGTCGTTCATCAGGCCCATGACTGAAACAGAACCGGGAGTGATGTCCAGGAAGGATTCCATGAATTCCGCTTCCCCGAAGGACAGGCGGGCGCTTCCAATCTGTTTGGACAGAACGGCTGTCTTGAACTTTTTATTGCCTGGCATGAGCAGCAGGTAGAAATCGGTTTTCTGGGCATTGCGCAGGAACAGATTCTTGCAGATTTCCGTACCCAGAAGCTGGTCCACCTCGCGGCAGGCTTCAATGGTGGGAAGGGCGTCGTGGTCCACGCGCACAAAGGGAACGTGGAGGGAATCCAGTAAATCGTAGGTGCGGATTTCCTTGTCCTCACGGCCGGATGCGTCGGCGGGACGGCCCTCATAAAGGGTATGGTCAATATGGTATGTGGGGATGGACTCCCCGTTATCGTTAGGATTTGTCATTTCTTTACCTCTGTTTTATTGTTGGTGTGTTGGATGTGAATGCGATTAAAACATCTCAATTATAGCAAATAGGGCGGGGAATGTCCATAGATGGAACTGCTGATTACGGGGGTTATGGGCTTTTGCAGTTACTGTTCAGAGGTATCATAAATCAGTATCGGCAAAGTGACGAAATTTAAAATTTAAGAAATAGCGTATTTTGTGGCTATGTCTA
>NZ_SPHO01000027.1 GCF_005845215.1 Clostridium sp. 1001271st1 H5
TACGGAGCTGACTAATACTAATCGGTCGAGGGCTTATCCAAAAAGGTTAAGGGAAAGTGGTTTGTGGAACAATCGGAATTCAATATGTGGTTTTGAGGGTACGTAAAATGTTATATTTGTGCTTGAAATTTTGACAAAGTTATTGTATAATGATTTGGTCAGCGCAAAGTACAATAAGCGTATCATTATTCCTCGATAGCTCAGTCGGTAGAGCACGCGGCTGTTAACCGCGCTGTCGTAGGTTCAAGTCCTACTCGGGGAGTTTTAGTGGAAGTCCATGGCGACCACTACCTTATTCAGGCCCCATGGTCAAGCGGTTAAGACATCGCCCTTTCACGGCGGTAACACGAGTTCGAATCTCGTTGGGGTCATTTGACCAGTTTAGATACGCCGATGTGGCTCAATTGGCAGAGCAGCTGATTTGTAATCAGCAGGTTATCGGTTCGAGTCCGATCATCGGCTTTTACTGTAAAACAGTAAGCAATGTTAGTGATTATATAGTTCGGACCTTTAGCTCAGTTGGTTAGAGCAACCGGCTCATAACCGGTCGGTCCTGGGTTCGAGTCCCCGAAGGTCCACTCTTCCTAACTAAAGCAGAATGAGAACTATATCATCTAAATAATGGCCCGGTGGCTCAGCTGGTTAGAGCGCCGCCCTGTCACGGCGGAGGTCGACGGTTCGAACCCGTTCCGGGTCGTTTTTCTTTCATATATACGCTGAAAGAGATACCTATTGGGGTCTTAGCTCAGCTGGGAGAGCATCTGCCTTACAAGCAGAGGGTCACAGGTTCGAGCCCTGTAGGCCCCATTTGTTTTATATCTGCATATGGCTTTGTCATATATCAATCTGCGGGTGTGGTGGAATAGGCAGACACAAGGGACTTAAAATCCCTCGGTAGCGATACCGTGCCGGTTCAAGTCCGGCCACCCGCATTTTTTATATTTGCGGCTGTGGTGGAATTGGCAGACACGATGGGTTTAGGTCCCATTGGGAAACCGTGCAGGTTCGAGTCCTGTTAGCCGCATACGTAAGAGTCCTGTGTTTACAGGGCTTTTTTTGTTTCCGGAGGAGCTGCGCGGTTCCAGGGAAACTTATGAGTGCAGCAAACAGACCCGATGGTATCGGGTCCGGCCACTCTTCGCTTTCTGTGATTTTGTAAATTATGTCCTGGCAATAAGCAGACGGACACCCTAAACACATTTTACAAAAATCAGTCGTAGTAGTGTTCCACAACATAGTGAGAGAGCGCATCTATGAAGGCGCCATTTCGCGGCTTCTGTTCCAAATTGAAGCCAAAGACCTGATTTAAGAGGTTCCGGTCTCCATGGGCCCATATGGTGCTGATAATGGTGCGGATATTCCGTTCCACACAGCCAGTGGATGTATGGTATTCCGCAGAAATTTCCACATAAAGTCCTTTGGATATGTAGATTAGCAGTTCCAGATTGGCAATTGCGCGGATGATACCATAAACTGTATAGCGGAACCCCACATAGGAGTTGTTGACGCCGAGGCGCCGGAGCAGGTTACAGGTTTCTCTTTCGTATTTCATGATGATTCCTCCCGATATCAGTTGACTCCTGTAAAGTTAAACCGGGGATGGGGGTTTTATCAAGTAAGACAAGACGACAAAAAACGCTAAATTATGTCGCTAAATGTCGAAGGATTAGCCGGGGAAAATCAGGGGGAAGATAGTAGGGGATAAAGGGAGTAGTGGATATAACTGAGTATAGCAAAAGTAAGGGCTTAAAGCTATCTCTTATGGCAGCAGCGGCCGGCCTTTATATTCTTGTATTTGACCGGAAACAGCAGTATAATATTCTGTAATCGGTAGAAGGAGACCAGGCAAAGGGGGGTAAGCCTATGTTTCTTCTGTTTTTTTCAGTGTGGTTGATTTTAAACGGCAAGGTGACAGCAGAAATCTGCGTATTTGGCGTTGTAATTTCAGCCGCACTTTTTTATTTTATGTGCAGATTCATGGAATACAGCATGAGGAAGGAATTACTGCTCTTCAAACTGATTCCTCTGTTTGTCAGATATTTCTGGGTGCTGGTCAAGGAAATTGTCAGGGCCAATGTGTGTGTACTTAAAATTATCCTTTCGCCGGAGCTGCAGCCGGAGCCTGCCTTTGTATATTTTGAAACAGCTCTCAGAACCGGACTGGCCAAGGTTATGCTGGCTAATTCCATAACCCTGACACCTGGAACCATAACCGTATCAGTGGAGGGAAACCGTTTCTGCGTCCATTGCCTGGACCGGGAACTGGCTGAGGGAATGGAAGAGTCCGTATTTGTGGAACTGCTGGAGGAAATGGAGGCGGAGGAAGAGAGATGGAGGTAATCGAACAGGTGTATGATATTCTTCTGGCCGCGGCCGTCATTGTGCTGGCTCTGTTAATCATTGTCAGTATGGTCCGTTCTGTCCTGGGACCGGGAATTGCGGACCGGATTATTGCTGTTAATATGACAGGGACCATGATTATCATGATTATCGCAATTCTGTCCGTGTATCTGGATGAGAATTATCTGGTGGATGTCTGCCTGATTTATGCCATGCTCAGTTTTCTGGGGGTAGTGGTTCTGTGCAAGGTCTATACAGGCGTTTATCTGCAGCATAAGAAAATGAAAGCAGACTTGGATGCCATTGACGATAATCTGAAACATCAGTCTGAAGGGCAGGAGGACAGGCTGTGTAAAAAGGAGGAGGGAGATATATGACGGTGCAATGGCTAAAATTATCATTATCTGCATCCTTTCTGTTTATCGGTATCCTGTTTATGGTGCTGTCGGTTTTCGGGGTCAACCGCTTTCACAAGGCTCTGAACCGGATGCATGCAGCGGCAATGGGAGATACCCTGGGAATTCTGTTTGTGTTTATCGGTCTGATAGTCATGAGGGGAATTTCCATGGATTCCCTGAAGCTGTTTCTGGTCATCCTGTTTTTCTGGACAGCAGGACCTGTATCGGGCCATATGATTAGCCGGCTGGAGGCAATGACGGACGAGGATTTGGGGGAAATACTTGTAATCGATAAATCCCATCCAAAAGACCCAGATGAAAGCGGGGACAAAGCATGAGAATATTTGAAATTATTTTATTGGTCTGCCTTATTGTGTGTGCGGTATCTGTTGCGTTTGCAAAGGACCTTCTGACCTCCATCATCATTTTTATGTCATACAGCCTGATTATGTGCGTTATCTGGATTCTGCTCCAGTCACCGGATTTAGCCATTACAGAGGCAGCGGTGGGGGCGGGGGTAACGAGTATTCTGTTTTTCATAACCTTGAAGAAAATAAAGGCAATCCGCAGGGAGGAACGGGATGAGCAGGAGAAGGGATGATTATGAAAGAAGCCGGTGGCTGAGGTTCAGAAAATGGGTGGATAAGGGGGCGGACCTCCTTGCAGACGGGATAGAGATTCAGGTTCCGGACCAGGATGCTGTTTTGCCCATGGAGGCTTATACAGAACAGGAGTTCCGGCAGACCAGGGAAAAACAGGAAACGGCAGAGGATAAGGGAAGCCTTTCCCAGGAACGGGGAATCCGCGTCTTCCGCAGGTTTTATCAGGTGATGTCCGTGCTGCTCTGTTTCAGTATTATATTTGTCCTGCTGTGGACCATTGCCTACCTTCCCGTGTTCGGCAATGCGGGCAATCCGGATAATAATGAGGTCTCGTCACGCTATATAACAGAAGGACTCAGAGAGACAGGGGCAGTGAATATGGTGACTGGCATGATTCTGGATTACAGGGCCTTTGATACATTTGGAGAGTCCTGTGTCCTGTTTATAGCTTCCTGCTGTGTGTTTGCTCTTTTGAGGATTGATGCGGCAAACAGGGATAAGGACACAAGAAAGCGCCTGGAGGAGGCCAACGACAGGCTGTTTGAACCAAAAAACGATATCATTCTGCAGAAATGTGCCTGTGTGCTGGTGCCGCTTATCATAATATTCGGCATATATATTGTGCTGAACGGCCATCTGTCGCCGGGAGGAGGGTTCTCCGGAGGAGCGGTCCTGGGGTCCGGACTGATACTTTATCTCAATGCCTTTGGATTTCGGAAAACCGAATGTTTCTTTACGGAAAAGGTGTACCGCAGGACTACCCTTGGAGCGCTCACCTTTTACTGTCTGGCAAAGAGTTATTCGTTTTTCACCGGAGCCAACCATATGGACAGCGGCATTCCTTTGGGCACGCCGGGTACAATACTCAGCAGCGGCCTTATTCTGCCCCTTAACATCTGCGTGGGCCTGGTGGTGGCATGTACCATGTATGCGTTTTATACACTGTTCCGGAAAGGGGGAATGTAGGATGGCAGGTCATTTGCTGCTTAATATAGAGGAAACGGTTTCGGTCATCCTGTTTGGCGTGGGGTTCACCATGCTGCTGCTTCACCGGAACCTGATAAAAAAAATTATGGGAATGAATATCATGGACACGGCAGTCTATTTGTTTCTGGCCGCCAAGGGATACATAAGGGGGCGCATGGTTCCCATTGTGGCGGATGGGATTACCAATACAGAGGCATACATCAATCCGGTTCCCAGCGGACTGGTGCTTACCGGTATCGTTGTTTCTGTCAGCACCACGGCCCTGATGCTGGCCCTGACCATACGGCTGTATGAACGGTATGGGTCCCTGGACCTGGATGAAATCCTGATGCATGCAAAGCAGGAGGAAAAGACATGAGCCTGGTGCAGAATTTCCCGTTCTTTTCCATTATCATAGCCATGTTCTCCGGCATTCTGTCTCTGGCATTGTCAGGAAAACAGGCCAGGAACCTGAGTGTTGCAGCGATTCTTTCGGTAACGGTCATGTCCGGGGCTGTGATGGCATCCTGCATGGGTACGGGAGAGAGCTATACCTATATGATGGGACATTTTCCTGCGCCCTGGGGAAATGAAATCAGGGCAGGGGTGCTGGAGGGGCTTACGGCCATGATGTTCGGCGTAGTGATGCTGCTGTCCGTTATGGGGGGATTGGACCACACTTATGAGGATGTGGAAGGTACAAAGCTGAACCTGTTTTTCATTATGATTGATTTGATGCTCAGTTCCCTGCTGGCTCTTATTTATACGAATGATTTGTTTACAGCGTATGTATTTGTGGAAATTAACACCATTGCCGGGTGCGGACTTATCATGATACGGCAGAAGGGCCGGAGCCTGTCGGCTGCCATCCGCTATATGATTATGAGCCAGCTGGGTTCAGGACTGTTCCTCATAGGTTTAAGCCTGCTCTACGACGTCACGGGCCATCTTCTTATGAGTCCTGCAAAGGCGGCTGTGGCACAGATTGAGGCAGCGGGAGTCTATGGGATTCCCATGCTGGTCATACTGGCTGTTATCAGCGTGGGCCTGGCCATTAAAAGCGGCCTGTATCCGTTTCACTACTGGATTCCGGATACATACGGGTATGCAACGCCTACTGCCAGCGCTGTCCTGTCCGGTCTGGTGTCAAAGGGATATATATTTCTGCTGATTAAGATTTTTTACCGGGTTCTTGGACGGGAAAATGTAATTGCCAGCCAGATTGTGAATGTGCTCTATGTATTCGGTCTGGCGGGGATGATAATGGGGTCTGTCCATGCCATCGCGGAGTCAGATACCAGAAGGATGATAGCCTACTCTTCGGTGGCGCAGATTGGCTATATCTATATGGGAATCGGCCTGGGAACCCAGGCCGGAATGGTGGCGGCCATATTCCATATGTTTACCCACTCAGCCACCAAGGCCCTGCTGTTTATCAGCGCCGTGGGGCTTTATGAGGTGTCAGGCGGCAGGAAGGATTACAGGAGCCTGAGGGGAGCGGGCTACAGGGCGCCTCTGGCGGGCATGGGCTTTGCCGTGGGTTCCCTGTCCATGGTAGGATTTCCCATGCTGGCGGGATTTATTTCCAAGCTGCTGTTTGCCACATCGGCTCTTCAGAGCCCTCATAAGATGATTCCCACATTGATTGCCCTGGCTGTGAGCACTACGCTCAACGCAATATATTTCCTTCGTCTGGTTATCACCTTATATTCCAGAGGAGAGAGAAGCAGCCGGAGGGCGGGAAGCTCATGGAAGCTGCGGGCAGCTGTTTTATGCTTTATACTGCTCAACCTGGCACTGGGGCTCAAGTCCCAGCCAGTGGTCCTGGCCATTGAGAACGGACTTGCCATGTTTGATTAAAAGGAGACGGACTATATGGAAGGAAATGTGATGTTATTGCTGCCAATACTGGTCCCCGTGGTTGTGGGCGCGCTGGTATTGTCCGTGAAAGGACTGAGAAGGGACCGGAGGATTCTCATGGGGATTGTGACCGGTACTTTGGCCGCAGGATGTATCCTTACATTCTGGGCCCTGTATAAGGGAGGACAGCTGGCGGTGTGGCGGCTGTCCCAATCCATTACCATTGGTCTGTCCGTGGATGGGGTTAGCAGGATTTTTGCCGCCCTTACCTGTGTGGTCTGGCTGCTGGCCGGAATATATTCTGTCTCCTATATGGTCCATGAAAAGGACGAGTTCCGTTTTTTCGGATTTTATCTGATTGTGCTGGGAGTTCTCATAGGGCTGGACTTTTCCGCAAACCTGGTGACTCTGTATGTGTTTTTTGAGATGATGACACTGACCTCCCTTCCTCTGGTGCTTCATGAGATGACAAGGGAGGCAGTGATGGCAGGGCTTAAGTATTTGTTTTATTCAGTGGCAGGTGCGTTTCTTGCCCTGTTCGGTATTTTTTTCCTGGCGGGGACAGCCGTTACCCTTACCTTTACCCCGGGAGGCGTGGCATTTAAGGATTCCCTGGCGGGGAATGAGGGGATGCTTCTGGTTTCAGTCTGCTGTGTCCTCATTGGTTTTGGAACAAAGGCCGGCATGTTCCCCATGCACGGCTGGCTTCCAACCGCCCATCCAGTGGCCCCGGCGCCGGCCAGCGCCGTGCTGTCCGGCCTGATAACCAAGGCCGGGGTGCTGGCCATCCTGCGGGTGGTGTATTTTATCGTGGGACCGGACCGGCTTAAGGGAACCTGGGTCCAGGATGTGTGGATGTTCCTTTCCCTGGCAACCGTATTCATGGGGTCCATGCTGGCCTACATGGAACCTGTGCTTAAAAAACGTCTGGCGTATTCAACGGTGAGCCAGGTATCCTATATTCTGTTTGGTCTGGGCCTCATGGTTCCTGCGGGCTTTGTGGGAGCCCTGGCACATGTGGTATTTCATTCCCTTATTAAGAATGCCCTGTTCCTGGCAGCAGGCGCAATCATTGTTCAGACCGGATATACCAGGGTTAAGGATATGGGGGGATTGGGCAGGAGGATGCCTGTCATGATGGGGTGCTACACCGTGGTATCCCTGGCTCTGATAGGCATTCCGCCAGCCAGCGGCTTTGTGAGCAAATGGTATCTGGCCTCCGGCGCATTGTCCTCAGGGCTGGCAGGATGGTCCGTGGCAGGTCCTGCGGTTTTGCTGGTAAGCGCTCTGCTGACAGCGGGATATCTGCTGCCTCTTACCATTAACGGTTTTTTTCCGGCAGTGGAACCAGCGGCGGAAGCAGGGAGGGAATCTGTGGAGGGTGAGCCATATACGGAGACAGCCATGGGCGCAGAGCCTTCCCGGCTCATGCTGGTTCCCATGCTGGCGCTGACAGCAGGAGCCCTTCTTTTCGGATGTTTCCCAGGTCCTCTTCTGTCTGCGCTGGAATCCATAGCGGCAGCGGTTCTTTAAGGGAGGAAAGGATATGAACAGTATGGTATTGGCAGTTCCTGCCCTTCTTCCCATAGGAGGGGGAATACTGCTTCTGATAGTCAGACATTTTCCCATGAAGGCTGAAAGCAGTAAGGATGGCGCCTACCGCAGGCTGGAGTTCCTGACAGGAGGCATTACCCTGGCAAACAGTTTGATGGTAGGGTGGCTTATTGCTGCAAAGTCAGGCACAGGGGAACAGGCAGTGCTGTTCCGTCTTTACGGGGATTTGAAGGTCATGTTCTGCCTGGACGGCCTGGGGAGTGTCTTTGCAGGGCTGATTGCCCTTCTGTGGCCTCTTGCGGTGCTGTATTCTTTTGAGTATATGAGGCATGAGGAGCGCAGGACCTCTTTTTTTGCATACTATCTCATGACATACGGCGTGACCGTGGGAATCGCTTTTTCCGGTAATCTGATGACGCTGTACCTGTTTTATGAGCTGCTGACCCTTGTAACCTTTCCGCTGGTGCTTCATCCCATGACCAGGGAGGCTGCCAGGGCCAGCAGGAAATATCTGTACTATGCCATTGGAGGAGCTGCCTTTGCATTTATTGGAATCATTTTCGTGCTGAGCTATTCTGCATCCGGTAATACGCAGTTCATGCCCGGGGGCGTGCTGGACCTGACAGCGGTCCGGGAGAGAAGAGGTACGCTGCTTTTGGTGTATGTGCTGGCTTTTTTCGGGTTTGGTGTGAAGGCAGCCCTGTTTCCCTGCCATGGATGGCTTCCCGAGGCAACCGTCGCCCCCACGCCGGTGACGGCGCTGCTTCATGCGGTGGCAGTGGTGAAGTCCGGTGCATTTGCTGTTATACGGCTTACTTATTTTAGCTTTGGAACGCAATTTCTAAGGGGTACCTGGGCCCATATGGCGGTCATGGCCGCAGTGATGGTGACCATTGTGTTCGGCTCTACCATGGCTGTAAAGGAAATACACTGGAAGCGGCGGCTGGCCTATTCCACAATCAGCAATCTGTCCTACATCCTTCTGGGAACCGTAATGATGAGCCCGCTGGGACTGGCCGCGGCCCTGAGCCACATGGTGTTCCATGCTTTCATGAAGATATGCTCCTTTTTCTGCGCCGGCTGTGTGATGCATCAGTCCGGCAGGACCTATGTATATGAGCTGGACGGGCTGGGACGGTACATGCCTGTGACATTCGGATGTCTGACTGTGGCCAGCTTTTCACTGGCTGGAATACCTCCGTTTGCGGGATTCGTCAGCAAATGGAACATAGCCCAGGCAGCCTTTGGCTGCGGGGCGGACCTGGCAGCTGCCGGCAGCAGCGGGAAATGGCTTGCTTATGCAGGGGCGGGTGTGCTTCTGTATTCTGCGTTCATGACAGCGGTGTATATGTTTACGGTGTTGGTCAGGGCCTATTTTCCTAAGGCGGACGGGCCGGAACAGACCCCAAAGTTTGAAAGCGCATTACAGGAAATACGGGACCCTGGCTGGATGATGCTGGCGCCTCTGGTCATATTTGCTGCGGCAATCATCGGGCTGGGCCTGTACTCAGGGCCGGTGATGGAGATATTTACAGAGATAGGGAGGATGGCGGGATGATTGAGACAATGGACCTGGTGCTCCCGGGAATCTGCGGCCTGGGAATCCATTTTCGGCTGGATGGGTTCCGTCTGGTCTATGTACTGATTGCGGTTATCATGTGGACCTGCTGCGGGCTGTTTTCTAAGGAGTATATGGAGCATTACAGGAACCGGAGAACGTACTATGCTTTTTTCTGGATTACATTCCTGGCCACGGCGGGCGTGTTTTTGTCTGCGGATTTATACTCTGTCTTTATATTCTTTGAAATCATGTCCTTTACCTCCTATGTGTGGGTGGCGTTTGACGGCAGGAGGGAGAGCCTGAGGGCTGCGAACACGTATCTGGCGGTTGCGGTAATAGGCGGTCTGGTGATGCTGATGGGATTATTCCTGCTCCATGACCTGTTAGGGACACTGGAAATGGATGCTCTGGAACAGGCTGTTAAAATAGCCGGGGACACAGGGAATCAATGGAGGCTGTATGGGGCCGGAGGAATGCTTTTGTTTGGGTTTGGAGCAAAGGCAGGATGTTTCCCGCTTCATATCTGGCTTCCCAAGGCCCATCCGGTGGCCCCTGCTCCGGCCAGTGCCCTGCTCTCCGGTATACTGACAAAGGCAGGGGTATTTGGCGTCATTGCTGTCTCCTGCGGTATCTTTGGTTCGGACGGGGCCTGGGGGCTTCTGGTTACTGCTCTGGGGCTGGCGACCATGTTCCTGGGAGCGTTGCTGGCGCTTTTTTCCGTTAACCTGAAACGGACGCTGGCCTGTTCCTCTGTGTCCCAGATTGGTTTTATCTTTACCGGGATTGGGATGTCCTGCCTGCTGAGGGCAGCTGGGCGGGATGATTTCCTGGCTGTCAGGGGCGCATTCCTGCACATGGTAAACCATTCCCTTTTAAAGCTGGTACTGTTTTTGAGCGCAGGCGCTGTATTCATGAACCTGCATCAGCTGAATCTCAATGATATCAGGGGATTCGGAAGGAAAAAGCCCTGTCTGTGCTTCTGTTTTCTGATGGGAGCCCTGGGAATCAGCGGAATCCCTTTTGGAAATGGATATGTGAGCAAGACCCTGCTGCATGAGGGAATCCTGGAATATATAGAGGCTGTAAGGGAAGGGGCAGCGGTCCCGATGACATCAGCAGGCCCATGGGAATGGCCCGCGGTACGGTATATACTGACTGAACCGGGAATATGGAAGGCAGCTGAGTGGCTGTTCCTTATCACGGGAGGCATGACCCTGGCCTATATGGCCAAGCTGTTTGTGGCGCTGTTCGTGGAGCGGCATCCCACCAGGCAGAAAGAATTTGATGATATGAAGGGAAGCTATATGGGCCGCATAAGCCGGCTGGCGCTGGTGGTTCCGTCTGCTGCCCTGCCGGTCTTGGGGCTGGTCCCCCATATTTTTATGGATTACCTGGCGGACCTGGGACAGGGATTTTTCCATGCAGACATACCGGTGCATCTGGTGTCCTATTTTTCCAGGGGGAATCTGAAGGGAGCAATGATATCCATTGGCATCGGTCTGGCGCTGTACGGTGCGGGGGTCAGGGGATTTCTTATGAAGCGTGAAAATGGAGTGAACGCAACCAGGGATTATGTGGACCGCTGGCCGGCATGGCTGGATTTGGAAGAGCTGGTGTACCGCCCTGTGATTCAGACTTTGCTTCCTGCTGTGTGCGGCGCTGTATGCAGGGCCGCGGACCGATATCTGCTGTCCACAATGGTTGCGGTGCTGCTGGCCGTGTCTGCGGTGGTCTGCCGGGCAATGGACTGTCTGGGGGACAGCCTTATCCGGCTGGCCAGAAAAACCACTCACAGGCAGAGGGATGGAAGCAGGAGAGAGCAGGGCGGGGACAGGATTGCCGTTGTGCTGGGAAGGACCATAGACAGGCTGGGGTCCCTGGAACGGCTGGCTCCCGGAAGGAGCCAGCGGCGCAGGGAATCTGTGATACCAGGGCTGATGAAGGCCGAGGAAGAAGTTAAACGCACCGGACGGCTGGTGGAGGAGAGCTTTTCCTTTGGACTGATGCTTTTCTGTATTGGGCTGTGCCTGACACTGGGGTATTTACTGGTTGTGTTTTTTAGGGGATGAACACCCCAGTATCCGTATGGTCATAACATAACTGCGGCTGTCTCCCGGGCAGAGGTGCTGTATGTGGTGTCTGTGGGAGAGCTGGTCGTCCTCATTCTCATAGATGCCGGAGCCGTTCCAGGGTTCCACGCAGAGATAGGGGGCCGGTTTCGGATACAGGGTCCAGAAGGCAACGGTTTCAAAGCCTGGGAATCCCACCTCCACGCCGCGGCCGGTGGCGGGATTGAGGATGGATACCTTCCGTGAATTTAGTTTGTCAAAGAACAGGGCATCATGTTTAAACATTTCCCGGTTTAAGGGGAGGCTGCTGCCCTTCAGCGGAATGCCTGGTTTGGAAGGCGCAAAGTGCAGCTGCTCCAAATCATAGGGAATACTGACCGTATCTTCTTCTTGTTCAAATTCCAGCCAGTAATCCTCAAATGCAAATCCTTCCTCCATGGGGCAGTTAAATCCCGGATGAGCCCCAATAGCATACCACATGGCGCGCCGGTCTTTATTTTTTACCTGATATTCCATGGAAAGCATGCCGTCCTTCAGTTCATATGTCAGGGAAAGACAGAAGGCGTAGGGGTATACACGGTGTGTGTCAGGAGTGTCCTCCATGGTGAAAACTGCTTTTGCCGGAGAGACTTGTGACACATCAAAGTCATGTTCACGGCAGAAGCCGTGTTTCTCAATGGCGTATATGCGGTCTTCCAGGATAGTCCTGTCGTTCCGGCAGTTGCCTACCACGGGAAACAGGAGGGGGGAGCATTTGCCCCAGTATTCCGGGTGGCGCTGCCAGATATATTCATGGCCGGAAACATCCTTCAGGGAAATGAGCTGGGCTCCTGTGGAGTCTATGACAGCCGCTGTCTTGGAATCCTTGATTGTAATCAGCATGGTGTATTCCTCTTTTCTTTTTGTTATTTATGGCAGAACTGTTTTGCACCGGAGTATGTTTGAAAAACCTAGAGCCCGTGTTCGTGTCAGGCGTCTTCCTGCTTTGGGCTGTAGGGGGCGCAGCTTTCCCTGTTAGCCAGATAGAAGGGAAGGTTCATTTTGATGGGCAGCTTATGGCCTTCCTCAATCCGGTCAATGAGGATTTTTGCTGTCATCTGTCCCATTTCTTCCACCGGTATATGGATGGTGGTAAGCATGGGCGAGAGATACTGGGCCGTGTCTATGTCGTCGATGCTGATGACGGACAGGTCGTCAGGAATCACCAGCCCGGCTTCCTTGATGGCTCTCATGGCTCCGATGGCCGTATTGTCATTGCAGCAGAATACGGCAGTTATATCTGTCCTGCGGGACAGAAGTTCCTTGGCCCCCTTGTATCCTCCCTCGGAGGAAAGGGGAACATTGACGATGTGGGATTTTGCCGGGCGCAGATTGTGGGCGCTCAGGGCCGCGCAGTAGCCGGTGTACCTGTCCTCAAACTGTGTTTCTCCGATAAAGGCAATTCTTGTATGGCCCAGGCCGATGAGGGTATTCATGGCAGCAAGGCTGGCCTGGTATCCGTCGCAGATTATCTGGTCGTATTTGGCCTCCAGCAGATTGAGCCCGGTGTAGGCCACGCAGTTAAAGTATTTCTTTAAAAAGCTCAGGGTCTGTTTGTCGCACCGCCCCAGGACCACCACGCCGTCCACATGATTATCTGTGATGAGCCGGAATGTATTGGGATGGTGTATGTCGATGGCAGTGAAGGAGTATTTTAACACGTAGTTGTGCTTGAACGCTTCCTTCTCAATGCTGCGGGCCAGCGTGGAGAAAAACAGGTCTGAGTTGGAGTCCTCAGCTCTTGCATACAGGCAGGCAATGGACCGGGTGGGAGAGTCGGCCGCTTTTGCAGCCCCTGTTTTCAGACTGCGGGCCGTGGCATTTGGGGTATAGCCGGTGCGCCGGACTATTTCCCAGATGCGGTCCTGGACTTCCTTGCTGGCAACATTGGTGCTGTTTTTGTTTATGACCCGGGAGACGGTGGAGATGGATACCCCTGCTTCCCGGGCGATTTCTTTTAATGTCATGGCAACCCTCCTTTTCTGGGGTTTTTCAAGCAAATTTCTGAATCTGTTTACTTTAAGTATACAAAAAAAGGCCTGGGATTACTATAAAATAATACACAAACGTTTGCGTAAAAAACTGTGGACGAAAGTGGAGGAAAACCGTGGATAAAGGCTGGTATATCAACGGTTTTTTGAGATTCTCCGGTACGCAAACGTTTGGTTTGAATTGCCTTGCCTTGGCATAGTCATATTGCTATAATGACTTTGCAAGTTGGGTGATAAATAGTCAAAAATAGACGTAACACGGTTGCTCCGTATTATTTTAGCGGTATAAATGTTAATCATTTAACAAAAACAAGGAAAAAAATATGCAACTTTCATAAGAGGGTAAAGGCGGCTGTTTATTACGCAAAGCATGTAGCAAAAATAAGAGAACCATTTGGGGACAGGAGGTCAAACGTTATGAGAAAATCATTAGTAAAGACATTGGCAGTGACAATGGCAGCAGTTATGTGTGCCGGGATGGCAGCAGGCTGCGGAGCAGGTTCCGAAACCAAGAAGGCGGATACACAGACACAGGCGTCGGGAGCAGGAGACAGTAAGGCAGCGGACAAGAGCTATGAGCTGACCGTGTCGGGTATAGGAGGCAGCCTTAATTATCTGCCCATCTATATTGCGGAGCAGGAAGGCTGGTTTAAGGAAAAGGGACTGGATATTGAGGAAGTGCTGTTTACCAACGGGCCGGTACAGATGGAATCCCTTTCATCCGACGGCTGGGATATTGGCTGCACCGGAGTGGGCGGCGTGTTTGCAGGTGTTCTGGGATACGATGCGCTGGTTCTTGGCTCCAGCAATACGGACGACGGAACACAGTATGTATTTGCCAGAAATGATTCGGATATTGTAAAGGCGGGCAAGGGACACAGCAGCCTGAGCGATGAGATTTACGGGGATGCGGACAGCTGGAAGGGAAAATCCATCCTGTGCAATACCGGCAGTGTTACACAGTATGTGCTGATTAAGGTACTGGAAGGCTTCGGGCTTACGGTTGACGACGTAAACTTTATCGCCATGGACCCGGCCACAGCTTACAGCGCATTTCTGGCAGGCGAGGGAGACGTGTGTGTGCTGACCGGGTCGGGCGGTACCTTTAAGATGCTGGCTGAGTCTGATAAGTATACGCCTGTCGCCAGCGGCCCCATGGCTGATTCCGGACTGATGTGCAGCTTTGTGGCTAATAAGAACAGTTATGCTGACCCGGATAAGTACGAGGCTATGAAGGTGTTCATGGAAGTATACTTTAATACCCTGGACTGGATGAAGGAAAACAAGGAAAAGGCCATTGACTACTGCGTGGACATGAACGATGAAAACGGAAGCTCCATGGACAGGGAAACCACTGCCAAGTATCTGGAGGCTGATACATATTACACCCTGCAGGAGGCATGCGATATGCTGAATAACAAGGCAGAGGGTTCCGACAATACAGTTATGGACCAGAGACTTCTGGACGTGCTTGATTTCTTTATCAGCGTGGGCAATTACAAGGAAGGCGACCAGGAGAGATTCGTGGGACATACGGATGGAAAGCTGTTAAATGAGGTACTGACTGAAACCGCAAATTAAAAAGGAGCTGAGATACCGATATGGCAACTGGAAATGAGAAATTAGAGGCTGGCCTTTTGGAGTGGAAAAAGCAGAAATCAAAGGAAGGCCTGAATTACGCCCTGTTAAGCGCGGCAGGAATCATCACTCTGCTGGCCGTGTGGCAGCTGGTAGTAAGCGTGGGTCTTGTGAATGAGAGGATGCTTCCGGCACCCACCCAGATTTTTGAGACCCTGATGTATAAGTTTGCGAATAAGGCCCCGGACGGCAACGTCCTGTGGGTGAATATACTGGCCAGCCTCCAGGTTGCCTTATCCGGTTTCCTGGCAGCCATCATAATCGGCGTTCCGCTGGGACTGGTCATGGGCTGGTGGACCTATGCGGACCGTTTTATCCGCCCCATCTTTGAGCTGGTGAGGCCGGTTCCCCCCATTGCCTGGATACCCTTGGTAGTGGTGTGGATGGGAATCGGCCTGAAGGCAAAGGCGCTCATCATCTTTTTTACCGCCTTTGTGCCCTGTGTCATCAATTCCTACACAGGCATAAAGCTGACCAACAAGACTCTGATTAATGTATCCAGGACCTTTGGGGCCTCCAACGCGGAGATATTCTGGAAAGTGGGTGTACCTTCCTCCCTTCCCATGGTATTTGCCGGAATCCGCGTGGCATTGGGAAATTCCTGGTCCACCCTGGTGGCGGCAGAGATGCTGGCAGCCAGCGCCGGACTGGGATACATGATTCAGATTGGCCGTACAGTGGCCCGCCCGGATATTGTAATCGTGGGTATGGTGGTGATTGGCGCCATCGGAGCCATTCTTTCAGGATTTTTGTCCAGGGCAGAAAAATATTTCCTGCGCTGGAAGGTAAACAGGTAGGAGGGAGTAAGGAATATGGATGTAGCAAGCAAACAGCAGAAAACATTGAGAAACGTCCTGTACTACGGCCTGCCTGTATTGGCAATCCTGATGATTGCCGTGGGATGGGTCCTGTTCTCGGACAGCCACCCGGAGCTGATGCCTGCCCCGGCTGATGTGTGGGCGCGTTTTGTGAAGACTTTTACCAAACCCATCGCAAAGACTTCCCTGGCAGGCCATGCATGGGCCAGCTTAAGGCGTGTGCTGATGGCGCTTCTTATTGCATGGGCTTTTGGTATTTCCTTTGGCATTCTCATTGGATGGAACAGGAAATGCAAGGCGTTTTTCGGCAGTATATTTGAGGTTATCCGTCCCATACCGCCCATTGCCTGGATTCCCATTGTAATCATGTGGTTCGGCATCGGTGAATTCCCAAAGGTGCTGCTGGTATTTATCGGAACCTTTGTGCCTCTGGTCATCAACACTTCCACGGGAATTGAGATGGTGGATAAAATCAATTTGGATGTAGGCCATGTATTTGGCGGAAACAACAGGCAGATACTGACGGATATCGTTATCCCCACTGCCCTGCCCTCCATCTTTGCGGGAATCCGCACCTCGGTCAGCTCAGGCTGGACAACGGTACTGGCGGCCGAGATGTTAGGCGCCCAGAAAGGACTGGGAGCACTGGTGACCAGAGGCTGGCAGGGAAGCGATATGGCCCTGGTACTTGTCTCTGTCATAACCATTGCAATCATTGGCGCCCTTTTGTCACTGGGGCTTCAAAAACTTGAGAAGGTGGTGTGCCCGTGGAACAACTAAACAGACGAATGGAGATAAAAGGAATATCCAAGACATTTTTCAGTGAGAAGGGATATTTTACAGCCATAAAAGATGTGAGCTTTGATGTGAATGACGGCGAGTTTCTGGTTATACTGGGACCGGGGCGGTGCGGCAAGACCGTGCTGCTCAATATCATTGCGGGACTGGAGCAGCAGACCGGGGGAAAGATTGTGTACAATGGCAGGGAGTGGAAGGGCGTGAACCCGGAAATCAGCATGGTATTCCAGAAGCTGGCCCTGATGCCCTTTAAGACGGTTATGGAAAATGTGGAGCTGGGCCTTAAATTCCGGGGAATGTCCAGGGGACAACGCAGAGAGATTGCACAGCATTACATAGAGCTGGTGGGCCTTAAGGGATTTGAGAAATCCTATCCCACCCAGCTGTCAGGTGGCATGAAACAGAGGGTGGGGATTGCCAGGGCTTATGCGGCGGACCCCAAGCTGTTAATCATGGACGAACCCTTTGGGCAGCTGGACGCCCAGACACGGTATCAGATGCAGGAGGAAATCCTTAGAATCTGGGAAAAGGAAAAGCGCACCGTCATATTTGTCACCAACAATATAGAGGAAGCCTGCTATCTGGGAGACAGAATCATCCTGCTCAGCGACTGCCCGGCCACTGTGAAGGAAGTATATCCCATCAGCATTCCCAGGCCAAGGGATATGGTAAGCGAGGAGTTCTTAAAACTGCGTACGGTTATTTCCGACAACACTGATTTAGCAATTTAATGGTATAGGAGGACAAAAATGCCTGAAAGAGAGGACACCCGGCCCGTTAAAGTTGAGGTCAGGAATCTTACAAAGCGCTTCGGCGACCTGCTGGTGCTGGACAATATGTCATTTAACATCCGTAAAGGCGAGTTCGTGTGTGTCGTAGGGCCCACAGGCTGCGGAAAGACCACATTTTTAAACTGTCTTACCAGGATTCACATGCCCAGTGAGGGCGACTTGTATATAGACGGGGTCCCTGCGGACCCGCGCAAGCATAACATTTCCTTTGTGTTCCAGGAGCCCAGCGCCCTTCCGTGGCTGACCGTGGAGGAGAACCTGGCCTATGGGCTTAAGATTAAGAGAATCCCCAAGGCTGAAATCGACCGCAGGGTGGACCAGATACTGGACCTGATGGGACTTCAGGAGTTCAGGAAGGCGTATCCGGGGGAGCTGTCCGTGTCAGCGGAGCAGAGAATCATCATCGGACGTTCCTTTGCCATGCAGCCGGACCTGCTGCTGATGGATGAGCCTTACGGACAGATGGATGTTAAGATGCGTTTTTATCTGGAGGATGAGGTCATACGCCTGTGGAAGGAGCTGGGGAGCACGGTGGTGTTCATCACCCACAACATAGAGGAAGCCGTGTATCTGGCGGAGCGTGTGCTGATTCTCAGCAACAAACCGGCCAAAATCAAGGAGGAAGTGAGAATTGACCTGCCAAGGCCCAGAGATATCACATCCTCCAGGTTTATCGAGTACCGCAACTATATAACAGACAAGATTAAATGGTGGTAGAAATATGGAATCAGGACGATTAAATGGAAAGACAGCCATTGTTACAGGCGGGGCCAGAGGCATTGGGTTTGGGATTGCTTCCAGATATGCCCGCGAGGGAGCCAGGGTGGTCATAGCGGATGTGCTGGAGGAAGAGGGTAGGAAGGCTGCCATGGACATAGGCCATATGGCGGAGTTTTATCAGATTAATCTGCGGGACAGAGCGCAGATATTTTCCATGGCGGATTATGTACATGAAAAATACGGACATATTGATGTGCTGGTAAACTGCGCCGGCGTGGCCCGTCCATGTCCCACGCTCAAACTGTCGGAGGAAGTGCTGGATGAGGTAATCGACATCAATATGAAGGCGCCGCTGTTCTGCTGTCAGGCAGTGGGGGCTTATATGAGACGGGACGGGGGAGGAAGCATTGTCAATATCTCCTCCGGCAATACCAGAATGATTAACGTGGGCCGGGTGCCCTATGGCATTACAAAGGGAGCGGTGAATCTGCTGACAGAGCAGCTGGGCGCAGAATGGGCCATGTACAACATTAAGGTGAATGCCATTGCACCGGGCTGGATTCGGACAGAGATGGTTGAAAGACCCCTTAAATCCGGAATATTGGATGAGAAGGCCATATTGTCTGTGTCGCCCATCGGGCGTTTCGGAAAGGCCGAGGAGATTGCCGGCCTGGCCTGTTTTCTGGCCAGTAAAGAATCAGATTACATTGTGGGGCAGGTGATATTTGCTGACGGAGGCTGGTCTCTGGGCATCATGCCCAATGCGCTTGATTATATCAGAGAAAATGAGGAGGATTGAAATCATGAAGGTATTATGTCTGCCGGAGCCAGGAAACCTGGTGTTAAAGGATATGCCCATGCCCGAACTCAGGGAGGGGCAGGCAATCATAAAGATGGAAATGTGCGGAATCTGCGGTTCGGATGTGACTGCTTACAGGGGAGTAAATCCCACCATGCGCTATCCCATTAACGGACTGGGCCATGAGGGAGTGGGCGTTATCCAGGAAATCGGGGAAAATGACAAGGGCTTAAAGCCGGGTGACCGTGTGGCCCTGGAACCCTATGTCCCCTGCAATAAGTGCCACATGTGCGCGGCAGGGCGTTTTAACAACTGCGCGGACCTCCATGTGTGCGGCGTTCATAAGGACGGTATGATGTCCCAGTATTTCCTTCACCCGGTACAGCTTTTATATAAGCTTCCCGATGAACTGACCTTCACCCATGCAGCCCTGGTGGAACCCCTGACCATCGGTCTTCACGGGGCAACCAGGGCCAGGGTGTCAAAGGGAGAGCACTGCGTTGTGTTCGGCGCAGGAATCATCGGCCTTATGGCTGCATTTGCCTGCATCAACTACGGAGCAACCCCTATTCTGGTGGATGTGCTGCAAAAGCGCCTGGATTATGCAAAGGAGCTGGGAGTACCCTGCACCTTCAATTCCACGGACAAACATGTGGAGGAATATCTGCGGGAGGTGACCGGCGGCAAGCTGCCTGAGGCCATGATTGATTGTACGGGTGCTCCTGTGATTCTGGAGAACATGCACAATTACGTGTGCCACGGGGGGAGGATTGCCCTGGTGGGATGGCCTCATGACCCGGTGCGGATTAACACGGTACGCCTGATGCAGAAGGAAATTGATGTGTGCCCGTCCAGAAATTCCAATGCAAAATTCCCGGAGGCCATTGGTCTGGTCAACCAGGGAAAGGTGCCTACGGACGCCATTATCACAAAAATCATTGAGCTGGACCAGGTGGAGGATACCATAAAGGATATGATTCAGTCTCCGTCCGATTATCTGAAAGTTATCGTGAACATCTGAAAAGGAGAATAACATGCTGACAACCACTTATGAAATGCTTCAAAAGGCATATGAAGGCCGCTATGCAGTTCCCGCCATCAATACCCAGGGAGGAACCTATGACATCATACGGGCCGTGTGCATGGCTGCAGAGGAGCTTCGTTCCCCGGTCATACTGGCCCACTATGTGAATACAGGAGCCTATTCAGGCCATGACTGGTTTTACGAGACAGCAAAATGGATGGCCCGGAAGGTTTCAGTGCCGGTTGCAATCCATCTGGACCACGGGGACAGCTTTGAGCGCTGCATGGAGATGCTGAAGCTGGGATTTACCTCCATTATGTTTGACGGTTCCTCCCTGCCTGTGGAGGAAAATGCAGCAGCCACAGAGGAAGTGGCCAGGGTGTGCAGGACCTTCGGGGTACCGCTGGAGGCGGAAATCGGAGAGCTGTGCCGCCTGGATGACAAGGGAAATAAAATGGGCGCATCCAACATTGCGGACCCGGATGTGGTGAAGCAGTATCTCAGGCTGTGCCGCCCGGATTCACTGGCCATCGGCATTGGAAACGCCCACGGGTTTTACAACGGACCTGTGGATATCCGGGTAGAGGTGCTGGAGGAATGCAGGAAGTTTACGGATATTCCCTTTGTTCTTCACGGCTGTACCGGCATGGACGAGGAATTGGTCAAGCGTTCCATTGACAGCGGAGTGGCAAAAATCAATTTCGGCACCCAGGTGCGCTGCCGGTATGTGGAATATCTGAAGGAAGGGCTGGCTGAGGGAAAAGACCAGGGCCATGCATGGAAATTATCGCAGTATGCGGAGCTGCGGCTGCGCGAAGACATAAAAGACATCATCCGGCTGGCAGGCTCCCAGGATAAGGCGTGACACGGTACGGAATGAAACCTTGGAAAAGGAAGGTATGCTATGACATTGATTCCATTAAGACCTCTTATGGAGGCTTCTGTTAAACATGGGTTTGCCCAGGGGGCATTTAATGTGAACGCGGTAGCCCAGGCAAAGGCTGCCATCGAAGTACACAGTATGTTCCGCTCCGCGGCCATCCTGCAGGGAGCGGACCTGGCAAACGGCTTCATGGGGGGAAGATGCGACTTTATGAATGCCACCCTGGAGGATAAGAAAGCCGGCGCCGGGAATATTGCCAGGGCCGTTAAGAAATATGGGGAGGACAGCCCCATCCCCATTGTCCTTCACCTGGACCATGGACGTGATTTTGACTCCTGTGCAGCCGCCATACAGGGGGGATATACTTCGGTGATGATTGACGGGTCGTCCCTGGCCTTTGATGAGAATGTGGAACTGACCCGCGAGGTGGTAAAATACGCACATGCAAGGGGCGTCAGTGTGGAAGGGGAGCTGGGTGTGCTGGCCGGAGTGGAGGACCAGGTGTTTTCACAGGGCTCCACGTATACCAACCCTTTAAAGGCAGTGGAGTTTTTCCGGAAGACCGGCGTGGATGCACTGGCTATATCCTACGGCACTATGCACGGTGCTTCCAAGGGAAAGGATGTAAAGCTGCGCAAGGAGATTGCGGTGGCAATCCGGGAATGCCTGAACCATGAGGGAATCTTTGGGGCCCTGGTGTCCCATGGCTCATCCACGGTTCCCCAGTATATTGTGGATGAAATCAATGAGCTGGGAGGCACATTGACCGGTACCTATGGAATCGCCATAGAGGAACTTAAGGCAGCGGCCAGATGCGGCATCAACAAGATTAATGTGGATACGGATATCCGGCTGGCGGTTACCCGCAATATGAAAGAATTTTTTGCCTGCAACCCGGATAAGAGAAACAGCAGCTCCATCGGAGGCATCTATGAGCTGCTGGAATCCAAGCGGGAGCAGTTCGACCCCAGGGTTTTCCTGACGCCCATCATGGAAACCGTGATGACCGGCGCCATACCGGATGAGGATACGGCGGCCATTACAGACTGCATTGAGCGGGGCGTGAAGGAAGTGGTGGGCACCCTTATCGTACAGTTTGGCTCTTACGGCAAAGCGCCTTTGGTGGAACAGGTTTCCCTGGAGGAAATGGCTGACCGGTATAGGAAAATGCAGGTATTATAAATGGGAAAGGTGGTAGAGGCAATGTCTGCAAATGTTCTGGTGGTCCATGGAGGCGGCCCCACGGCTGTCATCAATGCTTCCCTGTATGGTGTTGTGGAGGAAGCCAGGAATTCCGGCAGCATAGGCAAGGTGTACGGCGCAATCGGCGGAAGTGAGGGGATTCTGAAGGAGCAGTTTCTGGATTTGATGCAGTATCCGGAGGAAAAGCTAAGGCTTCTGCTCCAGACGCCGGCCACGGCAATCGGTTCATCCAGGTATGCCCTGGAACAGAAAGACTATGACGCCATGGCAGGAATCTTCAAAAAGTACGGAATCCGTTATGTGCTTCTGAACGGGGGGAACGGGACCATGGATACCTGCGGCCGCATCTTTGAGGCGTGCAGGGGAGAGGACATCTATGTGGTTGGAATCCCCAAGACCATTGACAACGATATTGCCATAACAGACCATACGCCGGGATATGGAAGCGCGGCCAGGTTCATCGCTGCTTCCGCGGCAGAGGTTGGGGCGGATGTCAGGGCCCTGCCCATCCATGTGTGTGTCATGGAGGCCATGGGGCGCAATGCCGGATGGATTACGGCTGCATCTGCCCTGGCCAGAAAGAAGCCGGGGGATGCGCCCCATCTGATTTATCTGCCGGAGCGCCCCTTCCATGAAGAGGAATTCCTGGAGGATGTAAAACGCCTTTACGAAGAAAAGGGAGGCGTGGTGGTGGTTGCCAGCGAAGGACTGAAGAATGACAGCGGAGAACCTATTGTGCCTCCTATTTTCAAGGTTGGGAGGGCTACCTATTATGGGGATGTCAGCGCTTATCTGGCGAATCTGGTCATACAGAAGCTGGGAATCAAGGCCAGAAGCGAAAAGCCCGGCCTTTGCGGAAGGGCATCCATAGCCTGGCAGTCGCCGGTGGACCGTGACGAAGCAGTCCTGGCCGGAAGGGAGGCGCTGCGGGCGGCCATGGAGGGCATGAGCGGCGTCATGATTGGCCTTATACGGGATGAAAATGAGGATGGAGAGTACGGCGTCCGCACCGCGGCCATTCCCATCAAAGAGGTGATGCTGCATGAACGGGTGCTGCCGGATGATTACATAAATGACAGGGGAAATGATGTGACGGACGCATTCCTGAAATGGTGCAGGCCCCTCATCGGACCTGAATTAAGGGAGTTTGTGGACTTTAAAGAAGAGTATGAAAAGATGGGAGTGGGAGAATGAAACACATATTTCTGAACCTGAAACGGTTCGATATACCCAGGGAATACGGAGGGGTCAACAGTGTTGCGCCCATGGAGGAATGGGGGAGCTACATTGTGCAGAAGACCCAGGAAAAACTAAAGGCGTACAGCCCGGAGGATGTGGAGTTCGTCATGTATTTCCCGGAAGCCCATCTGATACCGGCAGTGAAGGCCCTGTGCGGGGACAGTCCGGTTAAAATCGGCTGCCAGGGGGTGTACAGGGATGATACGGCTGAAAACGGCAATTTCGGCGCATTTACCACCAACCGCACAGCCAATGCGGCAAAGGCAATGGGATGCAGTTCCGTCATCATCGGCCACTGCGAGGAGCGCAGGGATAAGGCCGGAATCCTGGAGGAAGCCGGAATCACGGATGGGGATGCAGTGGGAAGGCTGCTGAACCAGGAAGTCAGGGCGGCAATCCAGGCCGGGCTTACAGTGCTTTACTGTATCGGGGAATCTGCCGGGGAGCAGGAACGCTGGCAGGAGGTGCTTAAGGAGCAGCTGGAGACAGGGCTTAAGGACGTGGACAGGGAAAAGGTGGTCATTGCCTATGAGCCGGTATGGGCCATCGGACCGGGAAGGATACCGCCGGATGAAGCCTATATCACAAAAGTCGGTTCTTACATTAAGGAGATTACCGGCGGCATGGATGTTGTCTACGGAGGCGGACTCAAGGCGGACAACGCCCGTATGCTGGCTTCGGTCCCTGTCATGGACGGCGGACTGATTGCCCTTACCAGGTTCCAGGGTCAGATTGGATTTTATCCGGAGGAATATCTGGAAATCGTGGACGCCTATCTGGCACGCAACTGATTATAACAGGAGGATTATCATATGAAATTATCATTTGAATATGGTGCAGGGCTAATGGCGGCAGAGCTTCCTGACAGCACCGATGTGTTCATACCCGGCGAAACCGTGGCAGACCCGCCCTGCATTCCGGAGGACCGGCTGGTGGAAAAGACCCTGGAATCCATACGCAATCCCATGGGAATGGAACCACTGTCCCGTCTGGCCCGCAAGGGTTCCAAGGTGACCATCATTTTCCCGGACAGGGTAAAAGGCGGGGAACAGCCCACTTCCCACAGGAAAATATCCATCAGACTGATACTTAAGGAGCTGTATGACGCGGGAGTGGAGAAAAAGGACATTCTTTTAATCTGTTCCAACGGGCTTCACCGGAAGAATACAGAAACAGAAATCCACAACATACTTGGGGATGAGCTGTTCCATGAGTTCTGGCACACACACCAAATCATCAACCATGACAGCGAGGATTATGAGCATCTGGTGGATTTGGGCACCACGGACCGGGGCGACCCTGTGCTCATGAATAAATATGTGTATGACAGCGATGTGGCCATCCTTATCGGCCACACCCAGGGAAATCCTTACGGCGGCTATTCCGGGGGCTATAAGCACTGCGCCACGGGAATCACCCATTGGCGCTCCATTGCCTCCCACCATGTGCCTGAGGTGATGCACCGCAAGGATTTTACCCCGGTCAGCGGAACGTCACTGATGAGGACAAAGTTTGATGAGATTGGCCAGCACATGGAGAAATGCATGGGAAAGAAGTTTTTCTGCTGCGACGCCGTGCTGGACACAAAATCCCGCCAGATAGAGATTAACAGCGGCTACGCAAAGGTCATGCAGCCCCATTCCTGGATTATGGCGGATAAGAGGACCTATGTGCCGTGGGCAGAAAAGAAGTATGATGTGATGATATTCGGAATGCCCCAGTTCTTCCACTACGGCGAGGGCATGGGAACCAATCCCATCATGCTGATGCAGGCCATCTCAGCCCAGGTCATCCGTCATAAGCGCATCATGAGCGACAACTGCGTGATTATATGCTCCTCCCTGTGCAACGGCTATTTCCACGATGAGCTGTGGCCTTATACCAGGGAAATGTATGATATGTTCCAGCATGATTACATGAACACCCTGCCGGACATGAACCGGTACGGCGAATACTTTGCCACCAATGAGGAATATATCAGAAAATACCGTTACTGCAACGCATTCCACCCCTTCCACGGCTTTTCCATGATTAGCTGCGGCCATATTGCGGAAATGAACACCTCAGCCATCTATCTGTGCGGCGCCCAGGAACCGGGATTTGCCAGGGGGATGGGCCTTAAGACCAGGGCCACCATTGAGGAAGCCCTGGCTGACGCCAGGAAAAAGTTCGTGGGTCCCAACCCCAATATACTGGCTCTTCCCCAGACCTTTAAGCTGGGTGCCGTCCATCTGATGATGAAGGATGAGGTATATGAAGGAAAGGGGCAGGAGGACTGCGGGTGTGCCTGCCATATGCATGGATAGGTGATGCGGACAGCGCAGGATAACTAAATATAGAGGCATTGCTTTATGAATCCCCTCCTTTTTATGGAGCCGCGTTAATTTTGCGCATTCTTCCATAAAACGGGAGGGGATTTTTGCCTGATTTTAACAGCCGGCAGGAGCTGTTATAGAATTAAGCTATAAACCCGCCCCCCATCCCAGTTATTTTAAATTGTACACTCCGGCCGATTTCGATTAAAATAGAAAAGCAATAAATGTAAAAAATCCACCACATTCAGAGGAGAAGGATTATGTCAACAAACATGGAGGAAAAACCTGTCTCTGAGAGCGGGCAGATTAACCCACTGGGCCAACTGACGAGACAGCAGCTAAAAGAACTGGAGCAAAAGGAAAGAACACGGGGCCAGAAAATCCTGGATTTTATTATCATGGTGCTTCCGGTTATCTGCGGTTTCATTGCGATTATCGAGTACTGGGAGGTTCCCAACGGAAGTCCCAACAGCCATCCGTATACCTATGTATGGGCGGTGTCGGCCTTTATGGCTGCGTATGCTGTCTATGCCGTTACAGCCTGGATTAAGAACCGGAAGGGAGACAAAAGAACCGTGGAGGACCTGCGCTACCGCGCTCCCTTGTTTTCCGCCTTTTTTCTCCTGCTTACCTGTTATGATTATCTGACCTTAAAGACAGGCATCCTGTCCCAGCCCTTTGTCCCGTGCATGAACAGCATATTGAATATTGCCTGGGAGGACAGGGCGTATCTGCTTGAATGTACGCTCCACACGCTGCGCCTGCTGTTTTTGGGATATTTTATCGGGATTGCCCTGGGGCTGGTTACGGGTATTACCTGCGGCTATTCCGAGAGGGCGCGTTACTGGATTAATCCTGTCATTAAATTCCTGGGGCCTATTCCCACCGCAACATGGATTCCCATTATCATGGTTGTGGCCGCCTCCCTGTTCAGGGGAGCTGTGTTTATTATTGCCCTTGGCTCCTGGTTTGCGGTTACCGTGGCCTCCATGTCCGGCATCCAGAATGTGGACAAGGATTTCTTTGAGGCAGCAAGGACCCTGGGGGCAAACGAACGGCAGCTTGTTTTCAGGGTGGCGATTCCCCATGCCATGCCGTCTATTCTGCAGGGCTGCACCCAGGCCATGAGTTCGTCCTGTGTTGCAATCATGATTGCCGAGATGATGGGGGTAAAGGCCGGACTTGGCTGGTACATGAACTGGGCGAAATCCTGGGCAGCCTACGACAAAATGTTTGCAGCGCTGTTTGTCATCTGTTTTATCTTCACCATTGTGACAAAGGTGCTGGATTTGATTAAACGCCGTGTTCTCAGATGGCAGAACGGAGTGGTGAAATAATGGCAGAGAATACAATTATCCTTCGGTTGGACAACATATCAAAGAGTTTTGCAAAGGTGGAGCAGGATGAGGTTACCCATGCGTTAAATGAAGTAAATCTGTCCATGAAAAGCGGCGAGTTTATCAGCCTTGTGGGGCCGTCGGGATGCGGGAAGTCCACCATCCTCCGCCTTGTGGCAGGACTGATTCCGCCCACCACCGGCCATCTGACGGTAAACGGAGCAGAGATTACAGGGCCGTCGCCGGAGCGCGGAATGATGTTTCAAAAGCCCACCCTTTTTCCCTGGCTGACAGTGGAAAAAAATATTTCCTTCAGCTTAAAGCTCCAGGGGAAACTGAAGGGAAATGAGGAGAAGGTGGAGCGGATGCTAAAGGTTATTGGCCTGGAATCCTTCCGGAATGACTATCCTGGCCAGCTTTCCGGGGGGATGGCGCAGCGCGTTTCCCTGGTGCGCTCCCTGATTAATGAGCCGGATATACTGCTGTTAGACGAGCCTCTGGGAGCCCTGGACGCATTTACGCGCATGAATATGCAGGATGAGATTCTGAAGGTGTGGCAGGAGAAAAAACAGCTTGCAATCATGGTAACCCATGATGTGGATGAGGCCATTTACATGGGAACCAGGGTTATTGTCATGGACGCGCACCCGGGCCGGGTTGTCTCTGACATTAAAATAGATGAGCCCTATCCCAGAGAGCGCTCTTCCGGGACCTTTGTGGCCTGCCGGAATGAGATACTCAACCGTCTGCACTTCGGAGGAAGGAGCAGCGGACGTCAGCCGGAGACACAGACCCCTGTACAATAAAAAGCGCAGGCCATAAGCAAGAGGGAAACCTGCTTTTCCCCACGCCTCTGGCTGTGTACATAAAAAATGATTAAAATCAAAAAGGAGAACAGTATGATGAAAAAAACAAATGGGAAACGCGTTCTGGCAGCAGCGCTTGCGGGAATGATGGCTCTGTCACTGGCCGCCTGCGGCGAACAGGGCGGAGGAAACCCAACAGAAAGCGCAGCCACAGCAGCCGCCACGGCAGCGGAGACTGAATCAGCAGCACAAGCCCAGGATTCCGGCAAAGCCGGGGAGGAGGAAGCCGGCGCTGTAAGCCGTCCGGAGGCTGTTTCCGAGGAAGACTGGGCGGCCATGCAGAAGGAACCTGCCTTTGGCACAGCCTTGAATTACCTGTTTAACGGAGGCGCCTGTGTGTCTGCCGTGTACCTTGCCGAGGCATTGGGCTACTACCAGGATTACGGTATTAATGCGGAATATATAGAGGGAGAGTCGGTTGTCATCACGGTTGGTACAGGTAAGTGTATGTGGGGAACCGACCATATTGCCACCATGCTTGTGCCGGTGACAAACGGCGTGGAGATGACCTTTGTGGCCGGAGCGCATATGGGCTGCAAATCCATCTATGTATTCAATGACAGCGATATTAAGACAGCCGAAGATTTAAAGGGAAAGACCATTGCTATCCATGACGGCATCGGAAACTCCGACCAGAATATTATCTACCGTATGCTTGACGGCGAGGGTGTAGACCCCACTGCTGAGGTGGAGTATCTGGATATTGCAGACAGTGCGGCCAGCGTGGCTGCCATGGAGAGCGGTGAGATTGATGCTTCCATTTTCTCAGACTACTTTGTAATCGCCAATTACAGCGACAAGATGCGCAAGGTATGCTCCATTACTCCCAGCGATGAGTTTGAGGGAGAGGTGTGCTGCGTAACCGCCATGAACAATGACTTCCTTGCAAGGAATCCGGTTCACGCAAAATATATTGTTATGGCCATTAAACGTGCCGGACAATATGCACGTCTCCACTCAGAGGACGCGGTACAGTTGATGTTCGACACAAATAAGATGACCGGCGAGTTTGAGAATCAGCTTGAGTTCTGGGATTCCCTGGACTTCGGCCTGTCTGATGCAATCACAGAGGAAGCCCTTAAAAATATCGCAGCTGATTACATCCGCCTTGGGGTCATCCAAAAGAAGGAGCTGACAGCAGACGATGTCATGAAGCTTGCATGGACAAACGCGTGCCCGGATGAGGAGGTAGAGGGCCTGACCGTGGGCGACCCAAAGGATGTGGCAGGGCGTACCGTGGAGGTTCAGCATAAGGGTGAGTAAATAAGGGACCGTATAATTCAGGCTGACCGTTCAATATATGGGCAAACGTTTGGCAAGAAAAGCGTTGACCTTTTGCGGACTTTTGCGTATAATTTTTCTAACGGCTGACAGAAGTCAGCATTCAGGAAGAACCAGACGAATTGGATGAAGTAACATTAATAATCTAAGAAGCAAAAATACCAGGAAGGTAGTATGTATTCTCAAGGAATACGCTTATTCTGGTATTTTTTTATGCGTTTGCGCCTGGATACGGATTGTGTTTAAGGAATCTGTGCTGATAGGATGTAAGCCTATGGAGTGCAGGTTGATGGAAACCAGGTATACGGGCACGGCATAAAAAAGGAAATGGAGAGGGAAATGAGACGAGGAATGAAATATGCTGTGGCGGCCATGCTGGCCGTGTCCATGGCCGTGACGGGCTGCGCCAACAGCGGTGCTAAGGACAGTACAGGCCAAAACGCGGAAAACAGCGGTGGAAATGACGCCCGGGAGACAGGCGATAATGGGACCAGGGAGGACGTAATCGTGGTTATGGGGCCAACCTCAGAGCCAGAGGCCGGATTTGACCCTGCCTATGGCTGGGGGGCGGGCGAACATGTCCATGAGCCGCTGATTCAGAGTACGCTGACCGTGACAACCGCGGACCTGAAAATAGGATATGACCTGGCAACTGATATGGAGGTCAGCCAGGACGGGCTTACCTGGACCGTGAAGATACGGGATGATGCGTATTTTACAGACGGAGAGAAGCTGACTGCCAGGGATGTGGCGTTTACGTACAATACCCTGCGGGACACCAGTTCTGTCAACGACTTTACCATGTTGGAGAGTGCGGAGGCGCCGGATGGCACTACGGCGGTATTTCATATGAACCGCCCTTATTCCATCTGGCCCTATACCATGGCAATTGTGGGAATTGTACCGGAACATGCTTATGGGGCTGATTACGGGTCCCATCCCATTGGTTCCGGAAGATATATTATGAAGCAGTGGGATAAAGGGCAGCAGGTCATATTTGAGGCCAACCCGGATTATTACGGGCCAGCGCCGAATATGAAAAAGGTGACCATACTTTTCATGGAGGAGGACGCAGCTTATGCGGCTGTCATGTCCGGGCAGGCGGACCTGGCCTATACGGCTGCGTCCTATTCAGACCAGACCCTTCCGGGATATGAGCTGCTTTCCTTTGAGACAGTGGATAACCGTGGATTTAACCTGCCGGCTGTGAAGGCCGGGACCATATCTGGCGGCAATACCGGGGTTGGAAATGATTTTACGTCGGACGTACAGGTGAGAAGGGCTGTCAATATTGCCATTAACAGGGATGAGATGATTGAACATGTGCTGAACGGCTATGGAAGTCCGGCCTACAGTGTGTGTGATAAGATGCCATGGTATAATGAATCTGCAAAGACAGAATATAACCCTGAAAAGGCAGCAGAACTTTTGGAGGAAGCCGGATGGAAGGCTGGTTCTGACGGAATCAGGGAAAAGAATGGCGTCAAGGCAGGATTTACGCTGATGTACCCGGCCAGCGATTCCGTACGCCAGGCCCTGGCGGCAGACACGGCCAACCAGCTTAGGAATGTGGGGATAGATGTGAAGATAGAGGGAGTGGGCTGGGATGACGCCTACGACCGCGCCCATACAGAGCCGCTTATGTGGGGCTGGGGCGCCCATACGCCTATGGAGCTGTACAATATTTACCATACCATGAAGGATACAGGGCTGGCGGAGTACTCGCCTTATGCCAATGACAGTGTGGACCGTTATATGGACCAGGCCATGGCCAGCGGGAATCTGGAGGATTCCTACGAGCTGTGGAAGAAGGCCCAGTGGGACGGGACCACGGGCGTGACACAGAACGGGGATATACCGTGGATTTGGCTGGTGAATATAGACCATCTGTACTGGTCCAGAGACGGACTTAAGGTGGCGGAGCAGAAAATCCATCCCCACGGACACGGATGGTCTATTGTGAACAATGTGGACCAGTGGAGCTGGGAATAACAGAGGACAGGCACAGTATGAATGCAGGAAGGATAAAATCATGAGTTGGAAACGGGCGGGAGTTAATTTTATACGGATGGCAATCCTGCTGGTGCTGGTGAGCATGGCTGCTTTTTTCCTGGTGTCTGTCTCTCCTCTGGACCCGCTTGCCACCAATGTGGGGCAGGCGGCTCTTGGCAGTATGAGCAGCGGGCAGATTGCCAGGCTCCAGGAATACTGGGGCGTCAATACACCGCCTGTTACCCGATATCTGGCCTGGGCCGGCGATTTTCTTAAGGGAGACATGGGTATCTCCCTTTTGTACCGCAGGCCGGTAGCCCAGGTAATCGGGGAGAAGCTGGCCAATTCTCTCTGGATTATGGCAGCGGCATGGATTCTGTCCGGATTCATTGGATTCCTTATGGGAATAATAGCCGGGGCCAAAAAGGGAAAGGCTGCTGACCGGATTATCTCTTCTTATGCACTGGTAACTGCCAGTACGCCGGCCTTCTGGCTGGCCCTGGTGCTTTTGGTGGTGTTTGCAGTCTGGCTGAAGCTGCTTCCCATAGGACTTTCCGTGCCCATCGGCGTGGAGGCGTCGGCTGTGACCATGAAGGACCGCCTGGTCCATGGCATACTGCCTGCGGCGGCCTTGTCCATTACAGGTATTTCCAATATCGCCCTTCATACAAGGGAGAAGATGGCAGAGGTCATGGAAAGTGATTATGTATTGTTTGCCAGGGCCAGAGGCGAATCGGAATGGTCCATTATCCGCAGGCATGGAATCCGCAACATTCTCCTTCCTGCCTTGACGCTTCAGTTTGCCTCTGTCAGCGAGATATTCGGCGGCTCCGTGCTGGTGGAGCAGGTATTTTCCTATCCGGGCCTGGGACAGGCGGCTGTGACAGCCGGATTGGGCGGGGATGTGCCGCTGCTCATGGGTATTACAATCATCAGCGCGGCCATTGTATTTTTAGGGAACTTCACTGCCAACCTTTTGTACGGAACAGTGGACCCCAGAATCAGGAGGAGCAAGGGATGAGCGCACAAAGACACAGGTGGAACCGCCGCAAGGCCATGGCGGTGCTGCTGGCGGTATCGGTCATCCTGCTGGCGGCCATTGCCGTTGCAGGCCAGGTGCTGAAGGAACAGGCTCTGGCCACGGATTTTACCAGAAAAAACCTGCCGCCCAGCCTGGCCTGCCCCTTTGGTACGGACTGGATGGGACGCGACATGTTTATACGCAGCCTTACAGGACTTTCCATCAGCATACGCATCGGGCTGCTGACAGCCTGTATCAGCGCGGTGGTGGCATTTATCATGGGTACCATGGCCGCTTGTCTGGGCAGGGTTACGGATGCTGTCATAGGGGGAATCATTGACCTGGTCATGGGAATACCCCATATCCTGCTGCTGATTCTTATTTCCTTTGCCATGGGAAAGGGATTCTGGGGCGTACTGATTGGCATTTCCCTGACTCACTGGACCTCACTGGCCAGGCTCCTGCGGGGGGAGGTCATGCAGCTTCGTGAAAGCCAGTACATACAGATTGCAAAGAAGCTGGGAAAGGGCAGGTTTTACATTGCCTTCAAACATATGACGCCCCATTTGCTGCCCCAGCTCTTTGTGGGCATGGTTCTTTTGTTTCCACATGCAATTCTGCATGAAGCCAGTATTACCTTCCTGGGATTCGGACTGGCGCCGGAACAGCCTGCCGTGGGAGTTATTTTGTCAGAGAGCATGAAATACCTGGTCATGGGAAAATGGTGGCTGGCCCTGTTTCCGGGGCTTTTGCTGGTATTCGTGGTGGTACTGTTCCATTTTATCGGGGATACCCTGAGCCGTCTGCTGGACCCGGCCCAGGCCCATCTGTAGAACCTTGGCAGTCCGTTGCAGGAAACATTCCGGAAACATTTAAGGGCAGAGTTTTGTTTGGCAGGAGGTTGACATGGAGGAAAAACAAGTCATATTATCAGTGGAGCATCTTATGATTTCATTTACCCAGTATGTAGGGGGGTGGCGCCAGAGGGAGCTTCCTGTGATTCGTGACCTGAACATAAAGGTACGGGAGAATGAGGTGGTGGCTGTGGCTGGTTCCAGCGGTTCGGGAAAGAGCCTTCTGGCCCATGCGGTCATGGGGCTTCTCCCGCAGAATGCCGCCTGCCAGGGAACGGTTTCCTTTGAGGGGGAAATTCTGACCCAGAAGCGGAAGGAACAGCTTAGGGGGAGCCGGATGGTGCTGGTGCCCCAGAGTGTGTCGTATCTGGACCCGCTCATGAAGGTGGGTGAACAGGTCCGGAGGGGACGAAAGGATAAGGAGAGCGTGGAGCGCTGCAGCGAAGCCCTTGGGCGCTACGGGCTGGGAGAGGATACAGAGGGACTGTATCCTTTTGAGCTGTCCGGGGGAATGACCAGGCGTGTGCTGATTTCCACGGCAGTGATGGAGCACCCCAGACTGGTCATTGCAGATGAGCCAACGCCCGGACTTCATATCAGTGCTGCCAGGCGCGTGCTGTCCCATTTCCGGGAAATAGCGGATGAGGGCGCAGGCGTTCTGCTCATTACCCATGATTTGGAGCTGGCCCTGGAAGTGGCTGACAGGATTGTGGTATTTTATGCAGGCACCAATGTGGAGGAGGCCCTGGCAGCGGATTTTGGGGATGAGCAGAGACTCAGGCATCCCTACACCAGGGCTTTGTACCGGGCTATGCCCAGCCACGGGTTTAAAGCAGCTTCCGGGACCCAGCCCTATGCGGGGGATATGCCCATGGGATGTCCCTACGGGCCCCGGTGTTCGGATAGGGATGAGGGCTGCCTGCAGGAAATTTCCTATCGCAGTTTTCGTGACGGCATGGTAAAATGCAGGAAGGCGGGAGTATGAAGCTGGAAGCAATCAATATTTCATTCCAATACGACAATGGGAACAGGAGAATCCTGAACAATGTCAGCCTGAGTCTGGAAAGCGGGGAACGTGTGGGGCTGACGGCTCCCAGCGGCTTTGGCAAGACTACTTTTTGCAAAATACTGGCTGGTTATGAAAAACCGGACCATGGGACTGTGACTCTGGACGGAAAACCCCCTGTCTCTTACGGAAGCTACAATCCGGTGCAGATGATATGGCAGCATCCGGAACTGTCGGTAAATCCCCGTCTTAAGATGGGGGAGGTGCTGAGGGAGGGGGACTCGGTGGAGGAGCGGGTGGTCCGCGGACTGGGAATTGAACCGGACTGGCTGAACCGGTATCCGGGAGAATTGTCCGGCGGGGAGTTGCAGCGGTTCTGCATAGCCAGGGCCTTGGGAAAGAGGACCCGGTTCATTCTGGCAGATGAGATAAGCACCATGCTGGACCTGATTACCCAGAGCCAGATTTGGGGTTTTCTTCTGGAGGAAGTGAAGAGGCGGGATTTGGGGCTGCTGATGGTCAGCCATTCGGAGGAACTAACGGAACGGGTCTGCAGCAGGGTGATTGATTTGAGAGAGGAGAACGAAAGATGGACGTAAGGGAATTGCTGGAACAGGTAAAGGCCGGCAGTATTAAGATAGACGATGCAGAGAAGCAGCTTAAGGACCTGCCCTATGAGGATTTGGGGTATGCTAAGCTGGACCACCACAGAAAGCTGCGTTCCGGTTTTGGGGAAACCGTGTTCTGCCAGGGAAAGCCGGATGCATACCTTTTGGAGATTTTCAGGAAATTTTATGAAAGGGACGGAGAGGTCCTGGGAACCAGGGCATCTGCGGAGCAGGCGGAGCTGGTCAGAGCGGCAGTGCCAGAGGCAGTGTATGACCCCATATCCCGGATTCTGAAGGTGGAGAAGCCGGGAAAGGAACGAAGGGGCTATGTGGCGGTGTGTACCGGAGGTACGGCGGACATACCGGTTGCCGAGGAAGCGGCCCAGACCGCCGAATACTTCGGCTGCAGGGTAGAGAGGATATTTGATGTGGGAGTTGCCGGAATCCACAGGCTCCTGGCCCAAAGGGAGCGCTTTGATAAGGCCAACTGTATCGTGGCAGCGGCGGGGATGGAGGGGGCGCTGGGCACGGTGATTGCCGGCCTGGTGGAGTGCCCTGTGGTGGCAGTTCCAACCTCTGTGGGATATGGAGCCAGTTTCCACGGATTATCCGCATTGCTTACAATGCTTAATTCCTGTGCCAACGGGATTTCAGTGGTTAATATTGACAATGGATACGGGGCCGGCTATCTGGCGACCCAAATAAACAGAATGGCGGTGAGATAAGATGGGAAAGATTTTATATTTGGAGTGTAATTCCGGTATCAGCGGGGATATGACAGTGGGGGCCCTGCTTGATTTGGGGGCGGACAGGCAGGTTCTGGAGCATGCGCTGGAAAGCCTGGGCGTGAATGGATATCATCTTCACTTTGGCCGGAAGGTTGTGTGCGGTCTGGATGCCTTTGATTTTGATGTGCATTTGGAGGAGGATGGGCATGAGCATGTTCACGGCGGGGAGCATGAGCACAGCCATGAGCATGTTCACGATGGGGGGCATGAGCACAGCCATGAGCATGTTCACGATGGGGAGCATGAGCACAGCCATCACCATCCGCACATACACCGGAACCTTCACGATATTTACCATATCATAGACCATCTGGATTCCAATGAGAGGGTGAAGGAGATGGCCAGGAATATGTTCCGCATTGTGGCGGAGGCGGAATCCAAGGCTCATGGGCTTCCCATTGAGCAGGTTCATTTCCACGAAGTGGGCGCCATTGATTCCATTGTGGATATCATCAGCGTGGCAGTCTGCATTGACAATCTGGGCGTGGAGGATGTGGTGGTTTCTGCATTGTCGGAAGGTCATGGCCATGTCCATTGCCAGCACGGCGTGCTGCCGGTTCCTGTTCCGGCTACAGCCAATATTGCATCATCCTATGGACTGGAGCTGCATTTTACAGACAATGACGGGGAGATGGTCACCCCTACCGGGGCAGCGGTTGCCGCAGCACTGCGGACAAAGGACCGGCTTCCTGCTTCCTGCCGTCTGCTTAAGATAGGAATGGGCGCCGGGAACAAGGTGTTTAAACAGGCAAATGTACTTCGGGCCATGCTGCTTGAGACTTCACAGGATGAGAACCGTACCATGTGGGTACTGGAGACAAACCTGGATGACTGTACAGGGGAGATACTGGGACTTGCCATGGAGATGCTTCTTGATGCAGGGGCTGCGGATGTGTGGTATACCCCCATCTATATGAAGAAAAACCGTCCTGCCTATATGCTGTCCGTGCTCTGCGGGGAATCGTCCGTAGAGGCCATGGAAGAAATCATTCTGACCCAGACCACTACCATTGGAATACGCCGGTATCAGGTGGAAAGAACCATCCTTGGGCGGAATGAAATCCAGGTGGAAACCGGTTACGGGCCGGCGGATGTGAAGGTGTGTACTTATAAAGGCAGAACATTCTTTTATCCGGAGTATGAAAGCATCCGGCGGATTTGCAGGGAACAGGGCGTGGATTTTCAAACCGCATACCATGAAGTCCGTATGAAGGCAGAGGAAAGCCGGCAGGAAAAATGATAAGGATGATATCAGATTAGGAGATTCGTATGAATATGGAAAACAACACTGACAGCGATGCAGCCTTATTCCCGCACCATTTGAGAAAGCAGCTGGAGGCCAGAATGGAACAGCTGGCCAGGGAGGATATCTGCCTGGCATTTTCCGGCGGCGTGGATTCCAGCCTGCTTTTAAAGGCAGCTGCAGACGCAGCAGCCCATACAGGAAGCAGGGTGTATGCCGTGACCTTTGACAGCCGGCTGCATCCTTCCTGCGACCTGGAGATTGCCAGACGTGTGGCCGGAGAGCTGGGAGGAATCCATGAAGTCATAACCGTGGATGAGCTGGAGCAGGAAGCAATTAAAAATAATCCGGTGAACCGCTGTTACCTGTGCAAGCGCCATCTTTTCCTGAAACTGACAGAGCTGGCAGAGGCAAGGGGTATCCGCCATATCCTGGACGGCACCAATGAGGACGATATGCATGTATACCGTCCCGGAATCCGGGCATTGAAGGAACTGGGGATTTTAAGCCCGCTGGCAGAGCTGCACATAACCAAGGCCCAGGTAAAGGCCATGGCATCGGAGTACGGCATATCGGTGGCGTCCCGGCCGTCCACTCCCTGCATGGCCACCCGCCTGCCCTACGGCGCTTTGCTGGATTATGAGGTGCTGGAACGAATCGGAGAGGGGGAGTCCTATGTCAGGACCATTATTCCCGGCAATGTACGGCTCAGGCTTCACGGAGATATTGTGCGCCTGGAACTGGACACAGAGGCCTTTGGAGTATTCATGGAACGGCGGGAGGAAATCGTCAGCCGTCTGAAGGAGATGGGCTTTGTATATATTACCCTGGATGCAGAAGGGTTCCGCTCCGGGAGCATGGACACGGGGGTGAATGAGGGACGGATGAAGGACTGATGGAGGGCTGTGTGAGGCCGGGAAAAGTGAGGCCGGGAAAAAAACCAGGAAATGTGTGCCTGGGAAGAACCCGCAGGAAATCCGGGCATTTAAAATCCGGCCAGAACTAAAACATTATCAGTAATTGGGATATATTTTGCCTGAAAAACTCCAAAAGGATTATAAACATTTTCATTCTTTCTGTTTCGCCTGTATTATCTATATATAGATAATACAGGCGTTTTCCACTTTATCCCATATTGTTTCTATTATCCAAAAACGAATATTTTCCTCTGTTTCTTAACGAAATTGAACTTTACTACCATAAAAAACCGTGTTAGAATTAAAATCGTGAGTTTGTAAATTTTACGTAAAGATAAAGTAAATAATTAAGAGAGTAGGTAAAAAAGAATTATGGACATGTCGTTTTCCTTTTTCCTGCGGCAGCTGGTGACAAATCCGGCCCTGTTGATCACAGTCCTTCTGACCCTTGGGGTTATCTGTGTCAATGGCATCACGGACGCGCCAAATGCCATTGCCACCTGCGTGTCAACCAGGTCACTGGATGTGAACCTGGCCATTGTCATGGCGGCAGTCTGCAACTGCGCAGGAGTGGTTGTGATGACCATGGTAAATTCCACAGTCGCCATGACCATTACCAATATGGTCAACTTCGGAGATGATACCTCCATTGCACTGGTGGCACTGTGCGCCGCACTGTTTTCCATTGTGGTGTGGTCGTCCTTTGCCGTATCCATTGGCTGTCCTACCAGTGAGAGCCATGCGCTGATAGCAGGACTTACAGGTGCTGCCGTGGCCATCCGGGGCGGATTTTCAGCCATCAATACCGCAGAGTGGATGAAGGTAGTTTACGGCCTGGTTTTTTCTGTTGTACTGGGATTTTTAAGCGGTTACCTTTCCTGTAAGCTGGTGGCCTGGACCTGCCGGGACATGGACCGCAGGAAGACCACCGGATTTTTCCGGTACGCCCAGATTGGCGGGGCCGCTGCCATGGCATTTATGCACGGCGCCCAGGACGGACAGAAATTTATGGGCGTTATGCTGTTAGGCATCTGTATGGTCAACGGGTCCAGCAATACCCAGGGAGTACAGTTCCCGCTGTGGATGCTGCTGCTTGGGTCGGCGGCCATGGCGCTGGGAACATCTATCGGAGGAAAGAAAATCATCAAATCCGTGGGCATGGACATGGTACGCCTGGAAAAATACCAGGGCTTTTCCGCGGATATGGCGGGAGCTGCCTGTCTTCTCGGTTTTTCCATTTTCGGCATTCCTGTCAGTACCACACATACTAAAACCACGGCCATCATGGGCGTGGGAGCTGTGAAACGCCTGTCGGCCATTAACTTCAGTGTGGTCAAGGATATGGTGATGACCTGGGTCATGACCTTTCCCGGCTGCGGTATTATTGGATTTCTGATAGCGAAGCTGTTTATGATGTTGTTCCATGGATAAGTAAAGGAGAAGATAAGATGTCTAAGAAAAGTGATAGTTACTATTTTCAGAATTTCATCGAGTGTGTGGAGTGCGGATGTCAGGCAGCTAAAATGCTGGAGGACAATCTGAACCATTTTGATACAGGACTTTTGCAGGACAAGCTGGACGAGCTGCATCGGATTGAGCATGATGCGGATAAGAAAAAGCATGAGATGATGGCTGTGCTGGTCAAGGCATTCATCACTCCCATTGAGCGGGAGGATATCATCCTTTTGAGCCAGAGTATTGATGAGGTGACGGATAAGATTGAGGATGTGCTGATTCGTATCTACATCAACAATGTCCAGAAAATCCGCCCGGAGGCCCTTGCCTTTATCAAGGTCATCATCCGTTGCTGCCAGGCCCTTAAGGAGGTTATGGAGGAGTTTGCGGACTTCAGAAAATCCAAAACCCTTCACGGCCTGATTATTGAGATTAATGCCCTGGAAGAAGAGGGCGACCGGTTATTCATTGACTCCATGCGCAGGCTTCACGCCGAGGTGACAGACCCTATTGAAATCATTGCCTGGAGGGAGATTTACGCCTACCTGGAGAAATGCTGCGATGCCTGTGAGCATGTGGCCGATGTGGTGGAAAGCGTTATTATGAAGAATACCTGATGTCCGGCAGAGCCTGAACAGCCTGCAGGCGGATATGGAAGAATACATAAAAAAGAGAGAAGGCATCGTTCCCGGGTGATGGGAAACGATGCCTTATTTATTGGACGGTTTTCAGATTAATAGATGCTGCCTCCTATATGTACCAGCTGTTCCAGAAGGGCCTGCATCCTGGGAACCGCCGGATGGTTTTCCAGGCCATATTCCCCAAAGACCGAGTCCAGGCGGGGGAAGGCCAGCCATGTGCTGCCGGCTTCATCCTCCCAAACGGAAATGCGCAGGGGCAGTTCCAGGGATACGCTCTGGTCTGCTGCCATGAGTCCGGTGCCTACCTGGGGAGAACCGAATACAAGTACGGTGGTCGGGCGGAGAGAAAGTCCGGCATCAGCAGCATTCTGTCCATGGTCAAATTTGGCGAATACCGGGATGTTCCGTTCCTTAAGGGCTGTTTCCAGGCGGGATACTGTTTCCGCCGCAGAGAACTGGCCTTCCAGGAGGAAGAGACGGTTGTCGTCGTATCCGGTGGACAGAAGGTCGCCGTAGGCGCCTGCTATCCGGCGGCCCAGATTGGTGAAATCCACACCTTCCTTATTGCACATAAGGGTGACGCAGACCAGCTCGGCGGCATCGGTAAAGCGGCTCAGGAAGGATGAGTAGCCATTGACAGATCCTTTTATATCCATGAGTCCCCGGTGATGGTAAAACTGCCATCCGGCTGCGGCCGGAACTGTTTTTCCATCAGGAAGATTCCATGGTGCGTAGATGAGGGCGCGGTTTTCCGGCTTATGAATCAGGACAGAGCCTGCCAGGCCGATGTCCCAGAAGGAGATATCCTGGGCAGAGGCCCATATGTCGGAAAAGCCCCGCAGCGCCGTGGATTCCGCTGCCGGTATGGGAGAGCCGCTGCTGTCATAGGATACGGCAGGTTCCGTGGGATTGATATAGAGCCTGTCCTTTTTAAATAATTGATGGATGTTGTCTGTCTGGGAAATGTCCTCATAATGGAAACAGCCCAAATCCTCTTTAAAACCCGTGTGTGCAAGGCCCAGGAACTCAATCTGACGGCTGGTCACGAAATCATGGTAGCTCTGACCGCTGACCCGTTCCACGATTTCCGTCAGCAGCAGGAAGTTGGTCGCACTCTGTTCCACATCTGTGCCCGGGATAAAATGCAGGGATTCTCCGGCAGCCAGCCGGGTCAGGGCCTCAAAGGTCCATGGGGTGTCTGGTCTGAACCCTGGAGCGCGGCGGTAGTCCGGCAGTCCCGATGCATGGCGAAGGAGATGAAGAAGGGTGACATTCCTCCAGGTCTCCGGCAGCTCCAGTATGTAGGCAGAAGCTTCACTGTTTACATCCAGTCCGCCGTCCTCATGAAGCTGCATGATTGCCACGGCTGCAAATGCCTGGGATATAGGGCCGGCCGGCCACATGGTGTTGGGGGAAGCCAGACGCCTCCTCCGGCTGTCTGAATAGCCATACCCGGCTACCCTTGGTATGTAGGGGGCCTGTACAATGGCTAAGGTAAGCCCGTCAATTTTTTCCTTCTCCATAAAGCTCCATATCATCTGGTCAACGGTATGACCCAGATAGGAGATATCAGGGTTACCTCTCATTTTCATGGATGTGTGTTCGCGGGTTTTCATAATTTGGCTCCTTTCCTGATTCTGCTGACAATCCGGCGTTAACTGTAATCGCAAAAAATACATTTCATACTGTAACTATAATACTTACAGATTGATTTGTCAAGGTATTATCCGGAAGTATTTAATCTTTACAGTTTAATTACGGTTTGAACACACAGTTGCATAAAAATAGAGAATGAATTATAATGTAACAAGTGCAGGATGAATCATATCTGTCTGTGATAAGGCAGCTAAGGGAGAATGAAAGGAGATTCAGTATGAAGAAACGTTTGGCAGTTACATTAGCGGCATTGGCCCTGAGTGTGGTTATGTCAGTTCCGGCTTATGCAGGTACATGGAAATATGTGAACGACCAGTGGAAATATCAGAGAGGCGCCAATAAGTTTGCCTACAAGGAGTGGATTCAGGATAACGGTAACTGGTACTATATGGACAATAACGGCGTCATGACCACGGGCTGGCAGCAGATTGAGGGACAGTGGTATTACATGGACCAGGCCGGAGTTATGCAGAAGGGATGGTTTAAGGATAATGATAAATGGTATTTCCTCCTTCCCAACGGAGCCATGTCCACGAACACAGTGATTGACGGACGCCAGATTGGCCCGGACGGTGTATGGATTGCAGCGGAGGGAGAGGCGGAACCAGCCAACATAACAGACCTGTCCACGCCATATCTGGTCCAGAACCTGTTGGACGGACTTTCCACCAAGGGATACAATATTATTACCTCGGGCAAGACATCCACAGGGGAGCGCTGGAACAATGCCATCCGTCTGAAGGGAAAAGGAAGTTACGTGAAGTATGCTGCCAATGGACAGTACCGGCTCTTATCCGGTGTCATAGCCCCTTCTTCCCAGTTCAGCAGCGGAATCATGGCTAAGGTGACTGTATATGGTGACAATGATACCGTACTTTATACATCACAGGATATCCATTACAATGAAAAGCTGATGTATTTCGGCGTGGATGTGACCGGACAGAATGAGGTCCGCGTGGAGGTTTCCCTGGTTACGGACAATGAGTGGGATGAACCCATCATACTGATGGATGGACTGTCGCTGTATAAGTAGGCAGGATAAAGATGTCCGGGAAACGGAAAACGGACGAAGCAAATATAAATGAATCATAAGATAACAGGCTGAGGGCCCCGCCTTTTTTTGCGCAGGGTGACTCAGCCTGTTTATTGGTTCAGGGAACATACCGGGATGTTGGCAGGGGGCGGCAGCAAAGGCAGCATTTGCTGATTCCTTCCTGAGATTCTGGTCCGGAAGAAATTTCCGGTTATCATCATTACAATATAGGACAGACTTGCCATCACAGGTAAAAAGCATGCCGATATAGCAGATTGAGCTGCGATTGGACTGATTTTGGTCCCATTATATCTTTAAAAATGAATAAGATTAAGGATAAAAAGGACTGGAACCAGTCCAGATATATGGGGTGGCAGGATGGACGTAATTAAGAATGACGGAACTACCAATATAGGGGCTAATATCCGCAGAATCCGGAAGGAAAAAGGGATTGGGCAGACAGAGCTGATTCAGAAGATTGACCTGGTGGAGTGGGATTTTGATGTGAATCTCACCAGGGAGGCCCTGGTGAAAATAGAGCGGGGCATCCAGCATATCAAGGTGTCGCAGCTAAAGGCCATCAGGGCCATTCTGGAAACAACCTATGAGGAGCTGTTAAAGTAGGAGGTTATATGGAGTTAGGACATACTATTCCGCTGCAGAAATACCTGAGGATGCAGCCGCCTCCGTATGGCGCGGGCTGTCCTCTCTTTTTCTGCTGGGAGCTTCACAGAATCATCCTGCAGTCCGGGGATACGCTGGTGGCTGTCAATGCCGGAAACCGCTTTGCAGTGGTATTGTGGGGGATGGACGCCGGTGCCTGGAACCACTACCAGGAGCATTTCCGGGAAGGGCTGGAAATGGCCATGGAGTCAGAGGGATATACCAGGGAGGAAATCCGTATATATTTGAAGCGGGCAGGGAAGTTCCAGGTCACAAAGACCCATGGAAGGCGTTCTGTGGCCGGGCTTAACCAGATGGACAACTGTCTGTGGAAAATCCCGGCCCTGGTGAAAAAAGGGCAGCTGTTCCAGCCTGTGCACTGCCATGAGGTAAATCGGGAACGCTGCCGGATGGCAGGGTACGAGGGCTGTCAGTATCCTGTGCAGTGCTTTGGCATGGATATGGAACAAATGCTTTCAGAACAGCAGGATGCACAGGAACCATGTCATGATACAATCCTGCAGCAGTCATAGGTCAGAGCCAAAATAGCATCACCGCCGTCCGAATCCATGAATATATGTACGGCCATCATGAACGCCATATACATTCCCTTGCAGTTTTCCGTAATATCCAGGCCGCTGCTGTTGCGAAAGAGGACATCGATGGTCCCGCTGTCCCGTTCAACCTGCAGCAGGGAAGAGGTCATCTGGGCGTATTCCTTGAAGATGGGAAGAAGTGTGTGGTCGAACCATATATTGTGCCGCTCATATTGGGCCAGCAGGGCAGTCTCGCGGATGTTTCTGACTGCCTCCCTGGCCATCTCCAGTTCCTTTTCTGACATGCAATCCAGCAATCCATAGATATCTTTGGCATTGCCGGCGTCTGTGAAGTCGTATTGTTCCATAATCTCACCTCATTGAATTCTTTGAATGCTGGACTGGTTCTGGTCCCATTATATCATAAAACCTGCGCAATATGAAGGAGGAAATGGACTGAATTGGGTTCATATAACGGGGCACAAGAGAAGGGCCGTACACGGTATGCGCAGTGTACGGCCCTTTAAGGGTACATGTATAACGGGATTGTCTATTCAAACACAACGATTGCTTCCGGATTTTTAATCCGCAGCGCAGCTGTCTCCATCAGGCGGAAGACATGATTAAAATCTTTCATTTCCGAGTAACCGATAGAGAAGTCCATGCCCAGGGCCAGGTCCATGTATTCCGGTTCCGCACACACCAGGACCGCCTTGCCTGTGCCAAAATCGCCAAGTGGGAGGATGTGGCCGTCAATCAGCTTTTTGATGCGGTCTGATTCCAGCATTCCGGCAGACTGCTGCAGGCGCTGCAGCGCCAGATATAAATCCGGGCTCACAACCAGGGCCTTGCGTCCCTGGCAGCCGGCTGAGAATAGGTGTGAAATGCCTTCTGCCACATTAATAAATGCATTCTCTCCCTGGTTCCAGTCCTTCATCTTAATATGATAGGAACCGGAGGCATTCATCAGACCCTGTAGGCTGAGGGAATCATTGCCATAGAGAATCAGCTCATCCTCGCGTTTGGCAGCCCGCTTTGCAGCAGCCCGCACAGAGCTTAAATCAAGAGGATAGCCATTCTTTTCAGCTTCCTCAATATCCCTCCATGAGAGAAGGAAATCCTCATAAAACAGGGGAAGCTCCACCTGGCGTCTGCCGGACATACGGCCGATGCCATTGTCTAGTATCTCTTCCTTATCAGGACCGTCCACCGGTACCATGGAAGCGCCGGCGCCCAGGGGCCCGAACAGATTTAAAAAGCGGCGGCACACCAGATGTTTTTTTAGTGCTCCGATTGCTGCGTCATCAATTTGTGCCCAGAATTCTGATGAAAATGGTGCACTCTCTCTTGCTAAATAGTCCATAGGTTCCCTCCTTATTATGATTCGTCCAGCAGACTGCCTACCGACAGCGGCCTGGAGGCAGTCTCCTCACCGGCAGCGTCAGAAGGAGCAGCGGCTGCTATGCCAAGTTCCTCCAGCATTTCCTTTACCTCTGACTCCCCGGAGAGGAAGAAATCCGTCTCCCTGGGGTCCAGGTAGCGCATCAATGTAATTAATTCTCCCATATGTGCCTTCTCTTCGTCACGAATGTCAGCCAGAACAGCCTTGGCTGCCGGGTCGTCCGTGGCCAGGTAGTGGGATTCATAGAGATAGATGGCTTCCAGCTCACCGGCTATATCCAGCCGGATGGCCTGCATCAGCTCTGCATTGCTCAGTTTCCGTTCAACATTTCCCTGAAAGGGGTTTGCAAAATTTGGCATGTGTTTCCTCCTTTGGTCTGCTTTATTGTGTTTGATTATAATAATGATAATAATTACTATTTCTGTTTTTATAATAGCATACGCCAGGATGAATTGCAAGGATTATTTTTCAAAGATTTTGCAGAAATATAAGATTATGGCAGATGAATGGCAAAGGCAGCTGAGATAAAGGGTATAGGAATTATATGATTGAGGCAAAGGGTATGGGGACCAAATGACGTCCACATGACATCAACAGGGAATTAACAGGATATCCACAAAGTTATCCACATTATCCACCGAAAACACTAGATATTTCATGTGAATCGTCTGAAAATACCAGATTTGGTACTGTGTATAACTGAATTGAGGGGATGAAGGATTGTGGATAAGTATTGGAGGGGAACTTTGTTTATGGCGGAGGGATTATGCCGGGGGGATGTAAGAAAAAGAATGGAATAAAATAGAAGAACGTGGTATAATCAATCAGGTGCCTGTTAAAGGCGGATGTGGAAGAACATGATATTTGGTATGTATGAAATGCAAATAAAAAATGCCAGAAGCCTTTAAAAGGATTCTGGCATAAAAAATCGGAGTAACAGGATTTGAACCTGCGACCTCTCGGCCCCCAGCCGAGCGCGCTACCAAGCTACGCCATACTCCGTTCTTGAACCTTGATTATTATATCAGATATTTTCCATTTTGAAAAGACCTAATTTTAATTTATTCGGAGAATTTAAAAATGACACAGATACCAGGTAAGAAAAAGCGGATTGTCAGTTTTGATTTGGATATGACGCTGCTGGACCATAAGACATGGAAGATTCCGGAAAGCGCTATGAAGGCCCTGGAGCTGCTGCGGAAGGATTCAGTCATCGTTATAGGAAGCGGCAGGAACATGGACCATGAGATGAGCGCTGTGTACAGGGATATGGTTATGCCGGATGCAGTGATTCACATGAACGGCACGCGGGTGGTGGCAGAGGGAAATGTCCTGTTTGAGCATCTGATGGACAAGGACAGGCTCAGGGCGCTGCTGGAATACGGCGAGGCCCATGGGATTTCCCTGGGGGTCAGCCAGGAGGGCGATGATTATTATATCCACCCCGAGGGCGTAGTGCGCATGGACCAGCTTCGCTGGGGCGTTTCGGAGCGCAATTTTAAGGATGGCTGGAAGCTGATGGATATGCCGGTCAGGACCCTGGTGTACATAGGCGGTCCGGAGGGAGCCAGGGAGCTGGAAGCCCATTTTCCTGAATTCAAGTTTCCCATGTTCTCGGGGAACATGGGAGCGGATGTGGTGGAACAGGAGGCGTCCAAGGCAGAGGGGCTGAAGCGGCTGTGCCAGTATTATGGCATTGGCCTGGGACAGACCATTGCCTTTGGAGACAGCATGAATGACTATGAGATAGTCCGGGAGGCCGGCATCGGCATAGCCATGGGCAATTCCGTGGAGGAGCTGAAGGCTGTGGCGGATTATGTCACAGATGATATTGACCGTGACGGGGTATGGAAGGCCTGCAGGCAGCTGGGCCTGATTCAGATTTGACAGTTTAAAGAAATTATAAAGAGATAATTTATAAGAACATAAGGGAGAACGGGTATGGCAAGAGAATTTGATGTAGTGATTATAGGAGCCGGGCCAGGGGGCTATACGGCAGCGCTTAAAGCAGCGGAGTTTGGCCTCAAGGTGGTGGTGATAGAGGCAAAAAAGATTGGCGGCACATGTGTGAACAGGGGATGCATTCCCACCAAGGCATTGCTGCATGCATCCGATATGTTTCATATGATGCAGAGCTGTGATGAATTTGGCGTGTCCACGGATTTCATTTCCTTTGATTTTGGAAAAATGCAGAAGTATAAGAAAAAAGCAGTGGTCAAATACCGGGAGGGCATCCAATACGGCTTTGAGAAGCTGGATGTGGAAATTGTATACGGAACAGCGGTCCTTCGCAGGGACAGGACCGTGGAGGTGGAGCTTAAGGAGGGCGGCCGGGAATTCTACCGGGGAAAAGCAGTCATCATAGCCACTGGTGCCGTACCCTACATGAGCCGGATTCCCGGCTCCAACCTTTCCGGCGTGTGGAACAGCGACAGGCTGCTGGCAGCGGAGAGCTGGAACTTTGACAGGCTGACAATCATGGGCGGAGGCGTTATTGCGGTGGAATTTGCCACCATGTTCAATAACCTGTGTTCCCATGTGACCATTGTGGAAAAACAGAAGCATCTGATGGCACCTATGGATGATGTGATGTCCGCTGAGCTGGAAAAGGAGCTGCGCCAAAAAGGAATTGATGTATACTGTGACGCCACAGTCACTGAGATATTGGAGGAAGAGGGCGGACTCAGCTGCGTCATTACTCCCAACGGGGAGGGCGAGCCCGTTAAAATGCGGGCAGGGCAGATACTGATGGCCATTGGACGCCGTCCTAATGTGGAGAAGCTTTTGGGCAAGGATATTTCCCTTGAAATGGAAGGCGGGAAGATAGCTGTAAACAGCGACTTCCAGACCAGCGAGCCGGGAATTTACGCCATTGGGGATGTGTCCGCCAGGACCCAGCTGGCCCATGTGGCAGCGGCACAGGGAACCTATGTAGTGGAGAAGATTGCCGGAAGGCCCCACAGCATCAAGCTGGAGGTAGTGCCGAACGGTATGTATGTGTCCCTTCCAATCGTGCCAAACTGTATCTATACAGACCCTGAGATTGCCACGGTTGGCATTACGGAGGAAATCGCCAGGGAAAAGGGGCTGAAGGTGCGCTGCGGTCATTTTTCCATGAGGGAAAATGGAAAGTCCATCATAACAGGCGGGGAAAATGGATTTATCCGTCTGGTTTTTGAGGCGTACTCCAATACAATCGTGGGAGCCCAGATGATGTGTCCCAGGGCAACTGACATGATTGGGGAAATCGCTACTGCCATTGCCAATGGGCTGAGCGCAGAGGAAATGTCCTTTGCCATGCGGGCCCAGCCTACTTACAATGAGGGAATCGGAGCTGCTATCGAGGATGCCATGAGGAAGAGATAGCGGGAGCAGGAGATGGAAGGATATGCAGACAGCTATGGCTGACAGATAGTAAGAAATGGAAGGATGGATAATAGTATGAATGTAATTCAGGGCAGGTTGGATGCGCTGCGGGAATTGATGAAAGAGCGGGGAATGGATGCGTATATGATACCCACAGCTGATTTCCACGAATCTGAATATGTGGGAGAGCATTTCAAATGCAGGAAATATATGACTGGATTCACCGGCTCGGCCGGTACGGCCCTGGTGACCATGGACGAAGCCTGCCTTTGGGTGGACGGCCGGTACTATGTGCAGGCAGCGGCCCAATTAAAGGATACCACGGTGACCATGATGAGGATGGGACAGGAGGGCGTACCGTCTCTGGGAGAATACCTGGATGAAAAGATGCCTGAGGGAGGCTGTCTGGGATTTGACGGCCGGGTCGTCAATGCGGCCGAAGGACTTGATTTGGAGGAACTGCTGGAGGAACGGGGCGCACACATTTCTTATGGGGAAGACCTGACAGGCATGATATGGAAAGACCGGCCTGAGCTGTCAGCAGAACCTGCATGGGTCCTGGATGAGCGGTATGCAGGAAAGAGCGCATCCGATAAGATAGCGGATGTGAGGGAGGCCATGAAAAAGGCCCATGCATCTGTCCATGTGCTTACCTCTCTGGATGATATTGCATGGCTGTTAAATATCAGAGGCAATGACATCCTGTACAATCCGGTGGTATTATCATATGCCCTGGTGACCATGGACCAGTTGTATCTCTTTGTCAACAGCAGTGTGCTGGAAGGAAAAGCTTATCCGTATCTGGAGGATGCAGAGGACATAAGCGTGAAGGAATACCTGGAACGAGCAGGCGTCACCGTGATGCCTTATGATGGTATATACCGCATGGCGGAGGAACTTAGGGGAGAGAGGGTACTGCTGGAGAAATGCCGTGTCAACTATGCTGTGTACCGCCTGATTGACGGTTCCAATAAAGTGATTGACAGAATGAACCCGACGGCAGCCATGAAAGCGGTTAAGAATAAGGTTGAAATAGAAAATGAAAAGCGGGCCCATATCAAGGACGGCGTGGCCATGACCAAGTTTATCTATTGGCTGAAAACAAATATGGGCCGGATTCCAATGGATGAAATCAGTGTGTCGGACTATCTTGAGAAACTGCGCAAGGACCAGGAGGGATGCATTGGACTGAGCTTTGCAACCATATCCGCATACGGAGCACATGCAGCTATGTGCCACTACTCAGCCACGCCTGAGAGCAATCTGCCTCTGGAGCCCAGGGGACTGTATCTCATTGATTCCGGGGGCCAGTATTACGAGGGAACAACGGACATTACCAGGACCATTGCCCTGGGACCGGTGACAGATGAGGAAAGGGAGCATTTTACCTTGGTGCTTATGAGCATGCTGCGTCTGGGGGATGTAAAGTTTCTTCACGGCTGCCGCGGACTCAGTATTGACTATGCAGCCAGGGAGCCATTGTGGAGGAGAGGGCTTAACTATGAACATGGCACCGGCCATGGAGTCAGCTACTTGTCCAGTGTGCATGAGCGCCCCAACGGCATCCGCTTCAAGATGGTTCCGGAGCGCCAGGACAATGCGGTGATGGAAGCCGGCATGATTACATCGGATGAACCGGGAGTGTATATTGAAGGAAGCCATGGAATCAGGACGGAGAATCTGGTTCTGTGTGTTGAGGATGAGAAGAATGAATACGGACAGTTCCTGCGGTTTGAATATCTGACATATGTTCCCATTGATTTAGAGGTAATTGACCGGGAGATTATGTCTGACCGGGATGTGGAACTGCTGAACCGGTATCATAAGCAGGTGTATGAGAAGATTAGTCCGTATCTGGACGAGGATGAGAGAGCGTGGCTGTCTGAGGCTACGGAGGCGGTTTGAGGCTACGAAGGCGGTTTGAGATATGGGGAAGGGGAATAGGTGTTTTTTGGGGGTGTGCAGGGTGTAGTTATGGTTTGGGCAGGTTTGGGGATGAGGGTGAAGCTGGCAGCAGGGGTGTACGGATTGAGAAATAGTGGAAGGGATGGGGCTGGAGCTGGTTTTCAGTCTTGCCCCGGTGCAGATAGCGGGTGTTGGGGGTTGGGTTAAACGTTGGTGACGCGACGTGGGATTAGCAGGTTAAAGGTGGCTGGGCAGTCCGGCGGCATTGCAGAATGCAGAGCAGTGCTGCAGGAGGTGTCCGGCCTTTTTTGGGGGATGGTGAGATGCGTGCTTTGGTCAATTGATATGGTTATACATCAGGGAAAATATATGGTAGAATGGCCATAGGGATTTTAAGTGAGAGGATGTTTGAGAACATTTGACGGGGAGATTGGGAGCCATAGAAGTGGGATGTTTGGAAACCTGGAGATGTTAAAAGCTGAAAATGGGATTTGACAGGCGGGTAGAGTGGCAGTGGGAAGAAGTCAGGGGAATAGGAAGGAAATTCGGATGGCAGGTGAACTGTGTCTAAACATGAATAGCAATCAGAACGAATTCAAACAGGGAAGTGTCAGATGGAGTTGGACTGGGGATTGTTGCAGGTATAGGAATTTAATGTGAATATTAGGAGACGGAAAAATGGATAGAGCGATGGATGGAAGAGTGAATAAAAAGAAAGATAAAAATGCAGGTACAGGAATCAGGAACGGAGGAAACGGGACTAAAGTTAAAGGAATGGACAGCAGACATAAGGTGAGGACCGGTGAGAGTAAGACTGGTATTGGCAAAAGCGGGAAGATAACAGGTAAAATACAGGATGGGGAGAGGGATAGGAATAGAAACAGAGGAAAAGAGGGGGAGCGGAGTGGAGAACGGTTTGGAGATAATGCTTGGGAACGGAAGAGAGATGGGGGTGGAGTGCGGAAGGATAATGGGGCAGGAGTGCGGAAGGATAATGGAGCAGGGGTACGGAAGGACAATAGGGCTGGAGTGCAGAAGGATAATAGTGTAGGAGTGCGGAAGGATAATGGGGCAGGAGTGCGGAAGGACAATAGCGCAGGAGCATGGAAGGACAATAGCGCAGGAGCGCGGAAGGATAATAGAGCAGGCGTACGGAAGGTGAATAGAACAGGAGCTCAGAAGGACAATAGGGCTGGTGAGCGGATTAAAGGTCAGTTTGTGAAGGATGAGGATGTTTTTGCAAAGCGGAATAGCCGGGAGAAAGGCAAGGAAGGCGGTTTATTAAGTGAACATAAAAGCGGTGATGGCTTGCTGTTACAAATAAAGCGGAACGGCAGGGCATTTGCTGGGGAAGCTGGGAGAGGGGATTATAAAAAGGGCGGCTCATATGCAGGGCGTAGTGCTAAAAAGGGTAAGAGTATCTGCCCTGTGATGAATCAGTGCGGGGGCTGCCAATTGTTGGATATGGAGTATGCAGAACAGCTTAAGTTTAAGCAGAAACAAGTGGAAGAGCTGCTAAAAGGGCTCTGTCCTGTAAAGCCTATCATAGGTATGAAAAATCCTTTCCATTATCGTAATAAAGTGCATGCTGTATTTGACAGGGACAAAAGAGGTAATATCATATCTGGCATATATGAAGAAAATACCCATCATGTAGTTCCCGTGGAAAAATGTCTTTTAGAGGACCAGAAGGCGGACGAGATTATCGGTACCATACGCGGAATGCTTAAATCATTTAAAATTAGGACGTATGATGAAGATACTGGTTTTGGACTTCTGAGGCATGTCCTAATCCGCCGGGGATTTTCCACAGGGGAAATCATGGTGGTTTTGGTCACTGCTTCTCCTGTGTTTCCGTCTAAGAATAACTTCGTTAAAGCTTTGCGGGAGAAACATCCGGAGATTACCACCATTGTCCAGAATATCAATGGAAGAGGGACCAGTATGGTTCTGGGAGATAAGGAGCATGTACTGTATGGAAAGGGTTATATTGTGGATGAGCTGTGCGGATGCAGGTTCCGTATATCGTCAAAGTCGTTCTATCAGGTGAACTCGGTGCAGACTGAGGTTCTCTATGAAAAGGCGCTGTCTCTGGCCGGCCTGACCGGACAGGAACTGGTGGTGGATGCATACTGCGGTATTGGGACCATTGGCATCATTGCAAGCAAGACAGCAGGGAAAGTTATTGGAGTGGAGCTGAATCAGGATGCAGTTAGGGATGCGGTTAGTAATGCAAAGATGAACGGAATCGAAAATATTCGTTTTTATTGCAATGATGCCGGCCGTTTCCTGGTAAATATGGCTGAACAGGGTGAAAAGGCCGATGTAGTTATTATGGACCCTCCCAGAAGCGGAAGTACGGAGGAATTCATGGATGCAGTCGGAAGGCTTGGAGCTGGGAAGGTTGTGTATGTGTCGTGTAATCCGGAAACACTGGCCAGGGATGTGAGGTATATGAAGAAGCTGGGGTATCGGGCGGTGGAGGCTTGGCCGGTGGATATGTTTGGTGGGACGGTGCATGTCGAGACGGTATGTTTATTGTCCAAACTTAATGCAAAGCAACATATCGAGGTAGACATCCACATGGACGAACTTGATCTCACCGATGCAGAGAAGAAAGCCACCTATTCGGAAATCAAGGAATATGTGCTGGAGCATACCGGACTCAAGGTCAGCAGCTTGTATATCGCTCAGGTGAAGCAGAAATGCGGTATCATCGAGCGAGAAAATTACAACAAACCGAAGTCCGATGATGCAAAACAGCCCCAATGCCCGCCCGATAAGGAAAAAGCAATCAAGGAGGCGCTCAAGCACTTCGGCATGATCTAAGGAGGGCAAAATGAAGCGTTTACTTTCTTGTGAGTTCAATATGGATACTGCCTGTGTGGAGCTGAAATTTGCAAATGGCAGCATGATTGCCATTGATACGATTGCGGTAGAGAATGAGGTTGCCGATAATATATATCAGCGGTCAGAGCTGGACTGGCTGATTTACAACGATCCGGCAGCCTATGCAGATTTAGTTCTCAACGGCGACCCGGAAACATACCTGAAAACTGTTACAGAATATAAACCTTTGGACTGATTACCAGAGATAAAGCAAGCCGCCTGTGCGGGCATATCAAATGCTCATACAGGCGGCTTTTCCTTTTTGTACTGTGACTTTATCAGTTCTCCGAAATGGACCGCTTAAACAATATCCATGTACTTATGAAGTAGCATATCAGCAGTAAGAAAAGAATACCAATGATAATCCCTACTTGTACCATCAAGGCTCCGCAGCCAATATAAGCTGAGATTTCAGCAGAAACACTTTGAAGAAAATAGCCAATCACAATAATTGCTACAACGATTGCCGCTGTGATCGGCATCCCAAACCAAACACCAAGCTGTTTTAGAACCAAAGTATGCAGGTCCTTCTCTTCCACTCCCATTTTTCGCAGAACCGAAAATCTGTAGTTGTTTTTTTCTGCATCCAGGAGCTGCTGAAGAGCCAGCACGGTAAGACACATCACCATCAGAACAATTGCACCATAGATCAAGGACGCTTTTAGGATAAAGTTAAGGGCGATTATACGGTTCACTTCCGTAGTATGGACAGTTGTACTGTATCCTGCCAGATTGTCTTTATCAGGATCTTCTGGATAAGAACGCCCAAGAAGCTGTTCCAGCATTTCTGCCGTTTTGAAGGGAAGCGGATATTGGGTCATCACAAATCGGTTGCGCTGTACCGGAAGCAAGACTTGCGCTATTTCGTCAGGTATGATATACACCACATCTGTATAAAGATTATAGATGGATTCCCCCACAGGCTCCTGAAACACGGCGTTCTCACTAAGTTTCAGGGTGCCTGCGTCAGTTTCCAATAAGGTATGCTCAGCAATGTAGTTTTCAATATCCTTGTCCTCTGCTGCACGATGCCAGTGGGTAGCAAATTCATCCGTTTGTAAGATAATAGGTTCATATCCCAACATTTTCCGAACAGCGTTATAATCCTTCAGTGCGATCGCCAAGGGAGGAAAATTGTACTTTACTCGCTGGTGAAAGTCGCTTTGCTTGGGAAGATATTCCGAAAAAGTCAAATCGTCCTTTATCGCTATTTTGTTTTGTTCTATGAACGCAGTAATTTCTCCATAGTCTGTATCCGGAAGATTTTCCACTTCATAAACATCGTTGTAGCGGCTTGAAATTTGAATATCATAGACAGCCCGACTGTCCAAATAGCCCAGACTCCATCCCGTTAAAACCGGCGCAATGACAAACAAGCAGATAGAAAAAGTCAGGGTCACACAAATGATCGTCATCGTTTTCGTATTGGTAGCCAGCTTAGAGGAAAGCTGTCCAAACAGAAATAAACTCGTATTATGATATTTGCGGGACACTTTAGACTCCTTCCAGTATAGGAGCGCCGCATTCGATAAATACATGACTGCGGAAATGATAAACAAAATATCCGCAACCCCAAACAGCAAATATTGATTCAGAGTTGGAGCGTCAAATCCAAGGAAGTAGGCTTTTTCCAGTTCTGCGATGGAAAAAATCGGGATAGCGGTCAATACAGCACCAGCCAGAAGTCCGCAAAGATATCGGGAAAACCCTATTTTTCTGTGTAAAACAGCACCTGCGATTGCCCAAAGCAGCGTCAGTGCAGGGAAAAGGACATTCCCCCAATACATGAGCTTTACAGGAAGCGGATGTCTGGAATCGAAGTAAAAATGATATTTTACAGTACCTACCTCCAGCATCCACAGCAGCAGAATGCCATAGAAAATACAGATCATCGGCATCCATCTGCTTTTATGAAGCGGTTTTTCATTCTGACGGTTTGCCGTCATAAGCTCAATAATCCTGCTTTTGTTGAGAATTCTGACATTCCCGACTCCAACCAGAATCTGGCAAACAACAAAGAAGCCCACGGTCAACAGCACAGTATCCGGGAAAAACGACCAAGAAAAAGCGTAGGGTTCCCCAAAAGAAGCAAGCAGCATAGCCGTAATGACCTGAGAAACGACCATCCCCAGAAGGATTCCCACCGACACAGAGAATATGAGCAGGAAAAAAGTCTCTCCAAAAAAGAGCAGGCCTATGGTTTTTTGCTCCATTCCCAAGGTTGCCTCAACGGCAAACTCCTTTTGCTTTTTTCTCAGCATGAAACGATTGACATAGTGGATCAGAAACAACAAAAGCAAACTAATCCCGCAAATTGCCAGTTTCATACCTCCAGCCAGCAGGGAAATATTATATTCCGCACCAATGGTCGGATGATAATGGGTGCTGCTGATAGACAAAAACGCATAGAACAGGGTGACACAGAGTGTCATGGTCACAATATAAATCAAATAGTCCTTCACAGACCGCTTTGCATTTTTGAAAATAAGTTTAGCGTACATCGCTCGTGCCCCCTCCCATCATGGTAAGGACATCCAGGATTTTTTCAAAGAAAGTCCTGCGGGAATCACCCCCCTTACGGATTTCCGTAAAGATTGCCCCGTCCCTCATAAAGAGAATACGATTGGCATAGCTTGCCGAGAAAGCATCGTGTGTCACCATCAGAATTGTGGCTCCGAGATCTTCATTGATACTCTGGATCGTCGAGAGCAGCATCTGGGACGAGTGACTGTCTAACGCACCGGTGGGTTCATCCGCCAAAATCAGCTTAGGCTGATTGATAATGGCTCTGGCACAGGCGCACCGCTGCTTCTGGCCGCCGGACACCTGATAGGGGTATTTGTCCAGAATATCCGTGATATTCAGCTTTCCGGCCATTTCCCGCACCCGCCCATCAATCTCGCCTGCTGGAACCTTGTTGATGGTCAGCGCCAGGGCTATGTTTTCCGAAATGGTCAGCGTGTCCAGCAGGTTAAAATCCTGAAATACAAATCCAAGATTCTCCCGACGAAACCGGGCAATCTGTTTTTCGTTGATTTCCGTCACATCGGTTCCGTCCAGATAGATATGTCCTGCACTGACGGTATCAATGGTGGAAATACAGTTGAGCAGGGTAGTCTTGCCGGAGCCAGATGCTCCCATGATTCCTACAAATTCTCCCTCTTGAACGGAAAAGCTGATGTCCTGAATTGCTTTTGTAACATTTCCGCCATTTCCGTAATATTTTTGGATATGATCCAGTTTCAAAATTTCTTTCATTGTTATCACCTCTGATCTCTATTGTAAAATAAGAGTGGCTTCGTTTGTATCAAGTTTTCTTACAAAGTTCTAACAAAAATGTAAGAAGTGCAGAACGCTTTTCAGTTCTGCACTTCATGAATCAGACAGTTAATGTGAAAAGAAAGGGAAATGGCTGTGCCATGTTCCGACGACTCCGCCGTAATGCCAATGCCCAGCTTTTCACAGAGCCGTTTGCACAGATACAGACCAATGCCCGTGGACTGCTGAATCAGACGACCATTCTGACCGGTAAATCCCTTTTCAAAGATACGGGGCAGATCGGACGCAGCAATCCCGATTCCATTGTCCTCCACGACAAGGACAACCTGATCCTGCCGTTTATGAGTAGAAATGCGGAGAACCGGCTGCTTCGTACGATACTTGACCGCATTGACAATCAGTTGATTTAGGATAAAACGCACCCACTTTTCATCTGAATAAACCGTATCCTGCATTTCCTCCACTTCCAGGCGCATACCACTTTGGAGCAGCAGATATTTGTTATCTGCAATCGCCTGATGCACCACTTGGGACAGTGCCATTTCCCGGACAGAATAATCTTTCTCTGTATGCTCACTGCGGGCATAATAAAGAGCCTGTTCCGTAAAGCGGTTGGTCTTTTCCAGTTCCAGCAGAAGTTCTTTTGTCCAGTTCGTCCGATGGTTTTCACATAGGAGTTTCATGGCAGTAATGGGCGTTTTGATTTCGTGAATCCATTGTTCAATGTATTCCTTGTACTCCAGGCGTTCCCGCTCGACCTCCCCAATCTGCTCCAACATGGATTTTCCAGCCATTTTCAAAATCTGATAGTAAACCTGATCCTCGGCCTGTTCCGGCAGTTCCATCACTTCAGAAATAAGGTATCTCTCGGAGAGCTGCTTCGCCATATCCAGAAGTTTTTTCATCTGCCGCTTTCGTTTCCAGTAAGTGAGGACAAGTCCCATCAGCAAAATCAATGCCCATACGATCAGGATCAATACTACTGCGGAAGCCGAATTGCCGCACACCAGCAAAAATACAGTGAGCGCAGCCATGCAAACAAGGTTCGTCAGCAGAAATGGAAGCCTGTTTTTCCAATACCGTTTGCTGTTCATATCGTGTACCCCTGGCGATGCTTTGTCTTGATAAAATCCGTCAGGCCAATGCCCGCCAGTTTTTCCCGGATGCGGTTGATATTGACGCTCAAAGCATTGTCATCCACATATAGCTGATTGTCCCATAGATAATCTACAATATCATTACGGGAACAAATCTTTCCTGCGTGTTTGAAAAGATAATATAATATTTTCAATTCATTCTTTGTCAGTTCTGCTTGGTTACCGTCATATTCAATCGTGCTACTTTCTAAGTGAAGAATCGCTCCTTGCCAATTCAGACGCTCAATTTGTTCTATCGGGTAAGCTCGTTTCATCAAGGATGAAATCTTTGCCAGCAGAATTGCTGTGTTATAAGGCTTGGTGATAAAAGCATCTCCACCCAGCAAAATACTGTTCAATTCATCCATGTCCGTATTGCAGCTTGTTACAAAGATAATCGGTACATTGGAAAAACTGCGGATTTGAGAACAGATTGAGTAGCCGCTTTCTTGTGGCAGCTTTATGTCCAGCAAAATCAAATAGGGATGAGTATTTTTGACCGCTTGCATAACTGATGTAAAGTCAGTAACTGCGGATGCCTCATATCCGTTTCCGTTTAACAGAACTTGTAATTCAGTTTGAATGATTGGGTCATCTTCGATGATGAGTATTTTATATTTTTCCATGATTACATGTCCCTTTCTTTGAATATTTAGTACCACCAAGGCAGTTCCAGCCAGAAGTTATCCAGAGCCAATTTCTCCGTGGACTTTGCTCTGCTCTCTGACAGATGGAAGTGCTTCGCCGTTTCGCTCAGAGGATGGAGGACATCGTCCTCAAAGCCAAAGCGATACCAGAGATAGGCTTTCTCTCGCTCATCAATCATTTCCAGAGCCGTATGGATTTCTTCGTGGGTTTCCTTTGCAATGAAAATCTGCTCTGGGTTCTGTACTCTGGAATCTGCTATAAATTCATGTTGTCCCTTATTCTCGCCCTTTTTGACCTCATCCAGACGAATGATACAGTCCAGATTTTTGGCTTCAAAGGTAGGATTCAGCCTGCGGATGTAGTCCAGCATGGCATTATGAATAGCCGGGGCAGCATAGGTCAAAAACTTGTTCCCGTAGTCGGGTTGAAAGCTGCTTATGCAGCCCAGAAGCCCCAATGAACCCTCCTGCACCAAATCGTTCAGTTCAATGCCGAGGGCAACGTTCAGCTCCCGCTGTGCGCTCCATATCTCGTATGCCGTCTTTCGGATAAACCGCAGATTGTTCTCTACAAGGGCGTTTTCTGCCCATTTGTCACCGCTCTGCGCCGCAATACAGAGCTGCTCGTTAGTTATCTTGTCCATCATCTTCCGGCAGCACCATCGTCTGCATCAGCCCCAGCAAGGCTTTGTTAAAGTTGTCCAGAGCTTCCTGATTGACTCCATCGACACCGGAAATGCTGCCTGTAATAGCATCAACAACTGCTTCCGGCGTGATGGTCGGATTCTGCATATCCTGCCCCTTGGTCAGCTCGGCAAACATCTTTTCGGTGGCTTCCTTGCTGATTGCCTTGGCTGCGACCAAATCGCTGCCTGCTTCTTTCTTGATTTCCTTAACCACCGTCATAAAGGTGTTTTGAATCGTGGTCTGGTCTGCCTGATAAGCGGGAATTTTCATGGCATTAGCGGTTCGGGCTGCCTGTACTGCTTCGGGAGCTTGGTTCTGTCCCAACAGCAGAGAGCCAACGGTAGCAAACATCTGGTTTTGTGCGGCATATCCTCTTGCAAGGGTATCATCCATATACTGTGCAATCATATAAGTAACCATGGCAAAGCGGGGATTTTCCAGCAGACGGTTGACTACATCATTGTTGACCTTTCCGGTATAAAGATTCTTTGCAGCTTCAACAGATAATCCCAGTTCTGAAATATCGTAGTTCTTTTTATCCGGGATTACGGTCGTACCCAAGATAAAGTCCGTGGACACATTGAACACTCTGGCGATGCGGATAACGCTTTCTTCGCTCAGCTTTTCGGTCTTTCCGCTAAGGAAGCGGCTGATGGTGCTTTCATTCACATCAATCCGAAGTGCCAGTTCTCGCTGGGTCATCTTGCGTTCTCTCATTACATCAACGATTCTTTTCCGAACATCGGCGGGTAAATAAGTATCAGCCATTATGCTTCCTCCCCTCTGTCTGTTTTCTGTTTGATATATTTTCCGCTTTTAATGCGGGCATCTGTCGGCTTTTCAGCGTCCTCCGGGATGATCCAGCGGCTTCCTGCCCGCTGTGCGCCCGGTATGCGGTCATTGTTGCAGAGGATACCAACTCTTCGGGGAGAGATACCCCATTTCTCGGCAACTTCAAATGTAGACAGGTATTTCATTTCTGTATCATCCCTCCTGATTCATATTAACTTCAATTATATTCTATTTACGGAACAATATCAACCAACTTTGTGTGAACACTGCCGTCTCGAAACTTGCATTTTTTCAAGTTTTCGGGGCGGCTTTTTGCTTTGCTTGCGGAAGTGCCTGATTTTTCGGTTGAAAGCGTTTTTCTGCGTATATTCAGGCAGATGAAAAAATCATCGAGAAAAATCAAGGAGGTTATGCAAATGAACATTTTTGAAACAGTCAAGGCGGCGGTCACGGTTAGGCAAGCCGCCGAACACTACGGGCTGAAAATCAATCGCTCCGGGATGATTTGCTGCCCTTTCCACGATGACAGACACCCCAGCTTGAAGCTGAACGAGGATTACTTCTATTGCTTCGGCTGCGGTGCCAAGGGAGATGTGATTGACTTTGTGGCAAGGCTGCTTGACCTGTCTGCCTATGAAGCAGCGCAGAGACTGGCTGCGGATTTCGGACTGGACAGGCCGCCGTCCGTGGTGGCACAGGTAAAGAAGTACCGTCCCCGTGTGAATCAGTCGAAACAGGACGAGCTTTTCTGCATGAATGTGCTGTCCGGGTATCTTCATCTTTTGGAGGACTGGAAAGAGCGATATGCTCCCGAAGCACCGGAGGACGAGCCGGATGAGAGGTTCGTGGAAGCTTGCCACAAGCTGGAATATGTGGAGTATCTGAACGATTTGCTCCTTATGAGCGATCAGGAAGAAAGGACTGATACCGTCAAGGAACTTTTGACAGACGGAACGATTGCAAGAATGCAAACACGACTGGACGAGCAGAAAAAGGAGGTGCGCTGCCATGTCAGAGAACAGGAAATTGCTTGAGATGAATGTGCCGATGTGGTTTGACGGCAAGAGTATCAATGAAGCTCTGTTTTGTGAAGATTTTCTGAGAACCCGTCAGATTATCTTTGCAAACGGAGCTTTTTTCACACCTGATGGTCGAGTGACGGACGACCTGCCGCTTCGTGGCGAAATCTTTGAAGAATTGAAATATTGTGCCGTGAACAACATTCCCCGCAAAATCAGCAACATCATTGAGATTATGAAGCTGGCGGCTCATGTGGAGGACTTCCCGCCGGAGCAGGACAGGATTCATCTGGCAAACGGTACGCTCATGCTGGACGGCACTTTTACAGAGGGGAAGCCGGATATTGTGAGAAACAGGCTCCCGGTTTTCTATCGCCCGGATACTCCGAAACCTGTGCTGTGGCTTTCCTTTCTGAATGGTCTGCTTTACCCGGAGGACATCCCTACCTTGCAGGAATTTATCGGCTATTGCCTGATTCCCTCCAATAAAGGACAGAGGATGATGGTCATTAAGGGCAATGGCGGCGAGGGTAAATCCCAAATCGGTGCGGTGCTGGGGCAAATGCTGGGCAGTTCCATGAAGGACGGAAGCATTGGTAAAATCTCTGAGAACCGATTTGCCCGTGCCGATCTGGAGCATATCCTCCTATGCGTGGATGATGATATGCGAATGGAAGCCTTGCGCCAGACCAATTATGTGAAATCCATTGTGACAGCTCAAGGGAAAATGGATTTGGAGCGCAAGGGCAAACAGAGCTATCAGGGCTGGATGTTCGCCCGTCTGCTGGCTTTCTCCAATGGAGATTTACAGGCATTGTATGACCGAAGTGACGGTTTCTACCGCAGACAGCTTGTGCTGACCACAAAGGAAAAGCCTGCCGGAAGAATGGATGACCCTGACCTCGCCCAGAAGATGAAAGCTGAGGTGGAGGGCATTTTCCTCTGGGCGTTTGAGGGATTGCAGCGTCTGGTTGCCAACAATTTCAAATTCACGGAAAGTGAGCGCACCAAAACCAACCGAGAGTCCGTCAAGCGTGACAACAACAATATTTTCGACTTCATGGAGTCTGAGGGCTATATCCGGCTGAAAGCGGATGCTTCCATCAGCTCCAAGGAGCTGTACGAAATTTATCGGATGTGGTGTGAGGAAAATTCTCTGCCGCCCCTGAAATCCCGCAGCTTTAGTGACAGTGTGGTGGCAAATTTAAGTCGCTACAATCTGGAACACACCAACAAAATCACAAACTCTGCCGGGCGCAGGGTGTGGGGATTCATGGGAATTGAAGCCGTAGCCCGTCCGAATATAAATGGGTTTTACGACGTTTCGCCGTGTACGTACGTACCGGAGGAATGGCGGGATTGATTTTTTGGTACGTACGTACACAGCGTACGAGCGTAAATCACTCCTGTATAAAACCTTCGTGACGTACCCAAATGACAGGAAAAAGTCAGTCTTTTTTCTGTCAACGGACGGGGCGGTTTCGCAAAACAGCAGCCGTCCGTGCCGGACATTGGAAAGAGGAGCAGACAACTTTCTGATGTTCGGCAGAGGTCGCCGCAGCGACCGCATTACCCTCGGAGAGCCCCTCGGGAGAGCCCACGGCACTTTGCAGCCAGTATGGATGAAAGTGTCATAGTGGGTTATTACACTTCCGCAGAAGTGCCTTTCCAAAGCTACCTGTCTGCAAATCCCAAAGAAAGGAAGGAAAAATATGGCAAGAAATGACGGAGTTGACCGTACCTGTGCAAGAAATATGGATGTCACAGATAATGACATCGGAGATGCACAGGCACACAATGAGCGTGAAAAAGAAATATACAGTAACGAAGATATTATCCCGGAAAGAAGTTCCCTCAACGTACACTTCAAAGAACCTACCGGGAGCTACGCTGAAATGTTTGAGCAGATGAAAGCTGACAACATCATTTCCACCAGAGGTCTGAAGGCGGATGCCGTCCATTTCAACGAAATGGTCTTTGATGTGAACTCTGCGTACTTCGACAATCACGGCGGTTATGAATACGCCAGACAGTTTTATGAGGAAGCCTATAAATCCGCTGTGGAGATTGTTGGCGGTGAACAGTATATCCTCTCGGCAGTCATGCACGCTGACGAGATTAACCGGGCGATGTCCGAAGCACTTGGCAAGGACGTGTTCCATTATCATCTTCATGTGGTCTATGTCCCTGTGGTGGAGAAACAGATTTTGTGGTCGAAACGCTGCAAGGATGAAGCTCTCAGAGGAACGGTAAAGGAAACCATTATGCAGGTCAGCCGCAGTAAAAAGTGGCTGTCCAAACCTGCTGTGGACAAAGATGGAAAACCAATTCTGCAAGTCAATGGTAAGCCTGTTCTCCGAAAATCCTATTCTGTTTTACAGGATGATTTTTTTCAGCACATGAGAGCTGCCGGATATACCGATGTGGAACGTGGAGAGCGTGACAGCACCGAGGAACATCTGACTGTGACCCAGTTTAAGGTGGCAAAGGAAAAGCAGCGACTGGAAGCTGTGACGGCGGAACTGAACCAGAAAGAAGCACAGCTTGACGATACTACACAGGCTGCGGAGAAGAAAAAGCAGGAGCTTAAATCCCTGCAAGCACAGACTAAGGCGGCAACCGGAATAGCGGTGACGGTTCAGGAGCTGGAGTCGATGGGTAAGAAATCTTTTACCGGGAATATCGTCTTGACACCCGATGAATGCCGTACTCTCAAAAATTATGCTGTCAGCAGCTTTGCTGAAAAAGCGGAGAAATTAAAATACCAGCAGAAATATGAAACAGCCAAGAAAGATGCTGGGGTATGGAAAAAACGATATGAGAAACTTCTGGAACAGGCTCAGCCGTATCTGGATGCTGTCAAGCTCGCACCTGAAAGGGTACGGGCTTTTCTTAATGCCGTTTTGACCAGAGGAAAAGAGAAACAGGACATTCCGCAGGAACGTGGACGAAAAAGAAAGGAGAGCACTATTGACAGATAAATGGAATGGTTTTGCCGATTTACTTGCAAATTTAATAGAAAAATATGCGGCGGTTCTGGATATTGATAATCTTCCAGAGCCGCCGTCTTGTTTGGAGGAAGAAAACACATCTGAAGAACCCAGTGACACTATTGAATTGATGGAAAAGCAATGATATAATAGTCGTGGAATAAGTGTCCAAACTCTATGCGAGAGCTACTGTTCTCAACGCATAGAGCTACATAGAATAAAAGCGCAATACCCCGTTGCACAATTAGAAATGAGGTGTTCCGGTGAACAATTATGATGATATGAATCAAAAATCCAATATGATTATTTACACAACAGAAGATGGATTGACAAAAATTGAAACCACATTTGATGAGGATACCGTGTGGTTATCCATTGACCAGATGGCAGAGTTGTTCCAGAGAGATAAATCTACTATTTCAAGACATATAAAAAATGTATTTTCCGAAGGCGAGCTGCAGCGAGAGTCAGTTGTTGCAAATTTTGCAACAACTGCGGCAGATGGAAAAACCTATCAGGTTGACTACTATAATCTTGATGTTATCATTTCTGTCGGCTATCGTGTAAAATCCAAGCGTGGCACACAGTTCAGAATCTGGGCAACTAACATTCTCAAAGAATACATGAAAAAAGGTTTTGCTTTGGATGATGAACGATTGAAAAATCTGGGCGGCGGTGGATATTTCAAGGAACTGCTTGAAAGAATCAGAGACATCCGTGCATCGGAAAAGGTGTTTTATCGTCAGGTGCTTGAAATCTATGCCACCAGCATTGACTACGACCCGAAAGCGGAAATCTCTATCCGTTTTTTCAAAAAGGTTCAGAATAAAATTCATTATGCCATTCACGGACAGACTGCGGCAGAAGTGATTTATACAAGAGCGGATGCGGAAAAAGAGTTCATGGGACTTACCACCTTTGCCGGTAATCAGCCGACACTCAAAGAAGCGATTGTTGCGAAAAACTATCTGAATGAGAAAGAGCTTCGTGCTATGGGACAACTTGTATCCGGGTATCTGGATTTTGCGGAACGTCAGGCAGAGCGTGAACAGGCAATGACGATGCAGGACTGGGCAGAGCATCTGGATCGCATTCTTACCATGAGTGGAGAGCAGCTTTTAATTGGAAATGGAAGCATTACTCATAAGCAGGCTGTTGATAAAGCGACTGGAGAATATCGAAAATATAAGACAAGAACGCTCAGCGACGTGGAAAATGATTATTTAAATTCGATAAAGATGTTGGAACAGAAAACTGACGGCAAAAAATAACAGACGATGAAAGCTGAATTATGCCACAGGCTGTGGCACAAATGAGGATGGCGATATGAAAGAAAAAACAAAAGTATATATTTATACGAGAGTATCTACTGCCGTTCAGGTAGACGGTTACTCCTTGGATGCTCAGAAATCAAGAATGAAAGCCTATGCTGAGTTCAACGATTTTGAAATCGTCGGTGAATATGAGGATGCCGGTAAATCGGGAAAGTCCATTGAGGGCAGATTGGAATTTAACCGCATGATGGAGGATATCAAGTCCGGTAAAGATGGCGTGTCCTATGTGCTGGTGTTCAAGTTATCACGTTTTGGCAGAAATGCGGCAGATGTGCTGTCTACCTTACAGGTGATGCAAGATTTCGATGTCAATCTGATTTGTGTGGAGGATGGCATTGATTCTTCCAAAGATGCCGGTAAGCTGATGATTTCCGTGCTTTCTGCGGTTGCCGAGATTGAGCGTGAGAATATCCGTGTTCAGACGATGGAAGGCAGAATCCAGAAAGCTCGTGAGGGTAAATGGAACGGTGGTTTTGCTCCCTACGGATACAAATTGGAAAAAGGTATGCTGTATATCAACGAGGAAGAAGCCGAGGCAATCCGCATTATCTTTGACCAGTATGTGCATACCGATATAGGAGCTAACGGACTTGCGAAATACCTTGCCAATCACGGTATCAACAAAATTCAGCGGCAGAATGGAAAAAATCCTCTGTTTGATGCAGCCCTGATTCGCAGAATTTTGAAAAATCCCGTTTACTGTGGTAAAATTGCTTACGGCAGGAGAAGAACAGAAAAGGTACATGGAACTCGCAATGATTACCGACTTGTGGAGCAGGAAAATTATCTGTTAGTTGACGGTCTGCATGAAGCCATTGTATCAGAAGGACTCTGGCATGAAGCCCAAGTAAAACTTCTTGCTCAGGCGAAGAAGTATGAAAAGGTCAACAACGGTAAAGACAACAAGGTACACCTGCTGACCGGATTACTTAAATGTCCTATTTGCGGAGCCGGAATGTACGGCAACAAAAGCATCAAGCACAAGCCGGACGGCACGAAATATAAGGATTTCTTCTATTATGGCTGCAAACACCGCACTATGACCCGTGGTCATAAGTGTGAATACAAGAAGCAAATCAATGAGGAATTGCTGGACGGTGCTGTTGCAGAGGTTATTATCAAACTGGTCAGCAATCCGAAGTTTGCGGCGATGATGCAGCAAAAAATCAATATGAAGATAGATACATCCGCCATTGAACAGGAGATTGCCAATTATGAAAAACAGCTTCGTCAGAGCTATGCTACGAAGTCCCGTTTGATTGATGAGATTGATACCCTTGACCCAGATGATAAGCACTACATCAAGCGTAAAGCAGACCTTGATGATCGCCTTTATAAAATGTATGATAAGATAGAGGATACGGAGAATCTGTTGATTGAAGCCAGAGCAAAGAAAATGGCAATAGAAGCAGAAAAACTCACTGCTGACAATATCTACAAAGTGCTGATTTATTTTGAAAAGCTGTACGCTGTCATGGACGAGCAGGAGAAGCGACAGATTATGGAATCGCTGATTTCTGAAATCCATATCTATGAGGAACGACAGCCAAACGGTCAGTGGCTCAAATCCATCAAATTCAAGCTTCCGATTATTGAGGAAGATATGGAAATGAGTTTGGACAGTGATACACATGTCGAGACGGCTTGCTTGCTGTCAAGAAAACCGCAGTAAATCAAAGAGTTTCGCGATTTCAGATAGATATGAGAATGTGTTTTTGTTTGGTTGGATCGATATTTGTTTGGTATTACTGAAAGGGGATGAACATTTTAGCAAAAGGTTAGAAGTTTATTGAAGATTAAAGTAGAGAGACGCTAACATGGATATATATTGTCGGAGAAAGGAACAAATACGTTGATTCAGATAGAGTTAATAGACTATGATTCTTTAACAAGTATCGGAATGAAAGTAACTCAATATGTTAATAGTAATTTAAAAGATATAATTTGATTTTTCAATTAAATGATAAAGAACGTAAGGAAGTGGCAGCACTTGCAAGAAAAAATAGGAAATGCGAGTAGTGTTAGAAACTGTAGGTAAAATAGATAGTCAAACTCTTGCCTAGGCGAGATAAAAGAGAATTTTTGATAGTGAGTATAATAGTAAAGTTGCACTGCTTGTGAATCCATTGTCCTGTTGCAGCGTGTGGAAACAGTCAAATGGAAGCACCTTATGAATATCATTTTTTTTAATATAGAGGACTTTAGGAGGTAAGAGGAGACTTGGAAAAATCAAATATTTTAATGTATACGACGGAAGATGGAGTCACAAAGGTTGAAGTTACTTTTGATGATGAGACTGTATGGTTATCATTAGATCAAATAGCAGAGTTATTCCAAAGGAATAAGTCTACGATATCCCGGCACATTAAAAATATTTTTTCAGAAGGTGAACTAAGCCGGGATTCAGTTGTTGCAAATTTTGCAACAACTGGAGCCGACGGAAAAAGATATCATGTGGATTTTTATAATCTCGATGTTATTATTTCCGTTGGTTATCGAGTTAAATCTTTGCGTGGCACTCAATTCAGAATTTGGGCTACAAATGTTTTAAAAGAATATATGAAAAAGGGCTTTGCTCTTGATGATGACCGCCTGAAGAACCTTGGCGGTGGAAATTATTTTGATGAATTGTTGGCACGTATCCGCGATATTCGTTCTTCAGAAAAAGTATTTTGGAGAAAGGTTTTGGAAATTTACGCAACCAGTATTGACTATAATCCCAAGGCGGAAAGCTCTGTTTTGTTTTTTAAACAGGTTCAGAATAAGATGCATTGGGCCGCGCATAAGCATACAGCGGCCGAGGTGATTTACCAGAGAGCAGATGCAGATAAGGATAATATGGGATTGACTTCATGGAGCGGAAACAGCATAAAACGGTCTGATGTAGAAGTGGCGAAAAATTATCTGGATGAAAAAGAGCTGGATGCGCTCAATAAAATTGTTGCGGCTTATTTGGATATTGCCGAGGTACATGCTTTGAATCAGGAACCTATGTATATGAAAGATTGGTTGGAGACGATAGATGATTATCTAAAGATGACCAGACGGGATATCTTAAATACAAAGGGAAAAGTAACACATCAGCAGGCATTGGAGAAGGCACATTCTGAGTATGAGAAATATAAAAAAAATCAGGAATATGTATTGTCCCCTGTGGAATGTCATTTTTTGGAGAGTATAGAGGAATTGGATAAATTGGATGGAACAAGTAAGTAACGGAATGTTGAAATATGGTTTCCTCCAAAGGGAAGTTATACCTTTTCGACATCATTATCACCCACTCGACACATACGGAAAGTATTGTCCTGTTGCAAAAGAGTGTTAAATGATGATTAGGTGAGATTGGATAGTTGTCGTGTGGTGAGGCGTGAAGGCTTTTGGCTTTCGCGCCTTTTCCTTATGGATGAGACGAGGTGGGGTGTTGTGAAAAAGATATATTATATACCTGTGAAAAAAGAGAATACGGAACCGCTGCGTGTGGCGGCATATTGCCGCGTCAGCACTAAGAAAGAGACGCAGTTAGCCAGTTTGGCTCATCAAATTATGGCTTATACAGAACAGATATCAGATCATCCAGGTTGGGTATTTTCAGAGGTGTTCTGGGATTGTGGAAGAAGTGGATTAAGGAAAAAGGGCCGTGACGGATTGAAACATATGTTAGAAAGTGCAACAGAGGGGAAATTCGATTACATAATCACTAAATCAGCAAAACGAGTATCCAGGAATACGGTAGAGCTATTGCAGATTATGAGATATTTGAAAGAAAGGGGGATTCAAATGTATTTTGAAATTGAAAATGTGAATTCGTTTGATCCGGATGCAGAAGCGGCAATAACCTTATCAGGAGCAATGGGACAAGAAGAAAGCAGAAACTTGAGTGAGAATATTCAGTGGGGTATTAAAAGAAAATCTGAAGAAGGATTATTTAGCAGCTATAAACATTTTATGGGGTATCGGTGTGTGGAAGGGGAATTGGTAATTGTTCCTGAACAGGCTAAAGTAGTACGATTAATTTTTGAGTTATATTTGAGGGGATACACATTTTCACAGATTAAAAAGTATTTGGAAGATAATGGTATAAAAACGGTTACAGGTAAAGAGGTATGGAGTGCAAATGTAATACAACAAATGCTAAAGAATGAGAAATATAAGGGAGACATGATGCTTCAGAAAACATTTACAGAGGATTATCTAAATGGTATACGAAAGAAAAATGTAGGACAGCGTACCAGATATTATGTAAAAGGAAGTCATCCGGCCATTATTTCTTCGGAAATATTTGATAAAGTGCAGGCAGAAATGCTTAATAGAGCCAGACTGCTCAGAACAGCTGACGGCAATCAGATTAGCAGTGGTAACCGATATAGCAGCAAATATTTGCTTAGTAATTTATTGGTATGTGGGGATTGTGGGGGAGGATTCAGGCGTAGAACGGAGCGTGGGAAGATTGTATGGAGATGCGGGACAAGGATGGAAAAAGGAAAGACGGAGTGTAAAAATTCACCTACCTTGAACGATCAATATGTAAGAGATATGCTGGGAAAAGTTGTGTGTAATGGGGAATATGATGAAAATGTCGTAAAGGTTAGAGTGAAGAGAATAGATGTTTATGATAAGCAGTTGATAATTTGCTATGCTGAAAAAGAGAGATATCAGATGTGTGAATTATAATAGATAGTTGAGAATGTTATTTTGCATAGGGATAAATAAACGGAAATGCAGAAATCTTTTAGATGGTAATAGCGAGGGGAGTATGATACTATTTTGTATAGGAGATTTGGCTGATATAGGTTGATTAATTTTAGCGTTTTTACCAATATTGTGTTTGCCGAATAGATGTCCCTGAAATATTGTGCTAACCTAGTGTGCCATTTAGCTAGAAACCATAGTATCAGCACTGTTATTATAGTTTCTGACTGTATGAGTACTAAACGATGGTGGATTTAATTAGGGAAAAGGTAAACAAGGGAGATCTGCTTTAGATATTTACAAGGCATGAAATATAGGTATTATGTTTAAGACATGATTTTATGAATAAGTAGTATTTATAATAATTTGAGAAGAAATTTATCTAATTTCGGTAATTGAGATGATGTTCAAGAGAAGGGTGATTATAGATGGAGTACATTAATGGGTATCGAGAAGAGCAAAGTTTGCTGACAAAAGACGGAAAGGAAATACAGGTTCGTTGCCTTGAGGTATCGGAGAATGATGCAGTGCTTGATGAGTGGGCAGCTCATTTTCGGGAACAGTATCGTTACCTAGATGCTCTGGATATGGAAAGAGAAGGAACGGGGATAAGCAGGGAAGAATTCTTAAGAGATTATGTTTTCCCGGGACAAGCAAAGCCGGGACCCGCAACTCGTGTAGGAGATTTTTGTGAGATTCTTGTGGCAGATTATATCGAATATATTCAGAGTTATTATGTACCCAGAATCCGATACCGTAGTAAATTTAATCGGAACACATCACCACAAGGCAGTGATGTGTTAGGGTTTAAATTAGGGACAACACCATCGCCAAGAGATGAAGCGATTATATTTGAAGTGAAAGGCACGTCTGATCCAAAAGGAAAGAAAAAGGGTATGAAAGGTTGCAGGAGGCTATTGATCATTCCAATAAAGATGTGGCTAGATATGCTGAATCTTTAAATGCAGCTAACGAAGGTTCACCAGGCCAAAAGAGTGCAGCTATTTTGGCATTTATTTTGAATAGCGGTGAGAATCCATTAATTATTGATCAGCCGGAAGACGATTTAGACAATAGTTTGATTTATTCGCTTGTTGTAAAATCTATAAGAAAAATGAAGAGTAAGCGACAAATCATTATTGTTACACATAATCCTAATATTCCTGTGTTGGGCGATGCGGAGGGCATTGTTGTTTTGAAACGTAATAATCAGGGAAAAGTCACTTTTAGAAAGGATAAAAAAACTGGCTGCATTGAAGAAAAAATTATTAGAGAAGGAATTTGTGAAATTATGGAAGGGGGAGAAGATGCTTTCCGTAAACGAGAGCAGAAATACCAATATAAGTAAATAGAGTAATAAAAATATGAACCACAACACATGGTTTAAATCATTCGTGTTAATGATTATTGGTGATGTACTGCAAACGATTATTATGATTACTGTTCTTTTGGGTATGGAGGAAAAGAATTGGAAAAATCAAGTATTTTTGATCGAAATAAATGAGTTGAAAGATATATAAACTAATAAAAAATACGTAAATATGTGGTGGTAAAATAATGAATTTAGAGAAATCAGTTGAATTGGCTATAAGGAATGTTATGAAAGAGGGGCTTACTGATATATTTGCTCGTCCATTTGAGGTGGATCTTTTATCAAAAAGTGAATTGTTTAAAAAACGAATCTATGATGAAACGATTAGATCCATTCGTTCGGGCTCGGTTTCAGGACTGGGAATCAATGCTATAGATTACATGCTTATGCCTAAAAATATTGCTTTTGGTTTTCGAAAATGTGCATTAATACAACCACATGATACTATTAAGTATTTAGCGCTTGTTCTTACACTTGCAGAAACAATAGAAAAGGCACGGGTTCCTATATCACAAAAAAGAGTGTATTCATATAGATTTCATCCTAACAATGGATATTTGTGGAATAAAAATTACACCATCACTGCTTTTAGGAATCGAGTAAGTGAAAAAGCAAAGCAAAAGAAAGCTAATCTAATAGTTTCATGTGATATAGCAAATTACTATGAACGATTAAATTTACATCGACTACAGAATACATTACTATCAATTAATTGTAATCGTAATATTGTAAATTTGATTAATGAATTGTTACTATTTTGGTCAAATCGTGATTCTTATGGTTTACCTGTAGGATCTAACGCTAGTAGAATATTGTCAGAGGCTAATTTAATTGGGGTTGACAACTATCTTCTTTCAATGGGGGTAGACTTTATTAGATATGTGGATGACTATAGATTTTTTGCGCCCAATGCAAGTGTGGCACACTATTGGCTTACAGTTCTGATTGATCGCTTGGGACAGGAAGGCCTGTCAATTAATATGAGCAAGACAAAAATAGAACCTAATGATAGGTATATGCATGCCACGGAAGTTCATACCAAAACAAAAAAAGAGAAGGACGAAAAAAATCCATTTATAATAAAGGCAGGATATGGTGGAACGGTACCAACAAATTTTAGAAAACCTTCAAATAGTGAGAAAGAAAGATTAGAAGTGTTAAATATAGAGGGCCTTTTGGAAAGCGCAAAGATAAATTGTTTAGTCGAGTCTTCAGAATTTATTGAGATTATAAAAGCTTGTATTGTACAACGAAAATATAGTATGTTAGTAGAAATATTAGCTATAATCGATAAATATTTACAGTTAACACCTTACTATATAGATACATTAATCAAACATCAAGAGTTTTTTACACTTGAGGATGTTGAAAAAATAAATATATATTTTACAAAGCAAATAAAAGAAAGTAGGTTTATTCCCGAATATTTAATGGTTTCGTATATTAGACTTTTTGGGAGTGATTGCTTTTCAAACAAAAAGTTTTTAATCGAGCAATATAGAAACTTACGTAGGGATTCAGGCGCATATGTAGGAAGAGTGTTACTAGATGCATTATATGGTCTGGCTAACCGAGAAGATATGCTTGAAATACGTAAAAGTTTTTCAAGGTCAAATTTGTGGGAAAAACGTCAAATAATTAGGTTAATTGACAGTACATTTGATGAGGAAGAGAAAAGACCTTGGCTTAAGAATATACGTCAAATAGAGCCTAACGAATTATTTCTTTTGGAAACTGCAGAGCCAACGAAACTGACCAAAAAGAAAAAAAGAAGGAAAAAAATATCATCGAGGAGAATTGAAGAAGAAATATAACTTGGAAAGGCATAGCAAAGGCGAGGTGGTGAACTGAGTGAATAGTCAAGGTGATATTAATAGGAAATCAAATATTATTATCTACACAACAGAAGATGGTTTGGCAAAGATAGATACAACTTTTGATGGAGATACGGTATGGCTGTCAATTGATCAGATGGCGGAGTTGTTTCAAAGAGATAGAAGCGTAATAGGCAAGCATGTGAGGAATGTTTTTAAAGAAGGAGAATTATCTAAAGAATCAGTATGGGCAAAATTTGCCTATACTGCTGCTGACGGAAAAGTTTATGATGTAGATTATTATAATCTTGACGTGATTATTTCGGTCGGTTATCGTGTGAAGTCAAAGCGCGGCACACAATTTAGAATATGGGCAACAGGCATTTTAAAGGAATATATGAGAAAAGGTTTTGCGCTGGACGATGAGCGGCTGAAGAATTTGGGTGGTGGAGGCTACTTTAAAGAATTACTCGAACGTATTAGAGATATACGTGCTTCTGAGAAGGTATTTTACAGGCAAGTCTTAGAAATTTATGCTACAAGTATTGATTATGATCCGAAAGCTGAAATATCCATTCAGTTCTTTAAAAAGGTTCAGAATAAGATTCACTATGCGATTCATGGACAAACTGCAGCAGAAGTTATTTATACCAGAGCGGATGCTGAAAAAGAGTTTATGGGACTTATGACATTTGCAGGAAACCAGCCAACATTAAAGGAGGCTGTCATTGCCAAAAACTATCTGAATGAAAAAGAACTTCGGGCGATGGGACAACTTGTTTCAGGGTATCTTGATTTTGCGGAACGCCAGGCAGAGCGGGAACAGGTAATGACTATGAGCGATTGGGCAGCGCATTTGGATCGTATACTTACAATGAGTGGCGAACAGTTACTTCAAGGAAACGGAAGTGTTACTCATAAACAAGCAGTTGATAAAGCAACGAGTGAATACAGAAAATATAAAACCAGAACCCTCAGTGATGTGGAGAAGGATTATTTGGATTCGATAAAAATATTGGAACATAAAACGGATAAGAGTTGAAAAGGTGATATTATTCACGAGTTAATAAATTAGCGAGTGTGTGAAGAAAAGTCTGTAAAAGCTAATCTTCTATGATAATAACTGGGCTGAAAGTTCTTTCTTGGACCTTCAGTCCTTGT
>NZ_SPHO01000028.1:0-30365 GCF_005845215.1 Clostridium sp. 1001271st1 H5
TATGCCGGAAACAGCCGGTATACGGGCAATAAACGGGTGATAAATGTTCACAAAATACTTGATTTTTTTCAAAGTCTGTGGTATTATAATCACTGCTTATCAAAGCAATATCTGGGCGAATTCCCGAGTGGCCAAAGGGGACAGACTGTAAATCTGCTGCTAATAGCTTCGGTGGTTCGAATCCACCTTCGCCCACTAGCGTGCCATTAGATTAGCTTAAGGACATCAGTGCAGTGCACGTAAAGGTCCTGGTTTTCAGCCCTGGCACGTACTAAAGAGTACCTGTGAGTACTTTATGCGGGTGTGGTGGAATAGGCAGACACAAGGGACTTAAAATCCCTCGGTAGCGATACCGTGCCGGTTCAAGTCCGGCCACCCGCATGTACGAAAAAGCCCTGGAATATATTTCCGGGGCTTTTTCATGCGTTTTAACTTACGGCTTTCTTTCCTTTAACCAGCACTTCCTGAATTCTGATATCATCATCAAATATGACGACGTCTCCATCCATTCCAACTGAAAGGCTTCCCTTTCTGTCCTGGATACCGAGAACCTTTGCCGGATTATATGTCATCATGCGCACTGCATCCACCAGACGTACCTCTGCCTGATGATACATGGTGCGGACACACCGGTCTGCGGTACAGACGCTTCCTGCAAAAGCGCTTCGGTCCGGCAGCACCGCCACACCGTCATCAATGATACATTCCTGTCCGTGGGCCAGGCTTCCCAGCAGTACATGTTCACCATCGCTCATACCTGCCCCTCTCATGGAATCAGTGACAAGGCAGATATCCTCAATGGGCTTCATCTTTACAATAAATCTAAGCAGTTCCGGCGGCAGATGTTTGCCGTCCGCTATAATTTCCACGGTCATTCCGTCTATCAGGTAGGCGCTTTCAATCACTCCCAGGTGGCGGAACGCGTTGATTCTGCGGATGGTGGACATTCCTGAATACAGATGAGTCACATGGGTATAACCTCGTTCCCATGCCTTTATGACATCCTCATAGGTTGCATCTGAATGACCAATTGATGCCAGAATTCCCCTGGCCTTCAGTTCATCCGCCAGTTCCATGGCTCCTTCCAGCTCCGGCGCCGCCGACATGCGGATGATATCATCCGATGCATCCAGCAGCTTTCTGTAGTCGTCTTGTGCAGGTATCTTTATGTATTGGGGGTCCTGTGCCCCCCTCTGTTCCAGTGAAAAATAGGGGCCCTCCAGATGGATGCCCAGAAGCTCCGGTCCATCCTTCATCTGCTTTTTAGCTTCACGGTAGCATTCAAAGAAAGCCAGCAGTTCCTCGTCCGTACAAGTCAGGGTAGTGGGGCATATGGATGTGGTTCCATGAACCAGATGGGCCCTGCATGCCCGGATGATTGCCTCCGGGGTACCATCCATAAAATCATATCCTCCTCCGCCATGAGTATGGATATCTATAAATCCCGGACCCACATACGCCCCTTCAGCATCAATATAGCAGTCTGCCTCAGGCCTCCTCTCCTTGACAATACCTGTTATGACTCCGTCTTCCATAACAAGACTGGCCTGCTCCATCATTCTGTGAGGCGTTATTAATCTTCCATTGATTATTGCAGTCTTCATGGCCTTCTCCTATTTCTTTACACCTGCGGAATGACCTTGGAAGCCGAATCACCATCCAGAAACAGATTCCAGTCAGGATGCGTTTTCAGTATAGTTGCCGGAACCAGGTTAGACACTGCTTCTGCTGACAATGCCTTCTGAATCGCATCACTCTTGCGTATACCGGGTACAATGGTAACAATGGTGCGGCTCTTCAATATCTGGGGTACGGTCATGGATATAGCCTGGGCCGGCACATCATCCAGAGTCGGGAACCACCCTTCATTTACCTGCTGCTGCTTACACTTCTGGTCCAGATTTACAATGATATAGGCCCGGTCCGTTTCAAAATCAGCAGGAGGGTCATTAAATGCAATATGTGCATTTTCTCCGATTCCTACCAGAGCAACATCGATAGGTGCCTTTCCCAGTTCTTCTGTCAGAACAGCAATATTTTCCTCCACATTGCCCTCGCCGTTTACAAGATATGCCTTCTTGGGGTTAACAACCTGTATAAAGCGTTCCTTCAGATACTTGCGGAAACTGGCCTTATGCGTCTCCGGAAGATTGATGTATTCATCCAGATGGAACATGACCACCTTATCCCACTCCACTTCCATCTCCGTCAGATATCTGATTGACTCTATCTGGGACTCTCCTGTGGACAGGAGAATTCTGGCCTCCCCGTTTTGTGCAATGGTACGGTTGATTGCCTGTGCCGCGCATGCTGCTGCTCTTTGTGCCATCTCACTTGATGTTCTAGAAATATTAATGTTCATAATCAACCCTTCTCCTTTAATCCGAACTTTTCATTGCAGATATTAATATTCAATCTCTAATATCCTGCCTGCCTCAGCGCTCATATGGGCATACTGACACATTATAGTGGACACAATTGCTTCTTCTCCTGTGGGATACAGTCCTTCCAGTTCTTCCAGGGTAGTTCCCTCCTTCATGCGGTTCACCAGCTGAAGGAAAAACAGCATGGACTCAATGCAATACCCGGAAGGTACCGGACCCGCCACCGGGTCATCTATCATCATGTTTCCATAGGGATTCACCACATGGCTGTAACTGTCAGCATTATATGCGGCCACAACGCCCCTGTCCTGGCTGTCTACTTCCTGGAATCCTTCTGTGCCCACCAGACGAATCTGCTGGTTCACAATGGATGAAAAGCTGTTTGGAAGTATCCAGGATGCATCCACCGTAATGCTGGTCCCGCTTGCAAATTCAAACTTGGACTGAAGGGAATCATATGTATCAATGCCCATGGATGTAAGTTTTTTCTTGATTCCGGAGGCATATACCCGCACTGGTTTTTCGCCCAAAAGCCAGTATATCAGGTCGAAGAAATGGATGCCGATAAACCAGGCCGGCGAACTGTTCTGCGCCCAGTTTTTAAACCAGACCGAAGGAACCAGAATCTTGTCCTCCATACACACATAGCCATATTCTATTTCTCCCAGCCTGCCTTCCTTAATCGCATTCCGCAGCTGGATATGGGCCGGGTCAAAGCGCTTATGGAAATCCACATAAAGCATGACATTATTGTCCTTTGCCGCCTGTATCATCCGCTTACCCTGTTCAATATCCGTAGATAGAGGTTTCTGGGCCAGAATATGAATCTTTCTTTTAGCTGCTTCCAGAACCACCTCCTCATGGAGATAATCCGGTGTGACCACCGCCACTGCATCCAGCCCCTCTTTATCAAACATTTCCCTATAATCTGTGTACCCTTTAATGCCATACTTTTCATTCATGGATTTGAGCGTATCCGGGTTGATATCTGCAACTGCTGCAAATTCAATCTCTCCCCTCTTATGCGCACCATAGTATGCGTTAATAAGAACACTGCCATAGGTTCCGGCTCCAACCACGCCAACTTTTGCTTTCATTTATATTTCCCTCCATAATCTAAATATTCTTTATCATAATGCTTGTTATATTATACGTAACCAAACAGTCCGGGCAGGAACATGGTAATGGGCTCAATATAGGTCACCATGGTCAGGGCGATGAACAGCGGAATGAGCCAGGGCGATACCATTTTTACCACGTCGCCAAAGGAACGCTTGGATGCCGATGAGAGCATATACAGAGACATTCCTACCGGCGGAGTCAGCAGTCCAATCATCATGTTCAGCACCAGAATCACGCCCATATGGATAGGGCTGATATTTGCAATAGCCATTAAAGGAGTCAGAATGGGCAGCATAATCATGATTGCCGCTACCACTTCAATAAACATCCCCAAAACCAGCAGGATAAGGTTAACCAGCAGCAGGATGACATAGCGGTTGGATGTAACCGAAAGAATCAGCTCCACCACTACCTTATCAATCTGCTCATAGGTCATAACCCAGGCAAAAAGGGACGCCCCTACCACTACTGCAATGGATGGTCCTACCTGACGGACCGTGGCCACTGCCAGAGACGGAAGCTTGCGTATATCCATTTCCCTGTACACAAAGCAGGATACGATTGTGCCATACAGCACGCTGAACATAGCTGATTCAGTAGGCGTAAACCAGCCTGTCCATATTCCTCCCAACATAATGGCCGGGAACATCAGGGCCGGAAGGGCTTCCAGAAATGCCTTCCATTTTTCACGTCCGGATGCCTTTGCATGTCTGGGATATTTTCTCTTTCTGGCGATAATATATATATAGATACATAAAACAATACACAGGACAACGCCAGGGCCAAGACCTGCCATAAAAAGGGCTCCAATTGACACATTTGCCATTGCTCCATATATAACGAACGGAATACTGGGCGGTATGATTGGACCCACGGTGCTCGAGGCGCCTGTAACGCCAAGTGTCAGGTCGTCATCATATTTCTCATCCCTCATTGCTTTGATTTCAATCATTCCCAGCCCGCCCACATCCGCCAGGGCGGAACCGCTGATACCGGAGAATATCAGGCTGGACAGAACGTTCACATATGCAAGTCCGCCGCTCCAATGGCCAATCATCTTCTTGGCAAAACCAAATATACGGTCCGTGACACCCCCGTTGTTCATGACCTGCCCGGCAAAGATAAAGAAAGGAACAGCCAGGAGTGTAAAGGAATTAGGCGCATTCATCATCTTATTCATAGCCGTCATCATGGACAGCTGGGGCGTCAGATAAATGTACAGCAGGGAAGACCCTAAAAGACACAGATACATAGGCGCTCTCATAACCATCAGAATCAGGAACACCAGAAAGAATACTTTAATCGGCTCCATATACTCCTACTCCTCCTTTCCATTCAGATTTCCAATTTTCCGGACACTGTTTACGGCATTTACCAGACAGCGGATGGAGCCCAGGAAAAAACCCAGGACCATTCCCGCCGCCACCACTGACATGGGGATTTCCATGGCAGCGGATTTTACCACCTTCTGAAATTCAAAAAACTGAACGGACCAGTACAGCAGGTAAGCGTGAATTCCAAAGCAGAACAGGCTTGTAAGTGTCCGGAGGAGCTGGTTTGGTACTCCCTTAACAAATGAAAGAAAGACCTCAACATTGAAATGCTCAAATTTCTTCTCTCCCAGGGAAATGCACAGGAATACGACCCATATGTAACAAAAGCGGGATATTTCTTCCGAAAACAGCAGCGCTTTCTTCAGAAAGATACGGGAGAACATCTGGCACAGGATTGTAATACACATGACGCCAAATAAAGAGCCCGCTATAATCTCCTCCAGGGAGTTAAATACCTTCAATAGCTTCTTCATGCTTACCTCCGTTGTTTCACTCTGTCAGCAGGTTTCATTATTCCTTCCAATTGGCCTTAAAGTCATTCAGGTCCTTGATGGCCGCGGCCCATTGAGGATCACTTCCGAAGTTCTCCTCCACCACCTTGGCTGCGTTGGCCTTAAATGCCTCAATATCCGGTTCAATGACCTTCATTCCCTGTTCCTTAAGGAATTCCAGACCTTCTTCTGTCTCTTTATTGATTCTCTCCTCAATGATAGGGCGGTACTTCGCAAGCACATCTGTAATGACCTGGCGCTGCTCCTCTGTAAGACTCTGCCAAACCTGCTCCGAAACCTCCACCGTACCAAGATGGACGGAATGCTTTGTCAGAACAATTGCATCCTGCACTTCATAGAACTTCTGGGCAATAATTGTGGGAACAGGGTTTTCTTCTCCTACCACGACGCCAGTCTGCAGTGAAAGGTATAATTCACTCATATTAATGGGGACCGGATTGCCGCCCAGAGCAGCCACCACGGTTTTGGCTATGGGCGTGTCCATACAGCGGACGGAAAGACCTGACAAATCATCCGGTTTCATCGGCTCCACGCCTTTGATTGTCAGATTTCTGTCCCCGTAATACCATACATCCAATGTCCGCACACCGCTTGCGTTAAGGACTGTCTCATTGTACATTTTCTGCGAGCCTTCGGATGCAAAATAGTCATAGGCCTGTTTTACATTGTCAAACGCATAGGGCAGCGAGTATACCTGGACCTGGTCGCAGAAGGATGCCAGGATGCTTGGACCTGTGACCTCAAAAGCCAGAGAGCCTGTACGCAGCATATCCAGCGCCTCTGCCTGTGTGCCTAAAGTGGCTCCCGGATAAACTTTGATTTTAAGGGCTCCATTGGTCCTTTCCTCAATCTCCTTTGCAATATCATAGGAAACCTGGCTCCACGCATGGCTTTCAGGCTCTCCCAGATACCAGGACAATTCAAGTGTTTCGCCTGCCGCCGCCTCACTTGCGGTATCCTCAGCCTTGCTTTCTTCCGCTTTGGCTTCCTTGGTATCGGCTGCCGCAGGGGCTGCTGTGGATGGCGTCTCCTTCTGACCGCCGCAGGCTGTCATACTTCCCGCAGCCATCATCACTGCCAGTGCCAGACCTGCCATCCTCTTGGTTCTTTTTCTCATCTTACATGTCCTCCTTTTAATAAAATATAATTATGGTGGTTATATGCACCCCAGTCATCCTGTGATGCACGTATGCTCTCTGCTTTCTCATATCCGTTTTTTGTTTTGTAAGCTCATTATATTATAGAAAACGTTTTCTGTCAATATTTCTACAAATATTTTTATTTTCACCTTTATTTTTCAACATTTTCACGTTGATTTTCTATCTATCTCCATTTATTCTTGTCTTAATTTTCTATTATTTTCTTCTTTTTCTATTGCTTTTCTATCATTTAAGTATTATCATACATATATATGCTTTTTCATAATCTGATTTTAAAGGAGATACATCGTATGAATCATACCAGCCATAATGTTACCATAGGCGACGTTGCAAAGGCTGCTGGTACTTCCGTTTCTACTGTTTCCCGTGTTTTGAGCGGCAGCGATTATCCTGTCAGCGCTGCCAAGAGGGAACGTGTACTGCATGCTGCAAACACGCTGGGCTACGAGCCAAACCTGCTTGGGCGCATGCTGAAGACAAATACCAATCCCTCCATAGGAATTATCATCCCCTCTTTCCAGAATCCGTTCTACACCCAGCTAATCATAGGGATTGAGAAAGAGGCTATGGCAAATAATTATTTTCCATTGGTATTCAGTTCACAGAGAAGTCCGGAGACCGAGCGTAATCTGATTAACAATCTTATAAAAAACAGGGTAAAAGGGTTGATGATTTCTTCTATTGACGACTCTCCCCAGGCCGTGGAGCATTTTGTATCCACCGGCGGGAAGGTGTGCATATTTGAATCCAACTACTCTGACACAGACAAGGTCATAAACGCAAAGACAGATATGCTGGGAGCCGGACGCACTGCTGCCGAGTACCTGATATCACAGGGGCACCGGTCAATCGCATTTTTAAGTACTCCGTTTAACCGTCAGTCACGAATTATGACCCTGGACGGCTACAAACTGGCCCTGGCGAACAATGGCCTTTCATTTTCCGAAGATGATGTAATGACAGTCCAGTATGAATCCGAAGCGGATTCCGGACTATATGAGATGGAAGCCGGCCATAAGCTGGCAGACAAATTCCTGGAAGCGAGAGCAAGAAAAGAATACACTGCCATCATGGCAGTCAATGATTTGATTGCTTATGGAATCATCCAGCGCCTGCAGGAAAGAGGGCTGGGGATACCCGATGATATTTCAATCGTATCATTTGATAATATCCCCTATTCCGGGCTCATCAATCCGCCTCTTACCACCATGGACATGCCTGCCAGATTACTGGGACAGCGGGCCTGTCATTTAATCATTGATTCCTTAAATTCAAATGAAGACCATAACGGCATTACTCTGTCAGTCAGCGCCGAGCTGGTCGTACGCAAATCAGTAAAAGCCCTGTGACCGCCGTGCCCTCCTTCATAACCATAATAAAGGAGATAGCTAATATGGATTCTGCATTATACAATGTAATCGGCAACGTTAAGATACCCAAAATGGCCCGTGTGCGCCAGAAGTTCGACCCATCCGAAATCGCGGACCCGGTACTGGAGGTGCGCAGGGAACTTAGCCGTCCGGAGATAGCAGCCGCCATTAAGCCAGGCATGAACATAGCCATAACAGCAGGAAGCCGCGGCATACATAATCACAAGCTGATTCTGAAAGCAGTGGTGGATATCGTCAGGGAACACGGGGCGAATCCATTTGTGATACCGGCCATGGGAAGCCACGGAGGGGCTACTGCCCAGGGACAGCTGGAAGTATTGGAAGGATTCGGAATTACATCCGGCTATCTTGGCTGTCCCATTAAGTCCAGCATGGAGACAGTCAGGATAGGAGCCAGCCCGGCAGGCCATGATGTTCATATTGATAAGAATGCATGGGAGGCTGACGGCATTATCGTAATTAATAAAATCAAGCCCCACACTGCATTCAGAGGCTCCTATGAAAGCGGCCTCATGAAGATGATGACCATTGGTTTAGGCAAACAGTATGGGGCCAGCCTGTGCCATCAGTCCGGTTTCAAGAATATGGGACGTCTCGTTCCCATGTTCGCCAATGTCATCCTGGCAAACTGCAACGTCTTATTCGGTCTGGGCATTGTGGAGAACGCTTATAGCCGCACACATATGTTAAAGGCATTGACTCCTCAGGAAATACCGGAAAAGGAGCCAGGTCTTCTGGTACTGGCCCGTTCATTGATGCCGCGCATTCTCTTTGACGACATCGCTGTATTAGTAATTGACGAGATAGGAAAAAATTTCAGCGGCGACGGCCAGGACCCCAATGTTTCTTCCCGCTTTGCCACGCCCTATGCCTCCGGTGATTTTACCATACAAAAGGTATGTGTGCTGGACCTGTCGGACAAAAGCCACGGCATTATGATTGGAGCCGGCTGCGCAGATACCTGCACCCGGCGTCTGGTGGATAAGGCCAATCTGGAGGCAAGCTACATCAATGCCATAACCTCCACTGTATTTGACTGCGTACGGCTTCCCATGATTCTTAAAAATGATTATTTTGCCATGGCTGCCTGTATCAAAACCTGTAATGAAGTGGATATAAATCATATCCGTATGGTGAGGATTCCCAATACTCTGGAGATAGGTGAGATATGGATATCCGAAAGCATGATGGAAGACGCCCGGAAGAATCCGCAGATAGAAATCATCAGCCAGCCCCAGGAACTGCCCTTTAATGAAGAGGGAAATCTCTGGTAGTTTGGTACCCTCTGCACAGCAAAAAAAGAGCACCTCCCCGCCCGCGGAACAATCCCCGCCTCCGGAAGGTGCTCTTTCCTATTCAAAATCCATCTGTCTTACATCATCTGTCTGTGCGTTTCCCGCCTACTTCTCCACAGCCGCTGCCGCGTCATCCGCGAACCGGGACCCCACCACAGGATAAAACTCATCCGGCTGTGATACGAACACGGCTGCACTGTAAGGCGGCATGTTCAGCTTCAGAGTTCCGTCCTTTACACGGTAGAATATGACGCCTGCATTATATCCTGTCTCGGTGGTCAGTATGGGCCTGCCCAGCACCATGTCGTCGGTAATGCCCAGCTGCCATACCGGAATGTCCATGGTCTGGCTGTCCGGACAGTTGGATATCACCGCCACAGCCTGATATTTCCCATACATGCGCCCGTATGCAATCTTCTGGTATCCGGCCAGAAGCGGCTTAACCGCACCCTTTCTGAATACAGGGATATTGCGGTGTATGCCGGTCATATAGCGGTGGAACTCAATGAGCTCCAGGTCCTCTTTTCCCCATGGATAAGTGCGCCTGCTGTCAGGGTCCGTCCACCCGCAGACGCCCGCCTCATCCCCATAGTAAAGGGTGGGGGCTCCCGGCCAGGTCATCTGAATCACCACTGCTTCCCGGAACACACAGGGCTTTATGTTCTGCCCCGCCTTCTCCGGTCCGGCAGTCTGGATACGGCCTACCATCTGATTGGTCCTGGTAAGGAAACGGGAATGGTCATGGTTGGACAGCTGGTTCATGGCCGTCATCACCGTGTTGGTCTGCATACGGCTCATATGGTATCCCATGGCGTTGAAAAATGCTTCCCCGTCTCCCCATATGCCTCCGTTATAACTGTCACTGTGCTTCTCCATGCCGGTGAGGAACCATGTGACCGGTTCCATAAAGGCATCGTAATTCATGATGGAATCCCACTGGTCGCCCTCCAGCCAGGAAGCCGGGTCACCGTAGTGCTCCGCCAGAATCAGGGTCTCCGGATTCGCCTCCTTCACAGCCTGACGGAACCTGCGCCAGAATTCGTGGTTATACTCTGCGGTGTGTCCTAAATCAGCAGCCACGTCCAGGCGCCAGCCGTCAATGGAATAGGGCGGCGAAACCCACTTTCTGGCCACATTCAGTATATATTCCACCAGCTTCTCGGAATTCTCATAGTTTAACTTGGGCAGGGTATCGTGCCCCCACCATCCGTCGTATGTCCGGTTATAAGGCCAGGCAGCGTCGCTGTCGTCATGGAACTGGAAAAAGCTGTGGTACGGGCTTGCCTTGCTCTCATAGGCGCCTGCCTCATAATCCCCGGAATGCTCATAGATTCCCTCGGCGTCCAGCCACTTGTTAAAGGAGCCGCAGTGATTGAATACCCCGTCCAGAATCACCCGCATTCCCCGTTTATGGACTTCCTCCACAAACAGGGCAAAGAATGCATCGCTGGCCTCCAGATTCTCCTTGCCCGCGCTGCGCAGCACATACCGGTCAACCTCCTTGTTATCCGCGGCATCCGGCCTGACCAGATTCCCCCCATCCTTTACAATTTTTGTAAAATGCGGGTCAATATGCTCATAATCCTGACAGTCGTACTTATGGTTGGAGGGAGATACAAATACCGGATTCAGATATATGGCCTCCACGCCCAGTCCTTTGATGTAATCCAGCTTATCCCATATTCCCTGAAGGTCGCCTCCGTAGAAGTAACCCACATCCATGGTAGCTGGGTACCGGTCCCATTCCGTTACCTTCTGGACCGGACGGCCGATATAGACATACTCATATGATTCCACATCGTTTGTCTCATCTCCATTGCAGAAACGGTCCACGAATATCTGGTACATGACCGCCCCCTTTGCCCACTCCGGCGTATGGAAACCCGGTGTAATCTTAAAATCAAAACATGGCTGACCGTCCTGTGTGGGTCCCAGTCGGTTATAAAGACAGACATCCTGCTCAGATACCACTTTAAAGTGATAAAGCACCTGGTCGGTGCCTACTGTGATTTCATATTCATAATAATCAAACAAATCATCGGACATAGCCTTGGTCATTTCCACCTCGGCTTTATCCTCCACGTAATATACATGTTCCACATTGCCCTTAGCTGTCCGCATGCGAAGCAGCACATCGTCATCTGCGTCCGGTTCCATTGGCATGCGGTAATCCTCTGTCTCAGAGGAAAAAAGGGCATCCCTGTTAATACGTCCCTTTATATTATTTTCCACGTTTTATATCCTTTTCCTAATTTGCTCATACTTATATAATCCTGTTCCTTTATTGTATCTGAATTTTCTCAAATATACAAGAAAAATAATATCAGAAAAATCTTGATAACATTACGCCTTTTCCATGGTTTTCTCACAAAGTGAAAAGCCTGGCGGGGTAGCCAGGCTTTTCAGGAGAAGGTATTTCGTTTCTTATGGGGTGTAGCAAAAACTATATAATGTATTGGGGGGGTTACGTCTATTATAATAGCATAGGAATGAAAAAAAGTGTGCACAAAGATGCAATATTTTCCAGGCCATTTATGAGCAATATAGACAAGGGAGGGGGATTTTTCACTTTTCTCCCCCTCCCAATGCTGTTTTTCTTCATCTGCAGCCCTAAAAACCCGGGCCGGCCATACTACTGCGCCGGTGTAAACAGCGCCTCAAACTCAGTCTGGCTGATTTTCTCTTTCTCAATCAGCAAATCAGCGCAGGCATGGAGGACGTAGTCATACTCTCTGATGATGTCCTTTGCCTTCTGATAGCACTCGTCAATGATTCGCTTAACCTCGCTGTCAATGGTGTCAGCCACCTCATTGCCGTAGGTTTTGGTGTGGGCCAGGTCCCGGCCGATGAATACCTCATTCTCATCCCCGCCGTACTGAATCATGCCCACCTTCTCAGACATACCGTACTGGGTCACCATGGCCCTGGCAATCTGGGTGGCCTGCTTGATATCCTGGGATGCACCGGTGGTGATATCGTCAAATATCAGCTCCTCCGCAATCCGGCCGCCTAAATCCACCATAATATTCTGCATCATACGGCCCCTGGTGTTAAACATCTCATCCTTTTCAGGCAGGGGCATGGTATAGCCGGCTGCGCCGATTCCAGTGGGGATGATGGACACGGTGTGCACCGGTCCCACATCCGGAAGCACATGGAACAGGATGGCGTGGCCCGCTTCGTGGTAGGCTGTTATCTTCTTATCCTTCTCAGATATTACCTTGCTTCTCTTCTCCGCGCCGATTCCCACCTTTACAAAGGCCCGGTCTATATCGCTCTGCTTGATGAACCTGCGGTTATCCCTGGCGGATATAATGGCCGCCTCATTCATCAGGTTTTCCAGGTCAGCTCCTGTGAAGCCTGACGTGGTCTGGGCTACCCGGTGTAAATCCACATCCTCGCTGAGGGGCTTTTCCTTGGAATGAACCTTAAGGATTTCCTCACGGCCCTTCACATCGGGCCGGCCCACCGCCACCTTTCTGTCGAAACGGCCCGGACGCAGAATAGCCGGGTCCAGGATATCCACGCGGTTGGTAGCCGCCATGACGATGATGCCTTCATTGACGCCAAAGCCGTCCATTTCAACCAGCAGCTGGTTCAGCGTCTGCTCCCTTTCATCATGGCCGCCGCCCATGCCCGTACCTCTGCGGCGGGCCACTGCGTCAATCTCATCAATGAACACGATACAGGGAGAATTCTTCTTGGCTTCCTCGAACAAATCGCGGACGCGGGAGGCGCCCACGCCTACGAACATCTCCACGAAATCAGAACCCGAAATGGAGAAAAACGGAACGCCTGCCTCGCCGGCAACCGCCTTGGCAAGCAATGTCTTACCTGTTCCGGGAGGCCCCACCAGAAGAAGGCCCTTTGGAATCCTGGCCCCCACGCTGGTATACTTCTGCGGATTCTTAAGGAAATCCACCACCTCTTCCAGTTCTTCCTTTTCTTCCACCAGACCGGCCACATTGGAAAAATTAACCTTGCTGTCCCGGCTCATCCTGGCCCTGCTCTTGCCGAAATTCATCATCCTGGCGTTGGCGCCTCCGCCTCCCGCGCTCCGGTTCATGACCATAATGATGATGACTACCACCACGATAGACAGCATAAAGGGAAGAATGATGGTCACCAGATAGTTCTCCTGGGGCACATCCATGGTCGTATAAGCCATGTCATGGGCTTCCAGTAACGTTTGGGCGTCCTTAACATCTGAAACATAAAGCCGCTTTACCTGACCGTCCATAAGGGTCAGCACCACTTCTCCCGTGGGAGTCTGCGGATTCTGGTGGATGCTCACGTCTGCTGCCTGGCCATCCTCCAGTATCTTGATAAAATCCTGATTTGTAACCTTATCCGCCTGCCTTGCGTAAGGGAATCTCACTGCGGTGGCGATTAAAATCAGCATCAGGAGTATAAATATAAATCCTCTAAATGTCTGCTGCTGTCTCACCGAATTGCCTCCTTAGACCTTCTTATTCTGCATCCAATTCTACTACTCCGATGTAAGGCAGGTTACGGTATTTCTGGTCATAATCCAGTCCATATCCCACTACAAATTCATCCGGTATCGTAAAGCAGGTATAGTCCACCTTCACCTGCTTCTTCACCCTGCGCTCCGGCTTATCAAGAAGTGTGCACAGATGGATGCTCTTTGGACCTCTCTGTTTCAACACCTCAATCAGATATGCCAATGTACGGCCAGAGTCTATAATATCTTCCACAATCAGTACATCCTTGCCTTCCAGGGACTCATCCAGGTCCTTTACAATCCTGACCACGCCGCTGGACACAGTGCCGCCGCCGTAGCTGGACACGGACATAAAGTCCAGGGACACCGGAACCGTCATCCTCTTTGCCAGCTCGCAGGTAAAGAATACCCCGCCCTTTAATATGCAAATCATGTGGACCTGCTTTCCTGCATAATCCTCGCTGATTTTTGCCGCTACTTCGTTAATCCTTTTATCGACTTCCTCTTCCGTCAATAAAACACGAATCCTGTCAGCCATTGCCTTATCCTCCGTTTCGCCTATTCTTTTCTCTCTCCAGTCTGGCCTGCCTCTGCCTGCAGCACCCGGATTGTATCCGGTCCTATCTTGTAATACTCGCTGATGCGGTAGCCTATAATCCACATCACATGGCTGCCATCTGCCAGAAGGGGTATCTTATCCCGCATCTGTCTGGGTATCTTCTCATCAATCATAAAACGATTAAGCGCCTTGTGGCTTTTGTCCGCCAGAACAATATAGTCCCCCGGACGCCTGGTTCTTACCACGGGCGTACCCTTTATTTTATCACAGTCAAACCATTTCGTATACATATTTTTAGGAAATTCCATCCCTTTTTTCAGAGAAAAAACCTCCATGTCCACGATAGGCAGGTCGCCCCATTCACCTTTTGCCACAGGGTCTCCCCTGCCCATCCAGATTCCCTCGTACTCCCTTATGGCAGCCAGTCCGTAGGGCAAATCCACTTGCTTTCCAACGGCCCGCCCGGCCAGCTCCATGACCTGGCTCACATGAACCAGCCCCAGGTCCCTGGACGCCCCGCTCAATTCCTTGAGAAGGGACATCACCACATAGGACTGCAGAATCTCCGGTTCCCCCAGAAAGGCCCCTGCCGGGATATATGCCCCGGAATCCTTCCTTACATGGGCCTTAATCCAGGCATCTGCCTGGCTTTCCAGGTACTCATCAGCCTGGGAGGCCAGATGTCCCAGACGCAGGATATTGCCTGCGGCGCCCCGGTTCACATACTGCTCTATCTCCGGCAGCAGCTGATTGCGTATTCTGTTCCGGGTGTAGTGAAGGGTATCATTGGTGGAATCCTGCACATAGGACAGGTCCCGGCTTTCCAGCCACTTAAGGATGGAAGCCCGGTCCGCGTCCAGCAGGGGGCGGATAATCCTTCCCCTCCGGTAGACGATTCCACGCAGTCCGGAAAGACCGCTCCCCCGGAAAAGATTGTGAAGGATAGTCTCCACCTGGTCCCCGCTGTGGTGGGCCACAGCAATTTTTACAGGGCGGAAACTGCTGTCAGCCGTACTGCCGTCAGCCGGACCGCCGTCCGGCCCGGTCCGGTCCTCCCCTTCCCATCCCGCAGCCTCTTTCTCCAGAGCCTCATAGCGCAGATAACGGCCCGCCTCCTCCTCAGACATGCCCTTTGCAGCCGCAAAGCCGCGCACATCTACCTTTAGGATATGACAGGGGACATGAAACCCTTCACACAATGACATGACAAAATCCGCATCCCGGTCCGCTTCCTCCCCCCTGAGCCCGTGATGGACATGAAGGGCCCTGAGCCCCATTTGCCACGGTTCCCTGAATGCGCATAACAACGCTAAGAGGCAGACGGAATCTGCCCCTCCTGAAACTGCTGCAATGACCCGGTCCCCCGGCTCCAGCATATGATATTGTTCTATGGTCTCCCTGACCCTGTGCTCCAGTCCTTCCACCTGTCTCTCCTGTGTCCAATCATGTTTGTCTCTGTCTATTTCTTATAATATACCCGCAAATGTCCCTCCTTGCAAGCCTGTGGTTGTAAATTATGAGCGTCTTTTCCAGATTCCGGCTGCCAGGACCGTCATATCGTCCCTTGGTGCCGGAATAAAAGACACTGCAAAATCCAGAACCTGGTCCGCCAGTTCCTGGGGTCCCATCTCCTCCACACTCTCCAGATACTGCTGCATAGCCTGTTCCTTGTCGTCCCCCGGCAGCGCATCCAGCACCCCGTCGCTGACCATGACAATCCGGTCGCCCTCCCACAGCTTCCTGGACATGAGCACTGGTTCCACTCCATTGAGTATTCCCATGGGAACTTCCCCTGCCTCCATGATTTCCACGCCCTCTTCCCCGATGATGAAGGTTGGCACAGCCCCCAGTTTCATGGCCTCCAGCACTCCGGTGTGCAGGTCGATGCAGCTGAGGTCCAGGGTAGCCGGATGCTGTTCCGGTCCTGCCAGCAAAAGTACTGTGTTCACCAGCTTAAGGGCAGCCCTTGGTGAAAATCCGGTTTCCAGCAGCTGCTCCGTCAATTCCACCACCTGCTTGCTCTCCCTGGACGCTGCCTCCCCGCTTCCCATGCCGTCTGAAAGGCTCATGACCACCTGGTTTCCGGGACTCTCGCAGAAGGTATAATTATCCCCGGAATACTTCTCCCCCTTCTTTGGAATTCTGGAAGCGCCATAGAGCATGCGGTACCCGCCTTCCTCCAGAAAACGCACGGTTTCATACTGTTTGGTAATAATGCTGCGGCTGTCCTTGGCAGGGCTCCACCTTGTCCCACCCATAACCTCCCCCATAATCAGGGCTGCATCCTTGGAAGTGATGCAGCGGCCGTTGGTGGTCCTGACCGTGAGAAATGCTTCCTTCTGCCCGTTCTCATACTCCAGCAGCAAAAGGTTGCCCAGGGCAACATGATAACGCTTAAAATATTTTTTCAGTATGTATTCATACTCATCCGTAATATCCCTGGCACGGTCAATCTGGTGGGAAAACTCCTCCAGTATCACGGACAGCTCCCTGAACTGGGATATAACCGCATCCCTGCTCTCCAGGAACCGGTTCTTCCAGGACAGATTCATGGTGGCCCGCCCCAGGCTCCGGTTCAGCTGGGCCAGATAATCCTCCTTTTTCCGGCAGCCGCTCTGGAACATCTGGGGCATGTCCTCAAAATCAATATGGCCCTTCTGCTCAAACGCCCGCAAAAGATAATACAGGTAATAGCTGTCCTCCTTCTCGCTGTCCGCATACAGGTTGCACCTGCTGCAGCTCTCGCACACCAGGGCAGCGCTGGCCTGCATGGCAGCCAGACCATCGTCCTTTGTCAGCTGTCCGTTTTTTTCTATACCGTCGTCAAATGCCTTGGCCAGCTGGTTCAGGGACTCTGCCATATCCCCCAGTCTCCTGGCCGTATAATAATTTACATCCGTTCTTCCCTTAACTTCCCGCTCTCTGATAAACACAAAAATCCCTCCTAATCCGCGTAACTTTCAGTATACGCACCCAGGAGGGAAATATATGTCGTATCATGCATGGATTTTTAAAAATCGTTCGCCTGTTTTCGCCATCAACGAAAGGAAATGCGCATCACCCCACAGGCCTGCGTGTCACTCCGTGGGCTTCAGCAGAATCTCATCCGGATTTACAAGTCCCAGCTTTTCCTTGGCCACTTCCTCTGCATACTGCTTGGTCTTGACGTAAATCTTGTATTCCTGCAGTTCAGCGGTCCGCTTTTCTTCCTCTGCCTTCTGCTGCTCCAGGTTCTGTTCCCGGATGCTGTACTCCAGGTCCGACTTCTTAAGGTCAGCGCCCTTTATATTGATTGCCACAGCCAAAAACATGACTACCAGGGTAATACCCATGATGGCCATGCGGTTCGTCCATTTGTCGCGCCTTACACGCCTTGATTTGCCGTAGGATTTCATCTGCTCAATCACCAGCTCCGTCTTTTTCCGGGCTGCAGACAGCCTTCTGTCTGTGCCTGTTCATAATCATTCTAAGGCATTTGCCTGCCTTTTTCAAGCACTTAAAGAAAATTCTGCTGATAAATCGGTCATACAGAATCATGCCTGCAAATACCCCTCCTATGACATAGGCCCTGAATACGCCGTCATTCTGCTCATAGAGGAGAATGAAGGTCACAAGCCCGGCATAGAGCCAATACAAAAAATCTTCCACCCCGGTCCAGAAGGGGCCGTGCCGGATAACCAGGCGGAACACCCTGAGGGTGTCATAGGCCAGCATGAGCCAACCGCCAGTGACCAGGCTGAGCACCATCAGCCAGGCCTCATACTGAATCCTGCTGCTCATAATGCCTCCCCTACTTAAACAGGCGGGTGAACAGGGATTCCCCGGACTTTCTGAGGGCTTCGTTGGAACTGTAGACCATGCTGTCTATGGTTCCCTCTATGTCCACCTCTCCCTTTTCCAGGGTAAGGCGGCTTACGTGAAGCTCCTTTCCCTTGATGGTCAGCAGCCCCATATCCGTGTCCAGGACAACTGCATTTTCATCAAAGGAAACCACATCGCATATGCCTGTGATGTTTCCCTTGCCTCTGTTCTGTAATATAAGCTTATGCTGACGATTGCTTCCAATCTTTTCTTCCATGCAAAAAACCTCCCCGTATATCTAACCTATGTTAAATATATGGGGAGGTTGGCCATTCTATGCCACTTATCTTAAATATTGTAACTGCTAAATCATCCGATGTAACTGTTACTAAATATAACGGTAAAGTTCCTTGGCCTCATCCTTCTTCACAGTTTCCTGTACGTCCAGAACCTCCACCTTAACGGCCTTGGCTCCGAACTGAATCTCGATGATATCACCTGTCTTCACACTGACAGACGCCTTTGCCGGCTTATCATTCACCAGCACACGGCCTGCGTCGCATGCCTCATTGGCAACGGTCCTGCGCTTGATAAGGCGGGAAACTTTCAGAAACTTGTCCAATCTCATGGATTATTTATTAACCTCATCCTTTAATGCCTTGCCAGCTTTGAACTTCGGAGTCTTGGAAGCCTCGATGGTCATCGTCTTACCAGTCTTGGGATTTCTTCCCTCTCTTGCAGCTCTCTCAGATACTTCAAAGGTTCCGAAGCCCACTAACTGTACTTTTCCGCCTTTAACCAGCTCTTCAGATACAGCGTCAGTGAAAGCCTTAACTGCCTTCTCTGCGTCCTTCTTGGAAAGCTCTGCCTTCTCAGCAACTGCTGCAATCAATTCTGTCTTGTTCATCAATTTTTCCTCCTAGATATTGTCCGGGAAAGGCCCCGGAATCGTTACTTTTTAAAGTCATAGTGTACTTAATCATTTATATCTGTTTTACTATGATTTGTCAAGGTTTTTTGGCTTTTTCCTGCATTTTTATCTGATTCCAGAGGGCGGTCCCTTCCTCCACGGAATTCACCTTTACATCGCCAAATACGTGGGGGTGTCTTCGGACCATTTTCCGGCATAAACCGTCGATTACATCGTCAATGGTGAACCTGCCCTCCTCCTCTGCAATCCGGCTGTTCAGGATAACCTGGAGCAGCACGTCCCCCAGTTCCTCGCACAGGTTTTCCATGTCCTGGTTGTCTATGGCCTGGAATACTTCCTCTGTCTCGTCAGCCAGGCATTTCTTCAGGCTCTCAAAGGTCTGTGCCCTGTCCCAGGGACAGCCCTCAGGCGACCGCAGCTTTGCTATTATTCCCACAAGCTCATCAAATGTATACATAAAAACCTCCTATACCTTCTCCTTATTGCGCTTGATTACCTTGAGGCGGGTAAATTCCTCCCTCTCCTTTTCCTCCAGCGCATTGGAAATGGACTTGCTCAGGTCCTCATAATGAGGAATGGTGATGTTCTTAAGGGCATTGGCCCGTTTCTGGGTCTTTTTGATGGAGTTGGCCAGCCGGTAGGCGGAGTTCTCCACCATGGAAAGCTTTATGGTCAGCTCCTTTACCTTCTCAAAATGGTATCTGGCCTCGTCCAGGGACTCCGTGGTGTTGTAGAAACCATAGGTCAGGGCCAGGGGACGGGCTTCATGCTGGACCAGGGGGATCTCGGTTCCCATAATGCTTCTGGCCTTGATTTTCACCCGGTCGTCCACCGGCACGGATACGCCTATCTCCTGGACATAATTGATGCCCAGCTCAATATTGGCCTTCTGGAGGGCCGCATAGGCTTCCCGGAAGGTACTGTCGATTTCGGACTGGATTCCCTTTGCCTCGTCAATCAGCTCCATCAGCTCCCGAATCAGGATGTTCCTCTTTTTATCCATAAGCCCGTAGCCCATATAGGCCAGGCCCAGTGAATTCTTTGCCGCTATGAGGTTGCCTTTGGTGGGAAATGTATTTGGATCCATTTACATCACTCCTTCATGGTGTCCGCAGGTTTATAATACTGGTCAAGCACCTTGGTGTCGATACGGTCCAGTTCCTCCCTGGGCAGCATTCCCAGAAGCTTCCAGCCAATATCCAGGGTGTCCAGGATGGTTCGGTTCTCATGGGGGGCCTGGCCTATGAAATGCTCCTCAAAAGCCTTGCCGAACTCCAGGTATTTCTTGTCAATGGGTGAAAGTTCATCTTCGCCGATAACCGATGCCAGGGCCCTGGCGTCCCCCACCTTGGCATAGCAGGAGAAAAGCTGGTTGGCCACGTCCTGGTGGTCGGCCCTGGTATAGCCCTCGCCGATTCCGTCCTTCATAAGCCTGGACAGGGACGGCAGCACATTGATGGGCGGATAGATGTTCTGTCCGTTTAGCTGCCGGTCCAGAACAATCTGGCCCTCGGTGATATATCCCGTCAGGTCAGGGATGGGATGGGTGATATCGTCGTTGGGCATGGTGAGAATGGGAATCTGGGTCACGGAGCCAGGTCTTCCGGCCACAATGCCGGCTCTCTCATAGAGGGAGGCCAGGTCGCTGTAGAGATAGCCCGGGAAACCCTTTCTGGACGGAATCTCGCCCTTGGATGAGGAAACCTCACGCATGGCCTCTGCGTAGGAAGTCATGTCCGTCAATATAACCAGTATGTGCATACCCTTCTCAAAAGCCAGGTACTCGGCCAGGGTCAGCGCGATTTTAGGGGTGATGAGACGTTCCACCACAGGGTCATTGGCCAGGTTGATAAACATGGCCACATGCTCGGACACACCGCTCTCCTCAAAGGTGCGGCGGAAGAAATCAGCCACATCGTATTTCACGCCCATGGCGCCGAACACAATGGCAAATTCCTCATCTGAATTCTCTCCCAGGGACGCCTGCTGCACAATCTGGGCAGCCAGCTGGTCATGGGGAAGACCGTTTCCTGAAAAGATGGGAAGCTTCTGACCGCGAATCAGGGTGGTAAGCCCGTCAATGGCGGAGATTCCCGTACGGATATAGTTTCTTGGGTATTCGCGTGTCACCGGATTAAGGGGCTTGCCGTTGATATCCAGCTTTACATCGGATATGATATCCCCCAGGCCGTCAATGGGCTGGCCGATACCGTTAAAGGTACGACCCAACATCTCTTCGGAAACTTCTATCTCCATGGGATGGCCCGTAAGCCTTGTATGGGTGTTGCGCAGGGCCATGCCGTCCGTGCCCTCAAACACCTGGATGATGGCCTTATCCCCGTATATCTCAATAATTCGGCCTATCTTGTGGAGATTCCCGGCCACGGTCATCTCCACGATTTCATCATAAGCCGCATTCTGAACGCCCTCCAGGACCACCAGAGGGCCATTGATTTCACTTAAACCTAAATATTCAATTGCCATATGGACCTCCCTTATGCGTTTCGTTCCACAACCCTGTCATAGAAATCATCAATCATCTTCATGTAATCATCGAACATTTCCAGATGGTCATTGGGCACATCGTATTTGATGGATATGATTTTGTCGAATATGTTCTCCTCCTTCAGCACGGACACAGGCATGCCCATGGAAACAAGGGAGCGGGATTTTTTATACAGGTAAAGAATGACTTCCATCATCTTAAACTGCTTGGTTAAAGGCACGGATGTATCATCCTTATGGAATGCATTCTGCTGCAGGAATCCCAGGCGGATGACCTTTGCGATTTCAAGCACCAGCTTCTGGTCGTCCGGCAGTACGTCGGCGCCAATCAGCTTTACAATTTCCATCAGGCTGCTCTCCTGCACCAGCAGCGCCATCAGGCGGTTCCGGTCGTCCACAAACCGCTTATCCACATTGTCCATGTACCAGGACGACAGGTCGTTTATATACTCCGAATAGCTGGTAAGCCAGTGGATGGCCGGGAAATGTCTGGCGTAAGCCAGGGATTTATCCAGTCCCCAGAAGCAGCGCACAAAACGCTTGGTGTTCATAGTTACGGGCTCGGAGAAATCGCCTCCCTGGGGGGACACGGCGCCGATGATGGTCACGGAGCCCTCGGTCCCATTGAGATTCTGCATCATTCCTGCCCTCTCATAGAAAGCGGACAGACGGGACGCCAGGTAAGCCGGGAACCCTTCCTCTGCAGGCATTTCCTCCAGACGGCCTGACAACTCCCTGAGGGCCTCCGCCCATCTGGAAGTGGAATCGGCCATAATGGCCACATGGTAGCCCATATCCCTGTAATATTCCGCCAGGGTAAGGCCGGAATACAGGCTGGCTTCACGGGCAGCCACCGGCATGTTGGACGTGTTGGCAATCAGGGTGGTCCTGTCCATCAGGGGATTCCCTGTCTTAGGGTCAATCAGCTCTGAGAATTCTTCCAGGACCTGGGTCATCTCGTTGCCCCGCTCGCCGCAGCCGATGTAGATAATAACATCTGCATCCGACCACTTGGCCACCTGATGCTGGGTCATGGTCTTGCCTGTTCCGAAACCGCCGGGAATGGCAGCCGTACCGCCCTTTGCAAGCGGAAACATGGTATCCAGGATACGCTGTCCTGTAATCAGCGGCTTTACGGCGGGAAAACGGCGGGCAGACGGTCTGGCCACGCGGATGGGCCATTTCTGGGTCATGGTCAGGGACCTCTCGGTGCCGTCCAGGAGCTGAAGGGTCAGAAGGGGCTCCTCGATTGTATACTGGCCGTCCGGCACCACTGTAAGAACATAGCCTTCCACGTCCGGCGGCGCCATAACCTTATGGGTGATGGCCCTTGTCTCCGGCACCTCCGCAATGATGGTGCCGGGCATGATTCTGTCCCCTTCCTTCACCACCATGTGGGTATCCCACTTTTTATCCGTATCCAGACTGCTCACGGATATGCCGCGGCTGATATAGTATCCGCTTCCCTTGGCGATTTCGCTTAAGGGACGCTCAATTCCGTCAAATATATTGCTCAGGATTCCCGGCGCCAGCGTAACGGACACAGGGGCTCCTGTGCCTGTTACAATTTCGCCCGGCTTAATGCCGCTGGTCTCCTCATAAACCTGGATGGTGGTCTTTTCTGAAGTAAGTCCGATGACCTCGCCCACCAGCTTCTCCCGGCCCACATGCACCATCTCATTCATCTGGAACCCTGAGTCGCCCAGCAGGGAAACGACAGGACCATTTATACCGTAAATCACACCTGTCTTAGCCACTTTGCCTACCTCCTGTCAAGTCAAATTTAAACTCATGGCGGGCCTCGTTTAACTTAGTCTGGAATGAGTTGTCTATAAGTATATGCTTGCCCGGAAGCACAGCCCTGGTGCCTCCGTTAAAGGAATATTCGCTGACCTTGATGGTGGCGTTGTGATGCATGGCAATGCGCTGCAGCTTATCCGCGTCCGAAGGGTCCATATAAATAACCAGTTCCTCGTCCCCCGCAAATTCCTTGGCAGCCTTTACCTGGCGGTCCAGAAGCCGCTGGTAATCCTGTGTCTCCATGAAGTTGGCCAGTTTATCCCTTAGTTCCACGAACAGCTTATCCTTAAGCTCCTCCTGCTTGTGGCTGGCTTCCCTCTTTAAATCCAGCTGGCCGATGGACAGCCGTTTATTGATTTCACGTCCCAGCTTCTCTGTCTCTGCCTCCACCTGCATGTCGGCCCGCCTTCTGGCGTCAGCCGCATGTTCCTCAAAGGCAGTCTCCAGGGCGTTCATATAGTCATCCAGCATCCTGGCGCTGCGCTCTCTGGCATCCGTCATACAGATATCCTGGAAATGCTTTAGCTTTTCCTCTGTTGTCAAGCTGATTCACCCTCTTTCTATCATTACTACAGTTTCAGTCCGATTGCCTCGTTCACATAAGAGGTGATAAAGTCCGGCTTGCGGCCGGTTCCATGGCGGTCCGGAATCTCCACAATAAGCGGAAGCTTGCGCTCCAGCTTTACATTGTCGATGATTTCCGGAAATTCCCTGCCGAATTTCTCTGTCAGCAGGATGATTCCAATGGATTTGTCGGCCAGGGCCTTATCCAGTTCTTCCTTCAGTTCTTCCCTCTTATGGACCACAGCCCCCTCGACCCCTGCCAGACGCATGCCGGTCCAGGTGTCGATGTTGTCGCTGATAAGGTACATCTTCATAGGATTACAGCTTTCCTAAAATCATAAAGGATATGATTAATCCATAGAGACACACACCTTCGGCAAGACCTACGAAGATTAATGATTTACCAAGGATGGAGCTGTCCTCGCTGATAGCTCCCAGTGCTGCGCTGGCTGCTGCGGAAACAGCGATGCCGCCGCCCAGGCAGGAAAGTCCGGTAGCCAGGGCTGCCGACAGATAACCCATGCCGGCTGCGGATGAACCGGCTGCCTGGGCTCCTGCCTCGGCCGCCACTGCATTGCCGGAGAACATAACCACGGCTGCAAATACCATGGTGCCAAAGAACAGGAACACATTGGCTGCCAGGGCCGTCTTATAGCGTCCTTTTGTTTTCTCCCCTGCTGCAAAAGCTCCAAAAGGTACTGCAATGCTTAAAATAAGTGCTGCGCTCAGTGTAATTTTAACTAATAAACTCATATCTCATATCTCCTTTTTGTATTATATATGCTTACTGCTCTCCGGCAGCCTTTCCATACGGTTCAAATGCCCTGCCGCTGCCGCGGTAGAAACGGCTGAACAGCTCATAATATTCCAGACGCAGTACCTGGATGCCCACAATCAGGCCCTCCATACCGCATACAAACAGGTTGCCGCCAACCACCACGGCCCAGTTTGTATTTCCTCCTGCCTCTGCCCCTGCCAGCATCAGGACCACCTGCATCATGGCTGCATGGCTCACCGCAAAAGCGCCCACACGGACAAAGGAAAGGGTGTTGGAAAAATAGCTCAAAAGCACTTCAAAGAGTTCAAATATCCCCTGGGTGATAAACATTCCCAGGCCGGTTTCCATGCGCTGCGCCTTTTTCTCCACCATGGCAGCCAGAGGCTCCTTAAAGAATATCACCAGAAGGGGAATCAGGAACATAATTACCAGAATCACGGTGGCGGGAAGGGGATTGCCGGTCATATACAGTACAATCACAGCTGCCAGGGCAAAGTAAAATACCAGCCCGGCCACGCCGTTGGTGTCAAAATACGCCTTCTCCACATCATGGGAACGCAGGCTGTTGATGATATTGAGAATCATGCACAGAAGAATGATTCCCATTCCAATGGCAACCGCCACCACAAATACGGTGTTCAGCCTTCCGATAAAGGGCAGGTTTGTCATGGCTTCCTGGGGCCTGAGCCACACTGCATCCATAATATCCTCAAATCCGAAGATGCTTCCGAAGAGCAGTCCGAATATGGTGGAGAACACGCCGCAGCAGGAAATGATTCCGGCCAGACGTATTTTCCTGAACCGGTACAGCAGGAAACCTCCCACCAGCAGGCACAGCCCCTGCCCGGCATCCCCGAACATGAATCCAAACAGTATGGAATACGTGATTCCAATCAGTATGGTGGGGTCCAGCTCATTATAGGATGGCAGCCCGTACATCTCCACATACATCTCAAAGGGTCTGAACAGTCCCGGATTCTTCATCTTTGTGGGAGGCGTGCTCATAATATTGTTGTGGTCGTCCTCAATGATGCAGAAGGTATCGCTGTCCCGTTCGATTTCTTTCTGGAACTCCTTTGCATCCTTCTCCGTCATCCATCCGCAGAGAATGTAGAAGTTATGGGTGTCATGCTTGGTGACGGCAGCCATCTTCCTCACGTCAAAGTTAGTGGAAAATACCCGGATGCGCCTGCAGGCAGCGGCAAACTCCTCCTTCCTGCTGCTCATGGCCTCCACGATTTCCCGGTCCGCCTGGTCTATCTCCTTCTGAAGGCTTCCTATACGGTCGTCCAGCACATGTCCGGCCTCCACAGGGGTACCCTCATACTCGTCCGGCAGAAAACACCGTTCAAAATGCATGGACGCATAGATGGCGTCAATCTTATCGGCCAGACTCTCCGGCACAAAGTAGACCACCCACACATAATCCCCCTCCTCCTCGCATTTAAACATGACCGTGTCTATGGTCTCATACACATAGGATGAGAATTTTTCATAATATTCCTTGGAAATACGTCCGAACCGGAACTTCATGAACCGGAACTTAAGTATCTCCTTCACATTGTAGTTAAGCCCTGCAAAGGGTACCACCCTGTCCCTGGACTCCTGCAGCTCGTCCCGCTGGCGCACCAGGGTATTCTTCCGGTCCGTCAGCTCCTTAAGCTGGGCGTCAAGGCTGTTAATGACCCCGACCGCTTCCTCCAGCTTCATCTTTCGGTCCGTCTGGTCCGGTATCAGCTCATGATAGCTTTCCAGCAATTCCGAGGCCTTTTCCAGCACATTCTTATACGGATTCGTCTCAATATAAGGCCTCAGGTCTTTTACTGTCTTAAGCTCCGACAGGGCATTTTCCAGGTGTATCTCGTATCTGGACAGATATGTGTCCACCACCCGGTCAATATCCTCCTTAGGGCCGGTAATACTTAAGAACTTCATCTTCTCAATCACGTCTTAACCCCCTTTAGTCAACTTGCTCCCAGTCCATAACGTATCTTCTCAATGGTAGTTATGATACGCTCGATTTCCCTCTCCTTAAAGTAGAGATAGGAATTAAGTATGGCGATGGAGTATGGGTCCTTTCTGCTTGTCTTCTGGTAAATCCTGTCTATTATATCGTGGGACAGCTGGTCCAGGTCCTGATTCTCGTCCAGATGGACCAGCCCCGTCCTGCCGTACCAGCTTCCCTCAATCAGCCCGTACAGTATATCCAGGCTCTCCGCCTCCACCATCCGGCTAATCTCTTTCTTAGTCAGATGGAGCTGTATGGGAATCAGCATGGCGTATATCTCTCCCGGCTCCAGCCGGTAAAACTTCTTGGAACGGCAAATCCACTGGAGATTCAGCATATCCATCCTGGTGCCGAAGCACTGGGCGATTATCTTCTGCTCATTCTTGGACAGGTACTTGTCCTTTATCTTCCACATGGTCCTGAAATACAGCATATCCAGCGCTGTCTCACAAGCCGGAAGGGTTACCCTGCCGTTCTGCAGCATCTGGTACAAGGGCCCGTAATACGCAGATCCCTTCAGGTTCCCTATGAACTCTTCCATGTTTTGGGACTGGGAAAGTGTGATTAGGTCAAGGGCAGAATGCCGCTCAAAGAAATCACGGAACATGGACAGGTCCTGCCGCTGTTCCCTGTGGCCTGCCGCATTCCTCAGACAGGTCTTTAAGATGGTAATTTCATAATGCATGAAGTACAGGTCCAGGAAACGCCTCTGCTTTATGTTGGCAAACTGGTAAAGCTTTGCAAAATCCCGGTACTGGGACAGATTCAGATGCTGCTCAATGTTTCCCCTGTGCAGGTCCCCGTCCTCCACCTGGTCGAATATCTCCCGGTAAGGAAGAAAGGAGCGCAGGTACTGCACTGCATCCGCTACGGTTTCCAGGGCCGCCATTTCAAGGAACTGCTCATCTTTTATACGCCAGCGCTCCATTGCCTTCACCTTGGTGGCAATGCCGCTGTAAGCAATCAGGCTGCCCATAATCTCACTCCTTTATCATTTTCTGGAACAGAGCCTCTACATATTCTTCATGGTGCCGGTTATAATTGTCTTCCAGCTCCTTAAGCAGAGTCTCTGATTCCGCCTTCTGCTTTGCAAGGAGCCCGTTCATGTCCGCCTCCATTTTCTCCTGAATCTCTGCAATCCTGCGGGCCGTCTCCTGTTCCAGGTTCTTATCAAAGGCAGCCGTCTTTGCATCCATCTCCCCGGCAAATGCTTTCTTGCGCACATTCGCCTCTTCCACAATGGCTCCGGCCGCTGCTTCGATTTCCGATAACCGGTTAATCACAGTATCCATAGCTCTCCTCCTTATATATTTTCATATCATTTCATGATACTACTTTTTTAGAAAAAAACCAGAGGTATTTTATATTTAAATTTAATTTTTCACAATTTTCTCACAGCAAAACGCCAAAAAGAGGAAGAACTTTTTAAATTCTTCCTCTTTTTACATCCAAAATTGCCAATTTTTTCTATACAATTTTCACAAATATTCAGGTCTAATTGGCTTCCGGAGCCTCACTGCTCCCGGTTTCGCCCTCGGCTGACGCCACAGGCTCTACCTTTTCAATGTACCTGCTGGACACATATGCCTCCTGGCCGTCGTAATTAATGACCGCCCAGTCGTTGTCATAGCGCTTCACATATACTACCTCGGTGCCGCTGCCCAGCTGTACCAGAATACGCCCGCTGGTGGAAGGCTCGCTGCGGACATTGACGCTGCTGCCCTTAATCCGGTAAGTTTCCGCCGGCGGCTCTGTCTCAGGCTCTGTCTCAGGCTCCGGAGGCGGCGTGGGCGCCGGTTCCACAGGTGCCGTAGTCACGGTAGGTACCGTGGTGGTCTTGTCCGCATCCTTGTCCTTGCCAGGCATGAAAACACGGATAACCACAATCAGGAGAATGACGAGAAGCACAGGAATCAACAGTCTCAGTATGTATGCTGCCGGCGATACGCGCCTGCGCTTCTTCCTGGGACCTCCCTGACGGGACGGGCCGCTGCGGGTATTCCTGGCCGGCACCCGCTGGCTGCTTCTGCCGGAAGCACTTCTGCCTCCGCCGCCCTGCCTGGGTGCCTGACGTCCTGACGTATTCCTTGCAGATGAGGATGGTCTGGCCGTGCGGCCCCCTGAACCTCCTGCAAATTCGTTGGCAAACACATACACTTCCTGGGTCAGCAGCTGGAAGGCCTGATTGGCATCATATGCCGTGTCATCCCCCTCATGAACCGCCTTATTTCCCAGGATACGGATGGTGTGGTAATTATCCTTGGTAGCCTTGTTAATCCATTGGCCCTCGTACAGCTGGTCTATGGTGTCGGACAAATCCCCCTCCACCACACAGGCCCTCTCAGCCATGCACCTTACCATATATTCCAGGACCTGTCTGGCCCTGACCATCACAAGATTATATTCCTTGCGCGCAATCAATCGCTCTGCTTCCTTAACGCCCTGCTGAATCTGCTGCCAGCTGGTCGTCCGCTCCACATTCGACATAAGCCTTCCTCCTTAGTATCGCAGATATCCGCCTATTATGTATAGTATACTAGATTTTTGCTAATTTTGCACTATTAATTATAAAAAATCAGAAAAATAAGAAAAAAGTAAATTTTGTTGCAAATGCATCTTTTGAATGTTAAAATAAGGCCTGCAGCAACTACATCACGAAAGGATGAAACACATGCGATTACGCCATATCCAGGGCGCCGAGGAAACCATTGCCTCCAGCCCATTTGTCATTCAGGAACCGGAACAGCACCGCGGCGCGTGGAACCAGGTATTCGGCAATAGCAGCCCCCTTGAAATCGAGGTAGGAATGGGCAAGGGCCGTTTCATCATGGAAAAAGCATCCGCCAATCCGGATATCAACTATATAGGAATTGAACGCTATTCCAGCGTCCTGCTGCGGGGACTTCAGAAACGCAGTGAAATGGACCTTAAAAACATTTACTTCATGTGCATCGACGCCAAGGACATGGCGGAAATCTTCGCGCCCGGCGAAGTGGACCGGATTTATCTGAACTTCTCAGACCCATGGCCAAAGGACCGTCATGCCAAGCGCAGGCTCACATCCCCTGTGTTCATGTCGGTATACGACAAAATTCTGGCTCCCCGGGGAGTCGTGGAATTTAAAACAGACAACCGCGGGCTCTTTGAATATTCCCTGGAATCCATTCCCTCCGCCGGGTGGGAGATTACAGAGCACACCTTTGACCTTCATGGCAGCCCCATGGCGGAAGGAAATGTAATGACAGAGTACGAGATGAAGTTTGCCTCCGAAGGCAAGCCCATCTGCAAGCTCATTGCCAGGCGTACAGGCACCCCCGGCCGGAACCCTGCATAGTATACAGGTAAAGGATACCATCAGGAGGCGGACAACATGGCACTCCCTCCGGGAATCACCAAAAAGCTCCTTCAGGCCACCAGCGATAAGACAGACTTAAACAAACAGGCGCTCCGGTTCAACCGTTCCTTCAAGGAAGTCGGCAAACTTCTGGGCCCCGGTTCAGCCAAGGCTAAAAAGGATAAGAAATAGCCTCTGAAAAGAGGACACAGCCCTCCGGCCGCCTGCTCCCATAGGAACAGACGGCTGCGGACGGCGGAAAATCCCGGACAGAAAAATTTTTTCCCGAAAAGTGTTGACATTTTGCTTTTTAGGCGATATAATGGCGAACGTGCTGTTGAGACAGCCGCACAACAAAATAAGAAAATGCGCCTTTAGCTCAGTTGGTAGAGCAGTAGACTCTTAATCTATTTGTCCAGGGT
>NZ_SPHO01000028.1:30462-59678 GCF_005845215.1 Clostridium sp. 1001271st1 H5
AAATGCGCCTTTAGCTCAGTTGGTAGAGCAGTAGACTCTTAATCTATTTGTCCAGGGTTCGAGTCCCTGAAGGCGCACTAAAAGGTCTGATTTTGCAGATATCGGAAGCTGCGGGGTCGGACTTTTTTGTTGTCCTTCCCTCAATCCAGATGGTATTCCTGTATCTTCCGGTATAACGTAGCCTTGCTGATACCCAGGGCATCCGCTGCCGCCTGCTTGCCGTAAGGACCGTTAAAGCGCTGCAGCGCCTTCTGTATCAGCTGCCGTTCCTGCTCCTTCAGGTTAAAGGGTCCGTCGTTCTGTTTAAAATCAGGAAGCCTGAGCACATCTTCTTCCCCAATGATGCCGCTGGTGTTGATGGATATGAGGTAGCTTACGACCTGTTCCATCTGCTTGAAATTACCCGGCCAGGAATAATTCTTAAGCATGGTAAGGGCCCTGGAGCTGCAGGCAACCTTTTTCTTCTCAAAGTCCTGATAATAAATCAGATACTTCTGAATATAGTAGTCTATGTCCATGTCCCGCTCCCTGATGGGCGGGATACACAGGATGGCCGGATAGAACAGGTTGAAGAGACGTTTGGAAAATGCGTTGTGGTCTGCCAGCTTTGCCAGGTCCTCCAGGGTGGTTGCAATGAGGCGGATGTTGTGGTTTTCCAGCAGGGTGATGTTATCTGCCAGCTTTAGCTGGAGCCAGTAGGGCAGCCTTGGTATCTCCTTCAGGCACACGGTGATATCCCTGCCGCAGAATATGCCTGTCTCCTCATCAAAAACCTGGTTGGCGAAATTCAGGTCCGAAAATGCATTGCAGTCAAAAATCACCAGCTCCTGCTGGGCATAGCGCCCGCTGTTATGTATGGCCTTTACCCACATTTCCTTTCCCAGCCCCCGTTCCCCCTGTATGACCAGGTAACGGCTGATTTCCGAAATTTTCATCACGTCCTGCTTCATCTTGGTCAGTATCTCACTGGTTCCCTCAAAATAATCCAGGGACAGGTTCCTGCTGGCATCCTGGAAATAGCTCTGTTCCGTCACAAGATTCTGTTCCAGTACAACATACTCCAGCCGCTTTCCCATAAGGAAATCCGAATCAAAAATCTGATGCTTTGCATGAAGGCGTATGGACCTGTTCTCCGCCCTCAGGTTCAGCCAGTCGCTGTTCTTTCCCTTTATGACCTTGACCGTCTCCCGGAACAGGTCTTCCCCGATTCCCATTCTCTGCATCTGGAGCCGTGCGTTTTTGTTGACCTTGGACACCCGGCGGTTTTCTATCAGGACAGCACCGTCCTCCATGGTATCCACCATATCGGAAAGCGCGTGTTCCGTCACATGCAGGGCATCCTCAAGCAGATACGATTCCGCTATCCTGGTAATGACCTGCCCCACATGGATTGCCAGATTCTTATAATATTCAGTATGTTCCAGCATATCCCTGTGTACCTTCTCATCATAGCACAGCACGGACAGGGTGCCCAGAAATGCCTGTTTGATGTATAAAGGCACCACCACCTCTGCTCTCCCCGTGCAGATACGGTTGGTGCTGCATTTGCGACAGACAGGGCTGTTCCTGTTTCTCACAAATATAAGCTTCCTGTCCGCCTTGGCCTGTTCAATGGCGCTGTAGGGCTGGTTCTCATTGGCATAGATGATGGACCGGAAGATGCCTGTACCCGCCACCCTCATGGTATTCTCATCATTCACATCATACTCCAGGCAGGTAAATCCCGCATAAAACTCAATCTCTTTCTGAACAATGGCTGCGCAAGCACTTAATACAGATTGTTTCATTTCTTTCCCCCATTTGTCTCATAATGAGATTATAGTCTCAAAATAAGACATATACAAGAGGTTCCCCCATTTTTCTCTTTTTTTCGGCTCCCCCTCACTTGAATAATGGCTCATGTATGAATAGAATTACGGTAACCTAGGTAAATAAAATATAAGTGAGGGAATGTTATGATTTGCAAAGAAATACCAAAGACCATGTACTGCCACATTGGTGGCTCAGGAACCTGGGGATGCGAGTTTCCCGAAGATTTACATATGGAAGGCATCACCCTGTTAAAACGGGATATGGAATTTGAGACTCCCTTCGGAGTCACTGCCTGCATGAAGCTGTATGAAATGGATGCCTCCATCACCGCAGACCATAAGACCCGCCAGGTGCTCTATGTGCCGTTCCACGGATGGAAAGGGCTCTCCCCTTACGACGACACTCCCAGCGAGCGCATTTTCTGGGCTTTAAGGGAGGCCGGGGTAAAATACATACTGGCAGACGGCAGCGGCGGCGGTATCAATCCCCTTCTGGAACCAGGCGACATCATATGCCCCCAGGATTTCATTGATTATACAAAGCGCGTGTCCTACCTTGGAAAATTCACGCCCTACAGCATGCGCATGAGGGAAATTATATGTCCTGACCTGCACAAAATACTGCTTGAAAAGGCCTCAGGCGTATTCCGCCGTGTGTTCCGCACCGGTATCTACGGCGTAGCGGAAGCCCCCAGGTTTGAATCAGCCGCAGAAATCCAGAAAATGTATGCAGACCACTGCGATGTATGCGGACAGACCATGATGCCCGAGGCAGCATTGGCCAGAGCCATCGGCGCCTGCTATGCCGCCCTGTACGTCATCAGCAATTCAGCCGAGGGAATCAACCCCAACTGGGAGCGCTCCATCTTTGACATTTATTCCGAATGCGCCCCTGTGGTCGGAAAGGTTATGCTGGAGGCCATGGCTGCCATCAACCCTGAAACCATGAACTGCCACTGCGATGAGAACATCATAGAAATGCCCAAGGCCGTGCAGAAACGCCTGGACATGTAGTGCATACAAACAGAGGAGGAGAATATCATGAAACATTTTAAGTTGTTGACAGCATTGGCGCTGACAGCTGCCATGACCGTATCCCTGACCGCCTGCCAGGGCAAATCAGCTTCATCGCCCGCAGCCGAAACCCAGGCAGCCTCAGATTCCAAGGCAGAAGATTCCAAGGCAGCGGATTCCAATGGTGCGGATTCCGGGAAAGCAGACTCCAAAGCCCCGGCTGACGGCCAGGCAGCCCAAAGCAGCACCTCAGAGCCCTTTAAGGTGGCGCTTATGATAGGTATCGGCGGACTGGGAGACGGCGGATTCAACGACAGCATGCTGGCCGGCGTGGAAGCTGCCAAGGCTGACTACGGAATCGAATATCAGCTGGTGGAGCCCAAAGAAATATCCGAATTTGAGGCCAATTTTACCGACCTCTCTGCGTCGGGCAAATATGACCTGATTATCGGCGGCGGCTTTGACGCTGTGGAGGCCCTTCAGAAGGTGGCCTCCGAGTTCCCGGAGCAGAGATACCTGTTTGTGGACGGCGAGGTAACAGGATGCGACAACGTAACCAGCGTACTGTTCAAGGACAATGAAAAAACATACCTGGTTGGAACCGTTGCGGGACTTAACACCAAAACCAACAAAATAGGCATGGTGGTGGGCGTGGACAGCCCCTCCCAGAACATCTTCGTGGCCGGCTACATGGCCGGAGCCAAGGCTGCCAATCCGGATGTGGAAGTGATTGTCAAATACGTGGGCTCCTTTGCCGACACCACCACTGCCAAGGAGCTGGCACTGGCCGAGGCGGACGCAGGCGCAGATATCATCTTTGCCGCAGCCGGCGGTTCCGGCCTGGGCGTATTCAATGCAGCTCAGCAGGGAACCTTTAAGGCCATTGGCGCAGATGTAAACCAGTGCCTCATCGACCCGGACCACATCATGCTGTCAGCCATCCGCAAGATTGACGTAGTCATCAAGGACGGCATCAAATCCGCCATAGACGGTACCCTGGAAGGCGGCACCATGGTTCCCGGACTTAAGGAAGACGCCCTGGGCATCACCAATGAGGGCTCCAAGGTGGAGATTGACCCGGCCAGCCTTGACGCTGCCCAGACCGCAAAGGATAAAATCATCTCCGGGGAGATTACAGTTCCTTCAACCATAGACGAAGTTAAATAACCGGCTGAGAAAGGTGCTGCTTAACACAAGCAACACCTTTCCTTTCACACAGGGAGGTCCCAATGTATGCAATAGAGATGCAGGGTATTACCAAAACCTTTCACGGCTCCTATGCCAATAAGGAGGTATCCCTCAAGGTAGAACAGGGTGAGATACATTCCCTTTTAGGCGAGAACGGCGCAGGCAAAACCACCTTGATGAAAATCCTGTTCGGCCTTTACAAAGCCGACAAAGGGCGGATTCTCATAAACGGCAGTCCGGCAGCCATCCGTTCGCCCCATGATGCCATAGATTATGGCATATCCATGGTCCACCAGCACTTTGTCCTGGTGGGCAACCTTACCATCACGGAGAACATCATTCTGGGCCATGAACCGCGCAGGGGCATTTTACTGGACCGCAGCAGGGCCCACCAAAAGGTGGATGCCCTGATACGCCAGTATCACTTTAACCTGAATCCTGAAAGCAGGATTGAGAACCTGTCTGTGGGAGAAAAACAGCGGGTGGAGATTCTTAAGGCCCTTTATAATGAATCCTCCATCATCCTTTTGGATGAACCCACCGCCGTCCTTACCCCCCAGGAGGTACAGGAGCTCTTTGCCATGCTGAAGCAGCTGAAGGAGGACGGGAAGACCATTATCATCATTACACATAAGCTTAAGGAGACACTGGCCATCGCGGACAACATCACCATACTCCGCCGCGGAGAGAACATTGCCTCCCTGCCCGCAGCCCAGGCCACCGAGGACAAGCTGGCCGAGCTCATGGTGGGCCGTCCCATATCCTTTGATGTACAGCGGGTTCCCTACGATGGTTCCGGCCCCGTCAAGCTGAGCCTTCAGAACATCTGCCTCAAAAAGAAAGGCAGGGCCGTCCTCACTGACATCAGCCTGGAATGCAGGGCCGGTGAGATACTGGGCATTGCCGGCGTGGAGGGAAACGGACAGACCGAGCTCATAGAGGTGGTCACGGGAATTGAGAATCATTTTACAGGCCGGGTCTGCTGCGGCTCCCAGCCGGTTTCTGCAATCTCGCCGCGAAAGATGCTGGACTATATCGGCCATATTCCGGAGGAACGCGGAAAACGCGGCTTTGTAAGAGGATTTTCCAATTGGGAAAACATCATCCTGGGATACCATTACCGGCCTGAATACGTGAAACACGGTTTCCTGAACATCAGCCGCATCAAACAGGTTGCCAGGGACACTGTTGAACAGTTTGATGTCAGGACCGACGGAATCGACCAGCTTACCAGTTCCCTCTCAGGAGGCAACCAGCAGAAACTGATTATAGGCCGCACCCTGCTGCACCAGTCCAACATCATTGTGGCTGCCCAGCCCACCAGAGGCGTGGACATTGGCGCCATCGAATACATCCATCAGCACCTAATGCAGATGAGGGACTCCGGCTCCGCCATCCTGCTGATTTCCGCCGACCTGGATGAGGTCATAAAGCTGGCCGACCGGATTGCGGTGCTGTACGAAGGCAGAATCGCGGCGGAAAAGGAGACTGCAGCTTTTACCAAAACAGAACTGGGCTATTATATGCTGGGAGGCAATTCCAAAAGGGAGGTAGCTGACAATGATTAAATATCTGAAGAGCCGTACAATTGCATTTACCCTGATTTCCTTCCTTATCTCCCTGGTATTGGCAGGCATCATCATTGCAGCCGCAGGGTATTCGCCTGTGGAAGCTTACTCCGCCATGCTGGGAGGCGCCTTTGGCAGCACCTATAATCTGGCCCAGACTGCAGGCACAGCCATTCCCCTTATATTTGCAGGACTGGCCATGGCAGTGGCGTCCAAGGCCGGTATCTTTAACATTGGTATAGAGGGGCAGATTCTGGCAGGCGCCCTGCCCGCTGCCCTGGCAGGCGCCTATATCAGAGGGCTGCCCGCCGTCCTGCATATACCTGTATGTATCCTGGCTGCAGCTGTTTTCGGCGGCATATGGGCCATGCTGGCTGCCGTGATAAAGAATAAGCTGCAGATAAGCGAAGTCATTATCACCATCATGCTTAATTATGTGGCGCTGTACCTGGTGGAATATCTGGTGAACAATCCCTTTAAATCAGAGGGCATGGTGGTAAGGACAGAAGAGATACAGGACAGCGCAAGGCTGGTATCCCTGGTGGCCCATACAAGGCTGAACACAGGCATCTTCATTGCCCTTCTTGCCGTTTTCCTGTTCTGGGTCCTTTTCTACAAGACAAAGCTGGGATATGAAATGCGGGCAACCGGAGACAGCCCCTTTGCGGCTGAATCAGCGGGCATTAACAATAAGAAGAACCTGCTGACAGCCATGTTCCTTTCCGGCGCCCTGGCAGGAATAGGCGGCGCCTGTGAAGTTATGGGGGTACAGGGCTATTACATATCCGGCATGACCACGGGATATGGCTTCAGCGGCATTGCCATTGCGGTCATGGGACACAATGAACCGCTGGGAACCCTGGCCTCGGCCCTGCTGTTCGGAGCCCTTAACGCAGGGGCTTCCAGCATGAACCGTATGACGGATATTCCCGGGGAATTCATTTCCGTTCTCCAGGCCCTTATCATACTGTTTATCTCCACGCCGGGAATCGTAATTGCAATTCAAAATCTTTACAAAAGAAGGAAGGCGGTGACATCATGAGCGGTCAGATTCTCTCCCTGTTAGCCGGCATGGTCCGGGTGGCCATACCGATATCCTTTGCAGCCCTGGCCGGTATGCTGTCAGAACGGGCAGGCGTCATCAATATGGGACTGGAAGGCATTATGCTCATCGGAAGCTTCTTCGGGGTGGTAGGGTCCTATGTGACAGGCAGCGCCTGGATGGGCCTGCTCTTCGCCTGCCTCTCCGGTATCTTCATGGGCCTGGTTCTGGTGACCCTGACCGTTGGCTTTAAATGCGAGCATGTTCTGGCAGGCGTGGGCATCAATATCTTTGCCTCAGGCATTACCATTGTGCTGCTGGAAATGATATGGGGCACCAAGGGCAAGTCCAGCATGGTGGCGGGACTGGGCGTGCTGAAGGTGCCTGTGGTTTCCAGGATTCCGGTTATCGGGGATATCATCGGGACCATCTCTCCCCTGTTCTACATCCTGGTCCTCTGCGTCATCCTTCTCTGGTTCCTCCTGTACAGGACGCCGGCCGGCCTTAGAATCCTGGTCATCGGCGAGAACCCCGAGATGGCGGGCACCATGGGGGTTAATGTCTATAAAATGCAGTACCTCTGCGTCATGGCCAGCGGCATGCTTGCCGCCATAGGCGGAGCCTACCTGTCCATCGGGGATATCAACATGTTCAGCAAGGACATGGTTTCCGGAAGGGGATACATCGCCCTGTCCATGGTCATCCTTGGGAACTGGAAACCGCTGTGGGTGGCCCTGGGAGGTCTGGTGTACGGATTTGCCCAAAGCCTCCAGTTCAGGCTCCAGGGCGTCAACATTCCGCCTCAGCTGGTACAGATGCTGCCCTATATCCTGACCCTTGTGGTGCTGCTGTTTGCCAGAAAGAAAAGCTCTGCGCCGGCTGCATCGGGCAAACATTATTATCAAAAAGGAGAATAGCTGTGGGTAAAATTCAGATAGATACAGAACACGCCAGAGAACTTGCGGATGATTATTCCTATGTGATGCGTTCCTTTGCGGATGCGTACGCGGCCCAGAAAAAGGGAGTGAAAATCCGCCCCCGGCTGGGCGACCGGATGCCCTTTAATTATATGAGGGAACGCCAGACCCTCACCTTCCTGTTCTACCCCGAACTGAAGGAGGCTGCCTATGAAATTTCCCGCATCATAGGCGAGAGCATCACCTCAGACCAAATCAAGGGAAAGACCCTGCCGGAAATCATGGAGAGCAACCAGCCCATTGCCCAGAGGGACGGATACGCCTTTGAGGAAGTGGTGGAAGCCGATGAAACCCACGCAGTCTACAGGCACTATGAATGTGCGGACTGCTACGGGCTTCCCAACATACATTCCAAAATATGCGTCTACGAGGCCGGTACGGCTGCGGGCATGTTCTCTTCCGCCCTGGGAAAACCCTGCCGGGTGACGGAGACAAAATGCTGCGCCAACGGCGACCCTTACTGCGAATTCCTGGTTGAGGTAATGGAGTAATGGGAGCAGCAGAAGTAACGGGGGCCGGGCGGCCTTTGCGGCGGACAGCCCCCGGCCGCTGCCACCGCCCCTTTCTGCTCCCAATCAACTGCCGGTAAACAATATTGAACTTTTTTCGAAAAAATTATTGACTTTTTTCTTAATACGCATTATAATAGTGGACGTGTCACTTAAAGAAACAAATGAATCGCATGCGCCTTTAGCTCAGTTGGTAGAGCAGTAGACTCTTAATCTATTTGTCCAGGGTTCGAGTCCCTGAAGGCGCACTAAAAGGTCTGACTTTGCAGATACGGAAAGCTGCGGGGTCGGGCTTTTCTTTGTTATATAAAACACATGCCATACCATCATACAGGAGGAATTATGAAATATTTACACCGAACCGCCGGAATCATAACCGCATTTTGCCTGATGATTATCCTTTTCATCACTTCCGTGGAAGCAGTGGTATACTGGACGCCCGGTTATTTTGAAAAGGAGTACACAAAATACAATGTGCTGGACAGCCTGCCGTCCATGACCATGGACGACCTTCTCCATGTAACGGATGAGATGATGGATTATCTCAGGGGCGACAGGGATGACCTGCACGTAACCACCTCCATGGGAGGCGAACAGAGGGAATTCTTCAACCAACGGGAGATAGCCCACATGGAGGATGTACAGGTCCTCTTCCTGAAAGCGCTGTCCATCCGCAGGGTATGTCTGGTCCTCGCAGCCGGGCTCCTTATTCTCATGGCCGCCACCAAAGCCAGGATGGGACGGGTCCTTCCGCCTTCCCTGTGTATGGGGACAGGGCTGTTCTTTGCACTGATTACAGCCCTTGGCCTTATCATATCCACGGACTTCACCAAATACTTCATCATGTTCCACCACATCTTTTTCACCAATGACCTGTGGATTCTGGACCCTGCCACGGACATGCTCATCAACATTGTGCCGGAAGGCTTCTTCATGGACACGGCTGCCCGCATTGCCCTGCTCTTTGGCTCCCTGTCCCTGGTTCTGTTCGGGGTCTGCCTGTTCCTCACCGTGAAAAACCGCAGGAAAGAAGGCTGATTGGACACAGATTCAGAAATAACGCCCCTCTCCAGCCTTTACTTGAAGCCGTAAATCCTTTATACTGTATCTTAGCAATGAAGTGAATGGAGAATATTTGGATGAAGCGATTCCTTGTGTTGTTTATATGCATCTGCCTGTCCGCAGGGCTCCTTCCCATGACAGCAATGGCAGCCCCAGAATGGCCCTCTGATGTGTCCATCCAGGCCGATGGGGGCATTGTCATGGACTCGGACACCGGAACAGTGCTTTATGGAAAGAACATGGACCAGCCCTATTACCCAGCCAGTATCACTAAGATACTGACAGCCCTGATTGTGCTGGAACGATGCGACCTGAACGAAATGGTCACCTTTTCCCATGATGATGTCTACAATGTGGAGGCCGGAAGCAGCAGCGCCGGCATTGATGAGGGGGATGTCCTGACGGTGCGGGACTGTCTCTACGCCCTAATGCTGGCCTCTGCCAATGAGAGCGCCAACGCCCTGGCCTGCCATATAAGCGGCTCCAGAGAGGCATTTGCCCAGCTGATGAACGAGAAAGCCCGTAGTCTTGGCTGTACGGGAAGCCATTTCAACAACCCCAGCGGCCTTAACGACGAGAACCACTACACCACGGCCCACGACATGGCCCTGATTGCCCGGGCAGCCATCCAGAACCCGGAATTTCTCACCATCAACGGCACCCGGAGCTATCAGCTTGCTCCCACCAAGCGAACCCCGGAAGGAGGCTATGTGGCCAACCACCACAAGATGCTGAATAAGAACGAGGCCGTGTATTATCCCGGCGCGTTTGCAGGCAAGACAGGCTATACCTCCCTGGCAGGCAATACCCTGGTCACCTGCGCCAGGAAAAATGATATGACGCTGATTGCAGTGGTGCTCAACGGCCACCAGTCCCATTATTCCGATACCAAGGCCCTTTTTGACTTTGGATTCCGCAATTTCCAGTCCCTGCGGACGGTTGACTACGAAACCAGGTACAAATCCCTGGAAAATGACATGACCATTGCCGGTATGACCTCAGGAGACAGCATATCCCTGGAGCTGGACCGAGGCGGCCGGGTGGTGATTCCCAGGGACGCCGACTTTACCGACACCCAGTCCACCCTGACCTATGATTTGGACGGCAGCCGTCCGCAGACAGCCGTTGCCTGTATCCGCTATACCTACAATGACAGGCCGGTGGGCTCCGTGTACCTATGTTCCCCAGGCCTGGAGGGAAGCACGGTCTCCCTGGCATCCCAGGATGCCCCCGGCGGTTCAGCAGGAAACGCCGGCAGCCCCTCTGCCGCCTCCATGGACCAGACCCTGGCAGGGGCTCCCCACGGCCAGTCCGCAGTGCCCCAGGACCAGTCACCAACGCCCCAGGACCAGTCCCCGGCACAGGGAAACCAGGCTCCGGCATCGGAGGACCAGCACCCGGCGCAGGGAAACCAGCCCACAGTTTCAGGCGCCTCCCCCCGCCAGGACATTACCTCCAAGGAAGGCACCGCCGCCAGCATCCGGATTCCGGCCAACACCCTGGCCATCCTGGGTATTGCATTTTCCCTGGCTGTTATCATTGCCATTGTGGCAGCTGTGAAAATCCACGTGCGAAAGAAGGAGGAGGAGGATTTATACCTGAGACGGCAGCGGAGGCTGGAACGTCTGGAAGATATCGGTTTTTCGTCCACTGACTTTGAGAAGCTGGTTGCCCAGCGCCGTGTCTCCGCCCCATCCCTGGGGGAAAAAGGAAAAAAAAGCAGGGGACGCAGGCGTAAAAGATTCTTTTTCCGTTGAACTTCCCCCCGGCATAGGCTATAATGAAAATTGTTAATTCATTCATGCAGCCGGAATACGGCCAATGCCAACAGGGGAATATGTAATGAAATCATTTCATTTAAATAAAACCGACCTTAAGGCTGCTGCCATGAATCTGGTAAGGAATCTGCCCATTACCATTGAATATATGGCTGCAGCCACTTTAGTCTCCACCATATTTTTTCACTTCAGCAACAATGTGACAAATATATCCATTATATACACCCTGGCCATCATCATGATTGCCCGTGCTACCAGCTGCTACGGCGCCGGTATCCTGGCCTCTCTCTTTGGCGTGTTCTGGGTGAATTTTGCCTTTACTTACCCTTACCTGACATTGAATTTCACTATGTCCGGTTATCCCATCACATTTCTGGGCATGGCCCTCATATCCAGCCTGTCCAGCAGCATCTGTATCATGATTACCAAGCAGAATGTCCAGCTCCAGGAAAAAGACCGCATGCTGCTCAATGCGGAGAAGGAAACCATGAGGGCTAACCTGATGCGGGCTATGTCCCACGACCTGCGCACTCCCCTGACCAGTATCATCGGCTCCAGCTCCACCTATCTGGACCAGGAGGATTTCATGTCCCCTGAGGAAAAACGGAAGCTGGTCAGGAACATAGAAGAAGATGCCCAGTGGCTTCTCAACATGGTGGAGAATCTGCTTTCAGTCACCAGAATCCAGGACGAAAAAGGCGTGGCCTCAGTGGCCAAGTTAGACGAATCCCTGGAAGAAGTTATTTCAGAATCCGTCCAGCGGTTCAGAAAACGGTTTCCGGATGTCCAGGTGCGGGTCAGTATTCCCGACTCGGTCATCATAATCCCTATGGACGCAACCCTGATAGAACAGGTAATCAATAATCTTCTGGAAAACGCCCTGTTCCATTCCGGCACCAATGGTCCCATCGACCTGGCGGTTACCACGGAACAGCGGGTGCTCTCCGTATCCATCAAAGACTACGGAAAAGGGATTGCCCCCCAACTGCTGGATACCATATTTGACGGCGGAGGCGTATCGGAAAACCACACAGGAGACGGACACAAGGGAATGGGTATCGGCCTGAGCATCTGCAAAACCATTATCAATGCCCACGGAGGCGAGATACACGCCGGCAATCACCTGCGGGGCGCCCAGTTTACATTTACCTTACCAGATTGGAGGGAATACTAAATCATGAACACCAAAGCCAACATCATCATCATTGAAGACGAGAAGAACATCTGCAATTTCATAGAAACCGTCCTGTCCCCCCAGGGCTATCAGGTCACCAGCGCCTGCACCGGAACAGACGGACTTAAGCTCATTGAATCCCTGAAGCCCGATGTGGTACTTCTGGACTTGGGACTGCCGGATATGGACGGTCTGGAACTCATCCAGGAGGTCAGGTCCACCAGCACCCTGCCTATCATCGTGATTTCCGCCAGGACCCTGGAGCGCAGCAAGGTGGCTGCCCTGGACCTGGGAGCAGATGATTACCTTACAAAACCCTTTGGAACAGCTGAACTTCTGGCACGTATCCGCACAGCGCTGCGCCACAGCCAGAGAGCTGCCGGCACCCAGAGCCTTAAATATGAGGTAGGGGACCTTCTCATTGACTTTGAACGCCGCCTGGTAAAGGTAAAGGGGCAGGATGTCCATCTGACGCAGATTGAATATAAGCTGGTTTCCCTGCTGGCCCAGAACGCCGGTAAGGTCATGACCTACGAGAGCATTATTTCCAAAATATGGGGACCGTTTGCAGACAGCGACAACCAGATTCTGCGGGTAAACATGGCCCATATCAGAAGGAAACTGGAGGAAAATCCGGCTGAGCCCCAATACATATTCACGGAAATAGGAGTGGGCTACCGGATGCGCGAGGAATAGAACGAAACCGATGAATCAAAACAGGACTGCTCAAGACAGAGCGGTCCTGTTTTCAGTTCCTGAATTCATTCCTGCGCGTATCCCCGGATGTTACCGTTCAGCCTCATCCTGGTTTTATAGAAAATACCGCCCCAGTCCTTCCAGAAAATACTGTCCGGCCACAGCGCCCTGGTCCGGAACGCCCCTGGCTTTTGCTGAGAAAACAGCGGCCTTTCCATACTTGGGAAGCATATCCTCCGTGGCTCTGACGCCTTCCTTTGCACCCTCCACTGCCCGGCGGAGCATGGCTCCCATATCTGCGCCCTCAGCCAAGGCCTGCTGCGCCATCTTTGCCCCGGCATCCACTGCATCCAGGATGGTCCGGTCCCCCAGACGGCACTTCCCGCGGTGTGCAATCCCCACGGCAAAACCAGCGAGAAAATCAGCCAGTTCCTCAGGCCCCATCTCCCCCTTTTTTGCAAGGGCCTTACCGCCCTCCATGATTCCGCTGGACATCAGGGTTCCCATGGTAGACGGAACCAGACCAGCCATCTTCATGCCCGCCTTCATGAGTGTCTTTCCTATATCCCCTTCCACCTCATTCTCACGCATCAGCCGGGGCAGAGCCCCAAAGCCTTTCTGCATGGTCAGGCCCAGGTCCCCGTCCCCCATTCTGGCATCCATCTGGCAGAGCTCTTCCTTTTTCTCCGCAAAGATATCCGCAGCACCCTGAAAAAGGGCAGGAAGTTCACGACATGTAATCCGATCCATTTTTTCCTCCTTAACCAGCCATGTGGCTAATTCCTGTTAAACCTGGGTATAAAACGGCGTATGGACAGGCATATCCATCCACTGCTTCATCTCCTGGTCCGCCATACGGCAGATGGATATGGAAGCGCCGGCCATCTCCATACTGGTGGCATATTCGCCCACGAAGGTACGGTAAACCTTGATTCCCTTTTCTCCCAGAATGCGGTGCACGCTTCCGGACAGAATATAAAGCTCCTCCTGGCTGGTTGCTCCCAGACCGTTAATCAGCACGCAGACCTCCTCGCCCGGATTGAGAGGCATATCTCCCAGAATCTCCCCCAAGGATTCCTCCGCCAGTTCATCCGCTGTCTTAACCGGACCATTCCACACGCCGGGTTCCCCGTGGATTCCCATTCCAAAGGCCATCTCGTCCTCTGCCAGGGTGAAGTTGGAATGACCGATTTCCGGTATGACGCAGGGCGTCAGGGCAAAGCCCACGGTCCTGGTATTGTCCTTTGCCTTTGCCGCCGCGGCCAGCACTTCCTCCAGCGTTCCCCTTCCGGCAGCCATGGCCCCGGCGCATTTATACATGAAAAAGATTCCGGCCACGCCGCGGCGCACCGAAGCATCCTGACTGGACAGCACATCGTCCGCGCCCACGATACTGGCTGTTTTGATATCATCCATGTCCAGCATCTCCGCCGCCATATCAAAGTTCATGATGTCCCCGGTGTAATTCCCATAGAGGAACAGGACTCCGGCGCCAGCCTCCACCTCCCTGGCCACATTGTAAATCTGCTCAGAAGAGGGGGACTGGAACACGCCGCCTACGCCGCATCCATCCAGCAGGTTCTCACCTACATATCCGAGGAACAGGGGCAGATGCCCTGTGCCTCCTCCGGTGATGATGGCCACCTTGCCCGGTTTCTTCTTTGCCGTGCAGTAGCAGCGGAGGTCATTCTCCGCATATTTTACCATATCTCCGTGGGCTGCGTAGATTCCCCGCAGCATGTCATCTGTATAAGCTTCCGGGGTATTTATTATTTTCTTCATCTATGTCCTCCTAAATCCTTCTAAAGAATGATTTCTTTTGGATAAGCCCACTTCTGCAGTTCCTCTTCAGGAAGGGCATGGGGTTCCGTTCCCTTTCCCGCAGCCAGGGTGATATAATACATCTCCGCAATTTCCTCCACATACTGGGCCTTCAGAAACGCCGCATCCATGTCCTTATCCGCCGCAATGGCGCCGTGGCTCTCCATCAGGCAGCACTCATACTCCTTCATTACCTCTGCCACCTTCTCAGCCAGGTCAACGGTGCCGGCTCTTCCATAAGGCGCCACGGGCACGGTTCCCGTCTTACCCAGGTAGGCGCACTCATATACAATGGAAGGAATGGGTTTGTTCATAATGGAAAATGCAGTTGAATAGCGGGCATGGGTATGCACAATGGCCCGGATATCCTTCCGCTCCTTATAAATGTACAGGTGCATCATGGCCTCACTGGATGGTTTGACCTCCTGTGCCCTCTCTATCACCTTTCCATCCAGGTCCATGACACAGACGTGCTCCGTTCCCAGCACGTCCCTCGCCACACCGCTGGGCGTGATTACCACATACCCGGTTTCCGGGTCATATATGCTGAAATTCCCTGATTTGTGTTTGCACATGCCAAGGCGTTCCGCCTCCTTTGCAGCCGCAACCACCTGCTCCTTTAATGTCTCTAGCATGTAAAATCCCTCCGCGCCGCCCTTACAGGCAGCCTTTCTGTATCATGATGCAGGCGTAAAATGCCGTTTCCGTGGTGGATACCACCGCATAAGCCTCCTTTGCCGCGTCATAGAACGCGAACCGGTCCAAAAAGCCCACTGCGTCCGCACCACGTTGGTCATGTTTTGCCACAATATCCGTAAACTCGTCCCAGACCGGGCACTCCAGGTCACGGTGCATATCCATTTTATCCATGATTGTAACAGGCTTCTCCACAAAGCCGTCCAGGGGCATCAGCTCCAGTATGGCATCCAGCATGTCGGTGGCCCGGTGCCCGTCACACCGGATGTTAATATGATTCTTCTCTGCTGCAATGGATGCAGCCGGAAAATTCGCATCCCCGATAACCAGAGTGTCTCCGTGTCCCATCTCATGCAGGACCTTTAACAGCTCAGGCGAAATGCTTGCAGGTATTCCACTCAGCATATGCTTACCTCCCTATTCCCAATGACTCAAATGCCTTGTCATAGGGCGCATGGCACATCCCCTTTTCTGTGATAATGCCCGTAATCAGGGAATGGTCCGTCACGTCAAAGGCCGGATTGTACACATTGATTCCTTCCGGAGCCATGCGCTCCCTGTACCACATCTCCGTCACCTCGTCAGGGCTTCGCATCTCAATGGGAATCTGCTCTCCGGTCAGTGTATCCATATCAATGGTGGAGGTAGGCGCGCACACATAGAAGGGGATTCCATAGTGCTTTGCCAGAATAGCCACGCCGCTGGTCCCTATCTTGTTGGCAGCATCGCCGTTTCTGGCCACCCGGTCGCAGCCCACAAAGATGATGTCAATTTTCCCTGACTTCATGAGTATGGAAGCCATGTTGTCGCACTGAAGGGTGGTGGTGATCCCCGCATTATACAGCTCAAAAGAGGTAAGGCGGGCGCCCTGGAGAAGAGGCCTTGTCTCATCGCAGTAAACATGCATGTCGGTTCCCGGCCATCCCTTTTCCAACGCAATATACATGGGCGCTGTTGCTGTTCCGTATTTGGCGGTGGCCAGGGTTCCTGCATTACAGTGGGTCAGGATGCCTATTTCCGCTCCCTCCTTCTTAAGTTCCTTCAGCAGTCCAAAGCCAATCTCACCGATTCCGCGGCTAATCCCAACATCCTCCTCCCGAATCTTATCCGCCTCCTCAAAGAGAAGCTCCTTGATTGCAGCCACTTCTTTATCCTTGTTGGCAACAGCAGCGGCCTCCATACGGTTCAGTGCCCAGAACAGATTGACCGCCGTTGGCCTGGACGAGGCCAGATAATCCTTTAATTCCTTAAACTTCCCATAAAATGCATCATACCGGTCCTCATCAATGCCAGCTGCCAGCAGGGCTATGCCATAGGCAGCAGCCGCGCCGATTGCCGGAGCCCCGCGGACCCTCAGCTTCTTGATTGCCTCCCAGATTTCCTCCTTTGTATTCAGACTGATACGCTTAATGGTACCAGGCAGAAGCGTCTGGTCTATGATGTCCAGAGAGCTTCTGTCCTCCCTCATCCTGACCGTAATCACCTCGTCAAAAAATTCCTCAACCGTCATGGTTTTTATGCCTCCTTCTCTCCTAAACCTGTGTAACCCCCATCTTCCGGCTGACCCTGTGCCTCAGCCTTCCAGGGTCCTTTCCGCTGTTTCCTTTGCCCTTAATACAGCTGCCACATAATCGGCTCCGGCCTTAAAGGCTCCCTGGTTCATGATATATTCCTTGCCTGCCAGTATATTGATTCGCTCTGCAAGGAGGCGTTTTTTCTCATCCCGGATGGTAGTCACATCCACTACATTGGCCATGCCAACGGTTCTCCGGTGCAGCTCCGTGCCCGCATAACCGGCAGTATCCCTCAGGATGCCGTCAAAATACCACTCCTTAAAGCCCTTTACCTTTGCCATTGGCTCTGTCACCGCCTCGTCATATTTCCTGCCGAACTTCTCAATAAAGAGGTCCACTGTCTCCTCTATGGTCCTAAGGCACCAGTCGCAGAAGGCTGCATCATCCGTGGAAAGGCCGTTGTCATATGCAAATATCAGGTTTGCCACCACATTTCCCACATCATAGCCCATGGGAGCGTAGGTTCCGAATTCACAGTCAAATATCTTGGTGGAATCCTGGCGGATAAAGATGGAGCCGGTGTGGAGGTCGCCGTGCAGAAGCGCCTGGGCATCTGTCATAAAGCGGAACTTAAGCTTGCTCACCTCCAGGTGGAGCGCCTCATCCCCGTAGAGCTCCTTCTTCACGAAATCCGCATTGGGCCCATACACATTGTTACGGTCATATAAGTCCATATAGGGCTCCATGAGCACCAGCTTTTCCGTGATATCACAGAGGTCAGGCGAAATAAACTTTTTTACCAGCTCCTTTTTCTCCTTGTGGTCCATGACCACGTCGCTGCTCAAAAGAAGGGTGTTCACCATAAAGGTGGAGACATCCTCAGCAAACCCAGGAAATGTTTCATGCTTCAGCATGGCATCCCGCATAACCGCATAATCAGAGCAGTCTTCCATGCCGCAGGCGCACATGACCGTGTCAAAGAAATACACATGAGGAACCATTCCCGGCGCATACTGGTCCTCCAGCATGAGAATTTCGGATTCCAGGCGGTTTCTGTCCCTGGATGGCTTTATGTCCTTGGATATCCTGGCCTCGGACCCGGCCTGTTTAATATAGATGGAATGCCCCTTGCCGTCCCACACGCGGTACACATAATTCAGGTTGCCATGGGAAGGGGGAACCACTGCTTCCATGGAATCACGGTCCCAGGGAATCTCCGCAGCCTTTTCCAGCGTATACTCAATAACATCCCCCACGTTCATCTGAAAATATTGATTGAATCTTGACATATGTAGTAACCTCCCACTTAATCTTCTTTCTTAGACGCATAAGCCGCAATAAGCGCCAGCGCCAGTACAGCACCCTTTACTGCAGGCAGAACATAGAACGGAACCGCACAGATGGTAAGGCCGTTCTCCAGTGTGGAGACCAGCATTGCGCCTATCATGGTACCCAATGCATTGGGCTTCTCCGCTCCGCCCACGGTCCGTCCCACGAAAACAGCTGCCAGAGACGGCATCAAATAATTATCACAGCACATAACCTGCGCAGAGCTTCCCCTGGATGCCACCAGGATACCGCCGATGGCGATGAACACAGCGGTAATCATACCTGCCAGATAGCGGTATTTCTTTACATCAATACCGGACAGCTTTGCAGCCTCCTTATTGCCGCCCATGGCATAGAGATACCGGCCATGCTTGGTAAAGTTAAGGAAGAGATAGGCCACAAGCACACAGCCCAGCATAATGATGATAATCCACGGGGCGCGTCCGATGGCTGAAAATGACTCCGAAAGCGCGGTGCGTGCAGGCGCCGCCCCCCAGGAAGTCTTCATGCCGGTGGAGACTGCGCCTCCGCCTATGTACCACTGGCCGATTCCCTGATGGACAAACATCAGGGCGCAGGTAGCAAGCATATCCGGAATCTTGCAGACAAGAATCAGGAACATGGTCAGCTGATACATGACCAGGGTGGCCAGAATACAGATTATAATCGACATCCCCAGGGACTGTCCCAGCCAGAGATATGCAGACACAAACACATAAGCAGAGCAGCTGGCCAATGTTCCGGCGGACATGTCAAAACCGTCCGGCGCCATGGTAATAGTGGCCGCTATGCCGAATACCGTATTAATGGCCATTGCCCTGAGAATATTCACCATGTTGCTGGTCGACATAAAAGAGCCGCCCTTATAGGCTGTAAATGCAATAAAGCAAACAAGCAGCGCCAGGACCGCAGCCCAATCCACTAAAAATCTTTTAATATTTGTACGACTTTTCATCGCTACCCTATTCCTCCTGTCTATTATTTCCCGTTCTGATTGTCTTTCCCGCCAACTGAGTAGTACATAATTTCGTCCTCCGTGGTCTTAGCGGTTTCCAGCTCTGCCATGACTGTCCCATTGTACATAACATACATCCGGTCCGTCAAAGACAGCAGCTCCGAGTTTTCACAGGAAGCATAGATAACGCCATTTCCCTGTTTTGCAATTTCATTGATTAAATGGAAAATGTCCTGTTTTGCCCCCACATCCACTCCCTTTGTGGGCTCGTCAAATATGTATACATCGCAGTCAGCCGCAAGCCATTTTCCCACCGCCACCTTCTGCTGGTTGCCGCCGGAAAGGTTCTTGACCTGCTGCCGCACGCTTGGCGTGGCAATCCCAAGGTCCTTTACGAACTGTTTGGCGTTTTCCTCCACCTTACGCCTGCGGATAAAAGGCCCTGTGCAGAACCTGGAGAGACATGCCGCCGATAAGTTAAAGCTCACGTTCTCATTTACCAGAACCCCCTCCTTACGCCGTTCCTCCGGCACCAGGGCCATCCGGTTCTTTACTGCTCCTGAGGGATTTGTTATCTTTAACTCCTTGTCCTTCAGGATAACCCGCCCGTCCGTCTTTTTATATGCCCCGAAAATGGTCTTGCAAAGTTCGGATTTTCCGGCACCCACCAGGCCGGCAATTCCTACCACCTCGCCCTTCTTCACCTGGATGGACACATCCTTTACCTTTCCGCCTGCGCCGGATAAACGTTCTGTCCGAAACAGCACCTCTCCAATCCGGCAGGCTTCCTTTGGAAAGTTCTCCTCGAACTTGCGCCCCAGCATCTTCTCCACAATCTCTTTTGTGGTAGTATTGCCTGTTACCGGCGTGGTGTCAATGAGTTTACCGTTGCGCATTACCGTATAATTCTCGCAGACCTCCAGGATTTCATTTAACCGGTGGGAAATAAAAAGAATTGCGATATTTTCGGTTTCATGCAAATGCTTGACAATCCGGAACAGTTCCTCTGTCTCGGTATTGCTTAAAGGAGCAGTCGGCTCGTCAAGAATCAGGAAATTACATTCCGACCGGATGGCCTTGGCAATGAGCACCATCTGCTTCTGGGCCAAAGACAGGTTCTGCACCAGTTCATGCTCATCCACCTGTTCACGGCTGATATGCAGCCGGTCCAGGGCTTCCCTCCCCTGCTTATATGCTTTTTTCCAATTTACGATATAGCCGCTCTTTCCCATAACCATATCGTTCTGTACAATGTTCTCCGCAACCGATAAGGTGGGGTATAATGCCATATCCACTTCCTGATACACAATCTGGATTCCCAGCTTCTTGGCATCCACCGGCGTCCTGACCTCCACCTTTTTTCCATTCAGCAAAACTTCTCCTGTATAAGTGGAATTCGCCCCTGCCAGCACCTTCATCAAAGTGGATTTCCCTGCGCCGTTGGCACCTACAACTGCCCGGATTTCACCGGTTGAAACCTCAAAATTAATGTCGTCAAGTGCTTTCACGCCCGGAAATTCAATGGAAACATGTTTTGTTTCTAATTTAATCCTATCCATGGAGTCCCTCTTTTCAGCAATACATCCGTTTTAAAAAGGGAAACGCAGGCCAAAACCCGCGTTTCCCTAAAAAAACGATTGCCTGTGGTTTTGTGTTTAAAAGAAAACCTCGTTTTTTACTGGCCGCTTATTTGTGAATCAAATCCTTTGGCATCCAGTCCGCTGCAGACAGATAATCCAGATTTCCATAAGTCTCCCCGGCAATATTGCCCAGGTTCTCCACCGTGGAATCAGACTTCAGCGCATCTGCCTTGATAGCAGTGCCCGGAACCTCAACAACGTCCACGCCGCTCTCACCGGTTGCAGGGTCAAAAATCTTATCATACTGGTCTGCCAGCTCCAGCATCAGGATACGCATGCCAATCTCGCCGTTCATGGTCCAGTCGGTTGTGCCTGCTGCGGTCCAGATGTCAGGACGTGTCTGCATGTTGGTCACGTCAACCGGGTCAATGTCAACCGATGCCATAGGAAGTGCGTCGCCGTTTTTGCCGTTAAAGTTGTCATTTTCAGCAATTGCATTGTAAACGCCCTGGCCGTACAGGTCATAGTAAGCAATGACGCCATCCACATCAGCCCTGTTCACGCCCTGCAGATATGCGGCAGTCACTGTATTGGCAGAGTCAACGGAATCCTGAAGAGGCTGTACCTCGCCTACGGTTACAATCTTGCCTGCAGCCTCATACTCCTGCCAGCCAACCTCGCGGCGGTCAAATGGGCTGTTGTAGTTAGGACCTCTCCAAACCTTAATCAGGCGGACGCCCTCGCCGTACTTGTCAATCATCTGGTCCAGAAGAACGGTTACAAGGGATTTATCCTGCTGGAACATCTGGGTAACGCCGGGAAGCTTCTGGTACTCTCCGTCGGTGTAGAACTGTGTGTCAAAGGTGACAATCTTCATATCCGGATACTGCTCCGTGATTTCCTTCAGGAATACATAGGAGCCGTCCTGGTTGCCGTGGCTGACCAGAAGCCCGTCATATCCTGCGGATGCACAGGTACGGATGGTGTCCTGCCACTTGTTGAAGTCACCGTCGCAGAAGAAGAAATCAAACTTTACATCCAGTGCATCGCAAAGGGATGCGCAGGAGTCCTTCCACATCTGGAAAATGGTTGCGGAGGGCAGAAGCATGATATAAGCCACCTTCTTGCCTGCCACCGGGTTCTCCGCTGCCGCCGGCGCCGCTGTGGTATCTGCCGCCGCCTCAGCTGCCGTGGTCTCCGCTGCCGCTGCCGCGGTTGTTTCCGCCTTTGTCTCCGCTGCCGTGGTGGATGAACCTCCTGAGCCGCCGCAGCCTGCCAGCAGGGATGCCGCCATAGCGGCAGCCGCAATTACACTGACCACTTTTTTCATTTTTTTCATTGTACTCTTTCCTCCTTTTTGTTATTGATATTGTTTACTAAACAATATATTTTCTTTGTTCTTTGTGTTAATTAAATAGTACAACGCTTTTTCCTCAATGTCAATATGTCTTTGGTAATTTTGTTATTAATTTCCATAAATTATTGTTTTTATTGTGCATTTTAATTATACAAATCAATAAACAGTGTGTATTATACCTTTTTGTATTTGTTTTTTGTTTAGTAAACATTTAAATTTCACATATGGAATTGACCCGGTTTCAACCCTGTGATATAATTCAATCTATAGTATGATTAGTAAATCACATGGATTGTTCAATATTGTTTATCTTAAATTCTACAATCCGGAAAGAGAGATTCCATATGACCGTCAGAGAGCTGGCCAAGCAGATTGGCGTTTCGCCCGCAACCATTTCCATTGTGCTGAATGGAAAAAAGGGAGTCAGCGAGGATACGCGGAAAAAGGTGCTGGAGGCAATAAAAGCCTGCCAGTACTCCCCCCCTTCCCGCAAACCTAAAAGCGGCAAAAATGTGCTCCTGGTAAAATACTATAAAAGCGGTATGCTGGTAGAGGAAAATCAGGGATTCATATCCATGATTATTGACTCCATTGAGGAGCAGCTCCGCGCAGAGCAGCTGGGCATGACCATGACAGTGGTCAAAACCGGCTTAAAGTCAGCCCTTGATTCCATTGATTACAGCAAGTACTGCGGGATGTTTCTGATTGCAACCGAGGTAATGCGGGATGAGTTCTCGGCCCTAGATTCCATTCCCATCCCCTTTGTGGTTGTGGACAACACCGTCCCCAACCATTACTGTAGCAGTGTATGCATGAACAATGCGGAAAATGTCCACATTGCCCTCCGGCACTGTAAAAAATGCGGACATACCCAACTGGGCTACCTGGGCAGCACCACGGGGGCTGAAAACTTTAACGAGCGGCATATTGCCTTTCTCCGATATGTAAAAGAATTGGATTTTCAGTTTGACCCAGAGAACGAATTCCGCGTAAAACCCACCATGCTGGGGGCCCATGATGATTTTTTCAGAATACTGGAGCATAACCCCAGGCTACCTTCCTGCTTTTTTGCGGAGAACGACACCATTGCCCTGGGCGCCATGAAGGCCCTGAAGGAAAAGGGGTATAAGATTCCCAACGACATCTCCCTGATTGGCTTTGACGATATACCCTATTCCTCCATAAGCTCCCCCGCCCTGACCACCATCCATGTGCAGAGAAAGATAATGGGGAAGCAGTCGGTCATCCAGCTGATGCAGCTAATCGAGGACCCCCGGTTCATGCCCATGAAGACCCAGATTACAGGAAAGCTGGTAGAACGCTCCAGCGTAAAACAACTGGCATAATGAAACAAAAATTCCCCCGGCCTCTCGTATTGGAGGACCGGGGGAATGCGGTTATGAACAAATTTTATCCGACTCATTCTGTTTGCTTCTTCCCTTCAGGGGCTTGGAGGAGGGCTTGGACGGGGACTTGGAGGAGGGCTTATGATGTGCCTTGGCATTGCGCTTTTTCCTGCCGTCTTCTTTTTTCTGGACCAGAAGCTCCACATCCTGGGAATCCGCCATCTTGGCTGTCTTCACAGCATAAAAGCGGTCATCCTCCGATTTCTTCACCCTTATTTTTCCTTTTACAAACCCATGTTCCGGGCATACGGCCAGGCAGAAATAAAATCTCTGCCCATAGGGAAACCATCTCAGCTTCTTGCGCAGCATCCTGTTGCATTTCACGCACTTCATATCTGTAATATCCTTGTCCTTAAGGATATCTTCCCTGGAATCAAACTCCCTGGACACATACTTGGAATACTCAGGGAAATACAGCCGGTATTCCTCAGCCTTATTCCTGGGAAGTCCGTAATAATCCACTGACACATAGGTTCCAAATGTCTCCATATCCAGCGCTGAAAGAATACGGCCCGTATAATAGGCATCATCCAGCGCCCGGTGAAAGGGCCTCTCCTCTTCCATGCCCTGCAGCTGCACCGCCATATCAAGGGACACCTTGTTCTTCCCATCCCCGTACTGAAGGCAGTAAAGCTTCTGGATATCCAGGTAAAGCAGCGGCCTTGGAAAGGGATTGGGAAGCTTATGATACGCCATATTCCGCTGAAGCTCGGTTAAGTCCATGGAACCCCAGGTACAGAAGCAATACTCCTCCTGACCGCACCATGCCAGAAACCTCTTCATAACCACGTCAAAGGGCTCTCCTTCCTGGCGCAGCTCCGCCATATCCATGTGGGTCACTTCCGATATCTTAAAATGCATCTTTTTATAGACCTTGGGCCGAATCAGCTTGTGAAAGGTTCCTGTCTCTTCAAAATTCCCATTCAGCTTCACTGCTCCGATTTCTATAATTTCAAAAGGAAGATGCTCCACTGAATCTTCCTTTCCATTGGGACTCTGGTTCCATTCCAAATCAAAAACAATGTAATTCATCTCTTCATCCTGTCACTATGCAATCTCAATTTACTTACCTATCTTACCATATAGGAAAGAATATGGAAAGGGGCTATTGATGTCATTGATTCCCAGTATTTCCAATTCTGTTTTATTTTTAACTGTCATTGTCCTGCCCGCGCCAACGGTATATTCCACTTATATCTTCGGTTAACCTGACAGCGCCAAATTGTCAACTATATTTCATTTTTATGTTGACAATCCAATACCGACTCTCTATAATAAGTAAAATATAACGGTAACTTTCAATGAGGTATCCTATATGATAAAACTAATACAAGCTGCCTGCCAATGGGGAAAGAAGGACTATGACGGCTGGGTCATTGGAAAGGCCCGGTACTGTATCCGCAACCGGGCACAGCCTGTGGCATATGAATGCGTTCCGCGCAAAAGTATTCCCGGATATGTGCAGCTGGAAACTGTGGCATACAGTGCAGGGGGCCTGCCCTGCCAGACCCTTGAAATCTGCCTTGTGGATACCGGGGATTCAGGGCCTGCCGGACACTTTAAAATACCTGAGGCCCCCAGGCTTTCCGCCAAAGCCGGCTCATCCGATACCCAGACAGCCGGCGCTCCGGCACGGGCAGACCTACCTCCCCCTCTGACTATGACCTTTTCTTCCAAGGGCCTGCGGCAATTCCTGTCTGTTTCCGGAGACACCAACCCAATTCATCTTGGGCCGGGTGCAGTCATTCCCGGCCTGTGGATACTCGGCCGGCTGGATGAAATCTACGGCAGACTCAGCCCTGCCAGAACCCTTTCCATACGTTTCCTGAGCCCTGTCCACACGGACGACTTTGTGCGCCTGATGCAAAAAGGCAACCGGGTAACAGGAACCGTGGGAAATCTTACCTGCTTCACCATGACCATCCATACACCAGACCAAACCATAAAACGGAGGTAATCATGAATCAGAAATATAACACCGTGGAACTCACTAAAATGGCACTGCTGACCGCCTTAATCTGCGTCTCAGCCTATATCGTCATCCCCCTTCCCTTTACACCGGCCAGCCTGACGGCCCAGACCCTGGTTGTCAATCTCATTGCCCTGCTTCTGACTCCCAGGCAGGCAGCATTCACCATGGTCGTGTACATCCTTCTGGGGCTGACCGGCCTGCCCGTATTCTCCGGTGCCATCGGAGGCCCCGGAAAGCTGTTTGGTCCAACCGGCGGCTATATCATGTCATGGATTCCGGCCGTCATCCTCATGTCATGGCTAAAGGGAACGCATTACAGCTTTAAGCGTTATTGTCTGGTGACCATCCTGATTGGGATGCCCGTCATTTATCTGGTGGGAAGCGCCTATATGAAATTCATAACCGGAATGGACTGGGCCGCCACCTTTACTGCTGCCGTAATTCCCTTTATTCCCCTTGATATCTTCAAATGCTTTGCTGCCGCCCTCATTGCAAAACCCGTACAGATAAGCCTTTCAAACGCCCAGAGGGCACGATAGGAGGCGTTCATGGATAAGGTATTCATACTGGGCGGACTGCGCAGCTATATCGGCGTGAAAAACAGCGCCTACCGCCATGTACCCGCAGAGCTTCTGGGGGCGGCTGTGTTAAAAGAGCTGACCTTCCGGTATCAGCCAGAAGAAATTGATATGATTATCTGCGGCAACTGCGTTGGAGGCGGCGGCAATATTACCCGTCTCATGGCGCTGGAGGCAGGACTTTCAGACACCATTCCTGCCTTTACATTGGACCTGCAGTGCGCCTCCTCCCTGGAAGCTGTCATAACAGCCGCAGCCAGGATACAGAGCGGTCTGGCTGACCTGGTGGCTGCCGGAGGTTTTGAAAGCAGCTCCACCCAGCCTGTGCGAAGCTATAACCCCAACCATCCATATACCCGCGCCTGCCTTGCTTCCAGTCTTAATACAGGCGGTCCGGACAATTCCCCGGCCTACAGCACCGCCAAATTTATCCCCGGTCCTCATCGGGAGGATGTGATGCTGCAGGGCGCGGAAAAGACCATCTGCCATTACCATATAAGCCCCGGCGAAATGGACGCCTGGGTGCTGGAAAGCCACAGACGGGCTGTCAGGGCGCGCCAGGAAGGCCTTCTTGAAGGCATAACCGTCCCTGTATACGGCCTCGACCATGACGAAGGAATCCGGCCCCGGCTGAACCAGCGCCTGCTGGACCGTCTGCCCTGCGTCCTGAAAGATGGCCGGTATCTCAATGCCGCCAATGCCTGCACCATGAATGACGGCGCCGCCTTCCTTCTTCTCTGTTCAGAGCGGTATCTGAAAAAGCATAAACTTATCCCCCGGTTTTACCTTACAAATGCATATACGGCCGGGGCAGACCCGCTTATGAGTCCTGCCTCTGTCCTGCCCGCAATCAGGGGACTTCTGGACCGCAGCGGACTCTCCATGGATGAGATAGGCGCCATTGAGTGCAATGAGGCCTTTGCAGCCATTGATGTCCTGGTCAACAGGGCTTATCCGGATATATCTTCCCGGTACAATCAGCTGGGCGGCGCCCTGGCTTATGGGCATCCCTATGGTGCGTCCGGCGCTATCATTCTCCTTCACCTGATGAAATCCATGGAGCAATCGGAAAGTGCCCGGGGTATTTGCTGTGCAGCAGCTGCCGGCGGGATTGGAAGCGCCATTCTTCTGGAACAGTAATCAGCGTTCTTCTCCCGGATGCCATACACAGAAAGGTGCCACCTATGAATCACAAGGATTATCTCTCTATTATTCAGTCAATTCCGGCCCACAGGACAGCCCTGATTGAGGACGGACAGATTTATACATATGGTATGCTTGCCGGGGAGTCCGGACGCATCCGTTCCCTGTCTCCCAAAACTGCGGCCCCTTCTGCGGTATGGGTCAGAGAGTCCTCTGTCCATAATCAGCTGGTACATTTCCTGGCATTAAGCGGTACATCCCAGGTTCCCGTCATCCTACCCGCCGATATGAAATGTCTGCCCCATATCCCGGCAGCAGAGACTGTCCCGGACGGGGCCTGTATGGGCGTCCTTACCTCCGGTTCAACGGGCCAGCCCAAGCTGTGGTACCGTACCCGGGAAAGCTGGTCCTCTTTCTTTCCCACTCAAAACGCGATTTTTGGAATAACCGACAGGACCCGTCTCTTTGCACAGGGCAGTCTGGCATTCACCGGCAATCTGAACCTGTATCTGGCCCTTCTGTCCGCAGGGGCGGCCATCATCACCGCCTCCCCTGTAAATCCCTCTGTGTGGCGCAGGGAAATAGAACGCCACGATGCAGATTCCCTATATCTTATCCCCTCCAAGCTCCGGCTTCTGGCAAAATACGCCTCCCATCCCTGTCTCAGCATCAGGACCATCCTGGCTGGTTCCCAAAGTCTTGGGCGCAGGGATATGGAGCTGCTGAAAGCCGCTTATCCTGACAGCCGCTGTATCCTGTACTATGGGGCCAGCGAGCTGAGCTATGTCACCTGGTTGACGGACCGGGAAATGAATGATAACCCGGCCTGCATCGGAAAACCCTTTCCAGGCATAGACGTAACCCTGAAGGACGGTGAAATCTACGTCAGCACCCCCTACTCCGCCATAGGCATCGAAGGGCCCTGGAGCGTTGGAGATATGGGCTATATGGACCGGAAGGGCTATCTGTACTTTAATGGCCGGAAGGACAATGTATACAATATTCACGGCCGTAAGGTCTCTGCGGTAAAAATAGAAAACGCTCTGAACGTTCTGTCTGAGATACAGGAGTCTGCCGTCATATTTCAAAACAATGCACTGCAGGCTCATGTGGTTCTCTCAGAGCCAACTCCTTCAGACCAGGATATGTCTGCCATGCGCTACGCCATAAAGAAGGCGTTGAACGGCTGCCTGGAATCCTGGGAAATCCCCAGAGATATTATATTCCATGAGAGCCTTCCAAAAAACAACAGCGGAAAGACAGTCAAGAAACTGCTCTCCGCCAAAGAATAAAGGTTCTATACTGAATGTTGGGGTGTGCTGAAAAGCACACTTCCAACATTTTTTTGTTGTAATAAAATACATCTATTAGAAGCCTTCCAAACGCATCCATCATCGCAGATAAATATCACTTCATCCGGCAGGTGACATAGGCAATTGAAAACGTACGGAAACGCCTGCAGCGGTTCATGCCGGTTTCTCTGCGTAAGTATTATAAACGCAGCCGGAAACTCATTCTGAACGCGGATACTCCACTGTACATCACTGGAGCGGGATTTTACAAATCCCACCCCAACGATTGACAAAGAGCAAAAAAAAGAACCACATATCCGTGATTCTTTCTGAGAGGCGACGACCGGAATCGGACCGGTGATAAGGGTGTTGCAGACCCGTGCCTTACCGCTTGGCTACGTCGCCATATTAACTTATAAATGACCCCAAGGGGATTCGGACCCCTGTTACCGCCGTGAAAGGGCGATGTCTTAACCGCTTGACCATGGGGCCTTGCATATATAAATTAAAAAACTCCCCGAGTAGGACTTGAACCTACGACAGCGCGGTTAACAGCCGCGTGCTCTACCGACTGAGCTATCGAGGAATAGGTTGATGCTCTCCGATTCCTTATTATACATTATAATAAAAAATTCATCAAGTACCTTTTGAAGATATTATATGAAAAACCTGCATTATTTATGCAGGTAATACATACCTTCAAAACCACATATTGAATTCCGATTGTTTCACAAACCACTTTCCCTTAACCTTT
>NZ_SPHO01000029.1 GCF_005845215.1 Clostridium sp. 1001271st1 H5
TTTACTAAATTAAAAAGAAAAATAATTTACACATCGGAGTGATGTGAAAGATAAAACAAGTATTTTCAAGCATTCCGGGGCAGGTACTGGATTTTATGGTTGGTGTTGTGGCTGGTCTTGTATTTGACGTTTTACCTGTCTATAACCATCGTATTATAGTTCCAGCAGTTGCGTCTATTAGTTTTGTGGTATTTTACAAGCTTTCAAAGTACATGGTCTCTATAGAGGAGCAAGAAATACATAGGATTTGCATTAAAAGGTTACGTGGAGTCCCCACAATGATTATATATGGGCTACACCCATTAATAGGGCTTATTGTTGGAAAGATGTTAGATGTAGTTGGAATCAAAAAATTGCCGTCATATTTTATTATGTTTTTTCTTGTGACTTGCATTACTGTCTGTGGGGCATTCATAATGAAGAAAATCTCGATTATAAATTTTATCTTTAATGGTAATAGAAAGTAAAATGAAACTATAAACTTATTGGTCAAGATATACAAAAATTATTAAGTGTTTATGATAATCAATCGATATTGGTATGCAGACCGCTATACCAAGTAGCTTACTCGGTGACCTGGTTCAAGTAATAAGTTAGCTGTATTTTTAACCGGGTATGTTGCTTAACGGCCTTTTGGCGAAATTTTCCGAGATTAGTCCTTGTTTATAAGGAAACGCACAAAGGTTCGATGAGTATCTCGCCATAGGAAGAAATCGCAGCGTCGAAATGGTTGAGTTTAGCAATATCAATGCCTACATTAATCATGAGGTTGTCTCTCCCTTTCATAAAGTCTGATACCGTGATATCTACCAAAGATTATCATCGTAGATTTAATCGAAATAAGTACTCAGAGTGAACACACCGGCAACATCCAGCAAAAAAACAGTTCAGATAAAATAGCGGCAACACGCTCCTGTTATATAGTCAAACTACAGGATATTTTCAAAAGTCCACTGTATCTGAATGTATTAAACCACAGATTAAAAAAAGAAAGGAAATATGTTGTTTTTGCTTCTATAAACATCATACAAGAAAGAAATGAGTGTATTTACAGGAAAAACATTATTAATTACAGGGGGTACAGGTTCCTTTGGCAATGCAGTATTGAACCGTTTCCTTCAAACAGACATCGGAGAGATTCGAATATTTTCCCGTGACGAGAAAAAACAGGATGATATGCGCCATGAGTTTCAAGCGAAGATGCCGGAAGCAGCAGACAAAATTTCTTTTTATATCGGCGATGTCCGTGATTTGGCTTCTGTAAAAAATGCTATACACGGTGTTGATTACATATTTCATGCTGCTGCATTAAAGCAGGTTCCGTCATGTGAATTCTTTCCGATTGAAGCTGTAAAGACAAATGTTTTTGGAACGGAAAATGTTTTGACAGCAGCCATTGAAGAGGGGGTAGAATCTGTCATCTGTCTTTCCACCGATAAAGCCGCATATCCTGTTAATGCTATGGGAACTTCCAAAGCTATGATGGAAAAAGTTATCGTTGCAAAGAGCCGTACTAGCCAAAAAACCAAAATATGCTGCACGCGTTATGGTAATGTTATGTGCAGCCGTGGATCTGTTATTCCGCTTTGGATAGAGCAAATTCGTAATAGTAACCCCATCACATTAACTGAACCGGCTATGACACGTTTCATCATGTCCCTGGAAGAAGCAGTTGACCTTGTTCTATTTGCATTTGAACATGGAGAAGCGGGTGATATTCTGGTACAGAAAGCTCCGGCATGCACTATTCAAACGCAGGCAGAAGCAATCTGCCAGCTGTTTAACGGCAAGAAAGAAGATATCAAGGTTATCGGTATCCGGCATGGTGAAAAAATGTATGAAACCCTTCTGACCAATGAAGAATGTGCCCATGCTATTGACCTTGGACGCTTTTATCGTGTACCATGTGATAAGAGAGGTTTAAATTATGATAAATTCTTTACAGAGGGAAACAGAGAGAGGGTAAAATTAAACGAGTTCAATTCCAATAATACAAGACTGCTGTCTGTAGAGGAAACCAAAGCAAAGCTAGCCGCTCTTACTTATATTCAGGAAGAACTTGCAAAGGATAAATTGCAGTAAAAGGAGGTGTTGTATGAACTTATTAATAACGGGCGCAAAGGGTATGATGGGAACGGCTCTGGTTGCTAATTTGAAAAATATTAAAGATAAGAAAAACTGTACCCGTCCAGAATTGCATATAAATGAAATTTATGAATATGACATAGAATCAACGATGGAGGAACTGGAAAAGTATTGCCAGAAGGCAGATTGTATTTTTAATCTTGCAGGTGTAAACCGTCCGGAACATCCGGAAGATTTTATGAAAGGCAACTTCGGTTTTGCTTCTGAGCTTTTGGGGCTTTTAAAAAAATATAACAACAAGGCACCAATCATGCTGAGTTCTTCTATCCAGGCTGCTTTAGCCGGAAGATTTAAAGATTCTGAGTATGGCCATTCCAAAAGGGCCGGAGAGGAGCTGTTCTTTTCTTATGCTGAAGAGACGGGAGCCAAAGTAGCGGTGTACCGTTTTCCGAACCTGATGGGTCATAGCCGTCCGAAATATAATTCCGCAGTATCTACTTTTTGTTGGGCAGTCGCAAATGATGAGGAATTTACCGTCAATGACCGCAGCACAGAGTTGGAACTGCTTTACATTGATGATTTTGTGGAAGGAATGCTTGACCTTCTTGAGGGAAAAGAACAGCACTGTGAGTTTGACGGTGTAGACACGGTGCTGAGGGCAGACGGACGCTATTGTTGTGTTCCTGGGACGCATAAGGTCACATTGGGCGAGATTGTAGATTTATTGCAGCAGTTTAAGAAACAGCCAAGGACATTGATGATGCCGAAAATGCCGGAAGGTTCTTTTGCAAAAAAGTTGTATAGTTTATATTTGACATATCTTCCGGTGGAGAAGTTTAAGTATGAGTTAAAAATGAATTGCGATAATCGTGGGAGTTTTACGGAACTGGTACATACTGCTGATTGCGGGCAGGTAAGTATTAATATCAGCCGGCCTGGTGTTACAAAAGGCCAGCACTGGCATAATTCCAAATGGGAACTGTTTATTGTGGCTGCCGGGCACGGATTAATTCGGGAACGGAATATTCATACAGGAGAAACAGTGGAGTTTGAGGTTAGCGGCGATAAGATTGAAGCAGTCCACATGATTCCGGGATGGACGCATAATATTATCAATTTGTCCGATACGGACAATCTGGTAACCGTGATGACCTGTAATGAAATATTTAATCCAGAAAAACCGGACACATTTTATGAACCAGTGTAGAGGGGAAAGAAAACGATGAGTGAGAAATTTGCCGTAAAAACTGATTATTCGGATATTCATTTTAAAGATAATGGAAAGCTAAAACTTCTTATTATTGTAGGCACTCGTCCGGAAATCATCCGTCTTTCCGCGGTAATTGATAAGTGCCGTAAGTATTTTGATGTAATACTGGCCCACACAGGGCAGAATTACGATTATAACCTCAATGGGATTTTTTTCGAGAATCTGAAGATAGAGAGTCCTGAAGTTTATATGGATGCTGTCGGTGATGACCTGGGTGCAACCATCGGAAATATAATCAACGGTTCATATAAGCTGATGAATCAGATTAATCCTGAGGCGCTGCTGATTTTAGGAGATACGAATTCATGTCTGTCAGCCATAGCAGCAAAGCGCCTGCATATCCCAATTTTCCATATGGAGGCAGGGAACCGCTGTAAGGATGAGTGTCTTCCGGAGGAGACCAACCGCCGGATTGTGGACATCATATCCGATGTAAATCTTGCGTATTCCGAACATGCTAGGAAGTATCTCCATGAGTGCGGTTTTCCAAAAGAGCGTGTTTATGTGACCGGTTCCCCTATGTCTGAAGTCCTGCATCAGAATCTTGCTGAAATTGAAAGTTCAGACATTCTTGAAAAGCTTGGACTGAAGCCTTATCAATATATCCTTCTTTCTGCACACCGTGAGGAAAACATTGATACGGAAAAGAATTTTTTGTCTTTATTCACAGCGATAAATGGGTTGGCGGAAAAGTATGATATGCCGATACTATATTCCTGTCATCCCCGTTCAAGAAACCGTATTGACGCTGCGGGGTTCAAATTGGACAAACGCGTGATGCAGCATGAACCCCTTGGATTTCATGACTATAACCATCTGCAGATGAATGCCTTTGCTGTTGTTTCAGACTCAGGTACACTGCCGGAGGAGAGCAGCTTCTTTACAAGTATAGGACACCCGATACCGGCTGTATGCATCCGAACCTCAACAGAGCGTCCTGAAGCTTTAGATAAGGCGTGCTTTGTGTTGGCTGGTATTGATAAAAAATCGTTACTTCAGGCAGTGGATACTGCTGTGCAGATGCATTTGGACTGTGATTATGGTATTCCAGTGCCGGATTATACGGAGGAAAATGTCAGCACAAAAGTGGTTAAAATTATCCAAAGTTACACAGGAGTGGTAAATAAGATGGTTTGGAGAGTTGTGGACTAGATATGAAAATTTCCAAAGGAGGTACCATGTACCGCTTCCGCAAATATTTATACGTTTTTCTATTCCTTCTTTCCATAGCTGTTATCCTGTATGCCACATTGTACCGTGAATCAGGGCAGGGAGACATAAGGCTCCAGCTTTTTTGGACCATTAAACGTGCCTGGAGAGACCATTCCGGCTATTATTGGTACTTGATTTTGGGTAATATCGCTCTGTTTATGCCGTTTGGTTTCTTTTTAACTGCGGTTCTTCGTAAACCGGACTGGAAGAAAACAGCTCTTACGGGCTTTGCCTTTTCGGCTGCAATAGAGGTCACTCAGGTCCTGCTGGATAAAGGCTTAGGAGAGCTGGATGATGTGCTGCACAATACATGGGGGAGCCTGATGGGATATTGTGCTGCAGTGATACTGGGATTTCTGTTTGGACGGAAGAAAAAACGGTATGAAGGAAATGTGAAGGGGGCAAGCCTGTTCTTTGGAATGACGATTTTAACCTTTGCCATATTAATATTGTACAACAGGCCTGACTGGAACTTACATCTGCGCAGGCGGGTATAGAAGGGCTTACACTCTAAAAAACACTTGACAAATCCCACAATAATTATTATGCTTGATAATTATAAATCAAAGCAAACAAAACGGTAATGAGGAAGAGGAGTACATCATAAGAACCATCAGAGAGGGTAGCTCACTGGCTGAAAGGCGGCCCGGGCAGAGTATGGTGGAAGGTAGCTTCTGAACTGGAGCAGTGAAGGATGAAACAGAAGGTTTGGCAGGCGGATATTTATGTGCTGTCACCACCCAAAGATACATTCTGCGTAGCTGTTTCCGACCGGCCTGCGTTAAAGGCCCAATGAGACTGCCGGACATCCGGCAAAACAAAGGTGGTACCGCGGATACTCCGCCCTTTGCCTTCCCTCAACGGGATTGGCAGAGGGCTTTTTATTTTTCCGGCATGCAGGACCCTGATGCCATGGATTGCGCACCACCAGCTCAATCACAAAAACCATCTACCCAAAAAGGAGAACAAACCATGAAGGAACTGGAGAAAACCTACAACCCGGCGGACATCGAAGACCGCCTGTACCAGAAGTGGCTGGACGGAAAGTATTTCCACGCAGAGGTAAACCGCAGCAAGAAACCATTCACCATTGTGATGCCGCCGCCAAACATTACGGGACAGCTGCACATGGGCCATGCCCTGGACAATACCATGCAGGATATTCTGATTCGCTATAAGAGGATGCAGGGCTATGAGGCGCTGTGGCAGCCGGGTACGGACCATGCCGCCATTGCCACCGAGGTCAAGGTGATTGACAAGCTTAAGAAGGAAGGCGTTGACAAGGCAGACCTGGGACGGGACGGTTTCCTTAAGGAGTGCTGGAAGTGGAGAGATGAGTACGGAACCAGAATCGTGAATCAGCTTCATAAGCTGGGCTCCTCCGCTGACTGGGACAGGGAGCGTTTCACCATGGATAAGGGATGCTCTGACGCGGTACTGGAGGTTTTTGTCAAGCTGTATGAAAAAGGCTACATCTATAAGGGCTCCAGAATCATCAACTGGTGTCCTGTTTGCCAGACCTCTATCTCTGATGCAGAGGTGGAGCATGTGGAGCAGAACGGCTTCTTCTGGCACATCAATTACCCTGTGGTGGGAGAGCCTGGACGTTTCGTGGAGATAGCCACCACCAGGCCGGAAACCATGCTGGGAGACACCGCAGTGGCAGTGAACCCGGAGGACGAGCGCTATCAGGACATTGTGGGCAAGATGCTGAAGCTGCCCCTGACAGACCGCGAGATTCCTGTTATTGCAGACCCGTATGTGGACAAGGAATTTGGAACAGGCTGCGTTAAAATCACACCGGCCCATGACCCCAATGACTTTGAGGTGGGCAAGCGCCACAACCTGGAAGAAATCATTATCTTAAATGACGATGCAACGGTAAATGTTCCGGGCCCGTATTTTGGTATGGACCGCTATGAGGCCAGGAAGGCCATTGTGGCTGATTTGGAGGCTCAGGGCCTGCTGGTCAAGGTGGTTCCCCACTCCCACAACGTGGGTACCCATGACCGCTGCAAGACCACGGTAGAGCCCATGGTAAAGCAGCAGTGGTTTGTAAAGATGGAGGAGATGGCAAAGCCGGCCATTGAGGCCCTTAAGAACGGCAGCCTTACCTTTGTTCCTGAGAGCTTTGGAAAGACATATCTCCACTGGCTGGAAGGAATCCGCGACTGGTGTATTTCCAGACAGCTGTGGTGGGGCCACAGGATTCCTGCCTATTACTGCCAGGACTGCGGAGAAATCATTGTATCCAAGGAAACGCCATGCGCCTGCCCCAAGTGCGGCTGCACCTCATTAAATCAGGATGAGGATACCCTGGATACCTGGTTCTCATCCGCCCTCTGGCCCTTCTCCACCCTGGGCTGGCCTGAGAAGACAGAGGACCTGGATTATTTCTATCCCACGGATGTGCTGGTGACCGGATACGACATCATTTTCTTCTGGGTTATCCGTATGGTGTTCTCCGGCCTGGAGCAGACCGGAAGGCTTCCCTTCCACACTGTGCTGATTCACGGCCTGGTAAGGGATTCCGAGGGACGGAAGATGAGCAAGTCCCTGGGCAATGGCATTGACCCCCTGGAAGTCATCGACAAGTACGGCGCTGACGCCCTGCGCATGACCCTGATTACAGGCAATGCACCCGGCAATGACATGCGCTTCTACTGGGAGCGCGTGGAAAACAGCCGCAACTTTGCAAATAAGGTATGGAATGCTTCACGCTTTATTATGATGAACATTGAGAAGGCGGGTGAATCGGGCGACGTGGCGCCGGAACGCCTTACCATGGCTGACAAATGGATTGTGTCCAAGGTAAATACCCTTACAAGGGAAGTGACTGAAAATCTGGACAAATATGAGCTGGGAATCGCCCTTCAGAAGGTTTATGATTTTATTTGGGAAGAATTTTGCGATTGGTATATTGAAATGGTGAAGCCAAGGCTGTACAATGAAGATGACGATACTAAGGCAGCCGCTATCTGGACGCTTAAGCAGGTGCTGATTCAGGCTCTGAAGCTGCTTCATCCGTTCATGCCCTTTATCTCAGAGGAGATTTTCTGCAACCTTCAGGAAGAGGAGGAGACTATCATGGTTTCCCAGTGGCCGGTTTACAGGGATGACTGGAAGTTTGCAGGGGAAGAACAGTCCACGGAAACCATCAAGGAGGCTGTGAGAGCCATCAGAGGCGTGCGTTCAGCCATGAACGTTCCGCCCAGCAAGAAGGCTACTGTTTATGTGGTGTCGGAGGATGAAACACTGCTGCAGATATTTGAGTACAGCAGAAGCTTCTTTGCCTCCCTGGGATACGCAGGCGAGGTAATCCTCCAGAAGGATAAGGAAGGAATTGCCGACGATGCTGTCTCTGCAGTCATTCACAAGGCAGTGATTTATATGCCCTTTGCCGACCTGGTGGACATTGATAAGGAGATAGAGCGTTTAAAGGGCGAAGAGAAACGTCTGGCAGGAGAACTGGCCCGTTCCAGAGGTATGCTGGGCAATGAGAAGTTTGTAAGCAGAGCGCCGGAGGCAAAGATTGCCGAGGAGCGCGCAAAGCTTGAAAAATATGAACAGATGATGGAGCAGGTGAAGATGCGTCTGGCACAGCTTCAGTGATGAACCAGGAGAAGGCTCAGGATAATGGGACAGGCGGCAGAAACTGCCTGTCCGCAGGAAAATGAAAACAGAGCAAGTCAGACACAGGGATAGAGAGGGAGAGCATAGCATGAATCAATCATCAGGAAATAAGCCGGTTATCCATGTCAGGATGTTCGGCGGTTTCACCATTACAATGGATGAAAAGGCCATGAGCGACAGCGATAACCGGTCCAGGAAAGCCTGGAGCCTGCTGAGCTATCTGATTATTAAGCGCAGGGGGGATGTGAGCATCAATGAGCTGTTCCATGCCATCTGGCAGGACGGTGTTCAGGATAATCCCTACGGCGCCCTTAAAACCCTGGTTTTCCGGGTGAGGAAGATGCTGGAGGCAGCCGGCTTCCCGTCCCAGGATTTGATTCTGAGCCAGAAGGGGGCCTATATGTGGAACCCGGCCTGGGAAACGGAAGTGGACACAGACCGGTTTGAAATCCTGTGCCGCAGAATCCTGGACCCGGAAGGGGACGGGGAGAGGGATGGGGAGAACCGGTGGGACGCCTGCCTGGAGGCACTTGGGCTGTACAGGGGCATTTTCCTGCCAAAGTCAGCCGAAGAGAGCTGGGTAGGCCCCATGGCCGCCTATTACCATACATTATATCAGAAGCTGGTCATTCATATGGCGGAAAAACTGATTCAGGATGAGGATTATGTCCAGGTGGAGGAAATCTGCCGGAAGGCCATTGACATTGACCGGTTTGTGGAGGATTTCCACTATTACTGGATATATGCTGCTTATGGCCAGGGTGAACAGGAGACTGCGCTGTCACGGTATAAGGCCACCACGGATATGTTTTACCGGGAACGTCTGATGACGCCTTCAGAGCATTTTAAGGAGTTATACAAGGTTATCAGCAGCAGCGAGCAGGAGGTTGTGACTGACCTGGATGCGATTCAGGAGACCCTGGGCACTGGCGGCGCCGGAGAGGGACATGGTGCGTACCAGTGTGAATACGCTGTGTTCAAGCGCCTGGTTCAGCTGGAGCGCAGGGGTGTGGAGCGCAGCGGTGATTCCGTGTACCTGTGCCTTTTGACCGTGGGAGACAGGAGGGGACGCACCCTTAAGCCGGAAATCCAGGCAAGGGCCATGGAACGCCTGCGGGCGTCCATCCAGAAATCCCTTCGCTCCAGCGACGTATATGCGCGTTACAGTGTCAGCCAGTTTATCCTGCTTCTGTCCTCAGCTACCTTTGAGAACAGTGAGATGGTCATGAACCGGATTTTGTCCGCCTTCAATAAATCCTACGTGCGCAAGGACGTGGCGGTGAACTACAGCCTTGACGTGCTGAAACCCTGAATATCCGGGGCTATTACCGGAATATATGAAATATCACGGCAGTAATACAGCTGTTCGGAACAGCTGCACATTCATTACATACAGCGAGGTCAGACTATGAAGATAAAAAATGCGCTTTTGCTGCTGCTTACAGCCTCCATATGGGGCGTTGCCTTTGTGGCGCAGAGCGTTGGAATGGATTATGTGGGGCCATTTACATTTAACTGCGTCAGATGCCTTATGGGCGGTGTTGTCCTTCTTCCCTGCATATGGTTCTTTGACAGGAAGAATAAGAGGAAGGAACAGGTCCCGGCCATACCCGGGGCCAGGAAGACACTGATTACGGGAGGCATACTCTGCGGCGTGGCCCTTTGCCTGGCCAGCAACTTCCAGCAGTTTGGAATCCAGTACACCACAGTGGGTAAGGCCGGATTTATAACCGCCTGCTACATTGTCATTGTCCCTGTACTGGGGCTTTTATTGGGTAAGAAATGCAGCCCCGTGGTTGCCGGGGCAGTGGTCCTGTCCCTGGCCGGCCTGTACATGCTGTGCATGAACGGGGGAGAATTGTCAGTGAACAAAGGGGACCTTCTCATGCTGGTATGCGCCTTTCTCTTTGCCCTGCATATTATGGTTATCGATTTCTTTTCCCCTGTTGTGGACGGGGTAAAGATGTCCTGCATCCAGTTTTTTGTCAGCGGCATTCTCTCAGGCGCAGCCATGCTGGTCTGTGAGACGCCTGACATGAGCCAGATTATAGCCGCATGGGCGCCCCTTCTCTACGCAGGCATCATGTCCTGCGGCGTGGCCTACACCCTGCAGATTGTGGGACAGAAGGGCATGAACCCCACGGTTGCTTCCCTGATTCTGAGTCTGGAATCCAGTATTTCTGTCCTGGCGGGATGGGTGATTTTAGGGCAGAAGCTGTCTTCCAGGGAGATACTGGGATGCGCCCTTATGTTTGGCGCTATCATACTGGCCCAGATTCCGGTGGGACGCCGCAGGGAGGCATCCCTGAATACAGAGGGCAGCTGACGGGAATTCTGTCGCATCCTGGCGAAGGGCGGCGAGAATATCCGGTTGCCAATTGAATCAAATTAGGTTAAGATTATAAAAGCCTGTCCGGCAGACAGGCTTTTAAGAAAGAATGGACTTTAGTTATGGGACAAGCAGAGGAGTATTTGGACCGCATTCCCATGTGGACCAGGAAAAAGAATTCATTGGAGGATGTCAGGCAGTTTTTGGATTACCTGGGAAACCCCGACCGGGACAGACCTGCGATTCATGTGGCTGGAACCAATGGCAAGGGGTCTGTGTGCGCATTCCTTACATCTATACTGAGGGAAGCCGGTTACAGCACCGGTACCTTTATCTCGCCTCATCTGGTGGAGGTGCGTGAACGTTTCCTGATTAATGGAAGGATGGTGGACCAGGAAAGCTTTGAAGCGGCTTTTGAGACGGTCCTTGAGGCCAGCAAAAAGCTTGCAGGCCAGGGACTCTGCCATCCCACTTTTTTTGAATTCCTGTTTTATATGGCCATGGTCCTGTTCCGGATGCACGATGTGGATGTGATGATTCTGGAAACAGGAATGGGCGGCAGGCTGGATACCACCAATGTGCTGGAACACCCTGCGGCCTGTGTGATTACCTCCATCAGCATGGACCATACCAAGTATCTGGGGGACACCCTGGCCAAGATTGCAGGGGAAAAGGCCGGCATTATCAAAACCGGGGTCCCTCTTATATTTGATAACGGACAGCCGGAGGTATCCACCATACTGGAGGGCTTTGCCTTCCGCAAGGGTGCAGCCCGATATCCGGTGGGCCGGGAGGATTTCCATGTGGAGGAGATAGGCGAAAAGGGCTTGTCCATCAGTGCAAGAATGAAGGACGGCAGATGCCTGGAACTGGAGATTCCCTTTGAAGCGTTTTATCAGGCGGAAAATGCTATGCTGGCCGTCCGCACCCTGGATGTACTGCGCCATCCCGGAGAATGTCCCAGGACAGGCTGCAGGATGCCGGGCCATGGTCCCTGCATCTGCCCGGACGGTATGGAATGGGGAATAACGGACCGGCATATTGCTGCTGGTCTGAAGAATACGTTCTGGCCCGGACGGATGGAACAGGTGCGGCCGGGAATCTATCTGGACGGCGCCCATAATCCTGGAGGGATTGAGGCCTTCATACAGACGGCCTGGGAGATATCAGACAGACAGGGAAAGAAGCCGTGGCTGCTGTTTGCCGCTGTTTCGGACAAGGATTATGAGCGTATGGCGGAACAGCTGTGCAAAGAGATGATTTGGGAAGCAGTCGGCGTGGTCCACATGAACAGCGACAGAGGACTGGCTGCCAAAGAACTGGCCAGGGTATTCCGCACATATACGTCCAGGCCTGTGTACTCATACGGGGACACCGGGAGCGCTGTTAAGGATATGACGGAGAAAAGCCGGGAAGGACTATTGTTCTGTGCCGGTTCCCTGTATCTCATCGGTGAGATTAAGGCAGTGCTGGAGCAGCAGTCCTGACAAGATAGGAGTGAAATACATGATTGATTTTGAAGAGGAGATTGAGCGTTTTAAACCAAGCCTGGATGTGGAAGAGGTGGAGGACGCCATTGTTAAAAGCGATTTGACAGATATGACGGACATCATGATGGAACTGATAAAAGAAAGAGGCGAGCGGGACCTGTGAATACAGACTATGCAAGAAAGAACCAGCAGATAGCCAACAGCTTCTACAACCTGGGCCTGGAAAAGGCCAGGATACGGGATTTGTCCGGCGCGGCCCAGTGCCTGAAGAAAAGCCTGCATTTTAATAAGTATCAGACAGATGCCAGGAATCTGCTGGGATTGATATACTATGAGAACGGGGAAGTGGCCGATGCACTGGTACAGTGGGTCATCAGCCTGAACCTGCAGCCGGAGGATAATCTGGCGGACCATTATCTGGATGAGATTCAGAGAAAGCCGGGGCAGCTGGAGATGGAGAGCCAGAATGTAAAGACATTCAACCAGGCGCTCTGGCATGCACAAAACGGCAGCGATGATTTGGCCATACTCCAGCTGGCCAGGGTGGTGGAGTCCAATCCCCACTTTGTGAAGGCCCATCTCCTTCTGGCCCTGTTATACATGGCCAGGGAGGATTACAATAAGGCCGGCCGTTCCCTGTATAAAATTCTTCAGATTGACAAGAGCAACCAGAAGGCCCTGTACTACATGTCCATTGTAAAGCAGAACACAGGCAGGGCGGATGCAGAGAAGCGCAAGATGGTGAAAGCATTTTCCCATCGTAAGATGGAGGATGACGATGTCATCATCCCTAATACTTATAAGGAAACCACAGGCATTTCCACTGTGTTCCACATCATCATTGGACTGGTTCTCGGCATTATGGCTTTTTATTTCCTCATTCTGCCTGCCAGAACAAGGGACCTTAACAGCATCCACGACAACAACCTGAAATCCTATATGCAGAAGCTCAACAATGCAAATCAGCAGTACGATATCCTGAAGGCGGATTACGATGAGCTGGATGCCCACACAAAGGAGATTCAGGCCCGTCTGGACGAGCTGACCACAGGCAACACCAGCGTCATAGCCCAGTACCAGGGATTGATTTGGATTCTCCAGGACTACAGGAGCGGTGATTTGGTGGCGGCGGCCAAGGCATATGCCGGAGCCAGCTTTGATTTGATTGAGGACGAAAATATTCAGGCCATTGTGGAAAATATCCGTCAGGATATGACGGCAAATATTTACCAGAGCCTGGTGGACAGGGGACTTCAGCTGTGGAATGCAGGCAATAAGACAGAGGCCATGGACTATTTCCAGGCCAGCCTGACCATAAGGCCGGATAATCCGGAAGCCCTGTTCTATGTGGGGCGTCTGTACCAGGATGCCGGCGACACGGATAATGCCAATTCCATGTTTGACAAAGTGGTCAATGAATTCCCGGATTCCGACTATGTGGACCGGGCAAGGAATGCCAGGGGTTATTAATTTAAACGGTTTTTCAGGAAAGATACTACAGAAGATAAGATATAAGTCTTTTGTGGTATCTTTTTTTGTATTTTATAAGCGCTGAGAAAGGAGTATGGAGGGATGGAACAGACAACGTTTACGTATGAGGCCAGGGAGCAGATGCTGGTGATTCACCTTCCGGGGGAGCTGGACCACCATAACTGCAGGAATTTGAAACGGGATACGGACCTGCTTCTGGCAGAGAACTACATCAACAGGATTGTATTTGATTTTACACACACATCATTTATGGATTCATCCGGCATCGGGGTGCTTTTAAACCGTTATAAGCAGATGGCAGCCAGCCGGGGAACCGTGGCCTATTACGGGGCAGGGCCTCAGGTCAGGCGGATACTGGAGATGGGCGGGGTAAGCCGCCTAATCAAGGGCTATGAAGACAGGGAATCAGCAATAAAGGGATGAAAAAGATGGAGGATAAGAAAATGGAGACAAACAGAGAACATATGAGGCTGGAGATGGAGAGCCTTTCCCGGAATGAGGAATTTGCCAGGGTGGTGACAGCCGTGTTCATGAGCAGGCTGGACCCCACCCTGGAGGAGGTGGATGATGTGAAGACAGCTGTATCCGAGGCAGTGACCAATGCAGTCATACATGGCTACAAGGGCGGGCAGGGTACCATATATCTGGACCTGACTGCAGATATGGAGGAACACACCCTGACCGTGGCAGTGAAGGACTGCGGTGTGGGCATAGCGGATGTGAAACAGGCCATGGAGCCCATGTTTACCACGGACCCGGAGGGAGAGCGCTCCGGCATGGGATTTTCCTTTATGGAGGCGTTCATGGACCAGGTAGAGGTGGAGTCTGAACCAAATCATGGCACATTGGTGACAATGAAGAAATTCATCGGCAGGTGACGGCGATGGATGAGACCATGAAATTAATCAATATGGCTCACGAAGGGGATAAAGCGGCAAGGGACCGGCTGGTCATGGACAATGTGGGGCTTATATGGAGCATTGTCAGGCGGTTCTCCGGCCGGGGGTATGAGATGGAGGACCTGTTCCAGATTGGAAGCATCGGACTGATTAAGGCCATCGACAAATTTGACACTGGATTTGATGTGAAATTTTCCACCTATGCAGTGCCCATGATTACAGGGGAAATCAAGCGTTTCCTCAGGGACGACGGCATGATTAAGGTCAGCCGCTCCATCAAGGAACTGGGGGTTAAGGTCAGGGCTGCCAGGGAGGAAATGACGTACAGTCTGGGAAGAGAGCCCACCATTGAGGAAATTGCAGGCAGGCTGGGGACCAGCCGTGAGGAGGTGGCCGCATCCCTGGAGGCTGCTGCGGAGGTGGAGTCGCTGTACCGCCCTGCGGACAGCGGGGATGAGAATTCCACCTATCTCATGGACCGTCTGGCCCAGGACAACAATGACCATGAGGATTTGTTAAACCGAATGGTTTTAAAGGATTTGATGGAGGGACTTGAGGAAGAGCAGAGGGAAATTATACTGCGCAGATATTTTTACAATGAGACCCAGACCCAGATTGCGGGGGAGCTTGGCATTTCCCAGGTACAGGTGTCCCGGCTGGAAAAACGTATATTGAAAGAAATGAGGAAAAAACTGTAAACAAAAGCCGCAAGGTATAAAAAGTTCCATGGAAGTTATACTAGATACCAGAAACCAATTAACATTTTTGAAAAGGATGTGATTCTTATGGGTTTTGGTAAACGAGTATGTGAACTGCTTGCAGTCATAGCCTCCCTTCTCCTGATAGGGGTCCTGATATGGTATCTGTCCTCAGGTTTCGGAGACAGGGGATATGAAAAGGAAGGGACGCTGGTGTGGGAGGAGATGGATGAGCCTTCCATGGAAGAGGAAGTTTGTCCGGCCTTTGTGACTGACCCTGTGTCCATGATGTACGGACAGCAGGAAATCCAAAGGAGCGGAAAAGGTCTATGAACCATACAGTCTATTTAAAACTAAGTCAAATCACGGAGCTGACCCACAAGGACGTTGTCCTGAAGGACGTTGCCCAGGTTTACTGCGACGACCAGAATGTGATGAACAAATGCAATGCCATGAAGGTCATGACCGTGAAGGTGGATGCCAAGCGCCGCTATATAGTAAGCGCCCTGGACGTAATCAACAAGCTGAAACAGCTGGACTCCACCATTGATGTAAACAACGTGGGGGAGGCGGATTTCATCATTGCCTACAAGCCGCCTTCCCCGCCTGCTTACGTCTGGCAGTGGACCAAGACCGTATTTGTCTGCCTGGTGTGTTTTTTCGGCGCCGCATTTGCCATCATGACCTTTAACAATGATGTCAGTGTTACCGATGTGTTCAGCGAGGTGTACAGGCTGGTTATGGGTTATGAATCCGGCGGTTTCACCGTGCTTGAGGTAAGCTATTCCGTGGGTCTGGCTGTGGGCATCATCGGTTTTTTCAATCACTTTGCAGCCATAAAACTGAATACGGACCCCACGCCGTTAGAGGTGGAAATGCGCCTTTATGAGGACAATATCAGTAAGACCCTGATTGCCAATGACGGCAGAAAGGAGTCAAAAATTGATATTACTTAAAAAATGTCTGCTGGCGTTCTTCGGTCTGTGCGCCGGCGGCATCATTGCAGCCGGCGTATATGCGTTCCTGGCCATCATAGGCGTGTTTGTGCGCCTCATGGGAAAGACAGGCACCAGGAAGCATATTTTTCTGTATGAGACAGTTATTATTCTGGGCGGTGTCCTGGGAAATATACTGGATATTTATGAGTTTCCCATTTATATGGGGCCTTATCTGGGCACCCTTTTCATATGTGTATTCGGACTGTCCGTAGGGATTTTCGTGGGCTGTCTGGTCATGTCCCTGGCGGAAACCCTGAAAGCCCTTCCGGTTATCAGCAGGAGGATTCATCTGGCTGTGGGACTGCAGTATATTATATTTGCCCTGGCAGCAGGGAAGATGGCAGGAGCCCTGGTCTATTTCTGGAACCGTATGGCTTCCCTTGGATGACGAGGCCAAAGAGGGCGAGGCCAAAGAGGATGAACCTAAGAGGATGAGCCAAAAAGGTTTAGGGCTGTCCGCAGCCGGATTTTGAGAGGAGTAAACAAATGGAGATTGATAAGAAAAAGTATGAGGAGTACGTGAAACAGGTGACTCCCACCCACAGCCTGGCAAAAAACATGGCAGCGGCCTTCCTGGTAGGCGGAATCATCTGTGTGCTGGGGCAGTTTGCCCTGAATTTCATGATGAACAACATGGGCATGGACCAGGAGACAGCGGCGGCCTGGACTCTGCTGGTATTGATTCTGCTGAGCATCCTGCTGACCGGATTCAATATATATCCAAAGATTGTGAAATTCGGGGGTGCAGGAGCCCTGGTGCCCATTACCGGGTTTGCCAATTCCGTGGTGGCTCCGGCCATAGAGTTCCATGCGGAGGGCGAGGTGTTCGGCGTGGGCTGTAAGATATTTACCATTGCAGGGCCGGTTATTTTGTATGGGGTTTTGACCAGCTGGGTGCTGGGGCTGATTTACTGGGTTGGGATTGCAGCGGGGATTTTTTAAATCTAAAAGAAGGTGTGGAAAGAGCAGAGTAATAAGAGGAGGTATCCGCTTATTATTCTGTTTTTTCGTAATATAAAGTTGGGGCAGCCTTTTTGTGTAAATAGAGAATGAATCATCAGATATAACCCCAGAAAATGGACTGGAAAAAATTCCCTGGTCCATTTTCCATTTTATGGGGACAGACAGTTGACTTTTTACAGGTTCTCTGATATCCTATACGGGTTAGCGTAGGCTAACATTAAACGGAGGAGGGTTCGCATTGAAGTACATATGGATTAACCCAGTGGCAGAGAACATGTATCACAGAGAGGCATTGGCGTGTTTCCTGAAAAAGCACGGATTTGTGCAGGTACGGTGCAATACAGACTGGGGAGCTGTTGTTAAGGGAAAGTACAAGTCCCAGATAGAAGCGGGCAGGGGGACGGTGGCGGATATGCGGTGCCCCATGGCAGGCAGGATGGCGGCGGATTACCGGCAGAGGCGGGGAGCCGGGCAGCGGGGAGACAGCCTTGTGATACCGGATATTGAACCAATCCTGATTCACTGTGCCAGGGAAATCAGCGGGAGAAGGGACCTGGAAGACGGCCTGAAAATCATAACCACGCCCTGCCGGGCGCTGGCGGATGCAGGCAATGCCTTAAAGCTTAAAGACACAAGATTCCTGACCTGGAACGGGCTTTTGCGGGAACTGGGTGAAACCGTGGCAGATGCCTGGGCGGAATGCGCTGCTTATGGGAAGGCGGCTGTACCGGGAGGCGCTACACGATGCCTGAAGTCCAGCCCTATTCCGCCTGGTTTTTTTGAGGATTTGGAGACAGATACAATCAGTTTGACCGGAGAAGAAACCATAAGACTATACCTTGAAAAGGAATCCTGGAAGCAGGTCAGGCTGGTGGAGATGCTCTACTGTGATATGGGATGCCACAATGGTGATGGAGTGATGGCAGATGAAGAATAGGTGGAACAGGTCAATGGCCCCCCTGATTGGAATAGGGGCAATTCTGCTTATATGGTACGGGGTCTGCCGGGCGGATATGTTCAGCGCCTATGTACTGCCGCCTCCCTCCAGGGTGTTCCGGAGTTTTTATAAGATGGCTGTGAACGGTGAGCTGTGGAAGGATATTTTTATCAGCTTTGTCAGAGTCGCAAAGGGATTTTCCATTGCTTTTGTGCTGGCCTTTGGTCTGGGGATGGTACGGATTCTGCTGCCGGGAACCAGCGGATATTATGAGTATGTGGTGCAGTTTTTCAGGAATGTACCGCCTCTGGCCATGATTCCGCTGCTGATTCTGTGGTGCGGGATTGGGGAGACAACCAAGACAGTTATCATTGTCCTGGCATCCTTTTTCCCCATGTATCTGAATATTGTGAAGGGATTTACGGGGTGTGATAAAAAGCTTTTGGAAGTGGGGGAAATGTTCGGATATTCATCAGGAAGGAAGTTCCTGAGGATTGTACTGCCGTACGCTGCATCCGATATACTGGTGGGAATGCGTATCGGCCTTGGATACAGCTGGCGGGCCATCATCGGAGCTGAGATGGTGGCTGCTTCCACGGGCCTGGGACATATGATTCTGTTTGCCCAGCAGATGTCCAGGACAGACAAGGTCATTGTGGGAATTCTGACCATTGGCGCGGTGGGATACGTGACGGACCGTCTGTTCGGTTTTGCAATCAGTAAAATGTTGAAAGGAACCTGTGACAATGGCTGGGATTAAGCTGAAGTACATTTATAAGGAGTATAGGGTGGAGGACAGGCCTGTCCAGGTGCTGAGAGGTATCAGCCTGGATATACCGGAGGACCACATTACAGTTATTCTGGGCAGGAGCGGGTGCGGAAAAACCACCCTTCTGCGGCTTACAGGAGGACTGGAGAAGGCTGACAGCGGGGAGATACAGTATGAGGGCTGCCACAGGACCGCCTATGTATTTCAGGAACCCAGGCTGATGCCCTGGCTCACTGTGTGGGATAATGTGACCTTTGGGCTCAGGAAGAAGGAGCAGGACAGGGATACTATAAGAGATATTATAAATACCGTAGGATTGGAAGGGTTTGAAAAGGCATATCCGTCCCAGCTGTCAGGAGGGATGCAGCAGCGGGCAGCCATAGCCAGGGCGCTGGCATACCGCCCGTCCTTCATTATGATGGACGAGCCCTTTGCAGCCCTGGATTATTTTACCAGGGAACAGATGCAGAAAGAGCTTTTGCGGGTCCGGCAGAAACTGAGGTGCAGCATCCTGTTTGTGACCCACAGTATCGATGAGGCGCTGCTTCTGGGACACAGGATTGTGGTCATTGAAAACGGACTTGTCAAGACCCAGGTGCAGGTACCGGAGACGGCAGGGGACAGGAACCTGATGGATGATATGTTCATCTCCCTGAAGCGGCGTATTATTGAGAGCCTGAACGCAGGGGACTGGGAACTGGAGCTATATAGCAGGAATAGACAGACATAAAAAGACAGAATAAGGAGAAATGAAATGAGAAAATTTATAGCATTAGGGCTGGCCCTGTGCATCGGGGCATCCGCCCTTACCGGATGCGGCAAGGCATCGGCAGGAGCAGCGGAGGCAGATGCCCGGCAGGATGCCCTGGAAGATACACAGTCAGGAGGAAACAAGGCTTCCTCCGGTCTGGACAAGCTGGCGCTCACTTATGTTACCTCGCCGCTCAACGTTCCTACCATCATTGAGCGGGACCAAAATATATTTGCAGATGCATTCAGGGACATGGGTATTTCCCTGGAATATGCGGAAATCAATTCAGGAGCCGACCAGACACAGGCGCTGGCATCCGGGGACGTGCAGATTCTTTATGGGGTGGGAGCAACCTCTGTTATCCTGTCTGCTGCCAACGGGGCGGATATCAAGGTGCTGAACATGTACAGCAGGTCCCCAAAGGCATTCTGCATGTACTCTGCAGATGACAGCCTGACTACCCCGGAGAGTCTTAAGGGAAAGACCATTGGGGGACCGGCAGGGACGAATCTCCATGAGCTTTTAGTATCGTATCTTGCGGCTGGAGGGCTGACCATGGATGATGTGAATTACGTGAATATGTCCATTGCAGATGCCAAGGCGGCCCTGGACGGCGGCAGCGTGGATATAGCCCTGATTGCAGGAGCAGCCGCTTATCAGGCAAAGGAGCAGGGGTATCACATGGTGGCTGATGGGGAGGGACTCATGAAAGCTATGATTGCCGTGGCTGTCAGAGATGATTTTTATAACGAAAATCAGGATGTGATAGACCGCTTTATGGAAGCCCAGAACCGCGCTGCCGCATTTATGAAAGACAATCAGGAGCAGGCCCTTCAGATTGCAGCCAGGGCACTGGATTTGGATGAAGAGGCAGTAAAGGAGATGTATGCCTTCTATGATTTTTCCATGGATGTCACGGATGAGGATAAGGAAGGATTCCAAAAAACAGCTGATTTCATGCTGGAGTCAGGCATGATAGAGGAAGAACTGGATGTGGATGGTTTGTTCTTATAAGCTTGAGCGTAAACGGTATTACGATTTTGGTTGATATAACAAAGGTAACATCCATTCCGGACAATATTCCGGAGGATGCAAAAGAAATGGCCTACAGCAGCAAAAAACAGGGACACGTCTGTCATTTGACGGCGGTGTCCCGTTTTGTTCTGTTCTTCTGTTTCACTGGTTTTCTGCCATTTTTATGGCTGCAGTGTTTTTATTACCATCTTCATCACTTCATCTTCGGCTTAAATATAAGGGATGCCAGGTAGCCAAACACCAGGGCGCCACATATTCCCGCGGAGCTGGCCGTGAGTCCGCCCTTAAAAATACCCAGAATGCCGTCCTCTCCGATACCTTCCTTCACGCCCTTCCAGAGGGTGTTTCCAAAGCCCAGAAGAGGCACGGTTGCGCCTGCTCCCGCCCACTTTGCAAAAGGTTCATAGAGCCCTATGGCACCCAGTATGGCGCCGCTGACCACCAGGGTGACCATGACCCGTCCCGGCATCATCTTGGTCTTTTCCAGCAGAATCTGGACCAGGGCGCAGATAATACCTCCCACGATAAATGCTTTTATATAGTCCATGTCATTTCCTCCTTAACTGTCTATATGTTCAATGACGACCGCATGGGCAATGCCCGGTATGCTCTGTCCTTCATTGAAGCTTACCGAGGACAGAAGGGCTCCGGTGGGAACAAATAAAACCCGTTTCCAGGTGCCGTCCTGTACCTTGGGGAGGATGTAGGAGCACAGGGTAACGGCGGAACAGCCGCATCCGCTACCGCCCGAATGGGTGTCCTGCTGTTCCTTGTCATAAATCTCCATACCGCAGTCCATGTGAAGCTGGCTTAAATCCCTTCCCTTATTCTTCATGAACTCCAGCAGGATGGTCCTTCCCACCTCGCCTAAATCACCGGTAATGATTTTGTCATACCAGGTCTCATTGACCTGGAAGTCCTCCAGGTTCTGTTCAATGGTATGGAATGCAGCCGGGGCCATGGCAGCTCCCATATTCATGGAATCCTTGGCCCCCATGTCCACCATACGCCCGGTTGTGATGCCTGCGATGCGGGCCATTCCGTCTTTCCGGTTGCCTGCCAGAACAACCGCGCCGCAGCCCGTGACAGTCCATGTGGCTGACGGCGGCCTCTGGTTCCCATAAGCTAACGGAAAACGGAACTGCTTTTCCGCCGTGGCAAAATGGCTGGATGCCATGGACATGACCTGGTCCGCATATCCTGCATTGACTGCCATGGCTCCCAGTCCCAATGCCTCTCCCATGGTGGAGCAGGCCCCATAAAGGCCAAAAAGAGGAATCTCCAAATCCACGGTTCCAAAGGACGTTGCTATGAGCTGTCCCAGCAGGTCGCCTGCAAACAGGTAACGCAGCTCACCCTTTCGTATGCCGCCCTTCTCAATGACCAGGTCTGCAGTTTTTTTCTGCATGGTGCTCTCAGCCTGTTCCCAATTATCCATACCAAACATATCGTCCAGTTCCACCTCGTCGAACAGGCTTCCCAGAGGACCTTCCCCCTCTTTTTTTCCAACGACGGAGCCGGCACTTATAATGACCGGGGGATGTTCAAATTCAATACTTGCCTTGCCTTTCATCTGTCCCATTTCATGCACTCTCCTTCCTGTAACAGGATGTAATAGTTACAGTATCCCTCGTTTCCGGAAAAATACTCAAAAATAAATAAACCGGAAAAGCTGGATTATTTGCTTTTCCGGTTCATATAAATTTCATTTTAAATTTCAAGTATCCGGGACCAATCCTAGTAAGGACGGTTCCCCGGCCCAAACCCTTCCGTGGTTTCCGGCGAGGTCTGGTATCCCGGACCGATGGGTGTCACGGTGGGCCCGGTATTTCCAAAATCATCCGTATTGGGCGGTATGATGGTGGATGCGTCGGAGTGGATGGTGCAGTAGCCTGGGATGGCAAATACGGAATCATCCGTTGCGCCTTCCTCGCCCTCCGGCAGGGTCATGCATACCCTGGTGGTCTTTGTGGGGCAGTATGGGGTGGGGCGCATACCTGACTCAGCGCATACGGTAACCTCCACATGCTTGTCACAGACCTCTGTGGGAGCGGTTCCCTTTGCAAAATATTCGGTGTACACAGCATTGCCTCTGGGGTCGTGGTTGCAGACGCCGGAGACAGCCCGTTTACCGGATTTGCGGCAGATTTCCGCAGTCTCAATGCTGTCAGGCACTGCAAAGCCCGGGTCCGGCATGCCTTCGTGGACACGGTTCATGATGTTGCGCCAGATGTCCTTGTGGAAGGTCGTTCCGCCGTTGTTCACGCCGCCGTGCTTTAGCTTCTGGTTGTTGTCGCATCCGCCCCATATGCCTGCGGTGTAATACGGCGTGTAGCCCACGAACCATACGTCGTTGTTGTTGGAGGTGGTGCCGCTCTTGCCGGCAGCCGTCATGCCTGTCAGGGCTGCGCGGGTGCTGGTGGAGTTGATGGACACGCCGGGGCGTGTGAATTTGCGGTTGCTCTTCATGGATTCCGACATTGCGTCCGTTAAGAGGAAGGCGGTGGAATCCTTCAGCACCTGCTTTGTCTCAGGTTCATTGTCTATCAGTACCTTTCCGTTGTGGTCCAGTATCTTTGTAAAGAAGCGGGGCTTTGTGTACACGCCGCCGTTGGCAATGGACGCATAGGCCGTGGTCAGTTCCAGATTGGAAACGCCCTTTGTTATGCCGCCCAGGGCAGTGGCTGCTCCCAGGTCATCCTTTGTGAGGGAGGTGATGCCCATGTTCTCTGCATACTCCACGCCAAGCTGGGGCGTGACTGTCTCCATGAGGCAGCGCACAGCCACAATGTTCATGGAGTAGATGATGCCGTCGCGGATGCTGGAGTAACCGGTAAAGCCATAGCCGGAGTTCCACCAGTTCCTGAAGCTTTTGGTTCCGATGGTATAGGGCGCATCGTAGTAGACCGTGCCCAGAGTGGCGCCGCAGGCGTCCAGGGCCGGTGCAAAGGCTGTGATAACCTTAAATGCAGAACCCGGCTGGCGGTATACGTTGCTGGCCCGGTTCAGGGTCAGACTGGCCTTCTTTTCGCCGCGGCCGCCGCACAGCGCCTTGACTTCCCCTGTGTGCTGGTCCAGAAGCACAAAGGATGCCTGGGGCTGCAGAATCAGGTTCTGGCGCTCGCCGATGATTTCATCGCCGTCCTTTAAAAGCCATGCCTTGTACTGGTCAATGTCGTCCTGGACCGCTTCCTTGGAGGCGTAGAGTCCCTCGAAGGAGGAATCTCCCAGCACGCTCTTGCGGAAGGTGCGCAGGCTGTCTTCTGAATAGTGCTCCGTGGTACCGTCCCCATGGGTAATGGAAAGCCTGTACTCCACCGAATACTTGGCCACGGAATAGTTGTCCGGGTTATTGATTTCCTCGTCCACAATGGCCTGTAGGGCCGGGTCCTGGGTGGTATAAATCTGGAGTCCGCCGGAGTAGAGGAGATTGCTGGCCTGGCTTTCCGTGTAGTCCAGCTTTTCCATCAGGGAATTGATGACCTGCTCTATCAGCTCGTCCGTAAAATAGCTGTAATGGGTATTGGTCCCCTTGGTGGCCGTATCCACGTTCTGTATCCTGTCGTATACATCATCGGCCAGGGCCTCCTCCTGTTGGGCCTTGGTGATATAATCCTGCTCATACATATACTGGAGTACGATTCTGCGGCGTTCCGCATTGTTTTCGCGTCCTGATATGGGGTTGAGTTTGGAAGGGTTCTTGGTGATGGATGCAAGCACGGTGCACTCTGAGAGGGTCAGGTCGGAGACATCCTTATTAAAATAGCGCTTGGCAGCAACCTTTACTCCCAGGGTATTGTTGCCCAGGTTGATGGTGTTGAGATAGTTGGTGATAATCAGCTTCTTGGTATCTTCCTTGCTCATTCCTGAGTTCTTTTCCAGCTGCACGGCAAGGTACTGTTCCTGGAGTTTACGCTCAATCCTGGCTCCCCAGCCGGATTCCATACCGCCGGAGAACACATTGTTCTTGATGAGCTGCTGTGTTATGGTGCTTCCGCCGCCTGCATAATCGTCGCTGACAATTCCCTTTACAGCCCTGGCAATGGAACGGATGTCAATGCCGTTGTGAGTCCAGAAACGGGAATCCTCAATAGCTACAAATGCATTAATCAAATCCTTTGGAAGCTCCTCGTAAGTGGCTTCCTCCCGGTTGGAACCGCTGGTGACCAGGGTATCTGTCAGGTTCCCGGCAGCGTCATATACCGTGGTGGCAAAACGGCTGGGCTGAATATTTAGAATATCAACGGAAGGGGCATTGTCTATAATGCCTTTAACCATACCGAAACCGATGGATGCACCCACTACTGCCAGAAACAAAAACAGGACAAAAAGCGCCTTAAATATATTAAGGAGCAGCCGTGAAGCGTATTTGCCTGATTTAGAGTGGAGAGACTTAAGCCTACGCTCAGCCTCGTACTTTCCATAGTTCATAGATTCTCCTTTTCGTACATAATCTGAATGGAATCCGCCCCCCTGCGGACCCTCATACCTATCCTGTAGATTATACACCAGTTTTGTAAAATTGAAAAGGTTTAAATATGCCCTTGCCATCGCCTGCTATCTATATTATGATAAAAATCAGGTAAAAAATGTCGAAGGGTGGGGATGAGAACCCACAAATAACCGTAAAGGAGCCGTAAAAGTGGTAGAGAGTTACAAAATCCTGTACAAGGGAGGCACAGGGGAGCTGGTGGAGAAGAAGTCCCGCTTCCTGGCGGACCTGCGCCCGGTGTCCTCAGAGGAGGAGGCCCTGGCATTCATAGAGGAAATCAGAAAGAAATACTGGGATGCAAGGCATCACTGCTTTGCCTATATCATCGGGGACAGGGGACAGAACGCCCGGTGCAGCGACGACGGGGAGCCGTCCCAGACAGCCGGGAAACCCATGATGGACGTACTGGCAGGCGAGGAGCTTCACGATGTGTGCGCTGTGGTGACGCGGTATTTCGGAGGCACGCTTCTTGGCACTGGCGGTCTGGTGCGGGCTTATTCCGGCGCGTTAAAGGAAGGACTTAAGAACTGCGTTATTCTGGAGAAAAAACTGGCTGTCCGCCTGGAGGTCACCACGGATTACAACGGGGTGGGAAAGATTCAGTATATTGCTGCCCAGGCAGGAATCGATACCCTGGATACGCAGTACACGGATAAGGCTGTGTTCACCTTCCTGGTACCTATAGCGGAGGAGGGACGTTTCACGGCCCAGATTACGGAGGGAACGGCCGGAAAGGCCATCATACGGAGAGAAGATGAGGTATACTACGGTCTGGGGGACAGCGGACTGGTGGTGTTTTAGGAAAATGGCGCATTTGGATAAACCATGCTTTTAGAATAAGCGTGTTTTGGAAAGAATAGGAGGAATAGATGATGGAAATGAAAAAGCTGGGATTTGGAACCATGAGGCTTCCTTTGCTGAATCAGGAGGACCCTGCATCGGTGGACCTGGAGCAGGTATGCCGGATGGTGGATACCTTTATGGAAAGGGGATTTACCTATTTTGATACGGCTTACATGTACCACAAGTATGAGAGTGAGCGTGTTGTGAAAAAGGCCCTGGTGGATCGCTGGCCCAGGGACAGCTATGTGCTGGCGGATAAGCTGCCCCTCAGCCATCTGAAGGAGGAGGCGGACATGGAGCGCTTTTTCCGGGAGCAGCTGGAAAAGTGCGGCGTTGGCTATTTTGACTACTACCTGCTTCACAACATGTCCAGGACGTATTATGAGACAGCTGAGCGGCTGGGGGCGTTTGATTTCGCACGCAGAAAACAGCAGGAGGGAAAGGCGGTCAGAATCGGATTTTCCTTCCATTCGGATGCTGAGCTTCTGGAGGAGATACTGGAGAAACATCCCGAGATGGAGTTTGTGCAGCTGCAGCTTAATTACATAGACTGGGACAGCCCTGACATACAGTCCCGTCAGTGCTACGAGGTGTGCCGCAGATACGGGAAGGACGTCATTGTCATGGAACCGGTTAAGGGCGGGACCCTGGCGGATGTGCCCCGGGAGGCCGGAGCACTGATGAAGGCCCATGCTCCGGGTATGACCCCTGCATCCTGGGCAGTCCGGTTTGCTGCCAGCAGGGAGGGGGTTATCATGGTGCTGTCGGGCATGTCGGATTACAGCCAGCTCCTGGACAATACGGCTTACATGCAGGATTTCGTTCCCCTGACTGAGGAGGAGGAGCGGATTGTGGCCAGGGCTGCGGACATTATCCAGTCCGCCACAGCCATAGCCTGTACCGCATGCCAGTACTGTGTGGAGGGATGTCCGAAGCAGATTCCCATACCCAGGTATTTTTCCCTTTATAACCAGTACAGTCTTTTTGGTGAGAAGTCCAATTCCAGGGGCTATTACCAGAATTATGCGGCCAGATACGGGACAGCAGGCGACTGCATCGGCTGCCGCAGGTGTGAGGCCATATGTCCCCAGCATCTGCCCATTGCACGGCATATGAAGGAAATAGCAGAGGTGTTTGAGCCGGCTAAATAGGGCGCCGGATAAAGGAAAATCAACGGGAATAAGCGGAAATGGTGCAAAATCCCTTGCAATCTGTACACACCAATGCTATACTATAAAACCGTGGCTGTAGACGTATATAATAAGGAAGAGTAATCACTATGAAGATGAAAAGAGAAGATGTAAGAAATATCGCTATCATTGCCCATGTAGACCATGGTAAAACCACATTAGTAGACCAGCTGCTTAGGCAGAGCGGCGTGTTCCGCGTAAACCAGGAGGTTCAGGAGCGTGTAATGGACTCCAATGACCTGGAGCGTGAGAGAGGAATCACCATCCTGTCCAAGAACACGGCTGTATTTTATAAAGACACAAAAATCAACATCATCGATACCCCCGGACACGCTGACTTCGGCGGCGAGGTAGAGCGTGTGCTCAAGATGGTGGACGGCGTGGTACTGGTAGTGGATGCCTATGAAGGACCCATGCCCCAGACAAAGTTCGTGCTTCAGAAAGCGCTGGATTTGAATCTGTCCGTCATCGTGTGCATCAACAAGATTGACAGGCCCGAGGCCAGGCCGGCGGATGTCATTGACGAGACGCTGGAGCTGATGATGGACCTGGATGCCACGGATGAGCAGCTGGACTGCCCCTTTGTCTATGCATCGGCCAGGGCCGGATTTGCAAAATACAAGATTGAGGACCCGGAAGAGGACATGAGTCCCCTGTTTGAAACCATTATAAACCATATCCCGGCGCCGGAGGGAGATCCGGACGCAGAGACCCAGGTACTCATAAGCACCATTGACTACAATGAGTTCGTAGGCCGGATTGGCATCGGACGTGTGGACAACGGAGGACTTAAGGTGAACCAGGAGTGCGTTCTGGTAAACCACCACGAGCCGGATAAATTCAGGAAAATCAAGATAGGAAAGCTCTATGAGTTTGACGGACTTAAGAGGGTGGAGGTGCAGGAGGCCGGCATTGGTTCCATCGTTGCCATCTCCGGTATTGCAGATATCCATATCGGCGATACCATATGCACCCCTAATAACCCGGAGTCCATTCCCTTCCAGAAGATATCCGAGCCCACCATTGCCATGTACTTCATGGTCAATGACAGCCCGCTGGCAGGCCAGGAGGGCAAGTATATCACATCCCGCCATCTGCGCGACCGTTTATTCAGGGAGCTGAACACAGACGTGAGCCTGAGGGTGGAGGAAACGGATTCCGCGGACTGCTTCAAGGTGTCGGGCCGCGGTGAGCTTCACCTGTCCGTACTGATTGAAAATATGCGCCGTGAGGGCTTTGAGTTTGCTGTCAGCAAGGCAGAGGTGCTCTATAAGTACGATGAGAGGAACCGCAAGCTGGAGCCAATGGAGCTGGCTTATGTGGATGTGCCTGAGGAATACACCGGCGTTGTTATCCAGAAGCTGACCAGCCGCAAGGGCGCCCTTCAGGGTATGAGCCAGGCAGCAGGCGGCTATTCCAGGCTGGAATTTTCCATCCCCTCCAGAGGACTTATCGGTTACCGCGGTGACTTTATGACCGATACAAAGGGAAATGGTATCCTGAACACCATTTTTGACGGCTACTCAGAGTACAAGGGCGATTTGTTCTACCGTCAGACCGGCTCCCTCATTGCCTTTGAGGCAGGCGAGGCCATTACCTACGGCCTTTTCAATGCCCAGGAAAGAGGCACCCTGTTTATCGGACCGGGCGTCAAGGTGTACTCCGGCATGGTGGTTGGACAGAGCCCTAAGGCAGAGGACATTGAAATCAATGTCTGCAAGACAAAGAAGCTGACCAACACCCGTTCCTCCAGTGCTGACGAGGCGCTTAAGCTGACACCGCCTAAAATCATGAGCCTGGAGCAGGCCCTGGACTTCATTGATACGGATGAGCTTCTGGAGGTAACTCCGGAGAGCCTGCGCATCCGCAAGAAGATACTGGACCCAACCCTGCGCAAGAGGGCTTCTTTCAAGAACAAATAGATAAAAATCGACATTTTGTAAGTGAAATGGCGAATCCTGTCGAACGATTCTGGCGGGATTCGCCTTATTTTTTGTTCTATTATGGCATTTCCCCTCATAAACTATCAATGTGCCGTACAAAAGCAAGAGAATAAAAGGATGAAACAAGTAAAACGGCAGAATGAGAAATATTTAGAAGCGAAGAGGAGATGTACTATGTCAGAAAAAATGATTGAAAACAACAGGGTAAGCGTTATCGGAGAAATCGTGTCGGGATTTACCTTCAGCCATGAAGTCTTCGGAGAAGGATTTTATATGGTGGATGTGGCTGTCAACAGGCTCAGCGAGCAGGCGGACATCATTCCCCTGATGATATCCGAGCGCCTTATAGACGTACATAAAGACTATTCAGGCTGTACCGTGGAATCCTTGGGCCAGTTCCGTTCCTACAACCGGCATGAGGGAATCAAGAACCGGCTGATGCTGTCCATCTTTGTAAGGGAAATTCATTTTATTGAGGAATTCACGGATTACACCAAGACCAATCAGATATTCCTGGACGGCTATATCTGCAAGCCGCCTATTTACAGAAAAACTCCTCTTGGCAGGGAAATCGCAGACATACTTCTGGCTGTGAACCGCCCCTACGGCAAGTCGGATTACATACCCTGCATCAGCTGGGGACGCAACGCGCGTTTTGCATCCAGCTTCGAGGTGGGCACCAGGGTAAGAGTGTGGGGCCGCGTGCAGAGCCGCGAGTACACCAAAAAACTCAGCGAGACAGAGTGCGAGAAGCGCATTGCATATGAGGTTTCCATCAGCAAGCTGGAATGTGACGAGGCTTGAACTGACCAGGCTGCAGACGCTGCTATCTAACAAATCCTTTTGAATATCTTTCGAAAAATGTAAGAAATATTTGCAATATTGGCTAAACTATGCTATTATGAGCAAGTCCAATTGTTCTTAAGACAAAGCAAGTAAAGCATGAGGTGCAAGATGATGAAAGAGAGCATGATACAGGTTATCTGCGGACCGGGACGGGGCAAGACCACCAGTGCCATTGGCAGGGGGCTGACTGCGCTGACCAAGGGAAAGTGCGTCTATATGGTGCAGTTCCTTAAAGGCGCCCTGGATGTAGATAACATGGAAATCATACAGCGTCTGGAACCGGAATTTAAGATATTCAGATTTGAGAAAACCCCTGTTTTCTTTGACCGGCTGACGGAGGAAGAGAAGGCAGAGGCAAGAATCTGTATCCTGAACGGCCTGAATTTTGCCAGGAAGGTTCTGGTGACAGGGGAGTGTGATGTGCTTATCCTGGATGAGATTCTGGGAATCCTGGATGAGGGTGTGATATCAGGCGAGGAGCTGTGCGCCATCATAGCCCAGGCCAGGAATGGGCAGATACAGTTAATCCTTACAGGGACCATATATCCGGAGTGCCTGGATGGCCATGTGGATGAGGTCACAAGGATACAGACAAGATATGAGTGATTTCCTGTTGACAGACTGTTGGCAGGGTGATAATATAATACCAACAATCATAGAGTAGAGGTTGCGTTAATCATGAGTAGGTAAGCCGGATGTGGCAGGCACAGGCGATGGCTTAGGGAAAGGGAGAGACGCCGAAGAGGAAGCGTTCCTTGTTTACGCCCCCTCTGGGCATATGGTTAAGAGCCGTATGACTGTCATCCGGGTGGATGGAGAGCTACCAAAGAACGTGGATTTGACACTGGAATCATACGTATATGGAAGGGCTGACATTTACCTCAGCCCTTTTTTGTTTCTTGGGAAAGTACGTCCGGGTTTCATTTTCTATGGGGAAAAGCACACTGTGATTGAATCAAGAGAAAAGGAGAGAATATAGTATGGCACTTTTTGAAGGAGCAGGTGTAGCACTGGTAACCCCGTTTAAGGAAAACGGTGAAGTGAATTACGAAAAACTGGAGGAGATTGTAGAGGAGCAGATTGCAGGCGGCACGGACGCCATCATTGCCTGCGGCACCACAGGCGAAGCCTCCACCATGACCCATGAGGAGCATCTGGATGTAATTGAGTACATCTGCAGGGTGACAAAGAAGCGGATTCCCGTGGTTGCAGGAACCGGCTCCAACTGTACGGAGACAGCAATCTATCTTTCGGCAGAGGCTGAGAAGAGAGGGGCGGACGGACTTCTTCTGGTGTCCCCGTATTACAACAAAGCAACCCAGAAAGGACTTATGGCCCACTTTACAGCGGTTGCAGATGCAGTGAAGATTCCTGTTATCCTCTACAATATTCCTGGCAGGACAGGCGTCACCATTAAGCCTGAGACCATTGCGGCCCTGTGTAAGAACGTGGACAATATTGTGGGCGTAAAAGAGGCCAGCGGCAATTTTTCTGCCATTGCCACCCTTATGAGCCTGTCAGACGGAACGGTGGATTTGTACTCCGGCAATGACGACCAGATTGTTCCCCTTCTCTCGCTGGGAGGAAAGGGTGTTATCTCGGTGCTGTCCAATGTTGCGCCGCGCCAGACCCACGATATCTGCGCGTCCTATTTTGCAGGGGATGTAAAAACCAGCGCCAGCCTTCAGTTAAAGGCCATTCCGCTGATTACAGAGCTGTTCAGCGAGGTGAACCCCATTCCGGTTAAGGCTGCCATGAACATGATGGGCAAGGGCGTGGGCCCGCTGCGCATGCCTTTAACTGAGATGGAGCCCCAGAATCAGGAGAAGCTTAAGGCTGCCATGACAGCTTACGGCATCCTGTAGGGAAGGTTTCGGGAAAGGACGGTATAATACCAATGGTAAAGATGATAATGCACGGCTGCTGCGGGGCCATGGGACACGTAATCTCAGGGCTGGCGGCGGAAGATGAGAGAATCCGCATTGTGGCGGGCATTGACGTCCGGGAGGGGACGGATTTGGGATATCCCGTGTTCCCTTCCCTGGACCAGTGCGATGCAGAGGCGGACGTGATTGTGGATTTCGCGTCCCCAAAGGCAGTGGACGGGCTTCTGGCTTACAGCTGCTCCAGGCAGATTCCGGTGGTTCTCTGCACCACCGGGCTTTCGGAGGAACAGCTTGAGGCAGTGGGAAAGGCCAGTGAAAAGACAGCCATCCTGCGCTCCGCCAATATGTCCCTGGGAGTAAACCTGCTGCTTAAGCTGGTGGGGGAGGCAGCCAGGGTGCTGGCGGGCTCCGGCTTTGACATGGAAATCGTGGAAAAGCACCACAACCAGAAGGTGGATGCGCCCAGCGGCACAGCCCTGGCCCTGGCGGACTCCATGAACCAGGCCATGGACGGGCAGTACGCCTATACCTGTGACAGGAGCACCAGGCGTGAGAAGAGAAACCCTAAGGAAATCGGAATCTCGTCCGTCAGGGGCGGTTCCATTGTGGGCGAACACGATGTGATATTTGCGGGCAGAGACGAGGTGGTGACCTTCAGCCACACAGCTTATTCCAAGGCCATTTTCGCCAAAGGCGCCCTGGAGGCAGCCAAATTCCTGGCCGGAAAGGAACCCGGCATGTATTCCATGACAGACGTGGTGGGTTTATAACAGAAATTTCCAGAATATGCAGGATGTTCCACCATAATCCATTCTCCTAAAGCACATAATATAGGTAGAAAACGAAAGGAGAATGTCATTATGAAAAAAATCAGACCTGCAATATTTGCAATGCTGCTGCTCATCATGGTTATGTCTGTTACGGCCTGTGGAAGCAATAACTCCAATACACAGTCTTCAACAGGCGCCAGCCAGAACTCATCCTCAGCAGCCACTTCCACCAGTACCTCATCCCAGGAAACCACAGGGATGGAGACCTCTTCCATGGAAACGGAAGGGGACGGCATCATTGACGGACTTATGAATGATGTGGAAAAGGGCGCAAATGACGTTAAGAACGGCGTGGATGATATCACAGGCGAATCCAACACAGTCAATGAGAGCGGCACCAACAATACAACAGAGGCCAGATAGCGGATTGCTGTCAGGAGCCTGGATATGGACCCTTTCTATGCCGGGGACGGCTGGAGAGGGTCTATCTGCGTAAAAACCAGAAGATGCCTCTTGAAGAGCGCCCTGTTAAGGATTATAATCAGTTCATGGACAAACGGGGAAGGAGATTGATTGGGGTACATAAGCAGATATGGCCGCAGGAACACGATGCTGAGACAGATGCGAAAGAAGTCAGTGAAATCCTGGAGGGAGCGCTGTCCGTCTGTCAGGCGCAGGAAAGGCCGTGTAAGATTCGCCCTGTTCCTGTTGGCGGCCGGTATTACGGCCTGGGCAGGAACAGGCCGGTTCATTGTCAGGTGGGCCAGAGAGCAGATACCGCACCTGGAACGGATTGAGGAGAGCAGTCCGGTCCGGGCGGCTGACGGGAATGGGCCCGCAGCGGTGAAGCGCGGTCTTACCATCCGTCTGGATGAAAAGAAAATTCATATATTCCAGGTGGAGGAAGGGTATGAGGGCCTTTATGAGGACGGAGGCCAAGGGAGTGATTAGCGGGGCAAAGGACATTCATTAGGAATTTTAATGATTGCCATGCTTGTATTCAAAGACATTGTGTATTATAATTTCTTCTGAAATGGTATTCTTTTATAGCGTCAGCTTATAAATCTATATCGCAACCATACGAATATAAGAAAAGGACAGGTGGATACCCATGGAAAAGAAAGAGATGCTCTACGAAGGAAAGGCTAAGAAGGTTTACACAACGGAGGACCCGGACGTGTTAATCGTGTCCTACAAGGATGATGCAACTGCATTCAACGGTCTGAAAAAGGGAACCATTGTTGGAAAGGGCGCCATCAACAACCGTATGACCAACTTTATTTTCAAGAAGCTGGAGGAGAAGGGGGTACCTACCCACCTGGTAGAAGAATTAAATGACAGGGAGACAGCTGTGAAGAAGGTGGAGATTGTTCCGCTGGAGGTCATCATCCGCAATTACTCCGCAGGCAGCTTTGCCAAGAAGATGGGAATGGAGGAAGGCATCAGGTTCAAATGCCCGACCCTGGAATTCAGCTATAAGAACGATGACCTGGGCGACCCGTTCATCAACAGCTATTACGCCCTGGCCCTGGGACTTGCTACCCAGGAGGAGATTGACGATATCACAGAGTATGCATTTAAGGTGAACGAAGTGCTCCAGGAATACTTTGACGGACTCAACATTGACCTGATTGATTTCAAGATTGAGTTTGGCCGTTATCACGGCAAGGTGATTCTGGCTGATGAGATTTCTCCTGATACCTGCCGTCTCTGGGACAAGGATACCCACGAGAAACTGGATAAGGACAGATTCAGAAGAGACCTGGGCAATGTAGAGGACGCATACGAAGAAGTATTCCGCAGACTGGGTATCCAGTAGGCCGGACCGGGAGGTCTGACGCGGACAAATTAAGATACAACGCCTGGGCATGATTACCCAGGCGTTCCCTTCTTTGAGAAGGGAACAGATGCAGCGCTGTTATTTTTGCAGCGCGGTATGGAACTGGCAGCCTGACACACAGAAAGGACATGACTTCATGAATCAGAACCTGATGGATTTTGATATTGGGGCAGATAAACTGCGTGAGGAGTGCGGGGTTTTCGGGATGTATGATTTTGACGGGAACGATGTGGCCCAGGCCATATATTACGGTCTTTTTGCCCTGCAGCACCGGGGACAGGAAAGCTGCGGTATAGCGGTGAGCGACACAGAGGGACCCAAGGGGAAGGTAGCGGCCCATAAGGGGATGGGCCTTTGCAACGAGGTATTCACGCCGGAGGTACTGGAAGGATTAAGGGGCAATATCGGAGTTGGACATGTGCGGTATTCCACGGCCGGCAGCAGTACAAGGGAAAATGCACAGCCTCTGGTGCTCAACTATGTAAAAGGAACCCTGGGCCTGGCCCATAACGGGAACCTGGTCAATGCGCCGCAGCTGCGCCATGAGCTGGAGTACACCGGGGCCATTTTCCAGACCACCATAGACTCGGAGGTCATTGCCTACCATATTGCCAGGGCCAGGATAAACACCCGCAATGTGGAGAGCGCGGTGGCCGCAGCCATGAAAAAGCTGAGGGGAGCCTATTCCCTGGTAATCATGAGTCCCCGCAAGCTGATTGGAGCAAGGGACCCCTTTGGGTTCAAGCCCCTGTGTATCGGGAAACGGGATAACGCCTACATCCTGGCGTCAGAGACATGCGCCCTGGAAACCATAGGGGCTGAGTTTGTCCGGGATGTGGAGCCGGGAGAAATTGTGACCATCACGGCGGACGGCATTGCATCCAATAAGGAAATGTGCCTGCCGGACCCTTCCGGTGAAGCCAGATGTATCTTTGAGTATATTTATTTTGCCAGACCGGACAGTGTTTTTGACGGTGTCAGCGTTTACAGGGCCAGGGTTCAGGCCGGCCGGTTCCTGGCAATGGATTCCCCGGCGGAGGCGGACCTGGTGGTGGGCGTGCCTGAATCAGGCAACGCGGCGGCCCTGGGCTACGCCATGGAATCCGGGATTCCCTTTGGAACCGCCTTTGTAAAGAATTCCTATGTGGGAAGGACGTTTATCAAGCCAAAGCAGAGCAGCAGGGAGTCTGCCGTGCGTATCAAGCTCAACGTGTTAAAGGAAGCAGTGGCCGGAAAAAGGGTTATCATGATTGACGACTCCATTGTCCGGGGAACCACCAGCGCCCTGATTGTGAAGATGCTGCGGGACGCAGGCGCCAGTGAGGTTCATGTGAGAATCAGCGCTCCGCCCTTTCTGCATCCCTGTTATTTTGGAACCGATATTCCGTCGGAGGACCAGCTCATTGCCCATGGAAGAACGGTGGACCAGGTGAGGGAAATTATCGGGGCGGACAGCCTTTCCTTCCTGAGGCAGGAGCGGCTGCCGCAGATGGCAGCTGAAAAGCCCATCTGCACCGCATGCTTTACAGGGGATTACCCCATGGAGCCGCCCTCCCAGGACATCCGGGGAAGCTATGAGAAATAGGCGGCGGGCATTTAAAAAAATATGGGTATGTGATATGATAGAACACATGAAATCAATGAATACGGAGGATATGACATGAGTGACCACGACAGATATGTAAGCCCTCTTTCCGAGCGCTATGCCAGCAGGGAGATGCAGTATATCTTTTCACCTGATATGAAGTTTTGTACCTGGAGGAAGCTCTGGATTGCGCTGGCTGAGACAGAGAAGGAGCTGGGGCTTTCCATTACGGACGAGCAGATTGAGGAACTGAAGGCCCATGCAGAGAAAATCAACTACGATGTGGCTAAGGCCAGGGAGAAGGAAGTCCGCCATGATGTCATGAGCCATGTCTATGCATACGGCGTGCAGTGCCCTAAGGCAAAAGGCATTATCCATCTGGGCGCCACCTCCTGCTACGTGGGAGACAATACGGATATCATCATTATGACCGAAGCCCTTAAGCTGGTGAGGAAAAAGCTGCTCAACGTACTGGCGGAGCTGTCCAAATTCGCTGAAACATACAAGGACCTTCCAACCCTTGCCTTCACCCACTTCCAGCCGGCCCAGCCCACCACCGTAGGCAAGCGCGCCACCCTGTGGATGATGGAGCTTAAGCTGGACCTGGATGACCTGGATTACCTCATTGGCTCCATGCGTTTGCTGGGGTCCAAGGGAACCACAGGCACCCAGGCCAGTTTCCTGGAGCTTTTTGACGGGGACCATGAGAAATGCCGCCGCCTGGATGCAAGAATTGCAGAAAAAATGGGATTTGACGGCTGTTACCCGGTATCCGGCCAGACCTATTCCCGCAAGGTGGACAGCCGTGTCATAAGCGTGCTGGCAGGCATTGCCCAGAGCGCGCACAAGTTCTCCAATGACATCCGCCTCCTCCAGCATCTGAAGGAAGTGGAGGAGCCATTTGAGAAAAAGCAGATTGGTTCATCCGCCATGGCCTATAAGCGGAACCCCATGCGCAGCGAGCGCATTGCCTCCCTGGCTGACTATGTGATGAGCGACATGATGAACCCCATGCTGGTGGCATCCACCCAGTGGTTTGAGAGAACCCTGGACGACTCTGCAAACAAGAGGCTGTCAGTGCCGGAAGGCTTCCTGGCAGTGGACGGCATCCTGGATTTGTACCTGAACGTGGTGGACGGCCTGGTGGTATATCCCAGGGTCATTGAAAAGCACCTGATGGCCGAGCTTCCCTTCATGGCCACAGAGAACATTATGATGGACGCTGTGAAGGCCGGCGGAGACCGTCAGGAGCTCCATGAGCGGATTCGGGAGCTGTCCATGGAGGCCGGAAAGAACGTGAAGGAAAAAGGGCTGGACAACAACCTTCTGGAGCTGATAGCAGCGGACCCGGCTTTTAATCTTTCCCTGGACGAACTGAAAAAGACCATGGAGCCTTCGCGTTATGTGGGCCGTGCGCCGAAGCAGGTGGAAGAGTTCCTGGAGGAGGTCATTCAACCGGTGCTTGAGGAAAATGCGGCAGTGCTGGGACTGACGGCTGAGATTAATGTCTGATATATATCAGGAGCAATAATAGGAACACTTTGTCCCCGCTTACATATGATGTATTAAAATCATAATAAGCGAGGTGAGGAAACGTGGCCCTTATAAATAAGCTTGATAATACCGCCAGTGTGACATATGCCGGTAATCCTGTCAACAGCAACGCTGTATCAACGGTTTTGCTTCTTGCCCCAACGCTGCTTAAAGCGGTAGACAAGCTTACCGCCAGTATTGGCGATACCTTAACCTATACGATTACAGTAACGAATGTGGGACTGAGCGCTTTGACAAACTTGCCGTTCACAGATACAATTCCGGCGGGCGCTGCATTTGTGACAGGTTCTTTTACCGTTAATGGCGCCGCCGCAACACCAACGGTTACCAGCAATACGCTGCACATATCATGAGCCTGTTATTTTCCTGGTCTGTCTTTTCAGGTATGAAAGCAGCTGTTTTGTAACATGGTCCGGCCGTGATATATTCAGTAATTCGGCACGCGTAGGTTCATATAGTATGTTTGACTGCTCTCCATAGATATTATATTTATGGGGAGCAAATTAATTTGGGAAGCTTGCCGTCATTATTTCAGTTTCACAATCCCTCTGTTTTATGCTATGATATCCATAACAGTTAATTCTGGACATGTTATCTTTCGATAAGGAGAACTTATGGATGAATGTGAACTTTGAGTACTATAAAGTATTTTACCACGTATGCGCCCACGGCAGCCTTACAGCCGCCGCCCAGGAGCTGTGTATCTCCCAGCCGGCTGTGAGCCAGGCCGTGCGGCAGCTGGAAAAGGAGGCCGGTACAAAGCTTTTTTTCCGTACTTCCAAGGGAGTGCAGCTGACCCGGGAAGGGGAGCTTTTGTACCACTATGTGAAGCCTGGGGTGGAGGAGCTTCTGGAAGGCGGGAAGATGCTGGAGCGGATGCTGAATATGGATGTGGGGGAGGTCCGGATTGGCGCCAGCGATATGACGCTGCAGTTTTACCTTCTTCCTTATCTGGAACAGTTTCACCGGGAGTATCCAAAGATTAAGGTGAATGTGACCAATGCGCCCACCCCTGAGACTATTAAAAGCCTGGAAGAGGGAAGAATTGATTTTGGGGTGGTGACCACGCCCTTTACCAGCAGGGGAACGGTTAAGCAGTTTCAGGTAAAGGCCATACGCAATGTCTTTATTGCAGGCAGCAGCTTCCGGGAATTGGATGGGCGGGAGCTGGAGTATAAGGAGCTGGAGGCATTTCCCTGCATAGCGCTGGAAAAAAATACAAGCACCAGAACCTTTATGGACGCCTTTCTGGCACAGCAGGGAACGCTGCTCAAACCGGAATTTGAGCTGGCTATCAGCGACATGATAGTACAGTTCGCCAGACGCAACATGGGAATCGGCTGTGTCATGGAAGGGTTTGCTGAAGCTGCCATAGACAGGGGAGAGGTGTTCCGCCTTAGGTTTAAAAAGGAGATGCCGCCCCGTCATATATGCGTGGTTACAGGGGAGTCCAGCCTGATTTCCATGCCGGGCCGCAGGCTGCTGGACATGATGGCCTGCGGACGGGCGGCAGCTGAGCATGATGGCCTGCGGACGGGCGGCAGCTGAGCATGGGGCAGGCAGCAGATAGTGTACAAGGGTCCTCCTTGGAAATGACATAAGTATTGCTTATGGAAAACATAATAAATAACGTCTTTACTTATGGTATAGGTTGTAGTAAATTAGGTAAGGATAAGATACACAGGAATGCGTGTCCATCCTTTCATGAACTGCAAATGAGCATTGGACGGGAAATACCCGAAGGAGGATTTTAGTATGGTCAGAGCAATTGTAGGTGCTAACTGGGGTGACGAAGGAAAGGGTAAGATTACGGATATGCTTGCCAAGGAGTCTGACATTATCATCCGTTTCCAGGGCGGAAGTAATGCAGGCCATACCATCATCAATGATTACGGCAAGTTTGCCCTTCATCTTCTGCCATCCGGCGTGTTTTACCAGCATACTACCAGCATCATCGGCAATGGAGTAGCCCTTAATATCCCATATCTGGTTCAGGAAATCGAAGCGCTGGTGGAGCGGGGCGTGCCCAAGCCCAGAATCCTGGTTTCAGACAGGGCCCAGATTCTCATGCCGTATCATGTGCTGTTTGACACCTACGAGGAAGCGCGTCTGGCCGGAAAGTCCTTTGGTTCCACCAAATCAGGCATTGCTCCCTTTTATTCGGATAAGTATGCCAAGATTGGTTTCCAGGTCAGCGAGCTCTTTGACCAGGAGCTGCTGAGGGAAAAGGCATACAGGGTATGTGAACTGAAAAACGTGATTCTGGAGCACCTGTACCATAAACCTCTTTTGGACCCCGAGGAAATCATAAAAGAGCTCCTGGGCTACCGGGATATGATTGAGCCGTATGTATGTGATACCTCCGCTTATCTCCATGAGGCCATTAAGGAAGGCAGGAACATCCTGTTAGAGGGGCAGCTGGGCTCCCTTAAGGACCCGGACCACGGTATTTACCCAATGGTCACCTCCTCCTCCACACTGGCTGCCTACGGAGCCATCGGCGCAGGCATTCCTCCTTATGAGATTAAGGATATCACCACGGTGGTCAAGGCGTATTCCAGCGCAGTTGGCGCCGGCGCCTTTGTCAGCGAGATATTTGGAAACGAGGCAGATGAGCTGAGAAACCGGGGAGGCGACGGCGGAGAGTACGGCGCCACCACAGGAAGACCCAGACGTGTGGGCTGGTTCGATGCAGTGGCTACCAGATACGGCTGCCGGATTCAGGGCACCACGGAAGTGGCATTTACTGTGCTGGATGTGCTGGGCTATCTGGATGAAATACCGGTCTGCGTCGGATATGAGATTGACGGACAGGTTACCAGGGAATTCCCCACCACGGCTAAGCTTGAGAAGGCCAGGCCGGTTCTTACCAGACTGCCGGGCTGGAAGTGTGATATCCGCGGCATTAGGAAGTATGAGGACCTTCCGGAGAACTGCCGCAAATACATTGAGTTTGTGGAGAAGGAAATTGAGGCTCCTATCTCAATGGTGTCCAACGGACCGGGAAGAGACGACATCATTATGCGCAAATAAATATGGAACGATTGAAAACAGGACCCTTCGGCAGCTGCCGGCGGGTCCTGTTTTGGTGCTTTATTCTGTAAACAGCCTCCTACATGGGCGGATTCTCAGTCAGCAGCTGGTGGAGAAAGGTGTTGATGACAGCCAGCTCCTCCTCCGTATATCCGCAGAGCAGGGAAGCCACGGTATCAGACCAGTCCTGGTCCAGCTTCTTGTGGAAGGCATAGGCCTTCATGCCCTCCTCGCTGAGGCTCAGGACAATTTCCCTCTGGTTCATGCTGGAGCGGTGCTTTTCCAGCAGGCCCAGCTTCACAAGGCGCGCCACCTGAAGGGATACGGTGGAGATGTTGGAGTCAGTGGACTGGGCAATGAGTTTCAGGTTGCACCTGGGATTGTCGCCAATCAAATTGATGATGGACATCTGGTCCACCCGGAGCATCTTATCGGTACCGTAGGTACGGAAGTCTTTGCCGTATTCGTACATCTGACGGTTATATTTCATGATTAATGATATGGTTTCCTGGATTCGATTCTTTTTTTCCATAATTCCCCCGGTTATTTGATGATAAAACTGTACTCTTATTAGTATAAGGAAAAACAGGAAAGATTTCAACCCAATTTCATTACATATTCATAGGATGGCCTGTGTACATGGGCTGATGGCCATGCAGTTGTCATGTTTCAATGAGAAGAGGAAGGAAAAAAACGCGGCGGAAATCAGGATATATACAACATGACTGATATGCGGATGGGACGGATGGGAGACTGATGTAAATTTGCATAAAAAAATGTTGAAATATAGCGAAACTTATAGTATACTTCTAATTGTAAATAGTTTAATGGTTAAACAGTTTTAATATTAAAGTGTTTTGCCAGGGGAGAGCTGTTTGGCCGTATATCATTATGAATCACAGGAGGGAAGCGTATGTTAGTAACATCAGGATTAAGTTTCGTAGCAGCATTATTGGCAATTAACGCATTTGTGTTCTGGATTGTAAAGAAGTATCCCTTAAAGATTTATAAGTATCTGCCGCCGGTCATCATTGTCTTCCTGATTGTTGTATGCTGCAATACCTTTGGCATTTGGTCTTTCAGCAATAAGGCCATCAGTTCAATGAGAAGCAATATCCTGGAATACATGGTTCCCTTCATGGTATTCTGTATCGCGGTGCAATGTGATTTTAAGAAAATGGTAAAGATAGGCCCCAAGCTGCTGGCTGTATTTCTGTGTACCACCCTGAGCATCTGCGTGGGAATGGTGGTGGTGTATAAGTGTTTTGCAGGTCCTCTGGGACTGCAGCAGATTCCCCAGTCCTTCGGCACGTGGACAGCCAGTTTTACGGGGGGCATTGAAAACCTGTACGCGGTTGCAGGGGCAGTGGGGCTCAGCGATGAGAATCTGGCCAATGTACTGCTGCTGATTAACCTGATATTCCGTCCCTGGATGACCATATTGATTGTCATGGTTCCCTTTGCTGCCAGGTTTAATAAATGGACAGGCGGCAATCCGGAGGAAATCGATGTGATTGCATCCAGACTGGATGAGACTAAGAGGGAGAAACAGATTCCAACCTCCCTGGATTTGTTTATGATTCTGGGAGTGGGCCTTGTGATTGTTGCATTTGGTTTCCACATGGGCGGTTTTTTAGGGGAACTGGTGCCGGCCGTGCCTGCACAGGTGTGGCTGTATCTCCTGGTCACAGCCATTGGCGTCATCATCGGAACCACCACGGAATTCGGCTACATAAACGGTCTGGAGCTGATAGGGGGAACGCTGGCTGTCTTTGCCCTTTCCGTATCATCCTCCAATGTGGACTTAAAGAGCTTTGCCAATGCAGGCATCTTCTTCCTGTCAGGCATTACCGTACTCCTGATTCATGTCGTTATCATGTTCCTGGTGGCAAAGCTTATGAAGGTGGATTTGTGTACCCTGGGAATTGCCAGCATCGCCAACATCGGCGGCGTGTCCTCGGCTCCCGTGGTTGCGGCTGCCTATGGTAAATCCTATCAGTCCATTTCCGTGATTATGGCGGCCATTGGCTCCATGATTGGAACCTTTGTGGGTCTGGGGATGTGCAACCTGCTGATTATGTTGGGGTAGACAGGGGAGGCTTTCTGAGAGTATGATAGGGTACATCAGACAGGATGCACCCAGCGGGCGTGCATCCAATTAATGATAAGTATCTAAGAAAGGTTGGTAAGAAAACATGTACAATTTTGACAAGGCATTTGACAGACACAATACGGAGGTGATTAAGTGGGACCGGCTGGAGAAGGATTTCGGCCGGAAGGACCTGATTCCCTTTGGAATCGCAGATATGGACTTTGAAACCCTGCCGGAAATCACACGGGCCCTGACAGACAGGGCGGAGCATCCCACCTATGGGTACACCTTCCCGTCGGAGGGGTACTATGAAAGCTTCATTGAATGGAACAGGACCCGCAATAACTTTGACATAAAAAAGGAGGAGCTGATTACCATTCCCGGCGTTGTCTGCGCCTGTTCCTTCATCATCTATGCCCTGACGGATAAGGGGGACAGGGTAATGGTGAGCACGCCGGTTTACGACCCCTTTTTCAAGGTGATTGAGCAGCAGGAGAGAACCCTGGTCGCTTCCTCCCTGAAACTTGCAGACGGGCGGTATGAAATGGACTTTGAGGACATGGAGGAGAAGTTTAAGGAGGGCGTAAAGCTTTTCATACTCTGCAGCCCCCATAATCCGGTGGGACGTGTGTGGACCATGGAGGAGCTGACCAGACTCAATGAATTGTGCAGCCGCTACCAGGTCCTGGTGTTTTCGGACGAGATACACTCCGACCTGATTTTCCCGGGTCATAAGCACATACCTTACCAGACGGTGAACCGGGATGCGGCAGGACGCAGCGTAATTGCCATGGCTCCCAGCAAGACCTTTAACATTGCCGGTCTAAAATCATCTATCCTGATTATCAAGAATCCGGAGCTGTACAACCGGGTGAACAAGGCAGTTACTGCGTTTCATGTGGGCGTGGACTTGTTTGGGCTTAAGGCATTTGAGGTGGCCTACCGCCACGGGGCAGCCTATGTGGATGAGCTGAATCAGTATTTATATGAGAATGCGCAGTTTGTGACGGAGTATGTAAAGGAAAACCTTCCTAAGGCAAAGACGTATGTGCAGGACGGAACCTATCTTATGTGGCTGGATTTCACAGCTTACGGATTAAGCCAGGAGGAACTTATGGAAAAGGTGGTGGGAGCCGGTGTGGCGCCGAATGACGGTTCCCATTACGGAAGGGAAGGAAACGGATTTATCCGTATCAATATCGGTACGCAGAGGGCTATGGTAAAGGAAGGCCTTGAAAGGCTGAAAACCATATTTGGCTGATTCTGTGCCGGAAGAACTGAGAGAGGAAGTGTGATAGGATGCAGGAATTACTGAATGAGGCCCAGGACTACAGGAGCAGAATGGTGGAGTGGAGAAGAAAGATACATTCCTGTCCTGAAACCGGATTTTATCTGCCAAAGACATCAGCCATGGTGGCAGGACTGCTGGAGGAGTTTGGATACCAGGTACAGACCGGATTTGCGGAGAGTGCTGTGCTGGGAATCCTGGACACGGGCAGGCCGGGAAATACCATAGCGGTCAGGGCGGACATGGACGCACTGGGAATGCAGGATGAGAAGGATGTGCCTTACCGCTCCGCCAGGGACGGGGTATGCCATGCCTGCGGCCATGATGTACATACAGCCCTTTTGCTGGGACTGGCATCCTATCTTTCAGAGCACAGGGACCAGATTCCGGGCGGGTGCGTCAAGCTGATATTCCAGCCTGCCGAGGAAGGCCCGGCTCCCGGCGGCGCAAAGCTCATCGTGGATTCCGGCGTTCTGGATGGCGTGGACGCCATATTTGGAGCCCACTGCCAGCCTCAGTACCCGGCCGGGGTCATGGGGTGCAGATACGGGAACTTTTTTGCCAGCGGCGATTTTTTTGAGGTAAAGCTGAAGGGAAGGGGATGTCACGCTGCGTCGCCCCATAAGGGAAATGACCTGATACCCATTGCCATGGAGATGATTCAGGCCATTCAGAATATACGTTCCAGGGAGATACCGCCCATGAAGACGGCTGTTATTTCGGTATGCTCCATAAACGCCGGGGTCCTGTCCACTAAAAATGTCCTGCCCTCGGAGCTGACCTTTGGAGGGACCTTCCGGGCCCACGACAGCCAGGTCAGGGACTATATTGCAAAACGGCTGGAGCAGATTGTAAGGGATATCAGCCGGATGAACGGAATCACCTGTGAATTTGAGGATTCCTTTGCATTTCCCTCCTTTGCCAATGACAGGGATGTGACGGATATAATCTGCAAATCCGCGGCAGAAGTGCTGGGCGAAGACAAGGTGATGAAGCGTACGGAGCCTGAGATGGGGTCAGAGGATTTTGCCTGGTATACCAAAAAATTTAAGGGCGCTTTTTTCTTCTTCGGAGTGAAGAATGAGGAGAAGGGCCTGACAGCCAGTCTGCATAATCCCGGATTTGACATTGATGAGGATGCCATGGTTCCGGCCCTGGCTGTCTATATCAGCACACTATACCATCTGTTAGAAAGGCAGGATTCATGAGTACAAAGGATAATACGGCAGGAGAACTGAAAAACAGGTCCATGGTGCTGTGGGCAGTGCTGAGCCTTTCCATGGCCAATGCGCTGGTGGGAACCGGCATATCGCCTGCCCTTGGAGTCATACGCCAGACCTTTCCGGATGCCCCCGGCGTGCTGGTACAGATGATTGTATCCCTGCCGTCACTGATGGTGATTGCAGCAGCCATTCCCTTTACCTGGCTCAGCAGACGGTATTCGGTCCGGAAGCTCTGCGGAACAGGGCTGGTCCTGTTCCTGGCGGGCGGTCTTTTGGGCGGTCTGGCCACCGGTATTTACACACTGGTCCTTACAAGAATCCTCATTGGAGCCGGATATGGGCTGATGATGCCGCTGTCAGTGGGGCTGCTGTCCTATTTTTTTACCAGGGAGGAACAGCACCGCTTAAATGGAGGAATTGTCATATGGTCCAGCGTGTCGTCCATTATCTGTATGGTGCTGGCCGGGTATCTGGCTGCCATTTCCTGGAGAGCCGTGTTCCTGGTGTATCTGTTTGGAATCCCATGTCTGTGGCTGTGCCTGAAGCATATTCCCGATGTGACGGCTGCGGGGAATGAGGCTGCAGGGAATGAGAATGGGGTTCCAGCAGGGGCCGGGCATCATAGCTTTGGAACCCTTGGCGTCATTAAGAAGATATGGGTCTATGGAATTGGCACGTTTGTGGTGTTTGTAGGTTATTTTGCCATACTGAACAACTGCTCCGCCATCATTCTTTCGGAGGGTTTAATCAGCGGGGAAAAAGTGGGAATCATTATGTCATTCCAGACCGTAAGCTCCCTTGTGACAGGGCTTTGTATCGGAAAGCTGAAAAATATCCTGGGAAGATATATGAGTACCTTCATCTGGCTGTGCGCCATTGGCGGACTTCTTTCTCTGTATGCAAAGAACAGCCTGGCACTTACCATACTGGGTCTGGTACTGTTTGGAATAGCCCTTGCTTCGGCCGTGGGCACCTTTAACGCAGAGGCATGTATTGCCTGTGAGAAGGAGGAGTCCCTGGCAGCCGGTTCCGTCATTATGTTTATGAGAAGTCTGGGACAGTTTTCTTCACCGCTGGTATTGGGGTTCATGGCCCGGGCCGCAGGCGTCCTGGATATACGGTTCCCCTATGAGGGCGCGGCCCTGATGTCTGTGGTTATGCTGGGCGTGTTCTGGGTAAAGGGGCTGTCAAGTTAAAACACTCCTCCTGTGGAAGACATATCAATAAAAAGTCTTTCACAGGGGGAGTGTCTTTTATTTGGTTCTCTTGGATTCTCTCAAATCATCCTTTGAATCCATGTCTGTTTTATCCTGCAGGGGATTCCCTCCGGCATGTCCGTCCATATCTTCAAAGGGGTCGGATGGTTTCAGCACCCTGGTCATAAGCCCCATGGCATACATGATAATGGGTATGAAAACCAGGGAGAAGATAACCGCCATGAGATAATTCTTCGGCGCTCCCATGGCAGCCAGCACAATGGCCAGGATAAACAGGCCGGCCAGCCCAATGGCGCCTATGAGGGCAAATATACGTTTCAGTTTCATGTAGCAGCTCCTTTCTGCGGCATCAGGCCTCCTCGGCTAATTCTTCCCAGTGCAGGTACAGCGTTTCCAGCTGTCCGGCTATTTCCTCTTTTTCCTTATTCAGCTCCATAAGCCGCGGCACATCGGTGTAGACCTCTTCCTTGGTGAGCAGGGCGTCAATCTCACTGTCCCTTGTCTCCAGGGCATGGATGGAATCCTCTGTTTTCCTGAGCTCGCTCTGAATCCTGCGTATACGGGCCTGTTCTTCCTTCTGGGCCTTCCACTCCAGCTTCAGGTCATTCTGGGAGCCCTGGGAAGGGCTGCCGGCGGACCGGGAGGTACGGGAGGCGGATGATGAACGGCTGTTCCTGGCCGCAAAGGCCGCTTCCACAGCCTCCTTTTTCTCCAGATAGTAGTCATAGCTGCCGATGTAATTAATCAGGGACTGGCCGGTCAAATCCAGGATTCGGGTGGCTGTGCGGTTGATGAAATACCGGTCGTGGGACACATAGAGGACGGTTCCGGTGTAACGGCACAGGGCGCTTTCCAGGATTTCCTTGGACGTGATGTCCAGATGGTTGGTGGGCTCGTCCAGCAGCAGGAAATTGGCGTCGGACAGCATCAGCTTGGCCAGGGAGACACGGCCCCGCTCGCCGCCGCTCAGGTCGCGGATTAGCTTGAACACATCATCCCCCGTAAAGAGAAAGGAGGCCAGGGTATTGCGAATCTGGGTATTGTTCATGGCGGGATAGGTGTCCTGGATTTCGTCAAACAGGGTCTTATCCATATGAAGGACCTGGTGTTCCTGGTCGTAGTAGCCGATATGGACCTTGGAACCCAGGCGTATTTCGCCGGTATCAGCCGGAAGCAGATGGTTGATGATTTTAAGGAGGGTGGTCTTGCCTGTTCCGTTGTTGCCGATGATGGCCACCCGCTCCCCCCGCTTGATTTCAAAGTCCACATCCGTGAACAGGGTCTGGCTGTCAAAGGATTTGCTCAGGCCGGTGACCGTAAGCACATCCTTGCCGCTTTCCACATCCGGCTCCAGCCGGATGTCCATGGAGTCGTCGATGTCCATGGGCTTTTCCAGCCGGTCAATCTTATCCAGCATCTTTTCACGGCTCTCGGCCCTGCGTATGGATTTCTCACGGTTAAAGGATTTCAGCTTGGCAATTACCGCCTCCTGGTGCTTGATTTCCTGCTGCTGATTTAAGTATGCCCGGATTCTGGCATCCCGAAGCATGGCCTTTTTGTCGCTGTATGCAGTGTAGTTGCCGCTGAATACGGTTCCGGTTCCATTGTCCAGCTCCACGATTTTAGTCACCACCCGGTCCAGGAAATACCGGTCATGGGCAACAATGATTACACTGCCGCTGTAGGTCTTAAGGTAAGTCTCCAGCCAGGCAATGGATTCCATGTCCAGGTGGTTGGTTGGCTCGTCCAGAAGCAGGATATCCGGCCTGGTCAGAAGAAGCTTGCCCAGGGACACGCGGGTCTTCTGCCCGCCGGAAAGGGTATTGATGGGCTTTGTGAATTCTTCCTCGGCAAAGCCCAGTCCCTTTAATACACCGGTGATTTCACTGCGGCAGGCATAGCCGCCTTCCAGCTCAAACTGGTGGGTCAGGCGGCTGTATTCCTCCAGCATGGCTTCCAGGCGTTCGCCGGACGCGCTTTTCATATCCAGTTCCAGGGAGCGGATGCGTTCTTCCATCTGCAGAATGGGGCGTTTGACCTCCAGCAGGGCGTCCTGGATGGTGCTGCCGCTGTCCAGGTCCTGGTGCTGGGCCAGATAGCCCACAGAGGCGCCCTTGCCCAGGGCAACGCACCCCTCGTCAGGGGCCAGCTCCCCGATGACGATTTTCAGGAGGGTGGACTTGCCGGCGCCGTTAATTCCCACGATGGCCGCCTTCTCATGGTCCTCCAGGTGGAAGGAAACCTGCTTTAATATATGTTTCTCCCCAAAAGATTTGCTTATATTGCTGCATGATAAAATCATGGTAAACTCCTTTAAAAACGACATATTTTGCTCTCACAAGTATAATATAAGGGAACGATTTTTTCAAGAACATATGTAAACGTGTTTGACATTTTTTTGACGTGTGTTTATAATAGTACTATTAGAGTTTTGATAGAATTGCACAATGGGAAGGTGGATACATCATGGAACGCAAGGAGATTTCGAAGGCAGTGATTTCTAGGCTGCCCCGCTATTACCGTTATTTAGGTGAATTAATAGAGGAAGGTGTGGAGCGTATATCCTCCAACGAGCTGAGCGCCAGAATGAAGGTGACTGCATCGCAAATCCGTCAGGATTTGAATAATTTCGGCGGATTCGGACAGCAGGGATATGGTTATAATGTAAAGTACCTCTATTCGGAAATCGCTAAGATACTGGGAATTGACAGACAGCATAATGTAATTATCATCGGAGCAGGAAACCTGGGACAGGCCATTGCCAACTACACGAATTTTGAGCGCAGGGGCTTTGTCATCAGGGGAATGTTTGATATTAACCCCAAACTGATTGGACTTGTTATCAGGGGAATTGAGATTCGCTCCGTGGATGATTTGGAGACATTTATCCGGGAGAATGAGATTCAGATTGCAGCGCTGACCATTCCCAAGACAAAGGCGCCGGAGATAGCGGACCGCCTTGTGAATGCGGGAATCAGGGCTATCTGGAACTTTGCCCATACGGATTTGGTGGTGCCGGAGGATGTGGTGGTTGAAAATGTACATCTGTCCGAGAGCCTGATGCGCCTTTCCTACCGGGTCAGCAGTATGTATGACCAGCAGGAGGAGCAGAGAAATTCATTAAAGTAAATGTTTAGGAAGTCAGCGCCATGATACTTGGAGTTGGAACGGATTTAATTGAAATCAGCCGCATGGAAAAAGCCTGTAAAAAGGATTATTTTGTGATGCGCACATTTACAGATATGGAAAGCCGGCAAGCAAAGGGGTCCGCCTCTAAGCTGGCCGGCTCTTTTGCTGTGAAAGAAGCTGTGGCCAAGGCTTTGGGAACGGGATTCCGCACCTTTATGCCCATTGACGTGGAGGTGCTCAGGGACGATTTGGGCAAGCCCTATGTCCGCCTTTACCGGGGGGCCCTTACGCGGTTTAAGGAGATGGGGATGGAACGCCTGGAGGTTTCCATCACCAACACAGGGGAATACGCCATGGCATTTGCAGTGGGAGAGGGAAGGATAAAGGAGGTACAGTCATATGAGGATGCTGGTAACGGGAAAACAGATGAAGGCCATTGACGCATATACCATCCATACCGTGGGAATCCCATCCCTGGTCCTGATGGAACGGGCTGCTCTTGAGGTGGCCCGGGCAGCAGAGCGCCTTTGGGAGAAGGGGGATACGGTGTGGGCTGTATGCGGCACCGGCAACAACGGGGCCGACGGCGTGGCGGCAGCCAGAATGCTTCATTTAAAAGGGTATCCGGTGCGTGTATTCCTGGTGGGGAATCCGGAAAGAGGAACAGAGGAATTCAGAGCACAGCTTTCCATTGCCGCTAATGTGGGCCTTTTCTCTTCGCCCTGGCAGGACGGGGAAAAGGAAACGTGCGGCCTTCTCATTGACGCGGTGTTCGGCGTGGGACTGAGCAGGCCGGTTGAGGGAGAGTACAGGCAGTGCATCGAGATGCTGGAGGCCAGGTCCATACGCCGTACCGTGGCAGTGGATGTTCCTTCGGGCATCCATGGGGATACGGGAATTGTCATGGGCATTGCCCTGAAGGCGGATGTAACCGTTACCTTTGGATGGGAGAAGACCGGGACAGCCCTGTATCCGGGACGGGAATATGCAGGGCAGGTGGAAGTGGCTGATATCGGATTTCCCGTTCAGGCCCTGGAGGCGGTGAAGGCGGCAGAGGGAACGGCGGCAGGGGATTTTGCCGTTACCTACGGGGATGAGGACTTGAAACGGATTCCCAGGCGTCCTGCTTATTCCAACAAGGGAACCTTTGGAAAGGTACTGATTGTGGCGGGCTCCAGGAATATGTGCGGGGCCGCTTACCTGAGCGCCTTATCTGCATACCGGACAGGGGCCGGGCTGGTAAAGCTCCTTACGGTGGAGGAAAACCGGCAGATACTCCAGGAACGCCTGCCGGAGGCCATTATAGCCGCCTACACCCCGGACCAGCTCATGGAGGGCAGGGAGGAATTCCGGAAGATGATAGAAGCCCAGATGGAATGGGCCGACGTGGTGGTCCTGGGACCGGGACTGGGAAACGGACCCTACGTGGAGTATCTGGTGGAGGATATACTGACCAGCGCCTTTGTGCCGGTCATCATTGACGCGGACGGCCTGAATGCCATAGCTGGCCATCCCTATCTGACATCCTATTATACGGAGAACATTATTGTGACCCCGCACCTGGGGGAAATGGCCCGGCTCACGGGGGAGGGCATAGAGCAGATTAAGGAAAACCTGGCAGGCACGGCCCTGGAGTATGCAGGCCGCTACGGCCTTACCTGTGTGCTGAAGGACGCAGCCACGGTCACGGCAGGGCGGGACGGGAATTTGTACATCAACTCCAGCGGCAACAGCGCCATGGCAAAGGCCGGCTCAGGAGACGTGCTCACAGGTATCATAGCAGGACTGATAGCCATTGGCATGGAGGAGGAGGAGGCCGCCTGCCTGGGCGTATACCTGCACGGGCGGGCGGGAGACGCGGCCGCCTCTAAAAGCGGCGCCCACAGCCTGCTGGCATCGGAACTGGCGGATGCGGTCGGCAGTGTGATGGCCGGGTCTATGAATTAAAATACAATCAAGAGGGTCCCCGTGAAAAGGGGGACATGACACAGGAGGCAACAACCATGAATTCTTACAGCAGAGTTTACGCAGCCATTGACCTGGATGCGGTGGAATCCAATATGAGGGCAATGAAGGCCAGCCTTGGGCCAGCCACTTCCATGATTGGTGTGGTAAAGACAGACGGGTACGGACACGGGGCCGTTCCGGTGGCCGGAACCATTGCCCCTTATGTGGAAGGCTATGCGGTGGCGACCATTGACGAGGCAATCAATCTGCGCCGCCACGGCATACAGAAAATGATTCTGGTGCTGGGCGTGACCCATGAGAGCCGCTTTGAAGATTTGGTCCGGTATGATATACGTCCGGCCATGTTCCGGTATGAGGAGGCCAGGAAGCTATCGGAGACAGCTGTAAAGAACGGCGCCAGGGCCAGCATCCATCTGGCCGTGGACACAGGCATGAGCCGGATTGGCATGACGCCGGACGAGGCATCGGCAGAGGAGGCAGTCAGGATATCCGGGCTTGCGGGTATCCGCATTGAGGGAATGTTTACCCATTTTGCCAGGGCTGACGAGGCGGATAAGACGTTTTATGAGGCACAGTACAGGGCATACAGGGATTTTTGCGAAATGCTCCGCAGCCGGGGCCTGGATATACCGGTCCGCCACTGCTCCAACAGCGCCGGCATTGTGGAGGGGCTGGACTCCAACGGACTGGATATGGTGCGGGCCGGGATTTCCATTTACGGTCTGTATCCTTCTGATGAGGTGGCTCAGGACAGGGTAAAGCTGGTTCCGGCCATGGAGCTTAAGAGCTTTATCACATACATAAAGACCATTGAGCCCGGTACGGCCGTGAGCTACGGAGGCACCTTTGTGGCAGACCGTCCCATGCGGGTGGCCACCATTCCGGTGGGATACGGGGACGGTTATCCGCGCAGTCTCTCCAATAAGGGCACGGTGCTGATTAGGGGGAAACGGGCAAAAATCCTTGGAAGAATATGCATGGACCAGTTTATGGCGGATGTAACGGACATTCCGGAGGCAGCGGAAGGGGACCAGGCCACCCTCATTGGAAGGGATGGGGATGAATGCATCACGGTGGAGGAGCTGGCCCGTCTGGGCGGCGGTTTCCACTACGAAATCATCTGCGGAATCGGAAAACGGGTCCCCAGGGTCTATCTGAGGGACGGGAAGGCCATTGGCCAAAAGGATTATTTTAACGATATTTACCAGGGCTTCGGATATATGTAAAAGCCTACCAGGCTCAAAGAGAACGTCTGAATCATATGTTATTAGTGTGGCGTAAAGCAGGCCGGATGCCCCAGTGTATCCGGGCCATGTATACACAGGCCAAAAATGTCAATACTAAGGTTGAATAAATTGACGGAGTGTGAACAATGTGATTATCAGACGCGGAGATATTTATTATGCAGATTTACGGCCGGTGGTTGGCTCGGAGCAGGGGGGAGTGCGCCCTGTGCTGATTATCCAGAATGACGTGGGAAATAAGCACAGTCCCACGGTCATATGCGCGGCCATTACATCCAGGATGAACAAAGCCAAGCTGCCCACCCATGTGGAGCTGCCCACCAGGCGCTGTGCCATGATTAAGGATTCGGTCATTCTCCTGGAACAGCTGCGCACCATTGACAAACAGAGATTAAAGGAGAAAATCTGTCATATTGATGAGGAGCTGCAGCAGAGGGTGGATGAGGCCCTTATGATTAGCCTGGAACTGCGTACATAAGCAGGCGGGGGCACCATGGGCAGGTGTATAAGGCACCATTGACGAAATATGAGAAAAATGATATGATAAGCAGAGTTATGCCGTATTTTAGGGGTATAGCTCTGCTTTTTTTGGCAGTACTCCGCGGCAATGGCGTTTTATGAGTATGAAAGGAGTCTTTTTGTCATTATGGACGATGGTTATCCACCTGTCAGTATCCTCATATTGATAGGATTTATTCTTCTGGAGGCAGTGTTTTACGGTTTTGGTTCGGCAATACAGAATGTGAACGAGGGGAAGCTGGAAGAGGAGGCGGCCGGGGGGAATAAAAAGGCTGCCCGCCTGCTGGAGATGGTGAACCGTCCGGTGAGGTTTGTCCATACCATTCAGGTTACCACCCATCTGATGGGTATGATTATAGGAGCGGCAATCCTGCCTGCCATGATTGGCATGGTGGAGCGCAGGTTCCTTCTGGGAAAAGTGCTGGCCTGGGTGGACCCGGCCCAGGTGATGGAGATGGCAGGCACGCCGTGGTACAGGAACCCATCCTGGTGGCAGTGGGCAGGACTTCTGGCCCTGGTCACCATATTTGTCCTGGTGCTGGTCATCAGTTTCGGCATCATTATACCCAAACGCCTGGCGGCCAAGGAGCCTGAGAAGTGGGGATACCATATGCTTCCGGTGGTGCTTTTCTTTGCTGGGGTATTCCTGCCCCTGACACGCCTGATAACGTTGATTTCAGCCCTGGTGCTAAAGCCCTTTGGGGTGGACCTGGCGGACGACGACGGCAATGTGACGGAGGAGGACATCATGTCCATGGTCAATGAGGGCCATGAACAGGGCGTCCTGGAAGCGGACGAGACGGAGATGATAACCAATATCTTTGAGCTGGGAGACAAGGAAGCAGCGGACATCATGACCCACCGCACCAACATGACTGCCCTGGACGGCAGCATGAGCCTTAAGGAGGCAGTGGATTTCATTCTGAATGAAGGCGTGAATACCAGGTATCCTGTATACGGGGAGGACATAGACGACATCATCGGTATCCTGCACATGCGCGATGCCATGACCTTTTCAGAACAGGAAGAGAACAGGGACAGGCTGGTTATGGACATACCCGGCCTTCTGAGGGAAGCCAATTTCATTCCGGAGACAAGGAACATAGATACCCTTTTCAAGGAGATGCAGTCCCGCAAGATTCATATGGAAATCGTGGTGGATGAGTACGGACAGACAGCCGGCCTCCTTACCATGGAGGATATACTGGAAGAAATTGTGGGCAACATCATGGATGAATACGATGAGGAAGAGGATTTCATACAGGCCATGGAGGATGGCTCCTTTGTGATGAGCGGCCTTACGCCGCTGGAAGACGTGATGGAGACTTTGGATATTGAGCTGCCTGAGGAGGACAGCGATACCTACGATACCCTGAACGGATATCTGGTTTCGCGGCTGGACCGCATCCCTCAGGAGGGGGAGAATCCACAGGTGGAATTCGGAGGCTGGCTCTTTGAGGTGGAGCGGGCCGGCAATAAGATGATAGAGAGCGTCCGGGTATTTCCTGTGCCGGAAGGCGGGAAGACTGCGGACAGCGGGAAAGATTCGGTGGAAGAGAAGTATGATGCAGTTAGTAGAGAGCACGAAGGAGATGTTTCGTGACAGCAGATTTTTAAGGAAGGCGCTTATGATTGCCTGTCCCGTGGCCCTGCAGGGAATGCTCAACACAGTGGTAAACCTGGTGGATACCCTGATGATTGGAACCATGGGGGCCACAGCCATAGCAGCAGTGGGACTGGCCAATAAATTTTTCTTTGTATTTTCGCTGCTTGTATTCGGCATTGTCAGCGGAAGCGGCGTACTGGCGGCCCAGTTCTGGGGAAACGGTGATATTAAAAGCATAAGGAAGGTCCTGGGGCTTTCCATTCTGCTGGCCCTGGCAGGCGCCCTGTTTTTCGTTGTACCGGCCCTTATGTCCCCCCAATCCGTCATGCGCATATTCACTACCAGCCATGACAGCGTGGAGCTGGGGGCAAAGTACCTGAAGATAGCGGTTCTGACCTACCCCTTCCTGGCCATGACCAATGTATATGTGGCCATACTCCGGGCGGTGAACAAGGTTATATTCCCTGTTATAAGCAGCTGTATCGCCATTGTGATTAACATATGCCTGAATTACGTGCTCATATTCGGCAAGTTCGGCGCGCCTGCCATGGGAGTATCCGGCGCTGCCGTGGCTACCCTGATAGCCAGAATTATTGAAATTATGCTGATTCTGGGATATGTGTACGGAAAGAAGCTGCCTGTGGCCTGCGGCATCAGGGAGCTGTTTGGCTGGAGCGGCCTGTTCATCGGCCAGTTTTTCAGGACATCCGCCCCTGTCATTGCCAATGAGTTCATGTGGGGGCTGGGCACAACCATGTACTCCCTGGCATACGGGCGCATGGGGGACGAGGCAGTGGCTGCCATCACCATTGCCACCACCATACAGGACATCCTGGTGGTGCTGTTCCAGGGTCTGAGCGCGGCAACGGCCGTTATCCTGGGCAATGAACTGGGGGCAGGCCATCTCAAGCGGGCGGAGAAGTATGCGGTGCATTTCTTCATCCTCCAGTTCATTGCAACAGTGGGCGTGGCAGTGGTGCTGATTGGAATCCGGTGGCCCATTATCAGTCTTTACAACATCACGCCTGAGGTGGCGCGGGACGTAAGCCTGTGCATTCTGATTTTTGCGGCCTACATGCCGGCGAAGATGTTTAATTACGTCAATGTGGTGGGAGTGTTGAGAAGCGGCGGCGACACAAAGATGTGCCTGTTCCTGGACACCAGCGGCGTGTGGTTCATCGGCGTGCCCCTGGCGTTCCTGGGAGCCCTGGTGTGGAGACTGCCTATCTATACGGTCTATGCACTGGTGATGACGGAGGAGGTCTATAAGGCTGTGCTGGGATATATACGGTACAGGCAGAAGAAGTGGCTCAGGAATCTGGCGGCGGAGGTGCGGTAGCTGTGAACGGATACAGGGCGGGAATCTGAGAATCCGGGCCAAAGAATTTTTCTTGCCATATAAAAAAATTCGTGTTAATATAGAAAAGATGTGTATAAAATACAGCAGAAGGCTGTATTTGAACGTATAAACCATAAAAGAAGAAACAGGAAAGGGTGTTTACCAATGTCAGGACATTCAAAGTTTGCCAACATTAAACATAAGAAAGAGCGCAACGACGCTGCCAAGGGCAAAATCTTCACTGTTATAGGCCGTGAGATTGCTGTTGCCGTAAAAGAGGGCGGGGCAGACCCGGCCAACAACAGTAAGCTGAGAGACGTTATTGCCAAGGCAAAAGCCAACAACATGCCGAATGATACCATTGACCGCGGCATCAAGAAGGCTGCAGGCGATGCCAACTCCGTGAATTACGAGACCCTTACATACGAGGGATACGGCCCTAACGGCGTGGCCATTATCGTAGATACGCTGACCGACAACAAGAACCGCACGGCTGCCAATGTGAGAAGCGCCTTTACCAAGGGCGGCGGCAACGTAGGCACGCCGGGAAGCGTGTCCTATATGTTCGATAAAAAGGGACAGATTATCATCGACAAGGAAGAGTGCGACATGGACCCGGACGAACTGATGATGCTTGCCCTGGATGCAGGCGCAGAGGACTTTGCCGAGGAGGAGGACAGCTACGAGGTTATCACTGCACCGGATGATTTCAGTGCTGTGCGCGAGGCGCTGGAGGCCCGGAACATTCCCATGATGGAGGCGGATGTGACCATGATACCCCAGACATGGGTGGAGCTGACCGATGAGGACGACATCAAGAAGATAAACCGTACACTGGATTTGCTGGATGAGGACGACGATGTTCAGGCCGTGTACCATAACTGGGATGAGTGATCAAAATAGATGACATAACCGCAAAGCCAGTAAAATCAAGGCTTCCGGCGGTTTTTGAGGGCGATTTTCAAAGCCCCAAAAAATCCAATTTTATAGATGACATAGCGTTTTTGGAGTCAAAAAACGATTTTGAGGCAGTGAGATGAAAAAAATCTCACTGCCTTTTTTCATTTCTGAAAATCGACAAAAAAGTGGTTTGCAAAAATATAACCATTTTTTGAAAGAAATTTGAAGTTTGTGAAAAAGAGATAAAGTTTATTTTGAAAGAAACTGTATCTTTGTTGATACAGTTCGAAATATATTTTTTAAAAGAGAGGAGGAATTCAGATATAACAAAAAAATAAATTTATTTTGTGAAAACCAACTAAATTAAGTAACCTTCAAAAAATGAAAAGAGGAATGAAAATGAAGGAAAAAGAAATCAAAGTACTAAGAGTAAAGCCGCATGAACATCCTGAAGTCTATATGCTGAAAAATACATTGGAAGCAATGCAGGAAGCAGTAGGAGGATATATTGACATCGTAGGATTAGATGACAATGTATGCATCCTATTAAATGATGAGGGAAAATTGATAGGCTTGGAAGGTAACAGGAGAATCGGCAGCGATATCATCGTTGGCGATTTTTTTGTTTGCGGCAGTGACGAGGAAGGAAACCTGACATCATTGAGTGAGGAGGCGTTGGACACATACACAAAAATTTTTTATGAACCACAGGAGTTTACAAAAGAAGAAATAGAAGAAACGACAGTAATTGAATTTTACACATTTGAATAAGGAGGATGTACAGTTATGAAAAATATGAAGACAGAACCAAGTGAAAAAACAATTATTTACAGAACTCCAGGTGATCCTATTGAAATCACAGATGAAATGCTGGAGAATGCAGAGATCAATCCTAATGAATTGGTAGATATCATTCTTCAAAAGGGATGCATCATTATAAAGCCAACAAGTGTGCTTGGCAGATTACCAGAGGATCTGCTTTTGCTTTATGAAGAACTTGGATTTTCGAGAGAAATGGTGGAGTGTGTTTTTACAAAATATGCTGAAGAAGCAGGAGGATTCGATGCTTTGGTTGAACAAATCAAAAAAGAAAAAAATGTGGCATTGTGGTAAGGTGAGAAAATGCGAAAAATAACAGACTTAAGAGGAATCAAAGATACCGCCAAAGTATTCCTGCACATGAATATAGAAAAAACAAAGTTTTCGCCGTTGGTCATCAAGCATCCGTTTACAGATTCAGCGATGGTTTGTCTGTCGCAGACTGACGGCGAAATTGCTTTTGCCAATATTATGGAAGACACAAAGGCATTTACCCTATGGAAAGAACAAGTGGAAAAGCAGATTGATACTGCGGAAGATGTGTTTGGGGTATATCACCTCATGACAAAATCTTATCTGCTTGCTTTTTTAAAATATACGGAATCATACTTGTCCAGAGAGGATTTTTCCAAAATGCTTGCAGACATCTGGATTCGGACAGAAGCACCTAATCTTGATCCCAACTTCAAGCAGAAAGAACTGCTGGATCTGTTCCGTGATTCAAAACAGGAGGAGATGATGACAGAAGATGAAATAGAAACACTGCGAAGCCTGCCGGAAACAGTATCGGTTTATCGAGGCGTGACTTCATATAATGCAGGCAAGGTCAAAGCCTTGTCTTGGACACTGGATCAAAAGGTTGCCCAATGGTTTGCCAATCGATTTGGAGAAAACGGTACTGTTTATGAGGCGGAAATTTCAAAGGAACATATTTTAGCGTTATTTAAAGGAAGAAATGAGTGGGAGGTGATTGTGGAACCAGATCACTTACTTCAGTTATCAGAAGCTATGGAAGAAAATATGGAAGAACCACAGTTATAAAAACATGATGGCAGGAACATGAAACATTCATGTTCTTTTTTTGTGCCAGAAAGGAGCAGAAATGAAAAGAAAGTATCCGCAGAAGAATAAACAGCGACCGGCGAAAAAGCTTCCGCCGGAGAGCAGAGTCCAGCCTCATAAAAAAGTAAAGTATCACAGGCGATCTGATCAGATTTACGGGAGGTAATCCATATGGAAAAAGCATCCCATAAAGCCAATGTGCAGTGTGCCGAAGACATCGGAAAAGCCATCAACAGTTATTTCGATGGTTTTCATTACCATACAGGCTTTGAGAAAGAACTTATTGAAACCTATGGCATGGAGCAAGTCAAATATGTTGTTGCTTATAACATCCAGCAAAAGCTTAACGATGGAAGGATCAGCAAAGAGAATAAGACCTGGGCATTGCAGAGCCAAATGAACCAAGGCGAAGGCAACCCCAAACCGGAATATACGATCCATACCCACAGTGGCTTGTTGGATTTATTTGCCAATAGTATTCGAGAACAACAGCTTATCCATGAAGCCGAAGAAAACATGAAAGACTAACTATTAAAAGTCAAGTCTAAAATAAAAGTTTTGGATGAATTGCAGA
>NZ_SPHO01000002.1 GCF_005845215.1 Clostridium sp. 1001271st1 H5
TAACCGCAAACTGTACATACCCATTTCTTCATAATCAATATTCTCCTTTTCCTTTTTATAATGATGGTCAGGAGCCGTACAACGGATGTCCGGCATCCCGACAAGTTGTCGATATCAATAATAGTAATTGTTACTGATATCAATATAAATCATTTAGGCTGGTTTGTCAATGGTTTTATCAACTTTTTTTTGTAAACAGCTGTTGCACCGTCCGTAGAACAATACGTAGTGGCTGTCAATGATGCCTGGCGCATGTTCCTGGGCTTCCTTATTCAGGTCCTCCATGGCGCCTAATTCCATGTCGTAAACCTGGTTGCACTCGCTGCATACAAAATGGTAATGCTGACGGGTATCTCCATCAAAATGAACAGCACCGTCCCCGCAGGTCAGTTTTCGTATCTCGCCGGTGTCAGCCAGCAGATTCAGGTTACGGTAAACCGTTCCCAGACTGATATTGGGAAATTCTTCGCGGATGCTGGCGTATAGGGCGTCTGCCGTAGGATGGTCGTGGCGATTCATCAGACAGGCTTTGATGGATTCCCTCTGACGGCTATACTTTAGAGCTTTCATCGCATCTCCTTCTCTTATAAAGATAATAATAATAGTTACTGTTTATATTTTAGCAGAAGATGGATACCCTGTCAAGAGCTGAAAATACCCTGCATCCATCTTATGAGGGAGGCAGGGTATCTAATGCATACATATGGTGCAAAACGCAGGTATCAGGCATTATTTTTAGGAGCGTAGTCCAGCCGTTCCTTGGCGATGCGTATGAACTCGTGGGCGGCCCTGGACATGTAGCGGCCCTTGTGATAGCCGATGCCCAGGACGCCGTGGGCCCGGGTGTAGTTCAGGGAGTACAGGTTCAGGCGGCTCTGTTCCAGGACCGCGCTGCGGTAGGAAGGGGAGGCAGGGTCCGGGGACATGAACATTTTGGGATAAAATGTGATTCCCATGCCTTTGCCGCTGAGGGCCAGCACGGTTTCTATGTTTTCCGTTTCCAGCACGATGCGGGGACTCATCTGGGCGTCCTCAAAAATTTCATCGGCTATGGTGCGCACACGGTTTCCTTTTTTTAACAATACAAAGGGGCAGTGCTCCAGCAGGCGGATGTCCGGGGCAGCGCGGAGCTTTTCCTTTATTTCCTCCACCTGGCCCGGATATGCTTTGCCCAGCGTTTCATCCGGCACCACCATGAGAATCTCTTCATTGCAGATGGGGACTGTCTCCACATTCTCTGCTGTAAAGGGCAGCAGGTCAATCATCAGGTCGATGCTGCCATGGAGAAGGTCTGAGGCAAGCTGGCTGGAATTTCCCTCCGCCAGGTGAAGCTCAATGCCCGGAAACTGGGACTGGTAGGTGGGCAGGATTTCCGGCAGGATGACCCGGCCGCGGGTGTGGGACACTCCGATGGAAAGCTGTCCCGTGGAAAAATCCTTTATGTCGGAGATTTCCTTGTAGGTTTCGTCCCTCAGGTCCAGAAGCTCCCTGGCTCTGGTTTTTAAAGCCCTTCCCGCATAGGTAAGGGTCAGCGGAGACGTGCGGTTAAAGAGAATCACGTCAAATTCCTTTTCCAGATTGGATATATGGTTGCTCAGGGACTGCTGGGAGATGTAGAGCTTCCTGGCTGCCCGGGTAAAGTTGAGCTCTTCGGCAGCCACCAGGAAATATTCCAGGTTCAGGAAATTAATCATCACTCATTTCCTCCCGGCGCCTTCCCTTTTGCGGCTGTCCTGGGACGGTACAGGTGTCCGCACCGTTCGTCTTCCTGCTGGGCCAGAATGGCGGCTGCTTTGGGAAGGTAGCTGCACAGCAGGTCAAGAGAGGTGTTGACCACCAGTTCCTGGGGGAAGTCCACCTCCTCCAGAAGGGCGTGGGCATAGGCGTGGCTGCCTGCGTCCGCTTCGCAGTGGGCGTCGCTGTTTATGATGATGCTGGTGCGGTAGCGTCTGCAGAGCTCCAGCATTTTTATATAATTATCCCTGGCTCCCACGCGGAAGCTTAAGGGATTTAAGGAGCTGTTGTTTACCTCCAGAAGCTTATGGTGTTCCCCGGCCGCAGCCACCAGTGTGTCATAGTCAATGGGAAAACGGCTGTCGTCCGGGTGGCCGATAATCTGAATCAGGGGATTCTTAAGCGCTCCCAGATAGGCGTTGGTATTCTGGAGCGCCGTACCGCTGTCGATACAGGGCTGGTGCAGGCTGGCTATGGCGTAGTCAAGGGGCTCCAGGACGCTCTGTTCCAGGTCCACGGCGCCCTCATAATCCATAATATTCAGTTCCACGCCCATCATCAGCCTGACGCCGAAAAGGGTTCTTGGCAGAACCTTGAAATTGATGAAGTGGAAGGAGTGGCAGCTGCCGGGCATGGCAGGGGCATGGTCGGAACATCCAAACAGGGATAATCCTTTGGCTGAAGCAGCCTGCACCATCTCATAAAGGGAATTATAGGCATGGCCGCTGGCCGTTGTATGTGTGTGCAGGTCCAGTAAATCTATCATGGAATGCAGGTCCTTTCTAGGGCGTGTTAAGATATTTTAGCCGCTGAATGCATCATATCATATTTTCAGGACAGTGAAAAGGCGTAAAAAGACGATAAAAAATAAAAAAAGGTATAATTTTCGTCATAAAACTATAGAAATATTAGGTGGGTTGTTGTTATAATGGTAAGGAATATATTTTGGTAAAATGTACAGAAGGCGAGGAGAGTAATTATGAGTGAAGAACTGAACAAAGAGCTGGAGAATGAAGTGACGGAAGAGGTAAAGGAGGCTGCACCCGTGGAGACCATGGAGGATTATGCAGCTGAATTGGAGGCTTCCTACAAGACTCTGAACCAGAGACACATCCAGATTGCTGAGGAGGAGAGCGGCGATGGGGCGAAGTGGGCCCAGTTTGCTCAGATGATGGAGGACAGGACCGTTGTAAAGGTTAAGATTTCCGAGGCGGTAAAGGGCGGCGTGGTCACATCCCTGGAGGAAGTACGGGCATTTATCCCGGCATCCCAGCTGTCCACAGAGTATGTGGAGAAACTGGAAGACTGGCAGGGCAAGTATGTGGAAGCCATTATCATTACAGTTGACCCGGAGAAGAAGAGACTGGTGCTTTCCGGCCGTGAGGTGGAGAAGGAGAAAAAGGATGCGTTAAAAAAGGAGCGCATGGCCCAGTTCAAGGCAGGGGATATCGTGGAGGGCACTGTGGACAGCATCAAGCCTTACGGCGCATTCATCAAGCTGGATGACGGCGTGGACGGACTGCTTCACATTTCCCAAATCAGCACCCAGAGAATCAAGCATCCCAGCGCTGTTCTGACCGAGGGACAGACCGTGAAGGTAAAGATTCTTTCCGCACAGGACGGCAAGCTGAGCCTGAGCATGAAGGTTCTGGCAGAACAGCAGGCAGACAAAGAAGAGCATGAGACATTTGACTACAAGGAGACCGGTTCGGTATCCACAGGGTTAGGCGACCTGTTAAAGGGGCTTAAACTCTAGGCTTAAGGTAAGGAGGGATAGGAATGACCAATATCCCCAAAGCGGACGACCAGGTTGACCAATGGCGTTCAGTGATGTTTCTGTATGATTCGGCACTAAAAAAGGTCGGTACAAAGATTGAAATATTGAACAACGAGTTTGCCAACCGTTATGATTATAACCCCATTGAGCATATCAAATCCAGACTGAAGTCAGCGGAAAGCATTGTGATGAAGCTGAAAAAGGATGGGTATGAGGTCACTATTGAGAATATGATGGAGTGCCTCAGTGATATTGCGGGTATCAGGATTATATGTTCGTTTACGTCGGATATCTATCAGATAGCCGATATGATAGCGGCTCAGGGGGATGTGACCGTCCTTCATGTAAAGGACTATATCAAGAACCCAAAGCCTAACGGATACAAAAGTTATCATATGGTAGTGACTGTGCCGGTCTATCTTACGGATGGACCGGTGGAGACCAAGGTGGAGATTCAAATCCGTTCCGTTGCAATGGATTTCTGGGCCAGCCTGGAACATAAGATTGCATATAAGTTTGAAGGCAATGCCCCGGAGAACCTGCTGAAGGAACTAAAGGCCTGCGCCGACATGGTGGATATGCTGGATGCCAAGATGTTTTCACTGAACGAGGCCATCACGGCATTTGCCAGGGAGCAGAAAGAAAGGTCGGAAGAATCTTAAGTGAACCGATTGATAAAAGAGACAGACCAGGTAATTAAACTGAACCTGCGCCAGCTGGTAATTTTCGAGGTATTGCTCCGGCTGGTTGCAGGTACATTCTATATCAGGCTGGTAAACCAGCTCCTCAGGTTCTCGTTGCGCATGGCAGGATACAGCTATCTGACCATGAGTAATATGGGGGCCTTTCTTCTGCGCCCGGCAACCATTGTCTGCGCCCTGGTGGCAGCGGTGCTGGGAATGGTGTTCATGGTGGTGGAAATAGGGGGCCTTATCACAGCCTACCAGGCTGCGGCCTATTCCATGAGGGTGGATTCCGTATATATATTCAGGGGAGCGCTGGGTAAGGCCTGGGATGCATGTAAGGGCAGGAACTGGAAACTTCTGCCCCTGGCCCTGGCCGATTATGTGATGATGAACAGCTATCTGCTGCTGCGGATTCTCACTAAGATAAAGCCCCTTAATTTTGTCATGTACGAAATCCTGCACGCCCCTGCCGCCCGGCTGGGCCTGGTGGTGCTGGTGACGGCCCTGGTGCTTATCGGGATTCCCACCATGCTGGTGTTTTTTGCCTGCATGATTGAACAGAAGCAGTTTAACGACGGCTTCAGAAGAAGCATGGAGCTTCTAAAGGGACGCAGCCTCAGGGCAGTAATCCTGCTGCTGGTTGTGAATCTGGGGCTGGCAGCGGGCCTGGTACTCATGTATGTGGTCATTGTTGTGGTATCCGCTGTTATAGTCACCCTGTTTGTGGACAGCTATGCGGCCATGGCCGTGCTGGCAGCTGTGTGCGCCAGACTGGAACTGGTGGTGCTGTTCATAGGGGGGATATTGGCTCCCCTGGTGGACTTTGGAGCCCTGACCGTGGTATATTACCAGTACGGCATGAAAAATGCCCATGAGGCGCCCTGGGATTTTTCCATGCCTTATGAACTGCATTTCAAGAGAAAATGGATACTGACCATAACGGGAGCCCTGGCCGGTGCCAGCCTGTTTCTTATATTTGATATGGTTTACAACGGCACGTCCCCGGACTGGGATGTACTGGGACGGACAGAAGTCACGGCCCACCGGGGAAGCTCCCGCATGGCCCCGGAGAACACCATGGCAGCCCTTGAGGCAGCCATGGAAGAGATGGCGGATTACAGTGAGATTGACGTGCAGACCACGGCGGACGGCATTGTAGTGGTATGCCATGACCTGAACCTGAAGCGGGTGGCGGGTGTGGACCGGCGGCTGGGAACCATGACCTATGACCAGGTAAGCCGGCTGGACGTGGGTAGCCATTTCAGCCCCCGGTTTGCAGGAGAGCGTATACCAACCCTGGAAGAGGTGCTGGAAGCCTGCAAGGGCCGCATGAAGCTGAATATTGAGCTTAAGAACATTGGAAATGATTCCAGCCTCCCTGAACAGGTGGCTGCCCTGGTCCGGGAATATGGGATGGAGGACCAGTGCGTCATTACATCGGTTAAACTGGGATATCTGGAGCGGGTGAAGGAAATGGCTCCGGAGCTGAGGACAGGCTACATCCTGGCTGCTGCCTACGGAACCTATTACGACAATGAATACATTGATTTTATCAGCATCCGTTCCAGCTTTGCGGGCAGAAGGCTGGTGGAGGCTGCCCATGAAAAGGGCAAGGCGGTCCATGTGTGGACCGTGAACAGCAAGACTGAGATGGAGCAAATGAAACTATTAGGCGTGGACAATATCATCACGGATTATCCGGTGCGGGCCAGGGAAATACTCTACAGGGAGGAAACCACGGAAACCCTTATGGAATATCTGAAAATGATGCTGAGATAAAAAGGAGATAAAAGCATATGAGAGCAGTGGTACAGCGGGTAACGCAGGCCAGCGTGACCGTGGACGGAGAATTGTTGGGGAGAATCGGAAAGGGCTTTCTCATCCTTCTGGGGGTTGCGGACGGAGACACCAGGCAGATGGCCGAGAAGATGGCTGATAAGATTTGCCGCCTGCGGATATTTGAGGACGAAAATGGAAAAACTAACCTCTCATTGGAAGATGTGGAGGGAGAGCTTCTGGTGGTGAGCCAGTTTACCCTGTATGCGGACTGCCGCAAGGGTAACAGGCCCAGCTTTATCAAGGCGGGCGCTCCCCAGATGGCGGAGTCCCTGTATAAGCACTTTATGGAACGGTGCAGAACCCATGTGGATGTGGTGGAAAAGGGACGGTTTGGAGCAGACATGAAGGTGGAGCTTCTCAATGACGGGCCTTTTACCCTGATGCTTGACAGCCAGGAGCTGTTTGGCCAGTAGGCGCAGGGAGAAGGAAATGCCGGGATTGGGGGGCGGACAGGCCCTGTTGAAAGGAGATGGCAGAACATGGCAAAGATGATGGAGACAGTGCTGTACTATAATCCGGGCAGACCGGAGACAATGAAGCATGTGGCCATGATGAAGAGCGTACTGGTCCGCATGGGCGTGCGCATAAAGAATATAGGACCGGAACAGGTTCTGGAAAAGGTGGGATACCTGGCCGGGATGGAAGGCTTTGAGGCAGCGGAAACTGGGACAGCGGAAATCAAAGCCGGACCGGATGAGCTCCCGGTCATACCGGAGGAGGTCATGGTATTAAAACAGTTTTCAAGCCAGAGACTGGACATGCTGCTGGCCGGACTGCGCAGGGCCGGCGTGCCCAGGATTGCCCTTAAGGCAGTGCTGACAGAGCATAACAGCGAGTGGACCTTTTACCATCTGTACCAGGAATTAAAGGAAGAGCATGCGACCATGACAGCAGGGCGGCAGTCATGACAGACCCTGTCAGGAAACGGCAGCTGGAGGAGCTGGACCAGGTTACCCTGTGTACCAGGATTCTCTACCAGGCCAGAAGCGAGCTGTATGTGAATATGAAGTTTCTGGACGTGTCCCTCAGCAGCCTGGGCTTTGAGGCTGACTGGGGACGGGACGGCCTGGGGACGGACGGGCATCTGATTTACTACGGGCCGGATTATCTGCTGGGGCTGTACAAAAGGGGGAGGACGCTGGTGAACCGGGGTTACCTCCATATGCTGTTCCACTGCCTGTTCTGCCATATGTATACGCGAAGGGACAGGGATAAGGGATACTGGGACCTGTCCTGCGATATTGCCATGGAGTACGTCATTGACGGACTATACCAGAAATGTGTCCATGTGCCAAGGAGTGCCCTGAGGCGGGAAATGTATCTCAGGCTGGAGAAGGCCCTGGCGGAAAAAAGCAGGGCGGGAAAGAAGGGCGGCGGCGGGCGGGCTGTGACGCCGGTACTGACTGCGGAGCGGGTTTACAGGGTTCTTTTGGAGATGGAGCTTCCTGAACGCCGTCTGGATATGCTGCGAGCTGAATTTTTCGTGGACAGCCATGACCTGTGGGAACAGGAGAGCCGTCCGAAAATCGCCCGGTCCAGGCAGAACCAGTGGAATGATAACCGGGATAGGATGCAGACAGAACTGGAAACAGGCTCAAAGGACGCATCGGAGGACAACCGGAGCCTGCTGGAGGAAGTGCGGGTGGAGAACCGGGAGCGGTACGACTACAGCCGGTTCCTTCGGAAGTTTGCGGTTCTGAAGGAAGAGATGCAGGTGGACCCGGACTCCTTTGACTATGCGTTTTACACCTACGGCCTTTCCCTCTACGGCAACATGCCTCTGATTGAGCCGCTGGAGTCCAGGGAGATTTACCGGGTAGAAGATTTTGCCATTGTCATCGACACCTCCATGTCCTGCTCCGGAGAACTGGTGAAGCGGTTTCTGGAAGAGACTTACGATGTGCTGTCGGAGACTGAGAGTTATTTTAAGAAGGTCCATATACACATCATACAGTGCGATGACGCGGTGCAGTCCGATGTGCTGGTAACCAGTCAGGATGAGCTGAAGGCATATATGGATGATTTTGCGATTGCAGGAAGCGGCGGAACGGATTTCAGACCGGCATTTGAGTATGTGAACGGGCTTAAGAAAAGCCGTCAGGCAGCCTCCCTTAAGGGGCTTATTTATTTCACGGACGGCAAGGGAATCTATCCGGTGCAGGCCCCCGCCTATGACGCGGCCTTTGTGTTTATCGAAAACATGTTTTCCGATGAGTCCGTGCCGCCCTGGGCCATGAAGGTGGTGCTGGAGGAGGAACAGCTCATGGAGTACAGGCCGGGAAAACAGAACAGGGATGCATTTTAGTATCCCGCAGAGCAGGAGAACAGGACATGAATATTAAGCGGGCTAAGGAAGAGATAAAGGATACCATAGAAGCATACCTGTTAAAGGATGAGAATGGGGAGTATGTCATACCGTCCATCCGGCAGAGGCCGGTGCTGCTCATCGGTCCGCCCGGAGTGGGAAAGACACAGATTATGGAACAGATATCCAGGGAATGCCGGATTGGGCTGGTATCCTATACCATCACCCATCACACCAGACAGAGTGCGGTGGGCCTTCCCTTTATTGAAAAAAAGACCTATGGCCAAAAAGAGTATGCGGTGACGGAGTACACCATGAGCGAAATTGTGGCTTCCATCTATGACCGGATGGAAGAAACCGGACTGGAGGAAGGGATTCTCTTTATCGATGAAATCAACTGTGTATCCGAGACCCTGGCTCCCACCATGCTGCAATTCCTCCAGTGCAAGACCTTTGGAAACCATAAGATACCGGAGGGATGGATAATCGCTGCTGCGGGCAATCCCCCGGAATATAACAAGTCGGTGAGGGAATTTGATGTGGTCACCCTGGACCGGATTAAGCGGATTGACGTGGAGCCGGATTTGGGGGTGTGGAAGGAGTATGCGTACCGGGAGAACATCCACCCGGCCATTATCTCCTACCTCAGCATCAAGGGGCAGAATTTCTGCCGGATTGAGACAACGGTGGACGGAAAGCTGTTCGCCACGCCAAGGGGCTGGGAAGATTTGTCCCAGCTGATTCTGGTATATGAAAGCCTGGACAAAAGGGCTGACCGGGATGTGGTCAGCCAGTACATCCAGCATCCCCAAATCGCAAAGGATTTCGCAAATTACCTGGAGCTGTATTATAAATACCAGAATGAGTATCAGGTGGATGAGATTTTACAGGGCACCATACGACAGGAGCTGTGTGACCGGGTGGCCAGAGCGCCCTTTGATGAACGCCTCAGTGTTGCGGGCCTGCTTTTATCTAAACTGACGCAAGGGTTTAAGAAGCTGTGGGAGAAGAATGAAACCATGGAACTTCTGATGGAGCAGCTTAAGAGATACCGCCAGGAGATGATGGGCGGGACAGGGAAGTCTGCAGATGGCGCAGCGCCTGACGGAATTCTTGGGTGTCTGGCCCGGGAACTGGAAAGGGAGCGCCTCCGCAGGAAGAAAAGCGGGCTCGCAGGAAGGCGGGAGGACCGCCTGTGCCTGGGCGTGCGTATCACGCTGGAGGAATATGCCCGGCAGATGAGAATGGAATCCGTGGAGAACAGGGAGCAGGCCTGGGAATGGGTGCGCAAAAAATTTATGGAGCAGAGCGACGGCTATGAGACAATGAAGGAGGACTGCGGCAGCTGCCTGGAACACGCCTTTGACTTTATGGAGGCGGCCTTTGGAAATGGCCAGGAAATGGTTATATTTGTCACGGAACTGAATACCAGCGAGGCGTGTGTGCGGTTCCTGGATGAATATGAGTGCGAACGCTATTACCAGTATAATAAGGATTTGCTCTTTGACGAACAGGAACAGGCCATAAGAGAAAGATTGATGTAACTGAACATGCAAATAAGCCCCAAATATACAGAAGCGTGCCTGCAGCTTCACTCCCCGTCCATGCAGTATGGCGGGGAGTGAGCTTCAGACACGCGTTTTGTTTTATCTTATTTGCAGCAGATGATTAAGCATTAATACTGAACTGTTTTTACCTCATTAAACACATCCCTGTCCAGGTCCCCCAGCTTGCTGGATACAAGCATGCCTACCATGACATCGACATCAACATTCATAAGCGTTCTGAACATTCCGGAGAACCAGTCAATGCCAATGAGGATAGCAATACTTTCCAGCGGCAGTCCCAGGGAGGATGCAAGGAAGGTATATACGATGACGGAACCGCCCGGCACAACGATGGTCCCCATGCACATCAGACATGACAGCAGAATTGCCATTCCCATCTGATAGGTGGTCAGCTGGATACCGGTGGACTGCGCCATGAAGAAGATAGCAGCCACATAACACAGCGCTGCGCCGCAGCTGTTCATGGACATGGTAATGGGTCCGGTAAAATCAGCGACTTTACGGCTTACGCCGAACTTTACAACCGCATCCTCCATCTTGGTTGGAAGGCAGATTGCGCCGGAGGTGGTTGTCACGGCCATCATGGACATTTTAGCGAATTTCTTAGGCATCTTAGCCGGATTTACCTTGCAGAGCGCGGCTGTCAGCGGGCCATAAATAAGGAACTGGATTGCGTCGCCTATGAGCAGTACTCCCAGGAACTTAATCATGGGAATGATGACCTTAAAACCAGTGGAGCCAGCCACATTTGCCAGCAGGCAGAAGATTCCGATTGGCGCGACATGCATGACTGCCTTAATGATATTGGTGATAATGGTATTAAAACCAGTTACCCACTCAACCATGTTCCGGTTGCCGCTCTGGCGTGTATAGGTACCCATGCCTGTGCCGAAGAACAATGCGAAAACGATGCATGGAACCATGGCGCTGTCAGCCATGGAGCCAATGATATTTGTGGATACAAAGCCTAACAGTGTGTCCTGAAGAGAGGCTGTTTCCGCTGTTGCATTGGCAATGGCCTCAGCGTTGGCAATCTCAATACCAAGGCCGGGCTTAATGACTGTGGACAGTACAACGCCCAGTCCCGCGGATAATATGGTGAAAAAGATAATCCACTTAAAGGTGTGAAATCCCATCTTTCCCACATCCTGCCCGTCGCCGCTTCCGACTGCGCCTGCAACCGCGGTCATTACCAGAAGTACGACCGACATCTGGATAAGCCGGATGAAAATATCGCCGATAAATTTTAAATTTGAAGCCCATGGCCCAATCAAAGACCCGAAGACAATACCGCCTGCCGTGGCAATCAGTATCTGTGTTGTTAGAGATAATCCTTTTTTCTTCCCCTCCATTGTTTTCCCCTTTTCTTTTACTAACATTTCGTTTCACGTTCCCATGTCTTGTATGCTTGTATTTTAATTCACAATGCCTTCTGAAACAATGACGGCAAATTGGGAAGATTTTTTGGTTTTTTTATCTAAAGTGTATAATGCGGAGGGGGAAATAACTGGAACGGCGTTGTGTTATAGGCCAATAAAATTGGCGGCCATACAAAAACTATCTGACAAAATAACAAATCACTGCCCAGGCGCTCTTTCCCGCCGCCAGGTTCCTGCAATTAACAGGACCGTGTAATATAAGACGGTAAAGAGGGGAAAGATAAACCCAACACATAATTACTGCATGATTGGAGGAACTGTTTTGGCAGATAAAGGGCAGAAAAAAGGCGTTGTTTTAAACGCTCTGGATACCGTGGAGCGGGTGGGGAACAGGCTGCCTGACCCGGCAGTGATATTCCTGATACTGACAGGGCTTGTAATCCTTTTGTCCGCCCTGTGCGGATTCCTGGGATTGTCCGTCACATACGATTTTCTGGACCGCACAAACGGAGAGATTACAGAGAAGACAGTGGAGGCGGTGAGCCTTCTGGCACCGGACAGCATCCGGTATATGGTCACCGCGGTGGTGTCTAACTTTACAGGCTTTTTTGCACTGGGAACTGTTTTTACCATCATGATTGGGGTGGGGGTGGCAGACGGTACCGGGTTTATGTCCGCCCTGCTGCGCAGGGTAGCTGCCTCCACGCCAAAACCCCTTGCTACTGCGGTGGTTGTGTTTCTGGGTATCATGTCCAACATTGCTTCATCCACCGGGTATGTGGTCCTGGTCCCCCTGGGGGCAGTGCTTTTTATGGCCTTTGGCCGCCATCCCGCGGCCGGGCTGGCGGCGGCATTTGCAGGCGTGTCAGGCGGATGGAGCGCCAATCTTCTGATTGGCACCAATGACCCCATGTTTGCAGGAATGTCCACCCAGGCAGCCCGCATGATTGACCCCGTGTATACAGTACTTCCTGTCTGCAACTGGTATTTCATGGTGGCATCCACAGTCCTAATCACGGTTCTGGGTACCCTTGTGACGGACAGGCTGGTGGAGCCACGGCTGGGTCCATGGGTGCCTGAAGAGACAGGAAACGTGGAAGATATCGGGGAAAATGAGAAGAGAGGCATGGCCTGGGCCGGCATCACGGCCCTGGTGTATGGGGTTTTCATAGCTGTCCTGGCGGTGCCGTCCGGCGGACTGCTTAGGGACCCCGTAAACCATTCCTTCCTCAACTCCCCCTTTATGGACAGCATTATTTTTTTCATGATGCTCCTGTTCCTGCTTCCCGGTCTGGCATACGGCATTGGAGCCGGCACCGTGAAGAACAGCAGGGATGCGGTGGCCCTTATGAATCATTCCATAAGCGGCCTGGCCGGTTTCATGGTGCTGATTTTCTTTGCGTCGCAGTTTACAGCCTGCTTTAATTATTCCAACCTGGGTACCATTATTTCCGTCAAAGGGGCTGGCTTCCTCCAGTCAGTGGGATTTACAGGACTTCCCCTGGTAATCTGCTTCATTGTGCTGACAGCAGGCATCAATATCTTTATAGCAGTGGATTCAGCTAAATGGGCCATTATGGCGCCTGTCTTTGTCCCCATGTTCATGCGCCTGGGTCTTTCGCCGGAGCTGACCCAGGCCGCATACCGGATAGGGGATTCCAGCACCAATATCATTGCGCCCCTGATGCCCTTTTTCGTGCTGACAGTTGCATTTTTCCAAAAATACGATAAGGAGGCAGGCATCGGAAGCGTCATTTCCACCATGCTGCCCTATTCAGGGGCCTTTCTCCTGGGATGGATTGCGATGTTTTCTGTCTGGTATATGTCCGGACTGCCTCTGGGGCCGGGCTCACCCTTGTTTTACGGGCTGTAGTTTTACGGAAATTGCCGGATTTGTGGAAAGCGGACGGGGAGGCCATTTGATTGCCCCATATTTTTGGGTAAATTACAGATTGACGGGAAATGGCGGTTGGAGTAGGCTTTTTTAAGAAAGCATCCCGCGGATTATTCAGGAAAAAAAGCGGGACACAAAGGATGGTATGCTGCTGATGGAACAAAATGAAGCCGGAGCCCGGATGTTCTCCAACCAAGATTTAAAACGGCTGATACTGCCCCTTATTGTGGAGCAGATACTGGCTGTATCCGTAGGAATGGTGGATACCATGATGGTATCCAGCGCAGGGGAGGCCGCTACCTCCGGAGTATCCCTGGTGGACATGGTCAACACCCTGTTTATCAATATATTTGCAGCTGTGGCAACCGGCGGCGCCGTGGTATCCTCCCAGTATCTGGGGCAGAGGCGGAGGGACAGGGCCTGTCAGTCAGCAAATCAGCTGATTTTAATAACCGGAACCTTATCTCTTATCATCATGGGACTCTGCATTTTGCTGCGCAGGGGCGTGCTGGTGCTGCTCTACGGCGGGGTGGCGGAGGATGTGATGGCCAATGCGCTGGTTTATCTGACCATATCCGCATTGTCTTACCCCTTCCTGGCTGTTTATAATTCCTGTGCAGCCCTGTTCCGGTCCATGGGGAATTCCAAGATATCCATGCAGGCGTCCATTATTATGAACATTATCAATGTTATTGGGGATTCCCTGTTCATTTTTGTGTTCCATTGGGGCGTGGCAGGCGCTGCTGCTGCTTCCCTGATTTCCCGTATGACTGCCTGCTTCATCCTTCTGGTGCGGCTGGGCAGCCAGAATCTGGATATCTTTATCGGAGGAAAATGGAAATTTAATTTCAGGATGGTAAAGCAGATACTGGGCATAGGCATACCCAATGGGATTGAGAACAGCATCTTCCAGCTGGGCAGGGTTCTGGTGGTGGGAATCATTGCCATGTTCGGCACCACCCAGATAGCTGCCAACGCCATTGCCAATAACCTGGACGGAATGGGCGTGCTGCCGGGCCAGGCCATGAATCTGGCCATGATTACGGTGGTGGGACGCTGTGTGGGAGCAGGCGATTTTGACCAGGCCGGATACTATGCAAAGAAAATGATGAAAATTACATATATCGTCAACGGGCTTTGCTGTATAGCCGTTATATTGACTATGCCGCTTTCTCTCAGCCTATATGGACTGTCCAGAGAAGCATTGGAGCTGGGAGCCGTGCTGGTGCTGATTCATGACGGCTGCGCCGTATTTTTATGGCCCTCCTCCTTCTGCCTGGCCAATGTGCTGAGGGCGGCCAGCGATGTGAAGTTTCCCATGTGCGTGTCCATCCTGTCCATGGTTATATTCCGTATCGGGTTCAGCTATGTGCTGGCAGTGGGGCTCGGCATGGGGGCTGTGGGCGTGTGGTGGGCCATGATTGCGGACTGGACGGTCCGTTCCGCCCTGTTTGGGCGGAGGTTTGCCAGCGGTAAATGGAAGACCTTTTACCATGCAGTGTAACTAAAAGAATGCAGGGATGCGTTGTCCGGCGGGCAGCGCCCGGCTGGTTCATGATAACCGGCGGGTGCTGCCTGTTTCTGTATATAAATGGAAAACCGGATAAAATAACTATACGGGAATTGCGGTTTATGTTACTATTAAACATATTAGAAGGGATGGGAGATGACCGATATGAAAATAACTTATATCCATCACAGCAGTTTTATGGCGGAGCTTGACCATGCCGTACTTCTGTTTGACTATTTTGAGGGCAGTATTCCGGAGACGGACAGGGAAAAGCCGCTGTTTGTGTTTGCCAGCCACCGGCATGGGGACCATTTTTCCCGTTCCATATTTGATTTGGAGGAAAGCCGCGGGAACGTGACCTATGTGCTGTCTGACGATATCTGGACCAGGCAGGTGCCGGAGGACCTCCTGGGCAGGACCGTATTCCTGGGACCGGGGGAGGAAGTGAGCCTGAAGGACAAAGCCGGACATCCGGTGGACATCCAGGCGTTTAAGTCCACGGATGAAGGGGTTGCGTTTCTGGTCAGCCTGGAGGGCAGGACCCTTTACCACGCAGGGGATTTAAACAACTGGGTATGGGAGGGGGAACCGGAGGCCGACAATATCAGGATGAGCCAGCGGTTCCACCGGGAAATGGACCGGCTGGCCGGCCGCCATATTGATGTGGCCTTTATGCTTATTGACCCCAGGCAGGAAAAGGATTTCTTTCTGGGGATGGATGACTTCATGAGAATGGTGGGGGCGGACGTGGTGTTTCCCATGCATTTCTGGGAGGATTATCAGGCGGCGGCCAGGTTCAGGGCCCTGCCCTGCGCCGGGGCTTACAAGGACAGGATACGTGAGATACACAGGCGGGGAGAGGAATTCCTGGTGTAGCAGGCAGTACCCGTAAATGATTGGAATAAAGAGAGGGAAAGATTATGATTTTGATTCGCGCAGGACGGGTTATGGGACCCGCAGAAGGGCTGGATATAAAGGCGGATGTGGTTTTGGACGGAGACAGGATAGCAGGGATATTTCCGGCTGACCAGGGCGGGGCAGCCAAAGCAGCGGGTTTTGGCCCCGGGGAACGGGATTACGAGCAGGTGATTGAGGCGGAGGGCCTGGTGGTGGCGCCTGGCCTGGTGGATGTCCATGTGCATTTCCGGGATCCCGGTCCCACGTACAAGGAGGACATCCATACCGGGGCAAGGGCGGCTGCAAAGGGCGGTTTTACCACGGTGGTGTGCATGGCCAACACCAATCCCATTGTGGACAACAGGGAGACGCTGCGCTATGTGCTGGAAGAGGGGAAGAAGACAGGCATCCATGTGTTAAGCTGCGCCGCTGTGTCAAAGGGATTTGCAGGCAGGGAGCTGACCGATATGGAAGGGCTTCTGGCAGCCGGGGCAGCGGGATTTACGGACGACGGAATTCCCCTGATGGAGGGAACCTTTGTCAGAGCCGCTATGGAGGAGGCGGCCAGATTGGATACGGTTCTCAGTTTCCATGAGGAGGACAAGCATTTCATCAGGGAAAACGGAATCAACCACGGACGGATTTCCGAAGAGCTGGGTATCTACGGCTCACCGGCCCTGGCAGAGGACTCCCTGGTGGCCAGGGACTGTATGATTGCCCTGGATACAGGCGCCACCGTGGACATCCAGCACATCAGCTCAGGACATTCCGTGGAGATGGTACGCCTGGCCAAGAAGCTGGGGGCAAAGGTGTGGGCCGAGGTGACGCCCCACCATTTCTCCCTGACAGAGGAAGCCGTGTTAAAGTACGGAACCCTGGCTAAGATGAACCCGCCTTTAAGAACAGAGGCAGACAGGCAGATGCTGATTGAGGGGCTTAAGGACGGGACCATAGACATGATTGCAACGGACCATGCGCCCCACAGCAGGGAGGAGAAGGAACGGCCTCTGACACAGGCGCCCAGCGGCATACTGGGACTGGAGACTGCCCTGGCACTGGGCATTACCAATCTGGTGAAGGCGGGCCATCTCACGCTGATGGAACTCATGGAAAAGATGAGCCTGAATCCGGCCAGGCTGTATAAGCTGGACTGCGGGCGTATGGAGGCAGGTGCACCGGCGGATTTGGTGCTCTTTGATGAGGACAGGCAGTGGACCGTGGAAGGGTTTGAGTCCAAGTCGTCCAACAGTCCCTTCCTGGGCAGGACATTGACAGGCAGGGTAATATATACGGTTTGCGGAGGAAATGTGGTTTATGGAGAGCAGGGAACGGAAGTTTGATGTGATTCTTCTGGACGTGGACGGCACGCTGCTGGATTTCGGCATGTCGGAGAAGCAGGGCATGAAGGTGGTGCTTGAGCAGTATGGGTTTGAGCCTTCGGAGGAACGGCTTCAATTATACCATGAAATCAATGAAGGATTCTGGTCTGCCTTTGAACGGGGGGAAGTGACCAAGGAGGATTTGGTATGGCAGCGTTTTGAGGCGTTTTTCGGCCGTCTGGGCAGGAGGGTGGACGGCCGTGAGGCGGAGAAGCTGTACCGGAGCCAGCTGGACGGGTCGGCCTTCTTGATTGACGGGGCCCTGGACCTGTGCGCTTACCTGAGAGACAGATATGATTTATATGTGGTCACCAATGGCACGTCATCCACCCAGTATAAACGGCTGTCCGCCTCGGGGCTGGACGGTTTCATGAAGGATATTTTTGTGTCTGAGGATGCGGGAAGCCAGAAACCCCGGAAGGAATATTTTGATTACTGTTTTTCCAGGATACCCAATGCAAATCCCCGGCGTATGCTGCTCATAGGTGATTCCCCTGCATCGGATATCAGGGGAGGAATGGCAGCTGGTACCTATACGTGCTGGTATAACCCCGGCGGGCAGATGCTGCCTGAGGGCATAAAGGCGGATTATGAGGTGAGGAGCCTGGAGGAGCTTAAGAAGTTTCTGTAAGCCCCGGTCCTGCCCTGATTTTCAGGGAGGGGGACGGCGGGGTGAAGATTTGTCAGTTTTGCCATATAAAATGTCCTTTACACAGGCGCTTTAGTGTGCTAATATGATAGCGTGTCAAAAGACCGTAAGGAGCCGCTGGACAGAAACAGCGGAATAAGAGGAGGACGTTTATTATGAAAAAGAGACTATTTAGCCTGGCCCTTGCATCGGTGATGGTATTATCCCTGGCAGGATGCGGCGGCTCAAAGGGAGCAGCCACAGAGACAAAGGCAGAGACAACTGAGGCAGCGGCAGACACCGCCAAGGCTGAGGGCGCATCTGAAGAGACAGAGAGCGAGGCCGCGTCAGAGGCAGCGGCAGAGAGTGCCGGAGGAACATTGATAGTAGGATTTGACCAGGATTTCCCGCCTATGGGATTCATGGGAGATGACGGTGAATATACAGGATTTGACCTGGAGCTGGCCCAGGAAGTGGCAAAGCGTCTGGGACTGGAGTACAAGGCGCAGCCCATTGCATGGGATTCCAAGGATATGGAGCTGGAGGCAGGCAACATCGACTGTATCTGGAACGGATTTACCATGACAGGGCGTGAGGACGCCTATACATGGTCTGAGCCGTACATGGCCAATACCCAGGTATTTGTTGTGGCTAAGGATTCCGGGATTGCCGGCCAGGCAGACCTGGCAGGCAAGATTGTGGAGTGCCAGGTAGACTCCTCCGCAGAGGCAGCGTTAAAGGAAGCGCCTGACCTGACAGCTACCTTCAAGCAGCTGCTTACCACGGCTGACTATAACTCAGCTTTCATGGATTTGGAACAGGGTGCAGTGGATGCCATTGCCATGGACGTAATTGTGGCCGGATATCAGATCCAGCAGAGAAATGCAGACTTCATTATTCTGGAGGACAGCCTGTCCGCAGAGGAGTACGGCGTTGGATTTAAGAAGGGCAATACGGAGCTCCGGGACAAGGTGCAGGCTGCCCTGGAGGAGATGGCTGCCGACGGCACGCTTAAGTCCGTATCTGAGAAATGGTTTGGCGAGGACGTTACCACGATTGGTAAGTAACAGACGCGTTGTTTGAATTGTTAGCATAAAAGCCGCTGTCCGGACCGGCTGGTCTGCAGCGGCTTTATACGGCATAAATGTTAAAGGCAGGTACGAAGTTATGGGTAAGATGACAATTGAACAGATGTTGATTCAGTTGGCAGGAGGTATGGGAACCAGTATCCAGATATTCCTGGTGACGCTTATATTTTCCCTTCCGCTGGGCCTTTTGGTGGCCTTTGGACGTATGTCCGGGAACCGGGTGCTTCAGGCCATTGTCAAGGTGTACATATCCATCATGAGAGGCACACCCCTGATGCTGCAGCTCATGGTGGTGTATTTCGGACCCTATTACCTGTTCCGCATCAAGGTGGGCAGCGGCTACCGCCTGTGGGCCACCTTCATCGGATTCGTAATCAACTATGCTGCCTATTTCGCTGAAATCTACAGAAGCGGCATCCAGTCCATGCCTGTGGGCCAGTATGAGGCGGCCCGGATTCTGGGCTACAGCCGGTTCCAGACCTTTTTCAAAATCATACTTCCCCAGGTCATCAAACGGATTCTTCCGTCCGTGACCAACGAGGTTATCACCCTGGTCAAGGATACCTCCCTGGCCTTTACGCTCAGCGTGGCGGAGATGTTCTCCATAGCCAAGGCCCTGGCAGCGTCCCAGACCAACATGATTCCCTTTGTGGCGGCAGGGCTGTTCTATTACATTTTTAACCTGGTCGTTGCGGTCGGCATGGAGTGGGCTGAGAAGAAGATGGATTATTACCGTTAGAGTGTGTCTGAAAACAGGAGGATTGTGGATTATGAAGCTGCTGGAATTAAATCATGTGGAAAAGTCCTTCGACGGGCTGGGAGTCATAAAGGATATATCCCTCCGTGTGGAGGAGGGGGAAATCGTGTCTGTCATCGGACCCTCCGGTTCAGGCAAATCCACCCTGCTGCGGTGCGCCACCATGCTGGAAACCATGGACAGCGGGGAAGTTGTGTACCTGGGCAAGCGGGCCGCCTGGACAGAAGGCGGGAAGGCTGTGTATGCCTCAAAGAAGGATTTGAAGGAAATCCAGAGCCAGTACGGCCTGGTATTCCAGAATTTTAACTTGTTTCCCCATTACTCTGTCATGAAGAACATCACGGACGCCCCCATCCATGTGCAGAAAAGGGACAGGGATGAGGTGTATGAGGAAGCCAGGGCCCTGCTTAAGAAAATGGGCCTGGAGGACAAGGAGAACGCATACCCCTGCCAGCTGTCCGGCGGCCAGTGCCAGCGCGTGGCCATTGCCAGGGCATTGGCCCTGAATCCCAAGATACTGTTCTTTGACGAACCTACCTCAGCCCTGGACCCGGAACTGACCGGGGAGGTGCTTAAGGTTATCAAATCCCTGGCGGACCTGGATATCGCCATGGTGATTGTCACCCATGAGATGGCCTTTGCAAGGGATATATCAGACCGGGTGGTGTTTATGGCAGACGGCGTCATTGTGGAGGAGGGTACGCCGGAGCAGGTATTTGCGTCGGATAACGAGAGGACCCAGAGCTTTCTGGGGCGGTATGGAGCTTTGCTGAATTAATGCAGCAAAGCACCGGGGAGACAGGTATGCGGATGACGGTCATATAAAAGGCTGCAGGATGAACGGGATGCCCATAAACATGAGGCGGACATTCCTTTCATCCTGCGGCCTTTTGTCATGAAGCCTGTTTAAAAAGAATCATATTTTGCTATTTGGTCCACTTTATGATATGCTGGAAAAACAGGTACGGAGCAGGTTAACGTTGGCAAAAACTTGGACAAAAGATAAGGGGATGACGCACATGTCCTTTACGATTAAAGATGCGCTGGAGCTGGACTGCCTCAGGGACTGTAAGCTGGTTGCAGGCGCCGGGGGAACCGGCAATCCCATAACATGCATAGACACCATGGAAATACCGGACATAACCCTGTGGCTGAAGAAGAATGAACTGCTGATTACCACGGGATACTCCATAAAAAGTGATAAGAAGTTTTTATCGCACCTCATCACCAGCCTTCATAAGGCCCAGGCAGCGGGAATCATGATTAAGACCAGGTTCATCGGCTCGCTCCCGGACGAGTGCCTGGTGCTGGCGGAGCAGCTTAAAGTCCCGCTGATTGAGATACCGGACGCAAAGCCTTTTATCGAGCTGATTAACGCCCTGATGCGGGTGATTGTGGACGAGCAGAACATGCTTTTGGATTACAGGAACGAAATCTACAAAAAATTCACGGATTTGGAGCTTAACGGCGGAGGCCTGGACCGGGTGGGAAAGGTTCTGTACAGCCTTCTGGAAAAGCCCATTACCCTGTTTGACGATAGCATGAATAAGAAGCTGGAATTCCCCTCCGGGGGCTATTTCAGCAGTACCCTGGGGGAGGATGTGTGGGACCAGCTGATGAAGGCCGTGGGCAAGATGCCCTACAACCAGGAGGAACTGTGCATACGGTTTGATGACCATGTGGTTGAGATACGCAAGATATATTTAAAAAGCAGGCCCTGCGGCTACATTTTCGCTGAAATAGAGACAGACCAGCTGGAGGACAGGGACAGGATTGTCCTGGACCAGGCGGTTACTGCATTTGCCCTGGAGTTTTCCAAGCTGGAGGTGATTTACCAGCACCAGAACATGATGGGGACCAGTTTTTTCCTGGACATTATCATGGGCAACATCAAGAGCGAGGAGGAGGCTGTGCTGCGCTCCGATTATCTGAACTGGCCCAAGCTGCCTGTATTCATCGTGGTGCTGGATATTTATAACTTTGAAAAGTATGTCCAGAAAAAGACGGAGGAGGATGTGATTCAGGTCAAGCAGAGGACCTGCCATCTCATACAGAAAACCTTCTGGTATTACAATGTGGAGTGTCTGGTGATACCCAAAAGCGACAGCTTTTCCTGCATTATCCCGTCCAAGTGCCGGAGCCAGGTCCCGCCGATACTGGACCAGATACAGACATGGGGCATACAGGCCATGGGATTCCGTCTGACAGCCGGTATATCCAAGAACACAGACCATTATCTGGGACTTAAAAATGCTTATGAGGATGCCCGCGATGCCATCAGGATAGGGGAAATCCTGGACAAGCCGGTGGTTTTTATTAAGGATGTAAACTTTGAGCACGCGTTGATTCGGGGGGCAAACCAGGAATATATACGGGGATACATTGAGGAAACCGTGGGAAAGCTCCAGGCCTATGACCGGGAGAACCAGACAGAGCTTCTGAAGACCCTGAGTGAGCTGGTGCACAATATGGGAATCAGGACACAGACAGCGGATGCCCTGTTCCTGCACCGCAATACCCTGGCATACAGAATCAAGAAAATAGAGACAATCACAGGATACGACCTGTCCCGCAGGGATAAGCTGCTGGAGCTGGGAATCGCCCTGCGGATGGCTCCGTTTTTTAAACCATAGGTCACGGACCGGCAGACAGCAGATTGCCAGTTGTGCTAGTTGCACAACTGGCAATTTGTGCTTTCATACGTGGTGCACATAGATATGATTTTATAAAAATTTTATAATTATAGACAGAAAATATACAGCACTTTGCGAAGAAGTAGAGTCCGAATGATATGGAGGGGCAGAATTATCTGATTTTGCACGGGCTCTTTTTTAATACAATAAGGAGGAATCAATATGGCAGAAGAAATCATCCGATTTGAGCATGTGTCCTACACTTACCCGGGAGCGGATATACCTGCGGTGAAGGACGTCTCATTCAGCATTGAGGAAGGGGAAATCGTTCTTATAACAGGACCTTCCGGAGCAGGAAAGACCACATTGTGCTCCATGCTCAACCGGATAATACCGGAATCCTACGGCGGCGGCATTGAAGGAAAGATTTACATAAAGGGAGCCGACATATCCAAGTACACCATCGGACAGATGGCATTCATATCCGGGATGCTGTTCCAGGACCCAAGCGGCCAGCTGACCTGCGCAACGGTGGAGGACGAGATAGCCTTTGGGCCTGAGAACAAGGGACTTCCCGTGGATACCATCAATGCCCTGGTGGACAAGTATGCCGGATACGTGGGTATGGAAAAGCTGATGCGCAGGCCGCCCCAGGCATTGTCCGGCGGACAGCAGCAGTCAGTGGCCTATGCCTCCGTCCTTGCTATGGAGCCTGAAATCTATGTGCTGGACGAACCCACCTCCAATCTGGACCCCCTGGGAAGCGACCTGGTGTTCCGGCTGATGGAGAGGGTGGCGGGGGATATGAACAAAACAGCCATTATCGTGGAGCATAAGCTGGAGAAAATCATCGGCCTGGTGGACCGGATTATTGTAATGGACAAAGGAGGGATTGCCTTTAACGGAAAGCCGGTGGAGGTGCTGCACCACTATCAGGAGTTAAAGGAAATCGGGGTGGTGGCCCCCCAGATGAACCAAATCATCAATTTGCTGTCGGACCATGGCATGGCGGAGCTGTTTCCCACTACCTGCTTTGAAGAAGCGGTCAGGGAGTTAAAGGCAGCGCTCCCCTCTCAGCTGCCGCTGGAGAAGATGAAGGAGACAGCCGCCCGTTTTACCAATCCTCCGTCCTATGACAAGCCCATCATTGAAATCAGGGACCTGCATTTCGGATATACCCCAGAGGTGGAAGTGCTTCACGGGGTCAGCCTGGATGTGTATGAGGGGGAGTTTCTTTCCATTGTGGGCCAGAACGGTTCCGGAAAGACCACCATTGTAAAGCATTTTAACGGGCTCCATAAACCTACCTCCGGCACGGTCCGGGTAAAGGGGGTGGCTACCTCGGACAGTACGGTGGCAAAGCTCTCCCAGAGCGTGGGCTACTGCTTCCAGAACCCGGACCACCAGATTTTCTCATCCGTGGTAAAGGATGAGCTGTGTTACGGCCCAAAGAACTTAAGGTGGCCCCAGCAGGAAATAGAAGAGTCGGTCAGCGAGGTGGGACGTTTCCTGAAAATAGAGGATTTGTTTGACCAGAACCCCTATAACCTGAGCAAGGGACAGCGCCAGCAGATTGCAGTGGCCGCCATTCTTGCCATGAAGCCCGATGTGCTGGTGGTGGATGAGCCAACCACGGGACAGGACCCGCGTCAGAGCCATGAAATGATGGATATGGTAAAATGGCTGAACACGGAACTGCACAAGACCATTGTGGTTATCACCCATGACATGAGCATTGCGGCGGAGTACTCGGACCGTATTGTGGTGATGCACAGCGGGCAGGTTATTGCCCAGGGAATCCCCAGGGAGGTGTTTGCCCGGGAGGAGCTTCTGAATTCTTCCAACCTGGAATCCCCGCAGATTACTCGGCTTTTGCAGCAGGCCGGAATCAAGGAGCCGGTGGTTATTGATGTACAGGAAGCCTTTGAGCTTCTGTCTCTGATTACATTTAAGGAGGGAAATGCATGAAGGTCAATTCCATAGAACAATCATTTTTATATTCACTGGACCCGCGTACCAAGATGCTGATGCTTCTGATGCTGATTCTTATGGGTGTCATGATAATGGACCCCTTCCTCACCGTTGTTATGATGCTGCTGATTTATCTCCTGTACCGGGGCTCAGGCGTGTCCGCGAATCAGGTGTGGAGGACCACAAAGCCTCTGATTCTGGCCTTTGTGCTGTTCTTCCTGCTGAATTTCCCCTTTGCAACGCCTTTAGAGGGGGAACGGGTATTTTTCTACCTTCTGCCCATGAATAAGATACCCGTGACCATGACCGGCATTCTTACCGGCCTGGGAAACGGACTCAGGTTCATTATGTTTATCTGGATTTCAGACCTTATAACCCAGGCAACGCCCACCAGCGATATTGTCCTGGCATTGAATAAGGGCCATGTGCCGCCGGAGGCATCCATTGCCATCGGAATCGCATTTTCCTATATCCCGGTGTTAAAGAAGGAGTTCTCCACGGTCATTGAGGCCCAGAAATCCAGGGGGGCCAGCTTTGAGAGCAAGAACCTGTTTGTCAAGGTTAAGGCATATATACCGGTCATAGTTCCGGGCCTGTTTATTTCCATCATGAAGGGGCGGGACATTGCCAGGGCCATTGAGGCCAGGGGATTTACCTATGACCCGGTGGAGCGCACATACCGTCATGAAATTAAGTGGAGAAACAGGGACTATGTGGTCATCGCCGGGCTGGTTGCAGTATTCGGCGTTATCGCTTACTTCAATGTGGGAAAGGGGTGGTTTAACACTAGATTTATCTATGACCTGTTGTTTAACCGATAAATGAAGGAAGAGAGGTAATGAGTATGGACAAAAAGACGAAGCTGGGTTTGCTGGGGTTGGTTGCACTATTTGTATTCTTCATTCTGTTCCGCGTATTTTACCAGAAGGGGGCCAAGCTGCTGGACGGGCTGTATCCCTGGAACTGGGTGGCGCTGGTTGTGATATTGGTGCTGCTGGGGATTTTTGCTTACAAACTTACAAAGAAGAAATAAGGAAAGACAGGAGGATGGTAATATGGCGGAAGAAAAAAGACTGGACGTAAAAGAGAGAAAACCGTTCCTGACATCAAATCAGATTGGCATTGCCGCGGCATTCGGAGGCGCAGCATTTGCCTTCCGTGCCCTGGGCATTTCGGTACCCCTGGTGCCGCCGCTTGTCATGGACCCAGGCGCGCTGATGCCCTGCCTGGCCGGTATGGCAGGCGGACCGGTGGTGGGAGCCATTGTGGGCATTGCAAGGGGAATTCCATCAGGCACACCCATTGTGGATATCTGGGCCCAGCCCATAAAAGGTATTTACTGGGCCTTTATCTGGAAGTTTGTGATTCTTAAAATAGAGGACCCTAAAAAACGCTGGCTGGTGTTTGGCATTCTGACCTTCCTGCTTCAGTTCTTTGTTGAGCAGCCCATGTTCACAGCGGGAAATGCGTATCTGCTGAAGCTGTACCCATTCTATCCCACATGGCCATTTACCCTGGCCTGGTATGCAGTGCTGTATTCCGTATTCCAGTTTGTAATCTTTGCAGCCCTGATTAAGGCATTTCCCGGATTGTTCGGATGGAAGACAGGAAAGAAGACGAAATAGGGAGAAGGGAGCACAGAACCATGGATAACAAGAGGCTAAAGGAACTGGTGGAGGAGAGGAAAGAGGAGCTGCTGGATTTATGCTGCCGCATGATTCAGATTCCCAGCGTGAACCCGCCGGGAGAGGTGGAGGAAATCGTACGCTTTATCTGCGATTATCTTGAAAAGCATGGAATTTCCTGGGAAATCATCCGTCCCACGCCGGATACGCCCAATATTGTGGCAAAGATGGGTAATCCGGAAGGAAGGGTGCTGGTCCTGAACGGGCACTGCGACGTAGTGCCTCCGGGAAATCCGGACAAGTGGGATTTTGACCCGTTCTGCGGTGAGATACGGGACGGGAAGATACTGGGACGGGGTACATCTGATATGAAGACAGGTCTTGGGGGGCTGCTCTTTGTCATGGGAATCCTGTCGGACGAAAAGGTTGACCTGGGCGGACAGATTGTACTGACCGTTGTTCCGGATGAGGAGGTCAGCGGGGCCTGGGGCAGCAAGTGGCTGGTGGAGAGCGGAACCGTAAAAGGGGATGCCTGCCTGATTGCAGAGCCCACCGGGTATTTTAACTGTGAAATCGGCCAGAAGGGTAGCTGCTGGATTAAGCTGTCCGTAAGCGGGACCCCGGCCCATGGAAGTCTTTCACCCTTTGTGGGCGACAATGCCATCGTAAAGCTGATGCGGGTCCTGGAGCGTATGGAAAAAATCAGGGATATTGTTCCCAGGTACGATGAGGAGACAGCAAGGGTCATGGAGGAATCCAGGGCAATGGCGGAGCGGCTGCTGGAGGCAAAGGGGGCGCGCCATGTGCTGAACCATTGTACGGTCAATATCGGAAAAATAAACGGCGGCACAAAGGTCAACATGGTCCCGGACCATGCTGAGGCGGAGGTGGATATCCGGATTCCTCTGGGCGTCACCACCGCCATGGTGGAGGATGCGGTGGACCTGATTATCCGGGAAGCGGGCGCAGATGGCGTGACCTATGATTTCGGATGGAAGTCCGAACCCAACAGTACGCCCCAGAATGCACAAATCGTGGAGGCGGTTGCCAGGAACGTGGAGGACGTGTGGAAGGAACCGCTGAACAGGACCTACCAGTGGGCCAGCAGCGACGCCAGATTTTTCCGCTACGCCGGAATCCCCACGCTGCAGTACGGACCTGCCAACCTGGAGGGGGTCCATGCCTACAATGAGACAGTGGACGTACAGGATGTGGTCAATGCGGCCAAGGTGTATATCGGGGCCATTACGGATTATCTGGGACAGGAGTGATGGATATGAATCAGACATTCCGGGTGGGAGTCATCCGCGTCATTACTCTCCCGGACCAGGCCCAGGCGGAAATCCACGGCAGGCTGATGGAGCAGTATGTACCGGCGCTTAAAACCTTTACGGTCTGCATCCCGGACCAGCCAGAGGGAATACACAGCCTGGAATTAAAGGTGCAGGCAGTGCCGAAAATCATAAAAGCAGCCAGGGCGTTTGAGGATGCGGACGCCGTTGTAGTCAGCTGTGCCGACGACCCGGCTGTGGAGGAACTGAGAGAGGAACTGGATATTCCGGTCATCGGGGCAGGCAGCTCCGTGGCAGCCATGGCCGGACGGTACGGGGCGCATCCGGGCATACTGGGTATCACGGACTATGCGCCGGAGCCGTATGCCAGAATATTTGGAGACAGGCTGATTAACCTGGGAACGCCGGAGGGAGTGAACGGCACCCTTGATTTGATGACGGATAAGGGGAGGGAGAGTGTAATCAGGAAGGCGCTGGAGTTAAGGGCTGCGGGCGCCTCCTCCATCGCCCTTTCCTGCACAGGAATGAGCACCATCGGTATTTCGGACCTGCTCATGAGAAAATGCGGGATTCCTGTTATTGACCCGGTGCTGGCAGAAAGCGTCTGCACATATTTTGAGTGCCTGAGGACGAAAAAATAGAGAGAGGGCTTACAAGGATGTTAATGCGACCAATTTTAGAATTATACGATATACTGGACAGCAGCTTTGTTTCCGGAAAGGCCATAAAGACATACTTTGAACAGTTTGGCGCCAATCAGGTGGAAGTGCGCACCATGTCCCAGCAGGGACATGCCACTGATTTCGTGAAAATCAGGATTCCGGGACGGTATGGAAAGACTTCGGGCGGCGCAGCCCCCACTCTGGGAATACTGGGGCGCCTGGGCGGACTGGGCGCCAGGCCGGATGCCACTGGTTTTGTCTCCGATGGGGACGGGGCCCTGGCAGTGCTGGCGGTTGCGTCCAAACTGTTTACCATGAAACGCAACGGGGATGAGCTGGATGGGGATGTGATTGTGGCCACCCACATCTGCCCGTCCGCTCCCACCATGCCCCATGAGCCGGTGCCCTTCATGGGCTCCCCGGTGGACATGGCTGTGATGAATGAGGCGGAGGTGGACGGGGATATGGATGCCATCCTTTCCGTGGACACTACCAAGGGAAACAGAATCATCAACCACAGGGGGTTTGCCATATCACCCACGGTAAAGGAAGGGTACATCCTGCGCATCAGCGACGATTTGCTGGATATCATGCAGATGACCACAGGGGAACTGCCCTATACCTTCCCCATTACCATACAGGATATCACGCCGTATGGGAATTCACTGTACCACCTGAACAGCGTGCTGCAGCCGTCCACGGCAACCAGGGCCCCGGTGGTGGGGGTTGCAATTACCAGTGAGAGCATGGTGCCGGGCTGTGCCACAGGGGCCACCCATCTGAATGATGTGGAGGAGGCAGCCAGGTTTGCACTGGAGACAGCAAAGGCATTTGGCAAGGGTAAATGCCGTTTCTACGATGAGGATGAGTACCGGATGCTGATTGAAAAATACGGCTCCATGGCCCATATCCAGACAATGGGGCGGTGACGGCGGTGGGGAAAATCGGGTTTATTACCATCGGTCAGTCGCCGCGCACGGATGTGGTGCCTGAGATAAGAGAGATACTGGGCCGGGATGTCCAAATTCTGGAGGCAGGCGCCCTGGATGGGCTGGACCGGGCGGAGATAGAGGCCCTGGGCCCGGAACAGGGCTGTGAAAACGTACTGGTGTCAAGGCTGAGGGACGGTTCATGGGTTACCATGGATGAGAAAAAGCTGCTGCCGCTTTTGGAGGAGAGAATCAGCCGGCTGGAGGAGCAGGGAGCGGGACTTGCGGTACTGCTGTGTACCGGTCCCTTTCCACGGCTGGGGTCGGGAGGGATTCCGGTCATTTACCCTTTCCGGCTGATGGAGACTGTGTTTCCCTGCTTTTCAGTCCGGGGCAGGGTGGGAATCGTGACGCCGGATGAGAAGCAGAAGGAACTGTGCATGGGGAAGTGGTCCCCTGTCATGAAGCATGTGGCAGTGACCGTGTGCAACCCATACGACAGGGACTGCAGCCTGGAGCAGGCAGCCATGGACATGAGAAACGCCGACCCTGATTTCATTGTGCTGGACTGCATTGGCTATAACAAAGAAATGAAACAGAAAATGGAGCAGCTCACCGGAAAGCCGGTTATCCTGCCCAGAGGTTTTCTGGCAGGCGTTATCAGGGAGTGGTGCGGCTGATTTACAGCCTGGCTGGTCAGCAGCGCAGTGATTTGCAGGAATACCATAGTGATGTTTTAAAATAAGCATTTGTCCTTGGGCAGATGCTTATTTTTGCGGATTCAGCCCATACTTATAGAAAAAAGGAAGGGACTGCCATGGAACTGTCACCTAAGGCCGGACGCCTGCTCCGACTGCTGTATCTGCGGCATATGCCGGGTATCCTGGGCATGGAGATTGGGGCGCGTTTAAAATTAAGGGAATCTTTATTGAAATTAACAGGATATGATGGTAAGCTTCATAGGTAATCTGATATAAGATGGGAGGAATTGCAATATGAAGAGACATTCATTGATTATAGCGGCGGCTGCACTGGCAGCGGCCATGGTACTGGGAACCGGCTGCGCCAGGAAACCGGCGGTGGAGACATCGGAGACAGCCGCCAGCCAGGCTTCGGCTGGGGAAACCGCCAAGGCGCCGGAGACAACGGCCCAGGTCCTGGAAACCACGGAGCAGGCGGCTGAGGCAAAGGAAGTATACCATATGCTTCAGGGAACCGTCACAAAGGTGACGGAGGACGGCTCTGTGTTCACCCTTCAGGCGGACGACGGCAGAGATTATGATATCAGGCAGTCAGATATCCGGGATGTGGAAGTGGAGATTGAGGAGGATGTACAGATTGCCGTTGCGTATATAGGAGAGCCTCTGGGCAGGCTGGAGGATGTGACCCTGGTGGTGGCCCTTCCGGAGCAGGAGGAATGGAGCATCCTTACGGAGAAAGGCACGACCACGGCCAACGCCATGAGCAGCTTTACCATGAAGACAGACGACGGCCAGGAGTTAAGCTTTTTAAAGGATAACTGCCCCATAGAGGACGGGGCCCTGGCAGGCGACAGCGGGGATAAGGTAACCGTGACCTATGTGAATTCCCAGGGAGTGAACTACCCGGTGGAGATTAAAGGTACAAAATAGAAGGACTGAGGCCACAATTTTGTGAAAAACCCTTGCAAAATAAGTATTTTCCCTGTACAATCTGATATTGAGTAAACAGCGTGAGAGGGGCCGTATATGACCCCTCTTTTACTAGGGTGTGTTTGAAAATGGTTTTCCGTCAGATGGCGGCAGCGGATTTTCAAACAGGCCCTTGAGTATAATAACAGAACAGATTAAGAGAAAGGTAACGAACATGATTAGTACAAGCAACATATCCCTTCGCGTGGGCAAGAAGGCATTGTTTGAGGATGTGAATATCAAATTCACCGAGGGCAACTGCTATGGACTTATCGGTGCGAACGGCGCCGGAAAGTCCACATTCCTTAAAATCCTGTCAGGCCAGCTGGAGCCTACCAGCGGCGATGTCATCATCACCCCCGGACAGAGGCTGTCCTTCCTGCAGCAGGACCACTTTAAGTATGACCAGTACACGGTTCTGGATACGGTTATCATGGGCAACAAGAGGCTGTATGAGATAATGAAGGAAAAGGAAGCCATCTACATGAAGGAGGACTTCACGGACGAGGACGGCATCAAGGCCGCTGAGTTAGAGGGTGAATTCGCCAACATGAACGGATGGGAGGCAGAGTCGGATGCTGAAAGCCTGTTAAACGGACTTGGCATTGAGCCGGACCTGCACTATGTGCAGATGGCCTCGCTTCTGGGCGCCCAGAAGGTAAAGGTGCTGCTGGCCCAGGCCCTGTTCGGCAACCCGGACATCCTGCTTCTGGATGAGCCTACCAACCACCTGGATTTGGACGCCATTGCGTGGCTGGAGGAGTTTTTGATTAACTTTGAGAACACGGTTATCGTGGTATCCCATGACCGTTATTTCCTGAATAAGGTCTGCACCCAGATAGCGGACATTGACTATGGCAAAATCCAGCTGTATGCAGGAAACTATGACTTCTGGGTGGAGTCCAGCCAGCTGATTGTCAAGCAGATGAAGGAAGCCAACCGCAAGAAGGAAGAGAAGATTAAGGAACTGCAGGAATTCATCCAGCGCTTCTCCGCCAATGCTTCCAAGTCCAAGCAGGCTACTTCCCGTAAGCGCGCCCTGGAGAAGATTGAACTGGACGACATCCGTCCTTCCAGCCGTAAGTATCCATACATTGATTTCCGTCCTTTCCGCGAGATTGGCAACGAGGTCCTTACCGTGGAGCACTTAAGCAAGACCATTGACGGCGAGAAGATACTGGACGATATCTCCTTCATCCTGGGCCGCGAGGACAAGGTGGCCCTGGTGGGACCAAATGAGCGGGCCAAGACCGTGCTCTTTAAGATTCTGTCCGGCGAGATGGAGCCGGATGAGGGAAGCTATAAGTGGGGGCTTACCACCTCCCAGGCCTACTTCCCCAAGGACAACAGCGCCGAGTTTGACAACGATGATACCATCGTGGAGTGGCTGACCCAGTATTCGCCTGAGAAGGACGTAACCTATGTCCGCGGCTTCCTGGGACGTATGCTGTTTGCCGGGGAGGACGGCGTGAAGAAGGTGAAGGTCCTTTCCGGAGGCGAGAAGGTGCGCTGTATGCTGTCCAAGATGATGATATCAGGGGCCAATGTGCTGATGCTGGATGAGCCGACGGACCATCTGGACATGGAGTCCATTGACGCGCTGAACCGCGGTATGATTAAGTTCCCGGGCGTAATGATTTTCTCCTCCCGTGACCACCAGATTGTGCAGACCACTGCAAACCGCATCATGGAAATCATCAACGGCAAGCTGGTAGATAAGATTACCACCTACGATGAGTACCTTGAAAGTGATGAGATGGCTCGTAAGAGATTTACCTTCACATTGACTGAAAGTGAAGAGGCAGACGATTAATATAGTGGCAGTGACAGGGCGGCAGGATGGATGAATCCTGCCCCTTTTCAGTAGAGGCTGGGATTCCGAAAGGGGATGAACCGTTGAGAAAAGCATATATCCAGGCACTGGCAGCCTGTCTGGCCCTGGCCCTGTCAGGGTGCGCGGCAGGGAACAACCGGCTGGAGCAGGCAGGGGGCGCTGCCGCAGACCGTCCGGCACAGCAGGCCGGACAGGCCGGAGACAAGGCCGGACAGACAGGAGATAAGTCCGGGCAGACAGGAGATAATGCCGGACAGGAGGATACAGAGTCCGTGCCGGGGGAGGGAGAGGACAGCCCTTATAAGGCAGGAAAGCTGGGAGATGACTACATTCTTCCCCATGGAGCGGAACACGCGTACACGGCCGGGGAACTGGCCGGGCTGACTGCGGAGGAACTGAGGATAGCCAGGAATGAGATTTATGCAAGGCATGGAAGATGGTTTAAGAGCGAGGACCTGAACCGGTATTTCCGGAAGAAATCCTGGTACGAACCATCGGTGGAGCCGGATGCCTTTGACAGCAGTGTGCTGAACCGGAATGAGCGGGACAATCTTAAAATCATTAAGCAGCTGGAGGAAGGACGGAGTGTCTGCACTGCGCCCAGAATCGGGGTGGAGGATTTCCCGGTGATAGACGGCTCCACGGCTGCCCTGCCCCTTATGCATGCCCTGTACCGCATGACCACGGGAGCCACGGCCATGGAGGCGGAGGCAGCGGTGAACCACCATAAGACCACAGGTGCGTGGCTGTCCCTGATTCAGGGGGATGGGGGGGGGTGGTACGGAAAAGCCGACCTGGTGATTGCCTATGAACCGGGGGAGCAGGTGGAAAAGGCAATGCAGGAGTCCGGCAGGGAAATCCTTATGAAGCCAATCGGCAGGGACGCCCTGGTATTCCTGGCCAACCGTTCCAATCCGGTTAAGTCCCTTACCGGCAGACAGATAGCGGACATCTATTCCGGCGCCATCCGCAACTGGAAGGATGTGGGCGGCAGGAACAGAGCCATTCAGGCATTCCAGAGGACCGGGGATTCCGGCAGCCAGAACCTGATGGAGAAGCTGGTCATGAAGGGAACCGCCATGGCAGACGCGCCAAAGGAGCTGGTGTCCGGGGATATGGGGGAGCTGATTGAGAAAGTATCGGCCTATGACGGAACCGGGGACGCCCTGGGATATTCGGTGTACTACTATGCCAGGAATATGTACCGGAAACCGGAGCTGGCCTTTATGGCAGTGGACGGCGTGATGCCGGACAGCGATACCATCCGGGACAAAAGCTATCCCTTTGTCAACGATTTTTACGCTGCTGTCCGGGCTGATGAGCCAAAGGATTCAAAGGCATACCAGCTCTTTGAGTGGCTTACCACTGAGGATGGACAGTCCCTGATTAACGGCCTGGGGTATGTGGGCGTTGGAAAAGGGGAAAAGGAACTGCCAGGGGAGCTGACTGGTTTGGATGAGGCATTTGAGGGCTCTGTGCCACTTCCTGAGGGCTATGTGATTCTGGCCTCCGGGCCTGCCCTTTACGGTGAGGCGGGAATCGGCGTGTTCGACTCCAGCATGCGCCTGCTTCAGTTTATCAGCCATGTGGAGGGCAGCAGCGTGTCTCCTTACCTGGAGTGCAGCAGGGAAACAGTCATCCCGGCCATGGATACCCTGACAGGGAAATACGGGCATTATTCCATTGCAGAGAACCGGTGGGTGGACTGGTCCGGGGATGACACATGGGAGAAAGCATACCGGCTGGAGGAGTCCTTTAGGGAGGACCACCAGGACCTTCTTCAGATGTACGGCATAACCGGGGAGGATGTGGAAACCAGATATTACTCAGACAGCGGGCTTCCGGTTATCCTGATGAGGCAGGGAAATCTGGAACACTACTATGACGTATATGGAAACCATCTGCTGGATTACGACACAGAGGGAAAGACAGAGGATGAGCTGCCCTACCGCTATGTGGTCCAGGTGGGAGGCGGCACAGCATACATCTGCATCACGGACCAGGATTCGTACCGGTCCCGGTACATCATCTGCCGGGACGGGAAACCGGTGAAGGAGCTTGTCTCCAATGAAAAGGGAGATGTGAGCACCATTGGACAGTATTTTTACACAAGATGGAACGGCCCTTACTGTTATTTTTACAATTACAAGGACGAGGCATGTGCCAAATTCCTGAACGGATATTATGGAATGGATTGAGAGGAGAAAAGACATGGAAAAAATCACCAGTTTTACCATTGACCACAATAAGCTGCAGCCAGGGGTCTATGTATCCAGGAAAGACCAGGTGGAAGGCGCGGTTGTGACCACCTTTGACCTGCGGATGACCTCGCCCAACCAGGAGCCGGTGATGAATACGGCGGAAATGCATACCATCGAGCATCTGGGGGCAACCTTTTTAAGGAATCACGGGACCTTTGGGAAAAAATGCATCTATTTCGGACCCATGGGATGCAGGACCGGGTTCTATCTGCTGCTGGCAGGGGACTATGAGTCAGGGGATATCCTGCCCCTGATGGTGGAAATGTATGAGTTCATCCGTGATTTTGACGGTGAGGTGCCGGGGGCATCCCCAAAGGACTGCGGCAATTATCTGGATATGAATCTGGGTATGGCCAGATTCCTGGCCAAAAAGTACCTGGATGTGCTGTACCATGTGGACGAATTCCCGGAATCCAGGCTGGTATATCCGGAGTAAGCAGTCATTGAAATATAAGACAGGGACGTACCGGAAAAGTCATAACCGGAGCATGTTCCGGAGAGGAGCCATAAAAAATGACAAAGTTGATTTCGTGGAATGTGAACGGCCTCAGGGCCTGTGTGGGTAAGGGCTTCCTGGATTTTTTCAGGGAAGCGGACGCAGATGTATTCTGTATACAGGAAAGCAAGCTTCAGGAGGGCCAGATTGACCTGGACCTGCCCGGCTATCACCAGTACTGGAACTATGCCAGAAAAAAGGGATATTCCGGCACAGCCATGTTTACAAAGGAAGAACCCCTGTCCGTGTCCTATGGCATCGGCATGGAGGAACACGACACAGAGGGCCGGGTGATTACGGCAGAGTTTCCTGCGTATTATGTGGTCACCTGCTATACCCCTAATTCCCAGGACGGTCTGGCAAGACTGGATTACAGGATGAAATGGGAGGATGATTTCAGGACATACCTTAAAAAACTGGAGGAGAGCAAGCCCGTGATATTCTGCGGGGACCTGAATGTGGCCCACAGGGAGATTGACCTTAAGAATCCTAAGACAAACAGGAAAAATGCAGGTTTCACCGATGAGGAGAGGGGAAAGTTCACAGACCTTCTGGCAGCCGGCTTTGTGGATACCTTCCGCTATTTCTATCCGGATTTGGAGGGAATATACTCCTGGTGGTCCTACCGTTTCAGCGCCAGGGCCAAGAATGCCGGGTGGCGTATTGACTATTTTTGTGTATCAGAAAGCCTTAAGGACAGGCTGGTAAGCGCATCCATCCACAGTACGGTCATGGGTTCAGACCATTGTCCGGTGGAGCTGGTGATTGAATAAGAGGAAAAGACGATGAATCTGGTTACCATTGAACATTTGACAAAATCATATACGGAGAGGCTGCTGTTTGACGACACCTCCTTCTCCATCAACGAAGGGGAGAAGATTGGACTGATTGGCGTCAACGGCACAGGCAAGTCCACGCTCCTTAAGATTGTGGCTGGTCTGGAAGAGCCGGATAGCGGAAGCGTGGTAAGGGGGCGCAGCCTCTACATACGCTATCTGTCCCAGATTCCGGAATTTGCAGAGGGAGATACGGTGCTGGAAAGCGTTATGCGGGAAAATGCAGACGGGTCCCATTACAGTTCCCCTGACGAAATGCAGGCCACGGCCAGGAGCATGCTTAACAAGCTGGGTATCATGGACCACGATGCCCTGACCTCCACCCTGTCGGGGGGCCAGAGAAAAAGGGTGGCTCTGGCCAGTGTGCTTATGAGTACGGCTGACCTGCTGATTCTGGACGAGCCGACCAACCATCTGGACAGCGGCATGGCTGACTGGCTGGAGGAATATCTGAAATCCTTCCGGGGCGCCCTGCTGATGATTACCCATGACCGGTACTTTCTGGACAGCGTGGTGGGCCGCATTGTGGAGCTGGATAAGGGAAAGCTTTACAGCTATCAGGCAAATTATAAGGGCTTCCTGTCCCTGAAAGCGGAACGCCTGGAAATGGCTGAGGCAACAGAGCGCAAACGCCAGACCATCCTGCGCAATGAGATTGCCTGGATGCAGCGGGGGGCCAGGGCCCGTTCCACCAAACAGAAGGCTCATATACAGCGCTATGAGGAGCTGCGGGACCAGAAGGGACCGGAGTATGACCGCAACGTGGAGCTGGAATCCATAGCCAGCCGTTTGGGCAGGACCACGGTGGAGGTGAAGGACCTTTGCAAGGCATACGCAGACAAGGTGCTGATGAAGGATTTCACCTATATCTTCCTGAAAAATGACCGTGTGGGCATCATTGGACCCAACGGAAGCGGGAAGTCCACCCTGATGAAAATGCTGGCAGGCTGGGTGGAGCCGGATTCGGGCACCATCCAGATTGGACAGACCGTGAAGATGGGTTATTTTTCCCAGGAAAACGAGGCCATGGATGAAAGTCTTAAGGTCATTGATTATATTAAGAATGCTGCGGAGTATATAAAGACAAAGGACGGCAGCATCAGCGCCAGCCAGATGCTGGAGCGGTTCCTGTTCCCGTCCGGTATGCAGTATACCACCATAGGCCGCCTGTCAGGCGGGGAGAGGCGCAGGCTCTACCTGCTGCGCATCCTCATGGAAGCGCCTAATGTGATTTTGCTGGACGAGCCCACCAATGACCTGGACATACAGACACTGACCATACTGGAGGACTATCTGGATACATTTCCGGGCATTGTCATAGCCGTGTCCCATGACCGGTATTTTCTGGACCGCGTGGTGAACCGTATCTTTGCCTTTGAGGGTCAGGGAAAGGTGAGCCAGTACGAGGGAGGGTTCACGGATTACCAGATTGCCTGGGCCGCCAGACATCCCCAGGAGGCGGGAAGCCAGAATGGCGGAAAAGGCGCTGACAGTGATAAAAGCGGGGACAGCCTGTCTGTAAACCGGAATAACTGGAAACAGGCGGCAGGCGCTGAAAAGAAGCGCAAGCTTTCCTTCAAGGAACAGCGTGAATGGGAGACCATTGAGACGGATATTGCAGACCTGGAGCAGTCCATAGAGGATTTGGAACAGGAGATTGGAAAATCCGCCACCAACTATACCAGGCTGAATGAGCTGATGGAGGAAAAGTCCGCCAGGGAAGCACAGCTGGAGGAAAAGATGGAGCGCTGGATGTATCTCAATGAGCTGGTGGAGCAGATAGAGGCCCAGAAGTAGGTCCGGGAACTGGTTATCAGAGAAATTGTATTTTTCTGAAACCAGTTCTTTTTGTTTGGAATAGGATGACGATTGCTGGCAAAAAGTGTTGATTTATTGACAAAGTATCCAACTAACTATATACTTTTCTTATCATATTTAAATTTGTATTTAGAGATTTATTGTCTTAGGAAAGGCGGTAACAGAGATGAAGAAGGGATTCCAGATAGACAGGAATGATGGAAGAATATATGCGATGGGAGTGACTGCTGTCTCTGGAGGGGTGCATTTTTCCTTCTCCTCTAAGGGAGAGGCCTGTGCCGTTATTTTATATAGGAAAGGGGCGAAAAGCCCCAGGGAAAGAATCGCTTTTCCGGAACATTCCAGGACCGGCGATGTGTGGAGCATGACTGTGCTGGGAGATTTTTCCGGCCTGGAATATGTGTACGAGGCGGACGGACAGCTGGTGCCGGACCCCTACGGAAGGCAGTTTACCGGGATGGAGCGCTGGGGAAGCCTGGAACGCCTGGATAAACCGGTGCGCACGCCTCTGGATGCAGAGGGGGGAGCGTATGACTGGGAGGACGACGTCCTTCCATGCATTCCCTATGACCAGTGTGTGATTTACCACATCCATCCCAGGGGATTTACCAAACATGTCTCCTCCGGTGTGGAAGGGGCCAGCCGCGGAACCTTTAAGGGAGTGGCGGACAAGATTCCTTATCTGAAGGACCTGGGAATCACTACCCTGGAGATGATGCCTCCGGTGGAGTTTGAGGAGCTGATTATACCGGAGCGTGTGGACGGAAGCCCCTTTGCAGCTGAAAAGCCGGACGGCAGGCTCAATTACTGGGGATATACCGGCGGATATTATTTTGCGCCTAAATGCTCCTACAGCAGCGGACCGGTGAGACAGCCTGACCGGGAGTTCAAGGATATGGTTAAGGCCCTGCACAGGGCTGGACTGGAACTAATCCTGGAGCTTTTCTTCGATGGAAAGGAAGCACCATCCTATGTGCTGGATGTGGTCCGCTTCTGGGCACAGGAATACCATGTGGACGGCATCCGTCTGGTGGGGTATGCGCCGGTTAAGCTTCTGGGGGAGGACCCCTATCTCAGCAGGCTTAAACTGTTCGCCCCTGGCTGGGACGGTGTGGAGCCTGGGCGGGCAAAGCATCTGGCAGAGTATAACGACGGCTTTATGATGGATATGCGCAGCCTGTTAAAGGGGGATGAGGACCAGCTTAACCGGCTGGCGTACCACATCCGGCGGAATCCGGAGCAGGTGGGCGTCATCAATTACATGGCCAATACAAATGGCTTTACCATGATGGACATGGTATCCTATGACACAAAGCACAATGAGGCCAACGGTGAGGATAACCGGGACGGGACAGACTATAACCAGTCCTGGAACTGCGGCGTGGAAGGCCCCTGCAGGAAGAAACGGATTATGCAGATGCGCAGGAAACAGATACGCAATGCCCTGCTCATGCTGTTTTTAAGCCAGGGAACTCCCCTTCTCATGATGGGGGATGAGTTTGGCCGTACCAAAAAGGGAAATAACAACTCCTACTGCCAGGACAACGATATATCATGGCTTAACTGGACGCTGTTAAAGTCCAACAGCAGTATCCATGAATTTGTAAAGCACGTGATTCAGTTCAGAAAGGAGCACTCCGTGTTCCACATGGACAAGGAGCCGGCCCTGATGGATTACCGTTCCGTGGGACTGCCGGACGTGTCCTACCACGGCCTTAAGACCTGGTGCCCCATGTTTGACCGCTTCTGCCGCCAGCTGGGCATCCTATACTGCGGGAAATACGGCAGGAAGCCGGACGGAAGGGAGGACGACTACTTCTACGTGGCCTTTAACATGCACTGGGAGCCCCATGAGTTCGCCCTGCCCAATCTGCCGAAGGACTATAAATGGCACACGGCCTTTAATACGGACGAGGACCAGGTGAACGGCATGTATGACCGGGGCAGCGAACCTGTTCTGGAGAACCAGAAGTCCATGATGATTATGGCAAGGACCATTGTGGTGCTGATGGGAAAGGCGGTTCCGGCTGGGAAGAAGCCCTCCAGGGCAAGGACAGCAGGAAAAGCAGCCGGAAAGGAAGAAGAGGCAGATGATACTGACAGAGGAAATGATACAGTATATAGAGAACCACAGACAGGAGGCATACAACCTGCTTCTGGAGCTGGCCAGGATACCGGCGCCCTCCAACCATGAGGAAAGGCGGGCGGAATTCTGTTTGGACTGGCTTAAGGCCCAGGGCGCCAGGGGCGTATATGTGGACCGGGCCCTCAATGTGGTATACCCGGCGGATGTAAGGCAGGATGGTCCGGTGGAGGTATTCATGGCCCATATGGATGTGGTATTTCCCGATGAAACGGAACTTCCCCTCAGGGTGGAGGACGGACGCATCTGCTGCCCCGGCGCGGGGGACGACACAGCATGTCTGGTATGCCTTCTGCTGGCAGGAAAATATATAGCAGAACATGTGGATACCCCTGGCTGGAGGGAAATCCGAGGCGGGGATGCCCCTGGACTTCTGCTGGTGTGCAATGCAGGGGAGGAGGGGCTGGGAAACCTGAAGGGAGTGCGGAATATCTGCCGTGACTACGGGGACCGGATGGAGAGCTTCTGCACCTTTGACAGCACCCTTTCCAGCATCGTGGACAGGGCGGTGGGGTCCAGGCGGTTCCGGATAAGGGTACGCACCCGGGGCGGCCATTCCTACAATGACTTTGGAAATGAGAATGCCATTGCCGGCCTGGCATCCCTGGTGGTAAAGCTGTATGGTATCCGGCTGCCGGAGGGCGGGAAGACCACCTATAATGCAGGCACGATATCCGGAGGGACCTCGGTCAACACCATTGCCCAGGAGGCTGAGATGCTGTATGAGTTCCGTTCCGACCGGAAAGAGAACCTGGAATATATGGAACAGCGGTTCCAGGAGGCAGTGGACCAGGCAAAGGCAGAGGGATTGGATGTGTCCGTTGAGGTTATGGGGGTCAGACCCTGCGAGGGGGAGGTTGACAGGGAACGGAAACAGGCCCTGACAGACCGGGCCCACAGAGTGGTGGCGGAGATAACCGGACAGGAGCCGGAGCACAGCGCCGGTTCCACGGACTGCAACATTCCTCTGTCCATGGGAATTCCCAGTGTCTGCGTGGGGAGCTTCCGTGGCGCAGGCGCCCATACCAGGGAGGAATATGTGGAGATAGATTCCCTGGAAGAAGGCTATAAAGTGGCGTTCGGTATGATGTTCGGCAAAAGGGACTGATTACGGTGACTGCCTGCGAAGCTTTCTCACCCGGCCGGGTACCGGCGGGTCATAATGATTCTTTTCGATTCATAGATTTAGAGTGGGTACTCTTATGGAGTGCTCCCGGAACCAGCGTGTGTATGCGCTTCCGGGAGCATTTTTATATCTGTTCATGCAGCGGCGGACAGTTCCATAAAGTACATGAATCCGGGAAGAGGGGAGAGACAGATGGCAGATTGGTTTGAACAGCCGGAGGCAGATGTGCTGGCCGGACTGGACTCCGGCAGGCAGGGAATAGACAGCGGGGAAGCGGAGCAGCGTCTTAAGGAATATGGTGAGAATGTATTGGAGGAGACCGGGCGGCTCCAGTGGTGGCAGGTATTCCTTGCGCAGTTTAAGGACCTGCTGGTCATCATTCTCATTGGAGCGGCAGCCGTGTCCATGCTTACAGGGGACCCGGAGAGCGCCATGGTTATATTTGCAGTTCTGCTGCTAAATGCAGTGCTGGGAACTGTCCAGCATCAGAAGGCGGAAAAATCCCTGGACAGCTTAAAACGCCTTTCCTCGCCTGAAGCCAGGGTGCTGCGGGACGGGCGCAGCATGACCATACCGTCTGCCCTGGTAGTGCCGGGGGATATCCTGCTTCTGGAGACGGGGGATATGGTGGCTGCAGACGGGCGGCTGCTGGAAGTGTACGGGCTGACCGTCAATGAAAGCTCCCTTACAGGGGAGTCCCTGGGAGTGGAGAAGCACACCGGGGCAGTGAGGGCAAAGGATGGGGCCGTGGCACTGGCCGACAGGACCAACATGGTATTTTCCGGCTCCCTGGTGACCTCAGGCCGTGCCGTGGCAGTGGTGACAGCCACTGGTATGAACACGGAAATCGGAAAGATAGCTGTCCTGATGAACGACACCAAGGAACAAAAGACCCCCCTTCAGGTGAGCCTGGACCGGTTTTCCGGTCACCTGGCCATTGCCATCATTGCCATATGCGGCCTGGTGTTTCTGCTCAGCCTGTACCGCAGGGAGCCGGTGCTGGATGCTCTGATGTTTGCAGTGGCCCTGGCAGTGGCGGCCATACCCGAGGCATTGAGTTCCATTGTCACCATTGTCCAGGCCATGGGCACCCAGAAGATGGCCAAGGAGCAGGCCATCATAAAAGACCTGAAGGCAGTGGAGAGTCTGGGATGTGTTTCTGTTATCTGTTCCGATAAGACGGGGACCCTGACCCAGAACCGCATGGATGTGGAGCATGTGTACGTCAACCATACGGAGCAGCCGCCGGACTGGCTGGAACATGCAGGGGGACGGAGCGATGTCAGGCTCCTTCTCATGGGGGCTGTCTTAAATAACAATGCGTCCGGCCAGGACGGGGACCCCATGGAGACTGCGCTCTTTAACATGGCCAGGGAGGCGGGGCTTATCCCGGAGCAGGTACGGCTCCAAAGCCCGAGAAAAGGAGAAATTCCCTTTGACTCCCGCCGCAAGCTCATGACCACTGTAAACGAGATAGAGGGATGCGATGTTGTCTTTGTCAAGGGCGCCGTGGATGTGCTGCTTAAAAAATGCACCCGCCTGGCCAATCCGGCCGCCATGGAAACCAGCCGGAAGGCCGGGACAGCCGGATTGGCCGGGGAAGCCGGATTGAACGGGGCAGCCGTACCAAGCCGTACCTTATCCTCGTCAGACCGCCAGAGAATACTGGACCAGAACAGCCGCTGGTCTGCCAGAGGGCTCAGGGTACTGGCCTTTGCATGCCGCCCTTTGAATGATGAGGGAAAGGAGCGGGGCAATTCCGGCTTTGCAGGGACAAAGGCGGGAAACAGCCAGGACCGTTCATCCCTGTCAGGCAGGCTGGAGGATAACCTGGTGTTTCTGGGCCTGACCGCCATGATGGACCCGCCCAGGCCGGAGTCACGCCAGGCAGTGGCCAGCGCCAGGCAGGCAGGCATCCGTCCTGTGATGATTACAGGGGACCACAAGGTAACTGCCATGTCCATAGCGGAGCGAATCGGCATCTTTACGCCCGGAAACATGGCGGTGACAGGGGCGGAGCTGGACCGCATGGAAGAGGAGGATTTAAACCGGAGCCTGGAGCATATCTCGGTCTATGCCAGGGTGTCGCCGGAGCACAAGATACGCATTGTAAAGGCATGGCAGAACCGGGGGCACATCGTGGCCATGACAGGGGACGGCGTCAATGACGCCCCGGCCCTTAAGAAGGCCGACATCGGCGTGGCTATGGGAATCACGGGAACTGAGGTATCCAAGGACGCGGCATCCATGATACTGGCGGACGACAACTTTGCCACCATTATAAAGGCAGTGTCCAACGGCAGGAATGTATACAGGAACATAAAGAATTCCATCCAGTTCCTCTTGTCCGGAAACATGGCCGGAATACTCTGCGTACTATATACATCCCTGCTGTCCCTGCCGCTGCCCTTTAAACCGGTGCACCTGCTGTTCATCAACCTTATAACGGATTCCCTTCCGGCCATTGCCATAGGTATGGAGCCGCCGGAGGAGGGACTGTTAAAGGAGCCGCCCAGAAACCCAAAAGAGGGTATCCTCACCGCTTCCTTTATACGGGATATCCTGGTCCAGGGAGCCCTGATTGCAGCAGCCACCATGTGGGCCTATACCACCGGGCTTCATGAGGGCGGCGCCGGAAGGGCCTGCACCATGGCATTTTCCACCCTTACCCTGGCCCGCCTGTTCCACGGATTCAACTGCCGCAGCAGCCATTCCATCATACGCCTGGGTCTGGGAAGCAACCTGTACAGTGTTATGGCGTTTCAGCTGGGAGTGGTCCTGCTGGCTGCCGTGCTTTTTGTGCCGGGCCTGCAAATTATGTTCGCGGCCGCCGATTTAAGCCTGAGCCAGCTCACCACCCTGGCAGCGGCAGCCTTTCTGCCCACCCTGGTAATCCAGATACATAAGATTCTCCGGGAGTCCATTTACTAGACAGTACGTCTCCTGTCAGGGGAAGGGCGATTTCTGAAATAATGGCAAAATCGTAGAAAAATTCGGAAAAATGTGGTAGAGTAAACATGAGATACACGTAATGGTATGAGCAGGAGGGCATTATGAGACTAGTTACATATGAAATCGAACACAAATCCGGACTTGGAGTCATCAGCAGGGACGGAAGCTGGGTCTATCCCCTTGCTTCCCTGGATATGGATTATAAGACCATGCAGGAGCTGATAGAGAACATCAGTGATTCGGAGAAGCAGCTGCTGGAGTATGCGTCCGGCCAGGACCCATATAAAATCAGGGGAGCTGCCCCGATTGGGGAGGTAAGGCTTTTGGCGCCCATTCCCCATCCTCGGCAGGATGTTATCTGCCTGGGAATCAATTACATGGCTCATGCAGAGGAGTCAGCCAGATTTAAGAAGGAAGCATTTAACGGGGAAAGACCCTATGCCATCTATTTTTCCAAGCGGGTGAACCGGGCCACGGACCCCGGCGCAGGCATTCCCAGCCACAGGGATATTGTGGCGGATTTGGATTACGAGGCAGAGCTGGCAGTTATCATCGGCCGTGAGGCATCCCATGTCAGGGAGGAAGATGTAAAGGACTATATATTCGGATATACCATTATCAATGATGTAAGCGCCAGGACCCTGCAGACACGGCATAAGCAGTGGTATTTCGGCAAGGGGCTGGACGGCTTTCTGCCCATGGGCCCATGCATTGCGACCGTGGATGAATTGTCTTATCCGCCCAAGGTGCAGGTACAGTCCAGGGTGAACGGTGAGCTTCGCCAGGACAGCAATACGGAACTGCTCATATTTGATATCAGCCACATTGTAAGCGAACTGTCCCAGGGCATGACACTGCAGCCCGGAACCATCATTGCCACAGGTACTCCGGCAGGTGTGGGCATGGGCTTTGACCCGCCCAAATTCCTGGCTCCCGGGGATGTGGTGGAGTGCACCATAGAAGGGATAGGAACCATTGCGAACAAAGTGACGGACTGAAAGGAGACAGATGAAAATGGATTATTTACCAATGACCATACGAAAACAGAAGAACATTGCCCTTATTGCCCACGACCAGAAAAAGCGGGAACTGATACAGTGGTGCGGGGAGCATAAGGATATACTGTCCAGGCATTTCCTGTGCGGCACCGGCACAACGGCCCGCATGATTACGGATGCCACCAACCTGCCTGTGAAGGGGTACAACAGCGGTCCCCTGGGCGGCGACCAGCAGATAGGGGCCAAGATTGTGGAGGGGAAGATTGATTTTGTGATTTTCTTTTCCGACCCGCTGACGGCACAGCCCCACGACCCGGACGTTAAGGCTTTGTTGAGAATCGCCCAGGTCTACGACATTCCCATTGCGAACAACAAGGCCAGCGCGGATTTCATGATCACTTCTCCCCTTATGGATGAAGAATACGAGCATGATGTGGTTAATTTCAGACAGAATATTGCTGACAGGGCAAACACCCTTTAGGAGTCGGACATACGGCAGCCGTGCTGATATCAGACCGAAGAATGAATAAACTTACAAGGGGGCAATAATATGGAACAGAAATTATATGATTTGATGGATTGGGCAGGGATTGAAGAACTGGTATATTCTGAGTCATCCAATCCCCATGCCATGCTGGGACCCCATCTGACAGAGGAGGGACTTCTGATTCAGGCGCTGATACCCACTGCAGCTGAAATCAGTGTAAAGATTTCCACAACCGGGAAGAAGTTTCCCATGGAGCTGGCAGATGAGGCTGGTTTTTTTGCAGCGCTGATACCACGCAAGAGCATAACACCCTACACCCTGGTGGTTACGTATGACAACGGGGTGACGGAGGAACTCTATGACCCCTATTCATTTGCTCCCCAGTACCGGGAAGAGGATTTAAAGAAGTTTGCAGCGGGCATCCACTACACAATTTACGAGAAGATGGGGGCCCATCCCATGACCATCGACGGTGTATCCGGCGTATACTTTTCCGTGTGGGCGCCATGCGCCATGCGTGTCAGCGTGGTGGGGGATTTCAACCTGTGGGATGGAAGGCGCCATCAGATGCGCCGTCTGGGAGAAGGGGACGGCAGTGTGTTTGAGCTGTTTATTCCCGGTCTGTATGAGGGTGAAATCTATAAGTACGAGATAAAGACAAAGGCAGGGGAGCCCATGCTGAAGGCAGACCCCTATGCCAATTATGCGGAGCTGCGTCCCAACAATGCATCTATTGTGTGGGATATCGGTAAATACAAATGGAACGACAGGTCATGGATGGCTCAGAGGGCAAAGACAGATACAAAGGACAAGCCCATGAACATATACGAGGTTCATCTGGGTTCCTGGCTCCGCAGGGAAACCGCCAGGGATGAAACCGGACAGGACCTGACGGGTTCGGAATTCTATAATTACCGCGAGCTGGCGGCAAGGCTGGCGGAATACGTAAAGGACATGGGATATACCCATGTGGAGCTTATGCCTGTGATGGAGCATCCCCTGGATGAATCCTGGGGCTATCAGGTCACCGGATATTACGCCCCTACCAGCCGCTATGGCGCTCCTGAGGATTTCATGTATTTTATGGATTATATGCATGGTCAGGGAATCGGCGTTATACTGGACTGGGTACCGGCCCATTTTCCCAGGGATGCATATGGCATGGCCGCATTTGACGGCACCTGCGTCTATGAGCACATGGACCCCAGAAAGGGTTCCCATCCCCATTGGGGTACTCTGATTTACAATTACGGACGTCCCGGCGTGACCAATTTCCTGATTGCCAACGCACTGTTCTGGGCGGACAAGTACCATGCAGACGGAATCAGGATGGACGCAGTTGCGTCCATGCTCTATCTGGACTATGGGAAGAATGACGGCGAATGGGTTCCCAACCTCTATGGGGGCAATGAGAACCTGGAGGCAATGGAATTCCTGAAGCATCTTAATTCCGTGTTTAAGGGCCGCAAGGACGGCGTGGTCATCATTGCGGAGGAGTCCACGGCGTGGCCCATGATTACAGGCGACCCCAAAGAGGGGGGCCTGGGCTTTGACTATAAGTGGAACATGGGCTGGATGAATGACTTTACCAACTACATGAGATGCGACCCATTTTTCAGGAAGAATAACTACGGGGAGCTGACGTTCTCCATGCTGTACGCCTACAGCGAGGATTTTGTGCTGGTGTTCTCACATGATGAGGTGGTACACGGCAAGGGTTCCATGATTGGAAAAATGCCGGGCGGAACCCTGGAAAAGAAGGCGGAGAACCTGAGGGCCGCATATGCCTTCATGATGGGCCATCCAGGAAAGAAGCTGCTGTTCATGGGCCAGGAATACGCCCAGGTGAACGAGTGGAATGAGGGCGCCTCCCTGCAGTGGGAGCTGCTGGAAGAACCTGTCCACAAGAATATGCAGAATTATGTAAAGGTGCTTAATAAGCTGTATTGTGAGCACCCGGCCCTGTATGAGATGGATTATGACCCGGATGGCTTTGAGTGGATTAACTGCAGCTATCAAAATGAGAGTATGATTATATTCCTGCGCAGGAGCAGGAAGAATGAGGAGACCCTTCTCTTCATCTGTAATTTTGATAATATAGAGCATGAGAAATTCCGCGTGGGAGTACCCTTCCACGGCAAGTATAAGGAGATATTCAATACCGATGCCAGGGATTTTGGCGGGGAAGGCAGGATAAACGGACGGGTTAAGACATCTAAGAAGCTGGAATGGGATGAGAAGGATGATTCCATTGAAGTCTATATACCGCCTATGAGCGTCAGCATTTATACATGCACGCAGGTGGAAGATACGGTGAAACCGGACCCGAAGAAGCCGCCGGTAAAAAAGGCGGCGGAGAAAAAGCCTGGGGTTAAAAAGACTGCTGACAAGAAGGCCGGGGTGAAGAAGAGCGCCGGTAAAAGGGAACAGGCAGAAACGGAAGCAGTTGTGACGGAAGCAGTTGTGGCTGAAACAGTTGTGGCCGGTACAGCTGCTGCCGGAACAGATAAGGCCGGTACGGCTGAGGCCGGGGCGGCGGTTAATGAGGCAGGTGCCGGGACTCAGGAAACAGGGAGCACTGCAGCTGCAAAAGAAGGCCAGAAACGGATTGCCACATCCAAGGCGGTCCAGAAACAGATAAGTACGTCCAAGGAAGAGCAGAAGCAGATAAGCACGACCAAGGAAGAGCAGAAGCAGATAGGCACGACCAAGGAAGAGCAGAAGCAGATAGGTACGTCCAAGGAAGCGCAGAAGCAGATAGGCACGTCCAAGGAAGCGCAGAAGCAGATAGGCACGTCCAGGACGAAGCAGGAGCAGATAGGCACGTCTAAGAAGAAGCAGGAGCAGATAGGCACGGCCAAGGAAGAGCAGGAGCAGATAGGCACGTCCAAGAAGCAGCAGAAGCAGATAGGCACGGCTAAGGAAGAGCAGAAACAGATAGGCACGTCCAGGACGAAGCAGAAGCAGATAAGCACATCCAAGTCAACACCGAAGCGGGCAGCCTCTGCAACGAAAGACCAGGGAGGGGAGCGGAAGAAGCCCTCCGCAGCCAGGAAGAAACAGGGCCGGACAGCACCGGGGAAAGAGGCTGCAAAGCCGGATGGCACCGAAACAGAATAGGCAATTGGGAATAAATGGAGCGCAAGGCCGGGGGCTTTGCGCTCCCTGTTATTATATGGTATAATGTCGAAAGACATTGGCCGGACCCTGTGTATCCCCGGAGGGATGGGCGGCAAGGGCATATGATACGGTTACAAAGGGTACAAGCCGTATAAACAGTCTGAAAAAAGCAGATTTCAGATGCATTTTGGTGCGATTGGGGTGGGGTATGTTTTCTTATATTAAAAATCAGTGGCTTTCAATCTCATTGAAAAAGAAACTGGGTGCATTTTCCGTTATTGTCATTCTGGTAATGGGTCTGTCCATTGCTTTTAATATGCTGGTCATGAATTTTTCCCTGGACAGTTTTAACGTGATACTCAATGACAATTCCCTCTGCTATGATGTACAGGAGTCCATGGAGCAGGAAGCGGATGCCTTTGAACTCTATGTAAGGGAGCGGACCTGGGAGAATGCAAAACAATACAGGCTGGCATGCTTTAAGTCAGAGAACAGCATAGAGGCCCTTCCCTTTGACTATGATGTCATTGGACCGGAGCGGTATGCCAGAACGTGGAATATTAAGAATGGATATGAGAGCTACCAGTCCTTCCGGGACCAGGTACTTCACATGGACCAGTCGGATGACGGATTCGTGGAGCAGCTGTACCGGGTATATGGAATGCAGAACTATCTGCAGACCTATGCCAGAAGGCTGATGCAGTCCACCCTGAAGGAGGGGAAGCGCAGTTACCAGGAAAAGGTGCCTCTTCTCTATGACCTTCCCTATATGATAATGGCCTGTTCTGTACTGATGATTATTACAGTCATCTGCCTGACCAGGATTTTGTCCAAAACCCTGATTGTTCCTATGGTAAAGCTGGCCCACAGCTCCAGGGAAATTGCCAGAAATGATTTCGGAGGCGAGGACCTGGTGGTGGATAACCGGGATGAGATGGGAGAGCTGGTCCATGCATTTAATAAAATGAAACATGCCACAGAGGGGTATATCAATACCCTGAAGGAGAAAAATGAGATGGCGGAGCGTCTTCACAAGGAGGAGGTGGAGCGTATTGAGATGGAAAAGCGTCTGGATGCGGCCCGCCTGGAGCTGCTTAAGAGCCAGATTAATCCCCATTTCCTGTTTAATACCCTGAATATGATTTCCTGCATGGCCAAACTGGAGGAAGCCCAGACCACGGAGCGGATGATATCTAGCCTGGGGAATCTTTTCCGCTATAACCTTAAGACTTCAGAGCAGATTGTGCCTCTGGACCAGGAGCTTAAGGTGGTGCAGGACTATATGTACATACAGCAGATGCGCTTTGGCAGCCGTATCAGCCATGACTTCCGGCTGGAGGTGGACGGCAGCGAAACCATGATTCCGGCCTTTACCCTTCAGCCCCTTGTGGAAAATGCAATCATACACGGTATAGCCAGGAAGGAGGAAGGGGGAAGGATATTTTTAAGAATCTGGAAACAGGAGGATAAGATAGTCATTTCCCTGGCAGACACTGGTGTGGGTATGGATGACGGGACCCTGGAGCGGCTTATGGATGCCCTTAAGGGACACCGGACTGCCAGGGTGGGCATTGGGCTGGGAAATATTTACCAGAGAATTAAATCCATGTACGAGGATGGGGATTTAAAAATCTACAGCAAGGCGGGCAAAGGGACTGTGGTACAGATTATCCTGCCTGCTGAGCAGGAAAAGGACTATCGGAAGATATAAGGGGGGAATCAATGTTACGTTTACTGATTGCAGATGATGAGATGATTGAGAGGCAGGTTCTGTACAAGACGCTGCAGAAGAACCTGGGGGACAGGTGCCGTATATTCCAGGCAGCTAACGGCAGGGAAGCCCTTAAAATCTATGAGGAGGAAAAGATACAGATTGCCATCCTGGATATTGAGATGCCCGGTATAAATGGAATAGAGGCTGCCCAGCAGATTCGGCAGACGGACAAGGACTGCTGCATCATATTCCTGACAGCCTTTGACGAGTTCTCCTATGCAAAAAAGGCTATTACGGTTAGAGCTCTGGATTATCTTCTGAAGCCTTACGACGAGGAGGAACTGATGCTGGTGGTGGAGGAGGCCATGCATATTGCAGGGGAGCACCGTCAGGATGAAAGGGTTGAAACGGAAGCTGAGATTCCTGGGCCTGGGGACACAGAGGAGCCGGAGGACGGGGGACACGCCCGTCTTTCAAAGGTTACCTCCTTAATCAGCCAGTACATACATGAGAATTATATGTTTGATATTTCCATGCAGGATGCTGCAAGAGCCATGAATTATTCAGAAGCATATTTCTGCAAGCTGTTCAAGCAGTGCTTTGACCAGAATTTTACCTCCTACCTGACACAGTACCGTATAAAGGAAGCCAAGAAGATGCTGGGACAGCCAACCGTCAATGTAAAGGAAATCGGAAGGGCAGTGGGATACGGTGACTCCAATTACTTTGCAAAGGTGTTCAAGCGCATAACGGGCCAGAGTCCCACGGAATACAGATTGTCTGTTTTCCAAAAGGGATAAAGATTGTATAAAGATAAAATATGTAATATTTGCATAAATGGAAGAGCGAAACAGGTTAAAATCCTACTATGATTCACAAAAATTTACTATATTCAGAAACGTGAAATACTCTTATAATAAAGTCAGTGTTAAAGAAACATAAAAAAAAATATGCGAAAGCATAAAAAAAGTATTAAGAGGAGGAATGTTTCATGAAAAAAAGATGGATTAGTACTGCATTGTGTGCAGCAATGGTAGCTGGTTCCCTGGCAGGCTGTGGATTAAAGAGTCCTGATACAGCAGCCACAACAGCAGCTCCCGCAGCAACAGAGGCGCCTACAGAGGCAGCAAAGGCAGAGGGAGATACCACTGAGGAGGCTAAGACCGAAGCAGCAGCTGATACCAGCGACATGCCGGAGGTTACTCTGGTTATGGCAGAGGTTAACCCGCTGGATACCATTGTTGGACAGACTGATTCCAAGTTCAAGGAGACAGTTGAGGAAATGTCCGGCGGCAAGATTAAGATTGACCTGCAGGCCAGCGGTGTACTTGGTTCAGAGAACGATGTTCTGGATACCATGCTGGGCGGCGGCGGAACCATTGATATTTCCCGTATTTCCGCATTTGCCCTGACAAGCTACGGCGCTGAAAAGTCCGTGCTTCTGTCTATCCCTTATACATTTGCAAACCGTGACCATTTCTGGAAGTTTGCTGACAGCGAGCTGGCTCCTGAATTCCTCATGGAACCCCACGACAACGGACTGGGCGTAAGAGGTCTGTACTACGGCGAGGAAGGTTTCCGTCACTTCTTCACAGTCAAGGAAGTTAAGGGCTTAGAGGACTTAAAGGGCATGAAGCTGCGTGTGTCCAATGACCCGATTATGAACGGCATGGTGGAAGGCCTTGGCGCAAGCCCAACGGTTGTTTCCTTCAACGAGCTGTACTCCGCACTTCAGACCGGTGTTGTGGATGGTGCTGAGCAGCCAATTGCTAACTACAAGTCCAATGCATTCCAGGAGGTTGCTCCAAACCTGATTCTGGACGGCCATACACTGGGCGCAATCCAGGTCATCATCACAGATGAAGCCTGGGATAAGCTGACAGAAGAGCAGCAGAACATCCTGGTAGAAGCCGGCAAGGTTGCATCCCAGTTTAACAGAACCATCTCTGAGGAAGCTGAGAATAAGGTGCTTGATGAACTGAAGGCCGATGGCATTAACGTGGTTGAGGTTCCTGATATCCAGCCATGGCAGGATGCTTGTAAGGACATCATTGAGTCTTCTACAAAGGACCAGGCTGAACTGTATCAGCAGATTCTTGACATGAACAAATAATAAGCGGCAATCAGACAGGCACAGGGCAAATGAATCAACTCTGTGCCTGTAGTTTTTGAAAGGGGAATCAATATGCCAGCAATATTTCAAAAGATTGACAAAATCAAGCCTGCATATGATATGACATACAGGGTCGTGCTGCTGCTTTGCAAGCTGCTTCTTGTGGTGGATATCCTTATAACAAGCATGGCTGTGGCGGGAAGATATATATCGTTTATTCCGGACCCCGCGTGGAGCGAAGAGGTAGTCCTGACCTGTATGTCCTATATGGCAGTGCTTTCGGCCGCCCTTGCCATCAGACGGGGCGCCCATATACGCATGACCGCATTTGACAGGTATCTGCCCTCCAATCTGGTAAAAAGTCTGGACATCATCGCTGACCTGGCCGTGCTTGCACTGGCAGTCATCATGATTACGGTTGGCTGGAAGTATGCCACGGGAATCGGCTCTAAGGGTACATATGTAAGCATGCCCAAGGTTTCCAGGTTCTGGATGTATTTCCCGGTGCCTCTGGCCGGAGTGGCTATGCTGGTTTTTGAAGTAGAGGCCTTATATAATCATGTAAAGAGTTTCTTTGTAAAGGAGGGGATGGAGTAATGGATGCAAATAGCATGGCAATTCTGGTTTTGCTGGGGAGTTTCTTCCTGATGGTATTTTTACGTTTCCCCATCGCCTATGCGGTGGCGCTTTCATCTGTGTTTTGTCTTCTGTTTCAGGGACACAATCTGACCACCATCTGCCAGCAGATGGTAAAGGGCATCAGTTCCTTCAGCCTGATGGCGGTTCCGTTCTTCATCACCATGGGATGCCTGATGGGTTCCGGCGGTATTTCTGAAAAGCTGATTGCACTGGCCAATGCGTGTGTTGGCTGGATGCGGGGCGGCATGGCAATGGTTAATATCGTTGCATCCTATTTCTTCGGCGGTATTTCCGGTTCCGCATCCGCGGATACGGCTTCCCTTGGTTCCATTCTGATTCCCATGATGGTTGACCAGGGATATGACGACGATTTCTCAACAGCAGTAACCATCACCTCATCCTGTGAGGGACTTCTGGTGCCTCCCAGCCACAACATGGTAATCTATGCCACCACAGCAGGCGGTATCTCCGTGGGAAGCCTTTTCCTGGCAGGATATATTCCGGGAGCGCTGCTGGCTGTAACGCTGATGATAGGTTCCTATATCATTTCCGTTAAGCGCAATTACCCCAAGGGCGACAAGTTCAGCATCATCAATCTGATTAAGCAGCTGAGCGTTTCCTTCTGGGCGCTGGCAGCCGTACTGATAGTTGTGTTCGGCGTTGTAGGCGGCGTGTTTACAGCCACAGAGTCTGCAGCCGTTGCTGTTATCTACAGCCTGATAGTCAGCGTGTTCATTTACAAGGGACTGGACTGGAAGGGAGTATGGAGAGTATTGGGAGACAGCGTGGACACCCTGTCCATCGTCATGATTCTGATTGCCACATCCAATATTTTCGGATTCTGTCTGACCCAGCTGCATGTGCCTGTTCTGGCTGCCAGCGCAATTACAGGCATGACCAATAACCCCATTCTTCTGGCCCTGCTGCTGAACCTGATTCTTCTGGTGCTGGGATGTATCATGGATATGGCGCCAATCATTCTGATTGCAACGCCCATTCTGCTTCCCATTGCAACATCCATTGGTCTGGACCCGATTCAGTTTGGTATCATGGTAGTGCTCAACTGCGGTATCGGACTTCTGACACCTCCTGTTGGAGCTGTTCTGTTCATTGGCTCTGCGGTTTCCAAGGTGCCCATGGAACGGGTGGTCAAGGCTACACTGCCATTCTACCTGTGTATGATTATAACCCTGTTGCTGATTACCTTTATTCCGGCTGTCAGCTTGTGGCTGCCATCCGTACTGGCTCATTGATGAATGGATACGGGAAAATGGTTTATCATGTATAATGAAATTTCAGAGTGGCGGCCCTGTCGCCACTCTGTTAGGATTCAGAACATCCGTACAAGGAGCATATGAATGAGATACAGATACACATACAGGACAACGGCGTGGGATTTATGGCAGCTTTCCATGTATTATATTTACGGTTCCATGGCAGGACTTTGCAATATCATATTTACAGCGGCTGTTTTTGTTCTGGGATTCTCCAAATGGGACCAGGCCCATGGATTCGTGAGGTGCCTCATTGTGCTGGGATGCTGTCTTTTTACAATCATCCAGCCGCTGATAATATACGCCAAGGCAAAAAAACAGGCGGCGGGCATCACACGGGATACCCAGGTTTCCATTGGTGACAGCGGGCTTTACATCCAGGTGGGAGATGACACATCAGAATTGCAGTGGAAGTCGGTCAAACGTATATCCAGGAAGCCCACCATGATTATTATATTCTGTGACACCACCCATGGATTTGTTTTTACAAACCGTGTGCTTGGAAATGAGAAAGAAGATTTTTACCGCTATGTGGTTTCTAAGATGGAAGTCAGGACAGGAACCAAGTAAAGGTGTAAACAAAGGCCCGCCTTGACCGGGCCCGGCAACTGGGGTATGATATATCCGAAGGGAGGGACGGCTGCTTGAGAAAAAATGTAATTTACCTGATGGCCTGTGCGGCTGTCATGATTCTGGCTGCATCCTGTGCAGGCAACAGTAAGGAAGGTACGGGGCAGAAGACGGTTCCGGAGTTCGTCCTGACATATGCTGAGAATCAGGCCGAGGATTATCCCACCACCCAGGGAGCGTATAAATTTGCGGAGCTGGTATATGAGAGGACCGGCGGCAGGGTTGAGATACAGGTCAATGCCGGCGGCATTCTTGGAGATGAAAAGACGGTCATTGAACAGCTGCAGTTCGGCGGGGTGGATTTTGCCAGGGTATCCCTGTCCCCTCTGGCTGGGTTTGTTCCCAAGCTGAATGTGCTTCAGATGCCCTACCTGTATACGGGGCGGGAACACATGTGGAAGGTTCTGGAAGGGCCTATTGGCATGGATTTCATGAATTCCTTCGGCGGTTCCAGTCTGGTGCCGCTGTCCTGGTATGATGCCGGCGCCCGCAGCTTTTACAGTACGTCCAGGCCTATTGAGTCCCTGGACGATATGAAGGGACTTAAAATCAGGGTCCAGGAATCTGCTCTGATGATGGATACCATTGAGGCTCTGGGAGCAACGCCGGTACCCATGGCCTTTGGGGAGGTTTATTCAGGACTGCAGACAGGCGAGATAGACGGTGCCGAGAATAACTGGCCTTCTTATGAATCCACACGGCATTATGAGGTGGCCAAATATTTTACCCTGGATGAGCACACCAGGGTTCCGGAGCTTCAGCTGGCAGCCCAGTCCACCTGGGATAAGCTGCCAGAGGATTACAGGAGCATCATTCGCAGCTGTGCCCAGGAATCAGCCCTGTATGAGCGTAAACTGTGGGCTGAGCGTGAGAAAACCTCGGAAGAAAGGGTCAGGAAAGCGGGGTGCGTGGTGACGGAGCTGGATGCCCGGGAAAAAGAACGGTTCCAGGAAGCCGCTGCTCCTATGTATGAAAAGTACTGTTCTGAATATGTGGATATCATTGATGATATTATGGATGCAGGAAGACAGTGACAGGATTTGGATTCAATTATTATAACCGTGTAATCGGATATGTATGAATAATAAGACCATGGTTCCAATCAAGGGAGCCATGGCCTTTGGTTTTAATACGGATATTTATATAAATATTCAGAAACGTTTCAGCCCAGGGGGACAATGGTGATGTTATCATCCGAGCCGGCGTCCGGTGACGGGGCCTGGGAGGCCTGGGTAGGAGATGGTGTCTGCTGTCCGGGAGAAGACGGGGCGGCAGAAGTTGGAGCGGCAGTTGTGGCTGCAGTGGTTTCAGCGGCCTTGGTGGTTTCAGCGGCCTTGGTGGTTTCCTTGGCTTTCGTGGTTTCCTTGGCCTTAGTGGTTTCCTTGGCCTTAGTGGTTTCCTTGGCTTTGGTGGATTCCTTGGCCTTGGTGGATTCCTTGGCTTTGGTGGATTCCTTGGCCTTGGTGGTTTCCTTGGCTTTCGTGGTTTCCTTGGCTTTGGTGGATTCCTTAGCCTTAGTGGTTTCCTTAGCCGTGCCGGAGCCGCTGGAACTGCTGCCGTTGGTGCCGTTGGTGCCGTCCGAGGGGAATTCTGTGTCCCGGCTGCTCAGGTCTACCCCTTCCTTTATGGTGGTGTAGGAGCCCTTTATGGTATTGCCCGCGTAATCCTCAACATATACCACAAGGGTTTTTGTGTCCATGGGGAAGGTGATTTCTCCGGTTTCTTTATTGATGTGGGTGGGTTTGACTGTTTTTTCATCCTCATCCGTAGCATAGACTGCGTCAAAGTTAATACCTGACTGGCTGTCTTCTGCCGTTATGGTAAGGATGCCATTTTCCATCACATATTCTTCCTGGATTGAGGGGGCCATATCGTCCAGGGCCGCAATGGTGTCGGACAGCCTGGCAGCCATTCCGTTCCAGCCCTTTACATATATCTGGAGGGTTCCGTTGTTGGTCAGGGTAGCGGTGTAAACCCCCTTTTCCTTTTCCAGCTCAAGAGGCTGGGATTCCATGGTGACACTCATCTCACGTACAGGGAGAAGGGAGCGTATGCGGATGGATATATCCACAGTGCGGTAATCCTTGGTATCAGATGCATCATACTCTATCTTGGGTGTGGAGGTGGCCAGAATGAATATGACCAGATTGAGCAATAGGAAGGGAAGTATGTAGAATACCAGGGTATGCAGTTTTCGGTTGTCGTTCCATGAACGCTTATTATAGGTGTTGCGTTTGCTGCTCCTGCCGCGGTTGCCGCCGTAAGAACCGGAAGAGCGTTCGCTGCGGGGAGCCGAATATGATGAATGACGGTCCATTAATTATCCTCCTTAAGTAATACGGAAAAAATACTTCTATAGCATATCAGAAATTTTCTTTTCTTACAAGTTTAACTTGGAAAATGGCAAAGATTCCACAATACCCTTCAAAATGCCGGACGAATATGTTATGATAGGTATGATTCCTGACATCAAAGGGAGAGGTACATAAGGAATATAAATTGTGCTATCACAGAAGGAGTAAAACCTATGATTGGAGAAGCAGCTGCATTTGCAGATAAAGCCCACAAGGGAGCTTTCAGAAAGGGCACGATGATTCCGTATATCACGCATCCAATGGAGACGGCAGTGATTGTGTCCGCTTTTACGGATGATGAGGAAATCATTGCGGCGGCCCTGCTCCATGATGTCATGGAAGATGCAGGAGTTACCAGGGAAGAACTTGAGGAGGCATTTGGTCCCAGGGTGGCAGAGCTGGTAGTGGATGAGAGCGAGGATAAAAGCCGCAGCTGGCAGGAGCGCAAGACCCGTACGGTCATGCATCTCTGTACGGCTTCCAGGGAGATTAAGATACTGGCGCTGGGGGACAAGCTCAGCAATATGCGCTGTACAGCCAGGGATTATCTGGTGGTGGGCGATGCCATATGGCAGCGGTTCAACGAGAAAGATAAAAAGAAGCATGCCCGGTATTACTGGGGGATAGCCCATGCTTTGAAGGATTTGGAGGACCACCTGTATTTTAAGGAATATGTGATGTTATGCAGGACTGTGTTCGGTGAGGATGTCATTTCCTCAAATAAAGACATGATACAAGGAGAATGTGAATGATTAGACGTGGGAAAAAGCGGAAGATTCTGGCTGCTGTTCTGGCAGCCGGAATTGTTTTAAGTATGCAGGGAATGACGGCATTGGCCGGCAGCACAGGGGTGGGCGCAGCAAAATCCGCCCAGACCGGGCCGGGGGCGGCGTCCCTTACAGAGGACCAGTCAGACCAGACCGGAGGCCAGGAGACAGCGGGCCAGGACCAGACACCCCAGCCGGAGGGACAGGGGGCAGCGGGCCAGGACCAGACACCCCAGCCGGAGGGACAGCCCGCAGCCAGCCAGGACCAGGCGGCACAGCCAGCGCAGGGCCAGGAATCCCTGGAGGTAAACTACAGTGCCTTTATATTGCAGCAGGGATGGAGCGCAGCCACAGCTGATAACAATAATTGTTCGGCGCCGGTCAACACATGGCTTACAGCTATAAGGGCTAATCTGATTAACATTCCGGCCGGTACACAGGTAGGAATACGCTATCAGGTGAATCTGAGCGGTTCCGGCTGGCTCCCATGGGCGGAGGACGGAGCGGAAACAGGCGGTACAGAAGGCGTTATGCCCCTGGAGTCCGTACGCATGGAACTGACCGGCAGCGGAGCAGCCGCATATGATTTATATTACAAGGTACTCCAAAACGGTTCCTGGACGGACTGGGCAGCCAACGGTGCGGCAGCCGGACAGGAGGGGGCCGGCCTCAGGGTGGACGGCATACGGGCTTCCATCACGGCAAAGGGGGCGGGAGTTCCTGCGGACCTGGCTGCATCCCATGGAATTGACCCATCCAGGCCCATGATTGCACTTACATTTGACGACGGACCTAAGACATCCGTGACCAGCCGGATACTGGACAGCCTGCAGGCCAATGGCGGAAGGGCTACCTTCTTCATGCTGGGCTCCAATGTTAATGCCAATGCAGGCGTTATCAGGAGAATGGTGGACCAGGGCTGTGAGGTTGCAAACCACACTCATGACCATAAGTATCTGACTAAAATCGGAGCAGACGGAATCGTAAGCCAGGTTGGCTCCACCAACCAGAAGATTCAGGCTGTCTGCGGCGTATCACCTGTCCTTATGCGCCCGCCGGGCGGGTATATTGATGCGGCATCCCTTAATGTGCTGGGGTCCATGGGCATGCCGGCCATCATGTGGTCCATTGATACCAGGGACTGGCAGCACAGGAACGCGCAGAGGACCATTGACACGGTGCTGAGCCAGGTAAAGGACGGGGACGTCATACTGATGCATGATATCTACAGCACCACAGCGGATGCAGCGGTTGTGCTGATTCCGGAGCTGACAGCGCGGGGATATCAGCTGGTGACGGTCAGCGAGCTTGCAGCCTACAGGGGAGGAATCGCACCCGGCCATAAGTACAGCCAGTTCAGACCATGATTCAGCTGACGATGCATTGACAGATAAGTTTGAGACGGTATCCCTTCTTAAGTAAAAGGGATGCCGTCTTTTTATCCGGCTGCAGTGGTGTAGGCACGGGGCCGATTAGGGGTGAGAGACTTGGCACAGGTGTAATAATATCGGAAATGCCCTTGATTCTTATCTTAAGGTTATGTATAATAAGACCACAGATTGTTTTCTTCAGACATCTGGCTGTGCACCGCACAGAGACGGGGTTTCTTTCTGAAACCCGTGATTCCCATTTTAACAGGCAGTTTTAATTGATGCACCTTGACATATTTATATGATTTGTATTCTGTTCTCCTGCAGTTTGTAAAATGGCGGATAGCCGGGAGGAATGCTTATGACAGACAGATGGAATGGATTACCGTTTAGCAGACGGATAGGTATAAGGGGAAAAGCAGGCAGGACCGTGTTGGCAGTGACGGCAATGACGGCAGCTGTTTTCTGGCAGGCAGACAGTGTACGGGCCATGCCGTCACAGAAGCCGGCGGCAGGGGGCCATTATGGTGCAGAACTTCGGATTACCAGAACAGCGGAGACAGCTGAAGACGGAGAAATCCAAAAACCGCCTGAACGGTATTGGGACGGAGATGGAAAGGAGTACCTGCTGGATTACTGGGAGACAGTAACGGTTCCGGGACAGTATGTCAGCCGGAGTATGGAACGGAAGATAGTATATAATGGCGTGGAAGGGGCGGAAGGAATTCCTGTGTCCATTTTCCTGGAAGAGGATGTATCGGGAAGTCCGGCAGAGGGAACCCTTTTTCTGAGGGAAAGCCGGATTATAGGGGAGGAATGGCAGGAGGGCTTCCTGGCGCCTGTCACCTTCCACGCCTATGGGGCAGACGAATACCATGGGGGTTCCCTGGTTATACCAGGGGATGCGGTCCTGGAGACCTGCGTGTCCATGGGAGGGCAGCTGCTGGAGTTTATGGACCTGTCCCCGCTGGATTACCGTATTCTTACAGCGGACTGGTCAGGGGAATCCTATGAGGACGAGGCAGGAAGAGTGTGCCGCCAGGCCATTGTATCAGGGCAAAAGCTTCTCAGGGATTATGAGGCTGTATACGAGGGGGAAGTCGGCTGGACAGAGCCCGGGTCCCAAGAACTGGAGATGGTGTACAGGCCGGTGTCCCTGGTTTCCCAGGCAGCGTCACCCGCAGCAGACCATGTACCTGCACCGGAGCCTCAGGATGAGGGCCGGGAAGGAAATCTCTGGTATTGGGTACGAAGCGGTTTTGTCATAACAGTGGGAGCAGGGCTTTTAGGGATAACCGTGGGTCTGCTGGCCCTTTTGGCAGTGTGGTACAGGCAGAACCGGAGGGAGCACAGAAGAAGGTGCCTGCCCCGCATAAAAGGTTGAGCCATATGGTTCAGGTATGATATACTTCACATAACAAGGGAGGGTTAAGCTCCCGCAAGAAAAGGAGAACAGATATGACAAATCCTGTGTATGACAAGCTGAGAAACTGCTATGACAGCATAAAGGCTAAGATTCCATTTGAACCTAAGGTGGCCCTGGTGCTGGGCTCCGGCCTTGGGGACTACGCAGAGCAGTTGGAAATCCAGGGAACCATTGATTACCGCGATATTGAGGGATTTCCTGTATCCACGGTACCCGGCCATAAGGGCAGGTTTGTGTTCGCCTGCATAAATGGGGTTCCGGCAGTGCTGATGCAGGGACGGGTCCATTATTACGAAGGATATCCCATGTCAGATGTGGTCCTGCCTGTCCGCCTGATGAAGCTTATGGGTGCGAAGGTCCTTTTTCTGACCAATGCGGCAGGCGGTATCAATTATGATTATGGGGCAGGGGATTTCATGCTCATCAAGGACCAGATATCCTGCTTTGTCCCCTCCCCGCTCATCGGACCAAACCTGGAGGAGCTGGGACCAAGGTTCCCGGATATGAGCCATATATACGATGAAGACCTGAGGGATATTATCCGTTCCACGGCTTCCGGGCTTGGAATCAGGATACAGGAGGGAGTCTACGTGCAGCTGACAGGACCTGCCTACGAAAGCCCGTACGAGGTAAAGATGTGCAGGATACTGGGAGGGGACGCAGTGGGCATGAGCACGGCCTGCGAGGCATTGGCTGCCAATCATATGGGCATGAAGATATGCGGTATTTCCTGTATATCCAATCTGGCCTGCGGCATGACAGATGCCCCGCTGTCCCATCAGGAGGTCCAGGAGGCATCGGATAAAATGGCCCCCCTCTTTAAAAAACTGGTATCCCAGTCCATCGGAAAAATGGGGATTTTTTAAACTTTTATGAAAAATTAAAGAAAAAGACATAGTAAAATAGTGTTTTTCGTAGTAATATGTATCGTGGACGACGGCAGGGGGAATATGCTGCCAGTCCCGGCATATCTTATGACATAGCATGATTCAGAAAAGAGGAGATTATTATGAAGAGACACTATTTAGCAGTTGCAGTCCTGGCGCTTGCACTGGGGATGACGGCCTGTTCTTCCGGCAATAAAGAAACCACAGCAGCCCCAACGACTACAGCAGCACAGACTGAAACGGAAAAATCTGCAGAGGCAGAGGATGATATGGAACTGCAGTACTTCTATGGCTTCGTGGGAGAGGTGGCAGACAATGTGGTTACCGTCAAGGATGACGAAGGCAAGGAAGTGAAGTTTGATGTATCTGAGGCCAAGGTTGAAGGCGCGGATGCCATTGGAGAAGGCGATGAGGTAGAGGTGGCATATGCAGGAGAGCTTTCCGCAGATACAACGAAGGCAAAATCAGTGGACATCGTCACATCTGCCGCCGCAGAGGCAGCGGAAGAGGCAGCTGCTGAAGAGGATACCATTATCACCGGAACCATTGAGAAGGCAGACGATGACACCCTGACCCTGGCTGCAGACGAGGGAACATTTACATTTAATACCAAGATTGCACAGAAGGTATCCAAGGACGGCATCAAGTCCGGCGTACAGGCCGATGTTACCTATTACGGCGACCTGGAAGATGAGACCGACAAGCCGGTGGCAACCAAAATTGTGACTGAGGATGCCATGGATTCAGAAGACGCAAAAATCAACACTCTTTCCGGCAAGGTGGCGGAAGTTGGGGCGGACTATGTGGTCATTGATACAACCGACCCTGCAAACACCCTGTTTACTTTCCTGGGAAAGGAAGGCATGTTTGATAAACTGAAGATAGGGGATACAGCAACCATTATCTACAAGGGAACCCTTACTGACAAGACAATCACAGCAACCGGCGTGAAGTAAAGAATATGCGTATGGCCGCGGCCACAGACAAATGAAGTCTGTGCCGCGGTTTTTCTTCTTTATCCCGCCATTTTGCGCGCTCTTTTTTCTTTTAAAAAAATTAGCACTCGACCCTTGACAGTGCTAACAACATGTGTTATAGTACGACTAGAACAAAGATGACAAAGCACAATTCCGTAAGCCCCTGTACCCGGAGGATTCATACAGGCATTCCGGTCAGAAGCGGCAGAGAAGAAAGGGGAATGGGCAATGAATATTAATAAATTTACTCAGAAGTCAATGGAAGCAGTACAGAACTGTGAGAAGCTGGCGTATGAATATGGAAACCAGCAGATTGATGAGCAGCACCTTCTGTACAGCCTGCTGACCCTGGAGGACAGCCTGATTCTTAAGCTGATAACCAAGATGGGGATTCAGGGAGATATGTTTTCCAATGAGGCAAAGCAGACAGTGGAACGCCTGCCCAAGGTAAGCGGCGGCGGCCAGCTTTACATCAGCAGCGATTTGAATAAGGTGCTTATCAGCGGCGAGGACGAGGCAAAGGCCATGGGTGACGAGTATGTATCTGTGGAGCACCTTTTCCTGTCTCTTTTAAAGCATCCTAATAAGGATATCAAGGCGTTATTCAAGTTATATAACATAACCCGTGAGACATTCCTGCAGGCCCTTTCCACTGTAAGGGGAAACCAGAGGGTGGTCAGCGATAACCCGGAGGCGACCTATGATACGTTAGCCAAATACGGATATGACCTGGTGGAGCGGGCCAGGGACCAGAAGCTGGACCCGGTAATTGGGCGTGACAGCGAGATCCGGAATGTCATACGTATCCTGTCCCGTAAGACGAAGAACAATCCGGTGCTTATCGGAGAGCCCGGCGTGGGTAAGACGGCAGTGGTGGAAGGCCTGGCGCAGCGGATTGTGCGCGGGGATGTTCCGGACGGATTAAAGGATAAGAAGCTGTTTGCCCTGGATATGGGCGCTCTGGTGGCAGGCGCCAAGTACAGGGGTGAATTTGAGGAACGACTGAAGGCTGTGCTGGAAGAGGTGAAAAAGAGCGACGGACAGATTATCCTGTTCATTGATGAGCTGCATACCATTGTGGGGGCGGGCAAGACAGAGGGCTCCATGGACGCAGGCAATATGTTAAAGCCCATGCTGGCCAGGGGAGAACTCCACTGTATCGGAGCCACAACCCTCAATGAGTACCGCCAGTATATAGAAAAGGATGCGGCGCTGGAGAGAAGGTTCCAGCCGGTGATGGTAGACGAACCAACGGTAGAGGATACCATATCCATACTGAGGGGGCTTAAGGAGCGCTATGAGGTATTCCATGGGGTGAAGATAACAGACTCTGCACTGGTCAGCGCGGCCACATTGTCCGACCGGTATATTACCGACCGTTTCCTGCCGGATAAGGCCATTGACCTGGTGGATGAAGCCTGCGCCATGATTAAGACTGAGATGGATACCATGCCTGCTGAGCTGGATGAAATGTCCAGGAAAATCATGCAGATGGAGATAGAAGAGGCAGCCCTCAAAAAGGAAACTGACCGCCTGAGCCAGGACCGCCTGGCGGACCTCCAGAAGGAGCTGGCTGAGCTTCACGATGAATTTGCATCCAAGAAGGCCCAGTGGGAGAATGAGAAGGCCAGCGTGGACCGTCTCTCCGCCCTCAGGGAGGAGATAGAGGGTGTGAACCGGGAGATTCAGGACGCACAGCAGAAGTATGACCTGAATAAGGCTGCGGAGCTGCAGTACGGCAGGCTGCCGGAGCTTCAGAAGGAACTGCAGGCAGAAGAGGAGCGGATTCGGAATGAGGATTTGAGCCTTGTGAGGGAGAGCGTGACAGAGGATGAGATTGCAAGAATCGTATCCAAATGGACGGGAATCCCGGTTGCCAAGCTGACAGAGAGCGAAAGAAGCAAGACACTGCATCTGGATGAGGTTCTGCACAAACGTGTGGTTGGCCAGGACGAGGGCGTACAGCTGGTGACCCAGTCCATCATCCGTTCCAAGGCAGGCATCAAGGACCCCACCAAGCCCATTGGTTCCTTCCTGTTCCTGGGCCCCACGGGCGTAGGTAAGACGGAGCTTGCCAAGGCCCTGGCAGAGGCATTGTTTGATGACGAGTCCAATATGGTGCGTATTGATATGAGCGAGTACATGGAGAAACACTCTGTGTCGCGTCTCATCGGAGCGCCTCCGGGATACGTTGGGTATGACGAGGGCGGACAGCTGACAGAGGCAGTGCGCCGCAAACCCTATAGCGTGGTATTGTTCGACGAAGTGGAAAAGGCCCACCCGGATGTGTTCAATGTGCTCCTGCAGGTACTGGATGACGGACGTATCACGGATTCCCAGGGCAGGACCGTGGATTTTAAGAATACCATCATCATACTGACCTCCAACATCGGCTCCCAGTATCTGCTGGAAGGGATTGATGAGAACGGGAACATCCGTCCGGAGGTGGAAAACGCTGTGATGAATGAGCTTCGCGCCCATTTCAGGCCGGAGTTCTTAAACCGGCTGGACGAGACCATACTCTTTAAGCCGCTGACCAGGGAGGATATCGGAAGAATTGTGGAGCTTTGTGTGGCGGACCTGAATAAACGTCTGGCAGACAGGGAGCTGACCATAGAGCTGACAGCGGGGGCCAGGGAATTTGTTACGGATAAGGGATACGACCCTGCGTACGGCGCCCGTCCCCTGAAGCGTTATCTCCAGAAGAACGTGGAGACCCTGGCGGCAAGAATCATATTGGGCGATGGAGTCCGGGAGGGAAGCACCATTGTTATAGATGTGGATGAGGACAGGACCAGACTCATCGCATATGTGGAATAATTCTGGATATTTTAGATAAAGACAGAGTGATGATAGAGGAGAGGGCAGGAATCTGTGCGGACAGATTCCTGCCCCTGTTTTTTCCATAAAATAGGAAGCATTTTTCAGAATACTTCTAATATAGAAATATAATTCAATCAACTTTTGGCACTGACGAAAAAAGTAGGGAAAATACCCTAATTTAATGTTGAAAACGTTACTTGCAGGTGATATAATCGTTTCTGCTGAAGGCTGGCGTACCTATAGCCGGAATAGGACTAGATATAGGGTATTTAATATTAACTGAATCAATATGAGGTAATAGAAAGCAGGTATAAATTGTGAGTACCATTCCGAAAGACCCAGTTATTTTGCTGAGTTATGTAAACACACAGCTCCGTGACAATTATAGTTCTCTGGACGAGATGTGCCAGGCATTGGATGCGGATAAGTCCAGGATTATATCTGTGCTGTCTGGTATTGGCTACCAATATGAGCCGGCTCAGAACAGCTTCCGCTGATAAAATCATATATAAATGTTTTGTGGCCGGCTTTGTCTGACTTATATCAGATAAAGCCGGCTTTGTACATATGAAACCGTTATGGAAAGGGGGAAGAGCCATGCCGCGTTACAGATATAAGGCGAAAAGTGAAGATGGCAGAGTTCACTGTGGAACCAAGGAAGCAGACAACGGCAGGGCTCTTTTCGTTATGCTTAAATCCCAGGGACTCTATTGCTATGAGTACAGTTCCCGGGAGCGTACACCTGCGGTGCGTCCTGCGAAGCTGAACCAGAGACAACTCCCCTTGCTGTGCCGGCAGATAGCAGCCATGCTGACAGCGGGAGTGCCGCTGTCCCGGGCTCTGGAAGTGAGCGCCGGGTCTGCCGGGGACAAGACTCTTAAGGTAACCCTGGCCGGACTCAGGGAGAGCATCCACAAGGGACGTACCTTGTCAGAGGCCATGGAGGAGATGAAGGGAGTATTTCCCAACCTGCTGGTTTATATGATGCGCACAGGCGAGTCCAGCGGAAGACTGGATGAGCTGCTTCACAAGATGGCGGAGTACTACGGCCGGGAGGAAGAGTTAAATGGCAAGGTGCGTGCAGCCATGACCTATCCCATTATATTGTTCTCCATTACCGTGATGGCGGCAGTATTCATGCTGACCATGGTCCTTCCTCAGTTTGCCTCCATGCTGCAGGAGCAGGAACTTCCCTGGATTACCCGGATGATGATGAGGCTCAGCTTCAGCCTCCGCAGCCGCGGGTTCCTTTACATCATACTTATTCTGGTACTGATGGCCCTGTTCAAGGGGATTCTGAAATGTCCTTCCGTCCGGCTGCAGGCAGACCGGGCTGTACTGTATACCCCAATCATAGGAAAACTTTTAAGAACCGTATATACATCCCGTTTTGCATCTGCCTTTGCCGTGCTCTACGGAGGCGGAATAGGAATTCTGGATGCAATGCATACGGTAGGGCGGGTAATGGGAAATTCATATGTGGAGAAGGGGCTGGCCCAGGCAGCGGAGAGCTTAAAAGGCGGCGTGATGCTGTCGCAGGCATTGGAGGAACTGAATCTGTTCCAGCCTGTGCTTATTTCCATGGTGGCAGCGGGTGAGGAATCCGGTGCATTGGATATGGTGCTGGAGGATGCGGGGAGTTTTTATGAAAAGGAGGCTGCCAGGGCGGTCAATCAGATGATTGCTCTGCTGGAGCCGGCCATGATTCTCATACTGGCCATGGTGGTGGGAAGTGTGGTCATGGCCATCATGATGCCTGTATTTAACATGTACTCGTCGATGCTGTAAGAGGTAGAAAATGAAATATTACATATGTTTGGAAGAGGACAGGATATGGTATGTCCGCGGCCGGTTTAAACGGTGTCACGGTTCCGGCAGCCACCGCCGCCTGGAGATAATGGATTGGGAATTCGTGGAGCCGGTGCCCGATGTGGCATCGGCCCTGGCGTGTCTGGCTGAAAAACACGGTATGGAGGGAAAACGTGTCAGTCTGGTAGTGGGACAGGATGTAAAGATGATGGGGCTCACCGTTCCAAAGGCAGGAAAGAATGCCATGAAAAGGATGGCGGTCAATGAGCTGTCCATGCTGGATGCAGGCTTTGGGGACCATGCAGCGGCCCTGGACCTGGGAGCGAAAAGCGGCAGGACAATGGTTGCGGTTACCGCATATTACATGGAACAGCGCAGCCTGAATGCATATAAGAAAGCCCTGGAGAACGGGAAAATGATATGCGGCAGGGTCCTGGTCCTGCCTGACTGCATGGCCCTTATGGCCAGGGAGCTGTGGAAGGAAGAACGGATTCTTCTGGTGGATGTGGGCCAGGGAGGCATGGGATTTTATGTGCTGTCAGGCGGACATTGTCTGGCGTGCCGAATGACGGGCCTGAAGGCCGGCTGTTTTATACGGGAGGGAGCAATGGACCTGCTCTATGAGGAGATGGCGGAGCAGGTTGAAGGCCTGATACAGGAGTGCAGCGCGGCTGCAGGTGTTCCTGCCCCGGATTGTATGGTAATCATGTCCTGCTGTCTTCCTGATGCAGAGTCTGCAGCAGGATACATGTCCCAAAGACTGAAGATACCCTGCTGTGTCAGGATGCCGGAACCAGTGGATGCCGCATGCCTGGCGGCCTGCGTGGCCGGTTCGCTGGAAGGCAGGAGAAAGGCGCTGGAACTGGAAGAACAGGTATATGGGGATGGTGAGAATTCTGCTCTGAGCCATGGAGTGTTCATGACCAGGGGCTGGGCACTGTTCCTGCTTGTGAACGGGCTGGCTGCGGCAGGGCTGTCTCTTCACGCTGCCTGGCTGGACCGGTCGGCAGGTAAGGAGCTGGCCCGGAGGGAGCTTGCCATGGAAGGAACAGAGTACAGGGCCCGTTTCCGTGAAGCCCTGCAGATGGAAGAGAAAATAGGAGAAATGTCGGATTACAGCAATAGGTCCCAGGCGGTGAAGACATTGCTGGCCGGGAAGAATCTGCTGGGTATGGATGGATTCAGGGCATTTACCGAAGCAATGGAGCCGGGTATGAGGATTGAATCCATTACCTTTGACGGGGTATATCTTGAGATGGTGGTGTCCATGGAACATGCCGGGGATGTACCGGTCTACGTAGAGAAGGTGGAGCATTCCGGGGTTTTCGGACAGGTAGGACACAGTCTGTGGGAAAAGAGGGAAGAGGACAGGGAAACGGAGCGTGTATATGCAACCGTTTATGGGTCCCTGGGAACAGGAGGACAAGATGAAGCTCAGTAGCAGGGAGCGTTTTCTCATCGGGACATTGCTTACCATTATCCTATGGACCGCGGCGCTGGAGGTATTTATCTGGCCGGGCCGTTCAGGATATGAGACATCCAGGGAGCAGATGGAGAGCCAGAGACATGAAAAGGAAGAGATGGAGTTTTACCTGAACCACTATGAGGAGTTGGAACAAACCTTAAACAAGTGGGAGGCTTTGAGGAATAAAGAGGATTTCTTTTACCGGGATATTGACGACACATTCATGGACAGGAACCTGCAGGCTATGGCGGACAGGGCAGGGGTAAGTATATGCCGTATGAGTATAGGCGAGGCTGTTCCGGTAGAATTATCCTATGATATGGAGGAAAATGGAACGGAGGACAAGGAGAAGAGCGAAACCAAGGAGAAGAGCGAAAACGGGGACGGTCCGGCAGGCGGGGTGGTAAAGGAATCAGTTATTACCATGGAGATAGAATGTCCGGATGCCCAGGGCGTGATGGCATTTTCAGATGAAATATACAGGGAGCAGAAAAGTCTCCTGGTAACTTTTATGGATACAGGAGCTGTGTATGAAAGTGCGGAAGACGGCCGGGAGGTGTATCAGGGAATGAAGGGAATCGTGGAGGTCAGATATTATTATGAAGAAATCAGATAGCAGGTCATCCAGGGGAGGATTTACGCTGATTGAGGTAGTGGTGTCAACTGCCCTCCTGGCAGTAGTCTGTACCGGGTTTCTGATGATGACAGCTGCAAATACCAGCCAGCTGTCCGGGGAACAGAGTCTGGAACGGTCCAATTATGACCTCAGCGCCAGGGCCGGCGTCGGGGAAGGCGACCCTACCGGAGAGACCATTGCGGTGGAGTTCAGCTTGGAGGAAAAGGATGGGGACACAGAGTATGGGTATACGGAGAATCTGGCTCAGGAAATATTTGAACAGTACGAAATCTTTGAGTCAGAGGAAGATACAGGCAACCATATGACATTTTACAGGCACAGATAAGGGTGGACAGGATATGGCCGCAGGAGGCAGAGCAGGAAAGAACAACCGTGGATTTACCTTGATAGAGACAGTGGCGGCATTGTCCATAGCAGCTGTTCTGGCTGTATTTATATCCGGTTTCATCCATCCTCAGATGAAGCTGTATTATGAGTTGGACCGGCTGTCCCAGGCAAAAGCCATGTGCAGCCAGGCCTACCGGGATTTGGAGGAAAAGCTGAGATACGGCTACGTGTTTTACTGCGATTACCGGGATACGGGCGCAGTATCCTATTATGTAAGGAACAGACAGGAGATTCCGGAGCTGACGGAGGCGGGTGAGTCATATTATGAGGAGCTGCCTCCGGTGGAGGACTGGCCAAGTATCTCTGCGGCCAAACTGGATGTAACGGAAATGGGCGGTATGGAATTGGAGCTGGATTTTAGCGGTACAAAGAATACACAGGCCAAAGTGTGCATAAAGGTGAAGAAGGACGGGGATGTAATATATGAACAGGAGGCAGTGATTGAATCCATGTATGGTTATACCATGGATGGGGAAGGCGGGACGTGATGGGCAGGGGAAGAACAGAAAGAGGATACAGCAGATATACCCGTGGAAGCAGCATGATATATGTGGTCCTCCTCATGACGCTGCTGTCCGTGCTGTCCTGCGGATACATGGCGGTTTCACGGCACAATATGCAGGCTGCCCTGGACAGCAGGCGCTATATGGAAGCCCAGCTCTCTGCCAAGACCATTCACCGTTCATTCTGCGAGGCGGTAAGCAGCGGTGATTCCACGGCCATGAACCTGGTCTGGCAGAGTTTCCAGGAAGACTGCGACAGGGTAAGGGAAGAATTTGATGCAATGATGGATGAGGAAGAGGAAAATGAGGGGGAGGAAGCAGACGGGCGGGAGCTTGAAGCAGAAGCGTCCGAACCTGGGGAGGATGTGGCTGGGGAAGAAGAAACCCGTTGGGAACGGTATTTGTACCATGCGCTGGGAAACAGGGACTATGTGGTCCGTGGAAGAGGCTCTTCCGGGGATTCCGGTATAATGGATGACTCTGCGGCAGAGGTTCCCACGGAAATTGAAATTACATTGACAGCATATCCCCTTAAATCCCTTGCAACGGTCCGCACCGTAGTGGAAAGCAGCGGTTACCATTTCTCCATGATGGCGGACATTGTATTTGATGACCGGGACGGCTCGGTCATGATTATCCGCAAACCCTACCGTTCCAGCGGCGGGGGCGGCCCGGATGTAAAGGTATATCTGAACGGAAACGGAGTGTACCGTTATTATGAGGGCAGCTGACCCTGAAACGCAGACACACGGCAGCCATCACAGGAAAAAGCCCATATACCACAGGAACAGCGGGCAGAACCAAAGCCCGCATATCATTAAGGACACAGCAAAAAACGGGGCCATGGGAATCTGTGTTTTCCGGCTGATTTTTCCGCGCATAAGGGGAACGGCGTACCAAAGACCGGCTATGACATAGCCCATGAGAAGGGCTGTCATGGCCGGCGCAGCGCCAAGCAGCAGACCGCTGGCAGCAAGGAGCTTTACATCGCCCCAGCCAACGCCTCCGCGGCTTAACAGATTTACAAAGGCCAGAAAACCGCCTGCCAGGAAAAAGCCGCCCAGCCGGTTCAGAAGGCCCGGCCCGGTTCCGGCTGCCAGTGAGATGCAGGACAGCGCCAGAATCAGGATATGGATGCCGTCAGGTATGTACATGTGCCGCGCGTCTATGAAGGCGGCTGTGATGAGAAGGCAGGCAAAGATGCACATAAGGGCAGAACCAATACCCGGGCCTTCTGCCTTAAGGCAGAGGATGAAGGCGGATGCAGTGAGAAGCTCCACAGCCGGATACTGCCTGGAGACAGGGGCCCCGCAATGCCGGCACCGGCCTTTTAGCAACAGCCAGGACAGGATGGGAACCATATCGTAAAAGGCCAGCACATGGCCGCAGACAGGACAGCGGGAACGCCCGGTCAGGAACGTCCGGCCCTCCGGTATGCGCAGGATGCAGACATTCAGAAAACTGCCAATCAGTGCGCCTGACAGTCCGTATACAAAATAGATAAAGACCATGGTATTACCTCGCTTCCATCAAAATCTGCTGTCTGGCGAAAGTATACCACATGGAAGGGAGAGGAGACAACAGTGCCAGAGAAAATACCCATAGAAAACCTGTTGATTGACAAGGGATATCTGACCCGGGAACAGATGGACCGCGCCATGCATTTTAAGGAGGGCAGGCCGGAACGCTCTGTTGAGGAAATACTGATGGAGTTCGGTTATGTGACAGAAGCAGCCCTCCTGGCCTGCGCATCGGCCAGGGACCATATGGAGGTGGCGCCTTCCGGCCGTCTCAGAACTGACCGGAAGGCAGCGGCCCTGGTTGAGCCGTCCTTTGCCATAAGGAACCGGATTCTTCCCATGGGATTTGAGGAAGAATGTCTGGTGGTGGCAGCCGCATATCCGGTGGACCCTGATGTGCTGGATGAGGTGGCCACCCTGTCCGGCATGGAGGTCAGGGCTGTGCTGGCGCCGGAAAAGGAATTGAAGAAGGCCCTCAGAAAAGCCTATGGAAATGCGCCGGAGCGTATCTATGGAGAGAATGGATATTTCCCAATGGAGACGCCGGGGACGGCGCCGGAGGGCTCCGGCCCAGAGCTGTCCTTTATGGAGCGGGTGGAAAGCGCTCCTGTGGTGCGTATGGTCAACGCGGTCATTGAAGATGCGTTCCATAAAAATGCCAGTGATATTCATGTGGAGCCGGGAAGGAAAGAGCTGGTTGTCCGCATCAGAATCAACGGGGACCTGATTGTCCATACTACACTTAAAATGGAATATCACCGTCCCATGATAACCAGGCTTAAGCTGATGGCAGGCATGGATATTGCTGAGAAACGCCTTCCCCAGGATGGAAAATACCATTATGAGCGGGGTGAGGTGTCCACGGACCTGAGAATCTCCACGCTGCCCTCCATCTACGGCGAGAAGGCAGTGCTCAGACTGCTGGGGAATGACAGGGATAATTCACTGATGGATATCCGGCGCCTGGGAATGGAGGAAGAGCAGAGAATTGTGTTTGAACATATCCTTAAGGCGCCTCACGGCATGGTCCTGGTCACAGGTCCCACGGGAAGCGGAAAGACAACTACCCTGTACGCTGCCCTGAACCGTATGGTGAAAAAGAAAATCAACATAGTCACGGTGGAGGACCCGGTAGAGAAAATCATGGAGGGAATCACACAGGTCCAGGTCAATCCCAAAGCCGGCCTTACCTTTGCGTCCGCCCTGCGTTCCATCCTGAGGCAGGACCCGGACGTAATCATGGTAGGTGAGATGAGGGACGAGGAGACAGTGGACATCGGAGTAAGGGCCGCCATCACAGGACATCTGGTCCTGTCCACCCTTCATACCAATGACTGCGCTTCCACGCTCCACAGACTCCGCAATATGGGAGTTCCTCCTTATATGGCGGCGGCTTCCCTTTCCGGCATTGTGGCCCAGAGACTGGTGAAGCTGCTCTGTCCCAACTGCCGCGAACCCTATGAGCCGGATGAGAGGGAACGCCGGATATTTGCAGAGCGCAGGGCAGATGTTCCAGACAGGCTGTGGAGGTCTGCCGGCTGTCCGCTCTGCGGCGGCACCGGGTATGTCAGAAGGACCGCGGTCTATGAGATGATGGATGTGGATGAACCCATTAAGGCCATGATACTTGACAACGAGCCTCTTTCATCCATAAGGGAATACCAGGAACAAAAAGGTTCCGTGCCTCTCAGAAACCATGTCTTGAGAATGGCTGCCAGCGGGGAGACAGATATGGAGGAGGCTGAGAAGATACTGTATTCCGTCCAGTAGGGAGCTGCAATCGTACAAAAGAAAAGAGGAGTCATGATAATGAACATACATATGAAAAAGGGAAAGAATAGAACCAAAGGATTTACGCTGGTGGAACTAATCTGTGTCATCGCCATACTGGGAATACTGGTGGCCATAGCAGTGCCGTCCTACCGGGGAATCCAGGATAAATCAGCGGAGCAGGTAGCCATTTCCAATGCCAGGTCAAACTATACCCTGGGAAAAGCGCAGCAGGACATGGTAGATGCGGGCGTAATGAAGGAGTCAGAGAAAAAGGAGTACCATTATGACAAAGATGGCAACAGCGCCTACTGGGAAGGGGAAATAAACGGTAAAACCTATAAAGCCTGCTATTACGGCGATACCGGGGAGGGCAAGATTGAGTCTGGAAATTAAGCCCCGAATGTGGTACAATGAGCCATTATCGGCGGCATATGCAGGAAGCGTAAGATGAGGAAAAAAGACATGAAGAAAAAGGAAAATTCCGCGTTTACCCTGGTGGAGCTGATTGCAGTGGTTGCAATCCTGTCCATACTGCTGTGCATCGCGGTGCCTAATATGATGAACTATATAAATGCTGCCCATGAGGCAACGGCAAAAACAGAGGCTCTGATTTGCGTGGATGCGGTCCAGCGTTACCTGAATGACGAGAAGGAGAAGGGGACGCTGACAGCAATGAAGCTAAACAGGCTTATGGGACTGGACCTCAGCAATCCCGACGGGCCGCTAAAGGATTATATTTCCGGAGGGCAGAAGGAGGCCAGAATTGTCTCCGTGGAGGCGGACATTCCCACAGGCCGTCTGAGTTGCCTGGAATATGGAAACCAGTACAGCACCGTGAAACTGAACATTGACGAGGAAGGAAATATAACGGAAGCAAAAGACTAGGAGAGAGGCTGTGGAATGGAAATAATCTGGAGTACGGTACTGACGGTATGGGGATGGCTGCTGGACCATCTGCTGTATATCAACCTGGCGTTTTCAATCATTATTATATTTTTTCAGCGCAGGGACCCCAGAAGTGTATGGACCTGGCTTCTGGCCCTGTATTTCATCCCTGTGTTTGGAATCGTATTCTACCTGCTCTTTGGGCAGGATATGAAGAAGAGCAGGATGTTCCGCGTGAAGGAGGTCAGCGACCGGCTGAACCTGCCGGTGAAGAGCCAGGAGGATATCATACGCTCCGACGACATGCCCGAGGAAATGATGGACCCCATGTCCAGGGATTTTAAGAGCCTGATTATCTATAACCTGGAGACATCGGGTTCCGTGCTTACCGTGAACAACCAGGTGCAGATATACACGGACGGCCAGGCCAAATTTGAGGCCCTGAGAAACGCCCTGCGCCAGGCCAGGCGGTTCATCCACATACAGTACTATATTATCAAGAACGATGAGCTCTTTGACTCCATTGTTCCCATTCTTCTGGAAAAGGTAAGGGAAGGGGTGGAGGTGAGAATCCTGTGCGACGGAATGGGCGGCCGGTTCATGCCGAAGAAGCGGTGGGACCAGATGCGCTGCGCGGGAATTAAGGTGGGAGTATTCTTCCCTCCCTTTCTGGGGTGGCTTAACCTGAGGGTGAATTACCGCAACCACCGGAAAATCGTGGTGGTGGACGGCACCACAGGGTTTGTGGGGGGATTTAATATAGGCCGGGAATATATATCCCGGGACCCTAAGTTTGGCTACTGGCGCGATACCCACCTGGAAATCAAGGGGGAGGCAGCCATCAGCCTTCAGATTCGTTTTGCCCTGGACTGGAACTATGTCACAGGTGAGAACCTGTTTAAGGAAATCCGGTATTTCGGGGAGGAAGCAGAGTATGCCAGACGCAGGCTGAACGGTCAGATACATGCTGTCTGGCCGGACCCGGACCATGTGAGCGAGATGGTCTGCATGCAGATTATCACCAGCGGGCCGGATACCAGGGAGCCTCATATACGGAATAATTACCTGGAGCTGTTCCACAAGGCAAAGCACCATATCTATATACAGACCCCCTATTTCATACCGGATGACGCCATTTTCTCCAGCCTTAAGATTGCGGCCCTTTCCGGGGTGGATGTGCGGCTGATGATTCCCTGCAAACCGGACCATCCCTTTGTGTACTGGGCCACCTGCTCCTATGCTGGGGAGCTTTTGGACTATGGCGCCAGGGTTTATGTGTATGAAAATGGATTCCTCCACTCCAAGGGTATCATGGTGGACGGAAGGGTGAGCTGTTATGGAACAGCCAACATGGATATACGCAGTTTTGAACTGAATTTTGAAGTCAATGCCACCATCTATGACGAGGAAGTTACCGGCCAGCTGGAAGAGGCGTTTATGAATGACCTGCCCCATTGCAGGGAAATCACTAAAGAGGAGTACAGGGACAGGAATATGTGGATGCGCATTAAGGAGCAGTCCAGCCGCCTGCTGTCCCCGCTTTTGTAGAGGCCGGCCGGGAGGATTTTATCAAGTCCTGAATCCGGGCGCAGGAACCCGGAAAGTTTTGGAAAAGCAGGCAACTGCGAATAGAAGGCAGCTTCCCGGGCCCATACTAATGGCTATGAGAGCGCAAACAGGACAAATCAATCACGAAAATAAAATATATGGATTACTCCTTAATTTCTGCAGATGCGGAATTGCAGGATGGTGTCTGGAGGTCATGTTCACCTCCGTGGATTCCATTATGGCCGGAGACTGGAGACTCATTGGCCGGACGTCCCTTATCATGTTTCCCATCTACGGTATGGGGGCCCTCCTGCTTCCAATTAGCCGGTTCATTGACAGCTGGCTCACAGGACTTCCGGGGCTGGAGGACGCGGGACAGGACAGACTCAGCCGCGCCGGCCGGGGCATACGCCACGGACTGATTTATATGGTGCTGATTTTCATTGCGGAATATATAACCGGCATATGGCTTACCAGCATAGGAATCTGCCCATGGGATTACTCCCTGTGGCCGGATAATGTGGGCGGGGTCATACGGCTTAAGTTCGCGCCGCTCTGGTTTATGACAGGCCTTTTATTTGAATATCTCACTAAGCCTAAGAACGGCGATTAAATAACAAACCTGGTTGGAAGGTATTGTATTTAAGCCGTTCTTTTTGATATAATGGAAAATAAACATTTCTTGACTTATAAATATGGATGTATAAAGGAGAAGGCAATGATACGTATCATATTGGTGGCGCTGACGATTGTACTGTACCTGGTATTTTCCATACCGGTACTGACCCTGCTTAAGTTCAGAGCCAAAAAGGACCCTGTGGGAGTGCAGGAAAAGAGTCTCAGCAAAATTCAGGGGATATTCCGCTTCATATTGAGGCTGTCAGGCGTTACATACGAGGTGCAGGGGCTGGAGAACATACCGTCGGACCGGGCCGTCCTCTATGTGGGGAACCATAGGAGCTATTTCGATATACTGGTGGGCTATATGACGGTTCCGGGTCTGACCGGGTTTGTGGCCAAGAAGGAGATGTTAAAGATACCCCTTCTGCGGACCTGGATGCAGAGAGTCAATTGTCTTTTCCTGGACCGTGTGGATATAAAGGAAGGCCTTAAGACCATACTGGAGGGAATCGAAAAAGTAAAATCCGGCGTATCCATATGGATATTCCCTGAGGGCACCCGCAATGAGAACCGGGAGCTGACAGAGCTCCTGCCGTTCCATGAGGGGAGCCTTAAGATTGCGCAGAAAAGCGGATGCCCTGTCATACCCGTGGCCATCACGGGGACGGCTGAGATATTTGAACAGCACCTGCCTTTCATAAAGCCCAGCCATGTGTGCATACGCTACGGAACACCAATCTATATCAAGGAGCTTCCGGCAGAAAGCCGTAAGTTTCCCGGGGCATATACAAGAGACGTTATATCAGGCATGCTGAAAGACATGAAGGAAGGACAGGAGCAGGAGAAATAACCATGGAGAATCTGGATTTACAGGAGATAAGGGGCCGGCTGGATGAGATAGACGCCGGACTGGTGGAGCTGTTTGAGAAACGGATGGAGCTGTGCGGCCAGGTGGCCGAATTTAAGATTGGGACAGGGAAGGCTGTGTACGACGGGCAGCGGGAAAAGCAGAAGCTGGAGGCAGTGGCTGCCATGGCCCGCAGTGAATTCAACAAAAAAGGGGTGCATGAGCTTTTTTCGCAGATTATGACCATCAGCCGCAGGCTTCAGTACCGCCTTCTGGCGGAGCACGGCATGGGCGGGGATACCGGCTTTACCATGGTGGACGGGCTGAAACGGGAAGGCGCGCGGATTGTGTACCAGGGCGTGGAGGGGGCCTACAGCCACAGGGCCGCCCTCCAGTATTTTGGGGAAGATGCCGATGTATACCATGTCCCGGTATTTGAGGACGCCATGATAGAGGTGGAGGAGGGAAGGGCTGACTACGGAGTGCTTCCCATTGAGAATTCCCTGGCAGGGGCCGTGATTGATAATTACGATAATCTGCTGAAGCATGACATATACATTGTGGCCGAGACAAAGGTGGCTGTGGACCATGCGCTTTTGGGCCTGCCGCAAGCCACTCTCCGGGACATCAAACGGGTCTATTCCCATCCCCAGGGCCTGATGCAGTGCTCCGGGTATCTGGGCGCCCACAGGCAGTGGAGCCAGATAAGCGCGGAGAACACGGCCGGGGCGGCTAAAAAGGTGCTGGAAGAGGGGGATATAACCCAGGCAGCGGTGGCCAGTCCCACGGCAGGAGCCCTCTACGGCCTGAAGGTTCTGGAGGCCTCCATCAACAACAATAAGAACAATACCACCAGGTTCATCATTGTTGCCAGGACTCCCATGTACCGGAAGGATGCCGCCAAGGTCAGCATATGCTTTGAAGGTCTGCATAAAAGCGGTTCCCTGTATAATATGCTGGGAAACTTTATCTACAATGATGTGAATATGCTTATGATAGAATCACGGCCCATAGAGGGGCGCAGCTGGGAATACAGGTTCTTTGTGGATGTGGAGGGTTCGCTCAGCGACCCGGCCATCCGCAACGCGCTGCTGGGAATCTCCGAGGAAGCAGTCAGCATGAGAATTCTGGGAAATTATTAGGGAGGCAGGAAGGCCATGGATATCAAAGATTTAGTAATATACAGAAACCTGGAGCACCAGGAGCTGTTCCGGGACATCGCCCATCTGATGGGGTATGCGCAGGGAGGACAGGAGCCTGACGGCGCATCCTGCGGGGGACGCCTTACGGAGCTGGCTGTTAAGTACGGATTTGAGGGAAACCTCTGGCATTGTTTCCTGGCCTTCTGCCTGGCGAACAATGAGAACGCATACACCACCACATGTGAGATAACAGGTGCGGCAGGAGGTTCCCTGGATGAACTGGCCAGGGAGGACTGCCGAATCTTCAAGGCCCTGTTTGATTATGATATACGAAACCTGGAACCCTCCGGCCTGTGGGCCCTTATGGAGGATTACAGGCCTGCCAGAAAGGACAGCCGGGTATTCAACCGCCGTGTCAGGGACCGGATTGTGAATCTGGCCGTACAGTTGGAGGAAGCAGCGGATGCAGGTGCGTTCCAGGACCATGTGGTGGAATTTTACAGGGAATTCGGCGTTGGAAAATTCGGGCTCAATAAGGCCTTCCGCATCATTGAGAAGGAGGAAGGGCAGCCTGTTATCATAGACCCCATCATCAATGTGGAGCACATATATTTTAAGGACATTGTGGGATATGAGCTGCAGAAGCAGAAACTCATAGAGAACACCGATGCCTTTGTGGAGGGCAAGGAAGCCAACAATGTTCTTCTCTTCGGAGATGCAGGAACAGGCAAGTCCTCCAGCGTCAAGGCAGTGCTCAATGAATATTATGGCAGGGGTCTGCGCATCATTGAGGTATATAAGCATCAGTTCAAGGCGCTGTCCGATGTGCTGGAGCAGATTAAGGACCGTAATTATAAGTTCATCATCTATATGGACGATCTTTCCTTTGAGGACTATGAACTTGAGTATAAGTATCTGAAGGCGATTTTAGAGGGCGGACTGGGAAAGCGCCCAGGCAACGTACTCATCTATGCCACTTCCAACCGCCGCCACCTTATCCGTGAAAAGTTCAGCGACAAGAGGGAACTGGATGACGAGCTTCACAACAACGACACGGTGCAGGAAAAGCTGTCCCTGGCCGCCAGGTTCGGGGTCACTATTTACTACGGCTCGCCGGATAAGAGGCAGTTTGAGACAATTGTAAAGGCGCTGGCGGAGCGCCATGGCCTGGACATGCCGGAGCAGGAGCTTTTTGCTGAGGCCAACAAGTGGGAACTGAGCCACGGAGGCTTGTCTGGAAGGACAGCGGCCCAGTTTATAACCCATCTGAAGGCGAGGCAGTAGTATTTACGCAGATTTTACATAAGATTTACCGCCTTTCGATGTAAGATGGGAGGAGGACGTTTATAATAACCATGAGTTAACCTATAAGGCAACCGATAAGGAGTTGAAAAAAGTGGCAGTTCGGACATTTGCGGCGATTGATGTGGGTTCATTTGAGCTGGAGCTGGGCATCTATGAGATGTCATATAAGACAGGTATCCGGCGTATTGACCATGTACGCCATGTAATAGCCCTTGGAAAAGATACTTACAGCACAGGAAAGATAAGCTATGGGCTGGTGGAGGAGATGTGCCAGGTACTGGAGGAATTTGTCCAGATTATGAAGTCCTATAAGGTAAAGGACTACAGGGCATATGCGACCAGTGCCATGAGGGAGGCGCACAACCGCCAGATTATCCTGGACCAGATTCGGGTCAGGACAGGGCTTACGGTGCGTATCATCAGCAATTCGGAGCAGCGGTTCATCAGTTATAAGGCCATAGCTGCCAAGGCAGCGGAATTCAACAAAATCATCCAGAAGGGAACCGCTATTGTGGATGTGGGATTCGGAAGCGCCCAGCTATCCCTCTTTGACAAGGATTCCCTGGTGACCACCCAGAACCTGCCCCTGGGCACCCTTCGTGTGAGAGGGCTGCTGGCCAGGATACCGGCCACGGTGGAGGAACACAAGCAGCACATAGAGGAAATCGTGGACAATGAGCTGTTTACCTTCCGGAAAATGTACCTGAAGGACAGGGAAATTACCAACCTGATTGGCATCGGAGAGAACATCCTCTATATCATCAACCGGCTGGACCTTAAGACCTATGGGGACAAGATTGACGCGGCCACCATGAACCGTTTCTACGACCGCATGTGTCAGATGACAACGGACCAGATTGAGGAGCGCTTCGGGGTCAACAGCGAATACGCATCCCTTCTTCTGCCGAGTGTTGTGGTATATAAGCGGATTCTGGAGCTGACCGGCGCAGAGATGTTCTGGGTGCCGGGCATCCGTCTCTGCGACGGTATTGCCGCAGAATATGCCAACGACAATAAGCTGGTCCGGTTCAGCCACAATTTTGAGAATGACATTCTGGCAGCATCCAGGAACATTGCAAAGCGCTATAAGTGCCACACCAGCCATAACCAGGTGCTGGAGCAGTATGCCCTGGGTATATTCGACAACATGAAGAAATTCCATGGACTGGGACCGCGGGAGCGGCTGATGCTGCAGATAGCGGTGCTGCTCCATGCCTGCGGAAAGTTCATAAGCATAAAGAATTCCAACGAATGCTCCTATAACATCATTATGTCCACGGAAATCATCGGTCTGAGCCATCTGGAGCGGGAAATCATCGCCAATGTAGTACGGTATAATATCCGTGATTTCGACTATGACAAGGTGCAGCTGGAAACCCAGGTACACCAGGAGGAGGACAGCGGAATGAGCCGCAACGCCATCACCATCCTCATTGCCAAGCTGACAGCCATCCTGCGCCTGGCCAATTCCATGGACCGCAGCCACAGGGGAAAGCTGGTGGACTGCCGCATGGCTATCCGGGAAAATGAATTGGTAATCACCACTGGTTATCCCGGAAATATGGCGCTGGAGGCCGCATCCTTTGACCAGAAGGCGGACTTCTTTGAAGAGATATTCGGCATAAGGCCGGTACTCAGACAGAAAAGGAGGGTGTAGATATGGCAGAAGCAGCTGGAAAGCCTCAGGCAGCCAAAACCAAGGCTGAGAAGGCTAAAGCAGAGAAAAATAAAGCGGAAAAAACCGATATGGTAAGGGCGGATTCAGTCCCCATTGATTTTGCTGCGGACCCTACGAATTATGTTAACCGCGAGCTGAGCTGGCTGGAATTCAACTACCGTGTTCTCAGCGAATCCAGGGACAAGAGTATCCCTCTCTTTGAGCGCCTTAAGTTCCTGAGCATAACCGCCTCCAACCTGGACGAGTTTTATATGGTCCGGGTGGCCTCCTTAAAGGACATGGTACATGCAAAGTATACCAAGCCCGACATCGCAGGACTGACGCCCCAGGAGCAGCTGGACCGAATCAGCGAGAGGACCCATGAGCTGGTGGAGATGCAGTATTCCACCTATAACCGTTCCCTGGTGCCTACCTTAAGACAGAACGGGCTGCGAATCATAACAGAGCATGAGGACATGACAGGGGAAGAGGCGGCATATGCGGACGAGTACTTTAAGAAGAATGTATATCCGGTTCTGACGCCCATGGCCTTTGATTCCTCCAGGCCCTTCCCGCTGATACGCAACAAGACCCTGAACATTGCCGCACTTTTGAAAAAGAAGAGTGGCGAGGATGAGGAACTGGAGTTCGCCATGGTGCAGGTTCCCTCGGTCATTTCCAGGATTGTGGAGCTGCCCAGGGAGATAGACGAGGACGGCAAGGAGCAGAGGGTGGTCATCCTTCTGGAGGAAATCATAGAGCGGAACATGCCTTCATTGTTCCTCAATTATGATATTGTGGCCTCCCATCCATTCCGCATCATGAGGAACGCCGACCTTACCATAGATGAGGAGGAGGCTGTGGACCTGCTGGAGGAAATCCAAAAGCAGCTCAAGAAACGTCAGTGGGGCGAGGCCATCCGCCTGGAAATCGAGGATAATGTGGATAAGCGCCTCCTTAAAATCCTCCGGAAGGAACTGTCCATCAACAGCCAGGATATCTTTGAGATTAACGGTCCCCTGGACCTGACATTCCTTATGAAGATGTACGGACTGGAGGGCTTTGAACTGTTCAAGGCGCCCCGGTATGTGCCCCAGCCCGTGCCGGCCCTTATGAATGAGGATGATATATTCACCAATATCAGAAAGGGCGATATCCTGCTTCATCATCCATATCAGAGCTTTGACCCGGTGGTAAACTTTGTGCGCAGCGCGGCAAGGGACCCCGAGGTCCTGGCCATCAAGCAGACCCTGTACCGGGTCAGCGGAAATTCGCCTATTATTGCGGCTCTTGCAGAGGCGGCGGACAATGGCAAGCAGGTGTCTGTGCTGGTGGAGCTGAAAGCCCGTTTTGACGAGGAGAACAATATCAACTGGGCAAAGATGCTTGAGAAGGCGGGATGCCATGTAATATATGGGCTGGTGGGCCTTAAGACCCACAGCAAGATTACCCTGGTGGTAAGGATGGAGGAAGACGGAATCCGCCGCTACGTACATCTGGGCACAGGCAACTACAATGATTCCACAGCCAAGCTCTACACGGACTGCGGCATACTTACCTGCAATCCCCAGATAGGAGAGGACGCCACTGCCGTGTTCAACATGCTGTCCGGTTATTCCGAGCCGCTGGCCTGGAATAAGCTGTCCGTTGCGCCGCTGTGGCTCAGGGGCAGGTTCCTGCGGATGATACGCAGGGAGGCGGAACATGCCAGGGAAGGAAGACCCGCCCACATCATGGCCAAGATGAATTCCCTGTGTGACAAGGAAATCATCACCGCCCTGTATGAAGCTTCCTGCGCAGGCGTCAGGGTGGAGATGATTATCCGCGGCATCTGCTGCCTTAAAGCAGGCGTGCCGGGACTCAGTGAAAACATATCCGTGCGCTCCATTGTGGGCAATTTCCTGGAGCACAGCCGCATCTTTTATTTCTTTAATGACGGAAGCCCTGAGGTATATATGGGCAGCGCGGACTGGATGCCCAGAAACTTAGACCGCAGGGTGGAAATTATGTTCCCGGTGGAAGATGATGTGTTAAGGGAAAAGGTTATCCATATCCTGGAGGTGGAGTTGGAGGACAATGTAAAGGCCCATATCCTGCAGCCGGACGGCAGCTACGAGAAGGAAGACAAGCGGGGCAAGGTCCTGGTTAATTCCCAGGAACAGTTCTGCCGCGAGGCCGTCCTTATGGCTCAGGAGTCCGCAGATGGGGAGGACCCGGCCAGAAGCAGGGTGTTTAAACCGGTTATGAGCAGTAATTAGAAAACTATGCCGCAAAGCGGGACGCGCTTTGCGGCATAGTTGTTTTCCGTTCAGCCGGCGCAGCCCGCTGTGTTTATGACAGTGAATCCAACTGCTCAACCGCCTGGTCAATCCTCTGTATCTCATCTGCGGTCAGCTGCCATGCCATGGCGGCCGTATTTTCAACCGCCTCCCTGGCATTCCTGACACCGGTCAGGGATGTGTTGATAAAGCTGTGCTGGACGGTCCAGTTGATTGTTACCTGTGCAACAGGCACCTGGCGCTTCAGGGCGATTTCATCCAGCACCCCGACCAGCTTCATAACCCGGGAGAATTTTGGCTCCACAAAGAAATCGTAGAAACCCAGACGCGCATCCCCGGGCTCAAAGTGGGGAAGCTCCCGGATGGACCCGGTAAGGATGCCGGCTCCCAGGGAACCGTAACCCATGGTGGCAACACCTTTCCCGTGATACTTCTTTAATAATTGTTCCTGGCTTCTGTTAACCATGGAATATGGGAACTGGATTACATCCAGCACACCCAGGGTGTACAATTGTTCAAGGTCATTATCTTCAAAATTGGAAATGCCGGAGAAACGTATTTTGCCGGCTTTTTTAAGTTCCTTTAATGTATCAGCTGTTTCTTCCAGGGGTGTATTGACATCGGGCCAGTGAATCAGGTAGATATCAATATAATCCGTCTGCAGGCGCATCAGGGACTCGTCAATCTGTTTCATGATGCTGTCATGGCTGCTGTCACGGACAGCGCCCTTCTTAAAATTCTTTGGCCCTTCCTCCCAGCGGATACCGCATTTGGTCAGCAGGGTGACCTGGCTGCGTTTTCCGGATGCCAGAGCCTTTCCCACAATTGTCTCTGAAGCCCCTCTTCCATAAGTAGGCGCCGTATCAATGAAGTTGACACCGCAGTCTATCATGGTATGTATGGCCTCAATTGCATCCTTCTCATCCACGGGTCCCATATCTTTTCCGCCCAGGGCCCAGGTTCCTACTGAGATTTCCGATAACTCCAAACCGGTACTTCCAAATTTCTTGTAGCGCATCTGTAAATCCTCCTTCTATAAATTGTATTTATATTATATCTTAAATAGAAACTAAAAGCAACAAAATAGAACATTTAAATTGACAAAAGCAATACAATATTTTAAGATAGTATATAGAAGGAGGGACAAATATGTTACGATTGCTGTGTACGGCGGAATTTGATGACGGATGGACAGAAAAATTCAGGAAACTGGTGGACATGGACAGGGTTGGGTTCAGCCTGGACAAGGACCCGAAAAAGCGGATGGGAAAGGAACAAATCACAAAAGCTCTTAAGGGATACGATATCCATATATCAGGATACGAAAAACTGTCGGAGGAAGTACTGTACCAATGCCCTGATTTAAAGCTTATACTGAGTGTACGGGACGGGCCCGAGGAAAATATAGATATTCAGGCGTGTACCAGGCTGGGAATACCGGTTTTGTTCAGCAGCGGCCGCTGTGAACGCTCGGTGCCTGAATTTACATTTCTGGCAATGATGATGATGGCAAAGCCGGTGCTGTCAGCAACCCATGTGTTCCGGACGGAAAAGTGGACGGAGAAGAATGATTTGAGGCTCAGGAGAATCAATGAGTCCTCCACGGAACTGTCAGGAAAAACAGTGGGAATCGTGGGACTGGGAAGAAATGGGATGGGGCTGGCCGCCAGATGCAGGGCTTTTCAGATGCATGTGGTAGGTTATGACCCCTATGTGGATAAAAAGCGCTCCGATGCATTGCAGATTGAATTGACAGCATTGGAAACGCTGTTTTCCGTATCCGATTATATCGTATTAATGGCCCGGGTTACAGATGAAACAAGGCATATGATAGACAGAAAGCTTCTGGGAATGATGAAACAGGACGCGTGTCTGGTCAATACGGCCAGGGCTGCCCTGGTGGACAGCCAGGCGCTGGAGGATGCGCTTAAAGAGGGGAGAATCAGGGCTGCTCTTGACGTGTTTGACCAGGAACCCCTTCCGGAAGACTCGGCTCTGTACACGATTCCCCGGGAACGTCTTCTGCTGACGCCCCATCTGGCCGGGGTCAGTGTGGAACGGATTGTATATCAGTCAGAAAAATTGTACCAGGCCCTGGCTCTTTATCTGGGCGGCCAGCTGCCGCCCAACATTGCAAACAGGGAAGTGTTTGACAGAGCTGTTTTCAGGGACCGTGGAGGCATCCTGTACGGATGCATGCATAAGACTGCCTGAAATACAAGGCCGGTCCTTACAAATCATATGGAATGACAGATAAGAGAACACCGCATCAGCGTCCTTGTTACGGGAGCGATGCGGTGTTATTTTACAGACTTTGTTATTTATGGCCTTTGCACTTTATATGAATAAGGAATCACATTGGTCAGTATGTCGTTCTGCTGGTATTCCACAATATCGCCGGTGGATGAATATATGGTGCTGGTGGTGTGGAGCAGAGGCGTGCGGATGGGTACCTTTAAAAGTTCCGACTGGTTTTTTGAGACAGTGCCCGTGGTCACCACCTGTACTGTTTTGACGATTTTTATCTGGTAATCGGATTCCATGATTTCATACAGGGAATGGTCTGTCAGCAGCCACGGATTGAACTGCGGAAAAAAGGATTCAATCAGATAGAGATGCTGAATGTTAAAGGGTACTTCATCAGCATACCTGAGGCGCAGGATTTCCAGCAGCGGTGTGTTCACTTCGCAGTTCAGGGCATGGCCCAGCTTACTGTCCGCGTTGATTCGCGAAAAAGACAGTATTTTAGAGCTGGGCTTTATTCCGGATTTGACCATTTCCTGGAACAGGCTGTAAGGCCGGTCAAACCCGGTGTCAAATTTGGAATAGACCACATAGACCCCTTTGTTTGAATGGCGTTCCAGAAGACCCTCGGCAATCAGTTCATCAATGGATTTGCGCAGGGTGGTGCGGCTGATGTCGTATAAACTGCAGAGCCACTTTTCATTTGGAAGCCTTTCGTTGTATTTATATGTTCCGTTTAATATCTTATTCCGGATATCCTGTACAATCTGAGAATACAGGGGAAGTGAACCATTAGAAGCTGTTTTCATATAATCCCTATTCCTTATAATCCATATTCTTACATGGGTTGTGTGCCGAAAAGTTCCATTTGTTCCCTGGCTATGCCGATTACTGTATTTAATGCCCTGTCAAAGAGGTTTACATAACGGCAGCGGCCATCTGTCTCATCAATCATCTTGCGCATGGAGGCAATGGTTGCCAGGGACATACCGGTGAAGAAGTTGATTTTGTTGATTCCGCCAGCCACTGCTTTTCTGAAGTCGCTTTCAGGAAGTCCGCTGCCTCCGTGCATGACAAGGGGAACATCCACCATGCTTTTAATTTTGGCGAGCCGCTCAAAATCAAGGTTGGGTTTGCCTTTATAAACGCCGTGGACCGTTCCAAAGGCAATGGCCAGTGCATCGATTCCGGTTGCCTCTACAAATGCAACCGCATCCTCAGGCCTGGTAAACAGGTCCTCCTTTGCCACACTGCCCTCCACGCTGCCCTCCGGGGCCGCCACATGGCCGATTTCGGCCTCCACGCTGACGCCGCAGGCATGGGCGACTTTGACCACCTGCCGGGTCTTTTCGATATTCTCTTCAAACGGCAGCTTGGAGCCGTCAAACATAACAGAGGAGCAGCCTGCATGAATGGCACGGTAGCATTCCTCAACGGATGCGCCGTGGTCCAGGTGGTAACAGATGGGCGCTTTGGCCTTTTTAATCCGGCTCAGGTTAAAATCCAGGAATGCGTCAGCCTCCTGGCGGTCAAAGGCAAATCCGGGAAGCATCAGGATAACTGGAAGACCGGTCTGCTCGGCTGCCTCAATGATGCCTTCCGTCAGGGTAAAATCCATGGTATCAAAGGCAGCTACCGCATAGTTTTTTTCGTTAGCAGGTGCAAGAATTTCTTTTAAGGTTACAAGTGACATAATTTTCCTCCTTTATTTTAAAGCATGGGCAGAGTTTTGTCAAACTCCCCGCCATGTGGTCTTGGGCTATTTGAAGAGCTGGTAAATGCGAATCAGGTCCTCGGTACTCAGTTTCATGAAGTTTCCAGCCATGCCGTCAGGCCCCCGGCGCACCGTGGAGCACAGGGCCGGTATATCCTCCTCCTTCACACCCAGTTCGCTGTAATGTACCGGAATGCCTACGGACACATAAAACTGCTTCTGCCGTTCGATTCCTTCCAGTATCATGCCTTCCACATCATAGGCATCGTATTCCATTTCCCATACCCTGTTAAAGTAGCGGGCAAAACGGCGTGTATCTGCTTTGTACACATATTTCATCCATCCCGGCGTCACACAGGCAACCCCGGCGCCGTGGGCACTGTCGTACATGCCCCCTATTTCAGACTGTATGCCATGGACCGTTCCTTCTGTGACACGCCCTACTCCGCAGCTGTCATTATGGGCCAATACACTGGCCCAGAGAAGCTGTGCCCTGGCATTGTAATTTTCCGGTTCCTTAAGGGCAATGGGAAGATACTTGATAACGGTGCGGAAGATACTCTCACCCAGATTGTCGGTCAGATAATTATCCTCGCCCCTTGTAAAGTACCGTTCATGGACATGCGCCATAATGTCCACGGCTCCGCACGCAGTCTGAAACGCAGGAAGGGTATAGCTTAATTCCGGATTCATGAGGGCGAAAACAGGACGAATCCTGTCATCGTTCAGGGAACGTTTTAATATACCATTGGTCATGACGCAGCTGAAGGAACCCTCGCTGCCTGTTCCGGCAATAGTCGGAAGGGCGCCCACCGGAAGGGTTGCATGGACGGGTGTTTTTTTGAGAAAATACTCATCCCATACATTTTCCTCAGTAAGGGCTGCCACACCTATGTATTTAGCAGTGTCAATGACGCTGCCGCCGCCTACTGCAAGCAGGAAATCCACATGCTCCTCCTTAACAACAGCAACCCCTTTATCACCGGTCTCAATGGTGGGATTGGGCTTAATGCCCTTAAAATCCACATAAGGGATTCCAGCCTGGTCAAGGGAAGCAAAAATCTTGTTTATTAAGGCTGTCTCAAACTCAAAATCAGTACCATAATGAAGCACCATCACCTTGCTGGCGCCGTACTGGGAAATATAGTTCCCCACATTCATTTCTTCGCCCTTCCCGAATATGAAGCGGGTGGGACTGTAAAACATAAAATTGTTCATAAAAACTCCTTTCGCTATATATTAAATTATTAAGTATTGCTCAATTGCCCTGGCCACCCCATCCTCATCATTTCTTCCAATGATATGGGCGGCGGCGCAGCGTACCTCCGGTTCTCCGTTTGCCACAACAAATGAATTGGGGCAGTTCTGAATCATCCTTAAGTCATTCCGGTCATTTCCAAATACATATACCTGGTCCATGGACATGCCGTAATAGTCTGCAATGAACTGGATTCCGGACCATTTGTCCACGCCGGGATGTACGATATCAAATGAATCAGGGGTGGAACGGATACAGGAGAGGGCGCCGGTGTGTTCAAAGTAAGACAGGACCAATTTGTGCTCCTGCCGGGAATGAATCAGCAGTGACAGCCGTTCGGCCCCTGATTCCAATAGGGGACGGGCCTGGTCCGGGGAACGCACCACTGTAATGGGAACCGGTGGAAAGCCAGCCTTTACCAGCCCCATATTATAATCCCTATACCGTGCCAGCCGCGTGGGCGTGTCTGCCGTGTAGATGGCATCCGTGTAAAAAACCGCCCAGTCCATATGATGGAAAAAACAAAACTTCAGGAATTCCCACGCCGCTTCAGGGGGAAGGCAGGTCTGGCGGAGTATGGTTTTGTTCAGGCTGATATTGGCCGCATTATTGGATATCAGGGGGGTATCCAGACCCAGTTCATGAGTGTAGAGCCGGACCATGGACGCCGGGCGTCCCGATGCAATACAGGGAATGCCACCGGATTGTTCCAGTTTTTTTATCGCGCTTAGGCTGTAGGCGGATATTCTGCGGCTGTTATCCAGCAGGGTCCCGTCCAGGTCTATAAAAACCAATTTTTTGTCTGGTTTCATATGAATGCTCCCGGATTAATATCCCAGCAGCAGGCCGCCGGTCATATCCACGCATGTTCCTACGGCCAGCTCACATTTATCGCTGGCCAGAAACGCCACCATGGTTCCGATTTCCCATGGCTCCCCCACCCGTTTTAAGGGAACCCTTTCCACCCGCTGGTTGAATTCATCGCGGTTTGTCTCATACTGTGTTTTTAGTGTATTAGCCATTACAAAACCCGGCATGACGCCGTTGACATGTATTCCATATTCAGTCAGGTCCACGGCCAGGGAGTGGGTCAGCCCTGTTTCACCGGATTTGTTGCACACATAGCAGACGCGTCCTTTTGTGGTGGAGGTACAGGATGCTTTGGAGAGTATGTTTACAATCCATCCTCTTCTTTTAGCAGGTATTACCCTGCGCGCAAACTCCCTTGACATCAGGAACTGTCCGGTTAGATTGTCGTTTAAACACTGGTTCCAGTCCTCCAGTGTGATATCGGTAAACTTCTTGGAAACACCGCGGCCCGCATTATTCACCAGAATATCAACCTGGCCGAAATTCTGAATGGCGCAGTCAAATATGGCTGCCACATCCTCTTCCTTTCCCACATCCCCCTGTACGGCCGCTGTCCTGATTCCATAGTGCTCTGAAAGGTAGCCGGCAAATTCCAGGCAGGCTTCTCTGTTGCGGTGGTAATTGATAACCAGGTTGGCGCCTTCCTGCGCAAACACTTCACTGATTCCGGCTCCGATTCCCTTGGAACCGCCGGATATGATGACTGTTTTTCCTTTATGGCCTAAATCCATGTATAACCTCCTCTTGTATTTTGTTTGTCTGTTAATGATTCTACCTATATTGTATCTAATTTGTCCTTTTTGTCAATATAAAATTAAATCAATTTGCAAAAAGTATATTGACAAATTGAATCACATGCATTATGGTATAGACATACAAATAAAACAAAATTACACAAAAAAATGCTTAAGGAGGTGCGAGATTTAATGAGTAATGTAGTAATGACAAGGGTTGATGCCAGGCTGATTCACGGTCAGGTAGCGGTGCGCTGGACAAAGGTCCTGCAGGCCAAGAAGATTGTGGTGGTTGACAACAAGTCGGCAGCTGACGATTTTCTGACAGAGCTGCTGCTTCTGGCAGCCCCCCAGGGTGTCACGGTCCAGGTAATGGATGAGGCAAAGGCGCTGGAGGAATGGAAAAAGGACGGATATGGGGAACAGAACACCATTATTATTTTCCAGAACATTGACACGGCCAAGCGGTGTTATGACCAGGGGCTGAATTACACATCCATCAACATAGGACAGGTACCCAAGATGGCGGACAGGCCATACCACGCAAACAATACCTGCCACCTGAGTGAGGTGGAGCTGAATGCCCTGAAAGGACTGAACGGAGACGGCGTAAGGGTCTATTTCCATCCCACGCCGGAGGACAAGCTGGTTGAATTTGAAGCTGCATATAAGAAGCTGAAGGGATAATAGAGACAATCGTATCTTGAATCTGAAGGGATAATGATTTGCAAAATGTGATGGAGGGGAAAGAATGGAATTATCAGTTTTACATTGCTTTTTGATAGCTGTATGGTATTGGGTCATAAACTGTGATTTAGGTAATCTGGGAAGGGCGTTGATGAACCCCTGTTTAAACGGCGTGCTGTTCGGACTGGTTTTCGGGGATGTGGTAACCGGCACGATTATCGGCGCAACCATTAATATTATGTACATATCAATCGCTGCAGTGGGCGCCAACATGCCGGCAGACGATTCGCTGGCAGCCTGTGTGGCCATACCGGTTGCACTGACCTCGGGTCTGGACCCGGCAACCGCAGTTCTTCTGGCAACTCCTTTTGGTATCCTTGGCACGTTTATGGACAACGCGAGAAGAATGGTAAACGGCTACTGGAACCGCAAGGCGCACAGGGATGCACAGGCCCTTAACTTTAAGGGAATCACCATGGACGGCACGATTTATCCGTTCCTGACACAGTTCATAGTACGTGTCCCCATTGTCTTTGCCATCATGCTGGGCGTCAGCAGAGGCACCACAGCCATTCTTGACGTGGTACCCCAGTGGCTGCTTACCGGCCTGTCCGTGGTAGGCGGCATTCTTCCGGGATTCGGACTTGTACTCTGCGCAACCTTTATCGGAAAGAAGAATTTCCTTCCCTTCTTTGCACTGGGCTTTTTCTCCATGAAGATATTTGGCTTTACCACCCTGGTTGCTGCTGTGTTCGGCATTATCCTGGCAATTGTATATGTGCAGCTGGCTTATCCGAAGCAGGAGGGGGAGGAACCCTTTGATATGTCTATTTTTAAGAAAAAGGGCGGTTTTGAAGGCGCCCTTACAAAACGGGACTGCCACAGGACTGCGTGGAGGGTCATGCTGGGGCACCGGTTCGGCAACAGCCTGGAAGCCATGTATGGTACCGGCGTGGGCTATGCCATGATGCCTGCCCTGAGAAAGCTGTATAAGGGAAAGGATGAGGAACTGAAAGAAGCAATGGACCGCCACCTGCTTCCGTATATATCTGAGATGTCCCTTGGAAACTGTATCATGGGTGCCGCCCTGGCTATGGAAGAGGAGATTGCAGCAGGTTCAGAAGGAATTGACGGTGACGATGTGATTACCCTTAAGTCGTCCCTGATGGGGCCCTTTGCAGGCTTTGGTGATTCCCTGCTCTGGTCTACCTATGCGCCTGTTGTCAGGACTGTATTTATCCCGTTTGCATTGGGCGGCTCCGTACTGGCCGGACTTCTCATGGAGCCATTCATCCGTTTCAGCGCATGTCTGGCAAGTATCTGGTCCTTTGACCTGGGTTATAAGATGGGTAAACGTTCCCTGATAGCCCTGCTCAGAGGCGGCTGGATGAAGAAGCTTATGGCGGGCGCCGGTGTCATGGGAATGTTCATGCTGGGAGCCATGGGCTCCAGCTATTGCAAGCTGAATCTGGCGCTTTCCATTGCAAGTGAGACCCTGGGCGGCGCGATTTCCATTCAGGAAAAGCTGGACGGCATCCTGCCCGGACTGCTTCCGTTTATCCTGATGATGGGTGTGTATTCCTACTTTGAAAAAGGCGGTAAGTATTTAAGGCTGATTATCATTACGCTGGTGGCCTGTCTTGCAGGAGCGTTCCTGGGTATTGTATAAGACAGCAGCTGTTATGGGACAGTGGGGGGATGCCTGAATCCGCGTCCCCTTACCATCCCCTGAAAATGGAGGAGATTATTATGTTAGTCAATATGTGCGATATTTTAAGAAAATCAAGGGAAGGCAAATATGGTGTGGTGGCTCCTAATATATGCAATGAGGATACTGCCAGGGCAGCCATAGAGGTGGCTGAGGAGAACCGTGCGCCCCTGATTCTGGATGTAATCTTTAATGTAAATCCCGATATCCCCCTTTTTGCCGATATATGCGGGAAGCTGGCCGGGAAGGCATCGGTTCCCGTGGCGCTGAATCTGGACCACGGCGGATGCTTTGAGCACGCCATGATTGCGCTGCGGGCAGGTTTTTCCTCCATTATGGTGGACCGTTCAAGCCTTCCCTATGAGGAGAATGTGGCGGAGGTTGCGGAACTGGTTAAAATCGCCCACGCAGTAGGTGTCAGCGTGGAGGCGGAATTAGGACATGTGGGAAGCGGAGAGCAGTATGACGCGGACCGCAATGCAGGGCTGACCGACCCGGGACAGGCAAAGGCCTATGTGGAGGCAACAGGCATAGACGCACTGGCAATTGCAATCGGAACAGCCCACGGAAAATATGTGGGCACACCCTATCTGGATTTTGAACTTCTGGAAAAAATATACAACGAAGTGGAGATACCCCTGGTACTTCACGGAGGCTCAGGCTCAGGAGATGAGAACCTGGCCAGGGCCACAAGCATGGGCATCACCAAGGTTAACATAGGAACAGACCTGTTCCAGGCAGGAATTGATAATCTGCTGGCGCATCACAGTGAAATCAAAAGGGCTCATCTGGGATATCAGCTGATGGCAGACGGATACAAGGCAAAACTGCTTCACTATATGAAATTATTTAATCAGTGCGGTAAGGCATAGAAAGGAGGATATATGGAACAGCAGGTACCGGCAATACTGGTCATTTCCCACGGATTTTTCTGCAGGGAGCTGGTTAACTCCGTCAAGATGGTATTTGGGGATGTTGCCAGGCTGGACAGCCTTCCCCTGGAGGAGGGAATGGACCCGGAAACGTATGAGGAACAGCTGAATCAGCTGATTGACTCTTATGACGGAAATGTATTTGTATGTGTGGATATTATGGGCGGCACACCCTTTAAATCCCTTGCAAAGGCAGCCCGTACACGATGCTTATATGGGGTTGCGGGGGTCAGCATGCCCATGCTGATAGAGGTATTATCAGACCGTGACCAGATGGATAAAAAGAAACTGGCTGCACAGGCTGCTTCTGTCTGCAGGGATATGGTAATGGATCTCACGGAGTATATGGAGAAGATGCACAGGATTGGATTAGGGGAATAGACAGTAAGGAGGCACCATGGATTTAGGTTTAAAAGGAAAAGTTGCGATTGTGACCGGAGGCGGACGGGGTATCGGCAAAGGCTGCAGTACGGTCCTGGCCCAGGAGGGATGCAGCCTGGCAATTGCCGACCTGGCCCATGACGGGGACACAAGGGCCTATATGGACGGGCTTGTGAAGCAATATGGGGTGGATGTGCTGGAGCTGAACGCAGATGTCAGCGATGAAAACCAGATTGATATGATTTTCCAGGCTGCACTGGAGCATTTCGGCAGAGTGGATATCCTGATTAACAATGCGGGCAGGGGCGCCATCCGCAAGCCGTTCCACCAGCTCACCACAGAGGAATGGAGGTCGGTACAGGAGATTACGCTTAACAGCCAGTTCTTTATGAGCCGCAAATTTGTAAAATACTGCCGGGATAATGACCGTCCTGGCAGCATAGTCAATGTACTGTCCAAGTCTGCATTTACCACAAACAGCAAGGACAATACCACATACATCAGCGCCAAAATGGGCGCATACGGACTTACCAAGGGTATTGCCAATGAAATGGCTCCCTACGGTATCCGGGTCAACGGAATTGTGCCCGGCTATGTACAGACAGAGCGTACATATCCGGACGGGGATGCAAGGACAGAACGGATGCGTGCGCTGCTTCCCACAGGAAAATTCACCCTGCCCATTGAGATTGGACAGGTTGCCGCATTCCTGTGTTCGGACTGCTCGTCGCAGATTATTGGGGCAGCCATAGACTGTTCCGGCGGAACAATGCTCTAAAAACCCGCCATATCATATGGAAGGCAGGTATTTTTGCAAAATAATTGTTGATTGTATCTCGTTCCACCAATATAATATAATTAATTATTATGCAAAAGTTTGGGAGGGGGGTATATCGATGAAAAATCTCAATGTTTCAATGCCTTTATATTATCAGATTGTTTCCGATATCAAGGCTAAAATTGAGGAGGGCATACTTGCTCCCGGCGATAAGCTGCCAACTGAGAACTCACTGAGTAAGACCTATCAGGTAAGCAGGGTTACGGTGCGCAACGCATTGAATGCGCTGGTTGAAACAAAGCTGGTGGAGCGCCAGCCAAACAGGGGATACTTTGTGGCAAAGCTGCGGGAGGGCGTCACATCCCATAAGGGATTCAGCCTTTATGATGATTTGGTGGCAGCGGGTTACACCCCCGGCTCCAAGATTCTTTCAATGACAACAGAGAGCTGCGGTTCACGCCTGGCAAGCATCTTTGGCTGCGCTCCCGAGGATTTGGTGATTGTCATCCACAGAATACGGCTTGCGGACCAGGTTCCCTTTGCAGAGGAAGTGAATTATCTGCCGTCGTGGCTCTTTGAGGGAATCAATCCCTGGGAGATGGAAACAAAGTCCCTGATAGAAATCATGGAAACCCAGTTTGGGGTAAAGATTGCATATTCCATGCAGACATTGAAGGCCAAGGTTCCCACAAAGGAGCAGAAGGAAGTATTGAACCTGACAACCAATGCGCCCCAGCTGTCCATACGCAGTAAGGTCTATGATAAGAGCGGGAAGGTTGTAAAATACACAAAGGTATTTTTCAGAACCGATATTGTGGAGTATAGTTTCGTCTGGACCGTATAGTACGTTAAAAAACGGAGGTTTGGACATGGTAGAACAAAATGTAACGATTATAAATAAGACAGGCCTGCATGCAAGACCCGCCAATGGTCTTGTCAGCCTGGTCAAGAAATACGGCAGCAGAATCAGCCTAATCAGGGATAATAAGACTGCCAATGCAAAAAGCATCATCAATGTGCTGACCCTGGATTTAAATCAGGGAGCCCAGGTGCTGGTCCGGGCTGAAGGCGAGGATGAGCAAGAGGCTCTTGAGGCGGTTGTCACGTATCTGGCTGAGCTGGCAGAATAATCTGGAGGAGGACCACAATGAAAAAATTGTCTGGTATTCCTGTTTCAGATGGAATCGCCATTGGCCGTGTGCTGAAGCTGGATAAGGAGGAACGCGCTGTCGAGGCGTACACAATCTGCGAGGAGGACATAGAAAAGGAAATCAGCCGCTTTACAGAGGCCCTGGGGAAGGTGGCCTGCCATGTGCAGGCACTGTATGAGTCCACAAAACAGAAGTTAAATGAAAGTGAAGCTGAGATTTTTGCGGCCCATTTATCGGTGATTGAGGACCCTATGATTGAGGATGGCGTAAAGGACCGGATTCGGGATGAAAGAATGAATGTGGAGCAGGCCCTTAAGCTGACATTGGATGAGATAGAAGCTCTGTTTGCAGCCCTGGACGATGAATATCTCAGGGAGAGGGGCGCTGATGTCAGGGACGTGGGCGGTCAGATAATGGACTATCTTCTGGGCAATGCATCCCTGGATTTAAGCAGGCTTCCCTATCCATGCATCATTGCAGCCAAAGACCTGACCCCCTCTGAAACCATGTCCATGGATTTCTCAAAAACCCTGGGCTTTATGACGGAGCAGGGAGGCAGGACATCCCACACAGCCATCATTTCCAGGTCCCTGGAGGTTCCTGCAGTGGTGGGAACCGGGGCCATGATGGAAGGGCTTAAGGATGAGGACTGGGTGATTCTGGATGCCCTGGAAGGCACAGTCATCATCAACCCGGATGGAGAGCAGATTACATTTTATAAACAGAAGCAGGAGGAGTATCTGGCCGGAAAACAGCTGCTGGCCCAGCTTAAGGATAAGCCGGCCATGACAGAGGACCATGCTGTTTTTGAACTGTGCGCCAACATAGGCAATCCGTCTGATGCGGACAGGATACTGGATTACGGCGCAGAGGGCATCGGGCTTTACAGAACGGAATTCCTGTATATGGGAAATTCCCATTTTCCCACGGAGGAGGAACAGTTTACAGCCTACAAAGTGGTGGCGGAGAAGATGGGGGACAAGCCTGTCATTATCCGGACATTGGATATCGGAGGGGACAAGGAGCTTCCCTATTTCACCTTTGAACATGAAGAAAATCCATTTTTGGGCTGGCGTGCAATCCGTATCTGTCTGGAGCGGGTTGATGTTTTCAAGACACAGCTTCGTGCCATTCTGCGCGCAAGCGCCTTTGGCAATCTGAGAATCATGTATCCCATGATAATTTCAAAAGAAGAGCTTTTGCAGGCCAATGAAATACTTGAAGCCTGTAAGGGTGAACTGCGGTCTGAAGGGAGAGAATTCAACCCGGATATACAGGTTGGAATCATGGTGGAGACGCCTGCCGCTGTTGCCATGTCAGAGGTACTGGCAAAATATGCGGACTTTTTCTCCATTGGCACCAACGATTTGTGCCAGTATACATTAGCGGTTGACAGGGGAAATGTGAAAATAGCCGGCCGGTATAATCCACTTCATCCCGCCGTGCTCAGGAGTATAAAAAAGGTGATTGATGCCGCCCATGCACAGGGAAAGCCGGTGGGCATGTGCGGTGAATTTGCCGGGGATGAAAGGGCGGCCGTTCTGCTGGCCGGGTTTGGGCTGGATGAGTTCAGTATGACCGCATCCAGCATTCCCAGGATAAAAAGATGCATACGCGGCATACGGATTGAAGAGGCCAGACAGACCGCTGCAAGGGTATTGGAAGCAGAGACAATAGAAGAAGTGAGACAATTGATTGGATATGAGAAGTAATCCGGAAAGGAATTGACATATGAGTAAGAGAAAAGTAATTATGCTGACAGATTCATCCCTGACCTATCCCAAAGTGATGTCGCCGGACGCCCAGGCTGTGTTAAAACGTCTGGAGGCTTACGGCGCTGAAATTATTTATGTACAGGACCAGAAAGACTGGGACCGTTCCATGTTTGTGGAGTATGCGTCCAAGGTGGAGAAGACCGGTCCTGAACCCTTTGAGGTAAATGAGGAGTTTTTAAAGGAGGCAGAGGAGGCAGAGGTTATTATTGCCAATTTTGCCCCGGTGGGGTCGGCAATCATTAAGGCGGGAAAGAATCTTAAGATGATAGGAGTCACCAGAAGCGGCGCCGAGAACATCAATATCGGGGCAGCCACGGAGCAGGGGGTTAAGGTGGCAGTTGCGCCCGGCCGCCTGGCAGACCCTGTTTCCGATTATACCGTTGGACTGATTCTGGCAGAATCCAGAAATATTGCCAGAATGAGCATCACGGACCATGACGGCCAGTGGATGACGGATGCGCCTAATTCTTCCTATATTAAAAGCTTAAAAGGCGCAACCGTAGGACTTGTGGGGTACGGAATCATAGGACAGAGGGTGGCGGCCAAGCTGCAGGCCTTTGGCTGCAGTATAATCGCCTATGACCCGTTCTGCAGACCTGAGGTTTTTGAGGCGACAAACTGCAGAAGCGTATCCCAGGAAGAACTGATGAAGACTTCCGATTATGTAAGTGTTCATGCCCGCCTGACCAGTGATACCCAGGGGCTCATAACCAGGGAGCATATAAACATGATGAAGCCCACGGCATTTTTCATCAACACGGCCCGCGCAGGGCTGGTGGATGAGGAGGCGCTGGTGGAGGCGCTGGCCGAACACAGGATTGGCGGGGCGGGACTGGATGTCTTTTCCGTGGAACCCATTCCTGAGGGACATCCCATCCTGGGGCTGGACAATGTTACCCTGACGCCTCACCGGGCAGGGAACTGCAGCAATCTGGCAGCCATTTCCCTGGATATTATTGTGGAGGATATTGAGCGCTATTTCAGAGGTGAGCCGTTGGCCCATGCAAAGAATTAGAAGAAAATACAGCGTAAGCAAAATCAAAAGGAATCCCCGGTCAGGGGATTCCTTTTTGCTGTACTGAAATTTGGCTAATGCACAAATACCAGGGAAAGTATAAACACAACAATAATAGTTATAATACCCATTACCCCTGTCATACCGGTCTGGCATTTATAGGCATCCTTTGTCTCCATGTCTGAGAACTGGGATACCACCCAGAAGTAAGAGTCATTGGCATGGGACACGGTCATGGAACCGGCTCCGATGGCCATGATGACAAGCACCTTTGCCAGCGGGGTGGTAAATCCCAGGGCAGGCATCAGAGGCGCAATCATAGCGGAGGTGGTAATCATGGCCACCGTGGAGGCGCCCATGGCTGTCTTTAACAGGGCTGCAATGATGAATGGAAGGAATACGCCCACTCCAAGGCCCAGAAGGGATGCGCTCAGCGCGTCAGCGATAGGCAGTTTCTGAAGGATGGCTCCGAATGCGCCGCCTGCGCCGGTGATGGCCAGGATGCCGGCGGAGTTGGTGACGCCTTCCGTAATCCAGGACAAGGTATTTTTCTTCTCAGCGGCCGGAACCAGGGTCATGGCCAGGAACACGCCTAAAATCAGGGCAATGACAGGGTTTCCGATAAAGGAGAAGAACATCTTTACAGCGCCGTCTCCAAAGGGAGCGCTGGGGAAGTCGCCCACGGATTTAAGTGCAATCAGTACGATGGGAAGCAGGATGGGTGAGAAGCTGTGAAGGGCGCCGGGCAGCTTGCCGTATTTCTGAAGCAGCTCATCTACCGTGTACTCAGGGTTTGCAGGGATATCAATTTTGCTGGATACCTTTTTTGCATAGAACAGCGCTGACAGGGTGGCTGGAATGGATACCAGAAGTCCCACCAGTATGGTCAGTCCCAGGTCGGCTTCCAGGGTGCCTGCCATGGCGATAGGGCCGGGGGTAGGCGGAACCAGACAGTGGGTTGCATATAGGCCGCCTGACAGGGCTGTGGCCATGACGGCCAGGGATACGTTGCTCTGGCTGGCCAGGGCCCTGGAAATCGGGCTTAAAATGACAAAGCCGGAATCACAGAATACAGGAATGCCTGTCACATAACCGGTGATGGCCATGGTCAGGACGCTGTTCTTCTTTCCCACCAGCTTGAGAATGGTGTTGGCCATGGTCAGGGCAGCGCCTGTCTTCTCAAGAATGGTTCCGATGATGGTTCCTGCCAGGATTACGATACCGATGCTGGCCAGTATGTTGCCGAAGCCGCTTTTTACTGTGTTGATGACTTCCTCTGTGGGAATGCCGCACACCAGGCCCACTGCAATGGCAATGACCGTAAGTACTAGGAACGGATGCTGGTTAAATTTGGATATGGCCAATACCATACATACTACGGCCAGAAATATAACTAAAAATATAAATATACCTGACATTGTAAAACCTCCTCAACTATGTTTAAGTGATATCACCCACCGGATGATACATGAAAATCAGACGAATCAGGAACTCCCTGGTAAAGGGAGTTTCGTTTTCCAGGTCCAGCAGCTGGAACAGCCGCTTCATCCTGTAAAGAAGGGTGTTCTTATGAAGATGGAGCCGGTCGGACGCCTTCTGCACACTGCCGTTTTCCTGGTAATATACCCCGGCAGTCACCAGAAGGACCTCGGCCTGTCTGGCATCCTGGCTGTCTGTCAGCTTCCGGTACAGCATTTCTGCATACTTCATACCGCCGTGAATCAGGGACTTGTAAATCAGATACTGAATCCTGACCTGGCTGTCCTCCAGATTCCGGACCGGTCCCCCCTCCATGGAAATCAGGGTGTTGGATTCCTTCATACCGCCGGGAATATCCTCCAGCCCTTTGCAGGCGCCGCTGACAGCAATGCAGAGTCCCTTCTCCCGGACCACCTGGGCTATGATTTTGTCCAGGGCCTCGTCCCTGCCGTGCCGGGGAACACTGTGAATGATGATGCAGTCATTGTTCTGGATGCCGAACACATCCTTCCCGCGGTCCAGGGCGCCCTGCCAGGCCATGTTCTGAAAGAGCTGGGTGTAGTGGTTCATCTGCTCCCTGGTATTTTCCCGTCCGCCTGCCCGTATTATGATGACCTTTACAGGAAAGGCCGGCTGGACCGGAATCAGGGCGGACAGCTGGCATATGGTTTCCGTCTGCCCTGTGTCTCCCAGCAGCATCAGACCCAAAAGCCGGTTTCTTACCTCGGACTCCACGTTCTGTTTCTGCGCCATGGCCTGCTGGGCAAAATGCTGGGCCACATAGACCTTCAGCAAATTAGCCACATTCAGCATCTGTTCCTCACATCCAAAGATGCCCACCACCCCTATCAGCTCATCCTTCAGAAAGATGGGCATGTTGTAGCCCTCCTTTGCGCCGGGATACCGGGGCAGGTCCCTTGTCTCAATAAGAACCGGCTTTCCCGTGGCAATGACCTCGGCAGCGCCCTGGTGGAAGGTGCCGATGCGCTCCTTTTCCGTGGAGGCGATGATGGTCCCTTCCCGGTCCATGATGTTGATGGTGCGTCCTCCCACCAGGGAGGAGGTGGCTTCCACAAAATCCTGTGCCATACTGGAAAATTCTAGCATATCGTCCTCCTGCCAAGAGATATATCCCTGATGTAATCCAAATCGGGGAAATCAGAGGAACAGGCAGTCGCCTGCGCCCAGATACACGGTGTTCAGCTCCGGATTTTCAGCCATCATGTTCCGCAGAAGCTCCCCGGAGCAGTGGTTAAAGCCCAGAAGCCCGATACCCATGTCCTTCATGGTACGGATGGTCAGCTGTATGCGCTCCCGGTCAGCCTCCACCAGATGGGTTCCGCCCACCACGGCCCGGATGGGCTGTGAGAAGCGCTGTCTTACCGTATCCAGGATGTTCAGGATGCCCGGGTGGCTGCATCCCACGATGACCACCAGTTCACCCCTGTCTTCCAGTACAAGGCAGACCTCATCCTGAAAATAATCCTGCTTCCATCCCTCCTTGTCCCGTATCACAAAACGTTCCGGAACCGTCTCAAAGTCATGGCTCCGTATGATGTCTCCCATGACCCAGCAGTTCCTGGCAATGGGAAGAACAGACCTGCATACCATGTGCCGGACACCGTGCTCCTCCAGAAACAGGCTGTCAAATCCCGTACCCAGATAGGTTGCCTTGAGGCCGTTCACGGCATATTTTTCCTCAAAGAACCCATTACCTGTAACCAGGGGACAACAAAGGCCTGCCGCCGCAAAATCCCTGTAACCGGCTGCGTGGTCGTAATGCCCGTGGCTTCCCACTGCAATGTCCACCTGTTCCGGCCGGATTCCCAGCCTGAGGGCATTTTCCAGGGCGTGTCTGCCTGCTCCGAAGTCAAAGAGGATGCGCGCATCCCCTGTCTCCACATAAAAGGACAACCCGTGTTCTGCTTTCATGGCCTTTTGTTCCCCGGCCAGATTGTCCATGACAGTCACTATCTTGATAATCCTCACCTCCTGAGAGTTTATAAAATTTTAATAATATTTATGAAATGATTATATCATAATTTACTTCTTTTTCCATTGTGACAGAACACAAATATTTGCAAAAATTTCTATTTTTCAGTCTGTTTTTATTTAAAGTATACAAATAAAAGAAGATATTGCCATTAGAGGGAGGTATGGCGGATTGTAACAGAAATTCCCACAATTTTTCAAGAAAAAAGTAAGGAAAACCTTGATATATTATGTTAGAATAGGTCATATAAGTTAACGTATGAGGAGGGGACATCATGCCCGATATAAATATCCTGGTTGTAGATGATGAAAAAGAGATTGCGGATTTGATTGAGATTTATCTTGTAAGTGATGGCTATAAAGTGTTTAAGGCGGAGAATGCCGCCAAGGGACTGGAAATTATTTCCAAAGAAGAGGTGTACCTGGTGCTGCTGGACATCATGATGCCGGGTATGAACGGCCTGGAGATGTGCAAGAAGATAAGGGAAACCAACAATATCCCCATTATCATGCTCAGCGCCAAGTCCACGGATTTAGATAAGATATTAGGCCTGGGAACAGGGGCGGACGACTATGTGGTGAAGCCCTTTAACCCGCTGGAGCTGACAGCCAGGGTTAAATCCCAGCTGCGCCGCTACACACAGCTGAATCCAAACAGCGCTTCCAAGGAAAAGGCCAACAACGAGATAACCATTAAGGGAATGACCATTAATAAGGATAACCATAAGGTGATTGTGGACGATGAGGAAATCAAGCTCACTCCCATTGAGTTCGATATCCTGTACCTGCTGGCCTCCAACCCGGGCAAGGTATTCAGCACCGACGAGATATTCGAGAAGGTGTGGAATGAAAAGGTATACGAGGCCAACAACACGGTCATGGTACATATCAGACGCCTGAGAGGCAAGATGAAAGAGGACACCAGACAGAATAAAATCATCACCACTGTGTGGGGAGTAGGTTACAAAATTGAAAAGTGATATGAGCAGGCGCTACCATACCCGTGTTATCACCAACATCATATACAGCGCCATTATTTCCTGTCTGGTGGAAATATTTCTGGTGACCAACGTGTCCATGATTGCCAGATACATGGAGGAATCCGGGCGTATGAACCGCCTGCTACAGGCGGTGCTGGATTACCATGTGGCGGTGGTGCTGGTTTATGTGGTATCCGGGCTGGTGCTGTTTGCAGTGACCTTTATGATTCTCCAGGAACCCTACATCCGCTATATCAGCAATATATCGGATGCGGTCCAGAGCATATCAGAAGGCAACCTGAACACCACCATCGACGTGATTGGAGACGACGAGTTCTCCAGCATGGCTGCCAACCTGAACAAGATGGCGGAGGATATCCGGGAGCTGATGGATAAGGAGAGGGAATCCGAGCGCACCAAAAATGAGCTTATAACCAATGTGGCCCATGACCTGCGCACGCCCCTGACATCCATTATCGGATATCTGGAGCTGCTGGCAGGCAACAATAAGATACCGGCGGAGATGCAGCACAAGTACATAGAGATTGCATATGGAAAGGCAAGGCGCCTGGAGAAGCTGATTGAAGATTTGTTTGGGTTTACCAAGCTCAATTACGGCAAGATATCCATGCATGTGGCCCAGCTGGATGTGGTAAAGCTGCTGGGACAGCTTTTGGAGGAGGCATACCCCAACTTTGTGGAAAAGAACCTGTCATATGACCTGCAGAGCAATGTGCCGGCTAAAATCATAACAGCTGACGGCAATCTGCTGGCCCGCCTGTTTGACAACCTGATTGGCAATGCCATCAAGTATGGCGCTGACGGCAAGCGGGTCCTGGTAAAGATACTGGCCCAGGAGGATGTGGTGACTGTTTCCGTTACCAATTACGGCTATGTTATACCGCCGGAGGAACTGCCCCTGATATTCAACAAGTTTTACCGGGTGGAGCAGTCGCGGTCCAGCAGCACAGGCGGTACGGGCCTGGGACTGGCCATTGCAAAGGAAATCGTGGACATGCATGGGGGCACCATCAATGTGTCCAGCGATTTGGACGGCACCGTGTTCACGGTAAAGCTGCAGGTGAATTTTGACATTAATAAAGAGAATTTTGGAACCATTAGCTGACTTGAACGGAGAATAGGATGAGGAAGTGTAACATGCAGATATTTCCGGAGAAAATGAAAAGGGCGCTGAAAAGCACCCTTTTTGGCTTAATGCTGGCAGCGTCTGTGACGGTCCAGTCCCTGGGAGCCCAGGCATCAGGGACCGGTGAAACAGCTGCCAGGGAGGAAACCGCGGAATCCCCTGTTGCCATGGACGTGGTCTACGGTTATCAGAATACAGCGAAAAGCGGCCGTTTCCTGCCCATTAAAATCCAGCTGGACAGCCGGACCAGCCAGACGTTTAAGGGAACCCTGTGTATTCTGGCCATGGAGCCGGATTTTCAGGGATATAATATGAACCTGGATTACGATGTATACCGGTATGAGTATCCGGTTGAGATAGAACCCGGCGGAAACATGAACAAATCAGTGAGTATATCCCTGGGGGCAAGAGTGGACCAGATGTATGTGCGTCTGCTGGATGAGAATGGAAATGAGGTGGTAAGCAAACGGCTGAAGCTGAATCTGAACCTGGAAACAGCAGAGCTTTTTATCGGCGTGCTCAGCGATAACCCGGCGGAGCTTCTGTATTTTAACGGTGTTGGCATCAACTACAGCACTCTCAGGACAAAGACCATTGAGATGACGGCAGCCACGCTTCCCGTGACGGAACTGGGACTGGACCAGCTGGATGTGCTGCTCATAACGGATTTTGATTCAGGAAAGCTGTCAGGACAGCAGATTGAGTCTGTGTGGGAATGGGTCCGCAAAGGCGGCGTCCTGCTCATAGGAACCGGCGGAAGGGGAGAGGATACCCTGAGGGCCTTTGGCAGGGAGCTTTTGGAGCAGCCCCTTCCCCAGCCCGATGAGCGGGTCATCAACATGGGTGTGGAATATGCGGTGGACCGGCCTGAGGGCGCCTCCATCCCCCTGACATGTACGGATGTTATGCTCAAAGGCGGCACCGAGGTGCTGGGAAGCGAGGAGCTTTCCGTGCTCTCGTCGGTTTCCGTGGGGAATGGACTGGCTGCCGTGGCCATGTACGATTTTGTGGACATAGAGGAGTTCTGCCAGGCCAATATCTCCTATATCGACAACCTGTTCACCACGCTCCTGGGTGAGGATAAGATAAACGGGCTGGCCAGCGCCATGGACGGAAGCACGTCCAGCCAGTTCTGGTCGGTACAGGGACTGATTAATACAGGCAACATCAATAATCTTCCGAAGGTGAGCCTTTACGTGACCCTGGCAGTGGCCTATGTGGCCCTGGCCGGGCCGGGTCTTTACTTCTTCTGGAAACAGAGGGGAATGCGCCAGTACTATCAGCTGTCCGTGGCCGTTCTGTCCCTGTGCTGCACCGGCATGGTCCTTCTCATGGGCATGAGCACCCGGTTCACAGGGCCCTTCTTCACCTACGCCACCATAAAGGACACGGACCGGGATGAGATATCCGAGACAACATTCATCAATATGCGGGCGCCCTATAATAAATCCTATTCCGTAACCCTGAACCCGGACTACACCCTGTATCCCATTACGGGAAATGCCTACTACAACATGACGCCCCTGCCCAAATTCACAGGTGAGGAAACGCCGTCCATAACCATACGTTATGATGAGGAGGGCACCAGGGTTAAGTCTGATAATGTGGGTGCGTTTAATTCAAAGTTTTTCATGATGGAGCGCCGCATGGAAAACGGGCAGCAGGAGGGATTTACAGGGGATGTGAATTCCTTTGACGGTAAGGTGACAGGCACTCTGACCAACCATTACGGCCAGGAGGTGGACAATGTGGCCATCCTCCTGTATAATCAGATGATTCTCATCGGCCATATGGAACCGGGCGAAACCGTAAGTCTGGACGATATGAAGGTCATATACGGAATCACCAATTTCGGCTATGCCATGGCGGAGCAGATAACAGGGGCTTCCCGCTATAAGGAGGACAAGGACATACGGGATGCAGCCTATGTGCAGGCGCTGGAGAGAACCAACCTCCTGTCCTTCTATATGGGAAACTACCTGTCGGGCTACCACTCAGAAGCCAGAGTGCTGGGATTCAGCAATGAGAAGGAGGAAACAGGCTTCTTAAAGTCCTCCGGCCATGAGACATATGGGTCCACCCTGCTCACATCCTCCATTGACGTAAACTATGAGCAGGACGGCATGATATACAGGTCCGCGCTCCAGAAGCAGCCTAATGTGCTCTCGGGTGAGTATTATGCGTCCAACAACAGCATGTACGGCCTGACGCCTGTGATGCTGGAGTACTATCTGGGCAATGATATTGAGGTGGAGAAGCTGTCCTTCCATCAGATGAGCGATGAGGTGGTACAGAGCATGCGGTACTACTATACAGTGCCCTTTGCCGGCAACATGTATTTTTATAATTACAATACCGGCGCCTATGATTCCATGGATACCCATGCCCAGTCCTATGACAGGCAGGCTCTGGAACCATACCTGTCCCCGGGCAATACCCTGACCATCAAGTATGTGTATGATGCCACAGGCGATTACACCTGGAATATCATGCTGCCCATACTGACCGTGACAGGAAGGAGTAAATGATGCTGGAGATAAGAGGATTACACAAGATATACGGAAAATACCATGCATTAAGCGGCCTGGACATGACGGTGGAAACAGGAGCCCTCTATGGTTTTGTGGGGCCCAACGGGGCTGGAAAGACCACCACCATTAAAATCATGACAGGGCTCCTGGAGGCGGAGGAAGGCAGAATCACCATAAACGGTATGGACGCCCGTTCCGACCTGGGAAAGCTAAAGGCCATGATTGGCTATGTGCCGGATTTTTTCGGAGTGTACGATAACCTGACCGTATCGGAATACATGGAATTCTTTGCAGCCTGCCATCACATAAACGGCCTGGTGGCAAGAAAGAGATACACGGCCCTGCTGGAACAGGTGGGGCTGGAGGATAAGCTGGATTTTTTTGTGGACGGACTGTCCAGGGGCATGAAGCAGAGGCTGTGCCTGGCCAGGGCCCTGATTCACGACCCGGCCATCCTGGTACTGGATGAGCCCACATCCGGGCTGGACCCCAGGACCCGTTTTGAATTCAGGGAAATATTAAAGGAGCTCCAGGAGTCGGGCAAGACCATAGTAATCAGCTCCCATGTCCTGTCAGAACTGTCCGAGCTCTGTACGGATATCGGAATCATCGACCAGGGGCGGATGGTGCTGGAGGGAAACATAGACGATATCCTGTCCAGGGTCAATACCTCCAATCCGCTGGTCATATCTGTGTTTACCAATATAGACAAGGCTTTGGCCATCCTTAAGAGCCATCCCTGCGTACAGACCATATCCCTAAGGGAGCAGGATATCTGCGTACGGTTTGCAGGGGATGCACAGGACGAGGCCCTGCTGCTCCAGCAGCTGATTGACAGCGATGTGCTGGTCAACGGATTCACCCGGGAAAAGGGAAGCCTGGAATCCGTATTTATGCAGCTGACAGAACATGAAGAGGAAAGGGTGGTGTTGTCTTATGATGCGAAATCCGGTCTATAGCCGGGAGATGAAGGTCAGCTCCAGAAGTATCAGACTGCCCCTCATCATCGTGCTGTTCAATGGAATCCTGTCCATGGTCACCCTGCTCAACATGTATTCCGCCGTGGCCCAGGTGGAGTCCGCAGCTGTTATCCAGTACAGCAGCTTTATGGATATGTATGAGTTTGTCACCACCATTGAATTTATACTGCTGATGTTTATTGTGCCGGCTGTGACAGCGGCCAGCATAAGCGGGGAGCGGGAACGGCAGACCCTGGAATTGATGCTCACCACCCAGATGACGGCGTCCCAGGTGGTGATTGGGAAGCTGATGAGTGCCCTGAGCACACTGCTGCTGCTGATTGTGTCCAGTTTTCCCGCAGTGGCCATGGTATTTGTCTATGGGGGTATCACGTGGCAGGATATTCTGTCCCTGCTTTTATGTTATATTACAGTGGCCTTTTTTGCAGGCAGTCTGGGAATCTGTTTCTCAGCCCTGTTTAAACGGTCTACCATATCCACGGTTGCCACCTATGGAGTGCTTATAGCCGTGGTGGCAGGGACATACTTTATAAATAAGTTTTCCCTCTCCCTGTCCGCCATGAATATAAATAATTCAGTGGTAGCCTATGGATTCGGGGAAAATGTGGTGAAGCCCTCATCGGGAAATGTGATTTATCTGCTGCTTCTTAACCCGGCAGCTACATTTTATACAATCATAAACGGACAGCTGGGAGGCAGTACGCCTGCGGCCAAGATGGCAGGCTATTTCGGGATGCAGTCCACCGGCTTTGTGATGGAGAACTGGATTATCATAAGCATTGTGATTCAGCTGGCCATAGCCGCGCTGATGATATGGGTGGCCATCAAGGCAGTGGAGCCGGTTAAGCGCAGGCGCAGGCAGAAGAAGGCAGCTAAGAAAGGGGATTAATCATGGGAATCATTAAAGCAGTTACCACAGCAGTGGGAGGAGCCCTGGCAGACCAGTGGCTGGAGGCCATAGAGCCGGATGATATGGGAGATAAGACCGTCTTTGTGCGGGGCGTACAGGTGCGCAGGGGAAAGGGGTCCAATACAAAGGGGTCCTCCGATATCGTGTCGGACGGTTCCGTTATCCACGTATATCCCAACCAGTTCATGATGCTGGTGGACGGAGGAAAGATAGTGGATTATACGGCTGAGGAAGGTTACTATAAGGTCAGCCATTCCTCCATGCCTTCCATGTTTAACGGGCAGTTCGGGGAGGCGCTTAAGGAATCCTTTAACCGTATCCGCTTCGGCGGCGTGACGCCCGGGGCTCAGAAGGTGTATTATGTCAATCTCCAGGAGATAAAAGGAATTAAATTCGGCACCCGCAATCCGGTGAACTATTTTGATGATTTTTACAACGCGGAATTGTTTCTGCGCGCCCATGGAACGTACTCCATCAAAGTGACGGACCCCATTAAGTTTTATGCTGAGGTTATCCCAAAGAATGCGGACCATGTGGATATTGATTCCATCAACGAGCAGTACCTGTCGGAGTTCCTGGAGGCCCTGCAGACATCCATCAACCAGATGTCGGCGGACGGCACCAGGATATCTTATGTCACATCCAAGAGCCGGGAACTGGGACAGTATATGGCCCAGACCCTGGATGAGGAGTGGACCCGGATGCGAGGCATGGAGATACAGGCAGTGGGTATTGCCAGCATCACCTACGACGAGGAGTCCCAGAGTCTGATTAACCTGAGAAACAGAGGAGCCATGATGGGCGACCCGTCAATCAGGGAAGGATATGTACAGACCACCATTGCGGAGGGGCTTAAAAATGCAGGCTCCAATGACAACGGAGCCATGGCCGGTTTTATGGGCATGGGAATGGGAATGCAGATGGGCGGCGGCTTTATGGGCGCAGCATCCAATGCCAATATGCAGCAGATGCAGATGAACCAGGCCCCGGGCCGGATGCCTGGTAATCCGGGGCCTGGGATGGGAGGACAGCCGGCAGGAGGACAGCCGGCCGGAAACCAGTGGGCTGTGCCGAACCAGACCGCAGGAGCGCAGCCGGGAGCAGCGGGAATGGCCGGACCAACGGCAGGAGCGCAGCCGGGAGCAGCGGGAATGGCCGCCCAGACGCCGGGAGCACAGACAGCCGGGGCATGGAGCTGCCCAAGCTGCGGAACCTCCAATACGGGAAAGTTCTGCGGGGAGTGCGGGCACCCGCGTCCCGATACACCGTGGACCTGTGCCTGCGGAACTATTAATACGGGAAAGTTCTGCAGCGAATGCGGGAAACCAAGGTCTTAAATGCTGTGATAACAGGAGAGAGAATATGGCAGCCATAACCTACAAATGCCCTAACTGTGACGGCGGTCTTATGTTTGACCCGGCTTCACAGAAATACCACTGCGAATACTGCCTGTCTGATTTTACACAGGAAGAACTGGACCATCCGGAATCAGGCAGCCCTGAATCCGGTTATGCTGAGCCAGACGCTGCCGGGACTCAGCCGGTTCTTTATACCTGCCCCAGCTGCGGCGCACAGATTGTGACGGACAATACCACGGCTGCGACTTTCTGCTATTACTGCCATAACCCCGTGGTGCTGGCAGGACGGCTGGAAGGGGAATTCAGGCCGGATTATGTGATTCCCTTCCGGATAGACAGGCAGAAGGCAGAGGAGATATTTTCCCAGTGGATAGGGAGAAAGAGATATGTGCCGGAGGCATTTTACAATAAGAAACAGATTGAGAGCATGAGCGGAGTGTATTTTCCCTACTGGCTTTACAGCTGCCGTGTGGACGGGGAGCTGGATGCCCAGGGGACCATGCTCAGGACATGGGATACCGCAGGCATGCGGTATACAGAGACAAAGATATACGATGTAAAACGCCAGGGAACCATGGAGGTGGACCATGTGGCCAGGAACGGTCTGAGAAAGGCCAACAGGCAGCTGGTGGACAGTGTACTTCCATACAGGATGAATGAGAAGGAGAATTTCTCCATGGGATATCTTTCCGGATTCCTGGCCGAGAACCGGGATATGGAAAAGGAACAGTTCATGACGGATGTGCAGACAGAGGTCAGGCAGTTTGCCCTGCAAAGCCTTCAGAATCAGGCCGGAAACTACAGCAAAATCCAGGTGCGCAAAAAGGAAGCCGGTATCAGGGACGAGAAATGGAGCTATGCCCTGCTTCCTGTATGGACCCTTACATATAATGACAAGGCCAGGGGAAAGATATACTACTTCGCTCTCAACGGGCAGACAGGAAAAGTCTGCGGCAAGCTGCCTGTGGACAGGAAAAAGCTGGCGGTTCTCTTTTTCTCCGTATTTCTTCCGATGTTCCTATTACTTATGATAGGAGGGTATTTCTTAGGATGACAGGACGCAGAACGGTTGTTAGATGGCTCAGACTGCTGGCAGCAGCGGCGTTGTGCCTGGGACTTTGGAGCGGAGCAGGGAATGTACTGGATTCCCAGGCACAGGAATCTCAGGCACAGGAATCCCAGCCTTACGGTAAGATTCAGCCTTACGGTGAGATTCAGTCTTATGGAAGGATTCAGGTTTATGGCAAGGCCAAGACCTACAGCAAGGACCAGTCCCGTAAAGATACCCGGCGGCTGTTTGACGAGGCCGGCCTTATGACATCAGAGGAAGCCGAAAACCTGGAGGAGCTTATTGCCCGGTGCAGGAAAAAGACCGGAATGGATGTGGCGGTGGTGACTGCCTATAATGACGGCAGCCATACGGCCAGGGAGTATGCAGATGATTTTTACGACCAGAACGGACTGGGCACAGGGAGGAAAGCCAGCGGCGTGCTGTTCCTGATTTATATGGACAGTCCGGACAGTTATGGCGGTGAGAGCTATGTGTCCACCACCGGCAATATGATACGGATTCTGACAGACCAGCGGATTGATGAAATACAGGATGATGTATCCTATGCATTGAGAAGCCGCGATTATGCGGGTGCAGCAGCTGAATTCCTGAAAGATGTGGAGTATTATGTGGACCGGGGAATTCAGAGAGGCCAGTATAATTATGATACGGAAACCGGTGAAATCAGTGTCTACAGAAGCATACGCTGGTATGAAGCCATGTTCGCATTTCTGGTGTCAGCCGGAGTGGCAGGTTCGGTGTGCCTGGGAGTAAAAGGGCGGTATTCCATGGCCCAGACTGAACGGGAGAGAGCCAACAGCCTTCTGGCTTACCGGGCAGATGCCAAATTTGCCTTTGGCAGTTCAGGGGACAGCCTGATTCAGAAATTCGTCACCTCAGCCCCCATACCAAGGCCCGCCACACACCACTCGTCAGGAGGTTCAGGACGAAGTTCAGGGCGCAGTTCCACCCACAGCTCCAGCAGCGGCAGGAGTCACGGAGGCGGAGGGAGAAGATTTTAGAGGAATATTAAATGTGTTTTATGCACATTTTAAAGGTATGCGCGATATAATAAGGTATAGATGTGGTTCAGAAAAATACCTTCTATCTGGTTGTGCCGCGCATCCAGCTGGTGCTTTAATCATAGATTACAGGGCAACCTGGGCGGTGATGACGTGTTGCAAGCGTTATTACCGTTTACATAGCCGGCATTATCTGATAAAATGAGACAGGAAGGGCATTCCCTTAAAGGGACGCCCTTTTATTGCTGTCAGGTGTTTGATTACCGGGAAGGAAGGGATATCCATGAACTATACCTATATCCTCACCTGTGCGGACGGTACGTTTTACTGCGGCTGGACCAATGACCTGGACAAGCGTCTTAAGGCTCATAACCAGGGAACCGGGGCAAAGTACACAAGGCCCAGACGTCCGGTGGTGCTGTCCTACTATGAGGCATTTGAGACAAAACAGGAAGCCATGCGCAGGGAGTATGCGATTAAACACATGAGCAGGGTGCAGAAAGAGCAGCTGATAAAAGGGATAAGTTAGGAATTATGATATAGGAAGAACTGAGAGACAGTAAGAAAAGAACGCTGCTTCCGGCATGGAAATCCATGACTTCATGCCGGAAGCAGTGTTTTCTGTATTAAGCAACAAAACGGTACATCATTATATAGTGGCAGAGACTTCCGCCCATGACAAAGAGATGGAAAATTTCGTGGGAACCAAAATACCGGTGGCGGGAGTTGAAAAATGGAAGCTTCATGGCGTAGATAATACCGCCTGCCGTATAGATGATGCCGCCGGCCAGCAGCCACATGAAACCGGCTTTGGGCAGGGAGCTTAATATTTTGGTGATAGCCAGTATGCATACCCATCCCATGGCAATGTAAATCAAGGAAGAGAACCACTTGGGGCATGTAATCCACAGCGCATTGATGAGGATGCCCACAATGGCAATGCCCCATACCAGGGTCAGCAAAGTCCAGCCGGTCCTGTCGCCCAGGACAATCATACACACAGGCGTATAGGTGCCTGCTATTAAAATGAAAATCATCATATGGTCTATCTTGCGGAGCAGTTTATTGATTTTCGGGGAAATATCCAGGGTGTGGTATATGGTGCTGGCCGCATAAAGGCCAATCATGCTTAGTATAAAGATGGTCAGTGCGCTGATATGCATATGGCCTGAATCACGCCCCGCCTTTAGCAGCAGCGGTATGGCTGCGATGATAGCCAGTATCATGGCGATGAAATGAGTCAATGCGCTGCCGGGGTCCTTAACCTTTGTTATCCCACGTTTTATGTTTGCCGTCATAGTATCCAGCCTCCTTTTATAAAAACACAATATAATTTAATTGAAACCCTGCTATGTAGTTTTCAATACTACATCTATTTGTATTATATACTATACACCTAAGATTAAAAATATGCAATACTTTTTAAAAACCACTTTGAAGATAAAGCTAAATTCTGAATATAATCAACCGTATGGGGTCAAAACTATGGTATAATCAAAAGCGTTCCTTTAGAATCGTCTGTACAGGGAACAGACAGATAAGCGGGGTTAATGTATGGTACCAATATTATATGAAGATAAAGATATTATAGTAGTGCGCAAACCAGCGGGATTGGAGTCACAGGTTTCCAGGGGATTTGCGCCGGATATGGTAAGCGAGATACGCCGTTATCTACATAATCCACAGGATATCCACAGCCGTCCACAGGGAACATCCACAGTTCAGCCTCCTTATGTGGGAGTTATCCACAGACTGGACAAGCCGGTGGAGGGAATCATGGTATATGGGCTGAACCAAAAATCCGCAGCATCCTTAAGCGCTGCACTGCAGGCCGGAAAAATGGAAAAAACCTACCTGGCAGTGGTTTGTGGAAAACCTGTGGATAAACAGGGGACGTATGTGGATTATCTGCGCCATTACAGGGAAAACAACACATCAAGGATTGTGGATAAGTCAGACGGAAACAGCAAAAAAGCAGTGCTTAATTACAGGGTTCTGGAAGTTATCAACAACCCTGGTAATCAGGAGCAGATGTTATCCCTAATAGATATAGAGCTGCTTACAGGAAGGCACCACCAGATAAGGGTACAATTTGCCGGACATGATACGCCGTTGTACGGGGATGAGCGTTATGGCGGCGGGTTATCCACAAAATCCACAACCGGTACTGTGGACAGAGGCAGGAAACGGCCGGGCTTTGGGGACAGACGTGGGGCTCTGGCCCTGTGCGCCCGCAGACTGGTATTTCCTCATCCCACTACCGGAGAAAGGATGGAATTTGCCATAGTTCCGTCGTCCGGAGCCTTTGCCTGGTTCCCGGACAGGGCGGAGAAACTGATTTCCGGGCAGGATTGTGGCAAATGCCATAAAGAAGTATGACAGTCTGTCAGTTTATGCTTGAAAAATCTCCATAAAGGCGGTTGTTTCGCTGTCCAATTTCCATATCCGCGACATTGACAAAAAAAGGGGACTGCCGTATAATCCCCATTGACACTGGAAACCGGATTGAAAAAGGGAGGAACTATCATGGCAAGACCAAAGAGGACTATGGCTGCAGCTGCTCAGACAGGCGCTGTACAGACCAGGGCAGCAGAGGTTAATAAGGCAGAGGAAGTTAAGGCAGCAGAGGAAACAGCAAAAAAGGCCGTGAAGGAAATTATGAAGGAAACTGCAAAGGCAGAGATTGAGAAGAGCGTCGTAGTGGAGTTCGGAGGCAGACAGGTAGCGGCAAAGGATGTGCTGGCCCAGGCAGAGGAGGCATATGCGAAGGCTCATCCGGGAACGGAAATCAAGTCCATAGAGCTGTACATATCACCGGAGCAGAATGCAGCCTATTACGTTGTAAACGGTGAGGGTTCAGACGAATTCAGAATTGAACTGTAGCATAAAAAATGACCTTATATAATAGGGTCATTTTTTTGTTGCATTTCCTTTTATCCCACCCAGGAAGATGACAGCGGCCGTGAATACGCCGTCTTTATACTCATAGGTGAGCTGGCCGCCGTATTCCCGGGCAGTGGCCGCTGCCCTGTTAAGACCCAGGCCGTGAAGCTGGCCATCCTGTTTGCGGGAAACCAGGGCGCCGTTTCTGACACGGGGAGGCGCTGCTGCCGGGTTGGACAGGTCTATGAAGAGCATTTCCTTTGCCTTCCTCATTTTAAAGAGAATCCAGCCCTGGCCTTCCGGCACTTGGCGGGCTGCTTCGAAGGCATTGTCAAGGAGGTTGGCAAAGAGGCTGCATATATCCTGGTCCTTCATGGGGCGCAAATCAACGGCGTCAGCCTGTACGGTAAACCCTATATGGAACTGGCTGCAGCGGTTCCGGGTATGATTCAGCAGTACATCCAGGGTGGAGGCGCCGGTCCAGATGGAGGGAGACAGGCGTTCCAGGGGAATGCCCAGCTGGCTGATATACTGTTGCGCTTCCTGGTATTTTCCCTCCTTCAGCATGGTATCCATGACCAGAAGGTGGTTCTTCATATCATGGGAAAGGGACTGCTGCTCAGTCTGAAGCTGCTTGACCATCTCATATTCCTGGCGCACCATCTGGTCCTTCAGTTCCAGGATGCTTCTGAGTTCGTGCTCCTTCATGTAATTGGAATAGAAGAGCAGGAGAAAGATGAAGCACAGCACCATGATAAGGCACAGGATATAAAAGCTTACAAGGGACACCGCATAAAACAGATTTACCTGAAACAGCACCACGGTGGTCATACAGATAAAAAATACAAACCAGAGAGTGGATATCATTGGGTCCATGCCCAGCCCGTCCATGGTCCGGACAGAACCCACCAGAATCAGGGAAAGGATGAAAAACGGTACTTTTCCTCTGACGCGGTCCGGCAGAAACAGTCCCACAAATCCGTAGCAAAGCCATGCTTCGATAAAGTCCGAGAGTACTTCAAACATCTGATATATGGATTGATACCATTGGTTCATCGTCATAGCATTTCCCTCCAATACCTGGTTATGGCCTCCCGCGTCTCCTTCAGCCGGTTCCGGCTGACCGGAAGGACCCTGCCGTTGTCCAGGTAAATCTGCTCGTCCTCCAGCTTATCCACATGGAACAGGTTCACGATATATCCCCGTTCCACCATGAGAAAGCTGCCACTGCCGCCGGTTACTCCGGCTGGAATTGCATTCAGCTCCTCCAATACCTGGGCCAGGGGTTTGCGGACAGGAACCTCACCGCTCCTGGCAGCCATGACAGAGTTTTTCTGTTGCTTATACACATAGAAGATATCCTCCAGAGCTATTTTCTGGACCCGCCTGGGGGATTCAATGATATAAGCATCAGACGAATTCCGCTTCAGAATCTGGACGGCATCCTTAAGGGCCAGGGGCAGACAGGTTTCCATCTCCGTTTTTGGGATGTAACGGAAAACAGACAGCTCATACGCCTTAACCGCATATTGTGTGTGGGAGGTAATAAATATAATCAGGGCCATGGGAAGATGGCGGCGGAGGGATGCGGCCAGGCTCATCCCGTCCCCTTCCGGCATTTCAATGTCCAGCAGCAGAAGGTCAAAGTGCGCGCCTTCCTCCACATCGTAAAGCAGCTGGCCGCTGCTGGTGTAAAAAGATGTCTCCGGCGGCTGGGAAATGTCTCTGGCATGGTTTGTAATAATATGATTCATCTGCTCTACAAAGCAGCGTTCATCGTCACAGACAGCAATTCGTATCATACATGGACTCCTTAATTCCTGACAGCTCGTTTTATGATTTCCCTGCTGATATCCTGTACCTGGCCGGAGCAGGTGTAGGAATCATCGCCGTACAGGAAACGGTGCAGTTCCTCCACATTGGATTCCAGGGTACTGGGAATGACTACGTTTCCGATTTTTCCCAGGCTTGCACCTGTCAGATCAAAGGGAAAACCAGCCGTATCGCTGATGCGGTAATTCTTTAAATTGTATGCAATATCCAGCATCTCATCCTCGCTGAGGCTTGTCATAACCTGGGGCAGTACGGTTCCCACTACCTGGACCAATGTGGCAATATCAGCCTGCCGGGCCTTTTCAAATACCTGTTCAACAACAATCCGCTGCCGCTCGGTCCGTTTAAAGTCAGTGTCCATCATCCTGAGCCGCATATAGGCAACCGACTGGACGCCGTCCAAATGCTGCATGCCGGGTCCGTCCAGATGGGTGGAAGGGATTCCGGTGGTGTCCACGGTTTCTGTGATGAAGGCATTGATATAATAGAATTCCTCCTTGGACAGTTTTATGTCCACGCCGCCCAGCAGGTTGATGGCATCAGCCGCACCTTTCCAGTTAAAGGATACGAAGTCCTCCACCTTCATGTCCAGGTTTGTGTTGATGGCAGATATATTTCCTGAGGGCCCCTGGAGGAAATAGGATTGGTTCAGCTTTCCGTAGCCGCTGTTTGCAGTGTCGTTCATAAGGAAGGTGTCTCGGTATAAGGATACAAGGCGTATTTCCCCTGTATCCCGGTTAATGGAGCACAGCATCTGTACGTCCGCATTACTTTCTTTGCCAAGATTTCCGTTGCGGCTGTCCACGCCAAAGACGGCAATGGTCCAGTATCCGCCCAGTTTTTCCCGGGTCTGTATGTCCAGGTTCTCATTGGTCATGGCAGAGGCCAGCTCCGGTTCGTCCTCCGGCCGGATAATGGTAAGGGAGCCGGCCGTCTTTGTGATATAGAGAAGGCCGGAGCAGAGTGCAAAGAGCAGTGTGGACAGCAGCATGATGCCTGCTTTTTTCAATATGGATTTCCAGTTAAAGTTCATGGGTACAGCTCCTTTCGGTGAGAGTGATGCGGGTTCCCGGTTCGCCGCTGACCTCAGTACTGATGGTTCTATTATAGCATTGAATGGGGAGAAGTGTTGGTTTTGTCCGCCAATGGAAGGATTTGGGGCCTGAATGTGTAATCAGCCATCGGAGGGAAGAGTCCGGAATAACTGTATCTGATATCAAGATATTTGAAATAAACATAAAAATGTTGACAACAAATATGAAACAGCTTATTATAAATCATATACCATTAAAAATTCACGTTAAAGAAGGGGTGTTTGACATGAAAATTGTTGTTCTGGACGGGTACACGGAAAACCCAGGGGACCTTAGCTGGGAAGGGCTTAAGGATTTGGGGGAGCTTACGGTCTATGACAGGACTCCTGTGGGGGATGCGGGAGAAATCATAAAGAGGATTGGCGATGCCCAGGCTGTCTTTACCAACAAGACGCCTCTTACAAAGGAAGTGTTTGAGGCATGCGGCCATATCCGCTTTGTGGGGGTGCTGGCTACCGGATATAATGTGGTGGACTGTGATGCAGCGTCAGCCAGGGGGATTCCTGTATGCAATATCCCTTCCTACGGGACGGATGCAGTTGCCCAGTATACCATTGCACTGCTTTTGGAAATCTGCCATCATATCGGCCATCACAGCCAGGCTGTCCGTGAAGGCAGGTGGGAGAGCTGTCCGGACTGGTGTTTCTGGGATTATCCGCTGATTGAGCTGGCGGGAAAGACCATGGGCATCATAGGATTTGGGCGGATTGGGCAGGGAACGGCCCGCATTGCCCAGGCCCTTGGCATGAAGGTCCTGGCCTATGATGCTTACCGGAATGAGGCCCTGGAAAATGAAAACTGCCGTTACGCTGATTTGGATGAATTGTACCGTATGTCCGATGTGATAGCCCTTCACTGTCCTCTGTTTCCCGATACCGCGGGAATGATTAACAGGGATTCCATTGCAAAGATGAAGGACGGGGTAATCATCCTCAATGACTCCAGAGGCCCTCTGATTGTGGAAGAGGATTTGAAGGAGGCGCTGAATTCCGGCAAAGTGGGGGCTGCCGGCTTGGACGTGGTGTCCACTGAGCCTATCCGGGGAGATAACCCCCTGCTCCAGGCAAGGAACTGCTTTATTACGCCCCATATTGCCTGGGCTCCCAGGGAGAGCAGGCAGCGGCTGATGGACATAGCAGTGTCGAACCTGAAGTCATTTATGGACGGAAGTCCTGTAAATGTTGTGAACAAGCAGGTTACGGGAAAGTAAGATGTGAACAAACAAATGATTGGAAAAGATCTGCAGACGGTAAAATGCATCCGCCTGCAGGTCTTTTTTGTTGTATAAACAGATATTAAATCTTTGAAACAAAAGTAAATATGATTAAAACAAATAAAAAATGTTGATTTTAATAAAAAATAGTGATATTATAATTACATAAAATAGTCAGGAGGGCGAATGATGAAAGCATTGGCAAAGTTTGGCCGTCCCAGTGATTTCGGGACCTACAGGCTGATTGACATTCCGGAGCCGGAATGCGGCGACGATGATATCATCCTGGAAGTAAAGGCAGCTGCAATCTGCGGGGCGGATATGAAGCATTACAAAGTGGATAATGGTTCGGATGAATTCGGCTCTGTCCGCGGCCATGAGTTTGCCGGAGAGATTGTCCGGGTGGGTAAGAATGTGAAGGACTGGAGGCCGGGACAGCGGATTGTATCGGACAATACAGGGCATGTGTGCGGCAGATGCCCGGCCTGCGAACGGGGAGATTATCTTCTTTGTTCGGAAAAGGTTAACCTGGGCCTGGGATACGGGTACAGCGGAGGCTTCACAAAGTACTGCAGGATTCCGGGGGAGATACTTGCCATTCACAAGAGAGCTGTCTGGGAGATTCCCCAGGGGCTTACATATGAGGAAGCGGCTGTGATGGACCCAATCTGTAATGCGTATAAGGCCATTGCCCAGCGTTCCGGCCTCCTGCCGGGAGAGAACGTGGTCATATTCGGAACAGGGCCTCTGGGGCTGTTCTCCGTGCAGATTGCAAAATTAATGGGAGCCCTCCATATTGTGGTGGTCGGCCTGGAGGAGGACGTAAAGGTCCGGTTCGGTGTGGCCAGGCAGCTGGGAGCCACGGCAGTGGTGAACGGTTCCGCTGAGGACGTGGTGGAACGCTGCCGTGAGATATGCGGAGGCCGGGACAGCATCGGTCTGGTGGTGGACTGCGCCGGCGCTAATATATGCCTGAAGCAGGCCATTGAGATGGTGCGCTGCAACGGGGAAATCGTCCGGGTCGGCATGGGATTTAATCCCCTGGGATTTTCCATCAATGATATATCCATGAAGGCGGTATCCATCATCGGACACATGGCGTATGACGCCACCTCATGGAGGAACGCCCTTAACCTTCTGGAGGCCGGCCGGATTCAGGTAAAACCCATGATTACGCACAGGCTGGGCCTTTCCCAGTGGGAGGAAGGGTTTGAGGCCATGGCAAATAAAGAGGCAATCAAGGTCATCCTGACTTATGATTTTGACTGAAGCCGAAAGGACGGGGAGAAATGAAGAATACGGAAGCGATTTTAGTTACGCCCGGAGTCATGCGGATTGAAGAATGCCCTGTGCCGGTTCCGGCAGGGAATGAGGTTCTGATTAAGGTGGAATATGTGGGAATCTGCGGCTCGGATGTGCACGGATTTGAGTGCGGACCCTTCATACCGCCAAAGGACCCTTCGCAGAAAATCGGGCTGGGACATGAGTTTTCAGGCACCGTGGTGTCGGCAGGGGCTGATGTGACACGGTTCAAGGCGGGCGACCGCGTACTATGTGAACCGGGGATTCCCTGCGGCAAATGCGAATACTGTCTGGGGGGACACTATAACCTTTGTCCCCAGGTGGATTTTATGGCAACCCAGCCTAACTACAAAGGCGCCCTTACCAATTACCTGGTGCACCCGGAAAGCTTTACATACCACCTGCCGGACCATATGGACATGGTGGAAGGAGCGCTGGTGGAGCCTGCGGCGGTGGGGATGCATGCGGCGGAGCTGGCCGGGGTAAAGCCCGGAAAAAAGGTCCTTATACTGGGAGCCGGCTGCATTGGGCTCATGACGCTTCAGGCCTGTGTTCTCATGGGAGCGGACCGGATTGTGGTGGTTGACGTAATTGCCGGCCGGCTGGAGAAAGCACTGCAGCTGGGAGCGTGGCATGTGATTGACGGAAGGGAAGAGGATACGGTAGACCGCAGCCGGGAATTGTTGGGCGGGGACGGGGCTGACATTGTCTTTGAGACAGCCGGCAGCAGGGTGACTGCCATGCAGGCACTGGCATCTGTCAGAAGAGGCGGTGAGGTCATGATAGTGGGAACCATACCGGGGGAGACGCCTGTGGACTTCCTTAAAATCAACCGTGAGGTGAAGGTGCAGACCGTTTTCCGGTATGCCAATAATTTCCCCATGACCATCCAGGCCATATCATCAGGAAGATTCGACGTGCTGACCATGGTGACGGATGAATACGCTTATGAGGATGTGCAAAAGGCCTTTGAGGAATCCATAAGCCGCAAAGCGGAAATCATTAAGGGCGTCATTAGAATCAGCGGTTAAACCAGATTGTATTAGGAAAGGAATGAGGTATCAATATGTTAGTATCGACAAAGGACATGTTAGTAAAGGCACAGAAGGAGCACTATGCAGTTGCCAACTTCTGTATATGGAATGTGGAAATGCTCTCTGGCGTTATGAAGGCCTGCGAGAAGCTTCAGTCCCCGGTCATCCTGTCATTTGGAAGCGGATTCCTTGTGAACACGGACATAAACCATTTTGTGAACATGATGCGTTCCTATGCAACTCAGACCTCGCTGCCCTGCTCCATCCACTGGGACCACGGACGCAGCTTTGAGATTGTGAGCCATGCCATTGACATCGGTTATAATTCCCTGATGATAGACGGTTCAGCCTACAGCTTTGAGGAGAACATAAGGATGACAAAGGAAGTGGTGGATAAGTTCCATCCCATGTGCATTCCCGTGGAAGCAGAGCTGGGACATGTGGGCGCTGAGACAGACTATGAAGAGGCGCTGAACCACTATATGTATACGGACCCGTCCCAGGCAGCGGAGTTTGTGGAAAAGACAGGGATTGATTCCCTGGCAGTGGCCATCGGCAACCAGCATGGCGCCTATACGGCTCCGCCAAGGATTAATTTTGAAATCTTGGAAAAGGTCCGCGGGGACGTATCCATACCCCTGGTGCTTCACGGCGCATCCGGCATAGGGGATGAGGACATCCGTCATGCCATAAGCCTGGGAATCACCAAAATCAACATCCATACAGAGCTCTGCGAGGCTGCCGTGTCGGCAATCGAGGCACATGAAAAGGGAGAAGGATATCAGGCCCTTAACATACGTGTCCGGGACGCGGTCCAGAAGCGGGCGGAAGAAAAGATTCTGCTGTTTGGCAGCAACGGAAAGGCGGAGGGATGGTTTGAAAAATAGTGAATGGGGTGAAAGGCAGGGGGATGCGCTGGAGCGCGGGGAATGCTGTGAGGTGGTAATCGTGGGCGCTGCCCATACGGATTTGCAGCTTTATCCGGTGGGAAAGGATGTGCTGGACACTGCATCCTACTCTGTAAAGCAGATGGTGCTTACAGTGGGCGGCGATGCCTTAAATGAGGCCACGGTCATAACACGTCTGGGCCACAGGGTCAGGCTGGTGAGCTGCGTGGGAGACGATGTCATCGGTTCCCTGGTGCTGGAGCATTGCAGAAAGAACAACATTGGCACCGAATACATCAAGGTGGACAGCAGCAAGGTCACTTCCATCAATGTGGGCCTTATACGGGAGGATGGGGAACGGACATTTATTAACAACAAAAGCGGAAGCATCTGGACCTTCTGTCCGGAGGATGTGGAGAAAGAGTCCGTATCCCATGGAAGAATCCTGTCCTTTGCCAGCATTTTCAACAATCCCCTTTTGGATGAGGACCTGATGATTCCTCTTTTTGAGAGGGCCAGGGAAAAGGGCATGTTAATCTGCGCCGATATTGTGGGCTGCAAAAGAGGAGAACGTCTGGAAGACATACAGAAGGCCCTTTCCTACGTGGACTACTTTTTCCCCAACTATGCAGAGGCGGCGGAGATTACCGGCAGGCAGGAGCTGGAAGAGATAGCGGAAACCCTGCTTAACTGCGGGGTCAGGAACGTAATCATCAAGATTGGAAAAAGGGGATGCTACATCAGGAACAGGGAGGAATCCTTTACTGTTCCCGCATTTTCCGGTACGCAGTGCGTGGACACCACAGGCGCTGGCGATAACTTTGCATCGGGCTTCATATGCGGCCTGCTGGAGGGGAAGGGACTTAAGGAGTGCGCACAGTTTGCCAACTGCACTGCTTCGGTATCCGTGGAGTGCGTTGGCGCCACCACGGGAGTGCAGGACAGGAAACAGGTGGAAGCCCGTTATCAGGAATATTTGAAAATGGAGAGATGAGTATGAAGACAATAAAGATAGGTACACTGGATAAGCCGGTATCAAGAATCGGACTGGGCACATGGGCAATTGGCGGCGGTCCTGCCTGGGGCGGGGATAAGTCAAAGGATGAATCCATTGCCACTATCCGGAAATGCCCTGAGCTGGGAGTGAATCTTATTGATACGGCGCCGGGCTATAACTTCGGACAGAGCGAGCGGATCGTGGGGGAGGCCCTGAAGGGCATGGACCGGGAGAAGGCAGTGGTCATGACAAAATTCGGAATTGTCTGGACCAGGGAAGGCGCCCTGTTTAATAAGGTGGGGGATGTCCAGCTCTATAAAAACCTTTCAAGGGAATCCATTCTGGAGGAAATTGATTTGAGCCTGGAGCGTCTGGGAACCAGCTATATTGATATCTATATGTCGCACTGGCAGGCGGTGGAGCCATATTACACCCCGATTTCCGAAACAATGGATTTGTTGGCTGAGCTAAAGGAAAAAGGAAAAATCAGGGCCGTGGGAGCTGCCAATGTGACGGTATCCCAGGTGGAGGAATACATAAAGCACGGAGGTCTTGATATTGTACAGGCGAAATACAGCGTGCTGGACCGGGCTGTGGAGGATGAGCTTCTTCCCCTGTGCAGGGAGAACGGCATTGTGCTGCAGGCCTATTCACCGCTGGAAATGGGGCTTTTAAGCGGAGCCCTGCCCCGGGATTATAAGCCTGTGGGCGCCCAGTGCAATAAAAAATGGTTCCAGCCTGAGAACATGCCCAGGGTTATGGACTTCCTGGACCAGCTGGAGCCAATGTGCAGGAAATATGACTGTGCGGTGGCTGATTTGGCCATGGCATGGGTTCTGGCCCAGGGAGATAAGGTGATTCTTCTGAGCGGCGCCACAACCGAAGAACAGATTAGAAAGAACACCAGGGCGGACGAGCTGGAGCTGGATTCCGGGGATGTGGCGGCCATCAGGGAGATGGCGGAGGCCCTTGATTCATAACTTTCCTTGCAATTCCTGCATGGTTGTTTTATAATGAAATCGAGGAAAACCGTTTATTTATAAGGTTTTTTGCCAGTAAGACATGTGGAGGAACAAAGTGTGGCACAGAAAGGTCGATTAGAACAGATAAGACAGATTGTACGTCTGGAGAAGAAGGTAGTTGTTGCCAATCTGAGCAACCAATTTGGGGTTACTCCGGAGACGATACGGCGTGATTTGGAAAAATTGGAGGAGGAAGGGCTTGTAGTCAGGACGTATGGCGGGGCTGTTTTAAATCAGACAGAATCTTTTGAGAAGATTGATTTTGTGAAACGTTCGGAGACAAATGTTGAGGAGAAAAGGGCAATTGCAGGCATTGTTTCTGAGATGGTTCCCCCTAATGCAAGCATTGGGTGCGATGCCAGTTCAACGGTTATGGAGACGCTTAAGTATCTCGGTGAAAGGGAGGATATCCTGGTCCTGACGAATTCGGTTAAAGTCATCCGGGAGATGGAGAGGAGCCGTTTTGGAATCCTGTCCACGGGCGGGCGCGTTAACCGCCAGTCCTATTCCATGCAGGGCGGCGTTGCCCGGAGCACCATACAGGAATACCATCTGGACATGGTATTTATCAGCTGCAAGGGGATGAGCATGGAAGGCGGGATATTTGACTCCCATGAATTGGAGGCGGATGTGAAGAAGTCCCTGATTGAACGGGGGCATAAGGTCTATCTTCTGGCCGACCACTCCAAGTTTGGCCGTGTGGCGTTTATGAAGCTTACTGACCTGGACCAGATTGATGTGGTGGTCACGGACCAGAAGCCGTCGGATGAATGGATGCGGCTGTTCAGCAGGAATCACGTAGAGGTATACTATCCATAATTGCAGGCTGATTATGTTAATTGAATGAGTTGACAGAGGGCGTTTTTGTGATTTTCACAAAGACGTCCTTTTGTTGTGCGCAAAAATACAAAGAAAAGAAGAAGGGATGGTCGATTTTCTTTTAGAAACAAAGAAAATATACTTAAAAGATAAGTTTAGTCTGAAAAAAATCCGAAAAACATAAAAATATACCACATTAAAATCCTAAAACAAATAAAAAATCTTTGAAACAAACAAAAATGCTTGCTATTTAGAAAAGAATATGGTAATATTGAATAAAATAAATAACAAAACAACAAACAAGGAGGATAACGGTGAATGAGTATGTTCATGCAGGCCTTATTTGAAGGCATTATTAATGGCTCGACCCTGGCGCTGGTAGCCATGGGCATTGCCCTGGTATGGGGGGTTATGGGAATCCTGAGTTTCACCCAGGGTGAATTCCTGATGATTGCAATGTTTTGTTCCTTTTATCTGAATCTGTATTTCGGACTTGACCCAATCGTTTCTCTTCCTATTTGTATGGCAATCATGTTTGGCATTGGCTTCATTGTGTATAAGCTGATTATTGCCAGGGCTTTGAGGGGACCGGTTCTCTCCCAGCGTCTGATTACATTCGCGCTGAGTATGGTGCTGGTGAACCTGGCCCTCCTGCTGTTCAGCGGCGATTTTAAGACCATACCGGAAGTGGCTGTCAGCGGGTCCATTGATTTGGGATTCATGGTGCTGAGCAAACAGAAAATCGTACCATTTGTCATCTCTGTCTGTGTGGCGGGCTTTATGTTCCTGTTCCTCAACAAGACCCGTACCGGAAAAGCCATCCGGGCCACCTCCATGAACAAGACAGCCGCCGGGCTGGTGGGTATCAACCCGGAAAAGACATATGCCCTTGCATTTGGCCTGTCGGCCGCCATAGCAGGAGCAGCGGGATGCGCGCTGACCTACTTTTACTACATTTATCCCAATGTGGGAGCCAATTTCCAGCTGTTCGGATTCATCGCCGTTGTAATGGGAGGCTTCGGAAGTATACCGGGCGCTTTCTTCGGAGGGCTGATTATGGGCCTGGCGGACTCCTTCACAGGCGTTTATATGAACACGGCGTTTAAGTATGTGGGTATCTGCGTGGTGTTCCTGCTGCTGGTTCAGTTCAAACCAAAAGGACTGTTTGGAGGTAAATAAATATGAAAAAGACATTGCGTGATAATAAGAGATGGTTCATAGGATTGGGAATCGGAGTGCTGGCGGCAATTATTTTCCCCCAGGTGGTAAGAATCCGGTTTGTATGGAACCTGCTGTCCCTGATTCTGGTCTGGGCAATCGTGGGAATGGGCTGGAACGTAATCGGAGGATACTGCGGCCAGGTTTCCAACGGACACAGCCTGTTCTACGGCATAGGAGCCTATACGGTGGGACTTTCCGTTTCCTATTTTAAAATCAGCCCCTGGATTTCCATCTGGATTGGGGCGGGGATTTCCATGCTCATTGCCTTTATCGTGGGCAAGCCCCTCCTCAGGCTGAAGGGCCATGTATTCGCCATATCCACCATGGCCCTGGCGGAATGTACCAGAATCATATTTATTAACTGGAAATGGTGCGGAGGCGCTACCGGCGTTTACATCTATTCCAAGGGCGTAAATGAATGGGCCTTCATGCAGTTTAAGAATCCCCTTAACTATTACTATGTGTTCCTTATCTTTACCGTTGCTGTCCTGGTGCTGATTAAATGCCTGGACAAATCCAAGTTTTTCTATTACCTGCGCACCATAAAAGGAAACGAGATGGCGGCGGAAAGCGTTGGCATCAATGCAGCGTCCTATAAAATCAAGGCTTATATGCTCAGCGCGGCCATTGTAAGCATTGGGGGAAGCTTATATGCACAGTTCATTTTATACATAGACCCATCCATGCTTATGACCCTGAATGTCTCGATGATGATTGTGCTTACGGCCGTCATGGGAGGCGTGGGAACGGTCCTGGGACCGGTTCTGGGAGCAATCGTGCTCACCAGCATATCGGAGTACTCCAGGGTGTATCTGGGGCAATACGGAGGACTGGACATGATTCTTTACGGAACACTGGTCATCCTGATTGTTCTCTTTATTCCGGGAGGCATCCTTTCTATCCTGGAGGGAAGATATGAGCGGATAGTCTCTTATCTCAGGAATAAGAAAAAGAGCAGTGTGGCAGGAGGCTGAATATGGGAAAAATAATAGAGATTAAGAATGCTACCAAGCGTTTCGGGGGACTTGTGGCAAATGAGGCGGTTACCTTTGATGTGGAGGAGGGGGAGATTGTGGGTGTGGTGGGACCCAACGGAGCAGGCAAGACCACCCTGTTCAACTCCATAAGCGGCGCCCATACCCTGACGGAAGGCAGTGTTATTTTTAAGGGTAAGGACATCACCAGCATGAAGCCTTATGATATATGCAAGCTGGGAATCGGAAGGACCTTCCAGATTCCGCAGTCCTTAAACGATATGATGGTCTATGAAAATGTTCTGGTGGGAGCCCTGTGCAAGCGGCACAACATTGAGGAGGCCATGGAGCATGTGGACCGGATTCTGGAGCTGTGCGGGATGCTGGATATGAAGTATGTATATGCCGGCAAGCTGAATGTCCCCCAGAAAAAGCGCCTGGAGATTGCAAGGGCCATGGCCACGGACCCGGAGCTTCTGCTGCTGGACGAGACAATGGCGGGCCTGACAGCCACTGAGCGAAAGGATGCAGTCAATCTGATTAAGAAGATTAATACCATGGGCGTCGCCATATTGACCATTGAACATAATATGGACGTGGTCATGAATGTGTCCAGGCGGGTGGTGGTGCTGGTATCGGGCAAGGTACTTGTGGTCGGCTCGCCGGATGAGGTTACATCGAATCAGGAAGTAATCAATGCGTACCTGGGAGGAGGAGCAAAGAAGGATGAGTGATGAGAGGTTATTGGAAGTAGTTGACCTGCAGGCAGGTTATAACGGTATGGCTGTTGTGCACGATGTGTCCTTCAGCGTGCGGGAAGGCGAAATCCTGGCCATCCTTGGTTCAAACGGTTCAGGCAAAACCACTACCCTCAGGGCCATCACAGGAACCATTAAGCCCATGGGCGGCTCCATACGCTATAAAGGAGAGGACATCACGGGCATGCCCCCCTTCAAGCTGGTCAGCAAGGGAATCGCGATGGTGCCTGAAGGCAGAATGCTGTTCGGCGGCATGACGGTGGAGGATAACCTTCTGATGGGAGCCTATTTGAACCAGGATAAGAAGGCCATACAGGAACGTCTGAAGCTGGTCTATGAACTGTTCCCCAGGGTGGAGGAGAGAAAGAAGCAGACGGCCAGCACTCTTTCCGGAGGCGAGCAGCAGATGGTGGCAATTGCCAGGGGGCTGATGTCGGACCCCAAGCTGCTGATACTGGATGAGCCTTCCCTTGGCCTGATGCCCAAGCTGGTGCAGGAGATATTCAAGTTCGTGAAGGAAATTGCGGATATCGGCATCACGGTAATCATTGTGGAACAAAATGCAGTGGATACACTGGCGCTGTGCGATTACGCCTTTGTCATACAGAACGGGGAATCGGTAATCGAAGGCAGGGGAGAGGACCTGCTGAGCAATGAGGATGTAAAACGGGCCTACCTTGGCGGCTGATGCGGCAGGAGGTTTTCACGCAGGAGGGAAGCATATGAAGGATTCCTTGTATGCGGCGGCTGATATCGGGGCCACAGGAATCAAGATGGCGGCGGCTGTGTACGACGGCAGCAGGCTGAGGATAACGGATACATACTCAGAGCCAAACCTTCCCAAGGTGAAGGACGGCCATGAGTTTGCCGACATTGGGCACATGCTTAAGACCATAAGGGACGGACTGGGCTGGTTCGGAGAGAACGGTCAGTTTGTTTCCCTGGGAATCGACACCTACGGAAACGGCTACGGCATACTGGACCGTGAAGGAAAACTGATTCAGGAGCCGTATCATTACCGGGACCGGAGAATCGAAGGAATCATGGACCAGGTCCACCGCTGCTTCACGGACTGGCAGCTATATGAACAGATGGGGAATTATCCGGTAAAAACCAGGGCCCTGTTCCATCTTTACCGGGATGTGCTGGACCATTCGCCCAACATTCAGAGGGGGGAGCGGTTCCTGCCCTTATCCAGTCTGCTGGAATACCTGATAACAGGCCGGGCCGCCACAGAGAGAACCATAGCGTCTGTCCTGTATCTTCTGGAACAGGACGGGGAGCAGTGGAATTATGAGGTATTCAGAAAGCTTGGCATTCCGGAAAAATTATTCGGCCCCCTGTCCGAGCCGGGGACGGGAAAGGGAAGCATAACCCGTTCGTTTGCGGCCGGGGCCGGCATAACAGGTGTGCCGGTGGTCAGTGTGGCCGGCCATGACACGGAATCAGCCCTTATAGCTGCGCCGGGGCTGGATGAGACAAAGGCGTTTGTCAGCCTGGGCACATCCTTTATCTTCGGGGCAAGGGTGGCTGCGCCGGTGGTAAACCGGGAAACCTTCAATGACAGGTTCAAGAACATGAGAGGGGCCGGAGGGACCTACTCACTGTGCAAGGATTTCCCGGGATTCTGGATACTGGAGCGCTGCATGGAGCAGTGGAGGAAACAGGCGCCGGGGCTGGACTACGATGCAGTGTGCATGGCAGCGGCAGGGATAAAGGATAACCGGACCTTTATTGACATAAGCGATGACCGGTTCCGGGTGTCAGGCAGCAATCTGCCGGAAACCATCAGGGAGTACTGCCGGGAGACAGGGCAGAAGTGTGTGGAGGGCATTGGGGAAACCGGCCGGTGCCTGTTTGAGAGCTACGCCCTGTACCTGAAATGGAACATCAGGAGATTGTCGCATATAACAGGGGTGGCATACCGGGAGCTGGTTGCGGTGAACGGGGGAGTAAGGAACAGGCTGCTGATGCAGATGCTGGCGGACGCAGCCGGCATTGCGGTGATGGCGGGAAGCCCACTGGCTTCTGTGGGGGGAAATCTCCTGATGCAGCTGTATGCAGCAGGCGAGGCAGGGTCCCTGTGGGAGCTGGGACAGATTGCATCCGCTACTTGGGAGCCTGTTGTATATGAAAGCAGTCATTCCGGGCATTGGGATGAATGGCTGCAGGAGGTGGAACACAGAGGTTTATTTGGGGGCATGATTACTAAGTGTTCATAAACTAAGTGCTCATAACGAGGAGGAAAAATGATGGACAGTCGAATTAAAACAGAGGTAATGGACGAAATCATGGAGATTGGGGCGTCTATGGAGGACATGGGATTGGTCAATACATTTGAGGGGAACCTTTCCATTAAGGACGGGGACCTGCTCTATATTACGCCCGGCAGGACCAGCAAGAAAAAGCTTACCCATGACAATATCTGCGTGTTTGATGAGAGTACCGGGGAGAAGCTTTGGGGCGGCAGGCCGTCTTCGGAGACTAAGATGCACCGCGGCGCTTATACGGTGAAGGAAGGGCTTCACGGGGTTATCCATTGCCATGCCCCCTATCTGACCGCCCATGCAGTGACCCATGTGCCGCTGGACTTTAAATGTCATCCAGAGCTTCTGTTTCATTTTAAGGATATACCGGTTGCCCCTTATGGGATGCCGGGGTCGGATGAAATCATTGAGAATGCAAGGCCCTATCTGCTTCACAGAAACCTGGTGCTGATGGCTAACCACGGTGTACTGAGCATTGCCTCCAGCCTGGCACTGGCATGCCAGAGGGTGGTTGCGGCTGAAAAGTTTGCAAGGGTTATGTGCATTGCAAGGCAGATTGGAGAACCTGTGGATATCCCTGAGACAGAAATATACCGTCTGCTGGGAAGAGAATTAGAGCTGTAAGCAGGTGGGAATATGATGTATACAAATTTAAACCCCAGGACCATGGGACTGAACCATCATCCGTATGAGGATTTGCTTGCAGCGGCAGGCAGGTGCGGGTTCGGCGGCATCGAGGTCCCTGCCCATGCCTTTGGAAGCGTGGAGAAGGCAAAAGAGGCGGGAAAGGCGCTGGCGGACCGCGGCATGAAGTGGGGGCTGATGATGGGGCCGTGCGACATGTTCCTGGTGGGGGATGAGGAATTCGACAAGGCCCTGGAACAGTGGGCCAGGTGGCTTGAACGGGCCGGGGCAGCGGGGTGCTGCCGGGCATACAACCATTTCTGGCCCGGAAATGATGAACGTGATTTTGAGGAGAATTTTGAATGGCATCACAAACGCCTTCAGAGGATTTATCACATCATGAAGGAGAACGGATTCCAATATGGCCTGGAATTCATGGGAGCCAGGACCGTGTGCAGTAAGTTCCGTTACCCTTTTATACGGACCATCAGCGGCACCATGGCTTTGGCGGACAGTGTAAGCCGCGATATAGGGTTTGTATTTGACTGTATCCACTGGTATACATCCGGAGCCGGGAAGGATGACCTGTATCTGTATCTGAACAATATAGAACGGGTGGTAAACCTGCACCTGGACGACGCGTACCCGGGAAGAGGGCCGGACCAGCAGGAGGACAGGGAGAGGGCTATGCCGAACCAGTGGGGAATCATTGATTCCACGGCCATTGTACGGGCGTTTCATGAGAAGGGCTATGAAGGTCCTGTCATCGTGGAGCCCATGGCCCCCACCACAGAACGTTATGAAACCATGAAATTGGAGGAAGCAGTACAGGAAGCAGCGCTGTGCCTGAATGGGGTATTACAGGAAGCCGGCGTCTTCATATAAGAAAACTATTAAAAACAGGGAGGTTATACAAATGTACAAAAAGATTTTAGCAGCAGCATTAGCAGCGACCATGGTATTGGGACTGGCAGCATGCGGTGGCTCCGCGGGCAGCAGTGCGGCCCCGTCCTCTCAGGCGAAGGAATCGTCTGCGGCGCCCGCAGGCTCCACAGGGGAGAGCACCACGGCACAGGCAGAGGGAACCGATGCGCCCACTGTGATTAAGGTTGGATTCCTTACCCCGCTTTCCGGCAACAATGCAACCTATGGCGCCCAGTGCAAGGCCGCAGGACAGATGATTGCGGATGTAATCAACGAGGAGCATCCGGAGATGGCCATGGCCCTGGCAAAGACAGCCGGAATTCCTGCCCTGGGCGGCGCTAAGATTGAGCTTGTGTTTGCTGATTCCAAGGGAGACCCCACCACCGCCACATCAGAGGCCAAACGTCTGATTACAGAAGAGGGAATTGTGGCGCTTACCGGCCAGTACACCAGCGCTATCACCAAAGCGGTAGCTGTTGTGACGGAAACCTATGGCATCCCCCTTCTGACAGCTGGTTCATCTCCTTCACTGACAACACCGGAGACAGGACTTGAGTGGTATTTCAGGTTTGGTCCCAATGATACATACTATATCCGCGATTCCTTTGAATTCATCAAGCAGCTGAATGAAGACCAGGATGCAGGCCTTAAGACGGTGGCCCTTGTATCTGAGGATACGGAGTTCGGCGCCAATATCAGAATTGAGGAAGAGAGAATGGCCCAGGAATACGGCATTGAGGTGGTTGAGAATATTACATATTCCTCATCTGCAACCAATGTATCATCCGAGGTCATGAAAATCAAGGCAGCCAATCCCGACGTAATCATGATGTCCTCCTATGCTTCCGATGCAATCCTGTATCTGAAGACATTCAAGGAGCAGAATTACGTACCCAAGATGCTGCTGGGACAGCGCGGCGGATTTGTCCAGACTGATTTCCTGGATGCAATGGGCAAGGATACGGAATTTATTTATACCACAGGCGGATGGTCCGCTGACATTGATACGGACACAAGCAGGCAGCTGATTGAGCTTTATAAGCAGTACACACCTGACGGCGCGGACTTAAGCGAAGGCCACTGCAAGGATATGATTAATGTGCTTCTCATTGCCCTGGGCATCAACCAGGCGAAAACCACGGAGCCGGAGGCCCTGAATCAGGCGCTGAGGAACCTGGAAGTGGATACCTCCACCCTGCCGATTCCGTGGAATGCAATCACCATGGATGAATACGGCCAGAATACGTCCGCCAATGCGTTTGTGCTGCAGATGAGGGACGGCAAGTACCAGACCGTTTATCCTTCTGATTATGCAGCAATTGAGCCGGTTCTTCCTATGCCTGCCTGGAATGAAAGATAAGGGGTAACAGACTATGTTGAGAACGCTGGACGAATTATTGCCCAAATATATAGAGGCTGATGCAGCTGTAGGCGCTTTTAACCTTGCCCTTTTTCCGGACACAAGGGTCCTGATTGAAGCGGCCGAGGAAATGAATGCCCCTGTCATCCTGCAAATCAGTCCTGTGGTGGCAGAATTTATGGGATATGATTACTGGGGTATGGTTGCGGGGGAAATGGCCCGCAGGTCAACGGCAGACGTGGTCCTGCACCTGGACCATGCCAACAGGGTGGAACCTATCTGGAAAGCCCTGGACGCTGGTTTTTCTTCGGTCATGTTTGACGGCTCCCAGCTTCCCTTTGAGGATAATGTGCGTATCACCAACCAGGTGGTAAAGCGGGCGGAGCGCTACAACGCTTCCGTGGAGGCGGAGATTGGGTCCGTGGCCTATCTTGGAAGGGACAGCCACAAGGACCAGCTTACTGACCCTAAGGAGGCTGCTGCGTTTGCAGATGCCTCGGGCTGCGGCTGCCTGGCCGTATCCGTGGGCACCACCCATATGATGCGCACCCAGACTGCCAATATACAGTATGACCTTCTGGAGAACATTCAGAATGAAGTTAAGGTGCCCCTTGTGATTCACGGCTCCACAGGACTGCCGGACGACCAGCTGATTAAGATGCGCGGATACCACGTGTGCAAGGTCAATATAGGAACAGCCCTCAGGATTGCATTTGACAGGGGACTCAGGGCGGAACTGGCGGAACGGCCCAATGATTATATCTATATAGATCTTCTGAAGAGGCCGCTGGAGGACGAGAAACAGGTAGTCAGGAGAAAAATGGAACTATTAGGCTTTTAATAAAGTGTTTATGGCATCCGGCAGTCAGGCATTCTGGCTGCCGGATATCCATAATGAAAGGTGTGAATGACAATGGTTTTAAAAGACAGGCTGGACCACCTGAGAGGGATTGTCAGGACTGAGAAAAAGGTAAAGGTGACAGAGCTGAGCCAGAGATTCGATGTGACGGAGGAAACCATACGCCGTGATTTGGAACGGCTGGAGCTGGAAGGCCTTATTACGCGGACCCATGGAGGGGCGGTGCTGAAGGTGGAAAATATGTTTGACAGGCTGGGGTATATACACAGGAGCAGGACCAATGTGGAAGAAAAGAAAAAGATTGCGCAGATTGTGGCATCCATCATCCCCATGCAGGCAACGCTTTTTGCCGATGCCAGCTCCACGGTGATGGAAGCCCTTACCCTGATGGCTGACCGGGAGGACATTACCGTACTCACGAATTCCATCCCGGTCTTAAGCTCCCTGAACCAGTCCGGGCTTAACATCATGTCCACCGGAGGAGCAAACAACCGGGTATCCTGCTCCCTCCAGGGAATCATAGCCAGAAGCACCATCATGAATTACCATGTGGATTTTGTCCTGACCAGCTGCAAGGGATTAAAACTGGAGGAGGGCGCCTATGATTCCAGGGAAGGGGAGACTGAGATAAAGCAGCTCATGATTTCCAGAGGGCAGAGAACCATCATGATGGCGGACCATTCCAAGTTTGACAGGACTTCGTTTGTAAAGTACTGTAATTTCCAGCAGATAGACATACTGGTAACGGACAGGCGGCCGGCGGATGAATGGATGGAGCTGTTTGAGGAATATCAGATTCACGTCCTGTATCCGGAGGCGGAGGATGTATATATAAAAGAAACAGGAAACAGCTGATAAATAAGCTGTCCCTGTTCTGATTGGTTTTATTGTGCGCGGAGCTTTTCCACGGCATCCCTGATGCGGCTGCAGGCTTCCACCAGGTTTTCATAGCTGCTTGCATAAGACAGGCGGAGGTATCCTTCTCCGGCCGCGCCAAAGGCAGTTCCGGGAACCAGGGCCACCTTTGCCTCTTCCAGGAGATACTCTGCCATTTCCATGGCGCTTTTTCCCAACTCCTTGATATTGATGAAAAGATAGAAGGCTCCCTTGGGCTTATTGCAGCTTAGTCCGTCAATCCGGTTGATGGCTTCCACCACATAGTCCCGCCGTCTCTGGTACTCGGCCAGCATTTTCTGCACATCCGGTTCAGCCTGTTCAAGGGCGGTGATGCCCGCTTCCTGTACAAAGGAAGACGCGCAGGTGTTGATGTGCTGGTGAAGGCGGACCGATGCGGCAATAATGTCCTTGGGAGCAGCCATATAACCCAGGCGCCATCCTGTCATGGAATATGCTTTGGAAAAGCCGTTCAGGGTTATGGTGCGTTCCTTCATTCCCGGAAGAGATGCGATACTGACATGCTGTTCGCCGTCAAATACCAGTTTTTCATATATCTCATCTGACATGACATACAAATCGTGCCGGATTGCGATGTCCGCCAGCTTTTCCAGGGTTTCCCTTCCAAGGACGCCTCCCGTGGGATTGTTGGGGGAGATAATGACAATCATTTTTGTCCGGTCCGTGATTTTGCTTTCCAGTTCCTCCATGTCAATCTGGTAGTCATTTTCCTGCTTCAGGGTATAGGGCACTGCCTTGGCGCCGAAGTATTCAGGCACATGGATGTAATTGAGCCATACAGGGTCGGGAATCAGGACCTCGTCCCCTTCCGCCAGGTAAGCGCCGAAGGCATCAAAGGTTCCCTCGCCCACGCCCACCGTAATCAGGATTTCGGAAGGGTCGTAATCAATGTGATTCTCTTCCCGGAGTTTTTTGGCAACAGCGGTGCGAAGCTCCATGGAGCCGTAATTTGAGGTGTAGAATACATTTCCTTTTTCCAGGCTCTTATAGGCAGCTTCCTTGATTACCTGGGGCGTATCAAAATCAGGGCGTCCCAGTTCCAGATGGATGACATGTTCTCCGCGGGCATCCATCTGGGTTGCCTTTTCCATTACCACTCTTATGCCGGAAAAGGGCATGTGTTCCATACGTTCGGCAGTTGTAAGCATATATAAACCCTCCAATCATCTGTGAATCATTAACTGATAATTGGATTATAAACGGAAAACATATATATTTCTAATGAATTATTTCAATGTATAATATAGAAAATTTTTATATATAACAGTCACCCCATATCTCCCCCAGATGGAGGGAGGATTTGACCTGGCAGAGGTATTCGCCCAGGGCCTGCTCAAAGTAATCCACGGCTGTCTGGGTGGCGGAGCTGGGAAAGCGGTGTTTGATTTTATAGCATACCCTGTCGGGCGGCGGATTCTTCAGTTCGCTGACATAGAGGCGCCTGTAATGGTACAGCTCATTGATAACGGATTCAGGGGCAATCATCCAGCTCCTCTTATCGGTCCATACGTGATTGAGGAGGGTGATGGTGTCCACGATGATGCGGGGTCTGGAATACCCTGTAAGCCACTGGTCATGCCAGATTTGGAAGTTGGCATCCCAGTTCAGGAACAATTCCAGGGAGGGGTCCAGTTCATCGGTGTGAATCAGCGACTTGCGTATGGCCGGCTGGTCTGACTGCACCAGGTACAGCCGTTCCTGATAAATGCGCTCTGAAAGAATGTTCTTATAGTGCAGGTGGTAGTACACAAACCCGATGTCAATGTCGTGGCGGTCCAGTATGCTGTAGAGCTCCGAGGACTGATGGGTATGGATGTCCAGGTCAATGGGGCAGTCCGATGTCTCCATCTGCCGGTAGAAGCCTGCAAAAAGGGCGATATTCAGGCTGTCCGTGCATCCGATGGACAGCAGGGTGCTGTCCCTGTCCCGGGCCAGTGCCTGGGTTTCCTTCCACAGGGATATGTACCGCTCCGCAATGGATACGAACTCACTGCCTTTGGAGGTGAGCTCAACATTTTTAAATCCCTTTTTGCGGACAATCAGCGGGAACCCCAGCTCCTTTTCAAGGGACTTTAGCCTGTGGCTTACGGTGGGCTGGCTGAGAAACAGGATATCCGCTGTTTTTGTGATGCTTTTTGTGTTGACGATGGTGAGGAAGGTTTCAATTTCAGACAGGTCCATAGGCAGCTCCTTAAATATAGATTTTATTAATATTATATACTAATATTATTCATTTTTCAATCGTTATCACTTGTGTTATCCTAGGCGTGTAGGAAACATTTTCAGGCCAGAAACTGGATGCAGTTTATGACTTACAAAATTATGGAGAGAAGGAGAAGGTATATGGCAAATGTAGGGTGCAGAATCAGAAAAGAGTTTGAGAGGCCGGACAGGAAATTGGTTGAGGCGTTTAAGGATATTCCGGTGGCGAATATTGACGACTGCATGAACCGGATTGGGGCGGTTGATTCCCAGCTGAAGCCCATGAATAAGGCCAGGCTTCTTGGGACCGCATTTACGGTAAAGGCACCGGCAGGGGATAACCTGATGTTCCACAAGGCCCTTGATATGGCAAAGCCGGGAGATGTGCTTGTGATTGCCACATTTGGCAGCCAGAGCAGGTCGCTGTGCGGTGAAATCATGACACGGTACGCCATGTCCAGGGGGCTGGCAGGCTTTGTGGTGGACGGATGTATCCGCGACAGTGCGGAAATCGGGGAGATACCGGATTTTCCGGTATATGCAAAGGGAGTGACGCCCAACGGGCCGTATAAAAATGGACCCGGGGAAATCAATTTCCCTGTATCCTGCGGAAATCAGGTCATCTGCCCGGGAGATATCCTGGTAGGGGACGGGGACGGCCTTTTGGTTATCAAGCCTGAGGAAGCGGCTGGTCTGGCGGAGAGAGCTAAGAAAGTAAGCCAGGATGAGACAAAGCAGTTTGCCAGCATTGCAGCCGGAACCGGCCTGAACCGGGACTGGGTGGACGCAAAACTTGAGAGCATAGGCGTGGAGTACGTGGACTGATTTGTGACTGTGGAGACTGTACAGTTGCATTGATTTAAAAATAGGAGCAGTGATGCTATGAATGGTGCTGTGTTGCGGTTATGCGGAGACTGTGGGGTTACAGTAGAATTTGAGAATGAGATATCCATTGAGACAAACAGAAAAGTTATTGCCCTTAAGTACCGGATTGAGGGGGAGCATGTTCCGGGAATAAGAGAACTGGTCCCGTCATACCGTTCCCTGCTGATTCACTATGACCCTTTAAGGATACCATATGACAAGCTGGAACGCCTGGTGGAGGAATGGACCGGCAGTATGGGGGAGATTGACCTGCCAAAGCCGGTGATAACCGAGATACCGGTCCTCTACGAGGGGGAGGATATCCTGGAGATAGCCAGGATTGAGAAAAAGACAGTGGATGAAATCATAAAAATTCACAGCCAGAGCGATTACTTTGTATATATGCTGGGATTTGCTCCGGGACATCCCTATACGGCCAGGTTTGAGAATCCTTTTTCCTTCAGGCGCAGGGAGAGCCCAAGGGTCCGCATACCCGGGGGCAGCATCGTGGTGCAGCAGGGACTCAGCGATATCATACCCTTTGACCAGCCCTGCGGCTGGAACATCATCGGCATGACCCCCATAAAGGTGTGCGACTACAGGAAGGAAAATCCCTTCCTGCTCAGGGCAGGACAGTGGATTCGCCATATTCCCGTAAGCCGGGCCCGGTATGAGGAGATTAAGGCCCAGGCAGACGCCGGAACCTATGTCTGCCGGACGTACGTGAAGGAGGCGTAGCTTATGGGTATGGTGATTGTGAATCCGGGAATCTATACAACGGTGCAGGACGAAGGAAGGTTCGGATACGAACAGTTTGGGGTATCCCCGGCAGGCCCCATGGATAAACGGTCATTCCATATAGCCAATCTCCTGGTGGGCAATGACATGGGGGAGGCAGGACTGGAAATGACGTTTACTGGGGCGGAAATCCGGTTTACGGGACCGGCTGTCATAGCCCTTGCAGGGGCGGATATGGGTCCTCTGTTTAACGGGGCTCCGGTGTGTATGTACCGGGCGTTTTCGGCAGAGGCGGGAGATGTGCTCAGAATGCAGTCAGCTTCCGGCGGCTGCCGGACCTATCTGGCGGCTGCCGGGGGCCTGGATATTCCTGTGGTAATGGGAAGCAGGTCCACGCTTGTAAAGAACGGAATCGGAGGATACCAGGGGCGGCCTCTGAAAAAGGGGGATGAAATCGGACTCCGGCAGAACCTGGATACCATAGAAAACCTGCCGGCAAGATGGATGCAGGCAGAATACAGCCAGGCTGGATGCCGTCTGGTACGGGTGGTTGAAGGCCCCCAGGATGACTGCTTTACCAGGAAAGGACGGGAGGATTTCTTTGGAGGGACTTATAAGGTGACCGGGGAATCGGACCGCATGGGTTACAGGCTGGAGGGCCCCTGTCCGGAGCATGTGGCGGACGGCAATATTATTTCAGACGGCATTGTCATGGGTTCTGTCCAGGTGCCTACATCAGGACAGCCCATAGTGATGATGGCTGACTGCCAGTCCATTGGCGGCTATGCGAAGATAGCCACTGTCATAACAGCCGACCTGCCTGTAATCGGCCAGTGCAGGGCCGGAGATGAGATACGGTTTGTGCCTGTGGATATTGTGCAGGCACAGCAGGCGTATGCGGCATATTACAGGGAAATGGAACAGCTTAAGGCGAAGCTGGAGACGCCCGTGGCCTACCGCCCGCCCAGGCTGTTTCAGGTAAATGTGGGCGGGACCTCCTTTCAGGTGAAGGTGGAAGAACACAGTTAGGGTCAGCAGCCAGGGGAAGCAGTCAGAATAGAGTCAGGGAGGAGACGGAGCATGTATCAGATTGACTTAAACAGCGATATGGGGGAGAGCTTTGGGGCATATACCATTGGGAATGACGATGAAATCATAAAATACGTCACATCTGCCAATGTTGCCTGCGGCTGGCACGGAGGGGACCCCATGGTTATGGACAGGGTGGTGAAAGCAGCAGCAGAGAGGAATGTGGCTGTGGGCGCCCACCCGGGTTATCCTGACCTCATGGGATTCGGCAGGCGGAAGATGGTATTAAAGCCCTCCGAAATCAAAAACTACGTAAAGTATCAGGTGGGCGCGCTTATGGCCTTTACTGCCGGCTGCGGCATGAAGCTTCAGCATGTGGCCCCCCACGGGGCGCTGGGCAATCTGTGCCAGTATGACAGGGAGGTATCCAGGGCCGTCTGCCAGGCGGTATATGAGATAGACCCGTCCATACGGATTTATTACTGCGCGGGCGCGGTTCTGGGGGAGGAGGCCGGGAAAATGGGCCTTCAGGCCCTGTCGGAAATATTTGCGGACCGGGCCTACATGGATGACCTGTCCCTGGTTCCCAGAGGCACCAAAGGGGCCATGATTACAGATGAGGACGAGGCTATCAGGCGGTGCGTTAAAATGATTAAAGAGGGAAAGGTCACGTCCGTCAATGGAAAGGAACTGGACATAAAGGGGGACACGCTCTGTGTCCACGGGGACGGGGCAAAGGCGCTGGCCTTTGTCAGCAGAATCCGAACAGCGTTTGAAGCAGAAGGTATTCAAATAAACAATTTTATGGGAGGCAGGTCATGAATAAGAACACGTATAATCCATACGAAAATATGCTGGCGGTACTGGATGAGGCGGCATCCAGGCTGGGGTTAAAGGAAGCAGATTACATAACCCTGCGTTATCCGGAGCGGGAAATGATTGTATCCATTCCAGTGAGGATGGATAATGGCGAGATGAAGGTATTTGAAGGATACCGGGTACAGCACAACAGTGCCAGAGGCCCTTATAAGGGGGGAATCCGCTTCCATCAGAACTCGGATTTGGATGAGGTAAAGGCGCTGGCGGCCTGGATGTCATTTAAATGCGCAATCGTCAACATCCCCTACGGCGGGGCAAAGGGAGGAATCAAGGTGGACCCCTCCAAGCTGTCCAGGGATGAGCTGATTCGCCTGACCAGAAGATATACCACCAGGATACTGCCGATTATAGGGCCTGACCAGGATATACCTGCCCCGGATGTAAATACCAACGGCGAGGTAATGGGCTGGATTATGGATACATACAGCATGTTCAAGGGACACAGCGTTCCCGGTGTTGTCACCGGAAAGCCCATTGAGATTGGCGGCTCCATCGGAAGGACGGAAGCAACAGGACGAGGCGTGACCATCATTACCCGCCAGTGCCTGGAGCACCTGGGCATGAGCTACGAGAATTCCACCTATGCCATCCAGGGCATGGGAAATGTAGGAGGCACCGCAGCCCAGATACTGTATGATAAGGGATGCAGGATAGTGGCTGTCAGCGACTATTCCGGCGGTGTTTACAATGAAGACGGACTGGATATCCCTGCTATCCGGGCATTCCTGTCGGACAAGACAAAGGCCCTGATTGATTATGTGTCAGATAATGTGGAACACATAACCAATGACCAGGTTATCACCTGCTGCTGCGATGTGCTGATTCCCGCTGCATTGGAGAACCAGATAACCGGCGATAACGCAGCCGGCGTCCGGGCCAGGGTGATTATTGAAGCAGCCAACGGTCCTACTACCGTGGAAGCGGATAAGATACTGGAGGAAAAAGGCGTGGTGGTTGTGCCGGATATCCTGGCCAATGCAGGCGGCGTGGTTGTATCCTATTTTGAGTGGGTTCAGAATATCCAGAGCATGGCCTGGGATTTGGAGGAAGTGAACCGGACCCTTAAGAAAATTATGAACAAGGCCTATGACGAGGTGGACGCCATGTCAAAGAATAACAAAGTAACCATGCGCATGGGCGCCTATATGGTGGCAATTAACCGCATTTGTACCGCGGGTAAGATGAGAGGCGGGCCCATCTCCATGGCGTAGAAGAAAATCCCCGGACTGGAAATTAAAAAGGAACCCCCTGGAATGGTTTTTTCGGGGGTTCCTTTTTAACTGCTTCGGATTTATCCTGATTAAGACAGCTTCAGCGCCCATTCCCTGCAATCCCACACATCCGTAGCCAGTCCCTCAAAAAATTCAGGTTCATGGCAGATTAAGAGGATGCTGCCCTTATATGCCTTCAGAGCCCGCTTCAGCTCCTCCTTTGCATCCACATCCAGATGGTTGGTGGGCTCGTCAAGAAGAAGTACATTGGACTCGCGGTTAATCAGCTTACACAGCCGGACCTTGGCCTGTTCGCCTCCGCTGAGCACCCTGACCTGGCTTTCAATGTGTTCCGTGGTCAGGCCGCATTTTGCCAGGGCGGAGCGGACCTGGTACTGGGTATAGGCAGGGAATTCCGCCCATATTTCCTGAAGGCAGGTGGTGGTGTTGCCGGGGGCCATCTCCTGCTCAAAGTAGCCGATGGACAGGTAGTCTCCCAGCTCCACGGTGCCGCCAAGGGCAGGCGTAAGGCCCAGGATGCTTTTCAGCAGCGTGGTTTTGCCGATGCCGTTGGCTCCTACCAGCACGATTTTCTGTCCTCTTTCCATCACCAGGTTAAGAGGGCGCGACAGCGGCTCGTCATAGCCAATGATTAAATCCTTTGTCTCAAATATATACTTTCCCGGAGTGCGGGCCTCCAGAAAATGAAATTCCGGCTTGGGTTTTTCCCTGGCAAGTTCAATGACATCCATCTTATCCAGCTTTTTCTGGCGGGACATGGCCATGTTTCTGGTGGCCACCCTGGCCTTGTTCCTGGCCACAAAATCCTCCAGCTCCGCAATCTCCTGCTGTTGGCGCTTATAGGCAGCCTCCAGCTGGGATTTCTTAACCGCGTATACCTCCTGGAATTTGTCATAATCCCCCACATAGCGGTCCAGCCTCTGGTTTTCCATATGGTAAATCAGGTTGATAACACTGTTGAGGAAGGGAATGTCATGGGAAATGAGAATAAAGGCATTCTCATACTCCTGCAGGTAGCGCCTCAGCCAGTCAATATGCTGTACGTCCAGATAGTTGGTAGGCTCGTCCAGAAGCAGGATATCCGGCTTCTCCAGCAGAAGCTTGCCCAGGAGCACCTTTGTGCGCTGGCCGCCGGACAGCTCCGTCACATCCTTGTCCAGGCCAATCTCAGAAAGGCCCAGGGCCCGTCCCACCTCCTCCACCTTGGAATCAATAATATAGAAATCATGGGCCATGAGAAGGTCCTGTATGGTTCCCAGCTCCTCCATCATGGTGTTCATTTCGTCCTCGGCGGCTTCTCCCATCTTATCGCAGATATGGTTCATGTGTTCTTCCATCTCAAAGAGAAATGCGAAGGCGCTCTTTAACACATCCCGTATGGTCATGCCTTTTTCCAGCACTGCGTGCTGGTCCAGATACCCGACCCTTACGTTTTTGGCCCATTCCACCCTGCCCTCATCGGGCATGAGCTTGCCGGTAATAATGTTCATGAAGGTGGATTTGCCTTCCCCGTTGGCTCCGATAAGGCCAATGTGCTCGCCCTTTAACAGGCGGAAGGAGACATCCTGGAAAATGGCCCGGTCCCCAAAGCCATGGCTCAAATGCTCTACGTTTAAAATGCTCATACTGTTGCAGACTCCTTTTATAAAAATCCTTTATTTTACAGGTGCTTCCGTTGGTTTTGTTCAGCAGTATTATTCTACATGACATAATCTGTTCTGACAAGGGAAAAAATAATTCTAAATAAAATGAACCATCTGCCTGCCAACTTTCTCTATATAGCAGGTGCACCGATTAACAAACCCTTCTGGCAGTTAAGCCAAAAGGGATATATAATGGTTCCATATAAGCAGATGGTTCCAAATAAGCAGCGGACGATGGAAGGAGCGGATGGACATGGAGCAGGAGACAGCAGGTCTGGTACGCCGTATGGCGGAAGGAGACAGCCAGGCATTTGACCGGTTGATGGAGCATTATTATCCCAAACTGCTGCGCGTGGCATATCTCATATCCGGAAGTCATGCAGACAGTGAGGATATTGTACAGGAAACCTTTGTGCTGTGCTGGACGAACCGAAAGAAAATCAAAGAACCGGAGTATTTTGGGAACTGGCTTTATAAAACCCTTACCAGGGAAGCCTGGAGGTTTTGCAGGAAAAACAGGAAGGAACAGCCGGTGGAAGAGGTATTTGGGACGGAAGAGCCTGAAACAGCCTCTGTGCTGGAGGAAGTCATGATGCGCTCCCGGGAAAAGGAGCTCTATGAAGCCATAAGGAATCTTCCGGTGAAACAGAGAACAGCCGTAGTCCTGTACTATTTTAACCAGATGTCCACCAGAGAGATTGCGGGTATCATGGGCTGTATGGAGGGAACCGTTAAGTCCAGGCTGTATACGGCCAGGACGAATTTAAAACAGGAGCTGACGGAAGAAAACAAGAGGGTAGGAAGGGAGGTAACCTTATGAACAGACAAGACGGACCGGTGACACAAAAGGAACTGGAAGAGCAGATAAGCCGTACTCTTTGCAGCCGGGCAGAGTCCATACAGGTGACTTCCGCAGATACAGAGAGGATGCGGCGCTCTGTTCACCGGAAAATAGAGGAGGAATCAGGAATGAAGAAATGGAATATGAAGCGGGTATTTGTGGTGGCGGCAGCCATCTGCGTACTGGGTACCATAACAGCGGTTGCTGCCGGAAAGGCGGCATATACAAGCAGCGGAGGCAGTCATCTGGATGATTTTACCTATGATAAGCTGGGGGAGATGGAGACAAAGCTGGGCTTTGCCACCAAGGCCCCTGAGACGTTCGGCAACGGGTACCGGTTTGAACTGGGCATGCCCACCCATGATGAGGCCCATGATGAGGACGGAAATGTGATAAAGTCCACGGAAAGCTTTTCCCTGCAGTACAAAAAGGGCGGAAGCCCGGATATATTTGTCAGTGTACAGGGCTCAGGCTTGTATGAGGAGGAAGGCCGGCCGCACCAGACATTTGACCACAACGGGATTACCCTGAACTACACCAGGGACCAGTACCGTTTTGTTCCCCCGGATTATCAGGTTTCCGAGGAGGAAAAGGCAAGAGAGGCGGCAGGAGAACTCTATATATCATACGGAAGCGATAAGGTGGAGGATAAGGCTGCCCAGAGCATGGTATGGAAGGACGGGGAAAGGGTTTATATCATAACAACCATGGATAATCCCATAACAGCAGAAGAGATGGCTCAGATGGCCGCGGAATTGATAGACAATGAGTAGGTGCGGATAACCAGACAGAAAAGCAGATTAGTAAATGGCCCGGCGTGATTCAGGAAGCATTCCATATCCTGAATCGCGCCGGGCCTTTGCCGGGTCAGCCGTTTCTTTTATTTCCGGCAGGCATCCACAAAGTGTTTGAATATATTGGCGGATACCGCGTCGGTCTGCCACATATACTCGGGGTGCCACTGCAGGGCCAGGAGATAAGGATAATCCGGCATCTCCAGAGCTTCAATAATACCGTCGGGCGCATGGCCGCTGGCTATGAGACAGGGGGCAATTCTGCGCACTGCCTGGTGGTGGGAGCTGTTTACCGCGATTTCCGGTTTCCCTTCTGCGATTTCGTACAGCAGTGTATCCCGGCGCACATTCACATGGTGGGAAGGCAGGCTGCAGGAATAGGGCTGCTTATGGGCAATGGGAAAACCGGTTTCGGCCTGGCTGGGAATGTCCTGGTAGATGTCGCCGCCCAGTCCCACATTAATCATCTGGGCTCCGCGGCAGATTCCCAGCACCGGCTTGCTGGCCTCCATGGCAATCTTCAGAAGGGAGAGTTCCATGGTATCCCGGGCCATGGACACATTGCCGCAGTGCATGTGTGTTTCCTCCTTCAGAAGAAAGGGATGAATGTCCGGACCGCCGGAAAAGAGAAAGCCGTCGCACAGCCCTGACAGCTGTTTTAAGTCTTCCTCCGACGCCTCCAGGGGAAGAAGGACGGACAGGCCTCCTGCTGCTTCAATGGCCCTCAGGTAAGTGGGGCGCACGCTTATGTCGTCGTTTTCTGTATTATGGGAAGGGGTTATGCCGATTACTGGTTTATTCATGGTATTTGGATTCCTCCATGTGTTCTGTGAATAATATATGCTGAATATACGAAAAGAGCCCCTTCCGTCAGGAAGAGGCCCTTATGTAATACTACATTAGCCTTCGGAAATAGCTCCGGTTGGGCAGGTAGCTGCACAGGTTCCGCAGTCGATACAGGTATCCGGGTCGATAACGTACTGGCTGTCTCCCTCAGAAATAGCGCCGACTGGACATTCGCCAGCACAGCTGCCGCAGCTTACACAAGCATCACTAATTACATATGCCATGATAAAATACCTCCTTAATATTTGTCTACATTGTTATTTTATTTTATACTATAACGTCTAATTATTCAAGAGGAAAATCGTTCCTATGCCCGCTAATATTGTATAAATTTAGGAGCAATGGGCCCTTTCATCGCGCATTCCCCGGAGAATGATTTTGCGGGCCTCTGCAGCTTTTGCAGGAGGCAGGGGCGCCGTATCCTCTAAGGGGTAGGGGATTCCCATCTGGCTGTACTTGGCTTTTCCCATGTCGTGATAGGGCAGCACATCCAGCGCCTTTATATTTTTAAGCGTGCCGAGATAGCGTCCCAGGCGGTACAGATATTCCTCCCGGTCCGTGATGCCGGGAACCACCACATGGCGAATCCAGACAGGTATCTGCTTCTTTTCCAGGTATCCGGCAAAGGCCAGTATGTTGTCCTGGGGCTGGGCGCAAAGCTTTATATGTTCCTCGGGGTCAATATGCTTGATATCCAGGAGAACCAGGTCCGTGGAGGCCAGAAGGCGGTCGAAAAGTGCCATAACTGCCTGCGAACCGGGGTTGAAAGTAATACCTGAGGTATCCAGACAGGTGTGGATTCCTTTTTGCCTGGCCTTCTCAAAAAGCTCTGTTACAAAACCAATCTGCATCAGGGGTTCGCCGCCGCTGACCGTGATGCCGCCTTTTTTATAGAAGGGGCGGGCCTGCTCGTACTGGTTTAATATATCGTCCGCCAGCATGGGCGTGCCTCCCTTGGGGTCCCATGTATCGGGATTATGACAGTAGAGGCATCTCATGGGGCAGCCGCTTAAAAAGATTACCATGCGGATACCGGGGCCGTCCACGGTGCCAAAGCTTTCTATGGAATGTACACGTCCAACCATAAGGCTGCGCTCCTTTCTGAAAACCACAACATGTCATGCAGTGCGGACCAGCCGCGGGTAAAGATATTTAAAATAAGGAAAATGATAAAAGGAAACATGGATGCCGCCCCAGCCGGAAGTGCTTCCTGTTAAGACGGCATCCGGAGTAATTGTCAGACAGGGCTTAGATGGAGCCGTGGAAGGTCCTTGAAATGACCTCGTCCTGCTGCGCTTTTGTCAGCTTGTTAAAATTTACCGCATAGCCGGATACCCTGACTGTGAGCTGGGGATATTTTTCAGGATGGGCCTGTGCATCCAGAAGGGTTTCCTTGCTGAATACATTTACATTCAGATGGTGTCCGCCTTCCTGGGCATAGCCGTCTAACAGGGCCACCAGGTTATCAATTTGTGATTCGCTTGCTTTTACCATAACATTAATCCTCGCTTTCTCAAGAAAATGGTTTATATGCTGTTAATCAGGATTCCTCGATGTCGGCCTCGGAGTCCAGTCCCTCAAAGAGGGTGGGCGCTTCGCAGCCGCCTCCGCAGCCGTTCAGCTCTACTTCCAGGTCGCCCATGAAAATCTGGTCATCCTTGCCCAGAGCGCCGGGAATGATGGAGAAGGTATTGGAGATACCGTCCTGCGCATCCCTGAATGGAAGCTTTGCCACAGATGCCAGGGATGCAACCGCCCCATGGCTGTCCCTGTGGTGCATTGGGTTGGCCCCCGGTGCAAATGGCTGGCCGGCCTTCCGGCCGTCCGGGGTTGCGCCTGTGTTATTTCCATATACCACATTGGAGGTAATGGTAAGGATAGAGGTGGTGGGAATGCCGCCGCGGTAGGTGTGGTTTCCCTTTATATAGCTCATGAAGGTGTGTACCAGGTCTGCTGCCAGCTGGTCTACCCTGTCATCGTTATTTCCATATTTAGGGAAGTCTCCCTCCACGATATAGTCGGTCACAATGCCCTGTTCATTGCGGACAACCCTGACCCTGGCATACTTAATGGCGGACAGGGAGTCTGCCACAACGGAAAGGCCTGCGATGCCGGTTGCGAACCAGCGGGTCACCTTCTTGTCATGGAGCGCCATCTGAAGCCTTTCATAGCAGTATTTATCGTGATTGTAGTGGATGATGTTCAGGGCATTGACATATACCTTGGCCAGCCACTTCATCATATCTTTGTATTTGTCCATTACATCGTCAAAATCCAGATATTCCGTGGTTACGGGGCGGTACTTGGGGCCTACCTGCTTGCCGCTGATTTCATCCACCCCGCCGTTGATGGCGTAGAGCAGGCACTTGGCCAGGTTGGCCCTGGCGCCGAAGAACTGCATTTCCTTGCCGATGCGCATGCTGGATACACAGCAGGCAATGGCATAATCATCGCCATGGGTTACCCTCATCAAATCATCGTTCTCATACTGGATGGAGGAGGACTCAATGGAAGTCTTGGCACAGAACCGCTTAAAGTTCTCAGGAAGCTTTGTGGACCAGAGTACGGTCAGGTTCGGCTCAGGGGCAGTGCCCAGGTTCTGAAGGGTGTGCAGATAACGGAAGGACATCTTGGTCACCATGTGGCGTCCGTCGATTCCGATACCTCCGATGGATTCCGTAACCCATGTGGGGTCCCCGGAGAACAGCTCGTTGTATTCCGGCGTCCTGGCAAATTTTACAAGACGCAGCTTCATAATAAAGTGGTCTACAAATTCCTGAATCTCTTTCTCCGTATAACGTCCTTCCGCCAGGTCGCGCTCAGCGTAGATATCCAGGAAGGTGGAGGTGCGTCCCAGGGACATAGCGGCGCCGTTCTGCTCCTTGACAGCAGCCAGGTAGCCCAGGTAGGTCCACTGTATGGCCTCCTTCACATCGGAAGCCGGCTTTGAAATGTCAAAACCATAGATACGTCCCAGCTCCTTCAGGTCTTCCAGGGCTCGAATCTGCTCAGACAGCTCCTCGCGCTCCCTGATAACATCCGAATACATGATGGTGCGCGTGGAATCCTTTTCTTCCTTTTTTTCCTGAATCAGGGCGTCCACACCGTAAAGGGCAATCCTGCGGTAGTCTCCGATGATGCGTCCGCGTCCATAGGCATCCGGCAGCCCTGTGATGATATGGCTGGAACGGCAGGCCCTCATTTCAGGGGTGTATGCATCAAACACACCGGCATTGTGGGTCTTCCTGTGCTTCATAAAGAATTCCACAATCTCAGGGTCAACCTCATAACCGTTATCCTGGCAGGCCTTCATGGCCATGCGGATACCTCCGTAAGGCTGAAGGGAACGCTTAAAGGGTTTGTCGGTCTGAAAGCCTACAATGGTTTCCTTGTCCTTATTCAAATATCCCGGGCCGTGGGAGGTAATGGTGGAAATGATTTTTGTATCCATATCCAGGACTCCGCCGGCTTCCTGTTCTTTTTTTGACAGTTCCATGACCTGGTCCCACAGCTCTGTGGTATTCTGGGTAGGACCTTCCAGAAACTCATCGTTTCCGTCATAGGGGGTATAGTTTTTCTGTATGAAATCGCGTACATTGATTTCCCGCTGCCATACACCGCCTTTAAATGTGTTCCACTCTGTTCTCATAGATTTTTCCTCCTGTGAAATGCGTGAACCTTTATATAAAAACTATTGTTAACCAATTGTTTCACAGCCATACCGGTCTTACCGGACATCCATAGTCTACTAAAAAAACAGGATTTGTGCTGTTGCTTTTGCAACACTTATTATATTATGCACATTGTATACACGTCAAGAGGGCTTAGTGATAATATTTTTTAACAAGCCTTGATAATTATGGTTAATATGAAAAATATGTATGTCCAGGTTGGACTTGTAAAATGTCGAAAAACGTATTATGATGGTAGAAGCGTGGTAGACCGATAAATTGGGTATACTGATAGCAGAAATATAAGGAGGACACGATAATGGAAATTAGTAAAGACATGCTCATCGGACAGTTAATCCATGTAGATGACAGTATTGCTCCAATCCTGATGCGTGCCGGAATGCATTGCCTTGGCTGACCGGCATCCCAAGGAGAGTCTCTGGAAGAGGCCTGTATGGTACACGGTATTGACTGTGATACACTTGTTTCCCAGATTAACGAAATTCTGGCAGCAAAAGCCTGATGAATATCTGAAACAGTGATTGGAGGAACCTGGCTCAGGGGATATGTGACTGAGCCGGGTTCTTTTTATATTCTATGGTATTGACAGATTGTCTGGGAAATAGTAATATATTAGTATATTAAAATATTTATTTCCGCATAAACGGAAAAACACAAAAGCACTGCACATACAGTTCAAGGAGGAAATTAGTTATGGATATGACATTGCGTTGGTTCGGTGAGGGCGTGGATTCTGTATCTCTGGAGCAAATCAGGCAGATACCGGGTGTGAAGGGCGTGGTTACCACCCTGTATGACATTCCGGCCGGGGAGGTCTGGCCCATGGAGCGCATCCTTCAGATGAAGGAACAGGTGGAGTCCAGGGGATTAAAGGTTCTGGGGATTGAGAGTGTCAATATCCACGATGCAATCAAGGTGGGCACCCCTGACAGGGAGCAGTACATTGCCAACTACATTACTACCCTGGAGCGTCTGGGCCAGGCTGATATCCATGTGGTGTGCTATAATTTCATGCCGGTCTTTGACTGGACCCGTTCCGACCTGGCTAAGGAGCGCCCGGACGGCTCCACGGTGCTGGCTTACAGTCAGAAGGAGATTGACAGGATTGACCCTGAGAACATGTTCCAGTCCATGGGAGAAAAGTCCAATGGATTTGAGCTGCCTGGATGGGAGCCGGAGCGCATGGCCCGCATTAAGGAACTGTTTGACATGTATAAGGATGTGGATGAGGACCGCCTTTTTGACAACCTGGTGTATTTCCTGAAGGCAATCCAGCCTGTATGCGAGAAGTATGATATCAGGATGGCCATTCACCCGGATGACCCAGCGTGGCCCGTGTTTGGACTGGCCAGAATTATTACCGGCAAGGAGCAGCTCCTTAAGCTGATGAAGGCCGTGGATGCAGCCTTTAACGGCGTCACTCTGTGCACTGGCTCCCTGGGAAGCAATCCGGAAAACGACATTCCGGATATCATCCGGTCCTTAAAAGGAAGGATTCCCTTTGCACATGTGCGCAATCTGCAGTATAATGCTCCTGGAGATTTCCAGGAAGCTGCCCATCTCTCAGAAGACGGCAGCATGGATATGTATGAGATAATGAAAGCGCTGTATGACATTGGTTTTGACGGAATCATGCGCCCTGACCACGGAAGGGCTATTTGGGGAGAGGTGTCCATGCCGGGATACGGCCTTTACGACAGGGCCCTGGGAGCATGCTACTTAAATGGTTTGTGGGAGGCCATCCGGAAGCAGAACCGCTAGGACGATGCAGCAGGAAGGGATGGGTGCGGTGAGATTAACCTTTGATGAAATTAAGAGTGAGATAAAGAGGGTGCTGGTCAAATACGGGATGTCTGAGGAAAAGGCGGAGATATGCGCCCGCATACACACGGAGACTACCTATGACGGGGTATATTCTCATGGCACCAACCGGGTGGCCAGGTTTGTGAACTACATTAAGAAAGGCTGGGTGGATGTAAATGCCGTGCCATCCCTGGAGCGGGAATTCGGCGCACTCAGGGTTTACAATGGAAACATGGGCCCCGGCATCCTGAACGCCCTTTACTGCGCGGACCGGGCCATGGAGCTGGCGGACCAGTTTGGCATCGGCATGGTGGGAATCCGCAATACCACTCACTGGATGCGGGGAGGCACCTATGGGCTGTACGCCGCCAGAAAGGGGTATGCGGCAATCATGTGGACCAATACGGAGTCCTGTATGCCCCCGTGGGGCGGAAAGGAATGCCGTCTGGGCAACAATCCCTTTGTCATGGCTGTACCGTCTGCTGGCGGGGGAGAACCTCTCCAGCTGGACATGGCAATGTCCCAGTACTCCTACGGAAAGCTGCAGGTTACGCGGCTGGCCGGGGAAAAGCTGCCGTATCCCGGAGGGTTTGATGAAGAAGGCAAGCTGACGGACGACCCGGGCGCCATTGAGAAGTCCCGCCGTGTGCTTCCTGTGGGGTACTGGAAGGGTTCGGCCTTTTCCTTCATGCTGGATATCCTGGGCTCCGTGCTCACGGACGGCATGGGCGCTGCCGGTATGGACGAGAAAGGCTGCGGCAGCTGCGGCGGCTGTTCCCAGGTCATGATTGTGGTGAATCCGGGCAGGACCACCACGGATGCCCATATGAAGGAAATCATGGATACGGCGGTCCGGTACGTAAAAAGCTCGGCTCCGTCAGAGGAAGGCGGCAGTGTCAGGGCGCCGGGCCAGGGCAGCGCCCGGTTCCATGAGGAGCATGACAGGCTGGGGATTTACGTGGACGATGAGGTCTGGAAGGAGATACAGTCCCTGTAGGTCTTCAGGACTGAGGACTGGTATTAGGAGGTTTTACCCATGAAGATAGAGGAAAAGAGACATGGAGAGACTGCCAGACAGTATGCATACCGGACCCTGAGGGAGAACATTATTTCACTGGAGCTGGAACCGGGAGCGCCTTTTAACGATGTGGAGATGTCGCAGATGATAGGCATCAGCCGCACCCCTGTGCGGGAGGCAGTCATACAGCTCAGTGAGGAATCCAGAATCATTGAAATATTCCCTCAGAGAGGTATGCGCATTGCGCTGATTGATGTGGAGCTGGTGGAGGAGGCGCGTTTTCTCCGTCTGGTACTGGAAAAGGCAGCTGTTGAGCTGGTCTGCCAGCAGGCGGATGAGGAGGACCTGCGGTGGCTGGATGAGAACATCAGACTTCAGGAATTTTATCTGGAGGGAGGCTCATCCCGGAAACTTTTGGAGCTGGACAATGAGATGCACCGGAAGCTGTTTTCCATCTGCCGGAAGGAGCTGACCTATGAGATGTGCCAGAGGCTGGCGATTCACTATGACAGAATCCGCAGCCTGTCCGTGGCAACGGTAAAGGACCATAAGATAATAGAGGACCATAAGAAACTGCTGGAGGCAATACGGCGCCGGGATAAAAATCAGGCGGCGGAGACAATGGACCTCCACCTGAACCGGTGGATGATGAATGAGCAGATGTTCAGAAGCCAGTACCCGGCATATTTTAAGGCAATATAATACCCCTGCGGTCCGCCTGGCCGCAGGGGTGTTTTAACTGTATCCATCTATATATGCAGGCTAGATTTTTGCAAGATTCTGAAGGGCATTATCCTGAATCATGACCTCATAGTGTTCCCTGAAATAGGCTTCACTGGCTGCTTCACCTGACAGCTTGGTGGCATATTCCGCCAATATGTTGCATACCCGGGAGAAATCCAGGTCGCCGCAGTCCAGGCGTTTTACAATCAGATAGTACTGTCTGGTGCCGGGCTTCTTATACAGGGTGTTGACGCCGTTATAGATTCCCCATACGGCCCTGGACGCTTCGCTGATGCGGTCCAGACTGTTGAAACGGAAAATGCGGCTGCTGGCAACAGCGCCGGTATTTTTCTTGGCAGGGGTTTCAGGGGACCTGTCCGTGCTGTCCTCATCTCCAACCTGTTCCACGGAGCCGGGCTCCAGGTAATTCAGGGAATCCGGTGCGCCCTCCAGGAACTCACTGGCTAACTGCGACACAAGAGAATTCTGGTTGTCGTCTGTGAAAGGTGAGAACTTGGCAAAACGGGTATCCAGTTCTTCCGGGTCTTCAATTTTGGTGATGACCAGCATAATGCTTTCGCTGGACAGCGGAATCGCCTCAACCATGAGCGGAATATCCTCCGCTTCAAAGCCGACCTCATTGGAGGCTTTCTGAATCATCTCCCGAAACAGCTTTCTGGCCTTTTCTGTTCCATAGGCCAGTTCAACCAGGTTAATATTGCGCGCGCTTAAATCAAAGCTGGTCAATGTACAGCGAATCTGGTTATCATTGATACGTTCTATCTTCATAGAATCACTTCCTGTTCTGTGTCAAATGTGGTGGCATCTGCTTTGGACCAGGGTGTTTTTGGGTACTTCAGGCCGAAAGTAGACTTCTACACTTTAAATATACTACATTACAGGTGGAAATATCAATCATTTCATAAAAATTTAAAAAATATCAGCCCGCAGGATGCTTTTAAGTTGTATAAATGACATACGGAAAGCCATGGAAGATATAACGACCATAGACAGGTGACATAAAAAAGGGTAAAATTGGAATATGAGATGATATTGTGACAAAGGAGGGGTGGATAAGGAATACCATTTTATTTGGCAAATACCGTCTGCTGCGCAAACTGGGAACCGGACGGACAGGAACCGTATGGCTGGCAGAGCACATTGGCCTGGAGGAATACAGGGCCATTAAGCGCATCTCCAGGAGTGATGCCGACTATGACACCTTCCAAAGGGAAGCATTGGTGTTAAAAGAACTGCGTCATCCGGGGATTCCCATGATTTATGACTTAGAAGAAGATTCCGAATTTTTTTATTTAATCGAGGAGTATCTTGAAGGATATTCTCTATATGCCCTGATTGCAAGTCAGGGTCCTATTCAAGAGGCAGAGGCAGCCCGTTATGGGATGCAGGTCTGCGGGCTTGTGGCTTACATGCACTCTGCATGTGAAATACCCATATTACATTTAGACTTACAACCTAACAATCTGATTATCTGCAACGGCACTGTAAAGCTGATTGATTTTGATCATGCTGCAGGCAGCCGGCGGGCAAACATTGCCTCAAAGCGATTCGGTACGGTGGGATGCGCGGCCCCTGAACAGTATGCTTCTGACCGTTTGTTGGACCAAAGGACCGACATTTATGCCATTGGTGCAGTCCTCCGTTTTATGACAGCGGGAACCCTGAGGGAGGGGACCGGACAGCCTGCCGGACGGTCGGATGCGTTTGAGCGGATTATCAGAACATGTATGGAACCCAATATGGAGAAACGGTACGCTTCCGCCAAGGAGGTGGAGACAGCCCTCCGGGCGCTGTGTACCAGGGAACTGACAGTAGAAAAGAAACACAAGGCGATACCATCTCATATTTTGATACTGACCGGAATGAAGGCTGGTACAGGCACCACGCATTTGGCCCTGGGGCTGGTACATTTCCTGAACAGGCACGGGTACCGGGCTCTTTATGAGGAGCATAACGATTCGCAGGCAGTGGCCGCCATGGCCGGGAGGACAGGTATGCGCCCGGACTGCTTTGGAATCTATGCCATGAACGGCTGTTTCTTAAGGCCGCGGTACGGACCTTGCGTGAAGCTGGATGAAGGGACAGGATTTGACGTCATAGTAAAAGACTATGGAACGGACTGGCAGCAGGCGGAACTGGAATTAAAGGCGTCAAAGGCGGATTTATTAGGGACAGGCAGCGCCGGTATCTGGGAGGGGCCGTACATCCGGCATTACATAACCTGGATGAACCGGGTTTGGGCCGGCCGGTGCGGCGGAAACCGCGGTTTTATAATGCGCGGAACGCGGACCGTATGCCAAAAGGAATTAAGGGCCGCGGCCAAATCAGACAGGGCCCTAAAAGGAATAAAGCTGTTTGTCTCGCCGGATTATGGAAATCCTTTCCGGCAGAAACGGGAAGAAGAGGCTTTCTTTCAGTCGCTCTGGTCTGCCGTGACCGGCAGCGGCAGGGAACAGGGCGGAGCAAGAGGCTGGTTAGAGAGATGGGATTTTATAAAAGAAATCTTTTTAAACACAGCCGCGAACCTGCAAAAGGGTGCAGGGTCATCGGAATCACAGGAACAGGACGGGGAACCGGGGTGACCCATCTCTGCATCCTGACGGCCAATTATATGGCCAGTGCCCTGCAGCGCAGGACTGCGGTGATTGAGTGGAATGACCACGGCGGATGGAAAACCATGAAGGATATATGCCGGAGTCATATCGGAAAGCAGGCAGATTCTGCGGATTACAGATACAAGATTTTCGGGGTTACATATTATATGCAGGGAGGCCCCCGCGTGCTGGCGTCCTGCCTGGACGGAACCTATGATGAAATCATAATTGATTTTGGGGAATTAAGACCGTCCATCCGGGCGGAGTGGCTCAGATGCGAAGTGAGGATTATCATGGCTGCGCTGAGTGAGTGGAAACTGGAGGCATTTTTGGAGCTTTTATCAGAGGAGGAAGGACCCAGGACAGGGTGGATATATACGGCTGCCTTTGGCAGTGAGGACACCAGAAAACAGATAGAGAGACGGTTTGGGATTTCTTTGGTCAGGGTTCCTCTTTCAGTAGATGCATTTTCAGTGGATTACGCCGCCATGCAGTGGTTTGAGAGAATTTTGTGAAGAAAAAAGAGACAGAGGGAACCGGCGCGCAAGCGTATGTCACGGAAACAACTCCTTGGTGCCGCCGGCCGGCTGTCCCGTGGTAATGGGGAGGACTTATCAGTATGATAAGAAGTGCCGAATATGGAGACCGGAAGAAACATCAGAGAACCTATCTGGACGGATTGAAGAGATACAAGAACAAAGGGGTTCGGATAACCATTGACGGAGTCGAGTGCCCGGAAAAGGAATGGGAAAAGATATTCGAGATGGGAGAAGACGGGGGCTTTTACATGGGCGACTATGTGGGCGCCGAGCAGGGCTGTCTGAAGGAAATCAGATTTGACAAAGTGTATCTCAGTGACCCTCCCAAAGAGAAAAAAAGCCAGGATTCATAAACAAGGCAGATAACAAAAGCAGATAACAAAAGCAGATAATAAAAGCAGACAACAAAAGCCCGGCCCATGCGCGGCCAAGAGTACCGTCTCAGCCTGTGCAGCCAAAGCAGGCAGCGCATACCGGGCTTTTGTTCCTGTTTCCTCCTTAATGACTGTAAATTGTAAGCAATTAATTGGTACATACACTCTATTTTGTGGTAGAATAAATACAATCATTAGGAAACTGGAGGACAGGATGAGCAGAAGAAGAAAAGGTCACGGCTGCGGAATCACGGTGCTGGTTCTGCTGTTCATATTTATCCTGGCAGGCGGTGGTCTGGGATTGCTTTTTGCCAGGAAATACATGCCCAGCAGTGAGTTGGCGGATAAGAGCAGGATATTTGGGATTAAGGGCAGTCAGGTGGCCCTTATTTTGGATAACCAGGTGCAGGAGGCCAAGGGAATCTATGAGGATGGCCAGGTGTACCTGCCGGTGGATTGGGTGAATGAATATCTGAACCAGCGTTTCTACTGGGACGAGGGCGAAAAACTGCTTGTGTACGCACTGCCCGATTCCATTGTATATGCGGACGAGAGTACGCAGGGCGAAAAGGGCCCTCTCTTTAAGGTTACAGATAGTGGGATGTATCTGTCCCTGGGCGTTGTGGTGAATTATACGGATATCCGTACGCAGGCTTTTGCCACAAGCCAGATTAAGAGGGTGTTCATCGACACCTCCTGGCAGCCCTATGACACAGCCGTACTGAAAAAGGCAGGCCAGGTAAGGGTGAAGGGCGGCGTCAAGAGCCAGATTATCACAGAGGCAGCTGCCGGGGAGACGGTGGATGTGCTGGAGACTCTGGAAAAGTGGTCCAGAGTCAGGACCTCGGATGGTTATATCGGATATGTGGAGAACCGGAAACTGGAGCCGGGAGAGCAGGTTGTGCCTGTCAGCACCTTTGAGGCGCCTGTGTATACCAGCATTTCCATGGATGGCAAGGTGAGGCTGGGATTCCATCAGGTCACGCGGCAGGAGGGAAACAGCACCCTTGAGGACTATGCCTCCGATGCCAAAGGGATGAATGTGATTGTGCCCACCTGGTTCAATGTGGTGTCCAGTGATGGAACCTATACGTCGCTGGCCAGTAAGGATTATGTGGATAAGGCCCACGATATGGGACTGAAGGTGTGGGCCATGGTTGAGAATGTAAGTACAGAGGAAAGTGTCAAGAACCTTAACACAAAGACCCTGATGTCCTCCACCAGCACCAGAAAAAAGCTCATTGAAAAACTGATGAATGAGGCGGATACCTACGGCTTTGACGGCTTCAATCTGGATTTTGAGAGCCTGAAGGCAGAGGCAGGACCCCACTATGTCCAGTTTATACGGGAAATGTCGGTTGCCTGCCGCAATAAAGGACTTGTACTGTCTGTGGACAACTATGTACCTTCTTCCTACACCGCGTTTTATAACAGGAAGGAGCAGGGAATCGTGGCTGATTATGTGATTGTTATGGGATATGACGAACACTATGCAGGGGGAGAAGCAGGCTCCGTGTCTTCCATTCCTTATGTGAGGGAGGGGATTGAGAATACCCTGAAGGAGGTCCCGAAGGAAAAGGTTATCAATGCAGTCCCCTTCTATACCAGGGTATGGACTGTGAATGAGGGAAAGACCTCGTCCAAGGCATACGGCATATCAGATGCCAGGAAGTGGGTGGAGGAGAACCAGGTGGAGCTTACATGGGATAAGCTCTTGGGGCAGTATTACGGTGAGACGGTGAGCGGAAGCGGCCAGCAGTATATATGGATGGAGGAAGAAGACTCCATGAAGCTTAAGATTGACCTGATTAATGAGTTTGACCTGGCAGGGGTTGCCTGCTGGAAACTGGGATTTGAGCCAGCGGACATATGGGATATCGTGTCTGAGGTTAAATAAACGAAATGGGTGACACCGGAGGAAGGAAATGAGAGGAAGAGCAAGGATAACGGGAATCATGACAGCGGTCATAATGGCCGGAGTCATGGCGGGGTGCAGCGTACAGACTGGAAAACAGGCGGACGCCACCGCCGGAAAACAGCAGACAAAGGAAACGGTACAGGAAAAAGTTCAGGAAACAGAGCTGCAAAAGCCCACCCATCCTGCGCCCTCAGAGATACAGCCTTTTCCGGATGTTGAGAAGGAGACAAAAGCAGAACCGCTGATTGGAGGAAAACGCATCATCCTTATGACGGATATACATTATCTGGCGGAATCCCTGACAGACCAGGGGGATATGTTCCGGTCCATGGTGGAGCACGGCGACGGAAAACTGACCAATTACGTATGGGAGATAACCGATGCAGCCCTGGAGGAAATCAAGCTTCTGAGCCCGGATGTCCTGATTATCAGCGGGGACTTAAGTCTTCAGGGGGAAAAGAAAAGCCATGAGGAGCTGGCGGAAAAGCTGGATGAAGTGGAGAAGGCCGGTATCACGGTGGTAGTCATACCGGGCAACCATGACATTAACAATCCCAGCGCCTCGGTGTATTCCGGAGGAGACCGGTATCCGGCAGAGCCTACCACGCCCGAGGATTTTGAACGCATCTATAAGGAGTTCGGATACTCAGAGGCCAGCAGCAGGGATACGGATTCCCTCAGCTACACCTATGACCTGGGACCCTCCATGCGCCTTCTCATGCTGGATACCTGTCAGTATGAACCCCGCAACAAGGTCGGGGGAATGATAAAGACAGAGACATATGAGTGGATAAAGAAGCAGCTTGAGCAGGCTGACCAGGACAGCGTGATTCTTCTGCCTGTGGCTCATCACAACCTGCTGGAAGAGAGCAAGGTATATGCGGATGACTGCACCATTGAGCACAGTGAGGAGCTGATACAGATGCTGGAAGGGGACAATATCCCTCTGTTTCTCAGCGGACACCTGCATGTGCAGCATTTTATGAGGAATAATGATATCGGCATCTATGAGGTGGTAACCAGCTCCCTGTCCACGCCTCCCTGCCAGTACGGCGTGCTGGATTATATGGAAGACGAGACATTTTATTACTATACACGCAAGGTAAATATGGAAAAGTGGGCCAGGAAAAACAAGAGCACGGATGAGAACCTGCTGAATTTCAATACATACAGCCCTCCTGTGCTCAAGCAGATATTCTATAACCAGGCCTACGATGCCATGAAGGATTCTGCGGAGGAGGAGACGGGAAGCATATTTGTGAAGCTGACCGAATCAGAGAAGCAGCAGATGGCCAAGGTATACGGGGACCTCAATGCTGCCTGCTACGGAGGCAGGGCATATGAGGTGGTAAAGGAGGCTGTGAAGCAGCCCGGATACGCCATGTGGAAGGAGTACTGCTATCCCAGTATCCTGTATGAATACCTGGAATATATCATAGAGGACGCGGTGCAGGATTATAACGTTCTGAGTATGGAGTAAAATCAGGTTCATTTTCATCAGGCGGGTGAATATACTGGAATAAAGGTTATCAGGGAGCGCCCATTGATGAAGCATTCAGCATGGCAGACAGTGATGGGGATTCTGCTGCTTTGTATCGTGGCACTGATATCATGGCAGGCAGGGACATTGGTGGCTGTCCATAATCAGGCAGCAGAGGCAGACAAGGCAAAGCCAGTGGTGGTTATTGACGCCGGACACGGAGGCAGTGACCCGGGTAAGGTGGGGATAAATGGTCAGCTGGAAAAGGATATTAACCTGAAGATATCAGAGCAGCTGAAAGCATATCTTGAGGCCTCCGACGTAAAGGTGGTCCTCACCAGGGATTCAGACCAGGGGCTGTACAGCTCCGGGGACAGCCATAAGAAGATGGCGGACATGAGAAAACGGTGTGAAATCATAAATGAGGCAGCACCGGATTTGGTGGTAAGCATTCACCAGAACAGCTACCATGAGGAGTATGTATCCGGAGGCCAGGTTTTTTACTATAAGACATCGGAGAAGGGGAAATATCTGGCAGAAATTTTGCAGAAACGCTTCGACTATGTGCTGGGAGAGGCCAACAAGAGGATGGCCAAGGCCAATGACAATTATTATCTCCTGCTTCATGTAAAGGAGCCTATCGTCATAGTGGAATGCGGATTCCTGAGCAATGGAAAGGAAGCCAAACGACTGGAGGATGAGGAATACCAGGACAGGATGGCCTGGACCATACATATGGGAATCATGGAATACCTTAATACCGTAAAACAGAAGAAATAAAGCCAAAGGGGCTGCCGTGGATTTTGATAATCCGGGCAGCCCTTAAAAAATGCCTATTACTGTGGATGGAATTTAAAAAGTGAACGCAAGGGCGCGATGTTAAGGGGGACCTTTCCTGTCTGGAAGGAGGTATGGTATTGGTATAATATTTCAATATGCAGCTTATGCACCTGAAGGCAATAAAAAAAGCGCGAGACGGGATTCGAACCCGCGGCCCCCACCTTGGCAAGGTGGTGCTCCACCCCTGAGCCACTCGCGCATACTAGAATGATATTACTTTGACGTGGTATAGTCTATCATATTTCTGCTGATAAATCAAGAGGTTTTTGCCAGGTTTTTTGGGCCGCTTGCTTGAAACCTGATTAAAATTTATCCGGAAAGGCAGCACATGCAATTCCTGTCTTTCCGGACGGTTCCCCATCTATTTTGTTATCTGGCTGCACTTTTTACCTTTGAGGTGCCTCAATTCTGCTGCAGGTAGCTCCTTCGATGAATGAAGCCTCGATGATTTTGGACACAGGCTCCTCCGGCGGATTGACTACCAGCTCAAACAGTTCAAGGGATATCTCCCTCAGATTTTGCTGCACAGTGGTTATCTGGGGCTGATGGAGATTGCTGATAACATTATCAAATCCTACAATGGACATGTCCGCCGGAATCTTTAATCCCAGGGAATATGCTGCATTCAAAGCTCCCAGGGCGATGATGTCATTACAGCAGATGATTGCCGTTGGGGCGGCTGGAAGGGAGAGGAAGTAGTTGAGCGCCTGGCTTCCGGCCTGAAGGGTCAACTGTGGGTTTCTGTCATAAATGTATTCCTGGATAACGGGAAGGCCCTTTCCCGTCATTGTCTCTATGTAACCATTCTGTCTGGAGATTACGGAATCCATGGGTGTGCCGCAGCCGACAAATGCAATTTTCCTGTGACCCAGATTGTAAAGGTAGTCCACAATGGGCTGCATCATCTGCCTGTTATTGGAACGCACACTGGAAAACTTGCCATGTGTTTTCCGGTCCAGGAACGCAATTGGAATATGAATTTTGCAGGCTTCAAAAATATCGGAGTCAACGCCTTCTGTCAGGATTATACCTGCGCACCGGTTGGCAAGACAGAAATAAAGATATTTCTTTTCCAGCTCAGGGCTGCTGCCGGTATCGCAGATAAGGAGCATATAGTTGTGTTCCAGACATATCTGGTTCAGCTCTTTAATCAGGCTGATAAAAAAAGGGTTCTCCATATCATATATAAATACGGCAATGGTATTGCTTGTCTTGGAAAAGATTTTTTTGACAGGCTGATTCGGTATATAGTTATATTCCTCAATTATTTTCTGCACTTTCTCCCTGACTTTTTCAGATGTCATTTCTGGATTGTTGATGACACGCGACACAGTTGCAGTAGATACTCCTGCCAGTTTTGCAATGTCCCTGATTCCAATGTATCCGCTGTTTTCCGAACGGCCTTCCTTGTTCATACGGTTTCTCCTCCTGGTTTTGAAGGGTGAAACTTGTTTCATAAATAAGAAAATAAGTTTCATCCAACCATATCATATTATAGTTGAAATAAAAATAATTGTAAATATGAAAAAAATGTAACAGTTTTACTTGAAACGAAAGAGCAATACATAGAACATAAGATAGAGCGAGAAATAATTGCTAAAAAAAGAGAAAAAAATATAATATTGTATGAAAAATGCACAAATATAATATTGACAACAGGGTTATAAAGTGCTATATTGAAAATGTAACAAGTTACATACACGATGTGAATGTGAGGGGCGGAACATGAATACAAGAATAGAAAGATTGAGAAAACGGTTATTTGATGCAGACCCGCGTATTTGTCCGGAGCGGTGTACCTATTTTACGGAGTCTATGAAGAAATCAGAGGGAAAACCAATTGCACTGCGGCGTTCCCAGGCATTTTATGATGTACTGGCCCGTATGACGGTTTATGTGAATGAAGATGAGCTGATTGTAGGAAATCAGGCGCAGTGGCCAAAGGCATCTCCGATTTATCCGGAGTATTCCACAGACTGGCTGGAAGCAGAATTAAATGGTTCACCCTTTTTCCCGGATAAAAGACCTGGCGATAAGTTTTACTATACGCAGGAAGATAAAGACAAAATATTAGAATGCGTAAAATATTGGAAAGGTAAATCCCTGTATGAAAATCTGAGAAAAACGCTTCCGGATAAAATCAACCAGGCCTGGGATGCCAATGTGATTGATGATACATGGGTTTCAGCAGCCGGCCTGGGCAATGTTATTGTGGATTATAAAGGCGTGGTGGACAAAGGCTTGTCCGATGTCATGAAACGGATAGAGAATAAGCTTAAGCGTCTGGACCCAAGAGAACCAGGCAATACAAGAAAAAGATGGTTTCTTGAGGCTGCCCTTCAGGGTAATCAGGCGGTGGTGATGTTTTCCAACCGTATTGCTGATTGCTGCAAAGAACAGGCAGAACAGGAGACAAACGCAGCACGCAGAGAGGAGCTTCTTAAACTGGAAGATATATGCAGGAATGTTCCACTGAATCCTGCCAGGACCTTCCATGAGGCAGTCCAGGCCATCTACATGATTCTCCTGGCGGTTCATCTGGAATCCAACGGCCATGCCATATCCCTGGGGCGTTTTGATCAATATGTATATCCCTACTATAAAAAGGATTTGGAGGAAGGCAGAATCACAAGGGAAGAGGCCCTGGAGATAGTTGAGTGCTTTTTCATCAAATGCAATGAACTTAACAAGCTCAGAAGCTGGCCGGATACAGAATTTTTTCTGGGATACCAGATGTTCATCAATCTTGCCATTGCAGGACAGACAGTGGATGGTAAGGACGCTTCCAATGAAGTTTCCCACCTGTGTGTGGAAGCATGTGAGAATGTAAGACTGTTTACACCGTCTGTATCCATTAAGTGGTTCGAGGGAACCAGTGATGCGTTCATGATGAAGGCGCTTAAGGCAGCGGAGCGGCATCAGGGCGGCCAGCCGGCATTTTATAATGACAAGGCATTTATCAGAACCCTTGAGAATATGGGAATCGCCGAGGAAGACAGGGTGGATTGGGTTCCGGATGGATGTATTGAGGCCTCTATTCCCGGAAAGTGGGATTTTGCGGCCAAAGGTCCATGGCTGAATGTGGAGAAGGTGTTGGAAATCACGCTGCATGACGGCACAGACCCCAAGACCGGATACCACTTTGTGGATTTGGAAAAATCTGCAGGGGATTGTGGCAGCGTAAGGGAGCTGATGGAATTATATAAGCAGACCCTGGATTATTTTATGGGGCTGCAGGTGGAGACAGAGCATATTAATGATGAAATCCACATACAGCAGGATATCAATGCATTCCGCTCCTCCCTCGTATATGACTGTATCGAGAGGGCCATGGACCTTGTGGAAGGCGGCTCTGTTTACTCAGCGGACGGAGGGCCTACAGCAGGTACCATCAGCGCAGGCGACTCTCTGGCGGCATTGGATGAGATTGTATTTAACCAGAAGCTTCTGACCATGGAACAGGTACTTCACGCTATGAACACAAACTATGAGGATATGGACACAGTGCCCTCCGGACCGGAAATCAGAGCCATACTGGTAAATAAGGCACCTAAATTTGGAAATGATGATGAGAGGGCTGACAAGTGGGTGGTGGAGCTGGAGGATTACATTGGTTCCAGCTACAGGTATAAATATAGAAGCTCAAAGTATGGAAAAGGACCGGTCCCCTGCTGCTATTCCTACAGTCAAAGCCCTGTGACCGGTAATATTGCCTTTGGAAAGAGCATTGGGGCCACGCCGGACGGGCGCAAGGACGGACAGCCGGTTAACAACGGCATTTCTCCCGCCAATGGTTCGGAGAAAAATGGAGCTACGGCAGCCTGCAATTCCGTCATGAAATTGCCCAGCATATGGTTCCAGAAGGGCGCTATATTCAATATGCGTCTGTCCAAGGGAGCTCTGGATACCGATGAGAATAAAGAAAAGGTAATTGCCATGATTAAGGTTCTGTTTGAAAACTACGGACAGCAGATTCAGTTTAATGTGGTGGATAACAAAGTGTTTAAGGAAGCAATGGAGCATCCGGATGAATATAAGGATTTGATGGTCAGGGTTTCCGGTTACAGTGCGTTGTTTACATCTCTGTCCCCTGAGTGCCAGATGGATGTAATAAGCAGGGCAGAGCTGGAATTATAGCCGTTAACACGCTCCAGGCAGCAAATAGTAAATAGGGGGAATAAGGAAAATGAGGGTTTGCAATGTATTCAACATAGAACGTTTTGCAACAGAGGATGGCCGCGGTATCCGTACCGTAGTATTTTTAAAGGGCTGTTCCCTGCGGTGCAGATGGTGTGCAAACCCTGAATCCCAGAGAGCGGGGACAGAGGTCCTGGTTAAGGCAAATGCCTGCATAGAGTGCGGAAGATGCAGGGTCCTGTGTCCTGAGAAGGCCATAAGTTATATGGAAGGTTACGGATATATTACGGACCAGAGTAAATGCAGGCAATGCGGCGTCTGCGTCAGGGAGTGCTATGCAGACGCCAGGGAGATGATGGGGAGGAGATACAGCGAGGAGGAGCTTCTTGCGGAAATATTGAAGGACCGCCAATATTATGGAATGTCAGGCGGCGGTGTTACGTTCAGCGGAGGAGAGCCTTTGTACTACAGCGAAGTCATAGGGGCCATTGGGGAGCAGATGCATTTGAGGGGTTATAACACCCTGGTTGAAACATGCGGTCATGTCCCTCAGGAGGCGCTTGAAGACATAAACGGGCGTGTCGATGCGGTTTATTATGATTTTAAACAGATTGATTCTGAAAAACATAAAGAATTGACAGGTGTGGATAATACCTTGATACTCAGCAACCTGGAGTGGCTGTGCGGGCACTACCATGGGGAATTGTCGGTCAGATATCCCTATATTCCGGGCTGCAATGACGATGAGGCGTCCATCAATGGTTTTTTCAAGTACATAAAAGGTTTGAAGCATATATCTGAGATTGTATTTCTTCCCTATCACAGGCTGGGTCTTCCGAAATACCAGGGGTTAGGAAGAAAATATGAGATGGGCAATATGCCATCCCTTAAGAAAGCAGACTTATCATTCCTGGTACAGTGGGCAGGAGAATATGGTTTGGAGATTAATATCCGATAGGAGGCAGGGGTGTTGATGAAGCGGAATATGGTAGCGTTTGACTGTGGCAATTCGTCATGCAGGGTTATCCTGGGGGTGTATGACGGGGAGCAGATAGCCGCAGAGGTTATTACCCAGATACCAAATTACATGGTCAGGGTACATCAGTATTTCTATTGGGACATACTGATGATTTACCAGAAACTGTTGGAGGGGCTAAAGGAGGCGGTAAAACGGGCCGGAACCATCCACTCAATCGGTATCTGTACATGGGGAGTGGATTTCGGACTGTTTGACAGGCAGGGATTTATGATTCAGAATCCGCTGTCATACAGGAACAGCATAGGGGCCGAGGTTATGGAACAGATGCCTGACGAACAGAGAACATATCTGTTCAGGCAGACTGGTATCCTGTGCGATAAGATTAATTCGGTTAATATGATAAAGGGAATGATGGAGAAGATGCCGTCGGTATTTTCCAACGGCCACAAGCTTCTCATGATACCGGATATTTTAAATTATCTCTTTACTGGCTGCATGGTAAACGAGCCCAGCGAGTTATCCACAACCCAGCTGATGGATGCCAAGAAAAGGCAGCTGAGTGAAGACGTGTTGGGGGAGATGGGAATACCTTCCGGCTTATTTGCTCCAATTGGCAAACACGGCACGCCAATTGGCATGCTTCATTCCGGGGTAAAGGAAATACTGGGTATATCCTATGATGTTCCGGTTATCTGCGTGCCGTCCCATGATACGGCTGCTGCTGTACTGGCAATTCCGGCAGAGGAAGAAGAGTTTTTATTTGTCAGCACAGGAACCTGGGCGCTTATTGGTATGGAGCTGGAGGAGCCCATTATAAATGATGCGGTGAGAATAAGATGCCTGACCAATGAAATAGGGGCATTTAATAAAATAACCCTGCTGCAGAACAGCGCCGGAATGTTTATCATCCAGCGCATTAAGGAAGAGTATGAGGAGGAAAACGGGGCTATAGGCTGGGAGGAGCTTAATGGTCTTGGAGACCGGTATGGGGGAACGGTTCCTCTGTTTCCGGTCAACGATGCCAGGTTTTTTAATCCGGTACATATGGCGGATGCGATATGGGATTATCTTGTAAAGACCGGTCAGGTTTCCGGAGAAAAAGACTGGGCGGCAATCATATGCAGTTTCCAGAATTCCATGGCCCTGAGCTTTGCGTCAGTGATACAAGGCCTGGAGGAAATAAGCGGAAAGAAAAAAGATACTGTTTATATGGTAGGCGGCGGCTCCCGGAATGTCAGGTTATGCCAGATGACGGCAGATGCCACGGGCAAGAAAGTGGTGACAGGGGGGAAGGAAAGTACTTCCCTGGGAAATCTGGGAGCCCAGATAAAGTACTTTGAGCCTGAGATGACAGTGAGGGAAATCAGGAACCTTATTGGAAGGGGCATTGAGAAAACAACGTATTGCCGCAGAAAAGATTCCGGTGAGGCATTGAAGCGGTATCAAAAACTAGAAGGATAAGGGGGCCTGTCCATGGACGGATGTATATTGAGGATGTGCGGGATTAACAAAAGCTTTTTTGGTGTTCCCGTGCTGAAAAATGCGCAGCTGGAGGTACTTCCCGGGGAGGTTCACGTCCTTTTGGGGGAAAATGGAGCAGGTAAATCCACACTGATTAAAATTCTGTCAGGGGCATACGGACGGGAAGGCGGTGACATCGTGCTGGACGGCAGGGAGCTGGCGCCCATGACGCCGAAGGAGGCTCTGGATGCCGGTATCAGCGTGATTTACCAGGAGTTCAATCTGGTGCCGGATTTGCCTGTATATGAAAATATATTCATTGGAAAAGAATATGGCCGGGGGCTTCTTGTGGACCACAAGCGGGCTATAAAAGAGGCAGAGGGATATATGAGGCGGGTCGGCCTGGAGGTCAGCCCTAAGACGCTGGTCCGTGAACTAAGTGTGGCCCAGAAACAGCTGGTGGAGATAGCCAAAGCCATATCCAATCATGTAAAGGTTCTGGTTCTGGATGAGCCCACAGCGGCCATCACGGACAAAGAGACAAACATGCTCTTCGGAATCATCCGTGAACTTCAGAAGGAAAAAATCGGAATTATCTATATTTCCCACCGTATGAGCGAGCTGTTCGAAATCGGGGACAGGTGCACGGTTATGCGTGACGGAGAATATATAGGAACCGTGGAATTGTCTGAAACCACAGAGGACGAGCTGACAAAGATGATGGTGGGACGCACGGTTAGTTTTGAAAAGATTGCCAATGAAGCGGTTGACATGAACCAGGTGGTGCTGAAGGTTGAAAATCTGGGATATAAGGATTTCCTGAAGGACATATCATTTGAGCTGCATAAAGGCGAGATACTGGGATTTGCAGGTTTGGTGGGCGCGGGCCGGACAGAAGTGGCAAAGTGTATGATAGGCGCTTACAGAAAAAACAGTGGTACGGTTACATATAAGGGTGAAACCTTGTCCAATAGCCTGTCCAAAAATATCGAAAAGGGAATCGTCTATCTGAGCGAGGACAGGAAGGATGAGGGACTGGTTCTCATGCATTCTGTCATGGATAACATTGCATTACCCAATTTAAAGCAGCTTGCCAAGCCGTTCATCCGGAAAAAGGAGATGGCGGAACGCGCTAAGTATTACATTAAGAGTCTGCGGATTAAAACCCATACGCATCTGACAGAAGCAAAGAACCTGTCCGGCGGTAACCAGCAAAAGGTGGTTATTGCAAAATGGCTGTATTCCAATGCAGATGTATATATATTCGATGAGCCCACAAGGGGAATTGATGTTGGGGCCCGTGATGAAATATATAATATCATGTATGACCTGGTCAGCCAGGGGGCCTCTATTATCATGATATCCTCCGACCTTGTGGAGGTGCTTAAAATGTGCGACCGGGTTGCCGTTATGAGGGAGGGTGTCCTGGAGGCCATATTGGACAATACCCCGGATTTGACGCAGGAAACCATATTAAAATATGCGATGCAGGGAGGAATATAGGTATGGAGAGTTACAAAGAGGGTGTTAAGGCAAAGCTGCCGGCATTGACTTTATATCTCGGACTGATTGTTATTTTTATTGTATTTGCTGTAATCTGCAGCATGATGGGGAAGAACTTCCTGACCCTTAATAATATGTTCAATATCATTACGCAGGCCAGCATCATTTCCATAATTGCAATCGGGGCTTCCCTTGTTATTGTCACCGGCGGCATTGATTTGAGCGTTGGGTCCATTGTGGGGTTTGTGGGTATATTTGGAGGACTGATTCTGAAAGCAGGCATGCCTCTGGTTGCCATGGGGGTTTTGTGTATAGCGGCAGGTGCTGCCTTTGGTCTGGCCAATGGATGTCTGGTCAGTTACGGAAAGGTGCCGCCGTTTATAGTGACGCTGGGGGCCATGCAGATTGCCAGGGGCCTTGCGCTTCTGATTAATGGGGGGCAGCCCATATCCAGTTTCCCCAAGGGACTGGGAAGCCTGATGGCCTCCAAGGTGCTGGGTACAGTTCCGGTGTCTGTTATCTATGTGTTTGTGTTCTACGCAGTCATTATCTTTGTCATGGCATATACAAAGTTTGGAAGACATGTTTATTCCGCAGGAGGCAATATCTGCGCTGCCAGGCTTTCAGGAATCAATGTAAACAGGACCGTGCTCATGGTGTATGTCTTAAGCGGCGTATTTGCTGCCATTGGAGGCATCATGCTTTTGTCCCGTCTTACATATGCAGACCCTAATGCAGGCTCAGGCTATGAAATGAACGCGATTGCTTCCGCTGTTATCGGAGGAATCTCCTTATCAGGCGGGAAAGGAAAGATAGGGAATACCCTGGTGGGAGCCATCATCCTCAGCACCCTGACCTGCGGGCTCCAGATAATGAACGTTGCCACCTATTATCAGACCATTGTCACGGGAATCGTTATCATAGCAGCAGTGTTTGCTGATAAAAAGAAAGAGCGCCAGAGCGAATAGAAGAGCAAAATACAAAACGTATTTGCAAATAAAGGAGGAAATTGATTATGAAGCGAAACATGACGGCAGCAGTGATGGCATTGGCAATGAGTACGGTTATGACGGCAGCGGCGCTAAGCGGCTGCGGCCAAACTCCAAAGGAGACAGTGCCTGAGACAACCAAAGCGCAGACAGAAGCCCAGACCGCTGAGACAACCGGGGAGAGCGGAAAGGACGGGGAGAGCAGCACTGGGGCTGCATCAGGCAGCTATGAGGATAAGACCATTGGATTTGTGGGTATGACCTTAAACAACGAATATCATATCACCCTTGCCAACGGCGCCAAAGTGGAGGCAGAGGCAAAGGGTGTGAAGATTGAGGTTCAGGCCGGAGACCAGCATGCCAGCGCAGATGCGCAGCTTGGTATTATTGAGAATATGATAGCCAACAAGGTGGACGGAATTCTTCTGGTTCCCAGTTCTTCAGACGGTCTGGAATCCGCCCTTACAAAATGTAAGGAAGCAAACATTCCTATCATTAATCTGGATACAAAGCTGACGGATGAAAGCCTTGCCAATGTTGGTCTTGACATTCCGTTTTATGGAACCAACAATTACGAAGGCGCCAAACTGGCGGGAGAATATGTTGCGAAGAACTTTGAGCAGGGTACAAAGACAGCCATACTTAAGGGGATTGAGGGACAGACCAATGCAGCGGACCGCTACAATGGATTTTTAGAGGGAGCCGGGGACACGGTGACCATTGTGGCTGAACAGACAGCAAACTGGGAAGTGGACCAGGGATACACGGCTGCCCAGAATATCATAAGTGCCAATCCGGATGTGGAACTTTTCTTCTGCTGCAACGATAATATGGGGATTGGAGCATTGAGAGCCATTAAGGAAGCCAATATGCAGGAGCAGATTCAAATCATTGGATTCGACGCTGTCAGCGAAGCTCTGAACCTGGTGGAAAATGGGGAGTTCCTGGCAACCGTGGCACAGTATCCGGCTGAAATGGGAAAACTGGGCGTGGACAACATGTTGAAACTATTTGACGGCGGCGAGGCAGAATCCTATATTGACACCGGAACGGAAGTGATTACCAAGGACAATGTAGGCGAGTTTAAGGATTATTTAAAGACGTTTGAGTAGGAATAAGTCGGAATAAATTAGGGCTGCCTTCCGGCAGCAGAATGAGAGGCGGAAATGGATTTTAAAAAATGTATCGTAGAGAGCGGAAAGAAACTGGAGAATTCAGGACTTACTGTTGAGACATGGGGAAACATCAGTATACGCGACCCTGAAACAGGATTGGTGTACCTGACGCCCAGCGCCATGAAGTACAGTACGATTGTGGAAGACGATGTTGTGGTCTGCAGGCTGGATGGGACAATTGTGGAGGGTCACAGAAAACCAACCATTGAGACAGGGCTTCACCTGGCCATATACAGAAGCAGAGAAGAGGTAAATGCAGTCATCCATACCCATCCCATGTATTCCATGGTATATGCCACCCAGGGTAAGGATATTCCTCTTATCATAGACGAGGCGGCCCAGGCCATGGGAGACATCTGTAGATGCACCCAGTATGCATTGCCGGGGTCAGAGGAGCTGGCTTCGGAATGTGAAAAGGCGCTGGGAAAAGAGGCTAACTCTTGTCTTCTGCACTCCCATGGAGCTGTCTGCGTAGGCGAGAACATGGACGCGGCATTTAAAGTGGCCGCTGTTCTGGAGGCCACGGCCAGGATTCTGTACATGATTGAAGCTACAGGAGGAAAGCCTGCAGGTATAACGCCTGAAAATGTAGCAGTAATGAAGGACTTTGCAAAAAATCACTATGGTCAGGGTAAATAAAGGTTATAGGAAAAAGAACGCAAAAGGCAACCGTATATCGCTGTTGCCTTTTGCTGCGCTATGAATATCGAATAAACAAAAAAAGCCCGTACAAGGCTTTTACATAAAAAGCAGGTGATGGGAATCGAACCCACGTATCTAGCTTGGAAGGCTAGTGTTCTACCATTGAACTACACCTGCATAATGACCATGACACCACATGGTCAATGCCCAAAGTCGGAATCGAACCAACGACACGAGGATTTTCAGTCCTCTGCTCTACCAACTGAGCTATCTGGGCATTTGCCTGTCCGGAACAAACAGGAGGTTTCCTGTTATACAAGGTTCCTTCAGCGACATCAACAATTTTACAGGATTTCTCTGATATTGTCAAGATGAAATTTGAGTAAAATTATGTTTTCTCATTCCTTTCTCATCCCTTTCTTATCCGCTATGGTGCGCTAATGCAGATTGCCAAAGTATTTTGAGTAATATATACTTATTTAGAAAGAAAAGGAATAATGAGGTTACTATATGAAAGAAAATATTTGCTGTGTGACATACGGTGAACTTAGTTTTCTGGTAAACAATGTAATCAGTAAGCTGGAGGATACCTGTGATTTCCAGATTGTAGAGGGGCTTAGAGAAGAAACCTTAGAGAAGATAGATAAAGCAATTCTGGATGGGGCGGAGGTAATTATAGCCGGAGGAGCCAATGCGCAGGTGATTCGGGGTTATTTTAATATTCCTGTATTGGAATATAAGGTGACGCCTCTGGATTATATTACAGCCATACATAAGGGATTTGGCTTAGACTGCAGAGTGTCCCTGGTTCACTATAAATTCCCTATGAATGAAAGAATGAGGGAATGCCTGCGCTATATGGGGATGGAGACAGAGGAAATTGTTTATGAGGACATGGAGGATTTGGAACAGAAAATGTCTTCCAGCGGCTGCAATGTCTTTGTAGGATATGCCCTGGCAGTGGATGTTGCGCGCAGGATGGGAAAAGAGGGTGTCTTGCTGTATTCCGGTGAGGACAGTATTTTGGATACAATTGAAGAGGCCAGAATCCTTATTAAAGAACTGCGCAAAGAAAAGGAAAAGAATGAATTTGTGAGAGCCACTATGGATTACAGTCCCAATGGCCTTATGTTTCTTGATACGGATAAAAATATCATTGACTGCAATCAGAGTATATTCAGTCTGGTTGAAAATTCAGGGGCGGTGCTTAGAGGCAGGAAACTATCGGAGGTATTGCCGCAATGCATGCCAATTCAACAGGAGGAAATAGAGTCTCTGGTTGTTGATATACATGGGCAGAAGCTGTTGGAGCGCTGGGTGCCAATCTGTTCCGGCACAGAGAATCAGACTGGGTATATGATTGTGCTCACCCCGTTTTCAGATTATAAAAAGGCAGAATTGGATTATCGCAAACGGAAATTGGAGCAGAGACAGGCGTGCGGATTTACTGCCAAGCATACGTTCAGGGATATTATTGGGAGTTCCTATAAAATGAAGGCATGTCTGGACGAGGCGGAGCTGTTTGCCCAGAGCAGTGCAGCAGTCTTATTGTCCGGAGAGACCGGGGTGGGAAAGGAGCTGTTTGCCCAGAGCATTCATAATGCAGGCCTGAGAAAGGACGGACCCTTTGTGGCAGTGAATTGTGCGGCTCTTCCCGCCAACCTCCTGGAGTCGGAATTATTTGGTTATGATGAGGGAGCCTTTACCGGAGGACGTAAAGGAGGCAAGAAGGGGCTTTTTGAGCTGGCAGATGGAGGCACACTGTTTTTAGATGAAATTGGAGAGATTTTGCCGGAACTGCAGGCCAGGCTGCTGCGTGCCATCCAGGAGAAAGAAATAATGCATGTGGGCGGCGGACGGGTTATACCCGTAGATGTCCGCATTATCACGGCAACAAACCGGAATTTAGAGCAGATGCAGAATCAGGAATTCAGGAAGGATTTATATTACCGCCTGAGCGTGCTGGAACTTCAAATCCCGCCGCTGAGGGACAGGGAAGATGATGTGATTGAGCTCTTTCTGTTTTATATTAAGAAGAACAGGGGAATTGACGCTTATGGATTCGACCTGACAGAGGATATCCGGGAAATACTTAGAAGATACAGCTGGCGGGGGAATATCCGGGAACTTCAAAATGTATGTGAACGGTTCTGCCTGTACATGGAACGAAGCATCAGATTTGAACCGCTCTACGCTAAGAGATGCATGATTAAATCCATTGGTGAAGAGCGTCTCATAGGGGACATAATGCAGCCTTATAATCAGGACAACAGGGAGCTGGCAGCAGGAGAATTAAAACGTTTGTTATCCTATAATAATGAACAGATAGCAAAGACACTGGGAATCAGCCGCACCACATTGTGGAGAATGATGGGGAATTCAAAAAAGTAAGCCTTATAAAAATGTTTCAGATTTCTATATATTAAGAAGTCTGAAACATTTTTTTTGTTTGGCAGGATTTGTGTATGGCCTGACGCCTAAGAAATGAAAGGATATTTAATCTGTGGGAGGTTGGCATGGTTTTTGCTTTATTAATATGTATCATTAAAAAATATTGGGAAAGGGTGCGGGAAATGAGCAAGGGATTACTGGATGGGGTTAAGGTATTGGACCTGACAAGGGTACTTGCAGGTCCATACTGCGGAATGCTGCTGGCTGATATGGGAGCAGAGGTTATCAAAATTGAGATGCCGGGAAGGGGGGATGACGCCAGAAGAAATGCACCGATTGTAAATGGGGAAAGCGCCTATTTTATGAATCTGAACCGCAACAAAAGAGGGATGACCCTGAACCTTAAAAAGGAAGAAGGAAGGGAGGTTTTCCGTAAGCTGGTTAAAAAAAGTGACATTGTGCTGGAAAATTACCGTCCGGGGGTAATGGAGAAATTAGGATTGGGGTATGAGGACCTGAGAAAGATAAACCCGGCTATTGTATATGGGGCCATATCGGGTTTTGGACATTATGGGCCATATTCGCAAAGAGCGGGGTACGACATTATAGGACAGGCCATGAGCGGTTTAATGAGTACAACAGGATGGCCCGGAGGAAAGCCCACCAGAACAGGGACAGCTATATCAGATGTGATGGGAGGCGTCAGCTGCTGCACCGGCGTGCTTGCGGCTTACATAAACCGTCTTAAAACCGGAGAGGGTGATAAGGTGGATGTATCTTTGGTGGATGCCATGGTGTCCTCACTGGAAATTATTAATATGATATATCTCTGTACGGGACGTATTCCGGACCGGATTGGCAACCGTTATGAAGCGATTTATCCATATGACACATTTGAGTCCTCGGATGGAATGGTGGTTATTGCCTGCGGCAACGACAAATTATACGGAATTTTAAAGAGCGTGCTACAAATTCCCGAACTGGAGAGGGAAGATTTTGACGGTAATATCAAAAGAGTGGAAAATCATGCTAAATTAAAACCTGTCATTGAGCAGTGGACAAAGCAGCATACCATTGACGAAGTGGTTGAGATTCTATTGGCAGCAGGAATCCCTGCCAGCCCTGTCAACACCATTGACCGCGTGGTTAAGGACCCTCACATAGCTGTGGCAAGAGAGATGTTTGTGGAATTGGAGCACCCTGTTGCCGGTAAAATGAAGGTAACCGGGAATCAGCTGAAGTTTACAAATCATAAGGTGCATATTGACAGGCCGTCTCCGCTCCTGGGACAACATACAGAGGAAATATTAAAGGAATATCTGGATATGAACCGGGATGACTATATGGCATTGGCTCAATCAGGCGCCTTTTAAAGGAGGGGATTGGAATGAAAGCAAAAGTGGTTGAAGTGGGACCAAGGGACGGGTTTCAGAATGTAAAATCATTCATTCCCACAGAAAATAAAATTAAGATTATAGATGGGCTGGTAAAAGCAGGGATTAAGAAAATACAGATAACATCCTTTGTCAGCGAAAAGGCAATTCCGCAGATGCGGGATGCCCCGCGGATAGCAGAGGCCGTACTGGGGGCTTATGAAGGCGTGGACTTTTTTGCCCTGGTACCAAACTTCTATGGGGCCAAAGCAGCTGTGGCTGCAGGACTTAAGGAGATATCCCCTGTTATATCCCTGAGCGAAAGCCATAATAAGGCAAATGTAAAAAGAACCAGGGATGAATCAATTGAGGAACTTAAAAGGATACGGCAGTCATTTCCGGATGTACGCATTACACAGGACATTGCATGTGTGTTTGGCTGTCCGTTTGAGGGCGAAATGCCCATACAGGATTTAGTGGATTTGGTTGGGAGGGTGAAGGAAACAGGAATTAATGCATTTACGCTTTGTGATACAGTTGGAATGGCGTATCCGTCACTGATAGAGCGGGTATTTTCAACTATGAAAAAGGAATATCCGGATACAGAGTTTAACGTCCACATTCATGACACCAGGAATATGGGGATTTTAAATAGCTACGTGGCCTTAAACTGTGGGGCCGACAGTGTGCAGACGTCCATCGGCGGGCTGGGAGGATGTCCCTTTGCCCCGGGGGCAACAGGCAACACATCCACCGAAGATTTGGTATATATGCTGAACCAGTGCGGGTATGATACGGGTATTGATTTTGATATATTGCTGGAAACAGCCAAGTATGAACTGTCTGTGATTGATGGAAATTACAGCGGACATCACATCCGTATAGCAGAGAATCCCTGTATGGTTGTGCAGGCGTAAAGGTCCAATATCTGCGTTTATGATATGGCAAATGTGCCAAAAATGAAATCAGAACATGATATGTATTGACAATATATACAAAAAAGTATATCCTTAATCATGTAATGTCAAATGTATCCATTTATACAATATCCAGTTGGACGAGGAAATGCGTAGTAAGAATGGCAGTAAGGAGGTAATGTCATGAAAATTGTAGTATTGGATGGTTACACTTTAAATCCAGGAGATTTAAGCTGGAATGGCCTTCATCAATTGGGGCAGTTAACCGTGTATGAGAGAACTTCAGAAGAAATGGTTTTAGAACGGATTGGTGATGCGGAGGCTGTATTTACCAATAAGACTCCGATTACCAGTAAGGTGATTGAAAATTCTCCCAACCTTAAATTTATCGGTGTACTGGCAACAGGGTACAATGTTGTGGATGTGAAGGCTGCGCGCAGTGCAGGTATCATAGTGTCCAATATTCCTACTTATGGGACAGATGCAGTTGCCCAATATACCATTGCTTTATTGCTGGAGATGTGCCATCATGTGGGAGCTCATGCTGACTGTGTAAAAAGAGGAGAGTGGACCTCCAGTCCTGACTGGTGTTTCTGGAAATTTCCTCTCATTGAGCTGGCAGGAAAAACAATGGGGATAATTGGTTTTGGAAAAATAGGACAGGGAACAGCTAAGATTGCACAGGCTTTGGGCATGAATATACTGGCATATGATGCCTTCAGAAGACCAGAGCTGGAATCAGGTACCTGTCATTATGCGGAGCTGGATGAACTTCTTTCTGAATCAGATGTCGTTGTTCTCCATTGCCCGCTGTTCCCTGACACACAGGGCATCATCAACCGTGACACCATATCTAAAATGAAAGATGGAGTGATGATTATTAATGACTCCAGGGGGCCTTTGATTGTAGAAGAAGATTTGCGGGATGCTCTGATTTCAGGCAAGGTAGCAGGGGCAGCAGTGGATGTTGTATCCGAAGAACCTATTAGCCTGGATAATCCCCTCCTCCATGCCCCCAATATGATTATTACACCTCACATGGCCTGGGCGCCGAAGGAGAGCCGCCAGAGACTGATGAATTTAGCAGTAGGAAACCTGAAAGCATTTTTGGGGGACGCACCAGTTAATGTTGTTAATTAATTTTGTAAAATTGTGAAATAGATTTATAACTGTGGGGAATTACATCAATATTTATGGAGGTATTTATTATGGGATTAAGGAAACAATTCATTGCACTTAGCGCAGTTCTTTCTTTGGCAGTGGGGTTATCAGGCTGCGGAAGCCTTCAGAGCCCGGGTACAGCAAATACAAGCGCGGCACAATCCGGCTCTGAGACAGCCGCGGAGTCAGCAGAGCCGTCCAAGGCCCAGGTGCTGACCTTGACGTTTGCATTGTCTGAAAATTCGGCACATTACGAAGCAGGCAAAAAATTTGCTGAGCTGGTAAACCAATATACAGACGGGGCATATGAAGTAGAGGTTTATCCCAATTCGTCATTGGCCAGCGGGAACCAGTTAGGAGCGATTGAGATGGTGCAGAAAGGAACTATTTCCTGCGGCTGGCTTTCACCATTGGTACAGTGCAGTATAGAACCAAATCTGAATGCTCTGTGCATACCATTTTTATGGAAGGACACGGATGCAATAGACGCTGCCTTAAGGCCCGGAACGGATGTGGATGCGGCACTGAACAAGATTTTAAAAGAAAAGGGATATATTGCAGTTGCATATGCTGAAAATGGGTACAGGGAGCTTACCAACAGCAAGAGGGAAATTAAAACCCCGGAAGATATGAAGGGCATAAAGTTCCGGGCCATTGGAAGCACCATGATTTTTGATGTATTCAAGGCAATGGGAGCAAATCCAATGGACCTGAATTTCAGCGAGCTCTTTACAGCGCTTCAGCAGAAGACAGTTGACGGGCAGGAAAACCCCATATCAACAGTTATTGTTCCGCAGAAGTATTATGAGGTACAGGATTATATGACTATCTGGAACTATGTTTACGAGCCTCATCCACTGATGTTTAACCTGGAGCTGTGGGAATCATTTAGTCCGGAAACACAGCAGGCAATTCAGAAGGCTGCAATTGAAGCATGCGACTACCAGAAGAAATTATCCAGGGATGCATTGGCAGAGAATGTTGAATTGATTAAACAGAGCGGAACAACGGTTACAGAACTTACACCTGAAGAAATCCAGGCATTTAAAGATGTTGCTGTTCCTGTTGTGGAAGGATATTATGCAGACTTTAATCCGGAGTTGATGGGTGCGCTGCAGGCAGCTAACCAGTAAGCAGGGGGGCGCATAGCATATGAAAAAGAAACTGATTCTAGAGGAACACATCATTGCGGGTACATTGCTGATTATGCTGTCAATCCAGGGTATTAACGTATTCTGCCGGTACATAACAGGATGGTCATTCTCCTTCTCAGAAGAGCTGGTTGTGTATTTATTCGCGGTGTCCTCGTTTATCGGGGCCTCCGCGGCCTGCGCCCGGGGCGCCAACATGGGCTTAAGCGCTCTGGTGGATTTATGTCCGCCCAATATTCAGAAGGTCTTTATTTTACTGTCAGCCATTGGCAGCATTCTATTATTCGCACTTTTATTTAAGCAGGGAATTGAAGCAGTCAGAATGATGTTGAAATATGGCCAGAGAACTCCCATATTAAGATGGCCGACATGGATGTTTGAGATTGCTTATCCCATTGGAGCTGTTTTGTATATTTTCAGGACAATCCAGTTTACAGTAAGAAAGCTAAAGGAGGTGGCTTAATTTGAATATTGAGATTGGGCTCATCCTTCTTATCTTATTCTTTCTGCTGGTACTGATGAATATACCGATTGCGGTTTCACTGGGGTTGTCTACCATCATTACTATGATATTATACGGCATTCCTTTAGGGATGTATCTGGACACCATTAATGCCGGCCTTTCAAAGTATACACTGTTAGCCGTGCCGTTTTTCATTTTAGCAGGTTTTATTATGGAAAAATCGGGGATATCCAAACGAATTATTGCATTTGCGCGGTTGTTGACCGGACCGGTTCCGGGAGGTCTTGGAATTATCTCCATTGTGGTTACCCTGTTTTGGGGAGCCATATCCGGTTCAGGTCCTGCTACCGTGGCAGCCCTTGGAAGTATACTTATACCTGCCATGATTGAGGACGGATACGACAAGGGATTTGCAGCGGCTCTCATAGCGGCCAGCAGCGCTGTTGCTGTTGTCATTCCTCCCAGTATTAATCTGGTGGTTTACGGAGTTATCTCCGGGGATTCGATTGGCACGCTGTTTATTTCGGGCATTATTCCGGGAATTTTAATGGGAATCTGTTTTATTGTATATGCATTTATCTACTCAATGAGACATGGATACAGGGGGGAGCGCTTCGGAACTGTCAAAGAGGTGCTTCATGGATTCAGGGAGGCCATCTGGGGCTTATTTTCTCCCATTATTATACTGGGCGGCATATACGGCGGTATCTTTACACCCACGGAAGCAGCAGTGGTTGCAGTAATCTACAGTCTCTTAATTGGTTTATTTGTTTACAAAGAATTTAATGTGAAAGATTTATGGCACATACTTGCGGATGCGGGAGTCAGCTCCGCCAGCATATTGATTATCATGGCAAACGCAGGGGCCATGACATGGTTAATCACATCCCAGGGTATTGCAACCAGGTTCGGGACAGCCCTTCTGGGGGTATCGGACCATCGTATCGTAATTCTTTTGCTGATTGACCTTATGGTTATTATTGCCGGTGTATTTATCGACGGTATTTCCATTGCATATATTTTTGTTCCGCTGTTTCTGCCGGTTGTAACACAGCTGGGAATGAGTTCCATATGGTTCGGCGTTGTATTGACAGTCGGCATTGCCATTGGATTCACAACCCCTCCGGTGGCAGTCAATCTGTATCCGGCCTGCCGCATTGCCAATATAACCTTAGGCAAGATATCAAAAGAAATTATAGGGTTTGTGGCGGCAGGTGTGGTTGCCCTGATACTCATAACAATATTCCCTGATATCGTATTACTGCTTCCAAAGACGTTGGGAATGATGTAAGGGAAGGCGAAAAGAGAGGTTGAATGATTTTATGGAGACATACAAGATATATCCCTTGAAATTAGGAGAGTTTCAGAAGCATGAAAAATCAACACTTTTATATTTGCAGGGGGCGGGTGAAAAACTGATAACACCCATCATCGCATATCTGATACAAGGGAATGGAAGAAATATATTAGTGGATACGGGATGCGGGGACCCGGAGTGGTCGAAGGTGCATCACCATCCCATTGTCCAGACAGAGGATATGCTGTTGTTAAATGTATTGAAGGGCCATGGAGTGTGTCCGGAAAATATTACCTGTGTGGTCAATACCCATCTCCATTGGGACCACTGCTGGAATAATGACCTTTTTCCGGGGAAGAAGATATATGTTCAGAAATCCGAGATGGATTTTGCCATGAAGCCGCTGCCCACACAGTGGGCGTATTATGAGTCGGAGGAGATTGGCTTAAAGCCTCCTTTTAAGAAAACAATGGACCAATACGAATTGGTGGACGGTGATGTGGATTTATATCCGGGGATTCAGCTTACTTTTATTCCCAGCCATACGCCTGGTTTTCAGGGCGTATTAGTTGATACGGATAATGGCCGTTATCTGATTGCCAGCGATTGCCTGGGAAGGTTTGATAATTGGGAAGGAAACGGAGTCATGAGGCATATTCCTTCAGCGATTCATGTGGATTTGAACCAGTGCTACAGGACGTATGATAAGATTGAGAAGATATGCGATTATATCCTTCCCGGACATGACGGCCGCGTATTTGAAGAGCGTGTCTATCCTCCGGAGAGATAAGAAAACTCATGGATATATGAGCCGGGGACAGGAATATCGCTTAGGGGGCAGAAATACCTATGTCTAGTTCAGATTATAAATTTAATGAAAAAAAGATAATTCCATTGCCGAAAGCAGAGGCTTTTGAAAGAGAGCTGTATATGGCGGCAGGTATGTCGGAAAAAGATGCTGCCTGTGTGGCTGAAAATCTGGTGGAGGCTGATGCCAGGGGGGTATATTCTCACGGGATTCAAAGGAACGCTCTATACCTGGCCCGTTTTGAGCAGGGAGGAACGGACCCTGCGGCGCAGCCGGAGACAGTCAGGCAGGTTGGAGCCACAGCTTTAATTGATGGCCATAATGCAATGGGAATGGTGGTGGGAACGTACAGTATGGAAACCGCCATCCATTTAGCCGGAAAATATGGAACCTCCGCAGTATCCGTAACAGGAAGCAATCACTTTGGTACCTGCGCCCATTTTATTGAGATGGCCACAAAGGCAGGCATGATTGGATTCTGCTGGACCATCAACTGTGTCAATATCATGGCGCCATGGGGAGGAACTGACCGGCAATTGGGAAATAATCCGTATGGGATAGGAGTACCATGTTTAGACAGGCCGGATGTTATTCTTGACATGGCTACAAGTGTGGCTGCAAGAGGTAAGATTGTGATGGCAAGAAAGACCCACGCGCCAATACCCGATACCTGGGCTTTGGATGTAAACGGAAAGCCGACCACAAACCCGGAAGCAGCGTATTGGGGAACGGTACAGCCGTTTGCAGGTTATAAAGGATACGGACAGACTTTCATGAATGCTGTCCTTGCAGCTGTATTAAATAATTCCAGCTTTGGGCCGGATATAATAGATTTATATGAGGAGCCCCAAAAAGTTCAGAATTCCGGACATCTGTTTCAGTGCATTGATATCAATGCGGTTGATGATATAAATAAATTCAAAAAAAGAATGGATGAGGCTGTTGGCTACATAAAAAGCGGAAAGAAAGTTGACGGGGTAGAGGAAATATATGTACCCGGAGAAATAGAAGCGCGGAACTATCAGAAAGCCCTTAAGGAGGGAATCGTGTATCCCTGTGAAGTAATAGAGGAGAACAATGAGATAGCGCGCAGATATCATCTTCCGGAACATGTTTTGCTCTAAAGGCTGCTCTGATTAAACGCTGTACCAGAACAAAAAGGCGGGGCCGTAAACTCCGCCTTTTACTGTTTAGGAAAGCCGTGCCATCATGCCTTCGTAGCTCCGGTTGAGATGATTGGCGATGGTCTCGCATCCGGTTTTTTCATCATGGTCTATAATGCTTTGAATAATAATTTTATGTTCTATATTCGACTGGATTGCAGACTCTTTGGCATAGTTATCCACATTCATGGTATGCCAGAGCTGGGACAGAAGCTGCTCTAATTTTATGTTATCCGCGCCATGCCAGATGAATTGGTGAATCATGCCGTTATATGTGTTAAACCGGCTGAAATCATTGAACTGAATCGCCTTCTCAGCCAGTTCATAGTATTCCCACAAAGGTGCCGGGTCAATTTCACGTTTGCAGATTCGGCAGATTGCTTCTTTTTCAAGCAAAAGACGTATTTCAAAAAAGTCCTTTAAAAACTTGCCGGATATCTCGTTAACAGTTGCAACTTTATTGGGCCTGACATGGACCAGACCTTCATTAGCCAATATCTGTAGTGCCTCACGTACAGGCATGCGCGATACATTTAATTCTTCGGCTATTTTATCCTGATAAAGTTCCTGATGGGGCTTAAGACTACCATATAGTATTTCACGCCGTAATTCAGCTACTATTTTGTCGCGGGTTAACAGACTGTCTATCTGACGCATAATTAATGACACTCCCTTCACATAACCGTTTTAATTTAGTATAAATGGAAAAGAATTTGATGTCAATGATATAAGTATAAATGGATAAAATGCAAATGGATATATTTGCACAAAAATATATGTCTTTTTTTATGAATAAACACAATTTTAAAAAAAGCAATTGGCAGCACTTGTATTGATTAAAAATATGAGTTATCATATAAATGTCAAATGGATACATTACAACATTAACACATTACGCAATAAATGGAAGGCGGTCTGGAATGGTTATAGAAAAAACGGCGGTTGCCGGTACATTAGAATCAAGCGATATTATGATTACCGTTGCGCCAAAAGAGGAAGGAATCAATATAAGACTAAATTCAACGGTTGAAAAGTATTATGGAAATAGTATTATCTCTTCCATTCAGGAAGAACTTGAGCGGTTAGGGGTTCGGGGGGCGGTGGTTGAGGCAGTTGACCATGGCGCTCTTGACTGTACAATCCGCGCCAGGCTTATTACCGCGGTCAAGAGGGCGTCCGTATCTGCAAATGAGGGGGGAATAGCATGAGGCGTACAATGTTGTTTTTGCCAGGCAACAGTCCTAACATGATTATGAACGGCGGACTCCTTGGAGCGGACAGTATTATCTTTGATTTGGAGGATGCGGTCGCCCCGGACCAGAAGGATGCCGCCAGGGAGCTGGTGAGCCATGCGTTAAGGCATCTGGACTTCGGTAAATGTGAAATCATTATACGTATTAATGCATTAGGCACTCCTTTCTGGGAAGAGGATTTAGAGGACATGATACCTTTGAAGCCGGATGTGATAATGCCCACAAAGGTCAGCGATGCATCATACATTAAAACACTGTCAGACCGAATGAGCGTCATAGAGGAGAAAAACGGACTCCAGTCAGGGTCCATAAAGCTAATCCCGCTGTTAGAAACAACATTAGGCATTGAGAATGCATATGAGATTGCAGCGGCAAGCAGAAGAATGGAGGCATTATATCTGGGGGCAGAGGATTTGACAGCGGACCTCAGATGCCCCAGGACAAAAGAGGGGGATGAGATTGCATATGCTAGGGGCAGAATGGTATGTGCTGCCAGGGCGGCAGGGATTGAAGCATATGATACACCATTTACAGATGTGGAGGATTTGGAAGGATTGGAAAGGGACGCCCGTCTTGCAAAGGGGATGGGATATACCGGAAAAGCAGTCATTTCACCGCGGCATATTGCATGCGTAAACAGAATATTCAGCCCAAGTCCTAAGGAGATTGCATATGCAAAGGATGTTTTTGAGGCAATCAGGCAGGCCAGGGAGCAAGGGAAAGGGGCTATTTCTTTAAGAGGTAAAATGATAGACGCTCCCATTGTGCAGAGAGCGCGGCTGGTATTGGAGGCAGCTTCTGAAATAGAGGGGGTGGATTATCGATGAGCAAACTTGCAGGGACAATTCGGGAAGCAATCCGCAGGTGCGGTTTAAAGGATGGAATGTGTATATCCTTCCATCATCATCTGAGGAGCGGCGATTATGTGCTGAACATGGTGATGGAAGAGATTGCCGCCATGGGAATCCGGGATATTAAAATCAATGCAAGTTCCATTCATGACGGACATGAGCCTTTGATTGGACATATCCGCAGCGGTGTGGTAACGGGTCTGGAGACGAACTATATCGGACCTGTTGTGGGACGGGCCATATCAGAGGGGATATTGGAGAAACCTGTTACATTCCGTACACATGGCGGAAGGCCCAGCGCCATAGAGCAGGGAGAGTCTAAAATTGATGTCGCGTTTATTGCTGCTCCTTCCTCGGACTCCATGGGGAACTGTTCAGGGAAGTATGGAAAGTCTGCATGCGGTTCACTGGGATATGCCTTTGCAGATGCAATGTGTGCTGACAAAGTAGTGGTGATAACAGACAATCTGGAAGAGTATCCGTTATGGGATTTTTCCATATCAGAGGATTATGTGGATTATGTTGTATGTGTGGAACAAATCGGTAATCCGGCCGGAATTGTATCCGGAACCACAAAGATGCCAAAAGACCCCATTGCATTAAGGATTGCCGAGTATGCAGCAAACGCAATTGCAGCCTCAGGGCTTCTGAAAGATGGGGTTTCATTTCAGACAGGAGCAGGAGGCGCCTCATTGGCAGTTGCTGGTTTTCTCAAAGATATCATGCTGGAAAGAAATATTAAGGGGAGCTATGCATTGGGCGGCATCACAGGATATATGGTAGATATGCTGGAAGCAGGATGCTTTCATGCAATTCAGGATGTGCAGTGCTTCGATTTAAAAGCAGTTGAATCCATTCGTATGAATCCAAGACACCGTGAAATCACAGCCAGCCATTATGCCAGTCCTACAGCTAAAAGCTCAGCGGCATCCTCCCTGGATGTGGTAGTATTGGGGGCGACGCAGATAGACAAAGGGTTTAATGTAAATGTACATACGGATTCGCAGGGATATATTATCGGCGGCTCCGGAGGGCATACGGATGTGGCGGAATGTGCCAAGCTAACCATTATAGTTGCGCCTTTAAGCAGGGCGAGAATGCCTGTTGTTGTAGATAAGGTAGTGTGTGTATCAACGCCCGGCAGCTCCGTCGATATGTTGGTAACACAATATGGAATTACAGTGAATCCGGTTCATAAAGGGCTGGCTGAGAAGATGGAAGATGCCGGGCTGCCCCTAAAGACCATGGAAGAGTTGGTGGAGCTGGCATATAAGATTAATGGAATTCCCAGCCTGTCTGAACGAAATAAGGGCAGGGTAGTCGCACAGGTACTGAACCGGGACGGTTCGCTTCTGGATGAGATATTTGAAGTGAGGGAGTGACAGGCCTATATCTGAGTATAAAAGGTGCTACAGAATTTTATGGTATTCTGCAGCACCTTTTCAGGTATGTGGCCATGAGATTATTTATACATACTCCTTACGCCCGCTGGCATCCGCAATTCCTTCCTCTTCCCTGTATTTGGCAACGGTCCGGCGGGAAATGGATATGCCGCGTTCCGCCAGCTTTTCTCCCAGAAGGCGGTCGCTGTAAGGCTTCTTTTTGTTCTCTTCCTCTATGATTTCACGAAGCACCCGCTTGATATCCGCGGCAGTCACGGACTGGGCGCCGCTTTCATTGCTTCTGCTTTCCTGGACAGCAACGCTGCGGGAGAAGAAGAAGTTCATGGGGTATACCCCCCAGGAGCACTGAAGGTATTTCTTGCTGACAGCCCTGCTGACAGTGGATTCGTGAATGTCCAGTTCCTGGGCAATATCCGCCAGCTTTAAGGGATTCAGATGGGCAGGACCGAAGGTGAAGAATTCCTCCTGGTGCTCAAGGATGGCCCTGGATACCTGCATCAGCGTCTTGCCGCGCTGGGTTACACACTGCTTCACCCACTCGGCCTGACGGATTTTATTGCCCAGGTATTCTTTTAATTCGGAGGATTCCGGATTCTGGTTCATCTGGCGGTAATAGCTGTTAAGCTCAATGGTAGGATACATGGATTCATTTAACAGAATGTCAAAATGGTCCTTGAATTTTACAATGGTCACATCCGGTATGATGTAGCGCAGCTGGTCCCTGCTGCTGAAGGATACGCCTGGCTTTGGATTCAGGGATTTGATTATCTGGCAGTAACCGGCGGTTTCAGTGGGGGAAAGGCGCAGTTTCCTGGCAATGGCCGGAATCTGGTTCTTGGCAACCATTTCAAGGCAGCTGTCAATGATGGATTCCAGTACCGGGGTCAGCATATCCCTGCGTTCCAGCTGCAGCTTAAGGCATTCCTCCAGAGTGCGGGCGCAGACTCCGGCCGGGTCCAGGGCCTGGAGGCCGGACAGGAGGTCTTCCACAATCTCTGCATTGGTTCCAAAATAGGAGGCAATGGTCTCGATACTCTCCTCCAGATAGCCCTTGTTGTCAAGACATTCCAGCATGAACTTAATGATTTCCGTTTCCTGGTCCGTGAAGTTTTCCGTGATGAGCTGGGACCACAGATAGTCCTGAAGGGTCTCGCCGTCGTCCGTATTGATATTCCAGCTGGACTTAAAGTCGTAGTCATCGTCATTATTCTGGCGCTGGTACAGATAGTAATTCTCTTCATTAAAGGAATTGAGCCATTCCTGCTGTTCAATGGACTCGCGCTGTTCCTCCGCCGTGGGAGGTTCTACGATGTCGATTACCGGGTTTTCCAATGCCAGTTCATTGATATAGGTATTCAGTTCCTGAGATGTCATCTGAAGAATCTCAGCTGACTGAATCATCCGCTGTGATAAAGTCTGGGTTTGCTTTACCTGTAATTTTAAATCCATAACACTTCCTTCTTTCGTGATATCTCATATAGCTTTTAATGCATGAGTGGGGAAAAATTTCAATTGAGATAATTATAACACAGATGGCCTTTTGGTACAATGATGCACTTGGGCATTTAGAGCGGTGAAAAGAACCGGAGTAAGTCATCCTTTAAAATCCCCCAAAGGCATGTTATAATATCGCCATGGTCCGGACCGCAGGGGCTGGCCGGAAAAATGAATTCAGGAAGGAAACCATTTCATGCTATTTAGTTCCATGATATTTTTATGGCTGTTTCTCCCCTTTGTGCTGGTCATCAATCTGATGCTGCCAATCAGGTTAAGCAACCTGTTTCTGCTGGCCATGAGCTTTATTTTTTATGCATGGGGCGAGCAGGAATATATATGGCTTCTCCTTTTGTCTCTGACGGTGAACTACGCAGGAGCCATGGGGATGGAGGCCATGCGGGGCAGAGGCAAAGAGGCTGCCGTTACTCCGAACAGGCTGCTCCTTGTCCTGCTGGTGGCGGTGAATCTGGTATTTCTGGGATATTTTAAGTACTTTGATTTCCTGGCAGGACTCGCCAATAAGCTGGCAGGAGGGACTGTGGCGGAGCCAAGGAATCTGCTTTTGCCGGTGGGTATATCCTTTTACACGTTTCAGATGATATCCTATGTGGCGGATGTGTACCGGGGAACCATTGCGGCTGAGCCAAATCCGCTGAACCTGGGGCTCTATATATCCTTTTTTCCCAAGATGATACAGGGTCCCATTGAGCGCTATCAGGGGATGGGGGCATGCATCAGGGACCGCCATGTGACGCCGGAGCTGTTTGCCTGCGGAGCCAGACGGTTTATCTACGGGCTGAGCAAGAAGCTGATACTTGCCAACCAGTTCGGCGGCGTGGTGGACAAGGTGCTTGCCAATCCCATGGACCAAATCAGCGGAGGCTTGGGCTGGTATGTGGGAATCCTGTATACACTGCAGATTTATTTTGATTTTTCCGGTTATTCGGATATGGCGGTGGGCCTTGGAAAGATGCTGGGCTTTGAACTGACTGAGAATTTTAATTATCCGTATCTGGCTAAGACAGTGGGAGAATTCTGGCGCAGGTGGCATATATCCCTCTCGGGCTGGTTTAAGGACTACCTCTATATCCCCCTTGGAGGAAGCAGAAAGGGGACACTGGTAACCTGCCGCAATCTGATGATTGTGTTTTTGTGCACCGGATTCTGGCATGGCGCGGGCCTGTCCTTCATTGCGTGGGGGCTGTATTACGGATGTCTGCAGGTGGCTGAGCGGCTGTTTTTAAAACGGCGGCTGGAGAGGCTGCCTGCCGCCGTCAGCTATGTTTATATGTTCCTGGTCACTGTGGCGGGCTGGACCATGTTCCGGGCGGATTCACTGACCAGGGGCATTATCCTGCTCAGGCAGATGTTTCTTCTGCGCCCGGGTATTTATGATACAGCCATGTATATGAACCATAAAACCACGGTGTATATGATAATAGGAATCATACTATGCGGCCCGCTGCAGGCCCTGGTTCCCTGTTTCAGGAAACATATGCAGGACGGCAGGAATATTTACCTGTCCGAATGCCTGGGACTTATACTGCTGTTTGCCTACTCCATTGTGATGGCTGTGGGCAGCACCTATAATCCATTTATTTATTTCCGGTTTTAGAGAGGAGGATGCAGGTGAGACAACGCACAAAAGCATATATATTTGCAGGCATGTTCCTGGGAATGATGATACTGCCAAGACTCCTGTTTATACCTCTTAAGGATTATGTGGATACGGAGAATTACGAAAACCGGGTTTACCAGGAAAAGCCGGTGCTGGATTTCAGAAATCCCGGGGACCTTAAAGCCTACCCGGGCCGGTATGACGCCTACTTTAATGACCATCTGGCCTTTAAGAACCCCATTGTGGCTTTTGGAAAGCTAACAGATATCCACGTGTTCGGGGAGGTTACATCCGATGCCGTGCTTATGGGAAGGGACGGATGGATGTTCTATAAGCTGAAAGGGGAAATGGAGGACAGCATTGCAGACTACCAGGGTACGAATCACTACAGTGAAGAGGAGCTGGAACGGTTCGCTACACTGCTTAAACAGGCGGATTCAAACCTGGCCTCCAAAGGGATGAGGTTGATTTTTTACATGGTTCCCAATAAGGAACAGGTGTACAGCGAGTACATGCCATGGTCCGTGAAGGTGGTTCATGAACAATCCAAGGCGGATTTGCTGTACGCATATCTGAGAGAGAACACGGACTGCGATGTGTATTATCCCCTGGATGAGTTCCGAAAGGCCAAGGATGACTGGTGCCAGATATACCGGAAGTATGATACCCACTGGAATGATATGGGGGCATTCATGGCGGCCCAGATGCTGATACAGGATATAGACGGGGAGGCATTCACGCCGGAGTCATACCGCGCCTATGACATTGACCAAAGGGGAACCTTCAGCGGGGACCTGGCAACCATGCTGAATCTCCAGAAGTATTATGACGACGACCCATTCCTTAAGGTATCAGGCTACAGGGAGGATGTGTCCTTTGAAATGGATTACCAGAACGAGCATGAGACTGTCACCCACTATTCCTCGGATGCAGCGAGAAAGGCGGGGAAAGTCCTTATTTGCAGGGATTCTTTTGGAGTGCACATGGCTGAGTACTTTGCCAGGAATTACCCGGATGTAACTCTGATGGATTACCGGACAGAGGACTGCGGGGCAGCCGCCCTGGAGATTCAGCCGGACGCAGTGGTGATTGAGGCGGCGGAACGGTATACGGACTATATGTTCGGTCTGCTGGAACGCCTGGGAACCGTTGGGGGCGGGGAAGGGATGCCTAAAGAGGATACCATTTTGGATGAGGGAAATGCCGGGATTTAGCCGGTCAGGAACCCCTTTCCGATGATTTCACTGGAATTGGATATCAGCATGAAGGCCGTGGGTTCAATGGTGCGGATATAGTTGCGCAGCTTTAATGCCTGGCTGCGTTTCATGGTGGTCATAATTACCGTTTTCTCATGATGGGTAAATGCCCCCTGTGCATGGTATACCGTGGCGCTGCGGTGCAGGGTGTTGATGATATAGTCGCAAATCGGCTCCGGATCATCGCATATGATGTTAAAGCATTTGCACAGGTTAAGGTTCTCAATCACATCATCGATAACCAGGGATTTGGCTGCCAGACCAATGGTGGAGAACAGCCCTGTCTCAGGTCCGAAGATGAAGAAGGAGGATGCCGCTGCAGCCACATCCACCAGCATAAGGACTGTTCCTATATTAAGGCTGGTATATTTCTTAAGTATCATGGCGATGATATCTGTACCGCCGCTGGAAGCTCCCAGATGAAAGAGGATGGCTGTGCCCACTGCAGGCAGGAAGATGGCGAACAGCAGTTCCAGCAAGGGCTCTGTTGTCAGGGGCCTGCTTAAAGGACAGACCCGTTCCAGCAGGGACAGGCTGATGGACATGACCATACTGGCGTAAACCGTCTTTATCCCAAAACCCTTTCCCAGGAAAATGAACCCTAATACCAGCAGGGAGGTGTTCACAATAAATGTGAAATCACTGGCAGACCACCGGCTGATTTCACTTACCACAGTGGAAAAGCCTGTGACGCCTCCGAATGCAAAGTGATTGGGGAATTTGAAAAAGTAGATTCCAACCACCATAATCCAGATGCTTACTGTAATGATGCCATATTCGGCTGCTGCGCGCCAAAATGGACTTTTTATCTCGTTCATAATCCATGCTTCCCTTACCTGCTCCGTGTGCCGGATATGCGGGAAGTTTACCCCCTTTGTGACCTGACTGTCACTTAATCATTGTTGTTCCATCCATATAATAGGCTGAAACCACTACAAGTGCAATCACATTTTTTGTTGAAACAGCCACAAGTATATAACTGTAGCCGGGAAAGCCTTGTGAATAAGGGAGAATACTGTATTTGGGGTGCTGGCGGCATAAAAACAGCTTGTAACCACTATATATATGGTTTATAATGGTGTGCGTGGCATCCGGAAAAGGAATAAACGGATGTCAGGAAACAGATGAGAACAGAGGAGAGTGCAGGGACATCATGGCGGATAGGAAAATAGAGATAGATTTGGAATATAAAGGTCTGGAATCATGCCTGGAAGGTATCGGAGCGGATTTCCAGGGGGAGGGATATGGGCTGGAGCGCCTGCTTGACAGGTACCGTTCCTTCCGCAAGCCGGGGATGAAGCCCGCAGAGGCCATGGAAGCGCTGATTCGCTCCGCGGCGGAACTGACTTCCAAGGAAGCGCCCCGGTGGGAATTTGCGGCGGCCAGGCTGCGGTACTGCCGTTTTGCCTGCGAGATGGAGGAACAGCTTAAGGGTCTGGGAATCAGCGGACTCTATGAAAAGATTTCATATCTGACAGACCAGGGGCTGTATGGTGATTATATCCTTAAGCACTACAGCCGGGAGGAAATAGAACAGGCGGAAGGATTTTTGGATGACGGAAGAAATAAGCTCTTTACCTATGCGGGACTGGATTTGCTCCTTAAGCGTTATGTTATCCAGGACCACAGCCACCGTCCGCTGGAAACACCGCAGGAAATGTACCTGGGCATCGCCCTGCACCTGGCCATGGAAGAAGGAAAGGAGTGCAGGATGGAGTGGGTCCGCCGGTTTTATGATATGCTCAGCCGGATGCAGGTAACCATGGCCACCCCCACCTTGTCCAATGCCAGGAAACCATATCACCAGCTATCCAGCTGTTTTATTGACACGGTGCCGGACAGCCTGGAAGGAATATACAGAAGCGTGGATAATTTTGCCCAGGTCAGCAAATTCGGCGGGGGCATGGGCCTGTATTTCGGAAAGGTCAGGGCAACGGGAAGCAGGATTCGGGGCTTCGAGGGGGCTGCAGGCGGCGTAATCCGCTGGATTAAGCTGGTGAACGATACGGCTGTGGCAGTGGACCAGCTGGGAATGCGCCAGGGCGCTGCTGCGGTATATCTGGATGCCTGGCACAAGGATTTGCCGGAGTTTCTTCAGCTTCGGACCAATAACGGGGACGACCGTATGAAGGCACATGATATTTTCCCGGCAGTCTGTTTCCCGGATTTGTTCTGGAGGATGGCCAAGGAGAACCTGGACCAGGACTGGTACCTGATGTGCCCCCATGAGATTCAGACCGTGAAGGGATACTGCCTGGAGGACTGTTATGGGGAGCAGTGGGAAGAACGGTATCTGGACTGTGTGAAGGATGACAGGATATCCAAACGCAGGGTATTGTTAAAGGATGTGGTGCGCCTGATTATCAAGTCGGCGGTGGAAACAGGCACGCCCTTTATCTTTAACCGGGATACCGTGAACAGGGCCAATCCCAACAGTCACCGGGGCATCATATACTGTTCCAACCTGTGCACGGAGATTGCCCAGAACATGTCGCCCATTGAACGTATATCCACCCGTGTGCTGGATGTGGACGGGGAGACTGCGGTGGTCCAGACCACCCGGCCAGGGGATTTTGTGGTTTGTAATCTGGCCAGCCTATGTCTGGGGTCCATTCATGTGGAGGATGCAGGTGAAGTGGAGGAGATTGTGGCAAGCGCCGTGAGAGCCCTGGATAATGTGATTGACCTGAATTTTTATCCCCTGGCCTACGCCGGAATCACCAACCGCAATTACAGGGGAATCGGTCTGGGAGTCAGCGGTTATCACCATATGCTGGCAAAACACGGAATCCGGTGGGAAAGTGAAGAACACCTGGCATTTGCCAATCAGGTATTTGAGCGGATTCATTACGCGGCTGTCAGGGCCAGCGCGGATTTGGCAGAGGAAAAGGGATGTTACCGGTATTTTGAGGGAAGTGAATGGCAGACCGGGGCATACTTTGAAAAGAGGGACCTTGTGAGCAGGGAGTGGAGGGAGCTGGCAGGAAGGGTGGCAGAGCATGGAATGCGCAACGCCTATCTTCTGGCTGTGGCGCCTACCAGCAGCACCAGCATACTCTCCGGCACAACAGCCGGCCTGGACCCTGTGATGAAACGGTTTTATCTGGAAGAGAAAAAGAACGCGATTCTGCCCAGGGTTGCCCCGGATTTGACACCGCGGACCTTCTGGCTGTATAAAAGCGGATATACCATGGACCAGACCTGGACGGTACGGGCGGCAGGCGTGCGCCAGAGGCATATTGACCAGGCCCAGAGCGTGAATCTGTACATTACCAACAATTATACCATGCGGCAGCTGCTGAACCTCTATGTACTGGCCTGGGAGAGCGGGGTCAAGACGCTCTACTATGTGCGCAGCAAGTCCCTGGAGGTGGAGGAATGCGAAAGCTGCTCCAGCTGACAGCTTATGCAGCGCGTTAAGACAGGGCCCATGACCATGGTATTCAGGATTTAGAAAGGATTTTCTTTATGAGCATACTGACAGCAAAACCCCTGTTTAACCCTCAGGGTGATACGGATATGAACAGCCGGAGGATGATTGGCGGAAACACTACCAACCTCAATGACTTTAATAATATGAAATATACCTGGGCCAGCAGCTGGTACCGCCAGGCCATGAACAATTTCTGGATTCCGGAGGAAATCAACCTCAGCGCGGATGTAAAGGATTATAAGAACCTGACTGCCCCGGAGCGCACTGCCTATGACAAGATTCTGAGTTTTCTGGTGTTTCTAGATTCCATCCAGACAGCCAACCTGCCATGTATTGCCCAGTATATCACTGCCAATGAGGTGAATCTGTGCCTCACCATACAGGGATTCCAGGAGGCGGTGCACAGCCAGAGCTACAGCTATATGCTGGATTCCATCTGCAGCCCGGTGGAGCGGGACCGGATATTGTACCAGTGGAAGGAGGATGAACACCTTCTGCGCCGCAATACCTTTATTGGAAATCTGTATAATGAATTCCAGGAGAAGAAAGACGATGTGACTCTTCTCAGGGTCATCATGGCCAATTATATTCTGGAGGGAATTTATTTCTACAGCGGCTTCATGTTCTTTTATAACCTGGGAAGGGGAGGCAAGATGCCCGGCAGCGTCCAGGAAATCCGCTACATCAACCGGGATGAGAACACCCATCTGTGGCTGTTCCGCAATATGATTGGGGAACTTAAGAAAGAGGAGCCCCGGTTATTTACGCCGGAGATGGTGAACATGCTTAAGTCCATGCTGGAGGAGGGGGTGGACCAGGAAATCCGGTGGGGATGCTATGTGATTGGCGACGATGTCCCGGGCCTGACCAGTGAAATGGTTACGGACTACATACGGTATCTGGGAAACCAGCGCTGGAGCGGACTGGGCTTTGGCACATTGTACGAGGGATATGGCCAGGAGCCGGAATCCATGAGATGGGTGAACCAGTATTCCAATGCAAATATGGTGAAAACAGACTTTTTTGAGGCAAAGAGCACGGCTTACGCAAAAAGTGCTGCCATTATTGATGATTTATAGATATGGGGGTATAATGGGGCAGGGATACGGGCGTGAACCGCAGCACCGGATGCCCGGTGCCCAATTATATGAGTAACAGGAGGAGCGAAAACGTGACAGGAGAAGAGGGGGACCGCAGGACCTGGGAGCTTGCAAGACAGCTGGTACAGATTGACAGCTCTGACCCGGGAGCCTATGAGGGCCAAATTGAACAGTGGATATATAAGTGGCTTGCAAATGAGATAGAGGAAAAGGCCGGAGGGCTTAAGAATCAGATTGAACTGGTTCAAAGGGAAGTGCTTCCGGGCCGCTTTAACCTTATGGCCCGCATACCGGGAAGGAAGGGTACAGCGGGAGGAGCAGCCGGAGAAACAGCCGGGGACTCTGCCCTTGTGTACATATGCCATATGGATACGGTGATGCTGGGAGAAGGATGGGAGGAAGAGACGCCTGCTCTGGGAGCAGTGGTAAAGGACGGCCGTATGTACGGAAGAGGGGCCTGCGACATGAAGTCGGGCCTGGCCTGCGCCCTGTCTGCGTTTTCGGCCATGGCTGAGCTGGCTGGAAGTACGGGGCAGCTTCCTGTGAGGCCCTTTGTATTCATTGGAACCGTGGATGAGGAGGATTTTATGCGGGGCGTGGAGTGCGCTGTCCGGGACGGCTGGGTGGGCCGGGAGGATTGGATTCTGGATACGGAGCCCACGGACGGCCAGATACAGGTGGCCCACAAGGGCCGGACATGGTTTGAGCTGACCATGGAAGGAATCACAGCCCATGCCAGCAATCCGTGGAAGGGAGCTGACGCCATTGCGGCCATGGCTGAGGCGGTCAGCTATATCAGGAAGGCCATTGGAAACTGTCCGGTCCATGAGGATTTGGGCATATCCACTGTGACCTTTGGACAGATAACAGGGGGATACCGACCCTATGTGGTGCCGGATTCCTGCAAGGTATGGATTGACATGCGTCTGGTTCCGCCCACAGATACCGCGGCAGCGAGGAATATAGTGGAGGAGGCTGTGAAGGCGGCAGAAGCTGAGATTGCGGGAGTCAGGGGCAGCTACCGCATCACGGGGGACCGTCCCTATGTGGAAAAGGACAGCAGCTCCCCGCTTCTGGCCAGCCTTAAGTCTGTCTGCGACCGCGTGACAGGGGCGGACACACATGTGGGGTCCTTTAACGGCTATACGGATACAGCGGTCATAGCCGGAACCCTGGGCAGCCATAACTGTATGTCCTATGGACCCGGCAGCCTGGAGCTGGCCCATAAGCCCAATGAGTATGTGCCGTATGAGGATGTATGCCGGTGCAGGCGTGTGCTTACCGAACTGGCACGGCAGGAGGCATTCTTTCCCTTTGCCTTTTAATGTCAAATGTGCTATAGTGTAACCAGTTTAAATCAAAGGAGAAATTGAGGATGAAAGATACTGCATTGGTAATCATGGCAGCCGGTATCGGAAGCCGTTTTGGCGGCGGAATCAAGCAGCTGGAGCCGGTGGGCCCGGGCGGTGAGATTATTATGGATTATTCAATCCACGATGCCATGGAAGCGGGATTTAATAAGGTCATATTCATTATTAGGAAAGACCTGGAAAAGGATTTTAAGGAAATCATAGGAAACAGGATAGAGAAGCTGATTCCTGTGGAGTATGCATACCAGGAACTGGAGGACCTTCCGGCCGGATATGAGGTGACACCCGGGAGGACCAAGCCATGGGGCACAGGCCAGGCAGTCCTGTCGGTAAAAGGGATGGTGGACGGCCCCTTCCTTGTGATTAATGCAGATGATTACTATGGGCGGGAAGGATTCCGCAAGATTCATGATTACATGGCAGAGCGTATGGACTCACAGTCCGATGTCTATGATATCTGCATGGGCGGTTTTGTGCTTTCAAACACACTGAGCGATAACGGCACGGTTACCAGAGGCGTGTGCCAGGTGGACGAACAGGGTATCCTGACCAATGTGACGGAGACCTATAACATCCAGATGAAGGAAGACGGACTGCATGCCACGGACGAGAGCGGCGCACCTGTGTCAATCAGCCCGTCCCAGCCGGTTTCCATGAACATGTGGGGGCTTCCTGCCGGCTTTGTCCAGGAGCTGGAGAATGGATTTCCTGCATTTTTAGACAGTCTGAAAGAAGGGGATATCAAGTCAGAATACCTTCTGCCTAAAATCATAGACAACCTGGTGCAGAATAAGAGGGCGAGAGTGACCGTCCTTGACACACCGGATAAATGGTTTGGGGTTACCTATAAGGAAGATAAGCAGGCCGTGACGGATGCCATCAGAGGTTTGATAGAAGCAGGGGTTTATAAGGAAAAGCTGTTTGAATAAGGAGATTTATAATCTGAAGATATAAATAATACAAAAGTAAATACAGCCCTACCGGAACATACCGGGAAGGCCCTGGTTTGGCTATAATATGGCGGCCAGGCTGGCAGGGACATGCGGATACTGTCAATCCGTGTGTCCTTTTTTCATGCATAATTTCAAATACCCAAGCCTATACTATAAAAACAGCCCACTTAAGCCGGGCGATGATTATAACATGTTTGGGTGGACAACTTAGCTATGAAATTATGGAAAACATTTAACGTACAGAGACGGGAAGACATATCTTATTATAATACATCAGAAGGTTTTGAGACAGAGGGTTTTGCCATGCATCTGGACCGGCTTATAAGGGAGGAGATGGCGGCCAAGGGAAAGGATGGAATCATGTTCCTTTGTATCGGCACAGACCGGTCCACCGGGGACAGCCTGGGCCCTCTGGTGGGACATATGCTGCGCAGCCGGAGGCTTAAGGGCGCAGCGGTCATCGGAACCCTTGATAAGCCGGTCCATGCCATGAACCTGGACCTGTATGCCAGATATATACGGCTTCATTATCCCGACTATGTGGTGGTGGCCATTGATGCTTCTGTGGGCAGTCTGGACCATGTGGGATATGCTACCCTGGGACGGGGAGCCCTTCAGCCCGGATTGGGCGTGTCCAAGGAACTGGAGGCCGTAGGCGACATAGCCATAACAGGAATCGTGGGCGGGGTGGGGAGCCGGGACCCGGTTATGCTCCAGAGCGTGCGCCTGTCCATGGTGATGAAGATGGCGGACTGCATTTGCGAAAGCATTTTTCTTGTCGAACGATTATGGGAAAATGCCGCCATAATATGACAAATTCTGCGCCGGGAATCTGCTATGCTTGTTTGGATTAAAAACAGCGGGGTGATTCTATGGGAGAATTATATGAACCCTTCCCTAAGCTGCCGAAGAACTTCCGGCAGATAGGTGAGAGGGACCAGGTTTTAAAATTGTATCTGGAAGATTATGTAAATACTTATTTAAAACGCCTCCAGCCGGCCAAGGGGGCTGATTTGCGTGTGGGGCTGCTTTTGGGAAGCAGGGAGACCCATGAAGACATACCTTTTGTTTTTGTGGACGGAGCCCTGGAGATGGATTCAGTCACCGAGGAAGGCGGTAAGGTGGTATTCACCGAGGACGCCTGGAAAAAGGCTTACCAGGATGTGGAGCAGATGTTTCCCAAGCGCACGGTCCAGGGATGGTTCCTATGCGCAGGGCCCGGCTGTACCTTAAGTCCCCTGACCTACTGGAAACAGCACAGCCAGTATTTTACGGGAAAGAACCAGCTTATGTATCTGAACTGCGGGCTGGAAGGTGAAGAAGCTGTTTACATAACATCCTCTGACGGATTTTATAAGCTGAGAGGATACAGCATATATTACGAGCGCAACCAGATGATGCAGGATTACATGATACTGCGCAAGGATGTGCCAAGGGCTGAGACAGGGGTGGATGATAAGGTCATCCAGAACTTTAAGCAGAAAATGGACGAGCGCAGAGTGGAGGCAGGGCGCCACCGGAGTACGGTGGGAGTGCTGTCAGGCCTGTGCAGCGTACTGGCGGTCACTGTACTGGCAGGCGGCGTGGCCATGTTCAACAACTACCAGAAAATGCACCAGATGGAAAGCGTCATTGCGTCCGTGGTGCCGGAAGGCAACATAAAGGACGGCCTGATGGCCTTTGCGGGAAAGGGCGGAGCCGAGAATCCCTCCGGAAAGGGCTGGTCCGCTGCGGACGAGCCTGATTATGTGATAGAGGAGGCGTCGGGAAAGGTATATCCCACCACGGCCCCGTCACCGGAAAACGGGAATGAGATGCCTGCCAAAGTGACTCCGGAGACACTGGCCCCGACACAGGGCAGTCCGGCGGGCTATGAAAATAACAGCCAGACGGGCGGAGCGGGCCAGGGAAGCAGCCAGACGGCCGGCACGGGCCAGGGAAGCAGCCAGGCGGGCGGAGCGGGCCAGGGAAGCAGCCAGGCGGGCGGCGCAGGCCAGGGCAGCGGACAGGCATCCGGCCAGGATGGATTCCAGCCTGAATCAGATTCAAAGGGCACTGGTCAGACTGAATCCGGCCAGAGCCAGGCAGCAGCGGAGACAAAGGCTCCGGCTGATGAGTCCACGCTTCCGCCGACAGGAGGAAGAGGGGACGGTGAGGACCAGACCGTGTCCGCGGCCAGCTATAAGGTCTATACTGTGGCGGACGGTGAGACATTGTATGGAATCTGTTTTAAACTGTATCATAACCTGCAGCATATAGATGAAATCTGCCGGGTCAACTCCCTGGCAGATGAAAATAATATATTTGCAGGTCAGAAGCTTCTGGTTCCGTAAGCACATGCCTGGAAACTTCTGGCGGAAAAAGATAATGCGTTTTATCCAAAATTGTTGTATACTATTGCATATACGCAAAAGACGAAATTTGGGAGAACGCAGGATGGGCAGTACCAGTTCAATGAGCCGTGAAAATAAAAAAAAGCAGCTGAAACGCCAGATTGTGCCTTCCGGCAGTCCCTTCCAGGACGAGGAGGACAGCCGGGAAATTGTCCATAAGGCGCACCGGCGCGTGGTCAGGAAGCGCCTGATTATCCTGGCTGTGTTCATTACCCTGGCAGCCATAGCAGCCCTGGTGCTGTTCCGGTATGACCGTTACCACACCTTTACGGACTACCAGACGGTCTGGGAACGGGACCTGGTGGCTGAAGCCCAGGAAGCAGCAGCCCAGGGTGAGGGAAGCTTCTGCGGGTACAGGGATTTCGGGGACGGAGTCCTTAAGTACACCAAGGACGGGGCAACCTATGTGGATGCCCAGGGCAAGGTGGTATGGATGCAGAGCTATGAGATGAAGTCCCCCGTTGTATCGGTTAACGGTGACTTTGTGGCAATCGGAGACCAGCAGGGCAACAGCATCTACATATGCGATAAAAGCGGGACCCAGGGACAGGCCACCACACTGCTGCCCATATTGAGGGTCACGGTGTCCGCCAAGGGCGTGGTGGCTGCCCTTCAGGAGGATTCAAAGGCAAGCTATATCTATCTATATAAAAGGGACGGAACCTCCCTGGACATCATGGTCAAGTCGCTTCTGTCCGGCGACGGGTATCCGGTGGACTTAAGCCTGTCGCCTAACGGGACACAGCTTATCACATCCTATATGTATCTGGACCAGGGTATGATAAAGTGCAAGGTGGTATTTTATAATTTCGGCCTGGGCAAGAATGACCCCAACCGTGTGGTCGGCATATTTTTCCCAAAGGACCTGGGGGACGCCATGGCGGGAAGGGTAAGGTTTCTGGATGAAAGTCATTCCGTTATATTTACGGATAAGGGAATCCAGTTCTTTTCCACCAGGGTGGAGACATCTCCGGAGCTGGTGAGCCAGATTCCCGTGGAGGAGAATATCCGCAGCATCAGTTATACTCAGGACAAGGTCGGCCTTGTCACGGATAACGTGGAAGGCGGCGACCCTTACAGGCTGAAGCTTTACGATAAAGAGGGAAACCAGATATTTGAAAAGTCCTTTAACTATCAGTACACTGGATTTGATATTGACGGTGATTTGGTTCTTTTGTATAATGACAGTTCCTGCAAGGTCTACAATATGACAGGTACGGAGAAATACAACGGAACATTCGACTTTACCGTCAGCAAGGTATCCGCAGGAAGGTTCCCGGGAACCCTTCTGGTCATGGGACCGCAGAAGATGACGGAAATTAAGCTGCAGTGATGCAGGAATAAAAGCGGAAAGGAAGTATATACCATGGGGATGAAATGTATCGGAGTAGATGTAGGAGGAACTTCGGTAAAAATCGGTCTTTTTGAGACCACAGGAGAACTTTTGGACAAGTGGGAAGTAAAGACCCGTAAGGAGGAAGGCGGAAGGTATATCCTTCCTGATGTGGCACAGTCCATCCGGGCAAAGATGGAGGAAAAGGGTCTGAGCCTTAAGACGGATTTGGCCGGAATCGGGCTGGGAGTGCCCGGGCCGGTTCTGCCGGATGGATTCGTGGAGGTATGCGTGAATCTGGGATGGCGCCAGATGAATCCCCAGGAGGAACTCAGCAGCCTGCTGGACGGAGTTACTGTAAAGAGCGGAAATGACGCCAACGTTGCTGCACTGGGAGAGATGTGGCAGGGCGGAGGCAAAGGATATAAGGATTTGGTTATGATTACCCTTGGGACCGGCGTGGGCGGCGGCGTTATCATTGATGAGAAAATCATTGCCGGCCGTCACGGTCTGGGCGGAGAGATTGGCCACATTCACGTAAGGGATGAGGAGTGGGAGCACTGCAACTGCGGCGGAGTGGGCTGTGTGGAGCAGATTGGTTCAGCCACCGGCATTGCCAGGGAAGCCAGGAGGAAGATGGAGGCCAGCCATAAGCCCTCTGCTCTGCGGGAATTCGGCGGGAATGTCACGGCAAAGAATGTGCTGGATGCAGCCAAGGCAGGAGATGAGCTGGCCAACGAGGTAATGGATGTGGTGGGACGCTATCTGGGACTGGCATTATCCATGGCTGTCATGATTGTTGACCCGGAAATTTTTGTCATAGGCGGAGGCGTGTCCAAGGCAGGTCAGTTCCTGATTGATGTCATCCAGAAGCATTATGACTATTTTACTCCAATATCCAAACATAAAGGTAAGCTGGGGCTTGCCACCCTGGGAAATGACGCGGGCATATACGGGGCGGCAAGACTGGTGCTGTAGGATGTGTTCAGGATACCTTCCGGTGCATGCACTGCCGGATGTTTATGTTCATTAAAAAGGAGCAGGCACTGTGCCTGCTCCCTCTTTATCTTTTTGCCTGCTGACGCAACAGTCTGTTAATTGTAAAATAGCAGTCTATCCTATCCAGTGAGCCAGCTACATACCGGGAATCCATACGCCGGATTCATCCACCCAGCAGTTGTCAGGTGTGCGCGTGTTGGCATACATGGCTCCTGTGGAGGTATCCAGGTAATAGTGCTTACCATCTAATTCAATCCATCCTGTGACCATATACCCCTCTGGGTCGAAGTAGTACCACTGGCCGTCAATCTGCTGCCAGCTGGATACGGGGTAGGAACCGTCCGCATTGCTGTACCACCAGCGCTGGCCGTCCGCTGCTCTCTGCCAGGAGCCGGCCGTAGGCTGAGAATTGTCTGTGACAGCGTTGCCCAGGGCAGCGATGTCTGCCTCGCTTACGGTCCATGAGCCGGATGTGTTCCAGCTGCTCTTGGCGCTGTTGCTGGACTTGACGGAGCGGACCTTAAACTGATAGGTGCCCGGTGCCGTAATCTGGTCCTTGAAATTATAGGAGGTATTGTAGATATCCTTGATTTCACCTATGGCAGCCCCGTTTTTAATCAGCTGGGTCTGATAGTACTTGGCGTTTGAAACATCGTTCCAGGAACCGTTTCCATTATGAGCGGAATCCCATTGAAGGTTGGATGGGGCAGTAGCTGAGCTGGTATCAGCATCCTTGTCAAATATGAGCTGGACTGTAAGTATCAGAGTGGCATTGCTGTCCCTGCGCTTTGCGTTTACGAACTTAATCTTATCAAAACGGTATTTGCTGGAGGAACCTAAGGTCAGCTTAAAGTTGCTGGCAGAGGTATTGGTAAAATAATACTCCTCCTCGTCCTCCACGCCCAGGGTAATGTCCACCTGAGGCGGCTTGGAACTGCTCCAGGTGTCTCCGTCATCATTGGTGACCTCCCAGGAGTCCACATAATAGAGACTGGTATTGTCTCCGGTAGCAGTGACCTCCACGTCTCCGCCGTCCCGTCCCGTACGTATATCGGAGTCAATGGTGAGGTAAATCTTTCCCACCTTCTTCTTGCTTGCTGCCATGGCCGCAGGAGCCAGGACGGAAGAAATAAGGGAAGCAACTAACAATGCGGTGCCCACTTTTTTCCATGTAATCATGTCTGCCTGTCCTTTCTTTTTCAAATCATTTTGGAATGAATCATGTGTCTCTCCACTTATAACTATAGCACAATTTCCTGGCAAATGTCTTACGATATTATGAAGCATTCCTGTATTGTAAAATATTGCCAGGCACGCAGATTTTTTTTAAAGACTGGTGGAACGGGGCAGCGAAAAAATGAACTCGGTTCCCACGCCTTCCGTGCTGACCACGTCAATGTTCTCGCCGTGGGCCTGTATGATTTCCTTTACAATGGACAGTCCCAGTCCGGTGCCTTTTTTATCCTTGCCCCGGGACAAATCAGTCTTATAAAAACGTTCCCAGATTTTCTTTAAGCTGTCCTTGGGAATACCGATTCCCGTGTCCTTTACTGAAATAAATATCTTTTCATACCGTCCCGATGCCTGGATGTAGATGGTGGAATCGTGATGGCTGAATTTGATGGCGTTGTCTATGAGATTGTACATGACCTGCTGTATTTTTCCCAGGTCGGCAAAAACCATCTGGATGTCATCTGAGAAGGTGAGCTCAAATCTTACATTCTTTGACTCGCAGGTGCCCTCAAAGGAGGCCGCCGTATCCTTTATCACACGGTTGATGTCGAAATTGGTCCTGGATAGATAGCCTTTTGCATCCAGGGAGTTGAGGGTGAGCATGCTTTCTGTCAGCTTATGAAGGCGCTCTGTCTCGGATATGACCCTGGACAGGTATTTTTCATACATATCAGCCGGTATGGTGCCGTCCAGGATGGCTTCCAGATATCCCTTGATGGAAGTCAGGGGAGAACGGAAATCATGGGATACATTGGCGATGAAATTTTTCTGGTATTCCTCCATTTTATTCAGCTCATCGGACATGTAATTCAGGGTATCGGAGAGATAGCCCATCTCATCGTGGGTCTTAACGTCAATCCGGTAATCCAGGTTTCCGGCCGCATATTCATTGGCGCCCACTGTAATCTTGCGCAGGGGCAGGTACACGGTCTGGGTAAACACCAGAAGGATAATGAGGGACAGGCCGAACAGGACTGCGGATGTGATGTAAAGTATGCTTAAGATGCCGTTCTGGGACTGGTTGATTTCGCTGATAGGAAGGTGAATCAGCACATAGCCGTAGGTGTTGTAATTTCCTGTAATGGGGGCTGATACGCTGAGTACATTCCCGTTAAACATCCCGTAGTAATCCCCTATGGTATAGGACCGGTTCCCAATGGACGCAGGGTCAAAGTCGCTGATGCTGGACTGGACCCGGGTACCGCCCAGACTGTCCATGACCACGGTGCCCTGGCGGTTGACCACCCATATCTCTGCCCTTAGGTAGTGGGACAGCGCCCGTATTTGGGTGGAAACCTCCTCGGAATCCAGGCGTTTCCCCTGATACATGGTGCTGCATGACGAGGCAATGATATTTGCCTCGTCATATAGGGCGTCCGCCTTACTCTGAACCAGATAGTCGCGGGTCATTTTGGATGAAAATGTGGCAATGGCGATAAAACCCAGAAGACCGAAAATCAGATATCCCAGTATGAATTTGGAATAAAGAGAACGGGTCATCGTTTCACCTCGAATTTATAGCCGATTCCCCAGACCGTGGTAATGGCCCAGCTGTTGTGGTCTTTTATCTTTTCCCGCAGACGTTTGATATGTACATCCACGGTGCGGGTATCCCCAATGTATTCATAGCCCCAGATATGGTCCAGAAGCTGTTCCCTGGTAAATACCTGGTTGGGGGAGGCCGCCAGGAAGTACAGAAGCTCCAGCTCCTTTGGCGGCATCTCCACGGAATGGCCCATGTAGATAACGGAATAATTGGTAAGGTTTACAATCAAATCCGGGTACTCCACGTATTCGCCCTGCTGCTCAGTGGACGATGGGGCCGGGGCCGGAGCTGCCTGGTAACGGCGCAGCACTGCCTTGACACGGGCTACCAGCTCCTTGGAATCAAAGGGTTTAATCATATAATCATCCGCCCCCAGTTCCAGTCCCAATACCTTGTCGAAAATCTCTCCCTTTGCGGACAACATGATGACCGGCACCTGGGAGGAAGCGCGAAGCTCCCTGCACACCTGATAACCGTCCATACCCGGAAGCATCAGGTCCAGCAGTACCAGGTTGGGCCTGAATTCCGGAAATACCTTAAGGGCTTCCTCGCCGTCCCCCACAATCATTGTCTCATAACACTCTTTCATCAGGTAGAGGGAGATTAATTCTGCAATATTTGCATCATCATCCACAATCAGAATCCTCTGCTTCTCTGCCATGCTTTTGTTCCTCCTTGCTGCTGGTTTCTACTTAAATGTCACAACGGTTACGCCTGAATCACCTTCTCCGAACTGGCCCAGGCGGAATTCCTTTACATATTTGAGCTGGCGCAGGCGCTTGTGACAGGCGTTTTTAAGCGCTCCGGTGCCCCGGCCGTGGACCACACGCACGGTCTGCAGATGGGCCAGATAGGCATCGTCCAGATATTTTTCCATGGCAGGCACTGCCTCGTCCACTGTCATTCCTATGAGGTTGACCTCGGCAGATATGGTAGAGGATTTGGACATCTTAATCTGGCTGCTTCCGCTGCCCTTGCTCTTGGCGGTCTTTCCGCCGTAGCTCAGGGAGCTTCCGTCTCCCAGGGTGGCGCTTATATCCTTCTCATTCAGAAGCTCCAAATCCCTGATGTTTACCAGGGAACGGAGAATACCCATCTGTACATACAAATCCCCCCTGGCATTGGGAAGGGTGCTTACGGTGCCTTTCAGGTTCATGGACAGCACCTTGACGCCGTCCCCTATTTTCAGTTTCTTGGGTGAAATGGGCTGGCTGGGTCCCTTGGGCTTCACGGCCAGCTTTTCATCTGTTTTCTTCAGCTGGTCCCTGAGCCTGGCCCGTTCAGCTTCCAGCTCCCTGCCCACGCCTGAACTGGCGGCCAGCCTGTTAATCTGCTTAATGGTCTGGTCCGCTGTCTCCTTGGCCTCCCGCAGGATGCGCTGGGCTTCCTCGGTGGCATTTTTAAGAATCTTATCCTTGCGCTCGTCCAGACGCTCTTCCTTCTGGGTCAGACGGTTCTTCAGGGAGGCTATTTCATCCTTATAGGCATTGATTTCAGCCTGCTCCTTCTCAATGGTCAGCCGGCTGGATTCCAGGCTGGTCAGCAGGTCCTCAAAGGATTCATCTTTGGCCTCCAGATGGGATTTTGCATCGTCAATGATATAGCCTGGGAGCCCCAGCTTCTGGGAAATGGCAAAAGCATTGCTCTTGCCGGGAATACCGATGAGTAACCGGTAAGTGGGCTGCAGGGTTTCCACATTGAATTCACAGCATGCGTTTTCCACTCCGGGCGTGCTGAGTGCAAATACCTTCAGTTCGCTGTAATGGGTGGTGGCCATGGTGCGGCACTTCATGTTGTGCAGGAAGGAGAGAATGGCAATGGCCAGGGCGGCTCCTTCTGTTGGGTCCGTACCCGCACCCAGCTCGTCAAAAAGACAGAGGGACCGGGAATCGGCTTCATTTAAAATGCGCACAATATTAGTCATATGGGCGGAAAAGGTACTTAAGCTCTGCTCAATGCTCTGTTCATCCCCAATGTCGGCAAATACTTCGTCGAACACAGCCAGCTCCGAGCCTTCCCATGCAGGGATGTGAAGCCCGGACTGCCCCATAAGGGTAAACAGGCCAACTGTTTTTAAGGACACGGTCTTGCCGCCTGTATTTGGGCCGGTGACAATCAGCAGGTCGAATTCCTTTCCCAGCCATACATTGGTAGGAACAACGGTCTGGGGATTCAAAAGGGGATGGCGTCCGTCCTTGATATGGATGTAGCCTCTGTTATTGAACACAGGGGCGCTGCACTTATAATGGCGGGCCAGTCCGGCCTTGGCAAATATAAAGTCCAGCTGTGCCAGAAGCTCCATGTCCATGCGCAGCTCTTCGGTATAGGGCGCTGCCTGGTTGCTTAAGGAGGCCAGGACTGCTTCGATTTCCTTTTGCTCCTGTATTTCCAGCTCACGCATCTCATTGTTCAGCTTGATGATGGCCATTGGCTCGATGAAAAGGGTGGAGCCTGTGGCGGACTGGTCATGGACCATGCCGGATACCTGGTTTTTGTACTCTGACTTAACCGGCAGGCAGTACCGCCCGTCCCTCATGGTGATGACCGCGTCCTGCAGATAGGAACGGTTGGAGTTGAGGATGGAGTTCAGCTGGGTGTGGATGCGGTCAGCGGTCACCTTCATGGAACGGCGCACATGGGATAATCCCGGACTGGCATCATCCGCCACCTCGTCCTCGGAAAGGATGCAGCGTTTGATTTCGCTGTTCAGGGGGGTCAGGGGTTCCAGCCCCGCAAACAGGGGCTCCAGGGAGTCAAAATCATCCTCCGCCTGGCCGTTTCCCCTTCCGTCCTCATCGCCGTCATGGCGTCCGTAGGCCTTGGCCCTGGCTGCCACGGTCAGGAGGGAGCTCATGGAGAGAAGCTCGGGTATGCTTAAGGAACTGCCGATATCCAGCCGCTTCAGGGAGTCTCCAATGTCCCTGATGCCGGAAAATGACACGGAACCCTTAAGACGGATTCGTGTCACTGCATCCGTGGTTTGCGCCTGCCAGGTGCGCACTTCTTCCAAATCAGAGGAAGGGGAGAGGTTCCGGCAGAGGGCCTTTCCAAGGGGAGAGGCCGCGTATTCGGTCAGCTGGTTTATGATTTTATCGTATTCTAAAGTTTTTAACGCTTTCTGATTCATTGATTTCACCTGTGTTTTTCGTAAAAATGCTGGATTTAAAAGGACTTTTTCCCAAAAGCCGACATTTAAATTATACCATAAAAATCGATATTTACTATCTTTTTTACTATCTTTTCATATATAAAATCTTGCATAATACTGGGAAGAAACGTATAATAGAGGGTAAGAGTCTTCGCAAGGAGGAGTACTATGGCGGATAAACGTGCTGACCAGCATAGAGATTTAGACCGGCAGGACCAGACTCCGGACAAGTCCCATCGCTTTATCAATGAGAAGATTGTCCGGCAGCCCATGACCCGGAGGCAGATTGCCCGGAAAATCCTGCTGACCATTTTTTGTGCCGTTCTGTTTGGCGTGTTGTCGGCCATCTGTTTTGTGGTGAGCAAACCCATGGCGGAAAGGATTTTAGGCCAGGAGACTCCTGAGGAGAGCAGCCAGATTACCATACCAAAGGATGAGCCGGAAACAACGGCTGCCGTGGCGGCGGAGACAGAGCCCACAGAGCCGGCCATGACCGAGGCAGTGGATGAGATGGTGCGCTCCGAGATGGAGAAATACCGCTATTCCATTGATGATTTAAATAAACTGTACAGCAACCTGCGCACCATTGCCAGCGACGCGGACGACAGTCTGGTGGTGGTCCATTCCATCCAGCATGAGAAGGACTGGTTTGACAATCCCATCGAGACATCGGGACAGTTCTCCGGGGTGGTTATAGCCAGGACACGCACCGAGATTCTGATTCTCACGCCGGACAAGGCCGTGGAGGCAGCTGATTCCATTGAGGTGGCATTCCCGGACGGAACCATGATGGCTGGAATTGTGAAGCAGAGCGATACCATTATGGGATTGTCCGTGGTCAGTGTGGACGCGGCCCAGATGGACAGCGAGCAGTTTAAAAAGGTGGAGGCCATCAAGCTGGGCAACTCTTATGGAGTGAAGCAGGGCGACATGGTGGTGGCCATCGGTGCGCCGGCCGGTATTGTCCATTCCAGCGATTACGGAAACATATCCTATGTGGTGCGCAATGTCCATACGGTGGACGGCAGTTCCAGGGTGTTCTATACCAGCGCCAGCGGTGATGCGGAGGCTGGAACCTTTCTCCTGAACACTTCAGGCGAGCTCATTGGATGGGTTACGGACAAGTACGACGAGGATGGTGTCTGTAGGATGACCACAGTGGTGGCTATATCAGATTATAAAGGCATATTGGAAATGATGAGCAACGGTATTCCGGCCCCGTACTTCGGCATCAAGGGCCAGGAAGTGAGCCAGGCCATGGCGGACAGCGGAATGCCTTCCGGTATCTATGTGATATCGGCAGTGACAGACGGCCCTGCGTACAACGCAGGCATACAGCCAGGGGACATCATCACCTGGATGAACGGCGAGAAGGTAGGAAGCCTGAAGGATTTCCAGAACCAGGTGGAAGGCTTACACGCAGGCGATAAGATTAAGGTGGCGGTTCTGAGAAACGGCAAGGATGAATATAAGGAAATTGAGTTTACAGTAACAGTTGGAGCCAGGTAGCGGCTGGAGGTCCGGAGAGATTGGGCCATGAGGCAATCAGAGCCAGGCGGCAATGGAAGCAGGGAAATGTATGAAGTCAGGCAAAGAGGCCAGGCAGCGTTGACGCCTGGCTGCGTTGTTGTCAGGGGCTTGATTGACAGTGTTATAAATGGGTTTATTAATAGGTTTATAAAATAGAAAGATGAGGAAAAAAGAGCATGAGATATATTGACACCTTCAGGGAAGGTATGCACATTGCAGATGTGTACCTGTGTAAAAACAAGCAGATTGCCCTGACTAAGAACGGCAAGGAATACGGCAATCTGGTGATGCAGGACAAGACAGGTACCATTGACGCCAAAATATGGGATTTGGGTTCCCCGGGAGTGGGGGAATTTGAGACCATGGATTACGTTCATGTGGAGGCGGACGTGACCCTGTTCCAGAATTCCTTCCAGTTGAATGTGCGCCGGATTCGCAGGGCCCAGGAGGGCGAGTATATGGAAGCAGATTACCTGCCGGTGTCAAAGAAGGATATAAAAAACATGTACGAGGAGCTTCTGGGCTACATAAAAAGTGTGAAGAATCCTTACCTTCAGAAGCTGCTGTGCAGTTACTTTGTGGAGGATGCGGCATTTGCAAAGGCATTCCAGTTTCATTCCGCGGCCAAGACCGTGCATCACGGATTTGTGGGCGGTTTGCTGGAACACACGCTCAGCGTAACAAAATTGTGCGATTACTACGCCGGATACTATCCGATGCTGAACCGTGATTTGCTGCTGACAGCAGCTATTTTCCACGATATCGGTAAGACCAGGGAACTTTCACGCTTCCCGGAGAATGACTATACTGACGATGGACAGCTTCTGGGCCATATCATCATCGGTACGGAGATGGTAGGAGAAAGCATCCGCTCCATACCAGGATTCCCGGAAAAGCTGTCCACAGAGCTTAAGCACTGTATACTGGCTCATCACGGGGAATTAGAGTACGGCTCACCCAAGAAGCCTGCGCTTTTGGAGGCACTGGCCCTTAATTTTGCCGATAATACGGATGCCAAGATGGAAACCATGATAGAGGCGCTGCAGTCCGGCGGTGAGAATAAAGGATGGCTGGGATATAACCGGTTGTTGGAGTCTAATATCAGGAAAACAACGGAATAGAACGTTGGCGCTGGTTGATAAAGAGAAATAACAGGACCGAATAAATAAGGCTGAAAACATTTAGTTTGGGTACGGGATTGCGGGATGTGTCCTTGACCAGTGTGTTTTCAGCCTTTTGTGATAATGGGGCGGGATGGAAGAACTATATTGGCGTGATGGGGCAGCGCAGAGCAGCAGCAGAGAGCAGCAGATTATAATAACAGATTGAATGACAGGACAGGTGAAAGGGTATGGAAAAGAATCAGGAATTTATTGTGACAATAGAGGATATGAATGAGGACGGAGCAGGCGTGGGGAAATTGGATGGCTACATCTGGTTTGTCAAGGACGCAGTGATTGGCGATGTGGTGCGGGCAAAGGCCATAAAGATGAAGAAATCCTATGGATTTGCCAGACTGATGGAGGTATTGGAGCCATCCGGGTCCCGAGTGGCACCTCCATGCCCGGTGGCAAGGCAATGCGGGGGCTGTCAGCTTCAGGCCATGAGCTATGAGGAGCAGTTGAAATTCAAAGAGCGCAAGGTGATGAATAATCTGATGCGTATTGGCGGATTTGCTGAGGATGAGATTCATATGCTGCCGATTATGGGGATGGAGGAACCGTGGAGATACAGGAATAAGGCTCAGTTCCCATTTGGAAGGGACAAGGACGGAAACGTGATTGCCGGCTTTTATGCCGGGCGGACCCATGCCATCATTGAGTCCGAAGACTGTTTGCTGGGAGTTGAGGAAAACAGGGACATTCTGAATATAGTAAAACGCTTTATGGAGGAAATGAAGATTGAACCTTATGATGAGACATCGCATAAGGGATTGGTGCGCCATGTCCTGATTCGGAAGGGTTTTAAAACGGGTGAGATAATGGTCTGTCTGGTAATCAACGGAAAGAAGCTGCCCGGAGGGAAACGCCTGGTGGAGATGCTGTGCGGGGGCGACAGGCGTGAGAGAAAAGGAGAGAAAGTAAAGAGGGAGGAAATACAGGGGCATGGGATAAAAGGCATGACCAGTATTTCTTATAGTGTAAATCAGGAGAGAACAAATATAATTATGGGGAAAGAGATAGTTAATCTCTATGGACCCGGGTTTATTACAGATTACATTGGAAATGTGAAATATCAGATTTCTCCCCTTTCCTTTTATCAGGTAAACCCTGTACAGACAGAACGGCTTTACGGCACAGCGCTGGAGTATGCCGGGCTTACAGGGGATGAGACTGTCTGGGATTTGTATTGTGGAATTGGCACCATTTCTCTGTTCCTGGCCCAAAAGGCGGGAAAGGTGTACGGCGTGGAAGTTGTGCCTCAGGCCATAGAGGACGCCAGGAGAAATGCGGAAATTAACGGCATAAATAATGCGGAATTTTTTGCGGGAAAGGCAGAAGAAGTACTGCCGGAACAGTTTGAGAAAAATAAGGTCCACGCGGATGTGATTGTGGTGGACCCCCCAAGAAAAGGATGCGATGCGGTCTGCCTGGATACCATACTTAAGATGAGGCCGGAACGGGTGGTTTATGTGAGCTGCGACTCAGCTACACTGGCCAGGGATTTAAGGTATTTGGCAGATGGGGGGTATGAGGTGGTGCGGGTTAGGTGTTGTGATATGTTTCCTGGGACGGTGCACGTGGAAACCGTCACGCTTCTCGTGCGCAAACCCTGATTCTAGGCGGGCTAGCGGGATTATTTAAAGAAAACAGAGTTGCGTTTTTAAAGGAATAGAGATAGATAAGTTCCCGCAGATAGGGGCACGGGGATAACGCCTGATAGTTCAAAAATGAAGGTTTTGTTATGTGAATTAAACTATGTAGACCTATATATGCAGGGCAACAGACTATACCCCGGGAGGACTGTATGAATCTTAAAGAATACCAGTACTTATGGCAGGAAGAAAGCATATACTATGCGGAGCGTGTCAGCCGGTACAGCTACGTCATTACAACCCGTCCTCAGGAGGCCGGAGAGGACCGCAAGGTACTAATTATAGAGGATGATGAAGTATATAAAGCAGTCATACAGAAAATGCTGGATGCGGGCCGTGCGGTTGACTGCGGACGATGGAAAGAGGATGAATGCGCAGAGTGTGCCCTGAGGGATGGGAAGAAGGACAAACTGCTTCTCTGTCCTGACTGTAATCAAAAGAGCCTGCACTATAAAGCCGTATTAGGCGAGGTAAGCTATCTGTGCGATTCCTGCGGGGCTGGGGTGGTAACCAGTTATTTTCCTCCATGTTATACGGACGGTGAGACATACCATCTGAAGGTGCTGAATCCCATGGAACTATCATTAAAACAAATCAGGGAGACAGGTAAGATATTCAGTAGCAGATATAATCTGATTTATAGCAATATACACGCAGAACAGCCAATAACCACTAGGGGAGGTCTGATGGAACTGGCGGAAATGGAATATGCCTTGGAGAAGAAAGGTATCGTCAGCAGGATTGAGCCTGAGCCGCCCTACCCCCTGTATCGGTGTTGCAGAGAAACGGTGTGGAAAGAATAATATCATTTAAAAGGTAATCGCTAATTGAAAGCAGCTTTTCATTATAAGGGAATTCCATGGAATCAGATTCGTAGTCCGCAGAGGAACTGGACCGGCATGCGGCAAAACTGAAAAGGCGGGAGTAAAATGAGTAAATACAATAATTTGTGGAAATATGTGCAGGAAAACGGAAGCCAGTCATTCAAGCTGACGTTTGATGAAATTGCTGAAATTGCAGGTATAGAAATTGACCACTCTTTTTTGAAATTCAAAAAAGAATTAACAGAGTACGGTTATGAAGTCGGTAAAATATCCATGAAAGAACAGACAGTTATTTTTAATAAAATAGATTGCTGAAATTTTGTTTGCAGTGTTGGCTTTTGTATGGTTTTGCATATATATGGTTCGGTTTTCCGCGGATGGAAGGACAGAAGAGGTGATTGTAAACAGAGACAAAGAACCGTATAAGGAATCTGATATTGAGCGGGATAAAATCCAGGTGATGAATCGGATTAATCGCTTATGCGGGCGCACAGGAAATGCAGAACTAATGTTAAAATACATAAAATCAGGGCAATAAAGGAAGCGGGAGGCAAGAGAAAAATACGAAAAAAGTTGATTAAACTCAGAGGGAGAAGTGGAAAAAATAATGGATTATAGACACCTGAAAGAGCGGTTGATAAATATGTTTGACCCCGAAAAACTGCGTTCTCTTCCGGAAGAATGGGGCTTTTATAATGAGACAGAAAGAGATATAAGGCGCATCGGATATGCCACCAATCTAACAAATGAAATCATAGAAAAAGCGGAGGAAGAAGAGGTGGATTTCCTTCTCACACACCATGATTCATGGGAATTCATATATGGACTTAAGGCGCAGTGCAACGAAATGCTTCAAACATCCGGTATCACCCATGCCTTTTTTCACGCACCATTAGATGATGCAGACTTTGGCACAAGTGCATCGCTGGCGAAAGCCTTGGGAATGAGAAATTGTAAAAAAGTAATGCCGTACAGGGAGTTGTATTATGGGGGAATTGTGGGTGAAATAATACCCATGGATTTTGATTCTTTTGCAGTAACGCTTACTGAGATATTGCAGGAAAGTGTGCGCTGCAATCGGAACAATGACAGGCCAATCCGGCGGATTGCTGTTGCTGCGGGCGGGGGAAACATGACCGGTGATATGAAGGCAGCGGTGGAGCTGGGATGTGATACATATGTCACAGGGGAATATGCTCTGTATTCACAGCAATATGCCAGGTTTTGCGGGATGAATCTCTTTGTAGGAAGCCATACCAACACAGAGATTTTAGGTGTGAAAAACATGGCGGAACAGCTGGCCGGCGGAAACCAGGTGGATTTAATCAGAATCAAGGAACCAAATGATTAGTTTTTAAACATAACCCATTGACAAAAGGAGGTTCAGAATATGAAGAAAGTAAAGATAACTGTTTTAAAAACCACCCTGGACAAAGAACTGGCCCTGGAATACGGGGCAGAGGGCCTGACAGCCTGTCCCATGATGAAAGCAGGACAGGTATTTTATGCGGACTATGCAAAGCCTGAAGGGCTTTGTGATGAGGCATGGAAGGCCATTTACCAATATGTGTTTGCCCTGGCCCATGGCGCTGGAAGTGAGCTGTTCTATTATGGTGATTGGATTAGAAAACCGGGAGTCGCCATATGCAGCTGCAATGATGGACTGCGGCCTGTTATATTCAAACTGGAGTCTACTGACCAGGAATCTGCTATGGATTACGAGCCGGTCCGGTAAGAAAACTGCAGCAGTTTAAACCGTTTAAAGGGTTCATATCAGAAGAACAATGCCCGCCCGCCATACTGTACTTAGAGATGATACAGCATGGCGGGACGGGCATTACTTTATGGAAATTTACTTATCTGCGCAGTATATCACACGTCAATCCGACTGTTCCTGCCATCATTTTTCCGGACTCTGAAAAATAGAAAAACCAGGAGGAAAATAGGTAAACAGCAGAAAACAAAGCAGCAGAAGGAACACGGCCATGGATGTTACGTGACTGTATTTTCCCAAAAGGCAGTTTCCCGACAGCCTGCGGTATATGAGAAATGCAGCAATCACGGAACTGTAAAATAAGGCTATATCCAACACAAGAAAGTTACGCCCCAGCAATTTTGTATAGGAGTAAAACAGGACTGGTATCAGGAGGGTTCCCATGAGCAGTCCGGCATGAAATGCAGATGTGCGGCAGGGGTCGGTCACACCCTTCAGGCTCCATAGTCCAAACAGGAGCATTGGGAAAAACAGCAGTTTCATATGTTCCCAAACAGATTCATTGACAGGGGAAATGAGGCCGATAAGGGAATTGCAGCCGGACCAGCGGTAGGTGAAATGGAGAAGCGTCCCCATCAGGGCTACGGACAGAATCCCGGCAGTTGTTAGTGAAGTATTCATATGCACCTCCTGTTACACTGTATGAAACCAGGTCATATGATAGAACATTGGACAAAGATTGGAAGGGCTTTCGTTTTCTTTTTGACAAATATTATAAAACAATGTACACTGAAAGTATAACTTTAAGTCATGAATATGCCTATGGAGGGATAATATGCTGAGGGATGGTATGGAAGACGGATTCAGCCCGGGTTCCATGCTGCATTTGTGGACAGCCCAGACAGATGCAGTCCTTGATTGTATCAGGGAGAATGGATTTTCACAGGTTAAAATGGAGTTTATTGACAAAAAGTATGAGGAGAGCGCCTGGGTGTTTAAGGAGGCGTACGGCTTTTTTAAACAGAGGGCCAGGCTCATGGTGGAACCGCCTGATGGAGCGGAGTCTCCTGTCTGGCTTTTTTTTGACCCGAACTGGGTATATTTGTCCCAGGACAGTTATCTGCTGGAGCTGTCCGTTCCCAGGGAGCGGGTTGTTCTGTTTGACCGTGAAAAGTGGCAGAAGGTACTGAATCTTTCCTATGTGGGTAAGAGTCAGGAGGACGAAGCCAGGTTTGAACAGAAAATGAACCGGATGGGAGTGTCTACATACTGGGAAGTTTTTCAGTCGGCCTTTTATCCGTACCTGAAGTCGGAAATCAGGAAGAGCTGGGACCGCATATTTGATATAGACAATACGGAACAAATCAATCTGGGAGCTGCTGTGTGGCAGCTCAGGCAGGAGGATGTGGTGGGGATAAATTCTCATTCAGCTTCAGAAGAAAGGGATGGTTTTAGTGGAAAATGAACGAGTGAGGAGAAAATATTTTAAGGATTTAAACCGAAAAGTTTACATAGAAAGGGCTTTGGAAATCATCCGGGATGAGGGGACCGAGGCCATTTCCATACGAAGGATGGCCAAGGAATTCCAGTGCAGTACCACCAGCATGTACCGGTATTTTGAGAATGTGGAGGAGCTGCTTTATTATGCCAACCTGGGGTATCTGGACGAGTACCTGGAGGAGCTGAACATCCACGAAAAGGAGTGGCATGATATCTGGGACATGCACATTGGCATATGGGAATGCTACTGCCGCATTGCCTTCCGCTATCCCCAGGCCTTTGATATCATTTTTTTCAGTTCCGCCAGCCGGAACCTGACCACGGCCATCCGTGAGTATTATGACATGTTTCCGGAGCGAATCAACATAGTCAGCCCCTATCTTCAGGTTATGCTTCAATCCACGGACCTGTTTGAGCGTGATATGGTCATGGCGGAGCGCTGCGCGCAGGCAGGCGTGATTACGGAGGAGAATGCCGTGAAGATGAACCGTATGGTCTGCCTTTTGTATAAGGGGTACCTGAAGGACATCCTGGATTATGGCCTGGAGCCGGAAGCGATTGAGGATAAGGTCCAGGAGTTTAAGCGCGATGTGGAAGTTATTGTAGGCATATATGCCAGCGACACCCTGGGCCATGATTATATGGCAAATGCCAGATAGAAAACCACCAGAAATAAAATGAATTGCCGCGGCCGTCAGAAGTGATTTCCGCGGCTCATTTTTTATGGAGCCGGAGCGTGTTCAAAATTTATTTCTGCCCGGATGTTGGAACGTGATTTTCAGATGCACTCAGAAGAATGTAATTTTCAGACGCACTCAGAAGCTTCATGAGAAAATAGTAAATATAAAATGCCAAACAGGAGGGATTGATATGAGCAAAAAAACAGAGAACGGTTTTTACACGGTTTACACCAGGCAGTCCGGAAAGGTCCTGGAGGAATTGGAGAAAACAGGGTCCTACCGGGTGAAGGAGGAATATATCAGGATGAAGAATGACTCTATTTCAGAGTACTACCTGAAACTTTACCGGTGGTTTGCTGAACGGTGCAGGGAGAGGATTGATGTTCCGGAGGGCTGCTCATTTCCCATATGGCTGTCCATGCATGACGAATACAGATTGAGGAACACGGAGGACACCGTGTGCTTCACGCTCAGGATACCGGAGGACAAGGTCCGCGTCATCTCCGAGTATGCCTGGGGGTTCCGGGTCAATTATATGTATGTGCCGTTAAATCTGGAGGACGAGCGCGCCTTTAACGAGGAGCTGAAGCGGTATGGGATTGAGAATGAAATGGCCCTTGTGACAGAGGCGTTGGGCAACTATTATCCCATGCTGAAAAAGAGAATCATAGCCAGCTGGGACCGGGTGTTTGAGCTGGAGCCCAACTCCCCGGCGGACGAATTAGGGGTATGTTTTGAGATTAAACAGGAATGGATTCAGACAATTGAGACTCTTACATGATGCATAAAGTTACCATGGTATTATCCAACAATGTTCTGAAAATCGTCAAAATGCACAAAAAGGCTTGCAAACCGGGCAGTTAATGTTAAAATATTAACTGTTAATAGCCGGAACTATAGAAAATTTCTATAAGAAAGGAGCAGTTCATTTATGAAACTGGAACTCGGTAATTTTTATGTAAAGGATATCGTTTTTGGTGACAAGACCAAGTATGAGAATGGTGTCCTTACGGTAGACAAAGAGGATTGCCTTGCCTTTGTCAAGAAAGACCCGCACATTACGGAGGCAGATTTAAGAATTGTAAAGCCTGGCGATATGGTGAGGCTGGTACCTGTTAAAGAGGCAGTGGAGTGCAGGGTAAAGGTAAACGGGGACGCATTGTTCCCAGGTTATACAGGACCGCTGTCACAGGCTGGAAATGGAAGGACACACTGTCTGAAGGATATGAGCCTTTTGGCTGTGGGCAGACACTGGGGAGGTTTCCAGGACGGGCTCATTGACATGGGAGGGGAAGGCGCTAAATATACATATTTCTCCCAACTTAAGAATCTGGTGCTGGTTGCGGATACAGATGAGGATTTTGAGAAACGGGAGCAGCAGAAGAAGAACAGGGCCATCAGGGAAGCTGTTCACAAACTTGCTGAATACATTGGTTCCTGCGTAAAGGATATGGAGCCGGAAGAGGTTGAAAGCTACGAGCTGGAGCCGGTCATTAAGAGGGCGCCTGAGACTGAGAAGCTTCCATCCGTTGTATACGTGATGCAGCCGCAGTCCCAGATGGAGGAGATGGGCTACAACGACCTCTGCTATGGATGGGACTGCAACCACATGCTTCCCACCTTTATGAATCCCAATGAGGTATTGGACGGAGCCATGATATCCGGAAGCTTTATGCCATGCTCTTCCAAGTGGGCTACCTATGATTTCCAGAACTGTCCTGTCATCAAGAGACTGTACAAGGAACACGGCAAAACCCTTAATTTCCTGGGCGTTATCATGTCAAACCTGAATGTTGCCCTGGAGCAGAAGGAGCGTTCCGCATTATTTGTGGCACAGATTGCAAAATCCCTGGGAGCAGACGCAGCCCTGGTGACAGAGGAAGGCTACGGCAATCCGGATGCTGACTTTACAGGCTGCATCGTTGCGCTGGAAGATGCCGGCGTTAAGACCGTAGGTCTTACAAACGAGTGTACAGGCCGTGACGGCAAGTCCGACCCGCTGGTTTCCATGGATGAGAAGGAAGATGCCATTGTATCTACCGGTAATGTTTCTGAATTGATTGAACTTCCGCCAATGCCTGAGGTAATCGGCGAGCTGGAAGCCCTTGCCAGGGACGGCCTGTCAGGCGGCTGGGCCGGGGATGAGATTTTAGGACCGTCAGTGAGACCGGATGGCTCCATCATCATGGAAAATAACGCCATGTTCTGCGGAGACCAGATTATCGGCTGGTCCACCAAGACTGTCAGGGAATTTTAAGGAAAATCAGTGAAAGGAGTTTCGTTATGAAGAACGTTATCTGTTATATCAACCAGTTCTTCGCAGGCATTGGCGGCGAAGACAAGGCTGATTTTGAACCGGAAATCAGAGACGGCGTCATGGGACCTACAGCAGCTATCAACCAGATGCTGGCAGAGCTTGACGCCCAGGTCACCACAACCATCATCTGCGGTGACAACTTTATGAGCACACACAGGGATGAAGCCATTGAAAGGATTCTGACTGCATTAGAGGGCAGGGAGTTTGACCTTTTCCTGGCCGGACCAGCCTTCCAGGCCGGCCGTTACGGCGTTGCCTGCGGCGAGATTGGAAAGGCGGTTGCCGCCAAGTTCGGCGTACCGGTTATCACATCCATGCACGCAGAGAACCCTGGTGTTGAGATGTTTAAGAAAGAAATGTATGTCATGATAGGAAGCCATTCTGCAGCCAGCATGAAGAAGGATGCAGGCGCTATGGTAAAGCTGGCGGATAAGCTGTTAAAGGGCCAGGCACCGGAAGGACCGGATGCAGATGGATATTATGCAAGAGGCATCCGCCATCAGGTATGGCGCGGGGACGGCGTGACTGCTGCTGACCGTGCAGTGGATATGCTGATTGCCAAGGCATCCGGACAGCCGTACCAGTCTGAGCTGATTATTCCCAAGAAGGATTTGGTTCCCATTGCACCGGCTCTTAAGGATTTAAAACATGCCAGGATTGCGCTGGCCAACACCGGCGGTATTGTTCCTGTGGACAATCCGGACAGGATTCAGTCCGCGTCCGCAACACGCTGGGGCAGATATGACATCTCCAAGATGGACCGCTTAGAGAGCGGCGAGTTTAAGACAATCCACGCCGGCTTTGACCCGGCTGCTGCCAATGCAGACCCCAATGTCATCATGCCTGTGGATGTTATGAAAGAATTCCTGAATGAAGGCAAATATGGTTCTCTCCACGACTATTTCTATTCAACCGTAGGAACCGGAACCACACAGGGAGAAGCCAGAAGAATGGCTAAGGAAATCATACCGCTTCTGAAGGAGGACCATGTGGATGCCGTTATCATGGTCTCCACCTGAGGGACCTGTACTCGTTGCGGGTCAACGATGGTAAAAGAATTTGAGCGCGCAGGATTCCCTGTTGTACTTATGTGTAACCTTCTTCCGGTTGCCCAGACGGTTGGCGTAAACCGTATGGTTCCAACCATATCCATTCCATATCCTCTTGGAAATCCGTCAACCTCCAAGGAGGAACAGCATCTGCTCCGCCGCTCCAGAGTGGAAGCAGCACTGGATGCGCTGGCTACGGATATTAAAAAGCAGACCATTTTCAAAGTAGGAATCTAGGATACAGGCCGGTACGAAATAGGGTTCTGTATGCCATGAGTGATGAGTGGCTTTGTGTGCCGCCTGACAGGGGGGCCTGTCAGGCGGCAATTTGTTTGCTTGAAGCTTTTGTCTGGCTGTCCAGAATCATTTTGCCGGCTGTCCGCATGCTTTTAGGAGAAGGAGAGGGCCTATATGAAAGACAAAAATCAGGTATTCGTGGTTTCATTAGTGATAACCATTATCATGGCAATATGGGCGGTTGCCTTTAATGCCAATTTTACAGTTGTATCAAATGCTGCATATTCATTTCTGACCAATAACTTTGGCTGGCTTTATCTCATGGCCATGACCGCATTTGTTATTTTCTCCATTGCCATTGCGTTCAGCAAATGGGGAAAGATTAAACTTGGACCAGATGATTCCAAGCCTGAATATTCCACCATATCCTGGTTTGCCATGTTGTTTGGCGCCGGTATGGGTGTGGGACTGGTATTCTGGGGAATCTCTGAACCGCTGGCACATTTTTCAAATCCCATTCCGGGAATAGAGGCTGGTACGGAAGCAGCCGCAAATTTTGCCATACGGTCCAGCTACATGCACTGGGGGCTGCATCCGTGGGCTAACTATTGTATCATCGGACTGGGTCTTGCCTATTTCCAGTTCCGCAAGGGAAAACCAGGACTTATCAGCTCCATTTTTGAACCCCTTATCGGTGAAAAGGGAATCAACGGATGGGTTGGAAAGACCATCGACGTACTGGCAGTGTTCGCCACGGTAGCAGGCGTTGTTACCTCCCTTGGACTGGGCGTTATGCAGATTAATGCAGGCCTTAATTACCTGTTCGGCATTCCTACGACCCTGGTGATTCAAATCATTATCATAGCGGTAATAAGCGTTATCTATATATGGTCTGCTGTTGACGGCATCAGCCGCGGCATCAAGATTATTTCCGACGCTAACTTATATATTGCCATTGGCCTGATTATCGTTACATTCCTGGTAGGGCCAAAGCTTGAGATTCTTAACAACCTGACAAACGGGCTGGGACAGTATCTGCAGAACTTCTTTGGAGACAGCCTTATGATTAACAATTACGGCGACAATACCTGGGTGGGAGCATGGAGAGTGTTCTACTGGGCATGGTGGATTGCATGGGCTCCATTTGTGGGTTCCTTCATTGCACGTATCTCCAAGGGCAGGACCATTCGGGAATTCATCGCAGGCGTGGTGCTGGCACCGGCCCTGGGTTCCATTCTCTGGTTTGCCATTATGGGAAGCCTGGGACTGCATCTGGGTATGGACGGCACACTTTCCGTTGCACAGATTGCGGATATCGCAAGCAAGCCTGAGACAGGACTGTTCATTGTTATGGGCAAGTACCCTCTGGGAATGATTCTGTGCGTGGTATCTCTAGTGCTGTTATGCACATTTTTCATTACCTCGGCAAACTCCGGTACCTTTGTGCTTGCCATGTTCTCATCCAAGGGTGACCTGAATCCGAAGAATGGAAGAAAGGTGCTGTGGGGCGTGGTACAGTCTCTTCTGGCTGTTGGCCTTCTGATTGCAGGAGGTTTGAAACCCCTTCAGACCATTTCCCTTGCAGCGGCATTCCCCTTTATATTCATCATGCTGTTTGCAGGGGCTGCCCTTGTAAAGGCCCTGATGAAAGAAAAATAGTCAGAAAACAGTTATGTGTTAGGAAAAACAGATAAGGAATATGCGGGTGCAGAGCCCGCAGAGTAAAATTGGATGTCCTGAAAGCAGCCTTATAATAAAAGGCAGGCTTTCAGGGCATTTTTGTTTTCGGGGGTGAAGGACTTCAGAAGCATTGGTAGAATATTAAATAAGGAAGGAATTGACATTTTGGTTAGTGGATGCTAATCTTATCATATAAACAGATAAATGGGTACAATGGTAATAATGCAGATGAGTAAAAGGGAGATGAAATTATGTCAACAGCCATTATATGTACAGTCCTGATTGTCATTGCAATCATCGGAATCAAGAGCTACACCAAAAAACTTACCTCCGGGTGCTGCGGCTCTTCTTCCCAGCCATCGGTGAAAAAAATCAAGGTAAAGGATAAGGATAAATCCCACTATCCTTATACCCGGATTCTCAAGGTGGACGGTATGTCCTGCGGCAATTGCGCCAGCCATGTGGAAAATGCCCTCAACAGCCTGGAGGGAGTATGGGCCCAGGCGGACCTGGAAAAAGGCGAGGCCCTGGTGCGGATGAAGCAGGAATATGAAAACAATGAGCTTAAACAGGCTGTTAAGGACGCGGGATATGTGGTCTATAAAATAGAAGAAAGTCCTGTGTGTTCAAACAGGTAAATGAAGAAGGTAAGGGCCAGCAGGTCGGCGCTGCCTCCGGGGCTTATGTTGGATTTTATAAATTCCGCATCCAGTGATTCGATATAAGGAATCGGGTCTGCGTCTGCAAATGCCGGGTCGTTTAGCTTGCCGCGAAGGGCGGCCTGTATTTCCTTCATGGCCTCATAGGAGGAACGGTTGACAATATTGGTGTCCTCAGAATAGGCCATGATGTACAACAGGGTCATGGCTCCCGCATCGTTGAGGGAGAGTCCCCTGCCCACATGGTGCTTCAGTACGGGAAGCGCTACCTTAAGTACGGTATGGTAACCGGACAGGGCCTCGCCCCTTGCGCCTTTCATACCGTACAGGGCGTATAGCCGTTCTCCGTTTGTACGGGCGTTTTCAGCAGTCACATGATTAAAATCCTCAAGCACGTCCGCCACCAGCTTCTGGTTTATCTCCAGAAGGGCATCCGGGGAGTATGGAATATGGTTGGCATACATGTATCCCAGGGAGCCGTTCATGATGGCCAGGGAAAATATAAGTCCCTTATGTGTGTTTACCTGGTTGGTGGCCCGGAACATGGTTTCCTCGGCCTGGATTCCCAGGGAACGGAGTCTGGAAAAGATGCGGGAAAATGGTTCGTGTCCGTTTTCAATGCCGCACAGGGCAAATTTTTCAAAGTAGTGATTCAGAGAAACAGCGCTGGCCTCAAAGGTAAAGATGTCCATATCCTTATGGGCTCCCGTATTGTTCCGGTCCACCAGCCCTGGCTTGGGAGTGACACTGACTTCATATAAAAGAGCCTGCATGGACAGGGAGGACAGCCTCTTGGCATGCTGTTCAGCAAAATAGCTGCTCATAATCCTGCATTCCTGTTCCAGAAGCTCCTTTACGGAGTGGGTTCTGGCACGGCTGCACACAAATGCATCCTGGTTGCAGATAAGACATTTCCGGCCGGAAAAACCCAGGTCTGTCCTGGATATTTTCATACCGTCTGTCTGAATCACATCAATGTCAAACAGCCTGCCAAAAGCAACAGAGTCTTCTAACAAACAGAGGATTTCTTTCACAAACCGTACATCCCCGTCTACCACCCAGAAATACTCATGCCCTGTATGGGATGTGACGGTATGGGTTGCAAGGATGGGGATTTTCCATGCATGGCACTGGGTTTCTATGAGACGGATGCCCTCATGAAAGGTCCGCAGAGCCAGGGGAAAAACCTTGACGGGTCCTACTATGTTCAGGGTAAAGGAGATTACAGGCAGGTGATATTGGGACAGAAGCATTCTCTGGATATCCTGCCGGTGTTCCCTGGCGTCCAGCATGTCTTCAAGTGAAACCTCCCTGCCTGTGACCAGGGTTGAAAGATTGATGTTCATGTGCAGCCTCCTGTGATTGGTATGTCGGTTTGATACCATTGTATCCGGTAATAGGAAAAAACACAAGGCAGGGAGGACGGTTGTTTCCCGGGACGTTTTTCAGGCTGTTTTCCGGGCGGCGGCTTTCATGGTGGTTGTCTTAACATCCGGGGAAGTGTATAATGGGGGAAATAATGACAATGAAGGATATAATGGCATTGAGGGATATAATGGCAATGAGGAAAATAACGACAGGGAGGGGAAACATCCATGGCTTCAGAAGCGTTTAAAACACCGGAGGACCAGAAGAAAGCACTGCGTCATGAAATAAAAGAGGCGGTTGCAGCACTGGATGAGGGTTATACAAGGGAGGCGGACACCAGGATATTCCGGTATGTGACCGGTCTGCCGGAATTTGAGCAGGCGGGAACCCTGTTCTGCTTTGTGGGAACCAGCGGGGAGATAGATACAGCCCCCATATTGGAGGAGGCTTTAAGACTGGGGAAACGGGTGGGTGTTCCACGGTGCATTGCCAGAGGCGTCATGGAGGTGGGGGAAATCAGAAGCCTTCAGGATTTGGAGCCGGGAAAGTACGGCATCCTGGAACCGGGGGTCCATGCCCCGGTCATACAGCCGGAGGAAATCAGCCTGGCTATTGTGCCGTGCATGTCATGCAGCCATGACGGCAGGCGTCTGGGGTACGGCGGCGGTTACTATGACCGCTATCTGGACAGGACCCGGGCCGCGAAGGCTGTCATATGCAGGGAACGGGTCATGCGCCACGATATACCGGTGGAGCCCCACGACCAGATAATGGATATGGTGATATCCGAAGATGGAGTCAGGCGCCTGGGGTCAGATGCCTGCCGGACCCTGACAGAGTCATAGGCGTATCTGCCGGATGCCGGAAAACATGACATGCAGATGTCATGTTATAGATGGTATAATCCTGGAATGACAGTTGTGTGATACAGCGGTATACCGCACCGGGCAGGCAGAGGCGCGGGCGTGATGAAAAGGAGGTACGGCAATGACGTGGATGGAGGTGTACCCAGCTCACAGGCAGCCGGATATGGAGCAAATCGGAGAGTATATAGCCAATCCCTGCTGGCAGCAGCTTTTGGACTGGCTGGAGGAAACCTTTCATCTCTCCCCCAGGATTGAATACAGCAGATGTTCCATGCAGGGCGGATGGAATGTAAAGTATAAGAAGGGGTCCAGGGCGGTTTGTACATTGTATCCGGAAGAAGGGTATTTTATCTGCATGGTTTCCATTGGGGCAAAGGAAGCCCCGGAGGCGGAGCTGGCGCTGAATGGCTGTACTGCGTATGTCCGTCAGTTGTATCATGATACCACTCCGTTTAATGGGGGAAGGTGGCTGATGATTGAGGTAAGGGACAGGGATGTGCTGGAGGATGTGAAGGAACTGATTGGAATCCGGATGAGGAAGAAGCGGGCTGTTTAAAAATCATCTGCAGCAGCAACGGCTGCAACAGCAGGAAGAGGAGGGACATAAATCCCCCCTCTTCCTTATTTTTGTCTTGACAATCCGTTCATTGCAACGTATGATGAATATATTAATTGGATTAATTCATTAAAATCAATTAATGAATAGGGAGAGTGTATGAACAGAAGCATAAGGGGTTTTAATCAGGAGAATATACAGGACATGAACCGGACGCTGCTCCTTAACCTTCTCAGGAAGGAAGGAATTTGTGCAAGAGCCCATCTGGCCAATCTGTCCCAGTTAAAACAGGCAACAGTGACTAACATTGTCAGCGATTTTATTGACTGGGGACTGGTGAAGGAGGTCGGCTTTTTAGTTGGGAATAAGGGACGCAGGTCCATAGGCATTTCCATTAATAACGATGATTTTGGGGTTTTGGCCATAAGGCTGGCCAGAAAAAATTATACGGTAGGAATTTTCAACCTGTCCGGGAATCTGCTGGATAAGAAGCGGGTGGAGCTGGATGTGAACCAGCCTCCAAGGATAACCTTTGAGGCCATAATCGATGCAGCCGGAAAGCTCATCAGGTCGCCTGAACCAAGGAAAATCATAGCCATAGGCATGGCCATACCAGGCCCTTACAGTGAGAAAAGAGGGCGTATTGAACTGATGACAGGCGTCCTTGGATGGAATGAGATTCCGATTCAGGAAAAGCTTCGGGACATTTTCAGAATACCGGTATTTCTGGAGCAGGATGCAAATGCAGGCGCCCTGGCCCAGTACTGGCATAATGATGAGGACTATAAAAACGGAGTTGTGGTATATATTGCAGTCGGCCAGGGCGTGGGCGCCGGTATCATCAACAACGGTGAACTGCTCAAGGGCTGCATCGGGGTTGCAGGGGAGGTGGGGCACACCTCGGTCTGCTACAATGGTCCCAGATGCGCATGCGGCAACTACGGGTGTCTGGAGAATTACTGCTCTTCCATTGCCTTTACCAAGGAGGTTAACCGCGTACTAAAGCCTGAGACGGAATATAATTTCCGGCAGGTGTCCCAGCTCTTAAAGGACGGCAGCCAGGAGGTTATGGAGATTTTCCTGGATGCCTGTGATAAACTTTCCGTTGGAATCGTAAATATTATCAACAGTTTCAATCCATCGGTCATTGTAATAGGAGATGAGATGTCCCATATCCTTCCGTCGGTTATGCTGGAAAGGGTTAAAAGCAGGGTAAAGGAGAGGGTGCTGCCGGAGATTTATGCCAACATGGATATAACCATGAGTGTGGTGAGCAATGATTCCATGGCCCATGGGGCGGCCATTGTGGCGATAAATGATATTTTCAATCATCCCTTAACCTATTTTGAGAGCAGACAAAAGAACGATTGAGACAGGTATAAGAAGGCAATACAAAAGAAAGTCATATTTACAAGGCTGTGGTTTGTCAAAGTGCACAAACCACAGCCTTGTTTTTGTGCAAAATATCAAATAATGAAAATGAAATACTGCATTTTTAAAAACTTATTGACAAAACATTCAATTTGTTGTAATATAAAGTCAACTTATTAATTAATCCAATTAATGAATATATTCAAAAAATGATTATCTTGGAGGAGGAAAAGTCATGAAGAAAACATTAGCAGTTGTTCTTGCAGCCATGATGGCAGCCAGCCTGACAGCATGCGGAGGTTCTGCAGCCAAGGATACCACGGCTGCCGCCGCAGAAGCTCCGGCAGCAGAAAGCACAGCAGAAAAAACCAGTGAGGACGCAGGGGCGGCCGAAACGGAAAAAACAGCAGAAAAGGCAGAGAAAAAGCAATATAAATTTGGCTTTACGGAGATGAGCGCCGGTTCTTTCTTTGATGCCTGTTACGGCGGCGTTGAGGAAGTGGTCAAGGCCAACGGGGACGAGGTTGTCCATGTGGAAGGAAAAGCCGACAGTGCTTACCAGCTGGGCGTAATCGAAGATTTTATTTCGCAGGGATGCGACCTGGTGTTCTACAACCCGTCAGATGCAGCGGCATCGGCAGCAGCAGTGAAGGCCCTTAATGATGCGGGTATTCCCATTGTAAACTTCGACTCAGCTGTCAGCGACCTTTCCAAGGTGAACTGCTTTGTGGTAAGCGACAGCTATTCCTGCGGTCAGATTGCAGGCGAGGAATTGGTTAAGAATCATCCTGAAGGCGGAAAAGTGGCTGTATTGGATTTCCCTGCATCGGCAGCAGCAGCGGACAGGGCCAAGGGATTTGTGGACACAGTGACAGCCGACGGTTTATTCGAGGTAGTGGCCCAGATGGATGCAGGGGCAAAGCCTGAGAAAGGCCTGACCGTGATGCAGGATTTACTGCAGGCCCACAGTGACCTGACGGCCGTGTTCTGTATTAATGACGAGTGTGCCCAGGGCGCCTATTCTGCCATCACAACAGCAGGCGACAAGATTGAGATTTATAGTGTCAATGCAGGACCTGAGGCAAAGGCAGCCATGACAAAAGACGGCGTGGACGGCATTTGGAAGTGTACTGCTGCCCAGAGCCCAATCGGCATAGGACAAAAGAGTGCAGAGGTTGCGTATCAGATTTTAAATGGCGAATCTTATGAGTCTGAGATTAAGATTCCATCCTTTGCTGTAACACCTGAGAATATTGAGCAGTATAACAAGACGGACTGGCAGTAAGCAGGAGGAGGCATTAGATGCTGTATTGGCAGGAACGTGACAGTACAGCATCGGCCCGGAGCGTTCTGAGGAGCGCTTCGGGCCGGCCTCCCTTTATTTTATAGTACGAAGAGAGCGGGGTGCCAATGGTGAGCGCGGTTTTGGAAATGAAACACATAGCAAAGAGTTTTTCCGGCAACAAGGTGCTGCTGGACGTGGACCTGACGGTAGAGGAAGGGGAGGTCCATGCTCTTCTGGGAGAGAACGGTGCCGGAAAGTCAACTCTCATGAAAATTCTTGGCGGAATTTACACCAAGGATGCCGGCAGTATTTTCATAAATGGCAGGGAAGTCCAGATACACAGCGTGGCAGATGCCCGTGCTAACGGCATCAGTATCATCCACCAGGAGCTGATGCTGGCCAGACATATGACCATAGCGGAAAATATATTCATGGGCAGGGAACAGAAAAAAGCCGGAGGGTTTGTGGACCTGGCCAGGCAGGAAACTGAGACTCAGAGATTCCTGGACCAGTACGGCATAAAGTTAAAGGCTGATACAAGGCTGGACCGTCTGACCATTGCCCAGCAGCAGATGGTGGAAATCATACGGGCCGTGTCCTTCGGTTCAAGGATAATCGTAATGGATGAGCCCACTTCCTCGCTGTCAGACGCAGAGGTGGATATTCTCTACGGTATGATTGGCATATTAAAGGAACAAAAGGTATCTATCATATACATATCCCACAGGCTGAATGAACTCTATGACATTGCTGACAGGACCACGGTGCTCCGGGACGGGGAACATGTGGGAACAGTCAGGATGAAGGATACGGAGAGGTCTGAGCTTATCGCCATGATGGTGGGACGGGATTTGGCCAGCTATTATACGAAGAATGACAATGCAGAGGATGAGGTGGTCCTGGAGGTAAAGGATTTGTCTGACGGCAAACGGGTGAAAAAGGTAAGCTTTGACCTGCACAAGGGCGAAATCCTGGGAGTGTCCGGCCTGGTGGGGGCGGGAAGAAGCGAGACAGTGGAATGCCTCTTCGGAATCAGAAGAAAGGTCCGGGGGACCGTCCGGTTTAAAGGCAGGGAAGTGGATTTCAGGAATCCCAGGGAGGCCATGGCCAATGGATTCGGACTGGTTCCGGAGAGCAGGAAGGAACAGGGGTTATTCCTGCAGTCCGGTGTCAGGTTTAACACCACCATCAACGTTATTCCCAGATTCCTCAAGCATTTTATCTGGAACAGGCAGGCGGAAGACGACATCGTTGAAGGCAAAATAAATGACATGCACATTCGGGTCACTGGGCCGGAACAGGTAGTGGGTAAGCTCAGCGGCGGTAACCAGCAAAAGGTTTTAATCGGAAGATGGCTGTGCTCCACCAAGTCCGTGCTTATACTGGATGAACCTACCAGAGGTGTTGACGTAAAGACAAAATCTGAGATATATGCACTTATCGACCAGCTGGCTGCCGGCGGAATGTCAATTATCATGGTATCCTCGGAGCTCCCGGAGATTATCAATATGAGCGACAGGGTACTGGTCATGTGCAACGGATACAGTACAGGCATACTAAACAGGGATGAACTGACCCAGGAGCGGATTATGACTCTGGCTACCACAGAAATAGGCGCTTAAGTTCGAAACAGGAGGATAAAATGGAAGCAAAGAAAAATGACAGCATTTTGCCTGGCTTTGGCAGGAATGTGGTTTCAACAGTTAAATATAACGGCGGAATTATTATTGGCCTTTTCATCATTTGTCTGTTGCTCAGTGTTATGACGGACTCATTTTGTACGGTGAGGAACCTTTCCAATATCATGCGGCAGATATCCATCAATGTGATTCTGGCATGCGGAATGACCATGGTAATTATACTGGGCGGAATCGACCTTTCGGTTGGGTCGGTCATAGCAGTATCCGGGTGCCTTTGCTGCGGACTGATTACCAATGTGGGCATTCCATCCATCATAGCCATCCCTGTTTCCATCTGCGCAGGGACCCTGGTGGGCGTGTTTAACGGATTTGTTATATCCAGAACCACCATTCCTCCCTTTATTGTGACCCTGGCCATGATGAACATAGGAAGGGGGTTTGCCCGTATATATACCAAGGCAACCACAATATTAGTGGATGACCCATTGTTTACTTTTATTGGAAGTGGTAAAATTCTGGGAGGGGTGCCTATCCAGTTTGTGTATATGCTGGTAGTAATTGTCATTTCAGGTCTTATACTCAACCGGACAAAATTCGGAAGGAATATCTATGCAGTAGGGGATAACCGGCAGGCAGCCTCCTATTCAGGCATTAATTCCAGAAGAGTAACCATGATGGTATTTGTGATTATGGGAATCTTTGCGTCCTGTGCGGGAATCCTGAGTTCCGCCCGTACTTTTTCCGCACAGTTCAATGTGGGAGAAGGCTCGGAGATGGATGCCATATCAGCCGTTGTATTGGGAGGCACCAGCATGAGCGGAGGCGTTGGCCGCCTTAGCGGGACCATTATCGGCTGTATTGTAATCGGAGTATTGAACAACGGTATGAATATCCTGGGAATCGATTCCTCCTGGCAGTATGTGGTAAAAGGTGTGGTGGTCCTCATAGCTGTATTTATTGACTATATCAAGAAGATGAAAGATTAATGTTTCACCGGAAAGGATGAAGTATGTCAGTTATTCTGGGAATTGATTTGGGGACATCAAGTATAAAGGCAATGCTCCTGGACAGCGGCAGGGGTGTAATATCAGTGGAGAGCAGCCCTTATGAGGTATCCATACCATTGGAGGGATATGCGGAGCAGAATCCGGAGACATGGTGGCTGGAGACAAAGCGGGTCCTGGGACGTCTGAGGGATAAAAACAGACAGGAATTCAATGAGATTCAGGCAGTGGGTTTTTCAGGCCAGATGCATGGAATCGTTGTGGTGGACCGTAACGGGCAGCCCCTCCGCCCTGCCATCCTCTGGCTGGACCAGCGTTCCAGGAAAGAGCTGGAGTCCATTAATCATGTGCTGGGCTTCAGGGAGATGGGAGAGGTATTCAGGAACAGGGCATTTACCGGTTTTGCGTTCCCCTCCCTTATGTGGCTGAAGGAGCATGAGCCGGATGTGCTTTTAAAAGCCGGGGCAGTGCTGATGCCAAAGGATTATATCCGTTTCAGGATGACCGGCAGGCTTGCTTCGGATGTGACGGATGCTTCGGCCACTGCTTTGTTTGATACAGCTAACAGAAACTGGGCCTTTGGCATCATTGAGAAATTCGGACTTCCCAGGGAGATATTTCCGGCCTGCGGGGAGTCCATGGAGGTGGCCGGGACAGTCACCGGGCATTGCCATGAGGAATGCGGGCTTAAGGAAGGCATTCCGGTTGTATACGGCAGCGGGGACCAGATGGCGCAGAGCATTGGCAATGGCGTGTTCAGGGAAGGGGAGGTCATTTCCAACATAGGTACCGGCGGTCAGATTTCAGCCTATATAAAGGAACCAAAGTATGACAGGAAGCTGAGGACCCATACCTTTTGCCATGCTCTGGATAAGGCATATACCATATACGGGGCCACCCTGTGCAGCGGTATGTCCTTAAACTGGCTGAAGAATAAAATCCTGGATATAGAGGACTTCAACCGCATGAGCTATATGGCCCGTGAGATAGAACCAGGCTGCAAGGGCCTGATATTCCTCCCGTACCTGTCCGGGGAAAGGACTCCGCATATGAATCCCAGCGCAAAAGGAATGTTCTTTGGGCTGAGCTTATGCCAGGACAGACGCTATCTGACCCGGGCCGTCATGGAGGGAGTAACCTTTAGTCTCAGGGATTCACTGACTATTTTTGAGGAACTGGGAATTCAGTGCGAAACAGTCATTGCCTCGGGCGGAGGCTCCCACAGCGATGTGTGGCTGCAGATTCAGGCGGATGTATTTAACAAAAAAGTAAAAGTATGCGAGGTGGACGAGCAGGCCTGCCTGGGCGCATGTATTCTGGCAGGCACGGGATGCGGGATATTCGGCAGTGTGGAGGAGGCGGCCCGCAGGTTTGTCAGTTTCCGTGAAAAGGTATATGCGCCAATTCCGGAACATGTGGATATTTATGAAAAACAGTACAGGATATTCAGGGAACTGTATATAGCCAATAAGCGGTTCATGATTTGATACATGCGGGTTCGGGAAGCATAAGGAGAATACATATGGGAAGAGAAAAGATATTACTGGACACAGATATCGGCACGGAGGTGGATGATGCCATTACTCTGGCATATCTTCTGGCCAATCCGGATGCGGAAATCATGGGAATCACCACGGTTACCGGAGAAGCGGCGGAGCGGGCAAGGCTGGCAAGCGTATTGTGCCGCATAGCAGGGAGGGCGGATATACCCATTTATCCGGGATGTGAAACGCCTGTTTTTGTTCCCCAGATTGAGCTGTATGCGCCTCAGAAAAAGGTACTCAGCAGATGGGAGCATCAAAAAGAGTTTCCGGCCAACCGGGCGGTTGCATTCATGCAGGATGTAATACGGAGAAATCCAGGGGAGATTACGCTGGTATGCATTGCACCCCTCACCAATGTGGGATTGCTTTTTGCAATGGACCCTGAAGCTGCACTGCTGCTTAAGCGTATTGTGCTTATGTGCGGCTCGCCTACGTATACCAGATACGACAATACAGGAGAAACAATGAGCGCAATGGAAAAAAGCGATGTCATTGTTTTGGGAAGCAAGGGCGTAATTGAAAATAATGCGTTGATTGACCCCCATGCGACAAAAATTGTCTATGGGGCGGATGTGCGGGAACATATTACATGCGGTTTAAATGTAACCAGTCAGCTGATAATGAAACCTGAGGAGGCGGAAGGGCTGTTCCGCCACCCCCTTCTGGAACCTGTATTGGACATAGCCAGGGAGTGGTTTAAGGACGAAGAGAGGGTGACATTCCACGACCCATTGGCAGCCGTTTCGCTGTTTCACGATGATGTGTGCGTGTTTGAGCAGGGAGACTTGTCCATAGAGACAGACAGTCCTTTGCTCTCCGGATTTACGTACTGGAAGAAAAATGCCGGCGGGCGCCATAAGGTGGCCATGAAGGTTGATAAAGAGATGTTTTTTAAACATTTGTTTGAGGTATTTTAAAGAGGAGGTAATGGGATGAAATACGGTATTTATTTTGCTTATTGGACAAAAGAATGGTTTGCTGACTATAAGAAGTACATGGATAAGGTATCTGCATTGGGGTTTGATGTGCTGGAAATCTCCTGCGCAGCGCTCAGGGATGTATACACAACCAGGGAGCAGCTGATTGAACTGCGGGAATATGCCAGGGAAAAGGGACTGATTCTCACGGCCGGCTACGGACCTACCAAAGCGGAAAACCTGTGTTCTGAAGATCCTGAGGCAGTGAGGCGCGCCATGACATTTTTTAAGGACCTGCTTCCAAAGCTGCAGCTGATGGATATCCATATTCTGGGAGGCGGACTGTACTCCTACTGGCCGGTGGATTTTACCATCAATAATGACAAGCAGGGAGACCGGGCAAGGGCTGTCAGAAATCTGAAGGAACTGGCTAAGACAGCAGAGGAATGTGATGTGGTTCTCGGCATGGAGGTGCTGAACCGCTACGAGGGTTATATTCTCAATACATGTGAAGAGGCGGTTGACTTCGTGGATGAGATTGGAAGCAGCCATGTAAAGATTATGCTGGATACCTTCCATATGAATATCGAAGAGACCAATATGGCCGATGCAATCCGCAGAGCAGGTGACAGGCTGGGACATCTTCATCTGGGAGAACAGAACCGTCTGGTGCCGGGGAAAGGCAGCCTGCCATGGGCGGAGATAGGACAGGCGCTCCGGGATATAAATTATCAGGGAGCTGCTGTTATGGAGCCGTTTGTTATGCAGGGAGGAACCATTGGCTCTGAGATAAAGGTATGGAGAGATATGGTACCGGACCTTTCAGAGGAAGCACTGGACAGGGATGCAAAGGGTGCGCTGGAATTTTGCAGACATGTATTCGGCATTTAGTACTGTACCGGGACGGGGCTGAATGAACGGGTAAACCATTTGGTGAAAGAAGGCGGACAAACATGAAGTTAAGAAAATACCGCAGTTTTGACTGCCCGGAAATGGCCCGGCTGTTTTACGATACAATCCACTCAGTAAACAGTCGGGACTACACGCAAGCACAGTTAAACGCCTGGGCAGACGGAAATGTGGACATAGAGGCCTGGAACCGGTCGTTTACGGAGCATGAGACCATTGTGGCTGTGGACGGAGAGAGAATCGTGGGTTTCGGCGATATGGACGGAAACGGCTACCTGGACCGTCTGTATGTGCACCGGGATTACCAGGGGCAGGGAGTGGCCACCGCCATATGTGATTGTCTGGAACAGTGGGAGAAGGACCAATGGATGCAAAACCAGAAGCATATGGCTGGCGGCGGGGAACCGTTTCCTTCCCCGCTGCGGTTCACAGTCCACGCCTCCATCACGGCCCGTCCCTTTTTTGAGAAAAGGGGATATAAGGCAGTGAGGGAGCAGCAGGCGGAGCGGAAGGGACAGAAACTTGTAAACTATGTGATGGTAAAGACTGTGGAGAACAGCTATGATTGAATTGCCGCAGCCTGTTTCCTGTGGAGATACTCCTTCAGAAGTTCTGTAAAGAGAGTCATGTTTTCCAGCGATATTCTGGAAGGAGAATTGTGTTTCAGCATATAGAGCGTGCGCCGGGGCGGCGCAGGTGACAGAGGCAGTATCCGTATGGGATACTGCCTTTTTAATCCGATGGCAGTGGTGGAGGGCATGATGGTCCAATAATCCTCTGCCTCCAGAAAATCATTGAGAATGGAAATACTGGTGGCTGTCACAAGGGGACGGCTGCCGGGCCTGATATACCGGTCATGCCACAGCTTGAACTGGGGGCCCCATCCAATGTTGCTGTTGGCGGGAGAACCGGTCAGCAGCTCTCTGTGGGGCGGAAGTGAGGAAGGGTGAACCGGTGATGCAGGGGAAATATCCGGAGGCACCAGCCCGGAGCTTTCTGGAATGACCAGCACCATGTCATCCTCTGACAGAGGCGCTGCATTTACATGGGGGGTGCTGATGTCATAGAGGGCAAATCCCACATCGGCCTGTTTGCTGCTGACAAGGGAATAAATCATATCCGCGGGATAACACTTAATATCCAGTGAAAAGCCGTGGAGGGAAATAAGTTCCCTGTAAAATGGCGTCAGGTTGTAGTCCAGGAAGCTGTCTACCGTGGCAATGGTCAGGCAGGGGGAATCGCTCATGCCTCCTATCTGGTCCGCTTCATTCCAAAGGGCCAGCATCTGGGCTGCAACATGGGAAAAGGCCAGCCCCCTGGATGTGGGAAGGGCGGACCTGACTCCCTTTCTGCGTTCAAAAAGCGGGTAGCCAAGCTCCTCCTCCATGGCCCTCAGCCTGGACCCGGCTGTAGAGGGAGAGAGATAGAGCTGCTCCGCTGCCTTTATAAGGTTATTTTCTTCCAATATGGTCATAAAAAGCTGCAAATCATCCCGGTTCAAAGCAAAATATCCCCCTTTATCAGATATCCAGCATGGAAATGTACTGCGCATGTTCCAAAATGAAATTTTTCCGGGGCTCCACTTCATCGCCCATAAGGATGGAGAAGGTCTGGCAGGTTTCATCGTACATATCCATGTCATCAATGGTGACACGCAGGAGCGTACGCCTGGAAGGGTCCATGGTGGTTTCCCATAGCTGTCCGGCATCCATTTCACCCAGGCCTTTGTAGCGCTGTATTTTGCAGGTGCCGTCCCGCTGGATGTCGTTTAAGGTCTGCGCCAGCTCGCTGTCACTATAAGCATACCAGAGTTTCTTTCCTTTTTCTACCCGGTAAAGAGGGGGCCTGGCCAAAAATACGTGTCCCTCCTCAATAAGCTTTGGCATGAAACGGAAGAGGAATGTCAGCAAAAGGGTGGTGATATGGGCTCCGTCCACATCTGCATCCGTCATAAGGATGATTTTGCTGTACCGCAGGTTTTCAAGGGAGAAGGTGTCCAGCACGCCTGTGCCGAAGGCGGAAATCATGGCCTTGATTTCTGCATTGGTACTGATTCTGTCCAGGGATGCCTTCTCCACGTTGAGTATCTTGCCCCGGAGAGGGAGCACTGCCTGGTTTTCGCGGCATCTGGCCAGCTTGGCGGAACCGCCGGCTGAGTCGCCTTCCACAATGAACAGCTCGCATTCACCGGGATTTTTGCTGGAACAGTCCGCCAGCTTGCCGGGAAGGGAGAGTCCGGACAATGCGGTTTTACGGCGGGCCATCTCCCTGGCAGTCCTGGCAGCGGTTCTGGCCTTCCTGGCTAAAAGCGCCTTGTCACAGATGGCTTTGGCCGCTGCGGGATTCTGTTCCAGGAACAGGGTGAGGCGCGTATACACCATTTGCTCCACCACCGGGCGTACATGGCTGCTTCCCAGCTTTTGTTTTGTCTGGCCTTCAAACTGGGCGTCCTGAAGGCGGACGCTTAGGACAGCGGTCAGCCCCTCGGAGAGCTCATCACGGCTCAGGGAAGAATCCGTGTCTTTCAGAAGCTTTGCATTCCTGGCATAGTCATTGACCGCCCTGGACAGTGCCTGGCGGAATCCTGTTACGTGGGTGCCGCCTTCGGGTGTGGAAATGTTATTGGCAAAGCTTAAGAGCTGTTCCCCGTAAGAGGAATTGTGTACCAGGGCAAATTCTGCCTGCACGCTGTCTGTCTCATGATGGCCGGAAATGATTCCCGTATAAAGGGGGTCATCATCCTGGCTCAGCCAGGATACAAAGTCCTTAAGTCCGTTCTGGAAGCAGAAGGTGCAGGACCAGGGGGATTTTGGATTTGATGCCCCGCTGCCGGAATCCGGCCGCAAATCATACAGGGATATTTCCAGGCCCTGGGTCAGGAAGGCAGTTTCGCGCAGCCTTTCCTCCAGAACATCCCTGTCCCAGGCAATGGATGGGAAAATATCCTGGTCCGGCATAAATGTCACCGTGGTGCCATGACTCCGGGGACTGCACGGGCCCAGTTGTTTTACCGGGGTTACGGGTATGCCCTGTTCATAAGACTGGGAGTATGAGAAACCATCCTGGTCCACCTGTACATGCAGCTGGGAGGAAAGCGCATTGACCACAGAAGCACCGACACCGTGAAGGCCGCCTGATACCTTATAGCTGCTGTCATCAAATTTTCCGCCGGCATGGAGAACCGTGAATACCACCTGGATGGCGGAAAGACCGGTTTTGGTCTGGATTCCTGCCGGAATACCCCGTCCATTGTCACGGACGGTTACGGAACCGTCCGCGTTCAGGTACACCTGGATGGAGGTACAGTGGCCTGCCAGGGCCTCATCAACGGCATTGTCCACGATTTCGTAAACCATGTGGTGAAGCCCCTGGGAAGAGGTGCTGCCGATGTACATGCTGGGGCGTTTGCGCACTGCCTCCAGCCCCTCCAGTATCTGTATCTGGGCAGCGCCATAGTCTTCTGTTACCGGGGATAGGGATGATGTCTGATTCATAAGGCAATTCTCCTGAACTTAGTTAGAGTATCAGTAACATTCTGCCATTATATCAGAAAGAGACGGGGAAACATTGGTTGATTTCCTGGGATTATATGGCGGGAAAACCGGCATTGCATTATGAAATAGACCCACAAACAGGAAAACCAGAGAGAATATTGAAAAAAGAGAAGAAGTGCGGTCTTATCGTAACCATGAATGTGTCAGAAGAATATGCTCATAATGGTTATGGAAATACGATGGAGTCAATCGCTGGTTCTATGGGCATGGTACTTGGCGGCTGTGAGATTTTATACTCCTGCGATACCTACCAGTTTAAGGACTATTCCAAGTATTATGCTGGAATGTGGGACGAACGCCAAAAGGCAGAACACAGAGAGCAGCAGTTCCCTGTTGATATGAAAAATGCCTACGAACTTGGAAAAAGACTTGTTATGTAAGAATGATACACAGGGGACTTGGATTTTTCAAATCCCCTATTACGTTTGTCAGCCGCCCCATTATTTATCCTTCGCCGCCTCCAGCCATTCCATGGCCATCCCATACTGTTCCCTGGTAAAGGTTATCTTCCCCTTGCACAATGAAAAAAATCCCTCCTCCTTCAGCTGCCGTATGGTCCGGTTCAGGGTCTTTACGTTGACGCCGATTTCTTCCTGCAGCATCTGGCGGGTGCGCAGCACGGTGATGGTCTTTGGGGGCCGGGATGACTCCATGCCGCTCTGGCGGCCGTACTTCACCATATAATCCAGCAGAAGATAAGAGGGCGGGTAAAACAGCTTGGCCCCGTTGTTATAAGAAGAACGGTAGAGCTTGAATGCGGTGTGGCGGGCAGTCAGGTGCAGTATGTTCATGTCGGAGGCCAGCCAGCGCTCGGCGTCCTTGCGGCTTATGTAGGCCACAACGTTGTCGGTTACGGCCTCTATGGTTACGGAGGTGCGGCTCATTCCGGCCAGAATCGTGACCTCACCGATGAAATCAATGGCCTTGTTGCTCTCAATCATATAGACATTTCCATTTTCAAATTCATTGATGACGCGGTTTTCACCCTTTGCCACAATTCCGAAATACCCCAATTCCATATTTTTCTGGTGGATAATGGAGCCTGCTGCATGGGTCCTTACGGTACAGCGGCTCCGGATATCCTCCGGCATATTCTTTGTATATTCTTTCAGAGCGGGCACGGCCGCTTCCAGTTCTGTCAGTGTCATTTGTATTCTCCGCTTCAATCAGTCTTATTTTATCAATTGTAAGTATATCATCTTACATTTCTTAAAATCAATGGATTTTCTTGTTAAAAGTGCTCATTTGTCCTTTTTTAATCATAAGATTTTGTCTAAAATATTCAATACAAGGTGATTGTAACAGCCGGCTGGGGTAAAAATAAATGAAAATAAAGCCGGCTGGAAAGGAGGGGCTCTTATGAGCGGCAAGAAAGAAACATATGTGTATGGTTCCCTTAGGGAACGGTTTGCGCTGGAATGGAAGATTTACGCCCTGGCATTTGGATTTATCCTCATAGCGGATAATATCGGGCAGATTAAGATTCCGGTAGGGAAAGGAATGTTTATCCTGTTCCCGATTTTCTATGCAATTATTCTGGGGGTATTAAGCGGGCCGCAGGTACTTAAAATCGTGGATAACAGACACGTAAAGGCGGCTTCAAAACTGGTGGTGGTGGGTATATGCCCCTTTATCGCCAAACTGGGGATTACGGCAGGTGCGAACATCGACACCATTCTTCAGTCCGGTCCGGTTCTTCTGCTCCATGGGTTTGGGAATCTCCTGGGGCCGCTCCTGGCACTGCCCGTTGCAATCCTTCTGGGCATGAAGCGGGAAGCCATCGGCTCCTGCCATTCCATCAACAGGGAGTACCACATGGCATTGATTAACAACATCTACGGCCCTGATTCGGCAGAGGCAAGAGGAAGCCTTTCCATCTACATCGTGGGCGGTATGGTGGGCACCATCTACTTTGGGCTTATGGCCTCGGTGGTGGGAATGACGGGGTGGTTCCATCCGCAGGCATTGGGACTGGGGTCCGGCGTGGGCGCCGGCATTATGATGGCCAGCTCAAGCGCCAGCCTGTGCGCCATTTACCCGGAATGGACCGATACCATTTCAGCCATGGCCAGTGTGGGTGAAACCATTGCCGGAATCACAGGTATGTATATCACCATGTTTATAGCAATACCAATGACAGACAAATTATATACGATTCTGGAACCAAAGCTGGGACGTTTTGCCCTAAAGAACAAAGAGGGCAGGGATATTAAGGAGGAGACGGTATGAGATACATAGAATGGCTTGTATTGTTTGTATTGGCGGCATGCGGAACGGGCCTTGCCAATCTGATTGGCTACGGGGTAGGAATCACGGATTCCCTTCCCGGACTGGCGGTACTGATTGCAATATCCATGGTGGCGGTGTTCCTTACAAAGGTGCTCCCCCTGAAGCTTCCCATTGTGGCTTACTGCTCCATCATAGGACTGCTGTCCGCGTCCCCCATTTCACCGGTCAGGGACTTTGTGATTCAGGCAGCCTCCAACATCAATTTTACAGCTCCTTTTACCATGGTTGGAGCATTTGCCGGCCTGGCCATCAGCGACCAATTAAAGACATTTATCAGCCAGGGCTGGAAGATACTGATAGTGGGTATTTTCGTCATGACAGGTACGTTTCTTGGCTCCTGCCTCTGGGACCAGATGCTTCTTAGCCTGGCAGGCGTTATCTGACAGCATGAAGAGACGGCGGGTTTTGATACCCGGCAGGCCGTCCAATTGAAAAGGAGAAGATAAGATGCAGACATGTGATTTGTTAATAAAAGACGGTTCCCTGTTGATAAAGCATGACCAATTGGAGGAGCATGTGGATATGGCGGTTTCAGGGGGAAGGATACTGGAAACCGGCAGGGAGCTGTGGAAAAAGTATCAGGCCGCCGAGACAATCAGCGGAAAAGGCAAGCTGTTCATGCCGGGTCTGATTGACAGCCATATGCATACAGGACAGCAGCTGTTAAAGGGGCTGGTGCTGGATGCAAAGCCCATTATCTGGACCAGAATCATGCTGCCCTTTGAGAGTACGCTGACCCCGGATAAGATGCGTCTCTGCGCCCAGGCAGCTGCCCTGGAGATGATAAAATGCGGTACCGCGGGATTCGTTGACGCAGGCAGCTACCATATGGAGACAGCGGCGTCCGTCTATGAGGAAAGTGGCCTTCGCGGGGCCCTGTCCTACTCCACCATGGATGAGGAGGGACTTCCCCAGTCCATTGCCATGGATGCAGAGGAGGCGGTAAAACGCACGGATTCCCTCTACGACAGGTTTCATGGAAAGGGAAACCTTAAGGTCTACTATTCCCTCCGCGCACTGAATTCCTGTTCCGGCCGGCTGGTAGAGCTGGAAGCAGAGAGGGCCAGGGAGCGGGGAACCATGCTTCAGGCCCATATGAACGAGTACATGGGCGAAATCAACGGTATTGTGGACCGTGAGGGAATGCGCCCCTATGAATATCTGGAAAAAATGCATGTGCTGGGAAGCAACTTCCTGGGGGCACACAGCCTGATACTTTCTGAGCAGGAAAAATCCCTGGTAATGGAGCGGGGCGTAAAGACCTGCCACTGTCCTTTCAGCAACTGCGGCAAGGCAGTGCCGGATACACCCCAGCTTCTGGAAATGGGAATCCCGGTGGGCCTGGGCTCGGACGGAGCAGCCCACGGTGGCTTAAGCCTTTGGAATGAGATGAAGATATTCCGCTCTGTCATGAATATATACCACGGTGTTCCCAATGGAAATCCCAAGGTGATGCCGGCTGAGACAATCCTTAAAATTGTTCTGGAAGGCGGGGCGGCAGCTCTGAATGAGGAAGGAAACCTGGGCCGTCTGGAGGCCGGATACAAGGCTGATATCATCAGCATCAATATGGACCAGCCCCATCTGTGCCCAACCGGAAACAAGCTTCACACACTGTTTGAATGTGTAAATGCCGGTGATGTGGAGGATATGATTGTAGGCGGCCGGATTCTCATGAAGGACAGGGAGGTCCTGTCACTGGATGAGGAGCGGATTATGTACGAGTCCAGGAAGTATATGGAAGACAATGCAGTCACATTATAAATGATTATATAAAGATATTTCAAGGAGGAAAACTGGTTCATGGTATTCTGGATGATTGTTATGGCAGCGAACCTGGTAGTTGGCGCGTTTGTAGGACTTACGGGGGTGGCGGGTTTCCTGCTTCCCATTGTGTATACAGGTCCCCTGGGAATGGGTGTGACGGAGGGGCTGGCCCTGAGCTTTGCGGCATTCATTGTGTCAGGAGCGCTGGGCTCTGTGAATTATAACAAGGCGGGAAACCTGGATGTCCCATTCGGCATCCGTCTCAGCCTGGGGAGCCTTGCAGGCGCTGTCCTGGGAGTGAAGTTAAACCTCATCATTCCGGAATCCACTGTAAAGATTATCCTGTATGTGGTGGTCCTCCTGTCCGGTATTTCCATTCTGCTTCGCAAGGATAAGAGCCAGGAGGCAGGGAATAAGGGATATGTTATCTCAGAGCATCTGGCAGCCACCCTGATTCTTGGATTTGCAACCGGTGCAGTGTGCTCCCTGTCAGGAGCAGGAGGGCCGGTGCTGGTCATGCCCCTTTTGGTGGTCCTGGGTATCGGTATCAGGACCGCGGTGGGGGTGGCCCTCTTTAACTCGGTGTTTATCGGCATACCTGCCTGCATCGGATACATGATGCAGTGTTCCATAACCGACATCCTGCCTGTGATGGGGGCGGCCCTTGTGTTCCACGGCATAGGAGTTGTATTCGGAAGCAGGAATGCGGTTAAGATTAATCAGATTCTTCTGAAAAAAGGCATTGCTGTATTTTCTATATTGATAGCTATATGGAAGCTGGCCCTCTAAAGAGGCAGGAAAATGGAAAAGAGGACGGATTTGTGATGAATAATATAGTAGGAAAAGGCGTTGCCCGTGTTGACGCCTATGGAAAGGTCACAGGAGAGGCAAAGTATACATCGGATTTGGAACCCAGGGACTGCCTGTGCGCCAGGGTGGTCCATTCCACCATTGCCAATGGACTGGTTAAGAGGTTTGACCTTGAGGACGCCCTTAAGGTGCCGGGAGTCGTTAAGATAGTCACCTGTTTTGATGTGCCGGATTACCAGTTTCCCACAGCAGGCCATCCGTGGAGCGTGGAGGCTGCCCACCAGGATATCGGGGACAGAAAGCTTCTGAACCAGCGGGTCAGGCTCTATGGGGATGATATTGCGGCGGTTATTGCCATAGATGATGTGGCCTGCCAGCAGGCGGTCCGTCTCATCAAAGTGGAATACGAGGAATACAGGCCAATGGTCACAGTGGAGCAGGCCATGGCAGAGGATGCCACGCCCCTGCACCCTGACCTGAGAAAGGATAATGTAATTGTCCATTCCCACCTCACCATGGGACCAAAGGATTTTACCTTTGAGGAAGGACTCCGGGCGGCGGAGGAAACGTACGGAAAGGAGAATCTGGTGGTCCTGGACCGGGAGTACCACACTCCGCGCATTTCCCACTGCCACATTGAACTGCCCGTATCCTGGGCATACCAGGAGCCGGGCGGCAAGGTAACAGTCACATCCTCCACCCAGATTCCCCATATTGTCCGCAGGGTTATTTCCCAGGCCCTGGGTATGCCCATTGGAAAGATAAGGGTTATCAAGCCCTATATCGGCGGCGGCTTCGGCAATAAGCAGGATGTGCTTTATGAGCCCTTAAATGCCTATCTGACCACCGTGGTGGGAGGACGTCCGGTCCGCCTGGAAATCAGCAGGGAGGAAACCATCTACGGGACCAGGACCCGCCATGCCATTGACGGAAAGTGCAGGGCCCTTGCCACAAAGGACGGGAGGATGCTTGCCAGGAAGCTGGAGGCCTATGCCAATAACGGCGGCTATGCTTCCCATGGCCACGCCATTTGTGCCAACTGCGGCAATGTTTTCAAGGATATTTACCAGGACCTGCTGGGAGCGGAAATTGACTGCTACACGGTATGGACTTCCACTGCCACCGCCGGGGCCATGAGGGGATACGGCATTCCGCAGGCAGCCTTTTTATCGGAATGCCTGACCGATGATGTGTGCCGGGCTATCGGCGCAGACCCTCTGGACTTCCGCATGAAGAACTGCATGGGAGAAGGATTCGTGGACCCGGCCAATGGCATTACCTTCCATTCCTACGGGCTTAAGAAGTGTATGGAGGAAGGAGCGAAGTACATTGGCTGGGAGGAGAAGCGCAGGGCTTATGCCAACCAGACAGGTCCCGTGAGACGGGGAGTGGGAATGGCAATCTTCTGTTATAAGACAGGCGTATACCCCATTTCCCTGGAGACTGCCTCCGCAAGGATGATACTGAACCAGGACGGTTCCATGCAGCTGCAGCTGGGGGCCACGGAAATAGGGCAGGGCGCAGACACTGTGTTCAGCCAGATGGCGGCAGAGACAACGGGAATCTCCTTTGAGAAGGTATATATTGTATCCACCCAGGATACGGATACAGCGCCCTTTGACACAGGCGCATATGCATCCCGCCAGACCTATGTGACCGGCATGGCTGTTAAAAAGTGTGCCCGGCAGCTGAAGGCCCGGATTCTGGATTATGCCAGCTTTATGCTGGAGGGCCGCCCTGCAAAAGAACTGGATGTGGTCCGCGACCATATAGTGGAAAAAGCCACGGGAAAAGAGCTTCTGGACATGGAGACTCTGGCGCTTACCGCCTTTTACTCCCTGGAGCGCTCTGAGCATATTACAGCAGAGGTTACAAACCAGTGCAGGGACAATTCATTTTCATCCGGCTGCTGCTTTGTGGAGGTGGAAGTGGATATGCCCTTGGGACAGGTGACGGTAAAGGACATTGTGAATGTCCATGATTCCGGTATGCTGATTAATCCTAAATTGGCGGAAGCGCAGGTACACGGCGGCATGTCCATGGGCCTGGGATACGGCCTGTCGGAGGAATTCCTATATAATGACGCAGGCAGGCCCCTGAACGACAACCTGCTGGATTATAAGATTCCCACAGCCATGGATACGCCGGACCTGCATGTGAAGTTCATCCAGCTGGAGGACCCAACCGGCCCTTATGGAAATAAGTCCCTGGGCGAACCGCCGGCCATCCCGGTGGCGCCTGCCCTGCGCAATGCAGTGCTCCATGCCACGGGAGCTGCCATGGATACCATTCCCATGACGCCTCAGAGGCTCATAGAGGCATTTCAGGCAAAGGGCCTGATATAGAGCTGGCTTGGACAGCGGCTGATATAGTACGGCAGGTAAGGATAAAGGAGAGTCATCATGTTTGATATCAAGTCATTTTACGAAGCAAATTCAGTGGAGGATGCCATTGCTGCCCTCACTGCGGACCCCCAGTCCCAGGTTATCAGCGGCGGAACGGATGTGCTCATACGGGTCAGAGAGGGAAAGGATGCGGGCAGGAGTCTGGTATCCATCCACAATATACCGGAATTAAAGGGCGTCAGCCTGGAGGAGGACGGGACCATCATCATTCGGCCGGCAACCTCCTTTTCACATCTGACCAATGACCCCATTATAAAGAAGCACCTGAACATGCTGGGAGAGGCGGTAGACCAGGTGGGCGGTCCGCAGGTAAGGAATACGGCCACCATTGGAGGGAATATCTGCAACGGAGCCACCTCTGCGGACTCTGCCTCCACCATGTGCGCCCTCAATGCCATAGTGGTGTTAAAGGGGCCCAAGGGGGTACGGGAGTTGCCGGTGACGGAATTTTATACAGGTCCCGGACGTACGGTCAGGAAACAGAATGAAATCTGCACTGCATTTAAGATAACCAGGGAAAATTATGAGGGATGGGAAGGTCATTATATTAAATACGGCAAGCGCAAAGCCATGGAAATCGCAACCCTTGGATGTGCGGTAAGGGTGAAGCTGTCCCCTGACAAAACAGTTCTGGAGGATGTGCGGCTGGCTTACGGCGTGGCGGCCCCCACTCCGGTGCGCTGCCATGAGGCGGAGGAGGCCCTTCGGGGTAAACAGGTGTCAGATGCATCCATCTATGACCTGTTTGTCAAAAAGGCCCTGGCCCAGGTAAATCCGCGTACATCCTGGAGGGCCAGCAGGGAGTTCCGTCTTCAGCTTATAGGAGAGCTGGCCAGGCGCGCCCTTAAGACATCCATCACACTGGCAGGAGGTAAGACAGATGCTTAAAGTAATCAGGCTTAAGATTAATGGAAAAGAACAGGAGACAGCTGTGGACGACAGGGAATCCCTTCTGGATACCCTTCGCCGCCTTGGCTTTACATCCGTAAAAAAGGGATGTGAGGTAGGTGAATGCGGGGCATGCACGGTCCTTGTAAACGGGGAAGCCATTGATTCCTGTATTTATTTGTCCATGTGGGTGGACGGCAAGAGCATTATGACCGTGGAAGGCCTGAAGGGGCCGGACGGCGAACTGAGTCCCATCCAGAAAGCCTTCATAGAGGAGGCAGCCGTGCAGTGCGGATTCTGTACTCCCGGACTTATCATGTCCGCGGTGGAGATTGTGGGTACGGGCAGGAAGTACAACCGGGAGGAACTGAAAAAGCTGATATCCGGACACCTCTGCCGCTGTACCGGCTATGAGAATATTCTCAATGCCATGGAGCGCATTGTGGAGGAGACTTACAGGGTAGTGGGAGAGTAGGATGCAGAAAGCAGTTAACGGATAGTGTATAGATTTATCAAACTGTCATGAAAAAACTAAAAATTTATACAATATATACGAAATAAACTATTAAAATCAAAATAAATTCAAAAAAGTATTGACAAATGACCTCCTTTTGAGTATACTAAAACTATCAAAAAGAACGAAATACAAAGAAGGAGGTACAGACCACCAGAAAGTGTTTTTTAGTTTTCATATAATCAGATGATTATATAGAAAACAAAGAATAAGTAATCTGCCTGATGAAATGTTCATAAAGGAAACTGATACAATACGAATCCGGTTATATTTTCAAATACCAAGTAGATTATCAAGGAACGGGAACATTTATAATGATATGACGAGAAAGTATCATTAAAATGTACTTGATAATGAAAGGTGAAAATAAACAGAACGTATATGTAAAGGAAATCCAAAAGAACAGAGTAAAGAGAGCAGAAAAACAAAAAGCAGGTATCGGGGAAGAGAAATATGAACCGGTACCTGTTTTTTGTCTGTATGGACATTACATATATTCCATCAGCCGGCCGGATGGTTCTCAATGGATGAGAACCATCCGGTTTTCTGCGTTGTGCAGCATAAAAAGCTAAAAAGTAAGAAACAGGAAAAACATATAGGAAATATAGACAGAAACAATCAGTTGATTTTGGCAAAATCTAACGATTCTATAGGCAAACATGAAATTGGGATTTACAAATATAATAAAACATGCTACATTTTAGATAACTTGTTAAACAAGTTAAGAAACATATACATACTAAAATAAAACAGGTATAAAAGTGGAGGGGAACATGATGAAGAAAAGAATCAGACAGTGGGCAGCATTATGTGTGGCAGCGGGAATTGCAGGCACTACAGTGATGGGGTGCGGTTCATCTGCTGAAACGTCAGACGCAGGAAAGAGACAGACTTCCCAGGAGGCCAAAGCAGCAGATGGCGCTGGAAATGCTTCCGGAGGAGGCGCCCACATAGGAATCATTTTCACGGAAGCGGGACTGGGCGGAAACTCATTTAACGACCTGGCCCTGGAAGGTGTAAAGAAGGCTGCCGCGGATTACGGAATCACCTACGACGAAGTGGAGCCAAAGTCTGTGTCAGATGAGGAAATCATCCAGGATGAGATGGCTGCATCCGGGGATTACGATTTAATCATCTGTGTGGGAGCGGAGCAGGTGGACGCCCTGACCAATGTGGCCTCCACATATCCGGAGCAGCGGTTTGCCCTGTTAGACGCCACGTCCGACCTCTCCAATGTGGCCTCCTATTCCTGTAAGGAGCAGGAGGGTGCATTTCTTGCAGGCGCCCTGGCAGCCCTGGCAAAACAGGAAAAGACAGACGGCAAGGTGGGGGACGGAAAGACCATCGGATTCATCGGCGGCGTGGATAATCCCCTTATCAACCGCTTCGCAGCAGGCTACAAGGCAGGAGCCGAGTATGTTGAACCGGAGATGAAGGTACTTGTGGATTATGCAGGCGGCTTCAATGACCCCACCACCGCCAAGACCATTGCCAATACCTTTGTGGAGAAGGGGGCCGACGTTATCTTCCACGCAGCCGGTGCTTCGGGAATGGGCATGTTCCAGGCTGCTGAGGAAAAAGGATTTGTTGCCATGGGCGTGAATTTAAACCAGAACAGCATTGCACCGGACTACATCATGGCAAGCATGCTTAAGAAGCTGGATTCCTGTGCATACCATGCAATTACCAGTATTGTGGAGGATACCTACACAGGAGAGAACCAGATGCTGGGACTCAGCGACGGAGGCGTGGACGTGACGGTGGAGGGCAGCAATATCAAGGTCTCAGACGATATCCTGGCGCAGCTTGATGAGCTGAAGCAGAAGGTCATATCAGGAGAGATTCAGGTTCCCTCTGAGCTTAACTAATCTGGACCGGGCTAATCTGAGCTGAATGAATATAGGAGGAAGATATGGACGCAATCAGAATGATTGGAATCGTCAAATGTTTTGGGCCGGTACGGGCCAATGACGGGATTGACCTCATTGTGGGGCAGCAGGAAATCCACTGTCTCCTGGGAGAGAACGGAACTGGAAAGAGCACACTGATGAACATTCTCTTCGGCCTGTACCATCCGGATGCAGGAGAGATATTCATCAATGAGAAAAAGGCAGCCATAGCCAATCCAAATGATGCCTATGCCCTGGGAATCGGAATGGTCCATCAGCACTTCATGCTGGTGAACCAGCTGACGGTCCTTGAGAACATCATTTTGGGAAAGGAGTCCGGCGGCTTGTTCCTCAACCGGAAGGAAAGCCGGAAAAAGGTGGAGGAACTGGTGGAACGGTTCGGATTCAGGATTGACCTTGAGGAGAAGGTGGTGAACCTGTCCGTGGGCATGAAGCAGCGGGTGGAAATACTTAAGACTCTGTACCGGGGAGCTGACATCATCATACTGGATGAACCAACCGCAGTTCTTACGCCCCAGGAGGTGGATGAGCTGTTCAAGATACTGCGCCAGTTAAGGGCAAACGGCAAGACCATCATATTCATCACCCATAAGCTGAACGAGACCATGTCCCTGTCTGACCGGATTACTGTTATCAGGAAGGGAAAGGTGGTGTTCCGGTGCGACACCGGCTCCACCAGCGAAAAAGAACTGGCCACCCAGATGGTGGGCAGGCAGGTGGAGAGCATTGTGGCAAAGAGAGGGCAGCAGACCGGTGAGGCCGTGCTGGAGCTGAAAGGCGTGCGGCTTCACGAGAGAGCAGGGGAAACCGTCAGTCTGAAGGTCCGGGCCGGAGAAATCCTGGGCATTGCCGGGGTGGATGGAAACGGGCAGCAGGAGCTGGAGGAAATGATTGTGGGAAACCGCAGGGTAAAGGAAGGCGAGATTCTTATCAATGGAATTCCGGTCAGGAACATGGCTGTCAAGGACAGGAAGGCCATGGGCCTGGGATACATCCCGTCGGACCGTCACAAGAATGCAATGATACCCAGCTTTTCCATTACAGAGAATTTTCTTCTGGGTTATCAGGAAACGCCTGAGTATTGCAGGAAGGGATTTATTGATTATGAGAAACTGAGGCAGGATGCCAGGAAACAGGTGGAGGAGTTTGAAATCAAGGTAGCGGGCGTGGACCAGGAGATTGGACAGCTTTCAGGCGGCAACCAGCAGAAGGTAATCCTGGGAAGGGAAATCAGCCATGACCCCAGTCTTGTGCTGGTGGCCCAGCCTGTAAGGGGACTGGATATCGGAGCCATTGAGCGGGTACATAAGACACTGCTGCAGCTGAAGGAGCAGGGGAAGGCAATCCTGCTTATATCGGCAGAGCTTTCAGAGGTCATGAACCTGAGCGACCGCATTGCCGTCTTCTACGAGGGAGAGGTCAGCGCTCAGTTTGACAACGGGGAATATACAAAAGAAGAAATCGGACTGTTCATGGCAGGAAAAAAACAGGAGGTGCGGGCTCATGAAATGGAACAGCAGTAAAAAAGCCCAGGCAGACGGAAACGCCCAGGCAGGCAAAACGGCCGGGGCAGATGAAAAAAGCCGCAGCAGCAGACACACGGCGGAAATAGGCAAATCCTTGGCATCCATAGGGCTTGCGCTTCTTATAGGAGCCCTTTTCATCCTCCTGGCAGGTGAATCGCCTGTTAAAGCCTATGGTTCCCTGATTCAAGGGGCACTGGGAACACCGCAGTCCCTGGCCAATACAATCAGCAAGAGCATTCCCCTGGCCTTCACGGGCCTGGCCGTGGCAATGGGGTCCAGGTGCGGCATGTTAAACATCGGAGCAGAGGGACAGCTCCATGCGGGCGCCATGGCCAGCGTCATCACGGCCCTTTGCTTCCGTTCCCTTCCCGCGCCCCTGCTGCTTGTAATCAGTATTCTGGCAGGAATCGCGGCAGGCATGATTGTGGGCAGTGTGCCCGGCATTTTTAAGGCCAGGTTCAGCACCAATGAAGTAATCGTGGCCATTATGCTCAACTATATCTGCACACTTTTTACATCCTGGCTGGTAAACGGGCCCTTTAAGACAGAGGGCTCCACGGCCCAGACAGAGCTTATAGCCGAAGGAATCTGGTTCGGCAAGCTGCTGCCCAGGACCCAGCTCACCTATGCCCTGTTCCTGCTGCTCTTTGTGGCGGCAGCCATGTACATATTCCTGTGGAAGACTTCGGTAGGGTATCAGCTGAGGGCGGTGGGAGCCAATCCCTTTGCCTCCGGAACAGCCGGCATCCGTGTCAATATGTTCCTCATTATGTCCATGACCATCAGCGGCGGAATCGCTGCTCTTGCAGGCATCACAGAGGTGTTTGGGAAATACCACCGCTTTATAGAGGGATTTTCCCCGTCCTTTGGCTTTACGGGAATCGCCGTGGCCATATTGGGAAGGAACCATCCGGCGGGCGTGCTTTTGACTGCGCTGCTTTTTGGAATCATGGATATGGGGTCGCTGCGTATGAGCCGTGAAACCATGGTAAGCACCAACATGGTGACGGTGATACAGAGCCTGGTGATACTTCTGGTAGCAGCTCCGGAACTGATTAAGTGGAGCAGAAAGAGAGGATGACATATGGACATGATTAATAATTTTATCGGACTAACCCTGCAGCTTTCAGTACCCATCATACTGGGCGCCCTGTGCGGCACCATTGCCGAGCGCGGAGGCATCATACTCCTGGGCGTGGAGGGAATCATGCTGATAGGCGCATTTGCCGGGGCAGCCGGGTCCTACGCCGCAGGCTCAGCCATGGCAGGGGTGCTTCTGTCCGTGGTCCTGGGCGGTATGATTGGCTGGTTCTATGCCCTCTTCTGCCTGAAATGGAAGGCTCACCAGTCCGTGGTGGGCGTGGGCATCAATCTCTTTGCCAGCGGCATCACGGCCGTGATGCTTAAGGCAATCTGGCAGACGGAAGGAATGTCGGAATCCGTTCCATCCATTTCCAATCTGACCATACCCGGCCTTTCCGGTATTCCGGTTATTGGAGCCCTGTTTAAGGACCAGTCCCCCTATCTCTATGCCATGTTCCTAATTGTGGCCGGGGTGTGGATTGTGTTTTATAAGACCAAGTTCGGCCTCAGGTACCGGGCCATCGGGGACCAGCCCTATGCGGTACAGACAGCCGGTGTGCAGGTGAACCGTTACCGTTACATTGCCATGATAGCGGCGGGAAGCATCGCCGGGCTGGCCGGTTCCTACCTGTCCATATCCCAGAACAACCTGTTCGTGTCGGATATGACGGCCGGAAGGGGATTTATGGGACTGGCGGCCAATATCTTCGGCGGCTGGCAGCCTCTGGGGTCCATGGGAGCCGGAATGATATTTGCAGTGGCCCAGGCCGCCAGGTTCTATCTGACGGACGCATCCATCCCATCCCAGTTTGTCCAGATGCTCCCCTATGGGGTGACGCTGCTGGTACTGCTGTTTGTGGGAAAGCGGGTGAAAGGTCCGGAGGCACTTGGCAAATTGGTGGATTAGTTCTATACTAATCTATAGTGAGCTATAGTGAGAGCAGCCCGCCGGGCGCACGAAAGGAGCAAGCAGACCTGTGAAGGACAATGTGATAAATGAGAAGAATGTAAAAATACCGTTGTATGTGACTGCCTATGAGACCATCAGCCAATGGCTGAAAGAGGGAAAGTACAAGGCTGGGGATAAGCTGCCCGGAGAGAACATCCTGGCAGAACAGCTTGCAGTCAGCAGAGGCACATTGCGGCAGGCCATGCTGCTTCTTCAGGAAGATGGTTTAATCATAAATCATCAGGGAAAGGGCAATATTGTGCTTTCCAACCAGGATATGAGCAAAAGCGGGCTGGAGAAGGTGGGAAACCCCATTGTGGATTTCTGCAGCCGGCCCATTGATAAAGTAGTGACCACCATAGGGTTTCAGCCGGCAACACAAAAGCACCAGCAGGTGCTTAAGCTGCGGCCCTCCAGTGTGGTGGCAGTTATTGACATAACCTATTACTGCGGCGATACGCCGGCTGGATTTGCCATGGTGTATATGCCCCATGAGGTGCTGGACAACAGCGATGTGGACCTGGAGAATACGGATACAGTATACCAGTACTATACCGGACTGCTGTCCGAGGGCGGCCTTTACAGCGATACTAAAATCCGCCTGGGGCAGGCCAGGGAGCGCCTGGCCAATATACTGAACATGCAGGAGGGGGACCCGATTCTGATACTGGAAGAGGTGCTGTACTCCGAGTATGATACGCCGGTGCTGTCACAGAAGCTGTTCTTTGGTTCCGAGCAGCATGAGCTGAGCATACGCAGGAAGAATGACAGGAATATAATAAAGAAAACGGAGTAATCAAATATGAAAACCTTCCATAATGAAGCGGGACCAGGGCAGATTGGCAAGGCTGTCCTGATGCCGGGTGACCCTTTGCGCGCAAAATACATTGCAGAGACCTATCTGACCGATGTATTCTGCTACAACCGGGTAAGGGGCATGAACGGATATACGGGTTATTATAAAGGCAGTAAGATATCGGTCCAGGGCAGCGGAATGGGTATTCCCTCCATGGGTATCTATGCGTACGAGCTTTACCACAATTATGATGTGGATACAATCATCCGGGTGGGGACTGCCGGCGCGGTTCACCGCGATGTGGAGGTGGGAGAACTGGTGCTGGCCATGGGATGCTGCACCAACTCGAATTTTCCGTCCCAGTACCATCTTCCGGGAACCTTTGCGCCCATAGCGGATTTCGGGCTTCTGGAAGCAGCAGCAGCCCAGGCCAGGAGCAGCCGTACGCCCTTCCGGGTAGGCAATGTATACAGCTCGGATGTGTTCTATGAGGACAGCCTGGGAGAAAAGGGGCAGTGGGAAAAAATGGGAGTGCTGGTCCAGGAGATGGAGACATTGTCCCTCTATTGTACGGCTGCCAGGGCAGGCAGAAGAGCCCTTGGCATGCTGACCGTGGGAAGCAGCATCCACCATGACAGGGCCCTTACCAATGAGGAAAGGGAGCAGAGCCTGGACAGCATGATACGGTGCGCCCTGGAACTGGCGGCAGAGTGCGCCGGGGAAGGGGGAACAGCCGGGAGGGCAGAGGATGAGTGCCCGGCGCAGGAGCAGGGATGTTCTGCATGATGCATTGGAAAAGGAGAGACAGATGAAGGTTTTACTGGATGTGGATACAGGGGTGGATGATTCCATCGCCCTTCTGTACGCGCTTTTTAATCCTGAAATAGACATAGTGGGCATATCAACGGTGTGCGGCAATGTGGAAGCGTGGCTGGCAGCGGAGAATACCATGAAGATACTGGACCTGGCAGGCGCGCCCGACATACCGGTGGCAGTGGGGGAGGAGAAGCCCTCATGCCGGGAGTGGGACGGCCGGGTTGCCTTTATACACGGCGCCAACGGGCTGGGGAATGTGGAACTGCCTCCCAGCCGCCGCAGGGCAAGGGATGTGGACGTGAGCCGGTTCCACATGGAGCTGGCAGAACAGTATGAGGGGGAGCTGGTGGTCATCACCCTTGGCCCGCTGACCAACATAGCCCGTACGCTCAGGGAATATCCCGGATTTGCCAAAAAGGTAAAAAGACTTGTAATGATGGGCGGAACCCTGAACATGGGCGGAAATGTATCTCCTGTGTCAGAGGCCAATGTGGCCTGCGATCCCCGGGCCTGCGATGAAGTGTTTGTCTCAGGCATGGATATCACGGCAGTGGGGCTGGATGTCACCATGAGGACCAGGCTTAAGATGGAGCATCTGGACTGGCTGGCCGGCTGCTGCAGGCCCGCCTGCCGTCCGGCAGTGGATTATATGAGGCAGGCCATGGTCCATTATCTTAAGGGGAACCAGACCCAGAATTACTGTATGGGTGACTGTCCTCTCCATGACCCTCTGGCCGTGATGTGCGCTGCGGTGCCCAGTCTGGTCCGGACCGAGAGCAGGAAGGCCAGGGTGGAGTGCGGCGGCACCTACTGCCGCGGCATGATTGTGACGGACCTGAGGGAACATCCTTTCCAGGCAGAGTATGTGCGCTTTGCAGTGGAGGTGGACAGCGGAAGGGCTGTCAGGGAGCTTATGTCCGTGTTTTGGGAGTCACAGAGTCTGTGATACCGCTGTATAACGGTTGGAAAAGTCATAGTATGAATACCCCTGTCTTTGGAGATTCTCCGGGGACAGGGGTATTCTTTTTGTGATTCTGCCAGCCTTAATACTATTTTTATACCGGACCGCCAGCTCTTATATAGAATCTTTATTACCATATGTGATACCATACCCCTATCTTGAAAAGAGGAGGAAAATAATCCATGCTGTTGCTGTTAGGTATCATAGGAATAACCGCAGTTGTCATACTGGCTTACCTGGTAATCATTCTATTGAGAGGTGACAAACAATGATGAATGTAGCATTGCAGATGATTGTTTACTGTGTCATACTGGTAGTATTGGCAATACCCCTTGGGGCCTACATGGGAAAGGTGATGAACGGGGAGAGGGTGTTCCTTTCAAGGCTTCTGCTTCCCGTGGAAAACCTGATATACAGGGTTCTGAGGATTGATAAAGAGGAGGAGATGGACTGGAAAAAGTATTCCGTGTGCACGGCCGTGTTCAGTGTGCTGAGCCTGGCGGTGCTCTGGTCCATCCTCTGTTTCCAGAACCTGCTTCCCCTTAATCCCCAGGGAATGGACGGAATGAGCTGGCATCTGGGCTTTAATACGGCATCCAGCTTTGCCACCAACACAAACTGGCAGGCATATTCAGGAGAGTCAAGTTTGAGTTATTTCAGCCAGATGATTGGACTGAATTTCCAGAACTTCGTGTCTGCTGCGGTGGGAATTGTGGTATTGTTCGCATTAATCCGCGGATTCGTCCGCGTGAAGGAGAGGGGACTGGGAAACTTCTACGCCGACATGACAAGGACGGTTCTTTACATACTGCTGCCGTTGTCTGTGGTGGTATCTCTTGCCATCGCCTCCCAGGGCGTTCCGCAGACCTTCAGGCAGTATGACGAAGTTCAGCTGGTGGAACCGGTGGTCGTGGAACAGGAGGACGGAACTGCCGCAGAGGTCACAAAGGGAGTCGTTCCTCTGGGGCCGGCTGCCAGCCAGATTGCCATTAAGCAGCTGGGAACCAACGGCGGCGGTTTCTGGGGCAACAACTCGGCGCATCCATTTGAGAACCCCACTCCGTTATCCAACTTATTTGAAATGATTTCCCTGCTTCTCATACCGGCGGGCCTGTGCTTTACCTTTGGAAGGAATGTGAAGGACAGGAGACAGGGCATTGCGGTGTTCCTGGCCATGTTCATCATGCTGGCGGCAGCACTGGCCATCGTGGGCTGCAGTGAGCAGGCCGGTACTCCGCAGATGGCCCAGGACGGCGCAGTCTATATGGGGACTGAGGGGCAGGCAGGCGGTAATATGGAAGGCAAGGAAACCAGATTCGGCATAGCCACATCCGGTACATGGGCTGTATTTACCACGGCTGCTTCCAATGGCTCGGTCAATTCCATGCACGACAGCTACACTCCTTTTGGCGGCCTTGTGCCCATGCTGCTGATGCAGCTGGGAGAGGTGGTATTCGGCGGTACGGGCTGCGGGCTCTACGGCATGATTGGGTTTGCCATCCTTACTGTGTTTATAGCGGGACTGATGGTGGGGCGTACGCCGGAGTACCTGTGCAAAAAGATAGAACCCTTTGAGATGAAAATGGCTGTTTTGGTCTGCCTGGCAACCCCTGTGGCTATTCTGGCGGGCAGCGGTATCGCCGCACTGCTTCCTTCCACCCATGACAGCCTGAATAATCCGGGAGCCCACGGACTTTCAGAAGTCCTGTACGCCTATTCATCCGCAGGCGGCAACAATGGCTCCGCATTTGCAGGATTTAACGCAAATACGCCATTCCTGAATGTGAGCATCGGACTGGTTATGCTGTTTGTAAGGTTCCTGCCCATGTTTGCCACACTGGCCATTGCAGGCAGTCTGGCGGCAAAGAAAAAGGTAGCGGTCAGCTCCGGCACCCTTCCCACCCATAATGCCATGTTCATCTTCCTTTTGATTTTCGTGGTACTGCTGGTAGGGGCTCTCAGCTTTTTCCCGGCCCTGTCCCTTGGACCGGTGGCTGAGTTTTTCCAGATGATAGCATAGGGAGGTCAATGAGACATGAATGAACCAAAAAAGAATATATTTTCCAATCATGAGATTATGAGCAGGGCCCTTAAGGATTCCTTCATTAAACTGAATCCGGGGACCCAGATAAAGAATCCGGTCATGTTCATGGTTTTTGTATCCGCAATACTGACCTTTGTGATGTTTCTGTTTTCCCTGGCAGGCGTCAGGGACGCGCAGCCGGGCTACATACTGGCCATATCCGTTATCCTCTGGTTTACGGTTCTGTTCGGCAACTTTGCAGAGGCCATAGCGGAGGGCAGGGGAAAGGCCCAGGCAGATGCCCTGCGCGCAGGCAGAAAGGATACCATGGCGTCCAGGATTCCATCGGCTGACCGCAAGAGCGAGGTCACAAGAGTGAAATCCACTGAATTAAAAAAAGGCGACCTTGTCTACATTGAGGCGGGGGAGCAGATACCGGCAGACGGCGATGTGGTGGAGGGCGCTGCGTCAGTGGATGAGAGCGCCATTACCGGCGAGTCCGCCCCTGTAATCCGGGAAAGCGGCGGCGACAGATGCGCTGTCACCGGAGGCACCACGGTCATATCCGACTGGATGGTGGTGAGGGTCAGCAGCAATCCGGGCGAGGGCTTTATGGATAAGATGATTGCAATGGTGGAAGGGGCTTCCCGAAAAAAGACGCCAAACGAGCTGGCACTGCAGATTTTTCTGGTAGCATTGTCCATTATATTTGTCCTCGTGACCATGTCGCTGTACTCCTACTCCGTGTTCTCCTCCGTGGAAGCAGGGACAGCCAACCCCACATCCGTCACCAACCTGGTGGCCCTCTTAATCTGTCTGGCACCCACCACCATTGGCGCCCTCCTGTCCGCCATTGGCATTGCGGGAATGAGCCGGCTGAACCAGGCCAATGTGCTGGCCATGAGCGGCAGGGCCATTGAGGCAGCCGGGGATGTGGATACCCTTTTGCTGGATAAGACAGGTACCATAACACTGGGAAACCGCCAGGCAGACGCGTTTATTCCGGTGGACGGCAACAAGGAAATGGAGCTGGCTGATGCGGCCCAGCTGTCATCCCTGGCGGACGAAACGCCTGAGGGGCGCAGCATCGTGGTCCTGGCAAAGGAGCGTTTCGGCATACGCGGAAGAAATATGGAGGAGCTTCAGGCAACCTTCGTGCCCTTCACTGCCAAGACAAGGATGAGCGGCATTGACTACAAGGGAAATGAGATTAGAAAGGGCGCGGCAGACGCCATTAAAGCTTATGTGGCCCAGCGTGGAGGCACGTTCAGCAGGGAATGCGGGGACATCGTAAAGAGGATTGCAAACCAGGGCGGAACGCCTCTGGTAGTGGCAAAGAACGGCCGTGTCATGGGTGTGGTGGAGCTTAAGGACATTGTGAAGCAGGGCGTGAAGGAAAAGTTTGCGGATTTAAGGAAAATGGGAATCAGGACCATTATGATTACGGGCGATAATCCGCTGACAGCCGCCTCCATTGCAGCGGAGGCTGGTGTGGACGATTTCCTGGCAGAGGCAACACCGGAGGCAAAGTTAGATATGATACGGGATTACCAGGCCAGAGGCCATCTGGTAGCCATGACAGGAGACGGTACCAATGATGCGCCGGCCCTGGCCCAGGCAGATGTGGCGGTGGCCATGAATACAGGCACACAGGCAGCCAAGGAAGCCGGCAACATGGTGGACCTGGATTCCTCGCCCACCAAGCTGATTGAGATAGTGAAGATAGGCAAGCAGCTTCTCATGACAAGAGGGTCCCTGACCACCTTCAGCATTGCCAATGACGTTGCCAAGTATTTTGCAATTATTCCGGCACTTTTCATGGGACTCTATCCCGGGCTGTCGGCTCTCAACATCATGGGACTTCACAGCGCAAACAGCGCCGTGTTTTCAGCCATCCTATACAACGCCCTGATTATCGTGGCCCTGATTCCCCTGGCGTTAAAGGGGGTCAGATACAGGGAGGTTTCCGCGGCCAGAATGCTTTCCGGGAATCTGCTGGTCTATGGTCTGGGAGGAATCATTATCCCGTTCATAGCAATCAAGGCAATCGACGTGCTGATTACAGCCACAGGGCTGGTGGCGTAATGTGTGAAGGAAACCGGGACAGGCGGCACAATCAGTCAAAGTGAGGAGAATGTTCATGAATACAGTAAAAGCAGTATTACCAAAAATGGTTGGTTTTTTCCTGGTCATGTTAATCATAACCAGCGTGATTTACCCGGCAGCCATCACGGCTGCCGCCAATGTGGCATTTGGCTATGAGGCCAATGGTTCGGTCATTGTGGGCAGGGACGGCACAAAATACGGAAGCGCCCTGCTGGCCCAGGAGTTTACCGGAAACCAGTATCTGTGGGGCAGAATCATGAATGTGGATACAGGAACATTTACAGATGAACATGGAGAGCCTCTGGCATATGCCGGGGCCTCCAATAAAACACCGGCAGGCAGCGAGCTTGAAGCCATGATAGCTGACCGGGTGGAGAAAATCAGGGCAGCCCATCCGGAAAAGGGGGAGGAGCCCATTCCTGTGGACCTTGTAACCTGTTCGGGAAGCGGGCTGGACCCGGAAATCTCTCCGGCGGCAGCTGCTTACCAGGCGGAACGGATTGCCAGGGAACGGAATATGACAACGGAGGATGTGGAGGCAGTCATAAACAGATATACCACGGGCAGGTTCATGGGAATCCTGGGAGAGCCAAGGGTAAATGTGCTGAAGGTGAATCTGGCGCTGGATGGGTTGATTTGAAAATGATTGGAACCAGGACTGCATTGTATACAGGGTTGCCGCATTTTGCGGCAGCTCTACCGTTGTTTTCAGGACCGGGATATATGGAAAGGAGGAATGGCTTATGGGCGGGGAAAGGGACGAGAGGCCGGACCCGGAGCAGCTTTTAAAACAGAATTTTCCCAGGGACAATGACAATGGAAGGGGAAAGCTGAAGATATTTTTCGGATATGCGGCCGGAGTGGGGAAAACATACGCCATGCTGGAGGCTGCCCGCCAGGAAATGGTAGCGGGCCGGGATGTGGTGGCCGGATACATAGAGCCCCACGACAGGCCGGAGACAATGGAGCTCCTGGCCGGAATGGAGCTGCTGACCCCGATGTCGGTAAAATATAAGGGAATCACCCTGAAGGAATTTGACCTGGATGCCGCCCTTATGAGGAATCCGGACCTGGTGCTGGTGGATGAGCTGGCCCACACCAATGCCCAGGGCTGCCGCCACAGGAAGCGCTACCAGGACGTGATTGAGCTGCTGGATGGGGGAATCAATGTGTACACCACGGTTAATGTCCAGCATCTGGAGAGCCTTCATGACATCGTTGCTTCTATCACCCATGTGCGGGTCAATGAGCGCATTCCGGATGATATATTTGATGATGCCAGCCAGGTGGAACTGGTGGACATTGCCCCGGAGGAATTGAGGCAGCGGCTGGAGGACGGCAAGATTTACCATAAGGACCAGGCGGATAAGGCGTGTGTCCGTTTTTTCACAGCGGAAAACCTGTCCGCCCTTCGTGAGATTGCCTTAAGACGCACCGCGGACCGGGTCAACCGGGAGGTGGTCAGGGAACGGGATGCGGCGGGCAAGGACTATTATACGGGTGAGCATGTGCTGGTCTGCCTGTCCCCATCCCCCACCAATGCAAGGGTAATCAGGACAGCAGCCAGGATGGCGGGGGCGTTCCACGCGGATTTCACGGCTGTTCTGGTGGAGACAGCGGACATGAAAAGGAACCATGCAAAAATCAGCAGGAGCATGGAGGCCAATATTAATCTGGCCAAGCAGTTCAGGGCCAATGTAATTACCCTTTACGGGGATGACATTGTACAGCAGATTGCAGGCTATGCCAGAAGGAACGGCATTTCCAAGATAGTCATAGGCAGGACCGTGAGGCAACACAGTGTCCTGCACGTAAAGCCCACCATCATTGACCGTCTCATCAAGGCAGTCCCCAATATGGATGTTTATGTGATACCGGACGCAGGAGCCAGGGAGAGCAGGAAGGGCAGGAAACCGGAAAACAGAAGAAAATACGGCATGGATATCCTGAAGACAGCCCTTATCATGGCCGGATGCACCCTGCTTTCCCTGGCACTGGACCATTACAGCCTGGGCATTATCAATGTGGCCATGATTTATATGCTGGGGACCATGCTGGCAGCCTATGTTACCAGGGCCGGGCTATACGGTTTTCTGGCCTCCGTGGCCTCGGTGCTTCTGTTTAACTTCTTTTTTACGGCTCCCCGCTATACTTTCCAGGCGGACGGCAGGATTTATCCCTTTACCTTTGCAGCCATGCTGGCCTGCGCTCTGGTTACCAGCTCTATGGCAGCCAGGCTGAAGCGGGAGGCAGAGAAAAGCGAGGCAGAGTCAGGGTATATGCAGATACTGTTCAATATCAACCGGAATCTGAGAAAGGGAGGCACCGGGGAAGAGATACTGGATATATGCGGAAGGCTGGTGCAGAGCCTTTTAAAACGCAACATTGTTATCTATGACATGCTGGATGGGAAAATGGACCGGATGAAGATATATCCTGCCTCGGAGGCAGAGGATGCATCCCGGCTTACGGCCCTGTTTAAGAGCCCTGACGAGATGGCTGTGGCGGCCTGGGTCTATAAGAACCGTCATAAGGCCGGGGCTTCTACGGATACACTGCCGGGGGCCAGGGCCAGGTACACGCCGGTATATAAGGACGATACGGTTTATGCGGTCATAGGCGTGGAGATGAGGGGAGGGGATATCATTAAGGCCAATGACAAGAATGTCCTGAATATCATTGCCGAGGAGACATCCTACCGTTTAAAGGATATGGGAGGAAGGGCGGTGACATAAGCCCCCCTTAACCATGTATTCGCAAATAATTTATACAATTGCCCCAACCATGGATGGAATCTTTACGGCAGCAGGCAGTATCCTTTAAGCAGGAAGAGAGGGAACTGTCATGATGGCTAAAATAATAGTCAGGTTAAAAAGTCCGGTGGGACAGAAAATAGATGATGCGTGTGAACGTTTTCCGCTGATTTCCAGCGTGGTTCTGCAGCTGGCGGCAGCTATATTCATGGTGGGGGTGGTAACCTCCGTGGGACTCATAGGCGGGACAGTCATATGGCTCTTTTATAAGGCATTTGGAGTCATGTAGGAAAAATGAACGGATATCATGACTGGGAGCAGCCCTGCAGGTTTGGTTTGACACAGCCCCCATTCATGGTATAGTATTTAGTATAAAGAGGGGGATGAAGATATCTTTATAGAATCTTTATGCCCTCTTTATACATTTTCTCTAGTTTCTTTATATGGTTCTCTTTTACAATAGAATTGGGAACATATAGATGGAAGGAGGAGATAGTATGTTATTCCATAAGAACAATCGTATTGTAATCGCAGGCTGCGGGCCTTTAGGGGCAGCGCTGGCAAAGTCATTATATCATAAAGGCCACAGAGTCGTTGTGCTGGATAAGGACAGGGAGAGTTTCCGTTATCTGCCGGAGGAGTTTAGGGGGTATGAGATGGAAGGGGACCCAACGGACCCGCAGGTGCTGAAGGCGGCGGGGATTGAGGATGCCGGCCTGTTCATCGCATCTACCCAGGATGACAATACCAACCTCCTGCTGGCCCAGATTGCCAGCTGTATTTTCCATGTGGGCCAGGTATATGCCCGTCTGGATGACACAGGAAGGCATCAGCTGGTCACGGACCTGCCTGTCAAACCCATCAGTCTCTATGATTTGTCGGCAGATGACTACGGACGCCTGGCAGAGACTGTAAGTCAGGAGGTGGCTGTGTGAGCATGAAGATAGCAGTGGCGCGGGGAGGGGAGTATGCGGATTTCCTTATCAGCCTGCTGATGGATAAAAAGTATAAGGTAACTGTGATAGACCCGGATGAGGCGTTTTGCGAACATCTCTCTGCTTCCTACAATGTGAATGCAGTGCTGGGAGACCCGTGCAGCCAGTTTATCCTGGAGGAAGCGGGCATCCGCAATTACGATGTAATCATGGCCCTGGGCCGGGAGGACACGGATAATTTTGAGATATGCCAGATGGGCAGGAAGGTGCTGGGAATCAAACGCTCCGTGTGCCTGGTGCACAACCCCAGGAACGCGGCTCTGTTTGAGGAGCTGGGAGTGGACCGGGCGGTAAACCTGCCCATGATACTTGCACAGGCCATTTAGAGCGTGCTGCTGGTCCGTGTACAGACAGCACAGAGACAGGAAGAGGGAGCGTAAGAGGATTTATGTCATATAGTTGGGACTGGGTGCTGGATTTTGTAAAGGCCTGCGCAAAGATGGCTGTCATATGGGTGATATCCACCATACTGGCCATTGTTCTGGACAGCTGCGGAATCAGGGCGGAGAACCTGCTTTTGGTATATTTGCTGGGAGTGCTCATCAGCATACTGGCCACCAGCAGCCTGGCATGGGCCCTGTGCGCTGCCATTGTTTTTACATTTACATTCAATTATCTGTTTACGGAGCCAAAGCTTACGTTCCATATGGATGATGTGAACTACGTGGTGTCGTCCATTATCTTTGTGGCAGCGGCTTCCATTGTGGCCACCCTGGTGGTGAAGCTGCAGAAACAGATGCAGATTGCCAACAAGAAGAGAGAGATTACAGCCAGGATGAATGAGATAGGAAGCGGATTCCTGAACCTGTCCGGCTACCAGCAGATTAAGGAGTACAGCGAGGAAAGCCTGTCTAATCTGACGGGGAAGCCGGTGAGCGTCCTTTTGAAGGAGGACGAGAAGGAAGAATTTTCTGATTATATGGCTGAGTGGTGCTGCCGCCAGTCCATTCCGTGCGGCCATGGTGAATGCCAGTTTCCGGATGACAATGGCCTGTACGTCCCCATCCGCAACCGGGAAAAGACCTACGGCGTGATTATATTTGACTGTGAGGGCTGGACCCTGAGCGAGGAAGAAAAAATATATGTGGATACGGTCATTTCCCAGCTTACGCTGGTCATTGAGCGGGAACTGCTCAGCCGTGAGAAGGAAAACACCAGGATTCAGGTGGAGCGGGAACGGTTAAAGAGCACTCTTTTAAGAAGTATTTCCCACGACCTGCGCACGCCCCTTACGGGAATCACTGGCAGCGCCGGCTTCCTTTTGGATAATCTGGGAATCATGGATGAGGCCACCATTAAAAGCATGCTGAAGGATATATGCTCGGACTCCGAATGGCTCAGCACCATGGTGGAAAACCTGCTGAACCTGACGCGAATCCAGGAGGGACGTCTGGATATCAATAAGAAGAAGGAAGTGGTGGATGACCTTGTGTCCTCCGCCGTGCGGCTGGTGTCCAACCGGGTGGGAAACCACACCCTGAGGATGGAGACGCCGGAGGACATCCTGCTGGTAGCGGTGGACGGAAGACTGTTTATCCAGGTTCTGGTCAATCTCCTGGACAATGCGTTCCGCCATTCCGGGGCCAATACCACAGTGACCCTCAGCGTGAGGCAGGATGGAAATTGTCTTAAGTTTGTGGTGGCGGATAATGGGATAGGACTTCCGGACGGTAAGATAGATAAGATTTTTGATAATTTTTTTACCACGGCCTATGAAAACGGCGATAAGCAGCGGGGCGTGGGACTGGGGCTTACCATATGCAAGGCCATGGTGGAGGCCCAGGGCGGGACCATCCGGGCTTACAACAGCCCCAAGGGGGGCGCTGTATTCGAGGTATCAATGCCAATGGAGGACAAGAAGGATGAATGAGACAACAATCCTTGTCATTGAGGATGACAAGAGCATACAGAATTTTATGAAAATATCCCTGAAAACAAGGGGATACTCCTATATACTGGCTGATAACGGACTGTCCGGCATATCCCTCTTTTATGCGGACCATCCGGACCTGATACTTCTGGATTTGGGATTGCCGGATATTGACGGCATGGAGGTGCTGCGGCAAATCCGGCAGAAGTCCGATGTGCCTGTTATCGTGGTTTCCGCCAGGGGGCAGGAACGGGAGAAAATCAATGCCCTGGACCAGGGAGCGGACGACTATGTGACCAAGCCCTTCAGTGCGGAGGAGCTGCTGGCCAGAATCCGCGTGGGGCTGCGCCATAAGAGTTCCTCGGTAAACCGCCAGGAACAGGAATTCTGCCTGGATTATTTCCGGCTGGATTTTGAAAAGCGCAAACTGTACGTCCATGACCAGGAGGTGCATCTGACTCCCCTGGAATACAAGATGGTGGTCCTTCTGGTAAACAACAGCGGCAAGGTGCTGACCCACCACTATATCCAGCAGGAGGTGTGGGGATATGACACAACGGACGATTACCAGTCGCTGCGGGTGTTTATGGCCAATATACGGAGAAAGATTGAGGATAACACAGCCAATCCCAGGTTCATACTCACAGAGGTGGGCGTGGGGTACCGGTTTGTGGATGAATAGGAGGGCCCGAATGGGACGAATCGGGCCGGGCATGGCGGAATACTGTTTCCGTACATGTTCCGGGATATACCGGGAAGCAGGCATCGGAAGAGGCAGGCGTCCCGGTATATTTTTTGGAATATTTTTTCTGGAAGTAAAATAGTCTTGAAAAAATCCCCTAAACTGATTAAACTGATACCATGAGATTATTATATGAAAAGACGCTGGATGGGGTCTGCCTCCAGCGTTGTTATGGTTTGGACAAGATTCTGGAGATTCCGGACACAGCGGGAGGACTGCCGGTGACAGAGCTGGCAGGGTACATTTTTTCGGATACGGTCCGCAGGCGGGAACCGCCGCCCGGTGAGTACCGGGGAGAGCCGGAGCTTTGCGGCAGCCAGGTAGAGGAAATCAGCCTGCCGGATACCGTCAGGAAGGTGGGGGCTTATGGCTTCTACAACTGCTGCGGGCTCAGGAAGCTATCCTGCAGCAGTGCGGTGGAGGACTGGGGAGCCGGGGTGTTTACAGGCTGTACGGGCCTGGAATACCTGGATATCCGCATTGCAGAGGGCCGGAAGTCCTGCTTTAAGGACATTCTGTCGGAGCTTCACCAGACCCTGATTGTGAATTACAGGGACAGTTCCGGGACGCTTCTGGCAAAGCTTATATTTCCGGAATTTTTTGAGGAGTCGGTGGAAAATACGCCGGCCCGCATCATTATGAGGGAGATGCACGGCTGCGGCCACATGTACCGGTACTGTTTTGAGGGAGGGGATTTCCGCTTCGATGAGTATGACAGGCTGTTTCCCAATGTAAAGGTCCAGGAAAAGCCGGAGCTGTCCGTGCGCCTGGCCCTGTACCGCCTGTACTGGCCCTATGGTTTAAGGGAACATGCAGAGAATGAGTACTGGGAGTATGTGAGGCTTCATGCCGGGGAAGGCGCAGAGGGACTGATTCAGCGCGGGGAGCGGGATATTCTGGGCTTCATGGCCCGGTCGTCCCGGCTGGGAGACGCTGAGATGAAGAAAATGGTAGACGCGGCTGCCAGGGCCGGGGACGCCCAGTCCTCCGCCCTTTTGCTGGATGCGAGGCACGGCGGCAGTCCGGGCCGGGGCCCAGGGCGCAGGCGCACATTTGAGTTATAGACAGAGGAAGGGTCATAATATAAGTCAGCAAAGCATCAGATTATATAAATAAAGTATACCAGGAGGATAATAATGGCTAAGAAGACAAAAGGACAGGAATTACAGGAACAGCTATCATGGGCGTTCCCTCATATTGGAAAGGATAAACCGGAGCAGACGGAAAAGGCGTTTAAATACTGCGAGGGTTATAAGGCGTTTCTGGATGCAGGAAAGACAGAGCGGGAGTGTGTAAAGGAAGCGGTAAAAATGCTTAAGAAGGCTGGCTATAAGCCCTTTGACTCCGGTGAATCCTATGAGCCGGGAGACAAGGTGTATTATGTGAACCGCGGCAAGTCTCTGATTGCCACCACATTTGGCAAAAAACCTCTGGACCAGGGGCTGAGAATCAACGGAGCCCATATTGATTCCCCCAGACTGGATTTAAAGCCCAATCCCCTTTATGAAAAGGAGGATATTGCGTATTTTAAGACCCATTATTACGGCGGCATCCGCAAATACCAGTGGGGAACCATTCCGCTGGCTATGCACGGCGTGGTGGTGAAGAAAAACGGAGAGATTCAAGAGGTTTCCATAGGAGAGGATGAGAAGGAGCCTGTGTTCTGCGTAACGGACCTGCTTCCCCATCTGGCCGCCAAGCAGAACGAGCGCCCGTTAAAAGACGGGCTTAAGGGCGAGGAGCTGAATATTGTGGTTGGCTCTCTGCCGTTCCAGGATGAGGAGGTAAAGGAGCCCGTGAAGCTGATGGCCTTAAGCCTTCTGAATGAGAAATACGGCATCACGGAAAAGGACTTTTTCCGGGCTGAGATTGAAATGGTTCCCGCTGTAAAGGCCAGGGACGTTGGGTTTGATACCAGCATGATAGGCGCTTACGGCCAGGACGACAGGGTATGCGCGTACACGGCCCTGACAGCTGAGATAGATGCAAAGAAGCCGGCCCATACAACAGTGACCATTCTGGCTGACAAGGAGGAAATCGGCTCCACCGGCAACACGGGCCTGAATTCGGATTTTGTGCTTCATTACATAGAGGATTTGTCGGAACAGGCAGGCGTCAGCCCAAGGGAGGTGCTGCGCAAATCCCTGTGCCTTTCCTCGGATGTGAACGCTGCGTTTGATCCCGGTTTCCCGGATGTGTACGAAGGCCGCAATACCAGCTATATCAACAAAGGCTGTGTGCTGACCAAGTATACGGGGGCCAGGGGAAAATCCGGTTCCAACGACGCCAGCGCCGAGACCATGGCAAAGGTCATTGCCATTATGGAGGAGGAGGGCGTGTACTGGCAGGCCGGTGAGCTGGGAGCCGTGGATGTGGGCGGCGGCGGAACCATTGCCCAGTTCGTGGCCCACATGGATGTGGATACCGTGGATTTGGGAGTGCCCATCCTGTCCATGCATTCTCCGTTTGAGCTGGCTTCCAAACTGGATGTCTATAATACGTATAAGGCCTTTAGGGCGTTCTATAAATAGCCTTCATAAAGCGGTACTTAAATTTTCATGAAATTGGTGGAAAGTCTTTTTTTTCACGGACAGGTATGATATAACTATGTACAGCGCACGCTTTTTGGGGATGACTGGAAAAATAAGGATAATTTGACGCCCTGCGTGTGAAATCAGGATAGAAAAGGGATATGTAAAATGAAAAAATTAGCACTCATATGTTTATGCGGACTGGTTGCAGCCTCCATCATGACAGGCTGCGGGGCCGGCCAGACAGAAGGAAAGGAAAACCTGGGCACAGTCGAGCTGGCAGAGTATAAGGGCGTGAAAGTCAATGTACCGGCTGTCATGGTAACCGATGCAGAGGTGGAGTCAAGAATCAACCAGGTGCTCAGCCAGAATCCGAACATTGTGGAAGTGGACAGGCCGGCGGCGGAAGGCGACATTGTCAATATTGATTATGTGGGAAAACAGGACGGAGTGGAATTTGCAGGCGGCACCGGCCAGGGACAGGACCTGACTCTTGGCTCCGGCAGGATGATTGCCGGATTTGAGGACGGACTGGTTGGCACAAAGAAGGGCGATAAGAAGGAACTGAACCTGACATTCCCGGAGGATTACAGTGAGAAAGCCCTGGCAGGCCAGGCGGTTGTATTTGAGGTTACTGTGAATTCAGTGAAGGAAAAGCAGTCAGCTGTACTGGATGATGCATTTGTACAGAGTGTATCTGATTTTAAGACCGTGGACGAGTACAGGGCCAGCATTAAGGAAGACCTTTTAAAACAGAAGCAGCAGTCCGCAGACCTTCAGATTCAGCAGTTTGTACTTAAGAACGTGGTTGAAAATTCCAAGTTCAAGCTGAACAAGAATACTCTTTCCAGACGCTATAATGACCGTATTAAGCAGTATGAAGAGCAGGCCAAGATGTATGGAACCAACCTGGCCGGTATGGCTAAGGCCAACGGCATGGATGTGCCGGGATTACAGGAAGCTGTCTATGCATCCGTGAAAGACGATGTGAAAAACCAGCTGGTCATCCTTAAGGTTGCCGAGCTGGAGGGCATCACCCTGGAGGATGCGGACCGTCAGGCGTTTGCTGAGATGAACGGACAGACCCTGGAGTCAGCTGTGGAATATTTCGGCCAGGAGACCCTGGATGAGATGGCCCTGAACCAGAAGGTTATGAAGTTCATGGCAGACAACGCGGTCAATGAAGCCCAGGATACATCTGCGCCCGCAGAGGAGACAGCTGCCGCAGAGGAAACCACAACCGCAGAGGAGACAACGGCTCCGGAAGAAACAACAGCTGCAGAGACATCTGCCGCACAGTAAAGAAGGATTGCCAAAAGAAGAAGGAGGACTCGTACATGCAGATTTTAAAGGACAGGATACGCAGGGATGGCAAGATAAAAGCCGGAAACGTTCTGAAGGTGGACAGTTTCTTGAACCATCAGATGGATATTAAGCTTTTTGGAGAGATTGGAAAAGAATTTAAGCGCAGGTTTGCTGATGTGGAGGTCACGAAGATTCTTACCATCGAGGCCTCCGGAATCGGAATTGCATGTATTGTGGCCCAGTATTTTGATGTACCGGTTGTATTTGCCAAGAAGACCCAGACCAAGAATATTGCAGGTGAAGTTTATACCACCAAGGTGGAGTCCTACACCCACGGCAGGGTCTATGACATCATCGTGTCAAGGGAGTTTCTGGGAGCCGGCGACAAGGTGCTGCTTATCGATGACTTCCTTGCCAATGGAAAGGCCCTGGAAGGCCTGGCTGCCCTGGTACGGGATTCCGGCGCAGAGCTGGTGGGAGCGGGCATTGTGATTGAGAAGGGATTCCAGGTAGGCGGAGATTTGCTCCGTTCAGAGGGTATCCGGCTGGAGTCACTGGCAATCGTGGAAAGCATGGATGAGGAGAAACAGACCATTGTGTTCAGAGATGATGAATAAAAGAACAAAGGCTTTATTTTACGATATTGACGGAACCCTCCTGTCTGAGAAGACGCGGAGGGTTCCTGAGAGTGCGGTACAGGCGCTGAAGGAGGCACGGAGACAGGGACATCTGGTGTTTATCAATACGGGCCGCGTATATGCCCACCTGGGCGATATTAAGGACCTGGTGGAGGCGGATGGTTATCTGTGCGGCTGCGGGACCTATATACTTGCAGAGGGCCGGGTGATGTACAGCTACCACATTCCCCATGAGAGAGGGCTGGAAATCAAGAGGCATATTGATGAATGCGGACTGGACGGAGCCCTTGAGGCATGGGATGGAATTCATGTCCACAGGTCCCTGTCGCCCATTCCAAGGGTGGAGGAGCTGAAGAACGCTCTCAGGAAATCGGACTGTCTGTCCGAATATGACTGGGAAGACGATGGTTATGATTTTGATAAATTCTATCTTCTTTCAGGTGAAAACAGCAGGCCCAAGGAACTGTTTGGACGGCTCAGGGATATGGAAATCATAGACCGCGGCGGCGGGGAATATGAATGTGTGCCCAGAGGCCATTCCAAGGCAACGGCCATTGATTTGGTATTAAAACATTACGGCATCTCCCTGGATGACGCGTATGTGTTCGGTGACAGCGGCAATGACCTTGCCATGTTTCGCTACGCCAGGAACTGTATCCTGATGGGAAAGCATGACGAAGTGCTGGAGCCCTACGCAACGTTTGAGACAAAGGATGTGGATGAGGACGGAATCGCGTATGCCATGAAGGAACTGGGCATAATATAACACAGCAAGACTTGATACGAAAAGAGCAGACTGCATGAAGAGAAAGACCTGGATGATAAGTGCCCTGATGTATGCCATGGTATTCATGGCATGCTTCGGGGTACTGCACGTTTTAAAGACATTAATGGAGCCTTCGGGGCCTGTACCGGTTGAGAGCAGGGAACGCGCAGAGGTGCCTGAGAGCACCGGAGGAGGGGGAAACGGAGAGGAACAGGGGGAACAGGCCGGGCCGGCAGTTGCTACGGATTCCCAGGCCCGGGAACCCCAGGATGAGGTAATCAGGCAGGAGGGCTATAAAGAGTGGAAGAGGACATTCCCCGGCATGTGGACTCCGCCGGAGGCGCCGGAGGAACCCTACATACCGCCCAAGCTAATCCTGGCAACAGACTTACACTACCAAAGTGCCTCGGCGGGAGACGGCGGGGAAGCCTTCCGGCTGTTTGTGGAGCGGAGTGACGGAAAGGTGGTGCAGTATCTGCCCGAGCTTCTGGAAGCATTTCTGGATGAGGTCATCCGGGAGCAGCCGTCCGCCCTGGTTCTCAGCGGGGACATTACCATGAACGGGGAGCGCATAAACCATGAGGAACTGGCGGCAAGGCTTAAGAGGGTCCAGGATGCCGGTATACAGGTCCTGGTGATTCCGGGAAACCATGATATCAATAACCATAATGCCGCGGTTTACTACGGCGCCCAGAAGGAGCCTGCTCCCTATATTGACGGACCTGAATTTTACGAGATTTACCATGAATACGGTTATGACCAGGCGCTGAGCCGGGACAGCGGTTCGCTGAGCTACGTCTATGCCCTGGATGACAGGAACTGGCTCCTGATGCTGGACTCCTGCCAGTATGAGCCGGATAACAAGGTGGAGGGAAGGCTGAAGGACAGCACCATGGCATGGGCCGATGAACAGCTGGCCAGAGCAGAGGAGGAGGGCGTGTTTGTGATACCCATTGCCCATCATAACCTGTTGGCCCAGAGCAGGATGTATACCACCCAGTGTGCCATGGACAACAACGCGGAGGTGATTTCCCTCCTCCAAAAGCACCGGCTTCCCCTGTTTTTCAGCGGACATCTGCATGTGCAGCGTATCCGCAAGCATAAGAGCGAACCAGGAGTGCCGGATGGGGATTACGGCATACAGGAAATAGTGACGGACGCCCTCAGCATACCTCCCTGCCAGTACGGAGAGGTGTTATGGGAGGAGGACGGAAGCATTTCGTATGCAACCAGGTCCGTGGATGTATCGGCATGGGCCGGGAAAAACGGAAGCGCTAATCCGGACCTGCTGGATTTTGAGGACTGGTCCTACCGGTACATACAGAAGCTCATTAGCGACCAGATAAGGGGCGTTGTGAAGAACCTTGGTGCGGATGTGGAACATTCCATGGCAGCCACCTATGCGGGTGTGTACATTGATTACTATGCTGGGCGGGAGATTGACACCAGGGGTATAAAGAGCACTAAGGGATACCGGTTCTGGGAGAGGAACATGCCGGACAGCTACCTGATTCGGGAACTGGATGCCATGATTGCCGACTCGGACAGGGATAACAACTATTTCCTGCTTCCTGAGGAGGAAGGCTGGCTGACCGGGGATTAGGCGGCTGTAATGAATGGCCAAACATACTTATATTCACCTGGCGGTAAAGCGCCGGGGATGTTACAATAGACATATACCATAATATGTAAGGAGGGCCTGCTGTGAGTAAAGAGAAGTGGAAACGGAATATAAGGCGCTGGCCAGCACTGGCCCTGACATTGGTGATGACACTGTCCATTGCCGCCTGCGGCGCTGCCCGGGGAAGTCTGGCAGGTCAGGCAGCCGGCCGCTGCTCAGACAATCTCTATGGCCCGGCAGCTTCTTTTGGAGACAGCGGGAAGGTCCATGAAGGTGTTCCCTATTCCGAAAGGCCGTATGAGCACTATGACCCGGCTGTGATGGAACAGGCCATGGCTGATTTTGAACAGGCCTGCGCCGTGGACGGGCAGGACGAGGAGGTGCTGAGGCTCTATGATGCCATTGTGGATGAGTACGACCGTCTGGCTACCCTGACCTATATGGCCCAGCTGAAATACGACAGGGATGTATCGGATGAAGCTGCCGCTGCAGAGCAGGCATATACCACGGACATTTACTCAGAGATGGGGGATAAGGCCGCGGCCTGCCTTAAGAAGGGAATGAACTCCTCCTATAAGAAAATCCTGGCGGATAGGATGGGGATTGAAAATGCGCCTTACATCGAATATTACAGGGAAAATTCCGGTGAACTGACTGAGCTGAACCGGAAGGAGCAGGAGCTTCTAAGGGAGTATGACAAACTGGCTGCCGGTGACTTTACAGTGGAGCTTGAGGACGGACAATGGAGCTACAGCCGTCTGGAACGGGAAACAGACCTGGACACCAGCCGGTACTCAGAGGTGGAGGATGCGCTGGTCAGGGAAAAGAACCGGGTGCTGGGCACCAAGTTCAGGGAGCTGGTTCAGGTGCGCCGCCAGATAGCCGGGCTTAAGGGCTATGATAACTATGCCCAGTATTCCTTTGAGGCTGTCTATGGAAGAGACTATACCCTTCAGGATGCGGAAGGGCTTTGTTCAGATGTGAAGACCAGTATTGTCCCGCTGAATAATGACATCTGGTATAAGGATGTGGCCCAGGAATCCTATGATTCCCTGGACCTTCTGGAAGAGAGCTCTGCGGAGGACATACTCAATGCAGTTGGCACGGCTATGGGGTCCGTGAGTCCTGAACTGGGTGATATTTTTCAGTACATGAAGGAAAATGAGCTGTATGACATCCAGTCCGGGGAAGACGGCCAGGACCGGGTGGACAATAATTATACCGTAGGGCTTCCAAGCTATGGTGACGCATTTATTTTCATTAACAGAACCCATACATTTACGGATTACCAGTCCCTGATTCATGAGTTCGGGCACTTCAGCGCCTATTATTATAATTCGGTGCCTGAATTGTTCCAGGGATACAGTGTGGATGTGTGCGAGGTCCAGTCCCAGGGGCTGGAAATGCTGGCCAACCAGTATGCAGCGGATATGCTGGGGCAGGGGGCGGAGGCTTTTGAGTTTGAGTCCGTTACGGATATGCTGTATGTGACAATCATGTCCTGTATGCTGCAGGAATTTGAGGAAGCTGTTTACAGGGAGCCGGACATGAGTCTGGAGGACATGAACCGCACCTTTAAGGAGATACAGGACTCCTATCATGGATGGTATTATGATGTCTACGATGATGGTGTGTGCTATGACTGGGTGGATGTGTCTCATCTGTTTTACAGTCCCCTGTACTATATGGGATATGGAACCTCGGCCCTGTCAGCCCTTGACCTGTGGTCCATGTCCCGGAGGGACTGGGATAGCGCTGTGGACACCTACATGGCACTGTTGAATGAAGGACTGGATGCCTCCTACCGCGATACCATGTACCGCTCGGGGCTGCGGGATGTGTTTGACAGCAGGGACCTGGAATCCCTGGCAGGGGACGTGCGCAGGCTCCAGGGACTGGAGCAGGACGGCCAGGGCGCCGATGCCCTGCCGCAGGGGGAGACGGGCCGGGAAGAGAGGAAGCCCGGGGAGAGCTCTGACAGCGGTTTAAGGGCGGTGGGTCTTCTGGTACTGGGAGGCATTTGTGTCATCCTTGTTGTTCAGGTCATGATTTTATGTACCGGGTTTGTAATTATCTGGCTGATTGTCAGGAAGAAGAAAGAAGAGTGAAGAGGATAACAGAGGACCGGAAGGCAGCCGCCTTCCGGTCCGTGATATTTATGGGTGTATTTACGGGAATATCTGCAGGTACATTTACAGGCATATGGACAGGCCCATAAAATTTTCCTACCAGATGTGAGGCCGGTCCTCCGGCCTGCGGTACATGCCGTCACCCTCCTTTACGCCAAAGGCAGCATAAAAGCCGTCGGTGGCGGACAGCACGGCGTTTACCCTGGTGATGCCCGGTGAATGGGTATCGTTGGTCATGATATAGGAAAGGTATTCATCCCTGTATTTGGTGGCCCATATGACACCGTAGGCGTGATACAGCTCCTTCAGGTCATAGCCCTTTTCCCGGGCTATTTCAGTGATGCAGGAAACGCCGCCCAGGTCAGCGATATTCTCCGTGACGCTCAGGGAGCCGTTTACTTTGATGCCGTTTACTTCCATGGTATCATAGTAGTCAATGACCTTTTGGGCCAGCTCCCTGAAACGCTGTTTATCCTGGGCGGTCCACCAATCCCGCAGGTTGCCCTTTTCATCATACTGGGAACCGCTTGTGTCAAAGGCATGGGTTATTTCATGGCCGATAACAGCTCCGATGCCTCCCAGATTAGTGACCGGCGCAGCCTCCGGGTCATAAAACGGGGCCTGAAGGATTCCGGCCGGAAATACGATTTCGTTGTTTCCGGGGTTGTAATAGGCGTTGACTGTCTGGGGAGTCATGCCCCATTCTTCCCGGTCCACCGGGTCATGCCGGGTCTTAAAGGCGTAATCCTGGGATGCCTTTAAAATATCCATGATATTGTCAATGTAGACCCCGCCCTCATCCGGTGTTTTCAGAGCAAGGCTGTACTTGTCCTGGGGCCATTCGTCGGGATACCCCACCTTGACCGTGATGGCCCTCAGCTTCTTCCTTGCCTCCTGGCGGGTGGATTCGGTCATCCAATCCATATGGGCAAGGCGGTTGTCATATACATCTATGATTTGCCGGATGATGGAGGCCGCATCCTGTTTGGCCTCCTCGTTAAAATAGGCATCACAAAATACACGGCCGCACTGGAAACCCAGTTTTTCCTGGACTGTTTCAGACACTGTCCGCTCAACCCCCTTTTTCTTTTTAATGCCTCCTGCTGCGGTCTGGTACTCCTGGGCAGCGGCCAGAGAGGCGGTGTCTGTTATCATGGACAGGTCTGAATAGAGACAGGTTTTCACATATTCTTTCAGCAGGGGAAGATTTTCTTCCCTGAGATAGCTTCCAAGCTTTATGCAGGCATCCGGCTGGGACACAACTGTTTTTTCATCTTCCTGTATGCCGAATATACTGTCCAGCAGGCTGAAGGGAAGGGCGCCGGAATACAGGTCCGCCGCCTGGGCGGCTGTGTACACATTGTATGTTTTTTCCGCATCATAGACTTCTTCTATTTTAAGGGCGGAGGATGCCAGCTCCTTCATCATATCCGTTACCCGGGCAACGGTTTCCTTTGCCTCATCAGGGCTCAGGCCGTTGATTTCATGGAGCTTTGCCAGATATTTTTTGTATTCCTCCACCCGCTTCTGGTTGGATGCATCTTCGGAAAACCAGACTTCCCTCCTGAGACCGGAATCCGGCTGTGCAAGACAGAGAACCTTTACTGCGGAGTCCCCGCTGTCACCGCCATAATACCAGCCCATAAGACTGGACAGACCCGTATCCCTCTGGAACCGGAGGCATGCGTTCAGAAGCTCCGCCACAGAGCCCGCTGCATCCACTTCCTTTCGAAAGGCTCCGGCAGTCCGGCCGTATCCCTCCCTGTCCCTGGTTTCCCTGTCAAGGCCGGTCAGGTTCAGAGCGCGTATGTTGTACAGGTCGCTGCCTGTCTCCTGCCCTGCCTGCCCTGCTGTGGATGAGGCCTGGCTTATCAGGTCATTTACCTTTATATAATTGTCCTCCCGCGCTTTCCTGAACCAGCTCATATCAGCCTGTTCATCCGGTATTTCCCAGCTTTCCAGGGTGGTATGGTTTACCGCGTCATAGAAATTATCCGTATAGTCTGCCGGACCTTCAGAGATTTGTCCGCTGTCAGGCTGCTTCTGGTTTTCCTGCTGATGGCCGGCCGGTCCGGCCGTGATTTGGGCCGGGCTTTCCGTCTCTGTTTGTGTCTGTCCCGGGCCGGAGCATCCGGTGATGGTTACGGCGGATGCCAAAGTAAGGGCCGTTAAGGCTATGGCTGTGCGGCATTTTCCTCTTCTCTTCATAAATTCCTCCTTGCTTATTTGCGTTTCATACACAGCATTTAATATACCCTGGTATGTGCAATGATATAAAATATCGTTTTCAACGTCTTCCGGCAGGAATGGCTGGGCCTGTGAATATGGGATTGACATTTTGCCGGGTTACGATTATAGTATAATACAGAATACGGGGGAAGCAAATCCTTCATAAGAAAAGGAGTGGTTGTTATGTTGGCAGAGCGTAATGGCAGAACAGAGGTAAAAACAGTATAACAGAACCATAGGACAGGAAGCGGCATACTATGTTTTTTTGATGCGCACGGCTTGTTGTCGTGTTTTTTTGTACCCTTTTTTAGGGAAAATGACAGACGTATAAGGCCGCGCTGTCAGCTTATGAAGGAGAATTTAATTTGGAAAAAGAAAAATGCATATTAATCAGCAGCAGCAGGAATTGGGTGGAGCAGGCGGCAAAGGACCAGCTTTTGGCGGTGAGCCGGCTTCCGGGCGTGGTGAAGGCAGTGGGACTTCCGGACCTGCACCCCGGACGGATACCTGTGGGAACCGCTGTCCTGACCAGGGGAATCTTATATCCCCATCTCCTGGGAAATGATATTGGCTGCGGTATGAGTCTCTTTGACACAGGGATAAAGGAAAAGAAGTTCAGACAGGAAAAATGGGTATCCAGACTGGAGGCCATCCGGGAGCTGGAGGACATTCCATTTCCCAATCCATATGGGGAGGAGTGCCCCATACGGGATTTAGGGACCAAATCACTTTGCAGAGTTTCAATGTGTGGAGCGGATTTATGATAAAGACGCGGCAGGGGACCTGGGACTTTGCACAGGCCGGATTCTGCTGCTAATCCATTGCGGCTCCAGGGGATACGGCCAGGATATCCTGTCGCGTTTCTTTGAGCCCGCGGGGCTGGAGGATGGCTCTGTTCGGGCGGAGGAGTATATGGCAGAGCATGACCGGGCTTTCATGTGGGCAGAGCGGAACCGGATGTCAGTGGCGGAAAAGCTGCTGACATGGCTGGGAAGCTCCTCTGAGCCGGGTCTGCTTATGGACAGCTGCCACAATTATCTGGAAAGGACGGAGGCCGGTCTTCTGCACAGGAAGGGCAGTGTATCGGCCCGTAAGGGGGCTGTGGTGATTCCGGGGTCCAGGGGGAGCCTGGCTTATGTATGTATCCCAAGGGAGGACACGGCTGTGTCATTAGATTCCTTATCCCATGGCGCAGGAAGAAAATGGGCCAGGAGTATCTGTAAAAGCCGTATAGACCAAAAGTACGACAGGTATTCCATCCGCTGCACAGGACTTAAGAGCCGGGTGGTCTGCCACGATACCAATCTGCTGTTTGCGGAGGCGCCGGAGGCATATAAAAATGTGGAACAGGTTATGGGAGTATTGCAGGAGTACGGACTGATAGATATAGCAGCCACCCTGCGCCCCCTGATTACCTTTAAGGGATAGGAGGGTGCCCATGAGAGTACAGATTAGTTCCGGCCAGGGGCCGGCGGAATGCGAGCTGGCCGCTGCCATGCTCTATGAAGAACTGAGAAGGGAAGCAGGGGATGTGCGCCTTGTGAGCTGTGTGCCCGGTAAGAAACCAGGATGCATGGCCTCTGTGGTGTTTGAGACGGACCGGGATTTAAGGGGGCTGGCGGGCAGCATGTAAATAAGGTGGAGACAGGGGTTCGGGCCATACACATACCCACGGGCACGGCCGTGGTGTCAACCCAGGCCAGGAGCCAGCATATGAATAAACAGATTGCCATGAACCGGCTGTGCTGCATACTGGCGGAGATGAACGCCCGGAACCGGCAGAAGGAAAAAAGCCTTGCGCGGATGGAACACGCAAGGCTGGAACGGGGGAATCCGGTCCGTGTCTATGAGGGGATGCGGTTTGTGAGGCGGTTTGAACATAGCCGGAACAATTAATTCTCCGGGGTTCCCCCTGTATGGATTCCCATTCCTTCCCGGATTTGCACCAGGCCGTCCAGGGCTTCCCCGGAGAGATACGGAACTTCGCGGCCCGTGATATGGGCCAGGATAAGAGAGCGGAACAGGATGCCGGCCTGGTGTTCCAGGGCCTCCATGCGGTAAAGGGCCTGGTAAAGGTCCTTTCCCCAGCTCAGGGCGCCGTGGTTGGCCAGCAGGACAGCGTTGTAGCGGCTGATAAAAGGCGCGATGCTGTCTGGTACGCCGTAGGTTCCGGGCTTGGCGTAAGGTGCAATCAGGATGTTGCCTGTTACCAGCACGGCTTCTGCCACAACCGGCTTTTTCATCTCCATTCCCATGACGGAAAAGCTGGTGGCAGCTGCCGGGTGAGCGTGGACCACGCCTGTTATATCGGGATTTTCCTGATAGACCCGCAGATGCATCTTTACTTCTGAGGATGGTTTTCCTCCGTCCAGGACCGTTCCGTCCAGATTCATTTTTACCAGTGCATCCGGATGCATGAACCCTTTGGAAACACCTGTGGGCGTCACCAGGATAGTGTTGTCATTGATTCTGCAGCTGATATTGCCGTCATTGGCAGCCACATAGCCTCTGTCATAGATACGTTTTCCCACATCCAGGACAGCCCTTCGGGCCTCCTGTTCAGATAAATAGTTATTCATTGTCATTTCCTCCGGATACGGTCTAACATCTCAGGCCCAGTGTTGCCAGAGCCACGATGACCAGTGCGGTGGCAATGGGAATAATCACGGAGGTCACAAACATATCCAGGTATCCCTCTTTATGGGTAATGCCGCACAGGGACAGGGTGGTCACAGTGGCCCCGTTGTGGGGAAGTGAGTCCAGGCCGCCGGAAGAGATGGAGGCAATCCTGTGCAGTACCTGGGGCCCGATTCCTATGCGGGCGCCCTGTTCCAGGAATGTGGGGGCAAGGGCTTCCAGGGTGGCGCCCAGTCCGCCGGAGGCAGATGCCGTCATGCCGCATAGCAGATTCACTGCCAGAACCTCAGTAATCAGAGGATTGGCTGATATGGAGAGAATGAAGGCCTGTACAATGGCAAAGATGGCCAGTCCCTTGATTACAGAGCCAAAGCCCACAACGGCACAGGAGTTAATAAGCGGCATCAGGGAATTGCCGGCAGCTGATTTCAGGTTGTCCTTCAATGCCTTAAAGCGGGGCAGGCCGGTTATAACCAGGTAAATAATGGCCACAAGCAGGGCGATGAGGACAGACCAGTTGCCGGAAACAGCACTGATTTTCGTGTTGTACTGCTCCAGATAAGCTGTGTTCACCCGGGGGTATATGACTTTGGAGCATAATAGGTTAACCGCTACAATCAGGAGGAAGGCAATGACCGGGTGGACAATGCCGGGAAGGTCGGATTCCGATATCTCCTTTTTTTCATCGTTATGGTCCCCGTAGCCCTCTTTTGCCTGTTTCGCCTTTTTGGCCCTGTAGTTAAGCCAGACCATGCCAAGAGAGAACATCATGACGGCTGCGATAATGCCCAGAACAGGGGCTGCAAACGCATCTGTACCAAAGTAGGTCATGGGGATGGTATTCTGCACCTGCGGAGACCCGGGAAGGGCTGTCATGGTAAAGGTAAATGCACCAAGGGCAATGGAGCCGGGAATCAGCCGCTTGGGAATGTCGGCTGCCCTGAAAAGGGAGATGGCTATGGGAAGGACCACGAAGGTCACTACAAAGAGGGAAACGCCTCCATATGTAAGCACTGCGCAGCAAAGCACAACTGCCAGTATGGCTCTGTCCTTTCCAAGTTTGCTGGCGATAAGGTGGGAGATGGCGTCTGCATATCCGCTGACCTCCATTAATTTTGCAAAGACTGCCCCGAATAAATACAAGGGAAAATAATTCCTTGCGTAGTTCGCAAAACCTGTCATGTAAACTTCGGTATAATTTGCCATGAGATGGGAATCAAAGCCAGCAGAAAAAATTACAGCTACCATGGCAACAATTGGTGCGATGATTATTACACTGTGTCCCTTAAAGGCCAGGTAAACCAGCAGGAACAGAGCAAGGAACAAACCGGCAACGCTTATGGTTGTAGTCATAAATCCACCCTCCTATACAAGATTCATTATAGCTGCGGCAACCGCGCTCTGGCAGTTGTCTGAATTGATATTGCCCTCCACATCAATGATTGTTATATGCTGGTCCAGCAATGGTTTTATGGTGCTTATAAACGCCTTATCCACCTCCGGGTCATACATGGGGCCGCCCCTGGCCGCTGCCTCGCAGAAGCCTTCATCCGGCAGTATAAGGGTTACCGGGGCAGTGGTCTTGTTCAGGCGTTCAGCCAGAATACGGGCCAGCCTTACCGCCTCGTCCCTGTAAATTTTAGTGTGGGCAATACTTGAATTGTGATAGACCTTCTTTCGCCGGTCAATGTCATCCGGCAGCCCCCGCCCGTCCTCATCAATGAAAAAGTCAAGCATATCCAGGGCGCCGGGTACAACAACCATGGGAATATGGTGCTCAATGGCTGCCTGCAGCCGGTTATTTGCCCCGGTGCAGTATCCGCCCAGGACCTCGCAGGTCAGCTCATGAAGCGTCATGTCTGCAATCAGGTCAAAAGCGCCTTCCGAAATCAGCTTTTCCATGCAGCGTCCCCCTACGCCGTTTGCATGGAAGCAGGTTTTCTCATAGGTGTCGTCAGGCAGCAGGCGCAGCGCGCCCTCCACGCCTTTGGATGTGATGCCCAGCATTGTGGCGGCAATCTTTTTCCGGGTGTCGGGGACCACCTGCTTCTGATAATGAAGCATGCCCAGGGCGGCGTGGCAGACATTGTGAATCACGGTTTTTGTGGTATAATTGAGTCCGGAAATATCGGCAACCGTGTGGACAACCATGATATCCTTGTCCCCCACATACTGTTCCATGGTCCGTTTGCCGCAGGCCAGCGAGGAGGCTACGATTTTAGGAACCCCAAAGGGCAGGGATTTCATGGCGGCAGCGGCCATCCGGGCATTCTGGCCGCCTCCGATGGAGATGACGGCATCAAACAGCCCTTCCTCATACAAAGCCGGCATGGCGGCTGTCAGTGCCCTGGACATGGTTTCGATGCTCTGGGCCTTATCCAGGGGCCCGAATTCTTCCCAGGTCATCCCGCAGCGGGCCAGGATATCGGCAGGCCCCACCGCAGCGTCTGCGTCCACCAGGGTTTTGGTGCTGATGTCAATTATGATTCCGCGGCCGCCCCATGACTCAATTTCATGTTTGGCATATAAGGTTTCCGGCAGCTTGGTGTCAAGGGAGGCGATGAGGGCAATTCTGTTATGTTCCATGGGACCTCCTTTATCTACCGTACACTCTGTTGGATTCCACGATTTCAATCATCTCAGGAGCGTGTGTGGGAAGGATGAACTCCTGGCTTTTCGCCCGTTTCTTCAGTTCCACAATGCTGTTCCATTCATCCACAATATCTAAGAAACGTCCTGGCGGTGTGATGTCATAATGCATTTCCGGTACAGGCTTCAGGTTGTCATAGGTGAAGATAAGGTCGCCGCAGCAGTGGTACTGTCCCTCGCTGGTATTGACAACAACAGTCTGGTGGCCCACGGAATGGCCTGGCGTGGGATATACGCTGATACCGTCGAAAATCTCAGCCTCCCCGTCATAAAGTTTAAAATTCCTGCCGTCAAACTGGGGTTTGAGTCCCAGCACAGGATACTCATAGGATTTATAGTAGAGGGGAATGGGATTAACGGCAAACTCATATTCGGTTCTCTGGACATGAAGGGAGGCATTTACAAAACGGTCCAGATAATAGACATGGTCCCAGTGGAGATGGGTAAAGATAATGTCTGTTATCCCGCTGCACCTGACACCCAGCCGTTCCAGCTGTTCATAAACAGCATGGCCCTCGGGCTGTACGGAACCGGGATGATGGTATTTTCCTGCAATCTCCGTGTCAGACATTCCTGTGTCAATCATGATGTTTCTCCCCCCACCCTGCACCAGGAAAACGGTGACGGGAAGCTTTACAAAGCCCTCCACATCATAAAATTTGTGTACGCTGTGGTGATATAAATACTGTCCCTTGCTTGTATTGGTGAATCCTGTATTAATGGGTGTAATGGTATAGTTTGTCATAGCGGTTCTCCTTTATTTTCTGAGTTTTTTCTGCTCCCACGCAATCATGGCGGTTTCTTCAATCAGCTCTGCAATCTGCCCTGCCTTCACTGCGCTGGAGGATATGGCAACAATGCCGTGTCCCTTTAAGATAATGGCCGCTGTCTCCGGTTCTGAATCCAGCACCTTAAATACCTTGGGAAGTTCCTCCCGGGTTACGGCCTGTGTGGCAACGTCCACTATCCTGACCGGTTTTTTCAGCTTGAGCTGGGAATGGAGGGTGATTAACTCAAGCTGTCTGTCATTCAGTGATATAAGGATGGAATAGGGGCTGTGGGTATGGACAATGCCCCCTATTTTAGGGTATCTGGCATACAGACTGCCGTGAAGGGTGGACTCCCTGGTGGGTTTATACAGACCCTCCTGCAGGTCGCCCTGGAAGTCGGTTATGGTTATGTTTCCCTCGCTGCACTGCCCGTAGGAAAAACCGCTGGGCTTGACAATCATCAGGTCAGTGCCCGGAATCCTGACACTCAGGTTTCCGCCGGTTCCGGTTTGAATCCCGCTCTCATAGGTGCGGGAAGCGGCAGCTAGGAAATCATCTTTTGCTTTTAAAAATTCCCTGTACATCGTATCTCCTTTTCATATGGTTTCGCGCGCTTTTTATACCAAAAGCATATATATTTTTGTATAAAAAATCAATATAATAAAGATAAAAAGACCAGAAAATATATAAGTTATACAAAATAAGATGGAATATTGGTATAAAATTTAAAAATTGGTATGAAAATTAGGGAAGGGGTGGTATAATATATACCAAAATACACCGATGCGGGATGGAGAACATACCGGGAGGGGAGGAAAAGATGGCAAGACAAAAACTGAGTGAGGTTATATTAGAGGATTTAAAGAAGAAAATATTGACTGGAGAGTACCGGACGAATCAGAAGCTGCCCACGGAGCGGGAGCTGGCAGAATATTATGATACCAGCCGTATTCCGGTGAGGGAAGCCTTAAGGCAGCTGGCAGATGCCGGGATTGTGAGGACATCAGCGGGTTCCGGGACAGTGGTGATATCCTCCGGCAGCACCCTGTCCGATACTTCCTATGGAACGCCCTTTATGGAAAATGTTACGGTATTAAAGGAGACTATAATTTTAAGAAGACTGATTGAGTCCCAGGCGGCCAGAGAGGCGGCCCTGAACCGGTCGGCGGATGACATAAAAGAGCTGCAGAATGCACTGTTTGACAGCATTAACCAGATACGCAAGCTGAAGGCAAAGGAGAACAATTCATTTTTTGAGGCAGACGCCTGGTTTCATAAGGCCATAGCAAAGGCATCCCACAACCGGTTTCTTGTGGAATGCCTGGACGCCATTCCCTATATCACCGCCAACCATCAGTTTCTTTCCCTTAAATACACGACTCCCAGGGATGAGGTGGTATCATACCATACACAGATATATGAGAATATTCTGGATATGAATGGAGAGCGCGCCTATGAATCCATGTACAACCATCTGTACCGGGTGGAGACGCTGATGATGAACCATAAAGAGGAAGTGGGGGAGGATTTGTCCTAATCCTCCCTCAGCTGTTCCTTGTAATATGCCAGCATCAGGTCCACCATCCGCCCATAGCTGCGAACGCCGTCCTCCTGGCTGTGGGCCTTAAGATACCTGTCATTCATCTGTGTGGAGGCCTGGGCCACCGGGCCTTCAAAGCGCTCCCAGAACTGGTTGTTCCAATCCAGGTCCCGGACTGCCTGGGGTGACAGCTTTGTATAGAGGTCATAATAGCTGTCCGGGTCCACCCTGGCCAGAGCATTGCCGGCATAGACCCAGCCGGTCAGGTAGCCGCTGTAGCGGAAGTCCGGGGAATCGGAGCCGATACATGCCAGATATCCGATGAAGTTGGCCTCATCCTCACGCATAAAGCCTTTCAGATGGGACAGCTCATGGCAGATGGTATGCGGGATGTTATAGTAGGGCATTTCCCTGTTGTAGTTCGCCTCTATGGTAAAGGGAGAGTAAATGCCGCAGAGCTGCTGTACGGACAGCAGTCTGGAATTGATAAGGGGCTTGGGATAGGGATAATATCCAGCCAGCTGGGGATAGGAATCACCCAGCCGAATCATGGCTACCCTGCCGTCCTTTCCCAGTCTGGAAAGCTCTCTGGCCGAAGGGGCGGGGGTAGCCTCTGTCTGCCCTGGATACAGGCCGTCCAGGTAATCCCCGGAATGGTCTGTTTCCGGCAGGGTGCGGTTGATTTGGTTTGTAAGATAACGGCACAGCGCCAGCAGCTCTTCTGTGGAGGATTTTTCCGGGGCAATTCCCGCCTCATAGGAAAAGGGGGTGCGGTAATAGTTGATTCCGCAGTTTACCGTGAAGATACATAACAGGGCGGAGCAGAGAAAAAAGGCACGGGAAAGCAGCACAAGAGGCTGTCTGATATGGAGAACCAGATAATAGAGGCAGAACAGGCAGAGGGAATACAGCCCGGCTTCGGACAGGGAAAATGGAAACAGGCTGCAGAACCGTCCAATGGTACCGGCCAGAATGGGGTACACGGTGACGGAATAAAACTGGGCAAAGCCAGGCACTGTCCGGGCACAAAGTCCCAGCAGACCGGAGACAGCGGCCAGAGCCAGGCCGGCTGTGAAGGCCCGAAGGGGGCGGCATTCTGAAGCGGCATTTTTAGGGGCAGGGGGCCCCGGACTTTGTGCTTTCTCTGCGGTTTCGGAGGAAACCGCCGGTGAAAACCTGGCTGTAAGGTTATGGTAGAACTTCATATACATCACCTGCCTTTGGGGTATGGTTGTGTTCCTGCCTGGAGGGACGCTGTGGCTGGGGATAGTACGGCTTAGGAAAGCGCCGGGTCAAGCTTGTTCCCGGGAGGGATGGGCAGTGCCGCTGCGCAGTTCTGCCAGAATGGCGGCGGCTATGGGAAACAGGAAGATACCGGTCAGGCCCAGCAGTTTGCCGCCTGCAAATATGCACAGCAGGGTTGCTGCGGGGGAAAGGCCCATCTGAAGGCCGATGATTTTTGGCTCCAGGGTCTGGCGGACCACTGCTATGAGCAGATACAGGCACACAAGTCCCAGGGCCAGGCTTTTGGACCCGGTCATCCAGGCTATGAACGCCCAGGGAAGAAGCACGGTGCCCGTGCCCAGCACCGGCAGAATATCCACCAGCGAGGTGATGCAGGCCAGGGTGAAGCCTGCCGGAATGCCAAGGACCAGGAATCCGATATAAAGTTCCGTAAATGTCAGAAGCATCAAAAGCGCATAAGCCCTCAGAAGCCGGCAGGCAACATCCCTTACATGGAGGAATATCTGCAGGAGCATCTGCCGTCTGCCGTCCGGAATCTGGCACAGCAGGAAATCCAGTGTCTCCCTGTAGCTGCCTGTCAGGAAAAATGAGGCTATTACGGCGATGATGAAATCAAGGAACAGGGAGGGAATGCCGCTTATGGCAGAGGCGCCCCAGCCAAGCAGTGCGGAGGAGATGCCCATGGAGGCGTTCTCCATGAAATGCTCCAGGCTTTGCCCCAGGGCGGATATGTGGATGCTGTGGCCTGGGAAGCTGTTCTCCAGTAAGGAAAAGAAATGGGACAGGCCTGGCTCAATGGTCTGGCTGTAGATGCCGGGCAGTTTTTTTGCCTGCTCCTGGATGGAGGCCAGAACGTGGCTGCCGGACACGCACATGATTGTCAGGATGGAACCATAAAAAACCACCAGCACTGCGGCGGCGGCCGCTCCCTTTCCGCCCCTCATGCGTCTGTCCAGAAAGCACACTGCCGGTTCCAGCATGGCTGCAATGGCCATGGCTGCCATGAAGGGAATCAGTATGGGAAGGAGTTTTTTTAACCCTATATAGCAGAGAACACCTATGATTCCAAAGTAAATAAAACTGATGATGAACGTCCTGCGTTTTTGAATGTCCATGATATGTATCCTGTTGTTTGCTTAGTTCCATTATAGGCTCAGGAAACCGGTCAGTCAAGAAAGAATCCCCAGAAAATGGGGGACATGCACTGGAATATATTTCCGGGGCAGGGCCATGTTCCGGGGAAGGGCTTGAATCAGGGGGACTGTCTAGCTGGTTGGCTTACAGATGCATTGTTGATAAGTTCGGAAGGAATGGTTATCTGACGTGGTTCCAGGGTTTGGTCAAATGATTCCTGTATGGCTTCGACCAAAAGCTGTCCAAGGAGATCATGCATATCTTCAAGATAGGTAAGCCGGGGTTCAATCAATTTGCCGGATGAGAAATCGCCAAATGATATGAGGGATAACTGACCAGGGATGACTATGTCGTGTTCCTTACAGTACAAAAGAACACCGGCAGCAAGAACCGCACTGCCAACAATAACTGCAGAGGGCGGCTCCTTTTCTCTCAACAATTCATCCATGACGGAATAACCGTATTCTTCCGAAAAAGAGCCAAAATAGTAGCTGATAGAATTGGGATTTATCTCCTTTTCATATACAAAATCCATGATGCCCATATACCGGTCATAGTTGGTTGACAATTGTCGGGGACCTGATATAAATGCTATTTTTCTGTGCTCCATTTGATACAGATATTCCAGAGCATGGTAGATGGCCTTCCGTTTGTCAACGTAATAGGTAGGGAATAAATGGTCTTTGGAACGTCGGTCAAAGAAAATAACGGATATTCCCTGTTCCTGGAGTTGCGCCAGATAATCTTCATTTTCTCCGGTAGAACAGATGAGTATGACATCGGCCTGCTTTTCCACCATGAACTGGATACCCTGTTTTTCAGTTGCCGGATTATCATACGTATTAACAAACAGAACCAGGTGTCCCTTGCTTCTGAAGGTTTTTTCGATTTGTTTAATAATTTTTTCGAAAAATGGAACAGAAAAATCAGACATAATGACGCCAATTGTCCGAAAGGTTCTTTTTTTCATGGAGCGTGCTACTGCGTTTGGCTGATAATTTAATTCCTCAATTGCCTTTTGTACGGCAGTCTTGTATTCTTCACCTACGTTATCTACATTGTTCATGACCCTTGAGACGGTAGCAATCGATACTCCGGCCTGCAATGCAACATCTTTTATGGTAACCATATGATACCTCTGTCATTTCCTGAAACATAATTACTTACATTTTAATATAATCTGTTTGAAGCGTCAAGAAATACCAAAACTGGATAAAAACGGATATACTATTTAACCAAACCTGCCATTCTGGGTAAAAGTGTGGTTAAGGGCGGAATATAAGAAACCATCAGTAAAACAGCAATTTCAGCAAGAATAAAAGGAAGAATCTTTTTTGCACCCTGCCATAAGGTGATTTTACCGATTCCACATCCGATGAATAGACATACGCCAACAGGAGGGGTGGCGTTTCCAATTACGGCATTCATACACATAATCAAGCCAAACTGTACAGGATGAATTCCAAGGGAGCCGGCAATTGGAGCCAGGATAGGGGCCAGTAGAATGATAGTGGCACTACCTTCCATAAACATACCCATGAAGAGAAGAAGTATATTAACAAATATGAGAAACAGGATAGGTGTATTCAGATATGTAATGACGAATTCGGCCAGACTTTGCTGAATACGAAGGTAGGCAAATATCCTGCTTAGTATCATGGCATTACCCATGATGAACAAAACCCCTGCTGTTGTCTTGGCTGTCTTTAAAAGCATGGAGGGAATGGCTTTAAAAATTCTGCCTCTTGTTATAAAGGTGCCTACAATTAAAGAATAAAAAGCAGATACTGCGCCGGCTTCGGTTGGGGTGAATATACCAGATAGTATACCACCCAATATGATGAGAGGCATTCCCAGAGGAAATATGGCTCCCAAAGAGATTTCTAATGCCTCCTGACGGGAGAATTTTTCTGTCCTGCGTGGAAAGTCATGTGTCTTGGACATGCAGGACACCACAGCCATTAGGCTGAGACCTACCAATATTCCGGGTATGATGCCTCCCATAAACATGGCTCCGATGGAGGTATTAACAGTTGCGCCATATACAACCATAACAATGGATGGGGGTATAATAGGCCCGATGACAGATGAAGAGGCAGTGACAGCTACGGAAAAGTCGGGGTCATATCCTTCTTCAACCATGGCAGGTATCAGCATGCCACCTATGGAGGAGGTGTCGGCTACTGCGGAACCGGTAATACCGCCGAAAAACATACTGGCCAGTATATTGACCTGGGCAAGACTGGCTTTCATTCTTCCTATTATCAAGGTTGAAAAGCGGACGAGCCTTTTAGTGATTCCGCCATAATTCATCAGCTCACCTGCAAAGACAAAAAAGGGAATGGCCAGGATGGTAAAAGAGTTCATACCTCCAAAGAGTCCCTGGGGAACTACGTTTAAAGGGTTGCTGCCTATCATGAATACACCTGCAATACTAACGCAGGCAAACGCGAAGCAGATAGGTATTCCTAAAAAAATCAGGATAAACATTAGGGCAATTAATATAATGGTTGGAAGCATTTGTTTCCCTCCTTTGCAGATGCATTCATTCGCTGTAGTTCTGCGTATCCCAGCAGAGCTTATGGTTTTTAATACGGGTAACAAAGAACACAATTTGTTCAAAAAGCATGAATATAAGGCTAATCGTCATAGAGCCATAGGGAATACCCATGGATATACGGTTCATTGGAGATTTGACATCCATGTTGCCGATTGCGAATTTGGCAGAGCAGAAAATATAAAAGGCAAGTATACAGATAATCAGAATCTGGATAGGAATATAAAGGAATTTCTGCCTTTTGGGAGACATTTTTAGGACAATAGCATCCAGACAAATATTTTCGTTGTCCCGTATGGTGGCAGCTGAACCCATCATTCCCAGGAATACAACCAGATAACCGATGAATTCGTCGCTTCCCATAATGCTGGTAGAAAAGCTGTACCTAAGGACTACACCAACCAGGACCATAACAATAATATATATCAGACACAGGACTAACAGGATATTTTCCAGTTTATGTATAATGGAAATCAGATGTTTCAAGTATACCCCTCCTTTGGGAAATAAGGAAGACTGCCGCATGGTGTGACAGTCTTCCGCTTTATATGCATTGTGTTATTCGCCGCGGATAGCGCTGCGCGCCGCAATCATGGCATCATAGAGTTCCTGCGCGTCTGCCGGAGTGGTATTGAGAGAAAAGTAATAATCCTTAATAGGTTCAGTAGCTTGTATGAAGGAGTTTTTATCTACATCAACAAAGGTCACGCCATTTTCTTTTAACACATCAATGGACTTTTGGTTGTATTCCGGGAACCACTGGTAGATGGACTCTTCGTTTTCGATTCCTGCCTGGATGACTGCTTTTTGTAAATCTTCCGGCAGATTATTATAAAATTGGGCGCTCATATACTGAATTCCTGGAATGCGGAATTGTTCAGTATAGGAGTATGTATTGGCAACTTCAAACAGCATATTGTCGGCGCACAAAGCTTCATTTTGTTCCAATGCGTCAATGGTGCCTTGCTGCATTGCTGTGTAGACCTCGCTCCAGCCAAGGCTTATGGCACTGAATCCCATAAGTTCCATGGTCTTGGCCAGGATGGGGTCGTTCATGACTCTTATTTTTATACCCTTAGCATCAGCGGGTGTCCGTACGGCCTTGTTTGCAAATACATTCCGGCTGCCGAAATCCGCAAATGTAATGATTTTAAAGCCGGCTGCCGTTGTATCGGAATCTAGCATAGTAAATACATCATCGCTTCTCACAACATCCAACATCTCCCTGGAATCATTGTACATATAGGGGAAAGAGAAGACGGACCAGCGTCCATTGTAACCGGACATATCAGAGGCAGAAGCATCACACATTTCCAGTTCTCCGGTGCGGACACTCTCCAGATTTGCGGCTTTGTCACCTAATTGGGCATCTGGATACATTTCAACTGTAATACGTCCGTCAGACAGGGCCTCCACTCTCTCCTTGAAACCTTCAGCGATTTTTCCTACCTGTGAATTCTGAGGGGAGGTGAATGCGTAGCGTATGGTATATTCGGGGCTGCTGCTTGCTGCTTCTGTTGTCTGTGCTGTGGGATTGGAATCTGTTTTTGACTCGGATGTACCGGAAGGGACAGGTGCATCCTGGGATTTAGTACTGCAGGCAGTGGATGACAGTATAATAGCCAAAATCATTATTAAGGATAATAACTTCTTGTTTTTTTTCATGATAATTCTCCCTTTCATTTGTTTTTGATTAACAGCTTATCAATTAATCGGAATAAATCAGTCAGAAAAATAGATTCCCTGTTCCTTCATGATGGTACGCAAAACATCATTGGGAATTGCACGTATTTCTATATCATGGGAGGCTGCATAGGAGGCGGCGATTCCGGCACATTGGCCAAGGGTCATACAGTTGGTCATACTGCGGGTAGAACCGCAGGCATCTGAATCAACACTTATGTTTCGACCGGCAACAATGATGCCATCAATATCCAACGGTACCATGCAGCGCAATGGAATATCATAAGAAGTACCGGGTGCCATCCGTCTGAATTCGATATTTTTACCATCGGGTGTGTGATAACCAAGAGGAGACTGATAACTGCATACTGCGTCTGGAAAACGTGTGGCATTCATCAGAATGTCGGCCGTCAATCGCACTTCTCCTATGACCTTGCGGCTTTCACGTACACCTAGTGCTGGGGCGGTGGCTGCCAGATATGCGTGTTCGAAACCGGGAACATATTTTTGAAATAATGGCAGTACGTCGAAGATACGTTTACGGCTGATATCCTCACCTTTGGTAAGCGCTGATGCATCAGTTCCATCCAGGGCCGTGACCCCTGTCATGTTTAATATGATTTCTCCTGGATTAGGGGTAGTATAGAACAGTATGAACCAATCACGGAGATATTCCTGTTCCGGCTCTAATACAGCTTCGGCCAGTTCTTCGTGGAGTCTGAATCCGTAGAACCCTGCATGAGGTAGTCCGCCCAGATAACGTTCACCCTTTTGGAGTTCAGGATGCTGATTGTAATACTGAATAAGTCTTTCAGTGTCCACATTAGCCAGTTTTGCCAGCAAACTGGCCGGGTGCTGCGCTTCTTTCGACATTATGTCGCAATGAGAACCGGTATAATATAACAGGTCCGCATCTCCCGTGCAATCAATGAATTGTTTGGCAAAGACTGCCTGCCGACCAGACTTATTTTCGATTATGATGCCTTTTATCTTGTTGCCGTCCATTATGGCCTTTGTTACCATGGTCAGATAAAGGGCATCCAGGTTCTTCTCCTCTTCGTACATTTTTGTGATAATATATTTTGCACGTTCACTATCATAGAGGATATAGGCATCCTTATCATAATTCGGGGTTTCAACGCCTCCTATTTCCTCTATCTTTTTGAAGTACTCATAGGGAATACCGCCAACACACCGTGTAACCTGGTTACTACAAGTCCATGATGTGTTCATGAAACCGGTAAACTGCCCTCCGAGACTGCCAAGACGCTCCACCACAAGGGTTCTGGCGCCTGTTCTGGCAGCGCCGATGCCGGCAATCATTCCGGCTGTGCCTCCGCCTGCTACAACCACATCGTATTCTCCGAATATAGGGAGTTTCTGTGCTGCCTCTGCATATGTTTTCATAGATTTCCTCCGTTCTTATATGTTAAAAATTTTGGGTTCAAAGGATAGGGGAAGGGAGGCCGGCTTCTAAGCAGAATGCCTTCAAATTGAGATTAAGCTGCCGGCGTTCCCTGGAATCTAAATCCATTTGGGGACTTCTCATGTGGCCTGCCTGGATTCCTCTGAATTCCAGCCCGCTTTTGAAATATGCCATATTGCTTCCGCATTTAAGGATATCGCAAATTCTACGGCAGTGCTTCTGCCATTTTTGCATTGTTTCCAAATCCTTGTTTTTGTAAGCTTCATATACATTTACAAATGGTTCAGGAAATACGCCAGCCACACCAGATACGGTTCCATCGCATCCTAAAGCCAGGAAACTGGAGAAAAGACGGTCACATCCATGAAGGACGGAAAAATCCTTGTCTATATCCAAATATTCGGCGGTTCGGTTGAAATCGGTGTAACTGTATTTGATTCCGATTATGTTCGGGCATTGTCTGCGGATATTTGACGCAATATTTGCTGTCAAATCATTGGCTGAGCATTGCGGGATATTATACAGATAAATTGGGAAATCTTCAGGGAGATTCCGGGCTATAGTAAGATAATAATTTTCTATTTCTATGGGTGTACAGCCCAGAAAAAGGGGAGTGATGATTCCGACCCCGTCTGCTCCGGCAGAATAAGCGTGCTTTGCCAGGTTCAGGGTATCTGGTATGCTGTCGGCTCCAACATGAATGAATACAGTTACACGGCCGCGGTTGGCTTCGATAACTGTTTCTGCAATGGTCTTCCGTTCTTTTACTGAAAGGCGTGACATTTCCCCTGTGGTACCGCAGGGGTATAATGCATTTACTCCTTTTTTGACCAGTATGTCTGTCAGCTGACTCATAGACAGCGGGTCAAAGATTCCCCGCTCGTCCATAGGGGTTATCATTGCAACTGTAACTCCTTTAAGTTTTTTCATGATTGTGTTCATTCCTCCTCCTAACAATATTTGTTTCGTAGCACGGTGATAAATCGTTTTCTTGCACGCATTATATATAATATAATAATAAATGTGAGAAAAATTCATTATTATAGAGCAAAAATCTATTTTGACGTTTGGAAATATTGATAAATCGTTTTCTTTAATTGAAGTATATAACGTATTCGCAGAATAGTCAAGATGAAAATATACAAAAATGACAATAAAAGGGGAGGGGATTATTAAAAATAAGGATATAATTACTAGTATAATTAGAGAAGAGCTGCGTAAATACTAGGATTCAAAACCAGAATGCGATATAGGATAGAAGATAAAACGATTACCGAGATGGTATAACAAAGATTCTCCGGCCATTTTAAATATGCTAAAATGACCGATATTTTAAAACCATATATATTTTGGGACGTATCCGATGAAAAGACCTATATCATATTCCAAGAACTGCCATTCCTAGTGCAGTAGCAGCGCACAATATGATTATGAAGATTGTGGGAACCAATATAACTTCAGTCGCCTTTCCCAGGGGCTTTGTCTGCCGGTATATATGCAGACAAGCGGAAATACTTGACCAATGTAATAAGGAGAACAGGAAGGTGCATAATACCGTCCGAAATGTCCAACTGTGTAAAACCAGCATATTGTGTAGCTCCTGTGTGCCCTGGATGGAGGGTGAGGGACCCGTTTGAATGTAGGTCATGAACAGAACCGGGATGGAGAACCAGTGATTGGTCAATCCAGCCAGAAAAGCGGCCAGTATGGTTCCGTCTAAACCTATGGCTTGGGCAGGGGGTGTCAGAAAGTTTACTGCCGCAGACAAAAGACTGATAGTATGTTGTCCCGGCGATATGAAAGTCAGCCAGCCGGCCTCAGGGCCTGTGTATGCCAGATTGCCTAGCAGCCATAATATGATGCCAGCCGGAACAGCCGCAAGAACAGCATTATTTAATAATGGAAGCGTGCAGCATGCAGTGGAACGGAAAATGGACTTAAACACCCCGGCTGGTTTGCGCGGACCAGATATTTCAGGAGATACACAAAGGGATTGCCTGAATAAACCTGCATGGGGATGGGAAATGGCAATGGCTGCTGCTGCGCCTGACAATGTACAGCAGAACAAACGCAATATCATGAATGGCTGAGGCAGGGGAATGGGAGATGGCCATTTTAACGGCAGCAGGTCAGGCGTTATGGCTGCGATTGCCAGAATGAGGACATGCGTGGCCAGGGTGGATGCATATCTATCATATCCGGGAGCCGGTTTCGCGTCATACTCGATACCTTTGGCAGTCCCATAGGCTGCCCTGACCCGAGGAAAATAACCTGCATTTTCCAACAGGCCCAGCATCGGGAAGAAGAGGCTGAAGGGCGGAAGTGTCGCCAGTATGACCCAGCATGCAGATTGAAATGCCCCATGCACAATACATCCAGTAAACCATACTGGCATTTCCAGACAGGTAGACCAGGCAGCCAAATTGGCTTCGGCATAGGAAAGAACTGGCCATAGATGGTCCATAAACCATCCTGTCCAGAGGGATGTAATCCAAAATACAAATGCCAGTAATACGGCTAAGACGGTAAGACTGTTTTTTTGAACTGCACTGCTGCGGCTTTCATTGAAAGAACAAGTATCTGGCGGCTGTATCAAAATACATTCCCTGGCCAGTTTAGCTGGTGAAAAGTCGAGACAGTTATAAAGGAATTCTGTTTTATGTCGTGGTTGGACTGAATAGTGGAATGCAGCTTTTAGGTCATCCATCTGTTCGTGTCCGAAACCATGAAGAGGAACGATGGGGATTTGAAGCACATCATGAAGGAGGGATATATCTATAGAAACACCATTCTGTTCTGCCACATCGCAGTAACTTAGACAGAGAACAACTGGAATCTGCCTGTCTTTTACCTGGTCCAGACTTATGATTTCCTTCAGAAGATGCAAAAGGCGCTCCAACTGTAAGGCGTGGCCGGTAACGGCAATAATGTCTGATTTGCCGGAACAGATATACTCGGCTGTGTATCCGGCCTCCTTCATAGGGGAGTATAAGGAGAGAATATCGGGAAATTCTATGGCACCATACTTATAACTGGCGTACAGAAAGCTTCCGTTAGGAAACGGTGAGCCGGTATTTGCCGTGTTTTTTAAGAACCATTTTCCGGCGGTAAGGTTTCTGAATACGATGTCTTTTCCCGCCTGGGGATTTCCTGTAAAAGCGATGATAAAATGTGGGTGTTCCATCCAGTCACTCCTGAAATATAAAATCTGCCTAGGGGCGGGCAGATTGGGTCTTAGGATAGCGTATGTGCCGTAAAACCTTTGGTGCATGGCAGCCAGGTCCCTATCTGCTGCTGGTTCATCATTGTGGCAACAGACTGCTTGACGGAGGAAAGGTTATCAACTATACTAAGTTTAAATGTGCAAAAAACAGAAACCTTCAGGGAATCAGCGGATATATGCCGGAGTTGGGGCAGGGTTTCCGGACATAAACTAAATTCAGGAGATGAAGCGATATGGGATATCAGGACGATTACGTTATGAGGACAATCAGCGATTTGGTGAGGGCCATTGCCAGGCTGGTTCTTGGTAAGAACGACATTGATTATGACCTTCCGGAGGATGAGGACAAGTACACGGAGCTTGACCGGGTATACAGAAGGCTTAAGGACCTGGTGGATGAGGGGAACATCAATGATGCGGAGAACCTTCTTACCGATGAGCTGGATACGGACAGTCTGGATTGTCTGGAGATGGCCCTTACATTTTATATGTACCTTAACCAGCTGAATGATGAGGAACTCTACACCGCCAATTATTCACGGGAAGAAATCGTGGATGGAATCAACAGTGTGTGCGCAGAATATGGTATATCGGGATTTGAGCATTTTGTAGACACAACCATGGTATAATGTGCTGCCAGACGGATATGGAATCATATGCGTCTGGCTGCTTTTGCGAATATTTGGAAGAAAGAGGAAAACCATGGAGATAAAAAAGGAGTGCGAGCAGTATCTGGCGGAATATTACCAGGACCTGTTTTTTGGAAATGCAAACAAACGCTACCGGGCCATGACAGGCGCCGAACTCAGGAAACGCCTGATGCGGTTGACCGAGGCCAACCTGAAGCCGCTGGTGAAGTCCAATGAACTCAGTGATGTCCACGCCATGCTGTCAAAGGTATGCGCCTATCTCATGCGCAAGGAGGGGCATCTGACAGGGCCTGCCCTGGAGCAGTGGGAGTCCAGCTGCCGCCAGATGAATGAATTCTGTGAGGCTCTGGCAAGAAAGGACCTGGAATACGTCAACGGCCTGTCCCTTGAGGATTTGGAGCAGGTGCTTAGGATGCAGGGAATCCGCCGTTACCTTCTGACAAATTCACTGGAGAGGGCGTATCAGTTGTTTTATATTCCCAAAACCATTAAGCGGGGAATCCTGGAGTCCGTGAAACAGAAGCCGGAGCAGGAATATCCGGGAGCCAGGGAGATGAAGCGCAAATTCATTCTTCATGTGGGTCCCACCAACAGCGGAAAGACCCATGACGCCCTGGAACGGCTGAAGGAGTGCAGGCACGGTGCTTACTTCGGCCCCTTAAGGCTGCTGGCCCTGGAGGTCTATGACAAGCTCAATACAGAGGGCCTGTCCTGTTCCATGGTCACGGGCGAGGAGACATTGGAGGTGCCGGGAGCTGTCTGCCAGTCCTGCACCGTGGAGATGTTAAATGACCATGAATATTTCGATATTGTGGTGGTGGATGAATGCCAGATGATAGCCGACCCCTACCGCGGGCATAACTGGACCAGGGCAGTGCTGGGGCTCAGGGCAGAGGAAATCCACCTGTGCATGGCCCCGGAGGCAGAGGATATTGTGGTGCAGATGATTAAGCGGTGCGGCGACCAGTACAGGGTTGTGCGCCACAAGAGAAATACCCGCCTTACCATGGAGAAAAAGCCATATAATTTGAAGCGTGATTTAAAAAAGGGAGACGCCCTTATTGTGTTCTCCAAGAAATCAGTGCTGGCCCTGGCAGCCCATCTGGAGAACCAGGGCGTCCACTGCAGCGTTATATACGGAAGCCTGCCCCCTGCCACCCGCCGTGAGCAGGTGCGCAGGTTCCTGGCCAGGGAGACGGAGGTGGTGGTCAGCACCGACGCCATCGGCATGGGATTAAACCTGCCCATACGCAGAATCGTGTTCGTGGAAACGCGCAAGTTTGACGGGGTCAACAAGCGGACCCTGAACCCGGAGGAGATAAAGCAGATTGCGGGGCGGGCCGGAAGATACGGTCTTTATGACGAGGGATTCGTGGCTGCCATCGACGAGGCAGAGGTCATTGAGGACGGGCTCTCCAGGATGCCCATGCCTATTATGAAGGCATATGTGGGATTTCCGGAGCAGCTCCTTAACCTGCCTGCTGAGATTGATACCCTGGTTAAGATATGGGCCGGCATGGATACGCCTTCCATCTATGAGAAGATGGAGGTGGACGAGCTGCTGGCTCTGTATATGAGTTTTGAGCATGTACACCGGGATGATATGGGGGAATTCACCCGGCAGGAAATATATAAGCTCATTACCTGCTCCATTGACATAGACAATAAGATGGTTATGGACCTGTGGAAGGATTACTGCAGGGAGTACCGGGATGTGGCGGAACTGGAATTCCCTTACAGTCCCGGAGATGACCTGTATGATTTGGAGAGCTACTATAAGATGCTGGACCTTTATTTCCAGTTTTCCAGAAAGGTGGGTCTTCCTGTACAGGCTGAAAACCTGGCTGAGGAGAGGCGCAGGACAGAGGAGGAAATCAGCCGCATTTTAAAGACAGAATGTGCCAGCTACACCCGCAAATGTTCAGCCTGCGGCAAGGAGCTGTCATGGGATTACCCGTTCTCTGTCTGCGAACGGTGTTTTGAGAGGGGTAAGATAAGCCGGGGGCACGGCCGTCCAGGCCGGAGGCCCATGGCAGGAAACAGAGTGTGAAACAAGTGAACAACAAAGGAGGAAGACAATGGAAAATCAACGTATCATTCAAGTAGAGGACAAGGTACCCTTTAACCTGCTGGTGCCTCTCAGCATCCAGCACATGTTCGCCATGTTCGGCGCATCCATCCTGGTGCCGTTCATATTCGGCATAAACCCGGCTGTGGTGCTGTTTATGAACGGCGTGGGCACCCTGCTCTTTATCGGAGTGACAAAGGGGAAGGCACCTGCCTACCTTGGCTCCAGCTTTGCTTTTTTGGCCCCGGCAGGCGTGGTCATCAGTAATTTCGGTTATGAATATGCCCTGGGAGGGTTCGTGGCAGTGGGATTCTGCGGATGCATCCTGGCGTTCATTGTGTATAAATTCGGGACAGAGTGGATTGACGTGGTCCTCCCTCCGGCAGCCATGGGCCCGGTGGTGGCGCTCATCGGACTGGAACTCTCCGGTTCGGCGGCCAGCAATGCAGGGCTTCTGGACGAGGTGCTGGACCCCAGGAAGACAATCGTGTTTGTGCTTACCCTGGGAACCGCTGTATTCGGCTCCATTCTGTTCAGAAAGTTTTTCTCGGTCATTCCCATCCTCATAGCGGTTATTGTGGGCTATGCGTCGGCCCTGGCCTGCGGTATCGTGGATTTTGCCGAGGTGGCGGCGGCCCCCGTATTTGCCCTGCCCAATTTCAGCACACCTAAATTCAACCTGGAAGCCATCATGATTATCCTTCCTGTGCTTCTGGTCATTACTTCTGAGCACATAGGACATCAGGTGGTCACCAGCAAGATTGTGGGCAGGGACCTGTTGAAGGACCCCGGTCTTCACCGTTCCCTGTTCGGAGATAATTTCTCCACCATGATATCCGGTCTGATTGGCTCCGTGCCAACCACCACCTATGGGGAGAACATCGGCGTCATGGCAATCACCCGCGTATACAGCGTGCGCGTGATTGCGGGAGCAGCCGTGCTGTCCATTGTGTGCTCCTTTATCGGCAAGTTCTCCACCCTTATCAGCACCATACCGGGTCCTGTCATCGGCGGCATTTCCTTCCTGCTCTACGGTATGATTGGAACCTCGGGCCTGCGCATCCTGGTGGATTCCAGGGTTGATTACGGAAATTCCAGAAATCTGGCCCTGACTTCCGTCATATTTGTCACGGGCTTGTCGGGAATCGCCGTGAAGTTCGGCAATGTGCAGCTCACCGGAATGGTGCTGGCCTGTGTGGTCGGCATGATTCTGAGTCTGGTATTCTATATTCTGGATTACTTTAAGCTGACCAATGACCAGTAGATGACCGGTGTGGTTCTGCAGATGTTTCAGGCTAAAAAATGTTTGACATCTGATGGAAAACTTGTATAATATCTAGTATGCTGAATCTTTGCCGGCAGCCAGGCTGCCGGGATATTCTGAGCTGTCGTATGCTTGGAATGAGGATTGCAATTAATAAACCGATGAGGCGGAAATCAAACCGTAGAGGGCGTTTACAGAGAGCAGGGGATGGTGGAATCCCTGTAACAGGCCGGCCGGCAAATGGACCGCTGAGGGAAAGGGGAAAGGCCGTCAGCTGACAGCTTACGCGCCGAGTATCTGGACCGCAGGCCTGCGTTAAGGGCAGAGCATGTACAGTACCGGATGTACGGTGCATGTTTGAGAGAGCAGTAAAAGTTAAGGTGGTACCGCAGGCATTTTGGGATTCAGGCCTGTCCTTTCTTGAAAGGACAGGCCTTTTTGCATATAATGGTATCAAATCACATCTCAGACAAAACGCAGTTGGGAAGGAGAATGGGAATGTCCAAATCATTTTTAATGGGTAATGAGGCTATCGGCCTGGGAGCGGTCCGGGCAGGCGTACAGGTGGTTTCCGGTTATCCGGGAACGCCGTCCACAGAGGTACTGGAAACGGTTGCCAAGCATAATCCCGGAGATATCTATGTAGAGTGGTCTGTCAATGAAAAGGCAGGTATGGAGGTGGCGGCCGCCGCAGCCTATACCGGAGCCAGGACCATGGTTACCATGAAGCAGGTGGGGCTCAACGTGGCCTCAGACCCTCTGATGAGCCTGGCTTACGTGGGGGTAAAGGGAGGCATGGTGGTTGTTGTGGCTGACGACCCGGGTCCCATATCGTCTCAGACAGAGCAGGACACACGCCGGTTCGGCCAGTTTTCCAAGCTGCCGGTATTTGACCCCAGTTCGCCGGAAGAGGCATATGAGATGATAAAGGATGCCTTTGAATATTCTGAGAAATACCATACTCCGGTTTTGTTCCGCCCCACCACAAGACTCTGCCACGGATGTGCCAGCGTGGAGCTTAAGGAGAGGATTAAGCTTCCGGCGCCTGAGGGATTTGTAAAGGACTCCGGCAAATGGGTTATTTTCCCCAGGCTGTCCCATGCAAACCACAGGATGATAGAGGCCCGGAATCCCATTATAGGGGAGGATTTTTCGGGTTACAGATTCAACCTGTTACATAGGGAAGAGGGGAATACGGTCAGAGGCATCATCACCCATGGCATCAGCTATGAGTTTGTCATGGAAGCCCTGAACGGATACAAGGGAGCAAGAGTGCTCAAGGTATCCACCCCCAATCCCATGCCGGAGCGTCTGCTTCTGGAGTTTGCAGAAGGGCTGGATGAGGTGATGGCCGTGGAGGAGCTGGACCCTGTACTGGAACAGGAGATGCTTCTTCTCAGCGGCAGACACCATCTGCCTCTGGAAGTCAAGGGCAAGCTCACCGGGGAGGTCCAGCCGGCCGGTGAGAATTCCGTGGAGTCTGTCAGAAAGGTTCTGGAGGAGTATCTGGGAGAACCGTATGTTCAGTACCTGAAGGAACTGGAGGGCTGCCCGGTCCGGCCGGATAACTCCCTGCCCGTACCGCCGCTTCCTGTCCGTCCGCCGGTCCTGTGCGCTGGATGTCCCCACCGGGCATCCTTCTACGCGGTAAAGCGGGCCATGGAGAAGCTGAACGAGGGCCTGGAGGAAGGCGGGGAGCCGGCAGAGGGAGTTTACTGCGGCGATATCGGGTGCTATACCCTGGGGAACGCAAAGCCTCTGGATATGGTGGACACCTGTCTGTGTATGGGGGCCGGGATTACCATGGCCCAGGGGATGCAGCGCGTGGAGCCTGATAAACGGTATTTTTCCTTTGTGGGGGATTCCACCTTTTTTGCCTCCGGCCTGACAGGCATTGTCAATGCGGTATACAATGAGGCCAGTCTGACCCTGTGTATTCTGGACAACTCCACCACGGCCATGACAGGACACCAGCCCCATCCGGGTACAGGCCATACAATGATGGGCAATGTAGTGGATAAGGTGGACATAACAAAGGTGCTGGAGGGCATTGGCGTGAAGCATATTGTCACCGTGGATGCCCTGGATTTAAATGCATGTGTGGACGCTGTGCTTAAGCTGTCCGCCATGAAGGGCGTGAAAGCAGTCATCTTCAAGTCTCCCTGCGCAGCCATCATAAAGAGCTCCCGCAAATGCAGGATTGTGGAGGACAGCTGCGTGAACTGCAGGACCTGCATTAATGAGATTGGATGTCCGGCGCTGGTGCTGGACGGGGATATGGTGCGCATCGACAGCGGCCTGTGTACCGGATGCGGCCTTTGCAGCCAGATTTGTTCTGTGAATGCCATTGAAACGGTTAAATAGTCCTGTTCCTGACAAAGGGGACCCGGAAGATGCTTGGAGAGCGAGGTAATTAAGATGACAAAAAATGTATTATTGTGCGGAGTGGGCGGCCAGGGCACTGTCCTTGCATCACGCCTCATAGCTCTGGCAGCCATGGAAAAGGGAATGGAAGCCAGGGGAGCTGAGACCATAGGCATGGCCCAGAGAGGCGGGAGCGTGGTGAGCCATGTGCGCATCGGCGGGGAGATATATTCTCCGCTGATACCACACTGCGGGGCTGATGTGCTCATTGGCTTTGAACCGGCGGAGGCTGTACGGTGTCTGCCGTACCTGAAAAAAGACGGCTGCGTGGTGGTATCCCCGGCCCCCATACGGCCGGTGACAGCCTCCCTGACCGGAGGAGCCTACACGGGCCGGGAGATGATGGAATATCTGGAGCGCGCTGCAGAGAATCTGGTGGTGGTGGATGCGGCATCCATCGGCAGGGAGTGCGGTTCCTCCAAGGTGATGAATGTGGCCCTGCTGGGAGCAGCCATTGCCAGCGGACTGATAGGCATTTCCCTGGAGGAGATGGAGGCAGCCATTGAAAAGAGGGTGCCAAAGAAGTTTAAGGACATGAATATGAAGGCCCTGAAGCTGGGCGCAGAAGCCAGCGCCATGAAAAGATAAACGGAGGATTAACCAGATGAAGATGAAAGAATCCCAGTTCCTTCTCATTAAGGAACAGCTCAAGAAACTGACGGCCAAGGAGTGCTTTTATAAACATAAGCTGGAAGGCGTCAATGTGAATCAGATACAGTCCCAGGAGGACTTTGAAAAGCTTCCTTTTACCTGGAAGGGTGATTTAAGGGAAGCATATCCGCTGGGACTGATGGCTGCTCCGGAGGAGGAAATTGTGCGCATCCATTCTTCCTCAGGTACCACGGGAACGCCGGTTATCATCCCTTATACCCAGAAGGATGTGGATGACTGGGCGCTGATGTTTGCGCGCTGCTATGAGATGGCGGGCATCACCAATCTGGACCGTATCCAGATTACGCCGGGATACGGACTGTGGACAGCCGGAATCGGTTTCCAGCTGGGAGCCGAGCGCCTGGGCGCCATGACCGTTCCCATGGGGCCGGGCAACACGGATAAACAGCTGCGCATGATGATGGATATGAAGTCCACGGTTCTGTGCGCCACTTCCTCCTACGCTCTTTTGCTGGCCGAGGAGATTGCCAAGAGAGGGATTGGGGAGCGCATCCATCTGAGGAAGGGCGTTATTGGTTCCGAGCGCTGGGGCGAGAAGATGAGGAACAGGATAGCGTCAGAGCTGGGAGTGGACCTGTTTGACATCTATGGCCTTACGGAAGTATACGGGCCGGGAATTGCCATTAACTGCGAGAAGCAGGGAGCCATGCACTACTGGGATGATTATATTTACATCGAGATAGTGGACCCAAAGACAGGCGAGGTGCTGCCTGACGGGGAGGTGGGGGAAATCGTCATCACCACCCTGAAAAAGGAGGGTGCGCCCCTGATTCGCTACCGCACCCATGACCTGTCCAGAATCGTGCCGGGGGATTGTCCCTGCGGTTCCCCTTATCCGAGAATCGGAACCCTGATTGGACGCACCGACGATATGGTCAAGGTCAAGGGCGTAAACATATTCCCAAGCCAGATAGAGGAATTGTTAAGCTCCATAGAAGGTGCTTCCAGCGAATACCAGGTCATGGTGGACCATCTGATGGGCAAGGATGTGCTGACCCTTTTCGTGGAGACAAATCCCTCAATCAACAAATATGCACTGGAAATCGAAATCCAGAATCAGTTCAAGGGGCGGATTGGCCTGACTCCGGTGGTAAAGCTGGTGGAACTGGGCGAGCTTCCAAGAAGCGAAAAGAAGTCCACCCGCGTATTTGACAACCGGTATTAAGGCGGATTGTTTTTCAAATCCGTTCCAGAGGCCGCACCAGTACCTCCCTGGCATTCTGGGGTCTGAGGGCAATGACCGTGCCCTGTATCTGGTAGGCGGACATGCGGTCCCGGCGGCCCTTCATGACACAGGTTACCTGGGCCGCTGCGGTAAATCCCAGCTCTTCCAGCCGCAGGGACATGGGCGGTTCGCTGATGACCCAGACGATTTCCGCCCGTTCTCCCGGATTCAGTTCATGTAGGGGATAGACCATAGTGAATCACCGTTCAGGGTTGTTATGATATTATATGCAAAGTACGTATCTATGGGAATAAAACAGGGTTGTCACACTTTTGGCCCGGCCCCGTATAATAAAGTACAACCTAGATGAAAGGAGATTAACACTATGAATTATAATGATTGTAATGGTTGGAATGGATATGCAGGAACGTATGAGGGAACTTATTATGCAGGGGACGCAGGATTCGCCAGAACGGCAGCTGCCAGCGGGAACTGCGCCGCCGCAGCGACGGCAGCCGGGTCAGGCAGCGGCTCCGGCCGGAACTGCGATTTATACTGGCAGGGATATATGGCGGGATTCTATGCCAACAACAACTGCAATCAGTCTGCTGAGGCAAGGACGGCTGCCCAGGCGGCAGGCAGGACTGCTGCTGCTTCAAACTGCCGCTGCTCCTGTAATAATTGCTGCAATTGGAACAATTGCAATTCCTGCAATTCCTGCAGCCTGCGGTTATAATAATTAAAATAAATGCTGAAACAGCCAGGGCCTCCCTTGTGGAGGCCCTGGCCTGAATTGCCTGAAGCGTATCGTATTGCCCTAATCCAGCATAACCCTTACCGGCAAATCCACAGCCATGGTATCAGGGGTAATGAGACAGTCGTATGCCAGCACATGGACGCCGGCCTTATGAGCCTGTCTGAGCGCCTCCCCGAAGGCCGGATGGGTGATATCATTGGGGGTAAAACCCTGAACACCTTTCATCTGGATGACAAACAGGACATAGGCTTCATAACCCTCTTCACGGGCCCTTATAAGGCCTTTCAGGTGCTTGATGCCCCGTTCCGTGGGCGCATCAGGAAACATGGCCAGGCCATGTTCCTCCAGGGTTACGCCCTTGACTTCCATAAAGGCCGGTGATACAGCGTCTGTTTCCCGGTGCCTAAGGGAGAAGGCCAGGTCAAACCGGGAGTCTCCATGGGTGACTTCCCGCCGTATGTCAAAGGGTACATAAGAACCAGGAGGCAGGCAGGACGTTTCCGGGGGCCGGTTTTCCCCCAGTGCGGTAAGCCATTCCCAGGCAGCCTTGTTGGGGGCCTGGGAATCCATGTTGATGAGCAGTTCCCCTTTATACACGCCAATCAGGTCATACTCCGTCTTTCTGCCTGCAAGGGCGGCGCCCGGATGGAATTCCAGTATGACCGTGGCTCCCGCAAGCAGAAGCTCCCTGCACCGTCCGGTGTTTTTTACATGGCAGACAACCCTCCTGCCCCCTGTTTCCACATGGGCGATGAAGCGGTTGGGCCGGCTTATGAAGGTTCCCGTAACAATATGTTCATAGGTCATGATGATGTCCCTCCCGGGTGTATTGGGCCGTCTCTGGATACGGCGGCGGGTAAGGACCCGGCAGTATCAGGACAGGCTGTATCAGTATACCAGATAAAGGACGGAAAAGGAAGGTATCCGTGTTTACAGTTGCGTCTGACCGGGAAATATGTTAATATTTTGGTAACATTACGAATTGAGAAATGGTAAAGCGAGGAAAAAGAGTATGGGATTAACCTATCAGAGTACAAGAGGCGGTGAAAAGGAAGTGACGGCTTCCATGGCCATCTTACAGGGCCTTGCAAAGGACGGCGGCCTGTTTATGCCGTCCGGTATTCCGGAACTGGATGTACCCCTTGAGAAGCTGGCATCCATGACATACCAGGAAACGGCGTATGAGGTCATGAAGCTGTTTCTGACAGATTATACGCAGGAGGAGCTTAAGAGCTGTATTGCCAGGGCTTATGACAGCAAGTTTGATACAGAAGAGATTGCGCCCCTTGCAAAGGCTGACGGAGCATATTACCTTGAGCTGTATCACGGAAGCACCATTGCATTTAAGGACATGGCTCTGTCCATCCTGCCGCATCTCATGACCACAGCTGCTAAGAAAAACAATGTGGACCGGGAAATCGTGATTCTCACAGCCACATCCGGGGATACGGGCAAAGCGGCCATGGCCGGGTTTGCAGATGTGCCCGGTACCCGTATCATTGTATTCTATCCCAAGGACGGAGTCAGCAAGGTCCAGGAGCTGCAGATGCGTACCCAGAAAGGGGACAACACCTCTGTGGTGGCCATCCACGGCAATTTTGACGATGCCCAGACCGGCGTGAAAAAAATCTTTGGGGACAAGGCCCTGGAGGCAGAGCTTGCAGGGAAAGGTTTCCAGTTTTCCTCGGCAAACTCCATTAACATCGGCCGTCTGGTTCCGCAGATTGTATACTATGTATATGCTTATGCCAAACTGTTAGAGGCGGGAGAGATAGAAAAGGGCGAAAAAATCAATGTGGTGGTGCCCACCGGCAATTTCGGCAACATCCTTGCAGCCTATTTTGCCAAACGCATGGGACTTCCTGTGAAGACGCTGGTATGCGCTTCCAATGACAACAAAGTCCTCTACGACTTTTTCACCACGGGAACCTATGACAGGAGGAGGGAGTTCATACTCACCAATTCACCGTCCATGGATATCCTTATTTCCAGCAACCTGGAGCGCCTTATCTACCTGAGCGCAGGATGCGACGCCCTTGCGAATAAAAGCCTGATGCAGAGACTTTCTGAGGAAGGAAGATATGAGGTGACGCCTGAGATGCGGGCCTTTATGTCCGATTTTGCGGGAGGTTTTGCCACCCAGGAGCAGAATGCTGTCACCATCAGGAAGCTGTTTGATGACACGGGCTATCTCATCGACACCCACACAGGCGTTGCAGCCACTGTGTACGGAAATTACAGGAAAGAAAGCGGGGATGACACAAAGACCGTCATAGCATCCACGGCCAGCCCCTATAAATTCTCCCACAGCGTAATGGAAGCCATTGCAGGCAGAGAGGGACTGGAAGGCAGGGATGAGTTTGAAATTGTGGATGCCCTCAGCGCCCTGTCCGGCGTGGCTGTTCCCCAGGCAGTGGAGGAAATCCGCCATGCAGCCATCCGCCACAGCAGGGAATGCGGCGCGGATGATATGAAGGCCGAGGTAAAGGACATCCTGGGCATCAGCTGATTAAATGAAAAACATCTTCCTTTTTGTTCGCGTATGCGATATAATGGGTGAGATAGTTAATAAAATAACAAAGTTATAAGGAGGTATAATATGTTAGTTTCAGCAAAAGACATGCTTGAGAAAGCAAGGGAAGGCAAGTACGCAGTTGGCCAGTTCAACATCAACAACCTGGAGTGGACAAAGTCCGTACTGCTGACAGCAGAAGAACTGAAATCTCCGGTTATCCTGGGCGTATCCGAGGGCGCAGGAAAGTATATGACAGGATTTAAGACAGTTGCTGCCATGGTTGAAGCCATGATGGAAGAACTGAACATCACGGTTCCGGTTGCCCTGCATCTGGACCATGGTACTTACGATGGCTGCTATAAATGTATCAAAGCAGGATTTTCCTCCATCATGTTTGATGGTTCCCATTATCCGATTGAGGAGAACATCGAGAAGACAAAGGAGCTGGTTAAGGTAGCACATGCCATGGGCCTGTCTCTGGAGGCAGAGGTTGGCTCCATCGGCGGCGAGGAAGACGGCGTGGTAGGCTTAGGCGAGTGCGCTGACCCTCAGGAGTGTAAGGCTATCGCTGACCTGGGAATTGATTTCCTGGCAGCAGGTATCGGCAATATCCACGGTAAATATCCTGAGAACTGGCCAGGTCTGCGTTTCGACGTATTAGAGCAGGTAAAGGCAGCTGTAGGAGATATGCCCCTGGTTCTTCACGGCGGCACAGGTATCCCTGAGGATATGATTCAGAAGGCCATCAGCCTGGGCGTTGCCAAAATCAATGTAAACACAGAGTGCCAGCTGTCCTTTGCAGCAGCCACCAGGGAATACATTGAGGCAGGCAAGGACCAGAAGGGCAAGGGCTTTGACCCAAGAAAGCTTCTGGCTCCGGGCGCTGATGCAATCAGGGCAACGGTTAAGGAAAAGATGGAGCTGTTTGGTTCCGTTGGCAAGGCATAATATCCGGTATACCGGCTTATTTATAACTCACAGTGTTATATTCGACATCAGTTATTAATATAACTTAATAATCCTTATTAGAATAAAAATGTGTTTTTATTTAAAAACCACTTGCAATTTCAGTGGAAATGGTTTATTTTAATAAAGAACAAAGGTGTTCTCTCTCAAAGGGAGAGCACCTTTTTATTATATATCCGCGCGGACTTAATATAATTACGTGAAAAGAAGGATTTTGGAAAAGGAAGATAAAAAAGAGAGGATGGAAAATTCTATGAGCGATGTATTGAATGTATCGGAGATGTTCGGTAAAAATGTATTCAATGACGCGGTGATGAGGGACCGTCTGCCAAAGAGCGTGTACAGGAAGTTAAAGAAGACCATCGAAGACGGGGCGGAGCTGGACCCCAGTATTGCAGATGTGGTTGCCCACGCCATGAAGGACTGGGCAATTGAGAGAGGGGCCACACACTATACCCACTGGTTCCAGCCTCTGACAGGAGTGACTGCGGAGAAGCATGATTCCTTTATCTCTGCTCCCTCCGACGGAAAGGTAATCATGGAATTTTCCGGCAAGGAGCTGATTAAGGGCGAGCCGGACGCATCTTCCTTCCCATCCGGCGGTCTGCGCGCCACCTTTGAGGCCAGAGGATATACGGTGTGGGATTGTACTTCTCCGGCCTTTCTGCGGGAAGACGCCATTGGCGTGACTTTGTGCATTCCGACCTCCTTCTGTTCCTATAAGGGAGAGGCCCTGGATAAGAAGACGCCTCTGCTGCGCTCCATGCAGGCGGTTAACGAGCAGGCGTTAAGGATACTCCGTCTCTTTGGAAACACCACGGCCAGGCGGGTGGCTCCGTCTGTTGGCGCTGAGCAGGAATACTTTCTGGTGGACAGGGAGAAATATTTACAGCGCAAGGACCTGATTTACACAGGCCGCACCTTATTCGGCGCAATGCCTCCCAAGGGGCAGGAGCTGGAGGACCATTACTTTGGCGCCATCCGTGAGAGAATCGGCTCTTACATGAACGATGTAAATAAAGAGCTGTGGAAATTAGGAGTGCCTGCCAAGACACAGCACAACGAGGTGGCTCCGGCCCAGCATGAGCTTGCGCCCATCTACGAGGGCGTGAACCAGGCGGTTGACCATAACCAGATTGTTATGGAGACGCTTAAGAAGGTGGCCGGGCGCCACGGCATGGCCTGCCTTCTGCATGAGAAGCCGTTTGCAGGCGTCAATGGCTCCGGTAAGCACGACAACTGGTCCCTGACAGCGGATGACGGCACCAATCTCCTGAATCCGGGCGACACGCCTCATGAAAACATCCAGTTTCTCCTGGTACTGGCATGTATCATCAAGGCAGTGGATATCCATGCAGACCTGCTCAGGGAATCCGCCTCTGACGTGGGAAATGACCACAGACTGGGAGCCAACGAAGCTCCTCCTGCCATCATATCCATTTTCCTGGGAGAGCAGCTTGAGGATGTAATCGACCAGCTGTGCAGCACCGGCGAGGCGACCCACTCCAAGCAGGGCGGCACCTTAAAGACCGGCGTTGACATTCTTCCTGACCTGGATAAGGATGCCACGGACAGGAACCGTACATCACCCTTTGCCTTTACCGGCAATAAATTTGAGTTCCGCATGGTGGGGTCCTCGGACTCCATTGCTTCTCCCAATACCGTGCTGAACACCATTGTGGCGGAAGGCTTTAAGGAAGCAGCCGACATGCTGGAGAAGGCAGAGGACTTTGATATGGCTGTACATGATTTCATCAAGGAAACCCTGGCCGCGCATAAGAGAATCATTTTCAATGGAAATGGATATTCAGACGAGTGGGTGGCGGAGGCTGAGAGGAGAGGACTTCCAAACATCCGCTCCATGGTGGAGGCAATCCCGGCCCTGACAACAGATAAGGCAGTGAAGCTCTTCGAGGCGTTCGGGGTATTCACAAGGGCTGAGCTGGAGTCCAGGTCCGAGGTGGAATATGAGAACTATTCCAAGGCCATTAATATTGAGGCCAGAACCATGTATGACATGGCCAGCAAGTCCATTATCCCCGCAGTCATCAAGTATACCACGCAGCTGGCCGCATCCATCGGCGCTGTAAAGGGCGTATGCCAGGAAGCGGATGTGAGCACCCAGACAGAGCTGCTCTTGGAGACTTCCAGGCTGCTTGCAGAGACAAAGACAGCTCTTGCCCGTCTCTTAGAGGCAACGGAAAAGGCTTCCGCCGCTGAAGGCGGCAAGGTCCAGGCCATTGCATTCCACAGAGAGGTAGTGCCTGCCATGGAGGCTCTCCGGGCTCCGGTGGATAGGCTGGAGATGATTGTGGATAAGGAACTGTGGCCGATGCCCAGTTATGGGGATTTGATATTTGAGGTGTAAGTCCGGAAAAACAGATATCAGGGTATCATAAAAATGGATATCAGGGTATCAAGTGATATCACAGATAAACGGAAAAGAGTCTGCCGGTCAATGGGCAGGCTTTTTTCGTATTCCGGATAGTTTTGGCTGGATGATATTTTCATTTACCGTTTACTTGCATTTTTTAAATTGTGTGATATAATGTTCATATATTTTTATAAAAAGATAAATTTGAACATAAACAGGCGGGGAAGCGAGGATTTCACAATGGACAGACATGGACTTGTATGCAGGGCAGTACTGGAGCAGCCGGATATCACCCAGAGGGAGCTGGCCGGAAAGCTGGATGTCTCCCTGGGCACGGCCAATGGCTTAATTAAGGAATGCCTGGCAAAGGGATATATAGGGGAGGAAAACAGCCCAAAGGGCAAGGCCAGGTGGCGGCTTATGCCGGAGGGGCAGAAGCTGTTAGACCCATATAAGGTGGACGGCGCCCTTATTATAGCAGCCGGATTTGGCTCCCGCTTTGTACCCCTGACCTTTGAGACACCCAAAGGGCTTCTTGAGGTCTTTGGGGAGCGTATGATAGAGCGCCAGATTAAGCAGCTTCACGAAGCGGGCATCAGGAACATAACCATAGCCGTGGGATATCTGAAGGAGAAATTCGAATACCTTATTGATAAATACGACGTGGAGCTTCTGTACAATCCTGAATATACCAGCAAGAATACCCTGACCACCATTTACCGGGCCAGGAAGGTGCTGGAAGGACGCAACATGTACGTCCTGTCGTCGGACAACTGGATGCGGGAGAACATGTACCACGCCTATGAGTGCGGGGCCTGGTACAGCTCGGTTTTCCAGAAGGGAGAAACAAAGGAGTGGTGCCTTTGCTTCAACAAGAAGGGAAGGATAACGGATGTAAAGGTAGGAGGGCGGGACCAGTGGGTCATGTACGGTCCGGCTTATTTTTCGCGGGAATTTTCCAGGCAGTTCCTGCCTGTGCTGGAAGCCTACTATAAGACTCCGGGAACAGAACAGTTTTATTGGGAACAGGTCTATGTGGATATGCTGGAGGGGGAGGCCAGGCGGCGGCTGGAGGAGGAAAACAGCGGATTGCTGGAAGCAGCCCAGGCAGCCAGTGGTCTGGCGGCATCCGTATGGGATGAGATAGAAATGGATGTGAACCGCCAGCCGGATGACCAGGTATATGAGTTTGAGAACCTGGAGGAGCTGCGTCTGTTCGACCCACGCTATCAGAATCATTCTGACAATGCAGCCATGAGGCTGGTTGCAGAGGTGTTTAAGGTGCCGGAATCCCATATTAAGGACATACGCTGCCTGAAGGCAGGCATGACCAATAAGTCATTTCTTTTTAAGGTGGAGGACCGTCACTGTATCTGCCGCATACCCGGGCCGGGAACCGGGCTTCTGATTAACAGGAAACAGGAAAAAACCGTCTATGATGCCATAGCCCCGCTGAAAATCACGGAGCATGTATTGTACATGAACGAAAAGACAGGTTATAAAATAGCAGATTACTATGAAGGAGCCAGAAATGCGGATTCAGCTGACTGGTCGGATATGGAAAAATGCATGTCCATGGTGCGCTTCCTTCACCAGTCAGGCATTACAGTGGCCCATTCCTTTGATATCCGGGAGAGAATCAGCTTTTATGAAAAGCTGTGCAGGAGCCACGGGGCCCTTTTGTTTGAAGACTATGAGGAAGTGAAGGGGTGGATGGACTGGCTCATGGATACCCTTGACAAGATGGAACGCCCAAAATGCCTGTGTCATATTGACGCAAATGTGGATAACTTCCTTTTTTTTGAAGACGGCAGTGTAAAACTACTGGATTGGGAGTATGCAGGCATGTGTGACCCTGTGATGGATGTATCTATGTGCGCTATTTATTCCTATTACAATGAGGAGGACATGGAACGGCTTTTCAGGATGTATCTTCAGAGGGAGCCCTCTGGGGACGAGCTGTTTGCCCTTTATGCCAATGCCGCCCTGGGAGGATTCCTGTGGTGTCTGTGGGCTGTGTACAAAAGCATTCTGGGGGATGAGTTCGGGGAATACACCATCATCATGTACCGGTATGCAAAAAAATATTATAGGAAATTACGGAAATTGTAATAAATTTGTTACCAAATGAATATGGGATTGTGCTATAATCGGAGATATGTAAAAGGTTGGGGACAACTGTGTCCCTGACCGGATATACCAGGCGAGGAGGATGACAAATGGGATATAAAAAGTACTGGGCAGCAATCGCGGCAGCCGGTATGATTGGGGCCATGTCATTGGGGTCTGTATTTACCAGCTATGCAGCAGACGGATGGAGCAAATCCAATGATAATTGGACGTATATCTATAATGGACAGACACATACAGGATGGCTTCAGACCAGCGAGGGCTGGTATTATATGGATTTATCCACGGGATATATGTCTACAGGTTTTAAGCAGATTGACGGAAAATGGTATTTCTTCAGGCCAAACGGCCTTATGGCCATGGGATGGATTAATCCGGAGTACGGCAAGTGGTATTATCTGCTGAATGACGGCAGCATGGTAACGGGCTGGCTGAAGATTGGCAATGATTTCTACTTTATGCGGGGCAACGGAACCATGGCAACGGGCTGGCGTGAGATGGACGGCGCCTGGTATTATTTCCAGAGCAACGGAAAGTGCGTGGTTAATTCCTGGGCACAGATTAAGGACAACTGGTACCTCTTTGGCACGGACGGTAAGATGATGACTGGCTGGGCTAAAGTGGATAACGACTATTTCTACCTGAATACGGACGGCCGGATGCTGATTGGCTGGCTGAGCGACAGCGAAGGCAACAAATATTATATGGATACAAGCAACGGCAAGATGTCCACGGGCTGGAAGCAGATTGATAATTCCTGGCATTACTTCAACAGCAACGGACATATGATGACGGGATGGATTCAGCTGGACGGCAAGTACTACTATCTGAACCCTGCCAACGAGGGTAAGATGATTGCAGGCACAACGGCTACCATTAACGGCGTGCAGTATAACTTTGACGGCAGCGGCGTATGCCAGAATGCCAACGGCGTATCAGCCCAGACACCTGGAACTGTGAACAACAGCAGTACCGGCAGCTCCGGCAGCAGCGGCGGACCTGGTGTATCCGGTTCTTCCGGCTCCGGCATCAGCAGCGGTACTCCGGGCGGTACCGGAAACAGTACCAGCGGCCCTACCAGCAGCAATTCCAATAACAGCCCATCCGGCTCATCAACTGCGCTTGAACCTGGACGGACAGACGGACCAGGTTGATTTACAGCAGTTTAATAAGGGGGGATGTGACAGCGGATGGCTGGACATCCCTTCTTTTTTTGAAAAATACAAAGGTATGAGGAGAAGACTATGAAAAATACGACGCAGCTTATGAAACGCTGCCACGCGCTTGCCCTGGCAGGGCTTATCGGAGCAGGGATTATCATGCCCGCAGGTACATCCCTGGCCGTGGGACCGGGGGAAACCCAGTCCCCCACGGTCATATCTCCCGTGGGACCGGGACAGAGCTCCACCGGCAGTACGGGAACAGCCTCCGGGACAGGAAGCACCTCGGGCCAGGCTGCTGCTAATCCCAATGCATGGAAGAAGGTAAACGGCGTATACCAGATGCCGGACGGGTCCTCCATCAATAATGTACTGTTTCGCGGAATCGACGTATCCAGGTGGCAGGGGGATATTAACTGGGGCCAGGTGGCTGCGGATGACGTGTCTTTCGTCATGCTGGGCACCCGGTCAAAGGGGGCGGTGGACCCATATTTCCACAGGAATATCCAGCAGGCCAGCGCGGCAGGCGTCAAGGTGGGCGTCTATATCTATTCCCTGGCCATGACGCCGGAGATGGCAGTGGAGGAGGCGAATTTTGTCCTCAACCTGATTCACGATTACCCGGTCTCTTATCCGGTGGCGTTTGACATGGAGGATTCCACCCAGGGAACCCTGTCAAAGGATGAGCTGGCGGCCATTGCCAATGCATTCTGCGGGCGGATTTCAGAGGCAGGCTATTATCCGGTTATCTATGCAAATGACAACTGGCTTGCCAACAAGCTGGACATGAGCAAGATGAATTATCCTGTGTGGGTGGCGCGGTATTCTGCTAAACCGGCTTACCAGAATCCGGTAATGTGGCAGGCGACCAGTACAGGCGCTGTAAACGGCATAAGCGGAAATGTGGATATTGATTTCCAGTTCAGGGATTTCACCTCTGTGATTCCGGCTAATACATGGAGGACCATCAACGGCCAGACTTACTATTACCAGAACTACGTAAAGCAGAAAAATAACTGGATTCAGGATGACGGTACATGGTATTATATGAACGGGGACGGCCTGGTGTCCAGGGGCTGGCTCTCCCAGTCCGGCAAGTCCTATTATCTGGACGATACCACCGGTAAGATGGTAACCGGCTGGAAATCCGACAGCGGGAAGTGGTATTACTTCGGCAGTTCAGGCGCGCTTTCCAAGGGCTGGATTAATGATGGCGGAACCTGGTACTACAGCAACCAGGAGGGCGTGATGCAGACCGGGTGGCTGGATGACGGCGGCCGCAGATACTTCCTGGAAGGCAATGGCGCCATGGCCAGAGGATGGACCAGCCAGAATGGAAAGTGGTATTATCTGGACAGCTCAGGAGCGCTTTCCAGGGGCTGGATTAATGATAACGGAACCTGGTATTACAGCAGCCAGGAAGGTGTGATGCAGACCGGATGGCTGGATGATGGCGGGGAGCGGTATTATCTTAAGGGTTCCGGTGCCATGGCTACGGGCTGGCGCGAGATGGACGGGGCATGGTATTACTTTGAAGGCTCCGGGCGTATGGCCAAAGGCGTTATCGAGGTGGGCGGCCTTCACTACTATATGGACCCGTCCACAGGCCGTATGGCAACAGGCACTACGGTGGATATAGGAGGCGTTGCTTACAATGCCGATGGAAGCGGAGTGCTCAGCCAGGTTGTCCGGGAAACGGGCAATGAGGCAGGGGACGGCCAGAATGGGAATGTCCAGAACCAGGCGCCCCAGTCTTCACAGAACGGCGGGGTATCCACCCAGGCTCCGGGTTCAGGACAGGCTGTCACAGGCTCCTCCGGAGGACCGGGCGTGGTGGTAACACCCGTGGGACCGGGACAGTAGGAAGCAGGCTTTAAAGATGATATAACAATTACCATATAAAATAAGTCCGATATAACATATGTACAGCAGTGCGGCGCCGGGAGCAGTCCCGGCGCTGTTTCCTTCTTAATTATTCATTTTCAGGGACTGCGGCATGGAGTAAAAGGTAAAAGCATTTTTACATTGTCCCCGCACATATACTGGATAGATAAGGATGTGAAATAAGAGAGGGAAACAGGGTGAAGCTGATAAATAAGAAAAAACTCCTGGCGGCTGTATGCATAGCGGACCTTCTGCTGCTGGGCGGCCTTATCCATGCGGTAAGAGGGGGGACGCCGGCCCATGTGTCGGCTGACGAGGGCTCCTGGGTCAGGGAGGGAGGGGACACTCTGGACCGGGCCAAGGGACTGGAAGGAAAATGCGTGGCTCTGACCTTTGACGACGGACCCAATGGGGATTACACGGAAAAACTGCTGGACGGGCTGAAAGAAAGGAATGTGAGAGCCACCTTTTTCCTTATGGGGCAGAATATAGAGGGAAATGAGGAAATTGTAAAGCGCATGAAGGCGGAGGGACATCTGATTGGAAATCACAGCTACAGCCATATACAGCTCACAAAGGCTGGTTCGGATGCGGTCTGCCAGGCCGTGGACAGGACCAGCCGGATGATTGAGGGTATTATAGGAGAACGGCCCCAGTACATGCGGCCGCCCTATGGGGACTGGAATGAGGAGCTGGAGTGCAGGGTCGGCATGACCACCGTACTTTGGTCCGTGGATTCTCTGGACTGGAAACTGCGCAATACCAACCGCATTGTGAAACGCGTGGTGAAGGATGTGGAGGACGGGGATATCATACTGATGCATGATATTTTTCCCACTTCCGTGGAAGCTGCCCTGGAAATCGTTGACACGCTCACGAAGCGGGGCTATACTTTTGTTACGGTGGATGAACTGCTGATTGACTGAGGAGAAGACGGATATGGATTTATTTGATTATATGAGAGAAAAGGATATGGAGAAGGAGTCGCCCCTGGCGTCCAGGCTCCGTCCGAGAACCCTGGATGAGGTGGTGGGGCAGCAGCATATTGTGGGAAAGGATAAGCTGCTGTACCGGGCCATACAGGCGGATAAGCTGGGGTCCGTTATTTTTTACGGACCTCCTGGAACCGGTAAGACTACCCTGGCCAAGGTCATTGCCAATACCACAAGTGCGGATTTCAGGCAGATTAATGCAACGGTGGCAGGGAAAAAGGACATGGAGGAAGTGGTGAAGGAGGCCAAGGACAACATCGGCATGTATGGAAGGAAGACCATACTGTTTGTGGATGAGATTCACCGCTTTAATAAAGGACAGCAGGATTACCTTCTTCCCTTTGTGGAGGACGGGACGCTGATACTGATTGGCGCCACCACGGAGAACCCCTATTTTGAAGTAAACGGAGCCCTTCTATCCAGGTCCAGGATATTTGAACTCAAGCCCCTGGAAAAGGACGATGTAAAGGAGCTGATTCGCAGGGCGGTTTATGACAAGGAACGGGGCATGGGTATCTACGACGCAGACATTGACGAGGATGCAGCTGATTTTCTGGCAGACACAGCCAATGGGGATGCAAGGGCTGCCCTAAATGCCGTGGAGCTGGGGGTGCTGACCACTGCAAAGGGGCCGGACGGGCGTATTCACATTGATATGGCCGTGGCCCAGGAATGCATTCAGAAAAGGGCTGTCCGGTATGACAAGAACGGGGACAACCACTATGATACCATATCCGCATTCATCAAGAGCATGCGGGGGTCAGACCCGGACGCAGCCGTATATTATCTGGCGCGGATGCTGTATGCGGGAGAAGATATCAAGTTCATAGCCAGGAGGATTATGATATGCGCTGCAGAGGATGTGGGGAACGCAGACCCTCAGGCCCTTGTGGTGGCTGTAAACGCAGCCCTGGCAGCGGAGCGTATCGGACTTCCCGAGGCCAACATTATCCTTTCCCAGGCAGTGACCTATGTGGCCACTGCGCCCAAGAGCAATGCCGCCTGTATGGCGGTCCAGGAGGCCATGGAAGCAGTTAGGAATGAGCGGACCATGCCTGTGCCGGTCCACCTCCAGGATAAGCATTATAAGGGGGCGGCAAAGCTGGGCCATGGCGCAGGCTACCTGTATGCCCATGACTATCCCAAGCACTATGTGGAACAGCAGTATCTGCCCGGCGGAATGGAGGGAACGGTATTTTACAAACCTTCTGACAATGGATACGAGAAACAGATAAATGCGCACATGAAATGGCTTAAAAGCTGATTTTCTCAAATTTTAACTTTACAATTTCTGATATTCGTGTATATAATAGGGCTATACATAGATTAGCTGGCAGTTTTCTTAATACTGCCAGCAGTCTGTTAGTCCCTGAGCAATTCCCAAATCTGGAATAAACCCCGAATTTGAATGAACAGAAGATAATGTAAACATAGACAGAAGGTGTACACCGGCTTTTTTTGCGGGTGAAGAATTGATTTTAATAAGGAGAGATACTATGCGTGAAAAACTGCAGACCCTGCCTCTTTCAGAGTTAAAGGAAATGGCCAAGAGCCGTGGAATTAAGGGCATTAGTTCATTGAGAAAGGCAGAAATCATTGATTTGCTCTGCGATGAGGCGGAGAAAAACCCGGAGGTAAAGCCGGCAGAGATAAAACGGGAGGAGAGGACGGAAACAGCCCGCAGCCAGGAGACGCCCCGGGGTGCGGAAGGGTCCCGCAGCCAGGAACCATACCGTTCCCAGGACCAGTCCCATGCCCCTGAACGCAGCCAGTTAAGGAGCCAGGATTATCAGGAAAACCGCAATGACAGCAGAGGAACAGATAACCGACGCCCTATTTCAAGAGGGTATGACAACAAGTACGCACAGAACAGAACCCAGTCACCCAAACCCCATGGAAATAACAGCCAGAACAGCAGCATGAGCCAGAACAGCACCCCTTCGCAGAACGAGGGAGAGCGCTTTTCCAGGGCGGACCAGAGAAATGATGCAATTGGACTTTCCGGCCAGGATATGGCCGAGCTGGACAGCGGGATTGAGGCAAACGGCATACTGGAAGTTATGCCGGACGGATTCGGATTCATCCGCTGTGAAAATTTCCTTCCCGGTGAAAACGACGTCTACGTGGCTCCGTCCCAAATCCGCCGATTTAATCTGAAGACAGGGGATATTATAGTGGGAAACCGCAGGGTGAAGTCTGCAACAGAGAAGTTTGCAGCCCTGCTCTATATCAAGACCGTAAATGGATATTCGTTAAGCGCTACGGAGACAAGGCCCAACTTTGAGGACCTGACCCCTATTTTTCCCAACAGGCGCCTCCATATGGAAACGCCTGGCGAGAAGAATACAGTGGCCATGCGTGTCCTGGACCTTCTGGCTCCCATAGGCAAGGGCCAGCGTGGTATGATTGTATCACCGCCCAAAGCAGGTAAGACGACTCTGCTGAAGCAGGTTGCCAAGGCTGTCACCACCAATAATCCGGACATGCATCTGATGATTCTTCTGATAGATGAGCGCCCTGAGGAGGTTACGGACATAAGGGAGGCCATTGTGGGCCCCAATGTGGAAGTTATCTATTCTACCTTTGACGAGCTGCCGGACCGTCATAAGAGGGTATCCGAGATGGTAATTGAACGGGCCAAACGTCTGGTGGAGCACGGACGTGACGTCATTATTCTGCTGGACAGCATTACCAGGCTGGCTAGGGCATACAACCTGACCGTTGCACCCAGCGGCCGTACATTATCCGGCGGTCTGGACCCGGCGGCCCTGCATATGCCAAAGCGTTTCTTCGGTGCAGCCAGGAACATGCGCGAAGGCGGAAGCCTGACCGTTCTGGCCACGGCGCTGGTGGATACCGGAAGCCGTATGGATGATGTTGTGTATGAGGAATTTAAGGGCACCGGCAACATGGAGCTGGTGCTTGACAGGAAACTGTCTGAGAAACGAATCTTCCCGGCCATCGACATATTAAAGTCCGGTACCAGAAGGGATGACCTTCTGCTGACCAGGGAGGAAGCAGAGGCAGTGGATGTCATCCGCAAAGCCACCAATTCCCTGAAACCCGAGGATGCAGTGGAAAAGATACTTGACCTTTTCGCAAGGACCAGGAATAACAGGGAATTTGTGGAGAATGCCAAGCGGATTCGGTTTTACTAGGATTATCAGGCCATGTCCCTGCGTTCCTTTAGCAGGTCGCGGATTTCAGCCAGAAGCTCTTCCTGTGTGGGACCGGCCGGGGCAGGAGCCTCCTCCTTTGCCTCTTCTTCATGGCGCAGACGGCTGCTGATAACTGCAACTGTCTTAATCATGAAAAACATGCATACGCCGATAATGAGAAAATCCAATATATTTTGTAGGAAGCTGCCATAGAGAATGGCGGCTTCTTCCACTTCTGCCCCGTTTACCGTGGCCGCGGGATGGATGACGTATTTGAGTGTGTTGAAGCTGGCTCCGCCTGTCAGGGCGCCCAGTATGGGCATCAGAATGTCATTGACAAGAGAGGTCACAATCTTACTGAAAGCGCCGCCGATAATGACGCCCACAGCCATGTCGATGATGTTGCCCTTGAGGATGAATGCCTTGAATTCTTTCATTACGTTGTTAATATTGCTCATTGGTAAAGCCTCCAATCATTTGTAATAACTTAAGTTTACACGAAATGCCCGCAATCTTCAAGAGAGGGGAGCCGGTTAAAGGGGATTTCCCGGCTTTACATTGGCTGTAGCGGGTGCTAAAATAGACTGGACATAGAGCAGACGCCATTTAACAATCGAGGTATGAATCATGGAAACAAAAAGAATTACGATAGAAGACAGGAATCATATAAAGGATGAGGAGCTGAAGGAGGCGGCCGGCATACTGCGTTCAGGGGGCCTGGTGGCATTTCCCACGGAAACCGTATACGGCCTGGGCGGCAATGCCCTGGATGAGGATGCAGCAAGAAAAATCTATGCGGCAAAAGGAAGACCTTCCGATAATCCCCTCATTGCCCATGTATCATGCATGGAGGAAGTGGCCCCCCTTGTAAAGGAGATACCTGAGGCAGGGCGGAAGCTGATGGAGGCTTTCTGGCCAGGTCCTCTGACCATGATATTTCCCAAGAGCGACAGGGTGCCCTACGGAACAACCGGAGGACTGGATACAGTGGCAATCCGTATGCCGGACGACCCGGTGGCGAACCGGCTTATTGCCCTGGCCGGAGTGCCTGTGGCTGCGCCCAGCGCCAATACATCCGGCCGTCCAAGCCCCACTACGGCCGACCACGTATGGCAGGATATGAACGGCAGGATTGAGATGATTATTGACGGGGGACCGGTGGGAATCGGGGTGGAGTCCACCATCGTGGATGTATCATCTGCGGTGCCGGCCGTTCTCAGGCCGGGAGCCATTACCATGGAAATGCTGCAGGAGGTTCTGGGGGAAGTGAGCGTGGACCCGGCTATCCTGGGTCCTCTTTCCGCAGATGTAAGGCCAAAGGCACCGGGGATGAAGTATAAGCACTATGCTCCTAAGGCAGACCTTACACTGGTGGAGCCGGAAGGCCCGGCCCGGACGGCTGGCCCGGCCCGGATGGCTGATTCCGTGCGGACGGCTGATTCCGTGCGGATGGACGGTGCAGACCGGAATACGGCCGCCGACCAGGCAAATGGTTTAAATGAGAAGCAGCTCCAGGCCATGATTTGCAAGGTGCAGGAGCTTGCCCGTGAGAAGCTTGAGGCAGGATACAACGTGGGAGTTATCTGTACAGATGAGTCCAGGCATTGTTACACAGATGGAATCGTCCGCAGCATAGGCGCAAGAAAAAGCCAGGCATCTGTGGCTCATAATCTTTACGCCCTGCTCAGGGAATTTGATGATTTGGATGTGGATTACATATTTTCGGAGAGTTTCCCGCAGGACCATCTGGGGCAGGCCATAATGAACCGGCTGTCCAAGGCGGCAGGATATAAGATTGTAAAGGTATAATATAATACCGGGCAGGAGGAGACATGGAAAAACAGACCTTGGGGGAGGTTGCATCCCGGAAGCTTCTGGAGATGATACATAGGGACGGCTATGCGGCCGGGGACAAGCTTCCCACGGAAGCAGAACTGGTGGAACTTCTGGGGGTTGGCCGCAATACGGTGCGGGAAGCACTGAGAATCCTTATGTCCAGAAATATCGTTACCATACGCCAGGGTTCAGGCACTTTTATTTCAGATAAGAACGGGGTGTCCGATGACCCCCTGGGGTTTGCCATGATAGAAGACCGGAGAAAACTGACAGAGGACCTGATTCAGGTGCGTGTTATGCTGGAACCCCCCATTGCAGCCCTGGCAGCTCAGAATGCCACTGCGGAGGACATCCGTGAGCTGGAGGACATACTTCTGGGGCTGGAGGAACGGATGATACGGAGAAAAGACTATTCAGACAAGGATTCGCAGTTTCATGCCCAGATTGCAAATTGTTCCCACAATCTGGTCATGACCAATCTGGTGCCGGTAATTACAGACGGCGTCCGTGTCTTTGCTGGCGCTGTCCAGGAAACAGAGTATGAACAGACACTTAAATCCCACCGCAGGATATTTGAGGCCATCCGGGATAGGAAACCCGTGGAAGCACAGCAGGCCATGTACTTTCATCTGATGTATAATGATAACCGGTATAAGGGTGAAATGGGGGATGGGGAGCAGGAAAGATGAAGTAAGGAATTCAGGAGACTGGTTGTGTTCTTTGTTTTGTACAGAGAACACAGCCGGCCTTTTTTATTGCCGAATGATGGATTTAGATAACGGTGGATTATATTTAAAATGTTAGGATAATCCCTTTTGGATATATTCATCCTATAAATATTCCTGTTTTGAGCAATTACATATTGACTACACCTGGCAAATGTGGTAAAAATAAACTATATTCATGGGATGAATTTTGCCATTAATCCTTTAGGAGGAAAAGCAGGATGAAACAACTGTATGACGTAATTATTATTGGCGGCGGCGTGGTGGGCAGCGCCATTGCCAGGGAGATGTCCAGGTACCGTCTTAAAATAGGCGTGTTGGAAAAGAACCTGGACGTGTGCTATGAGACCAGCGGCAGAAATTCCGGCGTGGTCCATGGCGGGTTTGCCTATGACACCGGCTCATTGAAAGCACGGCTCTGCGTGGAGGGCAATCAATTCATGGGACAACTGGCAGAGGAGCTGGATTTTAAGTTCATCCGCTGCGGCAAGGTGCTGGTGGGCAATACGGCGGAGGATATGGAAACCCTGAAGCGGACCATACGGCAGGGAGAAGAAAATGGTGCCTCAGGGCTGGAACTGATTGGAAAGGAGCGGCTTCATCAACTGGTACCGGCTGTGGTGGGGGAATTTGCCATGTTTTCCGCTGGCAGCGGAATCGTGGACCCATTTGGCTACACCATAGCTCTGGCTGAGAATGCCCATGCCAACGGGGTTTCCTATTATTTCGGCCATGAGGTGACAGATATACAGAGGGACAGCGAAGGCAGCTATATTATCACAACCCCAAAGGGGCAGTTTTACACCAGGTGGGTTGTGAACAGCGCAGGGCTGGGATGCGGAAAAATATCTGATATGCTGGGAATCCGCGGGTATAAGGTGATTGGCTCCAAGGGTGATTATATCATTCTGGACAAGCGCACAGGCCCCCTTCTTCCCATGCCTGTATATCCTGTTCCCAGTAATACATACATGGGAATCCATGTGACCAACACTACGGACGGCAATGTCATCATTGGTCCCAATGCAGAGCTGGTAACGGATTTTACATACTATGGAGTGCCCCGGGAAAATATGGATTACCTGGCCAGGAGCGCTTCCGGCCTGTGGCCCTGCATCCATAAAAAGGACTATATCCGCAATTATTCAGGGATTCTGCCCAAATGGGTGGACGAGGACGGGGTTATCCAGGACTTTAAGATAGAAATAAGGGATGACATTGCTCCGCACGCCATTAACCTGGTGGGCATTGAGTCGCCCGGACTCACGGCGGCAGTACCCATTGCCCGTCATGCAATCAGCCTTATGAAAGAAAGAGAGAAGCTGGCATTGAATCCGGAATTTAATCCTGTGCGCAAAGGAATTCCCCGTTTCGCAGAGATGACAAAGGAAGAGCAGGAACAGATGATCAGGCAGAATCCTGATTACGGCCAGGTGGTGTGCCGCTGCGAAAAGGTAACCAGGGCGGAAATCCTGGCAGCCATCCATAATCCATTGGGAGTGGATACCATGGCAGGAGTCAAATACAGGACGCGTTCCATGATGGGACGGTGCCAGGGCGGGTATTGCCAGATGCGTATTGCACAGATGCTGGAAGAGGAGCTGGGAAAAAAGGAAACAGAAGTAAGGTATGCCAGAAAAGATTCACAGATGTTTTTCGGCAAAGTACGGGAGGAGGCGTAGGGAATGGAGATAGATGTTATCGTTGTTGGAGGCGGACCTGCCGGACTGGCTGCAGCCGTCCGGTTATACAGGAAAGGAATCCGTAACATCTTGATTGTGGAGCGGGAAAAGCAGCTGGGGGGAATCCTCCGGCAGTGCATCCATGACGGTTTTGGGCTGACCCGTTTTAAAACCACGCTGAGCGGACCGGAATACGCCCAGAGGTTCATTGATGAGGTGGAGGAATTAGGGATTCCCTATATCGCCGATGCAACTGTGCTGGAGGTGGCGGAAAATAAGACTGTGACAGCTGCCACACGTCAGGGGCTCAAGGTCTGGAAGGCAAAATCCGTCATTCTCACCATGGGATGCAGGGAACGCACCAGAGGCGCTTTGGGAATCCCGGGTGAGCGGCCTGCCGGTGTATTTACGGCAGGGGTTGCCCAGGCTTATATTAATCTGTACAATGTGATGCCTGCAAAGGAGGTGGTAATCCTGGGGTCCGGAGACATCGGCATGATTATGGCCCGAAGGCTAACTTTAGAAGGCGCCCATGTCCAGGCCGTGTTTGAGATTCAGCCCTATCCCAGCGGCCTGCCACGTAATGTGGAGCAATGTCTGAACGATTACGCAGTTCCGCTGTACCTGAGCCATACGGTTACGGCTGTCCACGGGGACAACCGTCTGACAGGCGTCACGGTGTCCCGGGTGGACGAGCATTTAAGACCTATTCCGGGAACTGAAAGGGAGTATAAGTGCGATACACTGATACTTTCCGTGGGCCTGATTCCGGAAAACGAATTATCGCTGGACGCCGGCATAACCCTGGATGACAGGACAAAAGGCGCTGTGGTGGATGAGCATTTCCAGACAGATGTGGAGGGGATTTTTGCTGCCGGAAACGTGCTTCATGTCCATGATTTAGTGGATTTCGTTTCCATGGAAGCAGAGAGTCTGGCAGATTCTGCGGCAGAGTATGTGCAGAAGGGGAGCCTGCCCCCCTGCCCTATTGAGATAGGTACGGACAGCCATATTAACCATACGGTTCCGCAGCGGGTGAGCGGCACCAGGGACTTTAAGCTGTCCCTGCGGGTAAACAGCCCTTTGAAGGAATGCCGTATTGAGGTAAGACAGGACGGAGCAGTGGTGGCATCAAAGAAAATGAAGAAGGCGATACCGGCTGAAATGATTGAACTGACTGTTAAGGCAGATAAACTGATGTCCCGGAACCGGCTGGAGGTGAGTGTTGAATGTTGAGAGAATATACATGCATTATCTGTCCCAACGGATGTGATATAAGGGCGCAGATTGAAGAACAGGAAGACGGAACCAGGCAGATTTGCTCTGTGGAAGGCGCTGCATGTCCAAAGGGAAGGGCATATGTGGAGCAGGAGGTGACGGACCCGCAGAGGAACATTGCCACATCTGTATTGGTAAGAGGAGGCATCCTTCCGCTGGCCAGTGTGAGGCTGACAAATCCCATTCCACGGGACCGTATTTTTGATGCAATGCAGGAGATAAAGAAATGTACGCTGACTGCCCCTGTGAAAGCGGGGACCGTTGTCATCTCCCGTTTGCTGGGATATGACACGGATGTGATTGTGACTAAGTCAGTGCCTGAGACTGGATGCAGGTAAGGTTAGCGCTGAGGCTGTAAAAGTAAACCGCCCCGCGGCAGCCGCGGCACCGCCATATTCACCTAACTTTGTTGATTAAATAAGCGCGGAATGTTATAATCCATTCACAGACAGAGGAAAAAAGATAAAGGAGGAAAAAGATGACAGGAAAACGCGCTGATTATATAACATGGGACGAATATTTCATGGGGGTGGCCCTGCTGTCGGGCAGACGTTCCAAGGACCCCAGTACCCAGGTGGGAGCCTGTATTGTCAGCCAGGACAATAAGATTCTGTCCATGGGCTACAATGGCTTTCCAAAGGGGTGTTCGGACGACGAATTTCCCTGGGGCAAGGAAAACGAGAAAGAGGACCCTTATAATTCCAAATATTTCTACTCCACACACAGTGAGTTAAATGCTATCCTTAATTACAGAGGCGGAAGCCTGGAGGGAAGCAAGCTCTACGTAACCCTGTTCCCCTGCAATGAGTGCGCCAAGGCCATTATCCAGGCCGGAATCAAGACCATTGTATTCAGGGAGGATAAATATGCGGACACGCCGGCGGTAAAGGCGTCCAAGCGCATGCTGAACGCAGCAGGCGTGCGCTATTATCAATACCAGTCAACAGGCCATAAAATTGAGCTAGAGGTATAGTCCCATGAAAATACTGCTGGCGGCTGTCAATGCTAAATATATACATTCCAATCTGGGGATTTACAGCCTGAAGGCCTATGCAGACCAGGCTTTTGAAGCAGGAGGAGAGGGCTTTGCCGTCCCGTCTGTTGAATTGGCTGAATATACCATCAACCATCAATTGGATTTGATTCTCCAGGATATATACAGAAGGGAACCGGACGTAATCGCCTTTTCCTGCTATATCTGGAATATAGAATATATCCGATATCTGGCTGCGGACTTAGGAAAAATACTGCCGGATGTCCCCATATGGCTGGGAGGGCCGGAGGTATCCTTTGACGCAGAAGGGGTGCTTCGCAGTATGCCGGAGGTAACCGGCATCATGAAGGGGGAGGGAGAGGAAACCTTTGCACAGCTGACCGGATATTATGTGGATAAGTGGGCCGGAAAAGAGGGCGGCAGTGGAAAACGCCGGGTAAACGGACAAGCCGGCCTGGAGAATATACCAGGACTTGCCTTCCGTCTTCCAGAGGGTTCGCTGGCAGACACCGGCATCCGTCCGGCCATGGATATGAGCCGGATTCCCTTTCCTTATAAGCATATGGACATAAAGGAATTGGAGCACCGCATTATTTACTATGAGAGCAGCAGGGGCTGTCCCTTTTCCTGCAGCTACTGTCTGTCCTCCATTGATAAAAGCGTACGGTTCAGAAGCCTGGAGCTGGTGTTTGATGAGCTGTCCTGTTTTCTGGAGGCCAGGGTGCCCCAGGTAAAATTTGTGGACAGGACCTTTAACTGCAATAAAAAACATGCCATGGCCATATGGCAGTTTATCCGCAGGCAGGATAACGGGGTGACTAATTTCCATTTTGAGATTGCAGCTGACCTTCTGGATGAGGAGGAAATAGAACTCCTGGGACAGATGCGCCCCGGCCTGGTACAGTTGGAGATTGGCGTCCAGTCCACGAATCCGGCCACACTTAAGACCATACGCCGCAAGACTGATATCGGCGGGATACGCCGTATTACCGGTACAATCAACAGGGGACATAATGTCCACCAGCATCTGGACCTGATTGCAGGTCTGCCCCATGAGAACCTGGAATGTTTCCGGCATTCATTCAACCAGGTATATTCCATGGAGCCGGAACAGCTCCAGCTGGGATTTTTGAAGGTGCTGAAGGGCTCTTATATGGAAGAAATGGCATCCTCCTATGAGCTGAGATACTCCTCCAGGCCGCCCTATGAGGTCCTTTCCACCAGATGGCTGTCTTACCGCGACATTCTGGAACTGAAGGGCGTGGAGGACATGGTGGAGGTGTATTATAACAGCAGACAGTTTGTCCATACCCTGACTGCGCTTGCGGCAAGATACGGCTCACCCTATGAGATGTTTCTGGATATGGCTGCATTTTACCGTGAAAACCGTCTTGCCGGCATCAGTCACAGCCGGATAGCCAGATACGAGATACTTTACAGTATCATAGCCAGGCATGAGGCAGCGCAGAGGGATGCTTCTGTTATGGAAATGTTCAGGGACCTCCTTATGTATGACCTGTATCTCAGGGAAAATGTGAAAAGCCGTCCCTCCTTTGCACGCGACCAGAGTCCCTATAAACAGGCTGTCCGGGCGTTTTTCCAGAGGGAGGAGGAATCGCCCCGGTACCTTATGGATTATGAGGGGTATGATTCCAGGCAGATGAGTAAAATGGCCCATATTGAGGCCATGGGCGACGGAAGCCTGGTGCTGTTTGATTACAGGCACAGGGACCCGCTGACCTATAATGCAAGGGCAGACAGGGTACAGTGACAGAGATTTAGATGTTGTAAATACAACGAAAATGTTGCCATGAAAGGATTGGATATATGCAGCAAGACACCATTACAGATAAACCAGGGAACGGAAAAAAAGCTGGCAGGGAGACAAAAGCAGAACAGGCAGCCCGCATTGAACGTATTCTGGCTGCACTGGACCGGGAATACGGTACGGAATACCGGTGTTACCTGAATCATGAGACTCCCTGGCAGCTGCTGATTGCGGTCATCATGAGCGCACAGTGCACAGATGCCAGGGTGAATATCGTCACAGCTGATTTATTCCGGAAATACGATACCCTGGAGAAGTTTGCCGCGGCGGATTTAAAGGAACTGGAGCAGGATATCCATTCCATTGGGTTTTATCACATGAAAGCGAAGAATATCATCGCCTGCTGCCGGGACCTGGTGGAACGGTTTGGGGGAGAGGTGCCCGGGACCATAGAGGAACTGACCTCCCTGGCCGGCGTTGGACGCAAGACAGCCAATGTCATACGGGGGAACATATACAATGAACCAAGTATTGTGGTGGACACCCATGTGAAGCGCATATCCAGGAAGCTGGGCCTTACAAAAGAGCAGGAGCCGGAAAAGATTGAATACGACCTGATGAAGGTGCTGCCAAAGGACCACTGGATTCTGTGGAATATACATATCATAACCCTGGGCCGCACCATCTGCATTGCGAGACGCCCTAAATGCCGGGATTGTTTCCTGCGGGAGGAATGTCCGGGCAGGGAAGACTAGAGCAATCCCCTTACCTCCGGCTTTGGAACTCCGAAGGCGACTTTCCATAATATCGTTTGAATGCGGCGCTGAAATAGGCCGCATTTTCATATCCCACCCTGGATGAAATCTCATACATTTTCATATTGGTATTTTCCAGCAGTCCCCTGGCCTTTTCCATCCGTATCTTTATCAGATAATCCGTAAATGTGATGCCTGTTTCGCTCTTAAACACTGTGCTGAAATAGGAGGTGCTTAAACAGACCGCCCCGGCCACCTCCTCAATGGAAAAGGAGGAGGACATGTAGTGGTTCTGGATGTACAGGATGGCCTGGTCTATGAGCCTTCCGTAACGGCTTTTATTGATGCGGATGCTGTCGCATATTTTGAACAGGTTCAGCTTCAGGTTTTCAATGTTGGATTCCAGGGTGCCTTCGGCGGCCACCTTCTTAAATTCCTCAATGGGATTGCGGAATATGTCCTGAAGATTGATTCCGGATTCACCTAGTTCCTTCATCAGATGGGTATAGAAGCTTCCCAGGGAAAATGTCATATACAGATAGCTTTCGCTTCCCTTCTGATAGAGCCACGTCTTTAACTTCTCCAGCTCCTGGGTAATCCCTTCTTTATTCTGCTCCTTGATGAAAGTAATGAGCCGGGTATCCGGGATGGGGTATCCATGGCTGTCCTCCGGCCCCTTGCAGATATAGGACTCCACTTCCTCGTAAAAGATATCTGCGTTGGAGCCCTTGATAAAATGCAGCTTGCATGCCTCATGGCAGGTTTTCACGCTTTTGTGGAGCCTGTGGATTCCCTGGACAATGCTGCCCGAAGCAATGCTCACATCACAATAGCTTCCTTCGTAGGGAAACTGTCTGCGTATGGAGTCCACCAGGATTCTGCGCTGTACGCTCAGCTCCATTCCGGACCGGGCGGTGAGACAGACGCTGTAGCTGTACTGATGGGATTCCAGCAAATAAAGGCTGTCCTTAAGCAGAATCTGGTTCAGGGCTGAAAACCTGCGCTCTGAGGCGTACCGGATGTCGTCGGACAGCTTGCTTAGGCTGTGCTCGTCCAGCTCCACCTGTATGTAACAGCACCACGAACCAGGCTCCAAATCCAGTTCAGTCCACACGCTGTCCCCCTCTGCTGCCGCTGTTTCCTGGACCGCCATGTTGCGCAGCAGCTGGGTGGCCATCAGGCGCTTGTCGTGGTGGAACTGCTGGCAGTGGGAGACTGCATTGGACAGAATCCGGTTCATGGCCTCCAGGTCAATGGGTTTCAGTATGTAATCCAGGGCCCGCAGATGCATGGCTGTCCTGGCATATTCAAAGTCATCATAGGCGCTGATAATGAGAATCACGATATTGGGGTTTAAGTCCTTTGCCAGCCCGGACAGCTCCAGTCCATCAATATATGGCATACGGATGTCGGTGATAAGGATGTCGGGGGGATTAGCCTTCATCTGGTTCCAGGCATCCTGCCCGTCGGCAGCAGTACCGGAGAGACAGATACCCAGCCCCTCCCAGTCAATCTGACGGGACAGGCCTTCCAGTATGATTTCATTGTCATCACAGAGCATTGCCTGGAACATATGTATCATCTCCTTTCAGTTTTGGAATCCTTACAGTTACCTCGGTGCCAAAATCCTGCTCCGACGTGATGGTAATGCCGTAGCTGCTTCCAAAGAGGATATGGACCCGCTCATTGACATTGTAGAGCCCGTACCCTGAGTCCCTCCGGTCCGGGTGGGCAGTTGTGTCCAGCTGCCTCAGCAGGCCATCCAGGGTAACACGGTCCATGCCCCTGCTGATATCCTGTACGGACAGCACAAGGCTGTCCTCGTCCTCGTAAATGCGGACCTGTATAAAGACCTTCTGCCCCGGCATGGGCACTGCGTGGGCAATGGCATTTTCAGCCAGAGGCTGTAAGAGCAGCTTAAGGGTACGGTAGGAATACAGAACAGGGTCGCATTCAATGGCATATTCGAATTTCTTGCTGTAAATCATATTGGTGATGAACAGGTAGCTGCTTATGTGCCGCAGCTCTTCTTCTATGGTGATGATTTCATTTCCCTTGCTGAGGGAAATCTTAAACAGCGTGGACAGCTCGTTGAGCATTTTTTCCGCGTCCCTGTTTTTGTCCATCCTCAGCAGCCACATGACGGAATCCAGGGAATTGTAGAGAAAATGGGGCTGTATCTGGGCCTGGAGGGCCTTTAGCTCTGAATTCTTAAGCTTTTTCTGCTCCTCGTAAATCTGGTTGATAAGCTTCTGAATCCGTTCCAGCATCTGGTTGAAATTTTTGCCCAGCCGTCCGAATTCATCGGAGGAGTGATAGGTGTAGCGGACAGAGAAATCCCCGTTTTCCACATCCTCCATCATTCGGTAGAGAATCTGCACTGGCTTGTATACGGACTGGGATATGAGCATGGCCGCATACAGGGAGGAAAAGGCAATAATCAGAAGAAGCAGCATGACAATATGGGTGATGTCCTTGCTGTTCTGGGTCAGGAATCCCCGGTCTATGATGCCTGCAATCCGCCAGTTGGAATTCATCAGGGTACGGCTCACCACCAGGTACCCGCTGTCAGGCACAACCATGGATTTTCCCACGGCAGAGCCGGTGGATTCCAGAATATGGGATACCAGGCTGGGAGAGATATCAATGGGATAGTGAAGGTCGTTGCCTGCATTGGAGCGGAACAGGATGCCGCCCTCCTGGTCAATGATGCAGATGACCCCGTTGTTGAGGCTGTGCTTGATTTTCTCAGTAATGGCGTCCTCCTTGATGTCGGCCGCCACAATACCGTTAACCATACCGGAAGCCTTGTCCACCACCGGCTGACCCACGGTAATAAAGTTGTCACTGATGGAGCTGCGGACAATGAAGCTGCCTTCGTGGGAAGGGAACCAGGTGGCCTCCTCGCTGCCTGCTATGGTTTTGTACCAGGTAGTTTCCCTCTGGTCCTCTGATTTGAAGGAGTAGTAGTTGGATTTGTAACGCCCCCCGTTCTGGCCGAATACATACACCCCGAAGATATCCTTGCGGTAGGTGGAGATGGAGGCCAGTTCCATGCTGCCCGCCAGGTCATTGGAATACTGGTCGCGGATGGAGTCAAAATCCATGCGCAGGTATTTCTGCATCTTGATGTCGCCGGTCAGCATGCCGCAGAGACTCCAGGCATCGCCCAGCAGACTGTCAATATCATCACAGACCAGGTCAATGGTTTCGATGGAGGACTTTTCCGTCATGTTAATGATGAAATTGGTATAGAGATGATAGGCGGCAATCCCCACCAGGAGCACAGGGATGCAGGACAGTGTTACAAAGGAAATCAGCAGTTTCCTGCGGAATGAAAGCTGTCGGAAGAATTTTTTCATGAATCCCGTTTCCTTTCCGGTATTACATAGCAACCGTTCTAAGGGCTGCTATTAATAAGCGGTGAGCGCATACTCGGCCGCATTCTCAGCCGTGATGATTTGATAGGGAATCATAACCATGGGAAAGGGCTTGCAGTCACGTTCCATCTGCTGAATCAGGAAGGCTGCGATGAATCCCCAGCGGGGGTTGCTCTCCACCGTGCCCAGATATTCCCCGGCAATGATGGCCTTGCACACATCCTGGATGCCGTTGATGGACACAATGGCGATTTCCCCAGGCGGCAGCCCGGCCACCTTGATGGCCTGGAGGGCTCCCAGACCGTCCTCATCGCTGTGGGCAAAGACAGCGTCTATGGTCTGGCCCCGGTTGGCAGCTTTGATAAGGGCGTTTTCCATTGCTTTTTGGGCTGTTACACGGTCAAAATTACCGTATTCCACATCAATGATTTCCATGTTGGGATACTGCATAAGGGCCTGATGGAATCCCTTTGAACGTGCCTGGGCTCCGGGCGAGCTTTCGGTGCCGTAGATTTCCACGATGCGGCAGGGCTGATTCCCGAATTTATCCGCCAGAAGACCGGCGCAAATCTGCCCCTCCTTCAGATAGTCTGCGGAAATAAGGGACACATAGTAGCTCTGGTCAATGGTTTCAGCTGACTGGTCTATGAGGATGACGGGAATGCCTGCATCCTTGGCGTCCTGGAGCACCGGGGTCAGGGCCGACAGGTCCGCAGGCACGATAACCAGATAGTCCACTCCTTCCCGAATCAGGCTGCGTATATCCTCCAGCTGCCACTGGACGGAATAGTCCTCAGGCTCGTGGTAGATAAAGTCCATCCCATTGGGAATCAGGGCCTCGCGGAAACTGTTGATTTGGGCGGTTCTCCATGGATTGTCGGTTTCTATCTGGGAAAATCCCACATGGAGGCCGGAGCTGTCAGCCGGCTCCGGCTCCCAGTTTACAGCCTGGTTGGAGGTGTCATACAGGGTTATTCCCAGGATAATGCATAGGGAGCAGATGATAAGGAGACACCAGTGTTTTTTAAGCAGTGACTTGAACCGTGTCTTAAAATGCAGCATAAACCGTGACATAGGCATCAGTACTCCGCCCACATGGTAACCGGTGAACTGTCAATGCCTTCAATTATCAAAGGGATGGCGGCTGCCTTTCTCAGAAAACCGGACGGGAGCCCTTCCATATTCACATCCTCAATGATACAGATGTAGTGGTTGTGGTACATGCCGAGCATGGTCTGATGGGCCAGGTCGCCGTCCTCTGTGTCGCTGTAGGAGGCCAGTGATACAAAGTCCAGGGCCACTGCCTTCAGATGGCTCATGCGGTCCTGAAGGTATGCGGCCAGCTGGCTGCTGACAGCGGGACCGTTGTGTTCATAGACCTCAGGCTTTTCACTGCGGTATTTCCAGAAGCCGGTGCGGATTAAAAGCAAATCAGCGTCTTTTATGTCCTCACTGTGGGAAATCAGGTCCTCAGGCATGACCTTTTCTCCCGGTTCCTTTGGTATGTCCAGAAGCAGGGGCCTGTGAAAGAAAAAATGCTCAAAGGGAACCTGGTCCAGGGAAATGCCCTTTCCGTAAAAATGCATGGGTCCGTCCAGATGGGTTCCGTAGTGGTTGAACAGATGGATGGTACAGGTGTTGGCCGTGTCGCCTCCGGCAATGGAGGTATGCGGTTCCAGGCTGAATGTGGGGTTGCCGGGCCAGGTGGGCTGCCCCTGTTTTATGGGATACGATAACAACTGATACATAAAATCCCTCCTTACGATAAAGATATCATCCGAATGCAACAGTTCAGTCATGTACGGCTGGACTGATATCATTAAATCACGATTTACAGGGAGCGTCAATAAGATAGGATGAAATCAAAACATATTCCAATCAAATCATATATACATAAAAATATGGTCATAGTATACTAATGACATCCGAAAAACAGTGCTGTTAAAGTGCAATATACACAAACATACAGGTAGGGGGAGTTAGATGGATGTAATTGATATTCATGCCCACATATACGAACGGGTGGCGGGAATCACCCAGGGACAGCCCATGTCCTCCGCTAATCTGGGGCGGGTTTTTATAGGAAATGGGGAAGTGCAGTTTTTGCCTCCCTCCTTTGAACAGACCCGCAGTACGGCGGAAATGCTCATCGCCTACATGGACTGGTGCGGCATTGAGAAAGCAGTTCTCATGCCCAATCCCTATTACGGATACCACAACCGGTATTTTGCGGAGAGCGTCAAACAGTATCCGGACCGGTTGAGAGGCGTGGCGCTGGTTGACATAATGAAAGGACAGAAGGCTGCCAGCGAACTGGCATCCATCTATGACCAGGGAATTCTGTTTGGTTTTAAGGTGGAGGTGGACAGCACCTTCCAGTGCGCTCCGGGAACCCGCCTTTCGGATTCCGGGCTGGCCCCTGTGTGGGACTGCTGCAACCAATACCGGCAGCCGGTGTTCATCCACATGTTCCGCACAGAGGATATTGGGGACGTGGGTTTCCTGGCCTCAGCCTATCCCAATATCAGCTTTGTCCTGTGCCATATGGGGGCGGACGCCTGTTTTAAGAAGGGGATGCCTGAATCCAATTACAGGGAAGTGCTTAACCTGGTAAAGAACCATTCCAATGTTTACATCGACACCTCCACCGTACCCGTGTATTTTGATGAGGAATACCCCTGGCCCTCTTCCGTGGAAATCATAGAGGCCTGTTACCGCCATGCGGGACCGGAGAAAATGATGTGGGCTTCGGATTATCCGGGCATGCTGAACCATGGGACCATGAGGCAGCTGATTCATCTGGTGGAGAAGCACTGCAGCCATATACCGGAGTCCCACCGGCAGATGATTATGGCGGACAACGCCAGACGTTTGTTCTTTGACAGTCAGAAGTAACTCCCGTATAACGGGTATTATTTTAGAAAGAAAAAAAGGAGAAGATGAATTATGAGAAAAATGTTTACAGTAGGTTTGGCAGCAGTAATGGCAATGGGCCTGTGCGCCTGCGGTTCGCAGAAAGCAGCGGAGACAACGGCAGCGCCTGCAGCGGCAGAGACCACAGCAGCAGCGGCCCAGGAGGAAAAGAAAGAAGAGAAGGAGGAGGCCACACAGGCCCAGGCTTCGTCTGAGGCAGCCGGCGGGGAAGGATATGTGGTGGCCCTGTGCAACTATTCCATCGGCAACTCATGGAGGGCCCAGATGGAGCAGGAGTTTGTGGCTGAGGCGGAAAAGCTGAAGGCAGAGGGAGTGGTAAGCGAATACTACATCACCAATTCCAATGAGGATATCAACAAGCAGATTAGCGACATGCAGGATTTGATTACAAAGAAGGTGGACGCCATTGTCATCACGGCTGCTTCCCCCACGGCCCTGGCACCTGTGGTAGAAGAGGCAACCGAGGCTGGAATCAAGGTTGTTTCCTTTGACAACGTGGTAGAGACAGACGAGCAGGTTGCCACGGTAGGTATAGATGAGAAGGAATTCGGCCGTATCGGTGCAGAGTGGCTGGTGGACAAGCTGGAAGGCAAGGGCAAGATTGTGGTTCTGAACGGTATCGCGGGAACAGCCACCGACTCCCTGCGCTGGGGCGGTGCTGAGGAGGTGTTCAAACAGTATCCCGATATTGAGATTCTGGGCTCCGCTAACGCATCCTGGGACTATGCACAGGGCAAGGCTGCCATGGAATCCATGTTGTCCGCTTATCCGGAAATCGACGGCGTGTGGTCACAGGGCGGCGCCATGACACAGGGGGCAATTGATGCATTCATAGCAGCTGGCCGTGACCTGGTTCCCATGACAAGCGAGGGCAACAATGGCGCTATCCGCGCATGGATTGAGAACAAGGATAAGGGGCTGTCCTGTATAGCGCCTTCCAATCCCACCTATACCAGCGCCGAGGCTCTGCGCGTTGTCATCAAAGCCTTAAACGGCGAGGAAATCCCGGAGAACGTGGTCATGGATATTGAGACTGTAACAGAAGAAAACGTAGACCAGTATTACCGTGCGGATATGCCAGACAGCTTCTGGGTACTTACAGAGCTGGACGATGCGACTCTTCAGAAGCTTTACAAGTAGTCAGGCGCAGTAACTGGGGATTATGGACAGGCCGATGGAAATCGGCCTGTTTTCCACATAAGGACCATGTCTGTTCCGGAGAGAGAAGGAGGTTAACAGTGGCTGAAGAGATTTTAAAAATGGTCAATATAACAAAACGGTTTGCCGGAATAACGGCCCTGGACCGTGTACAGTTTTCCTGCAACAAGGGGGAAGTCCATGTGCTGGCCGGGGAAAACGGGGCCGGAAAGAGCACCATACTTAAGATTCTGGCAGGAATCCATGAGGCGGATGAAGGGGAAATATATTTCCACGGCAAAAAGGTGGTTATCCGCAATCCTGAGCAGTCCCAGAAACTGGGAATCGCCATGGTGTTCCAGGAGCTGACCCTGGTGGGGGAAATGACGGTCTGGGAGAATATCTACCTGAACCAGGAGCCGGTTACCTGTCTGGGGAGAATCAACAGAAAGGAAATCAAAAAGCGCATTCAGGAGGCCATGGACCGCTATGGAATCCATATTGACCCGGATGCCGTGGTAGAAAGCCTGCCGGTAGCTGAACAGCAGATGGCGGAAATCCTTAAGATTCTGGTCAGGGACCCGGAGCTGATTATCCTGGACGAGCCCACATCCGCATTGGCCAAGAAGGAGGTAAAGCAGCTGTATCAGATTATCCACAACCTGATTGCAGACGGAAAGACCATTATCTTTATTTCCCACCGCCTGGAGGAGCTGTTTGAGCTGGGCGACCGGATTACCGTATTCAAGGACGGATGCTACATAGGGACCAGAAACATGGACGAGATAAATGAGGATGATTTAATACGGATGATGGTAGGGCGTTCCCTGAACAATGTATTTCCGCCGCCCGTATGTGAAGTGGATGAAAGCCAGGTTATCTTTGAGGTAAAGAACCTGGCGGATGCAGGCCATAAGCTGAACCGGGTCAGCTTTCAGGTACATAGGGGGGAGATACTGGGGGTGGCCGGACTGCAGGGACACGGACAGACAGAGCTGCTTAATTCCATCAGCGGACTCTATCCCCTGTCTGAGGGGGAAATGATTGTAAATGGCAAACAGGTAAACATAAGAAACGCAGGCCAGGCCATTGCAAACGGAATCGCCCTGGTGCCCTCGGACCGGAAGAACCAGGGACTGATGCTGGAACTTTCCAACCGTCACAACCTGTCCGTATCCAGCATGAAAAAACGAATGAAGGGCTGCTTCATTGACAAAAAGGCGGAGCAGGCATTCAGCGAATCCATGACAGCAAAGCTCTCCATTAAAATGGGAGGTCTGGACCTGCCTGTATCCAGCCTGTCAGGGGGGAACCAGCAAAAGGTGGTCCTTGGCAAGGAGCTGGCAACAGAGCCCAAGGTCATCCTCTTTGACGAGCCCACCCGCGGCATTGATGTGGAGGCAAAACGGGAATTCTATCAAATCATGCATGATCTGGCGGCCCAGGGAGTGGCCGTTGTCATGAATTCCAGCGACATGATGGAGGTAATCGGCATGAGCAGCCGGGTGATTGTCATGTACGAGGGCAGGATATCCGGTATCCTGGAAAAAGCGGAGCTGACAGAAGAACGAATCATGCAGCTTGGCATGGGACTTGAAAAGAACAGAAAGGAAGGTGAGGAAGCGTGAAAGGCGGACTGAATAAGAATTTCTGGCATAAACACGGGCATACAGTCATCATATATGTGTTCCTGGCAGCGCTCATGGTTTTTGTAAGCGCATTTAATAAGGACTTTTTCACCCTGGGGAATTTTAAGAACCTTCTGCGTTCCTCCTTTCCTCTGCTGATGGCTGCCCTGGGGCAGACACTGATTATACTCACAGGGGGCATTGACCTGTCACTGGGAGGAATCGTGGCGCTGTGCAATGTGGTCTGCGTTCTGGCCATGAACCCGGATTCTGCCTGGGGTTTTATCCCTGCCCTTGGGGCGGCGGCAGCAGTGGGACTGGCCTGCGGGGCTGTAAACGGGGCTCTCGTCACAAAAGGACGCCTGGCGCCCATCATTGTAACCATAGCAACCACAGCTGTGTTTGACGGCATGGCGCTGCTGCTTATGCCCAATCCGGGAGGCAGTGTGCACAAGGCCTTTGCCAGGTTCCTGACCAGAGGATTCTCCGGAGCCGTACCCTTTCTGCTGTTCCTTGTCATTCTCTGCCTGGTGCGCAGTCTCGCCAACACCACTCCCTACGGTAAGGCCCTGAGGGCCATTGGAGGCAGTGAAAATGCAGCCTATTCCACAGGTATCCGGGTGGGAAGAATAAAATTCCGGGCCTATTGTCTGGCCGGGCTCCTGTGCGCCATGGCAGGAATCTTCCTGAGCGCACAGATGAATTCAGCCGATGCCACCATAGGAAAAAATTATGCCATGAATGCCATCACTGCCACGGTGGTGGGCGGAACAGCCATGACAGGCGCAGTGGGGGACCCCCTGGGAACCATAGCAGGCGTGTTCATCATTTCCATTATCAACAATATGCTGAACCTGTTTGGCGTTTCTTCATTTTACCAGTTCATATGCCAGGGTCTGATACTGATTGCAGCCCTGTCGCTGAGCGCGCTGCATAAGAAGCGTTAGAGCAGCATACGGGACTCATTTTAAGTATAGAAAGGTAAGGTGAAAGAAAGTGGGAGAAGAAAAGAGCAGACAGGCATCCAATATACAGTTCATCAAGAAAAATGCAGGCAGTTCCCAGGTCATGGTTTATGTTATACTGGTGGTATTACTGCTGGCAGCCCAGATTCTGTCCCCGGGTTATCTAAAGCCCACGCATGTGGCAGGAATCCTGAGACTGGCGTCCTTTATGGGCATTGCTGCAATCGGACAGAACCTGACCATACTGACAGGCGGAATCGATTTATCCATTGCCAATACCATCACCTTTGCAAATGTGATTGCAGCCCAAATCATGATGGGGCGGGATGAAAACCTGCTCGCTGCGCTGCTGTCAGTGATTGCCATGGGCGTGGTGGTGGGATTTATCAACGGGGTGGGAATCCACTGGCTTAAGATACCGCCCTTTATCATGACACTGGGCGTGGGTACGGTCATCCAGGGGGTATTCCTCATATACACAAAAGGTGCCCCAAAAGGGAATGCGTCCCCTCTTCTGAAGGCCATCTGCGGGCAGAGCTTCATAGGCATCCTGTCCGGTATTGTGGTCATATGGGCTGTCATGGCAGCCGTAACCATAGTGCTGCTGCGGAATACGCCCTATGGAAGGAAGATATATTCCGTGGGTACCAATGAGCAGGCAGCCAGGTTTTCAGGAATCCATACCGGGCGGGTGACGTTTTCCGTGTACCTGATATCAGCCGTCATAGCGGCTGTCTCCGGTTTCTTTCTTGTGGGTTACACGGGAACCAGCTTCCTGGACGTGGGAACCAGTTATAACACAAAGACCATAGCGGCCGTTATCATCGGAGGAACAGCCATTACCGGAGGAAAGGGCGGATACATCGGCACCATAGCAGGCGCGGTCATTATGACCATACTGGATGATTTCCTGACCATTGTCAATATTCCGGAAGCAGGACGCCAGATTATGCAGGGCGTCATCATCGTACTGCTGGTACTTATATACAGCAGGGAAAAGCATAAGAAGTAGGGGGTGTTCATATATGCTGAAACACATAGCTGAATTCAGCGCACAGACAGAGTCGGGGGAGCTTACCCCCGAACAGGCGGAGGATGTGCTGGACCGTATGCTGGAAGGACTTCCAAAAGCCGGGCGGATTCTCCTGGTTCCGCCGGATATCACCCGCTGCTATTCCTATGGCGGCGTCATTACCTCCTATCTGTATCACAGGCTCCGCATGGAGGCCGATGTCCGCATCATGCCTGCCGTGGGAACTCACAGGGCCATGAGCCGGGAAGAACAGATACGGTTTTTCGGGGAGGATATACCGGAGGACGTTTTTTGTTACCACGACTGGAGGAAGGACGCGGTATATATCGGCACAGTGCCCGGCGATTACTGCAGCAGGGTGTCCGGAGGCAGGTACCGGCGGGATATCGGGGTGGAGGTAAACCACTGCGTGGTGGACGGCAGCTTTGACCTGATACTGTCCATTGGCCAGGTGGTGCCCCATGAGGTCATCGGCATGTCCAACTACACCAAGAACATACTGGTGGGCCTGGGAGGACGGCCCATGATTAACGGCACCCATATGCTGGGCGCGCTCTGCAATCTGGAAACCATCATGGGAAATACGGATACGCCGGTGAGGGCAATTTTTGATTATGGTGAAGAGCATTTCCTTGAGAATGTACCGTTGGCATATATTCTGACCGTTGCGTCGGAACAGGAGGGGAGGACCGCCCTTCACGGCCTCTTTACCGGTGCCTCCAGGCAGGTATATGAACATGCGGCGGCTTTGGCAGGCAGACGCTGTATCAGACAGGTGGAACGCCGGGCAAAAAAGGTGGTGGCTTATCTGGAGCCGGAAGAATTTTCCACCACCTGGGTGGGAAACAAGGCCATTTACCGCACCCGGATGATGATTGAGGACGGCGGTGAACTGCTGGTCATTGCACCGGGGATAAAGGGCTTTGGCGAGAACCCGGAGGTGGATGGGCTCATACGCCGTTACGGGTATAAGGGTACGCCTTATACCATGGAGCTGATGGAAAATGGAGCGTTCCCCGACTCCGCCATGGTGCCGGCCCATATGATACACAGCTCCTCAGAAGGCAGATTCCGGATTACCTATGCAGTGAATCCGGACAATGTGACCGGAGAGGAGATAGGGCAGGTTGGATATGGATTCATGGATGTGAAGGAGGCGCTTAAGCGGTATCCGGTTTCAGAGATGGAAGACGGATGGCAGACAATGGAGGATGGGGAAGAGGTTTATGTGGTGAAGGCGCCGGCTTTAGGGTTGTGGAGGGTTATGGCATAAGGGGGTTCGTCCGCAAAGCGGGACAGGACGGGCAGCCGGGACAGGGACTGGTTACGGACAAGTCTCTGTCCCGGCTGCCTGTCCTGTCCCGCTTTGCGGGCTGTGTCCTCCGGCCATAAGGGGAGAAATTAATCTTATGTTGCTTTATTCTATTATTTCCAGTTCCATTTCCGCTGTAAGTGTAGTAGAATGGGTCATAAATATGAGGATTGATTTGAAATATGGTTTATTTGGCCTGCGGTGTTTACTCAGGTGGATGAAGATTTTCAGAAGCATGGAGATAGTTGGAAATACGATGACTTTTAGAAAGAGGAAGATATGACGAATTCATACATAGCCCTGGACCTGGAGACTACGGGGCTGGAGGCCAGGGTGGAGAAGATTACGGAGATTGCTGCTTTGAAGGTGGTGGAGGGCTGTGTGGAGGAACGGTTTGTTTCTCTGGTGAACCCAATGCGGCAGCTGGGTGAGAGGATTACTGAGCTGACCGGGATTACGGACCATATGGTGAAGGATGCACCTGTGATTGAGGATGTGATTGGGGATGTGGTGCGGTTTTGCGGGGATTTGCCTTTGCTGGGGCATAATATATTATTTGATTATGGTTTCCTGAAACGGGCTGCAGTGAACAGCGGGCTGGAGTTTGACCGGGAGGGGATAGATACCCTTGGTATCTGCCGGCTGTTTATGCCGGCTGCTTTGAAACGGAATCTGACCTGCGCCTGCTCCTTTTACGGGGTTTCACAGTCCGCGGCCCACCGGGCCCTGGCGGATGCGGAGGCGGCCCATGGGCTGTATCAGGCGATGATGGCCCGCCATGGCATGGAGCATCCGGAGGCTTTTGCGGCGAAACCCTTGATTTATAAGGCAAAAAGAGAGCAGCCGGCCACAAAAAGGCAAAAAGAATACTTGCACGATTTGTTAAAATGTCATAGAATAGACGTAACTGTGCAGATAGACGCCATGAACCGCAGCGAGGTGTCGCGGATGATTGACAATATTATCTCCCAGTACGGACGGATGACAAGAAGAATATCCGGGGAACAGGAAGACTAAAGAAGAGATTCTGAGGCATATTATTAAAAGAGGTGAATGTACAATGCTTAATATGAGAGATCCAAGGACCAAGAAAATCATTTCCACCATCATTGTTGTTGTATTAGTGTTGGCGATGATTGTGCCTATGGCCTTAAGCGCACTTATGTATTAATTGCATTACAGTTTGAAAGAGGAGAATTTATGAGAAATCGTATCGGAAATGCCGGCCTGACAGCGGCCATCAGTATGGCGCTGCTTGCGGCATTTCCAGTGATTGCCTGGGCGGCGCCTGTGCTGCCGGCCGGGATAACCGCAGGCAGCCAGAGCCTGGCCGGAATGACGGCCGAGGAGGCGAAGGCAGCGGTCCAGGAATATGTGGACGGCCTGGCGGCCCAGTCAGTGACCCTTAGTGTGGATGGACAGGATGTGGCTACCACGGCGGGGGAGCTGGGCTTTCACTGGATTAACACAGACGCAGTTGATGAGGCGGCCAGCCAGTATGCCGGCGGCAGCCTGATTAAACAGTACATGATTGAAAAAGAGTTGGCGGCAGCGCCCGTGGAGATTGAACTGGAGACAGAAGTGGATTCTGCGAAGGTAAAGGCTTTTGTGGATACCCAGTGCCAGGGAATCACGGCGGAGCCCCAGAATGCATCTATAACCAGAGAAAATGGACAGTTTGTCATTACAGACTCAGTACCCGGACGGGTGGTTGACGTGGCGGGGACAGAGGCAGCCCTTAACCAGGCGCTGGAGGGCGGACTGGACCAGCCCATAGAGGTAACAGCCCAGGTAACAGAGGAACAGCCGGCCATTACCAGCGATGCCCTGGCCACCATACAGGATGTGCTGGGCACCTATACAACTGATTTCAGCAGCAGCGGCGCAGCCCGCTCCACCAACCTGGCAGTAGGCGCGGCTAAGATTAACGGCCATGTGCTCATGCCCGGGGATGTCCTGTCCGGCTATGAATGCCTGCAGCCTTTTACCACAGCCAATGGGTATAAGACAGCGGCGGCTTATGAGAACGGCCAGGTCGTGGACAGCATCGGCGGGGGCGTGTGCCAGCTGGCTACCACACTGTATAACGCTTCCCTGGAAGCAGAGGTGGAGATTGTCCAGAGACAGAACCACTCCATGATTGTCACGTATGTGAAACCATCCAGGGACGCGGCCATTGCAGGCACATACAAGGATATTAAGATAAAGAACAATTACAGCACCCCTATTTACGTGGAAGGGTATACCTCCGGCAGGAAGCTTACCTTCACCATATACGGCAAGGAGACCAGACCCGCTAACCGGAAGGTGGAATACGTGTCTGAAACCCTGGGAAGCACCAGTCCGGGCGAGCCCCAGCTCATTGTGGACAATGCCCTGGCTCCGGGAGCAAGGGTCAAGGTCCAGTCCTCCCATACAGGACTCCGGTCCAGATTATGGAAGGTAGTGACCGTGGACGGCGTGGAGCAGGAGAGGACCCTGCTGAACAAGGACACCTACAATGCCTCCAAGGCCATTTACCGGGTAGGCCCCGACCTGCCGGTAGCATTGCCCATTGTGCCGGATGTGACGGCGCCTGTGGATACGGCTCCGTCGGAGACAGCACCGGTAACCGGTGTGGATGGAGGCCCGGGTGTGACGCAGCCGGCTCCTGAACCGGCTCCGGCTCCCCAAGCAAGTCCGGCTCCGGCAGCGGACCCTGCACCGGCGGCAAACCCTGCGCCGGCTGACGGCGGACCCACGGTCACTCCTGTGGAGGGACCGTAATGCGGACGGCCGGACAGGGACCAGGCGGATTCGAAAAGCGCGGCGGCTTCATGATGCCGGGGCAGGATTTGGTGATGGCTGGTTATACCGGATTTGCAGGGACCGTAAAGATAGGGGAAGAAAAGCGGGATATTCTGACGGCGCGCTTTTCACCTGTGTTCTTAAGGTGCCTGGAAGAAGCGGAGCCATACTCCGTGGAACAATGGATAAAAGGTGGGCAGAAGGAGGAGCCCTGCTCCTTCACTGCTTACGAGTATGCAGGAGAGGGCGGCGTATTAGCTGCCCTTTGGAATTTATCAGGGATATTTAACGCGGGAATCGATGTGGACCTCAGGTGTATGCCCATGCGGCAGGTCACGGTGGAGGTGTGCGAGCTGTTTGAACTGAATCCCTACCGGCTGTACAGCGGAAACTGTGCCATTCTGGCTGCGGACAGAGGCGGACAGCTGGTGAGAAGGCTAAGGGCAGAGGGGATTCCTGCAGACGTCATCGGAAGTGTGGCGGAGGGAAATGTAAGACAGATACGCCATGGCCAGGAGGGAGCTGGATTTCTGGAACGGCCCCAGCCCGATGAACTGGCAAAGATACTATAAAACAGGTTAAGAAGCCATGCAGACATGGAAGGATGGAGGATGATATATCATGAGAGAAAAGATACTTGCGGTTATTGAGAAAAACAGCAGAATTGACCTTAAGGACCTGGCCGTACTGTTGGGAGAGAGCGAAATAGCGGTGGCCAACGAGATAGCGGAGATGGAGAAGGAGCACATTATCTGCGGATACCACACACTGATTAACTGGGATAATACCAGCGAGGAAAAGGTAGTGGCTTTAATCGAGGTAAAGGTGACGCCTCAGAGGGGCATGGGCTTTGACAAGATAGCGGAGCGCATTTACCAGTACAGCGAGGTGGATTCCGTGTACCTTATGAGCGGCGCCTACGACTTCACCGTGTTAATCGAAGGCAGGACCATGCGCCAGATTGCCCAGTTCGTATCCGACAAGCTGGGTCCCATGGAATCTGTTTTGAGCACTGCAACCCATTTCGTATTGAAAAAATACAAAGACCACGGCACCATTATCAGTGAACAGGTGCAGGATGAAAGGATGCTGATTACCCCATGAGAAACCCATTATCCGATAAAATTGTAAAGATACCGCCGTCCGGTATCCGTAAATTCTTTGATATTGTAAGCGAGATGAAGGACGCCATCTCCCTGGGCGTGGGCGAGCCTGATTTTGAGACGCCCTGGCACATCCGCGAGGAGGGCATTTATTCCCTGGAAAAGGGCCGTACCTTCTACACCTCCAATGCCGGCTTAAAGCCTTTAAAGGTGGAGATATGCGAATATTTAAAGCGCAGATGCGGGGTTACATATGACCCGGACCAGGAGATACTGGTGACGGTAGGCGGAAGCGAGGCCATTGACATTGCCATGCGCGCCATGTTAAATGAAGGGGATGAGGTATTGATTCCCCAGCCCAGCTATGTGTCCTATATGCCGTGTGTCACCCTGGCGGACGGCGTGCCTGTGACCATTGAGCTGGAGGAAAAGGACCAGTTCAAGCTGACCCCGGAAAAGCTTTTGGAGAAGATTACAGACAGGACCAAGATTCTCGTTCTCCCCTTCCCCAACAACCCCACGGGTGCCATCATGGAAAAAGAGGAACTGGAAGAAATTGCAAAAATAGTCCTGGAAAAGGACTTGTTCGTGATATCCGATGAAATTTATTCCGAACTGACATACAACGGGAAACGCCATGTGACCATTGCCTCCTTCCCGGGCATGAAGGAACGGACCGTGCTCATCAATGGCTTCTCCAAGGCCTATGCCATGACGGGCTGGCGTCTGGGATATGCCGCTGCTCCCCATATTATCCTGGAGCAGATGCTTAAGATTCACCAGTACGCAATCATGTGCGCTCCTACCACCAGCCAGTATGCTGCTGTCTCCGCCATGAAGAACGGGGACCCGGATGTGTCCATGATGCGGGAATCCTACAATCAGCGCAGGCGTTTCCTTCTCCATGCCTATGAGGAGATGGGGCTTACCTGTTTTGAGCCAATGGGAGCATTTTATACCTTCCCCAATATCAGCCGTTTTGGCATGACTTCTGAAGAATTCGCCACCCGGTTCCTGGAAGAGGAAAAGGTAGCCGTGGTGCCGGGCACTGCATTTGGTGACTGCGGAGAGGGATTTGTCAGGGTTTCCTACGCCTACTCCCTGGATAACCTGAAAGAGGCCCTGGGGCGCATGGCAAGGTTTGTAAAGAGACTGGACGGCAGGGAATAGCGGAAAGAGGCAGCATACCATGATGAATATTGTACTTTTAGAACCGGAGATGCCCTCCAATACCGGCAATATCGGCCGCACCTGCGTGGCCACCAAGACCAGGCTCCATCTCATCGAGCCCCTGGGTTTTAAGCTCAACGAAAAGGCGTTAAAGAGGGCCGGACTGGACTACTGGGACAAACTGGACGTGACTGTGTACAGCGATTACGGGGACTTCCTGGAGCGCAATCCCCAGGCCCGGGGCAGCATGTATTTTGCCACCACCAAAGCCCACAGGGTGTATTCCGACGTGTCCTACGGTCCGGACTGTTATCTCATGTTCGGCAAGGAAAGCGCCGGCATCCCGGAGGAGATACTGGTGGACAATGAGGACCGCTGCATCCGGATTCCCATGTGGGGCGATATACGCTCCCTGAATCTGTCCAATTCAGCAGCCATTGTGCTGTATGAGGCGTTGAGACAGAATGGGTTTGAGAAGCTGGAGCTGAACGGCCGTCTTCACCATCTGCACTGGAAGGATGAATAGGCATCGATGGTTATTAGATTAGTGATAATACAAGAGTACCCCTGGAGCGGATGAGAATTCGCTGCTCCAAGGGTACTTTTTAGATTTGTTTGGGAAGTGCTGCTGTTCCAGGCACAAGACATATGGTCATATCTTTTAATAACAAGAAGATATATGCCGATTAACTCTCTTTTTCATAGACATGCTCAGCACGAATTTTATCTGTTAAAGCTTCATCAATAGAGTAATGCCGGTCCTTTTTCCGGATTACTACCCCATAACAATCCCTTGCGCGTTCAATTGAAATCAGTTCTTCACGCACATCTTTCAGGACTTTCTGAGGGTCGCGCGTGAAGGGATCTCCCCAACCGCCTGCGCCGGGAGTTATGATGGTCACGATTGTATCCGTATCCACAGGAAGCGTCATTTTTGAGTAAGCCAATTCTCTGACAACCTTATCAGGAGTCTGAAGAATGCAGTGTGATGTACCTCCTCCCATTCCGCCATAGACGCCCCAAGGATGCTTCGCCATACGGTCCGTACTTAAGGTGAGAGTGGTTTTGGTGCTTAGAACCTGTATACATCTGCGCATTCCAAGCCCGCCACGGAAACGTCCGGCACCGTCCGTGTCCGGCTCGAGAGAGTTGGAACGGACCATAAGAGGATAGGTCATCTCAATGACTTCGGCAGGTGCATTGCGCGTGTTAGTCATATGTGTCTGCACTGCATCCATTCCATCCAGTGTCTTCATTGCGCCCTGACCTCCGGCATATGTCTCAATGTAGTTATAGAGGTTGCCACGGCTATCCGTGCCTCCAATATTAAAGAGGCTGGTGACGCCATTGGATGCTGCGGCCGAACGCTCGGGAGCCGCTTTATAGAGAGCGCCCATTAGGACATCCACAACTTTTGGTGCAGTTATGATGGTTGAATTTGCAATCGCTGCTGGGGCCTTACAGTTTATTACGCTGCCATAGGGGGCTTTCACTGTAATCGGACGATATGTACCAATATTGGGTGGCAGACCTGGGTCCACTAAAACTTTGACTACATAATAACATGCAGACCTGGTGCAAGCAATATTACTATTGAATGAATCATCCACCTGTGGGTCAGTTCCTTCAAAATCAAAAAGGATTCCGTCATTGTCAATGATGGTTTTGACCTTAATTTTTACAAGGGGTGGGGTACGTTCCGTACCTTCAATGTAATCTTCATAGGTATATATACCGTGAGGTAAAGCTTTCAAACCTTCGCGCATACGCTTTTCGGAATAATCAAATTGCGCTTCAATATAGTTCTGTAGACTTGCCACCCCATATTGTCCGCACATTTCCTTCAGCCGCTTGGCCCCCACGTTATTGCAAGCCATCTGAGCATGAAGATCTCCCCGTACTTCCGTACTTGTACGCACATTTTGCACAATGAATGAGAGAAGTTCCTCATCTACAATCCCCTTTTTAACAATTTTAAGAGGTGGAATCTGTAAGCCTTCCTGATATATTTCTCTAAGGCCTGACGCCATGCTGCCGGGAGCATATCCGCCAAGGTCAGAATGATGGGCCATGTTGGCTGCTATGAATTCTATTGTTCCATTGACGAATACAGGAGTTAATAATAAGATATCGTTTAAGTGGCCTGGACCTACAGGATAAGGTACGTTAAATATTATATGGTCTCCCTCGTCTAAATCATCAAGGGACATCTGTTGGAATACATAGTCCAAAGCTGAGGGCATTATGCCAAGGTGTATCGGACAGCCCAGCTCTGTCTGTGAGATAACCTCAAGATTCTTTGTATATATAGCGCAAGAACAGTCTCGGCGGTCCTTGATATTAGTAGAATAGGCGGTACGAATCAATGCCAGGTTCATTTCATCGGTTATTGAATACAGCGCATTCATGATAACCTGCAGGGTAATCATATCAACATTTTTGCGGTTCATTTGTGTACTCCTTCCGTTGTTCAATGATTAAATTACGGTATTTATCTACGATGGCATCATAGCCTTCAAAAAGGACTGTGGTGGAATCTGCCTGCTCTACAATGGCCGGGGAGAAAATTTTGTTGCCATGGCGCAATTTCCGGCGGTCATATATATTTATTTCTTTATATGTACCATCCATATATACCCGTCGCATTCCTTTTATAGCAGCACTACAGTCCTCGCCTACATAAGGTTCTTCTGCAAGTTTAGGTTTACTAAGCAAACCGATGGCAGTTAAACGGATATTGACAATCTCCACAAATTCATCTTCCATTGCATAGCCATATTTATCCTTGTGAGTATTGCTGTAATCACGACAAATTGTGCGCAGGTCCTCAGCGGAGTACTGGTCGATATTAGGTATAGACAATTCCAGTTCATAGCCCTGTCCCTTATAGCGCAGGTCAGCGGAGCGATGGAATATGATATCATTTTCATGAACATGTTCTTCCACAAGTTGCATAAGCGCCCCTTGTTCCATTTGGGCATATTCTTTACTGAGTGCGGCAGAGTCCAGATTCCACAGATTATGAAGAAAGGTCTTTGAATAATCATGACGGAAGTCTGCCATTAGAAGACCCAGCGCGCAGTTAACACCAGGTGCTTCAGGCACAATTAGTTTCTGTATATTCATCTGTTTTGCCAGAGCTACTGCATGGACAGGGCCTGCACCTCCGAAGCAAACTAACGCAAACTTTCGGGCGTCATGGCCTCGTTCAACAGACACCATGCGGATTCCACGCACCATGGTGGCGTTTACGACCTTGAGGATTCCTTCAGCAGCCTCCTCAACGGTTAAATCCATTGGTTTTGCAATATGTTCATAGATTGCTTTTTTTGCGCCCTCTATATCCAGTCCCATATCACCGTTGGCAAAGAATTCGGGGTTTAGATAACCAAGCACTGCGTTGGCGTCGCTTACAGTCGGCCTTGTACCACCGCGCATATAGCAGACAGGTCCAGGGTCTGCACCGGCGCTCTCAGGGCCAACCTGCAGCGCACCGCCTGCGTCAACCCATGCTATGCTGCCGCCGCCAGCTCCCAGAGTCTTAATATCAATCATTGGAACCTTTATGATATGACCATCTATATCGCTTTCCACAGTATAAGAGGGTTTGCCGCCGCTGGCAAGGGAAACATCAAAGCTGGTGCCTCCCATGTCTACCGTGATGATATCTTCAATGTCAATCATCTTTGCTGTTACGAGACCACCAAGCAAACCGGCCGCCGGACCGGAAAGAACTGTCTGGACGCTTTTTTTGCTGGCTTCCTGGCTGGTAGCTACGCCGCCGTTGGATTGCATGATATGTAAATCTGACTGAATGCCCATTTTTTTGATTTCTTTTTGTATTTTTCCAAGATATTGTTCAATTATGGGCATTACATAAGCATTGATGACTGTAGTGCTGCTTCTCTCATACTCCTTATACTCAGGAAGGGTTTCGCAGGAAAGACAGACGCGTAGTTCGGGAGCAGTTTCTTTCAATATATCCCGAATACGGAGTTCATGGGAAGGATTCGCATAAGAATGGAGTAAACAGACTGCCACAATTCCAATGCCCTCATCCACCAGGATTTTAGCTATTTTGCGAACTTCTTCCTCATCAAGGGGGACCTGTACCTCGCCGGTATAGAGCATACGCTCATCTACTTCGAAACGATACTCCCGCGCAATAAAGGAATCAGGACGACGTGAAAAGTAATCATATAATTTTGGGCGGGACTGCCTTGCAATATGCAGAACATCACGGAATCCCTTTGTGGTAATAAGCGCAGTTGGTACACCCTTGCGCTCGATTAGTGCATTTGTGGCGACCGTTGTTCCATGTATAAGAAAGTCTACCTGACTCAGGTCCACATCATACATATCAACAATCTTATTAATCCCATTGATAACGGCCTTATTAGGTGCTTGCGGTACAGACGGGGTTTTGGTGAGGTTGATGGTGCCTTTCGCCTCATCAATCACCACCACATCTGTAAATGTACCGCCTACGTCAATGCCAAGTCTTACCATGTTTACCTTTACTCCTTTCAAATTAATATTAGTTGGAATTTTATTTTATGTTACATTGTGCCGGGCAGCCAGGTGGCAAGCTCCGGGAACAGGTAAAGAACGAAGACATATATTAACATTATAAAGAAATATGGCAAAGAGCCTCTTATTACCTGACCAAGGGTAAAACCATCCGGACTTTCAGGATTGGGATAGTTCTGAGCGATTCCGTGAATTACAAACAGATTCATGCCGATTGGAGGCGTTAGGCAGGCCACCTGAGCCATAACTACAAAAAATACTGCAAACCACAGCGGGTCAAACCCAAATGCAATAATAGCCGGGTAGAGAACGGGCATTGTCAGATAGAGCATGCAGGCAGACTCCATCAAACATCCAAGTACCAGATAAATCCCAATACAGATTAGGAAAAACCCAAATTTCGTGAGGTTTAGTGAAAGCAACCATTCGGTAACGGAGCGGTTGATACCAGTATTGACCAGAAGATAATTGTATACCTGGGCGCTGACAATGATGAGCATCAGAACAGCTGTGGTTTTACCTGCACTAATCATAGAATCACGCAGCATTTTCCATGAAAAAGAACGATTGATAATTGCAAAGAAACAGGCCACAGCCGTTCCCACGGCTGCTACCTCCGTCGGAGTGGCAATACCACCGTAGAGACAGCCAAATATGGTAACCATCAGCAGAATCATAGGCAGGATGTCGGGAATTGCCCGCAGTTTCTCTTTGCCGGTAGCTGCTTCAGGCGCAGGGGTTAGCCCTTTTTTTATAGTGCACCGGATACCAATGTAGAAAATGAATATTAAGGCAAGAAGAAAGCCGGGCACTACACCTGCCATAAACAGTTTGGTTACGGAGCCATTTGTCAGTGTACCGTAGATAATGAGGGGTATACTGGGAGGGATGAGAAGACCAAGGGTGCCGCCGGATGCAAGAGAACCAAAAAGCATTTCTGAGTTATACCTGCGCTTTGTCATTTCCGGTATCGATACCGACCCGATTGCCGCAGCTGTAGCTATTGCAGATCCGCTTATAGCAGCAAAAAATGCGGTGGCAGCGATATTAGACTGCAGAAGTCCTCCTGGCAGTTTTCCAATGAGTTTGGCCAGGCCGCGGTAAAATTTTGCGCTGATGTCAGCGCGAAGTACAATCTCGCCCATGAGTACAAAGAGGGGGATTGCCGTCATCGTATAGCTGATTGAGTTGTTCCAGACAATGGAACCGATAGCTGTCATGGCTGCTGCAGAGGTAGGTTTACCAAAGATAAGAAGTCCGATAACACCTGCCGTACCAAGAGCGAAAGCTACCCACTCACCGATGAAGAAAAGAGCGAATAATATGACCATAGTGAGGATAAATGTTACTGCCCAAGACATTATTTTTTATCCTCCTTTACTATGCTTAATTGCTCGATTATCTCTTTTTCTGTTGCAGACTTCTCTTCCTTCAGCAAAATCTTTCCGGTCGTTTTCAAAAAGTCCCGTCCGGTGAGAACGGTCAGACACAGGAATAGAATTAAACTCCCAAGAGGTATAAACAGTTGCGGAATCCACAGCGGTGTCTTAATGAAGCTTACAGAACGTGCACTGTTGACAAGAGATTTGTACATATAGTCAAAGGTGTACTTGAATAGAATTACGGTATAACACAGCACTACCAAATCAATGAAAATATCCAGGAAACATCTGAGTTTTAGAGGGAATCTGTTATATAGGATATCGATACGGACGATTGCGCCCTCCTGAAGGGCATAGGCTGAAGCAAGGAAAAAGCCGCCTGCCATAAGATAGCCGGAAATCTCATCCGAAACCATGGTAGAGCTGTTGAAAAATGTACGAAGCACCACTTCTGTGAATACCAGCAGAAACATCAGTACCAGCATGAATCCGCCGATATAGGCGCCGGCGTATGTTATTTTACGAACAAGCTTTTCATAGGAGTACCAAAGTTGCATTTTAAAATCACTCCTTTCGATAGTTGCAGGAGTTGTGAAGCCTGCTAGTTTGTATTGACTTTATTGATGGCCTCCAGGGCGGCTTCAAGCGCTAATTTTACATCGCCGCTGATAGAAGTTTTATAGGATTCAATGACAGCCGCTGCGGCTTGTTTACTTTTCTGCATTTCTTCTTCCGTAGGCTTAATCATCAGCACATCGCCTTCTTTCTCGGCACGTTCAAGATATTCGGCATCTACCTTCGGCATTATTTCACGGCAGCGGGTTTCCAGGTCGGTAAAGCATTCCATCATGGTTGCCCGCAGGTCCTCGGGAAGGGAGTTAAGGGCATCCTCGCTGGCTAAAATGTACTGAATGCCAGGCCCGTAGTTTGCCAAATAACACCAGTCCAGAGGTTCATGGAGATGGGAGTCAACTATGCCCATGGCGGAGGTAATAAGAGTGTCAAATATTCCGCGGTTAAGCGCATCCGGTACTTCTGCCCAGGTAAGAGCAATGGGAGTTCCTTTGAACTGCAGTACAAAATCGCTCTGGGTGCTGGCAAGTGTCCTTACTTTATGGCCTGCAAGGTCCTCAAACCCGCTCATTGGCGTACCTGTTCCCCAGATATACTGGCCGGGATACATAAAGAAACCCACCTCGGTAACACCGTATGTTTCGTGGAGATATTTGCCCATATACGGGCGTATAGCAGTGTCGCAGGCAATTGCCTCATCCAAATTGGTTACAAGATAGGGCAGCATGGGAATTTCTGTAAACTCACACTGGCCGCCCGCATAGCCGCCGTTGATGCTGCACAACTGTACGCCTCCGTCAGCCATGACCTGGATAATTTCATTGCCGGAGAAGGGAAGTTCGCCCTGGCTCTGGACCGTTATTTTGACGCGGCCACCGGTTTTTTCAAGAACATCTTCAGCCCATACCTTTTCCAGCTTTGGTATAGTAGACTCGCTGGTCATGTAATCAAACATAATCCATTCATAAATCTGACCATCATCAGTAGTTTTCGCTTCGTCTGTTTTTTCTTCGCTCTGCTTTTCGCTGGTCTTTGTGTTGGCGCCGCCTGAGCTGGAGCAACCGGCTAGGGCTAATATCACTAACAATAGAGATGCAGACAGTACAGAATGTCTTATTCGCATTTTTTAACCTCCTTATCATAATCATACATTTTGGGTTTGTTTTTAATACAATACAGAATTTATATCCAAGTGCGTGAAGCAGAGAATCCATTAAGGGATAAAATTGTTATATGTCCCTGCTGTTATGGTTGTATCTCTGCTTCACTATACACAAATTACTGTATGCAGCTTTCAAAACAAATTTTGCTTATTTTGGTATATTAAATGTCAGTATTTGCATTGTTCCTCTTCAGTATCTCAACCGTGCCGTTCCCTCCATCTACGCGGATATAGTCTCCCGTCTTGATTATGGTGAGGGGATTTATGTTTGTAAAATCGCATACGCAAGGTGTTTCAGTACTGGTAACTGCACCGCCTATGCGGCTGTCCATGTGCAGCACCACCCATGCGGCTGGAGCAAAACCGGACAACTTAGCAGATTTGAAATGTGCTGAAAATCCGTTTGAACCTTTACCCCCGGGAAGCACCAGAATACAATCCTTGATGCATATGCCTGCATGGGGATTACCTGGCTCATAAATAACACCATCCTTATCTCCGATACCACCGCTGTTACCTGATATGCCTTTGGGACAGACGATAGCAGTTCCTTGGGCAACACCTGGAAAAGCTCCACGGCCCTGTAAAATTGTGTTTTTCGTATATTTCCCCCTTACTTGAGTCAGACATTCCACTTGCCGCATAAAGCAGAATTAATACAATCGTCAATGGTTCCATAAAATATCTTTGCTTTTGTCTGGTTCCGCAGATTATGTGCCTGTTTAGCGCTGTTGACAAGGATAGATTTAGCATGACCATGGCTTTGAGCTCGCATAACCAGGGGACAAGTGCTGTTAAGAAGATGACCGCCACTGCGCTCAATGAATTCCTGATAACCATTTAGTTTTGCCAGAGCTTGAACTGAGTAGTCTGTCCATATCCAGAGCTCGAGATTTTCGGATATTTTTTTCCCATTCAAACGATTTGCGATATAAGCTACTTCTTCCAGGCTCAGATGGGGGCAGCCAATTGTGACTAAGTCAATGGAACTGCCATTGTCATCACACAGCATCTTTACCGATTGGTCGAATTCTTCCTGTGTAAGATTCACGGAAATCACTGGTTTATGCCCGCCTAAGGCGTCTTCCTGGTTTCTGGCTTCTGGAGTCAGCCCGTCAATATGGCAAATCTCTGCTGGACTGGGAACGGCGAGAGAGGCAAAGCATTGCTTTAGTTTAGTCATATTTGGCCTGTGGTAGTTTCCTGTGAGGAAAGGGCGGCCGCCAGGAGAAAGAAGGCGTCCCACTGTGTAGCCAATTACGTCCCAGTCAAAGGTGGTTTCGGACGGACAGCTTATATTAAATATATCGGTGGCATAACGCATTTCTTTGCAATGCATACCCCACAACGGAGTATATCCGGTTATAGCTGCACAGATTGCGGTTTCCACACCGTCACTGTTTCCATATGCCCCCATGATAGAGTTGCTGACAACGGCATTACTGGATTCATTGGTCACAAAATGTTCGCCGTGCAGCGGTAACCATCCACTGTAATAGGGAGTACATGTGTTGACTGTAGTTACGCCATATTTCCTCATATATGCAAGAATCCAGTTGTTTAATTCAAATTTGTCATGGGGCATATGAGTTACAACGTTATCGAAAAGATCAAAGGGCACGGAATCACTGATAGTAATGCAATCATGGCAGAATTGTTCTATTGGCAGTGTCTTATCGCTGTTCAAGATAAAACGGCTGAAATCTGATAGATAACTATCCTTGGTAAGATTTGGCTGCCAATGTTGGGCGCCAATACAGATTGTTGCTCGTTCTACCTTGCAGAGTTCCTCTGCACCAAGGACTTTGGCATAGTTTACAATCATCTCCATAGCCTTTTGTTTAAATTCGCCTTGTCTGCCATCTAGTATTTCTTGTTCTTGTTTTTTTAATTTTACCATGGCTATTTATCCTTACCATTAGAACTTAAAAACCAGGAGAAATTTTATTTTAGCCAATACTGTTTATCCCAGAAAGTCAAAATTTGTCCTATATTCTCCTTATTGGCACGCTCAAGAATCTTTTTCCCCCAGGCAACATCCTCTACAGCCATACCACTGGTAATGAAGATGATTTTATCATCCGGATTTACTCTGGCCGGTGCATTGCCAATTATGACATCTCCTACGCTTTTGATAGTGTCTCCGGATAGCTTGCCCTTATAAACTGCGTCAATAACTGGAGCAGAAGGGGCCCAGGACAGGATTTCATCGCGGATGCCTTCCCGTGGGTAATCCATTTCGTGAATGAATGCCTGATGCAGTTTCCAGTTATCTGCATAGATACTGCAATCATTAATCCAGTCTTCATTAATAAACTCGGCAGCTCCGGTCAGGCATAGTAATGCTCCCTTTTTGAGATGATTCGTATTAATGGCCGGCAGTTTTTCACCTGAAGCTGCAATATGTACGATGTCCATATCTTTTACTGCATCTTCCATAGTGTGTACAATGACTCCTTCAATACCGATTTCTTTTTCTGCATACTGCAAAAATTTTTCAGAAGCACTCTCAAATACATCATAAATGTAAACCCGTTTTAGTGTCTTGACAGCGGCAGAGATTCCCAAGAGAGCAGTCTTACCTACCATACCTGCGCCAATAATACCTAATGTTTCTGCGCCACTGCGCGCCAAGTATTTTGACGCTACGCCAGGAACCGCGCCAGTCCGCATCTGGCTTAACAGATTGCCCGACATGAATGCCAAGGGCTTTACATTATCGGGGTCATTGAGGATAACCGAATGGATGGATCTGGGCAGACCTATCTCGCGGTTGGCGATGTTGGAACCATACCACTTCTCTCCACATATGTGATAATCCCCTCCCAGATACGCAACCATGGCCATAAAACGACGGTCAGGACCGGCAACTGGCATCCGTGGCCCCCTTGGTTTTGGCGGAAACCAAATGAGATGCCCATGGTCGTTCTCACTGGGTCCGCCCATAAGGTAGTCGCCCTTTGCAATCAGAGCAAAGGAATCGCTTACTGCTTCCAGACACCCGTCCATGTCCATAACACCAGCTTTAATCATATCTGGCTCAGACAGAAACCTTAACCGTACACTTACATCCATAATAACTATCTCCTTTCTATATATGGGCGGTCCCGGTAATTCTGAGCTTCCCGAACCGCCATTTTTGGGTTCATTTTTAATGTTTACTAATTATTGGTCAGCATATACTATGAAGCAAATTAATAGGGGGGTGAAAAATGTATAAAATTAGGAAATGGGGAGGAGCTGTATGGTAAAATGAAAAGAAACATTTTGAAGTGTCTGTAACCTACTTTTATATTGATTTTATAGCAAATGAACACTATAATCAAATATAAATAATTGAAAGTTATTATAAATATAAATAAATATTTTTTTATATCAGAAAGAAGGGGGCTGGGTATAATGTTTCGTATATTCCATTATCTTGATGCAGTTTGTAAAGAGCAAAGCTTTTCTAAGGCTGCACAACGGCTTTATATTTCACAGCCTTCACTTAGCATCACGATTAGAAATTTTGAAAATGAAATCGGTATTCAGCTATTTGACCGCAGCAGCTTTCCTATCCAACTTACGGATGTTGGAGTGGTGTATATGGAAGGTGTTCAGAGAATATTAGCAATCGAACATGAACTGGAAGCTTATATTGATGATATTACTGAATTGAAATCAGGCAAACTTATTTTAGGTGCAGCTCATCTATTTGCAAGCTACCTTATACCAAGGTTTATTGCACAGTTTTCTGAGAAATATCCACAGCTTGAAATTCAATTGAAGGAGGCAGATATGTTCACTTTGCAAAACCTTCTTTTAAAGGGGGAAGTGGATATTATTATTGAAAGCGGTGAATTTGATGATGCTTTGTTTAAGGCTGTTCCACTATATAAGGAACAAACTCTTTTGGCGGTACCTTTAAGCGACCCAATTAATCTGTCTTTGGGGAGTTTTAGGCTAAGCGTTCAGGATGTTTTATCCAATCGACATATAGACGAAAGCGTGCCTTGCGTATCCTTTGTTGCATTCAGTAAGAGGCGCTTTCTGATATTGGAGAAGGGTCATGACATGCGCAATCGTCTGCTCCAGGCATGTAGGGAGAATGGTTTTGAACCGCAAATCTGCATGGTTATTAATCAGTTGATGACAGCGTATAATATGGTGGAACAGCAGATGGCTGTTTCATTTGTTTCGGATACAATTGTTAAATTGTGCGGTAAGAAGGAGAATGTCGCATTTTATAAGATTCCGCAATCTGTTAGGAATATTAACCTAATTTACAGCAAGAATCGGTATGCTACCAAAGCGATGCAGGAATTTATCAACTTTGTGACTACTATCAGTAAGTGTGGGATTGATTCCCTGCTAAAAAAAGAATAATAGTAACCATTCGATTGATAAGACGGATGGAGTAAAAGCAACCCTTTGTATAGAATGATGATTCCACCAAATATAGGCGGTTGCTTTTTTGTTGCACTACTATATTTATTTATTTAAATATTATTATTATTTTTATATATTTGACCGTATAGAATGTCGCCTATATAATCAAGTTAAAATAACGTACGTATTTTTCAGCACCTATGTAAACCTCTATAGTGTGACTTATAACATGGCATCTCAGTGAAGTAAATACGATATGGTTGTCAAAAGCGGCAAAAAAGGAGGCCAAGATGACGTGTCATTTTAAGATTTTGTTAAATGAAAAATGGTGTAAAGATTGTGGGATTTGTGCTGCATATTGCCCAAAGACGGTACTGGTAATAAACGAAATGAAGAAGCTTATTGTTGCGGGAGAGGAAAAATGTATTGGCTGTGGATTGTGTGAATTTAGGTGTCCGGACATGGCTATTACAGTTGAAAAGAGGGAGGTCAAATAAGAATGGGTAAGAATCAGCTTCTACAGGGGAATGAGGTATGTGCATTGGCTGCGATAAATAGTGGTGTCAAATTCTCAGCCGGATATCCCATAACACCCTCATCAGAAATCATTGAAGTATTGTCGGCTAAGTTACCGGATGCCGGTGGAAAATTTATCCAGATGGAGGATGAACTTGCCAGTATGGGAGCCATTGTCGGCGCTTCCGTTATGGGCGTTAAATCTATTACAGTAACAAGCGGTCCTGGTTTTGATCTTATGCAGGAAAATCTGGCATTTGCTGCTATGGCAGAGATTCCCTGTGTGGTGGTTGATGTTCAACGCAGCGGTCCCAGCACGGGAGGGGCTACTAATCCATCGCAGGGGGACTTGATGCAGGTAAAGTATGGGAGGTCAGCGGATACCTCGGTTATTGCTCTTTACCCTAATTCAGTGAAAGAAATCTATCAGATGACGATAGAGGCATTTAATATGTCAGAGACATACATGACTCCTGTAGTTCTGCTAATGGATGAGATAATCGGACATTTAAGAGAGAGTATCTGTATGGATGACTATTCGGATATTAAGCTCGTCACACGTAAACTTCCGGTATGTGATTCGAAAGATTACCATCCATATGCTACAGATGAAACCGGAATTGTAAAATTGATGCCATTTGGAAACAAAGAAGGTTTTCATTATGTAATAAATGGAATGCATCATACGGAAGACGGCATGCCAAACATCAGCCCGGTTAATACAAGGAAAACAATTTCGCGGATTAATGATAAGATTGACCGCTATGAAAGGGATATCTGGCGCTGGGAAGAAAAGAATGTAAAGGACGCAGAGATTTTGATTGTTGCATGCGGCGCGGCTTCACGTTCAGCAGCCGAAGCTGCCGATATCGCACGGAAAAAAGGGAAAGGTGTAGGCGTATTCAGACCTATAAGCATCTGGCCGTTTCCAATTGAACCATTCAGGATAGCAGCCAAGGGTGTAAAGAAGATAATTGTACCTGAAATGAACCGGGGGCAGTTGGTTCACATTATAAAAGAAAATACTCCTGAAACCATTGAAGTGGTGTCGATACAGCACTATGACGGTACTGCCATAATGCCTGAACATATTCTTAAAGCGCTGGAGGAAAACTAAATGAGTATGCATGATTATATAAAAGAGAAAGAATTTCCTTTGTTTATCTGTCCAGGGTGCACCCATGGAACTGTGACGAACGCGTTTCTTCATGTAGCAAGTCAGATGAATCTGGATAAAAATAATACGGTTCTTGTTTCTGCAATCGGATGTGCCGGCCGCATTCCTGTTTTTCTTGATTTTAATGTGTTGCGGGTCACCCATGGCAGAGCCCTTGCCTTTGCTACAGGGGTAAAGTTGGCAAAACCGGAAGTGAAGGTGATTGTGTTCATGGGGGATGGAGATGCCGTAGCAATTGGTGGAAATCATTTTATACATGCGGCAAGGAGAAATATCGACCTTACTGCTGTGGTGTGCAGAAACGAGATTTATGGAATGACTGGAGGCCAGTATGCGCCCACCACGCCTATGGGCTGCAAAGCGGTGACAGCTCCTTATGGTATGTTGGAACCCACCTTTGATGTATGCGATTTGGCAGCAGGAGCCGGCGCCACCTATGTGGCGCGCTGTGATGCATATCATGTAATTCACCTTCAGAAGACATTGAAAAAAGCGATGGACCATAAAGGTTTTTCTATGGTTGAGGTGGTTACCAGTTGTCCGACTCAGTTTGGACGCAGAAATAAGATGCCTGACCCGGTTGATATGCTGAACGACATAAAAAATTCTTCAATCATGAAAGAAGAAGCCGAAAAGCTAAGTAAGGAAGAATTGGATGGAAAAAACGTAATCGGTGAATTTGTAAACATAGCCAGGCCGGAGTTGTGTGATTCATTTATGAAACTGGTGGAACGGCGCAAATCAAAATAAAGGGGTAGTCGAATATGGATAACAGTGAACGTATTTATGAAATATGTCTTGGCGGTATCGGTGGACAGGGCGTCATGCTTATGGCCAAGATAATGGGGGAAGCGTTGTCAAATGACGGATACAATGTCCTGCAGACACAGGCCCACGGAATTGAAGCAAGGGGTGGAATTTCATATGGAGAGGTTTTATATGGCCATGGTGAGATAAACAGACTTTGTGTTACAAAACCAGATATACTGCTTGCCCTCAGCGAATCTGCCTTATCTGCGTATGCCGGTAAGGTGCCGGAAAATGGATATATCTTTTATGATACTTATATGATAAAGGATGAATACAGGGATAACCTGCACAAGATTTATGGAGCGCCCTTTACTGAAATAGCAATCAAAGAGCTGGGGAGCGCCATATACGCCAATTTAATCGCCATGGGATTTATCAATGGGATTACAAAAATCATAAATCCTGTTATTCTGCAGGGGGCTTTGCAGGTATGTGTTAAATCAAACAAGAAAAATAACTGTAAGGCATTGCAGCGCGGCTATGAAGAAGTAAAAAAATATAATGCAGAATGAGGTTTCTGCGTGTGATTGAGGTGAAAATATGAAGTTGTTTGAATATCAGGGAAAATGTCTCTTTTCAAACTACGGATTGAGAGTACCTGAGGGCGAGGTTCTTTTTTCTGCGGATGAAATAGAAGAAAAGACAGAAGGTATCAAATTCCCGGCCATGGTTAAAGCCCAGATTCTCGCCGGAGGCAGAGGAAAAGCCGGAGGCGTAGTACGCGTAAATAATGCAGAACAGCTAAATGACCAAGTGGCCGGAATGCTGGGCAGAGAGATAAAAGGCAAAACAGTGGACGCTGTTTTAATCGAACAGATGGTGGACTTTATCGACGAATATTATATTTCCATTACAATGGATGTACGGTCAAGGATGCCGATGATTATGTTCAGTGCCTGCGGAGGTGTGGATATAGAACAGGTCGCAGCGTCAAATCCTGAAAAGATAGTAAGAGTAATTATTGATCCACTAATCGGAGCCCAGTCATTCCATGTAGAGAAAATGTGTACAATATCCGGAATAACGGATAAGAACATTAAGAGATACCTTATGGATGTCGTTTCAAAGTTATATAAATTGTATATAGAATATGATGCCATGGTAGTTGAGATAAATCCTCTCATGATTCTTTCCGACCATACAATCATAGCTGCAGATGCAAAGGTTGAAATTGACGACAGCGCAGTTGCCAGACACAATGATATTAAGGAATGGAAAGCAATGCTTAAGATGGATCCTTTGGTAAAAGAAGGGTCGGAGGCCCACTTGTTGTATATCGATGTTGACTCTGAGGGAAATGTGGGTGTCATAAGTAACGGCTCCGGTATGGTTATGACTTGCGTAGACTGGATTGCACATGTGGGCGGAAAGGTGGCCTGTGGGCTTGATTTGGGGGGAGGAGCAACATCCGACCGTGTAGCTAAGGCCGTAGAATTAGTAGCTAAAAATAAGCGTGTCAAGACTATATTGATAAGTATATTTGGCGGAATAACCCGATGCAATGAGATATCGGAAGGAATACTAAGGGCAACTGCCGAAATGAAGCCGGCCATACCTATTGTAGTAAAACTTGACGGAACTAATAAGGAAGAAGGCATGGCGATTTTGACAAACGCCAATAACAAAGATGTCCGGATTGCAAAGGATATTAAAGAGGCTGCTTTAAAGGCAATGCTGCTGCAGTAGCATACAGACGAAACGGAGGTACAGGTAGTGAGCATTCTGGTTGATAAAAATACCCGCCTTATTGTTCAGGGAATAACCGGCAGGGAGGGTACCTTTCACGCGCGGCGGATGGTCGAATATGGCACAAATGTGGTTGCAGGCGTTACACCAGGTAAGGGAGGAACATTGATTGATGATATTCCGGTTTTTAACTCTGTCGAAGAGGCTGTCAGGGAAACCGGGGCCAACGCTTCTATTTTGTTTGTTCCTGCTCTGGGAACACTCAGCGGAATAACGGAGGCTATCTCAGCCGGGATTAAATTGGTGGTTACAATTGCCGAAGGCGTACCTGTAAAGGATATGCGTATGATATATCACCTCAACCGCATAATGCCGGATCTTACTGTGATAGGCCCCAATACATTCGGGCTTATCTCACCGGGGGAGTGTAAGGTGGGTTTTATGGATGGACGTATCTATACCAGAGGACCGGTAGGTCTAATGTCGAGAAGCGCCACCAATTCATATGAAACGGTCAACGAAATGACAAAGCAGGGAATCGGACAATCCACCTGCATTGGTGTAGGGGGAGATATCATCCCCGGTAGTTCATTTGCGAAATTGCTTCCGTTGTTTGAGAAAGATGATGAGACGAAGGCAGTTGTAATGATTGGGGAGATAGGTGGCTGCGATGAAGAAATGGCGGCGGAATACATTAAAAATCAGATGTCAAAGCCGGTTGTTGCATATATTGCAGGCCGCAACGCCCCTAAGGGAAAGGTAATGGGGCATGCAGGTGCCATAGTGGGAATGGATGGTGTAGGCAGTGCTCAGTCTAAGATAAAAGCTTTAACTGAAGCAGGGGTACATATTGCGGAAAGCCCGGGTGAGATTGTAGAAATAATCAAGGGATTGGTTTAATCTGAAATGAGGCTTTGTGGCTGCTTCTGAAAACTATTTGATTAATGGGTGATTTGAAATAGGGGCAGGGAGAGAATGTTATGAAGATAGAGGTTGGATTCGGTAGCGGAACGCAGTCACTGGAGATGGATAACAGTAATTTACTGGGAATACTGCTGCCAGACACAAGCATGGAAATGGAAAACGAGGAGGTGATAGTTAGAAACGCAATGGAGCATCCTATTGGCTCGCATAGACTTAGTAAAATTGTGTATTCGGGTCAAACAGTTGCGGTTGTCACAAGCGATATAACAAGGCCCGTACCCAGTAAATTGCTATTGCCCTTTGTTCTAAATGAACTAAACGCAGGCGGTGTTAGGGATGAAGATATAACTGTGGTTTTTGCACTGGGAATCCACAGAAAGCACACGGAAGAGGAACAGCGCAGATTGGTGGGTGACGATATATTTGATAGGGTCAGATGTATGGACGGCGATAAGGATGACTGCGTGGACTTGGGAGTTACAAGCCGTGGGACACCGGTAAATATTACCAGGATTGTAGCTGAAGCAGATGTCAGAGTTTGTCTCGGTAATATTGAGTTTCACTATTTTGCAGGTTATTCCGGGGGAGCAAAGGCCATAATGCCCGGTGTATCTGACAGAAATGCCATTCAGAAAAATCACAGGCTAATGGTAATGCCTGAAGCCTGCGCCGGACGAATAGAAGGAAATCCCATTCGCCAAGACATTGAGGAGGCAGCCGCTATCTGCGGTGTGGATTTCATATTGAATGTGATATTGGACGAGCATAAAAGAATTGTCGGCGCTGTGGCTGGAAATGTAACAGATGCCCACAGAAAAGGATGCTTAATACTGGACAGTATGTATAGCTGCAGGATGGACAGAAAAGCTGATATCGTAATTGTTTCCCAGGGCGGCACCCCGAAGGACATCAATTTGTATCAGACACAAAAGGCTTTGGATAACGCCAAAAATGCAGTGCGAGACGGTGGTATTATTATTCTGGTGGGTTCATGCAAGGAAGGATTTGGCGAGAAAGTATTTGAAGAATGGATGCTAACCAGCCCATCGCCGGAATATATGATTGAGCGTATAAGCCGGGACTTTCAGCTTGGGGGACACAAGGCGGCGTCTATTGCCATGGTACTGGTCCGTGCCAGAATCTATTTGGTTTCTGATATGGATAAAGATACTGTAAAGCGTATTTTTATGGAACCATTTATGTCAGTACAGGAAGCTTACAATGCCGCTCTGAAGGAAATGGGAAAAGATGCGCAGGTATTGGTAATACCATATGGTGGGTCTACACTGCCATGCCTAATGAATGACAATTGAAAAAGGAGACAGTTTATGGATTATGCAAAAGAAAGTCTTAGATTGCATGGGGAATGGAAAGGAAAAATAGAGGTTGTGGCTACTGTGCCTGTAGAGACTAAGGATGATTTGTCCTTGGCTTATACTCCCGGTGTAGCCCAGCCCTGCCTGGAGATACAGAAGAACATTGATAAGAGCTATGAACTGACCCGAAGGCATAATATATGCGCTGTCATAACCGATGGAACTGCAGTATTGGGACTGGGTGATATTGGTCCTGAAGCTGGTATGCCTGTTATGGAGGGTAAGTGCGTGTTATTTAAAACATTTGGTGATGTGGATGCTTTTCCACTTTGTGTGAAGACAAAGGATGTAGACGAATTCGTAAATACGGTTTACAATATTTCCGGCTCCTTCGGTGGTATCAACCTTGAGGACATCTCTGCTCCCCGATGCTTCGAGATAGAGCAAAAGCTCAAGGAAAAGTGTGATATTCCCATCTTCCATGATGATCAGCATGGCACTGCCGTTATTACGTTAGCTGGCCTTATAAATGCGCTTAAGATAGTGGGAAAGAAAAAAGAAAATGTTAAAATTGTGATTTCCGGTGCTGGTGCAGCAGCGGTATCTATTACAAAGCTTCTGCTCTCCGCGGGATTCGAAGATATCATAATGTGCGACCGAAAGGGGGCAATCTGTTCCGGACGGGAAGGCCTTAACTGGATTAAGGAAGAAATGGCAAAGAAGACTAATTTAAAATCAAGGAAAGGGTCCCTGGCTGAAATGTTGGTAAACGCCGATGTATTTATCGGTGTGTCTGCGCCGGGAGTGGTGACTACCGATATAGTTAAGACCATGGCAAAGGATGCTATTATCTTTGCATGTGCAAACCCCACTCCTGAAATTTTTCCGGATGATGCCAGGGCGGGCGGTGCGGCAGTAATTTCTACCGGGCGCAGCGATTTTCCCAATCAGATTAACAATGTTCTTGCTTTTCCAGGTATTTTCCGCGGTACGTTTGATGTTCGGGCAAGCGACATCAATGAAGAGATGAAAATGGCTGCTGCTATGGCGTTGGCTAATTTGATTACAGATGAGGAACTCTCTCCAGATTATATTATCCCCAAGGCGTTTGATAAACGTGTGGGGCCTGCTGTGGCAAAGGCTGTTGCAGAAGCTGCCCGCAGAACAGGTGTTGCCAGAATTTGATGTTATATGAAAGGGTAATCCCATACACATGGTTTACCGTATGTGAAAAATATGTATGTCATGGTATACTGAAAAGGAACTGGAAAAATGGAGTTAGGTCACCAACTCCACTTTTTCACAGCTTCCTTTTTAGTATGCTGTTTACAATCGTTTTTTTACAGCAGACTTATTGCCCGGCCCCGGACCTTCTCTCCGCCAGGTCCCTGGAAATCTGAGGATATATCTTATCAATATTGGTAAACATGATGATTACCAGGCCCACTGCAAACAGGGCAAAGGGAGCTGCCGTAAACAGGATTTTGATAGCTGATACGGTTTCGGCTGTCTGGGCAGCCAGCTTTCCGTTATAGTTTCCCCAGGCCAGCCCCCATCCGACGATAGCAGAGCCAAGCCCGGCCCCTACCTTCATGCCGAAGCTGGTGGCGGAATTGGTAAGGCCGTCAATGCGGACCCCGGTTTTCCATTCGCCGTAGTCAATCACATCCGCTACCAGGGCAAACAGGCCCGCTGTATGGGGGATGCCGCCGATTCCCAGCAGTACCAGGCCCGCAACAGCGGTGGTCAGGGAGGCAGGGGTCAGGGCCATGACGGCAACTCCTGCCATCTCCAGAATATAGCCCAGGACCAGACTCTTCCACTTGCCCATCATCCGGGTAATCTGGGGATAGAGAAGGTTTCCAATCATTTTGGGAAGGATGAAGCATAGGGTCAGGGTTCCCATGAGGCCGGCGTTGCCAAGGACATCCCTTGCATAGAAGATGCGCAGGCCGTTGTTGACTCCAAGAGCCGTATAATTTATGACAAAAATCAGGGTGACGAATACGAAATACTTATTCCTGAACAATAACCTGAAAGACTGCCCCACAGGAATCTTTTTTTCATTTTTTCCGGCTGCGCCTGTGATGGAGCGCTCTTTTGTAAAGAAGAAGGTTATGAGCAGCAGAACCACCGCAATGGCGCCAAAGGCCACAGCCATCCCATTCCATCCAAACCGTTCCACCAGATTCATGGTATTGTAGTTGATGACCAGCACAACGCCCATGGTGCAGAAGAAACGCAGGGAGCTCATAAGAACCCGGTCCTTTGGGTCAGGTGCTGTCAGGGACAGAAGCGTGTTGTAGGAAAGGTTGCAGGCTGTGTATATAACGGCAGCCATAAGGGTATATGTAACAGCTGCATATGCAATCTTTCCGCTGCCGCTCAGGGAGCCGGGTACGTTAAACAGAAGGACCAGACCCAGGCCCATGGGAACGGCGGACCAGAGGACCCATGGACGGGCTTTTCCCCAGCGGGTCCGGGTCCTGTCAATGACAGCCCCCATACCCAGGTCTGTTATCCCGTCAAGCAGCCTGGTCAGCAGCATGATGGTGCCTATGACGGCGGCGCTGATGCCCACGCTGTCCGTGTAATATAATGTAAGGAATGAACCAATGGTGGTCCATACAAAATTGCAGCCTCCGTCGCCAACGGCAAAGGCAAGTTTTTCCCATAAGGATGGTTTGTTTTCCATCTTTTTATCCCCCTATATTGTAATGGTAGTCATGAGCAGGTCTTCCGGCGCGCTGCTGGTGCCCATGTAAATCTCATATTCCATGTGCTCTGTCTCAAAGGCATCTGTCTCTTCATTAAACCATGCCAGTTCATCCACGGGACAGGAGATGATGACGGTTCTCTTTTCGCTTTGCTGGAGGCTGACCCGCTTAAATCCTTTTAATGTCCTGACAGGACGGTCCACCTTTGACTGTGAAAAGCCCACATACATCTGCAGGACCTCTGTTCCCTCCCTGTCCCCGGTGTTCTTCACATCGCAGCAGGCGTATACCAGGCCGCCGGCTGTCCAGGCTTTTATATGGTCCGCTGAAAAGGTGGTATAGGACAATCCGAATCCGTAGGGAACAGCGGGACGTATGCCCTCCTTGTCCAGTTTCCGGTATCCATGGTAATAGTCATAATACTGGCTGGTTCCGTTCCAGTCCACGGCCGGAAGCTGGTCCTCCCGTTCCGGTATGACAAAGGGCAGCTTTCCGCTGGGATTTACATCCCCGTAAATGATTTCCCCCAGGGCTGTTCCGCCTTCCATGCCCGGGTAATATCCCATGAGAATGGATGATACAGAGTCCTTCCAGCTGTCCAGCATAATCATGTTGCCTCCAATAAGGACCGCCACGGAGTTTTTATTGGCAGGACCGGCTGCCTCAATCAGTTTCCGGTCTGCGTCGTGAAGTCCCAGTCCGTTCCTCCTGTCACCGCCCACTGCCCCGGTGTATACATCCTTCTTGTCCTCAGCCACATACTCGCCTTCATCGTTAAAATCGTATCCCACCACAAAGATAACTGCATCAGCCTCCTCTGCCAGGCGCCGGCTGTGCTCCAGATTGCTGCCCTCATAGCAGATGACCTCTGTTTTCGGGGATGCCGCGGCAATTCCCCGGACCGCTGTGACCACATAGGGAGGGTATACCTGGCTGGAGCCCCTGTCACCTGTATTTTCCTTCTGGGCCAGCCGTCCCAGGACAACCACCTGCCTGGTGGATTTTTTGTCCAGGGGAAGCACATGGTTCTGGTTCTTAATCAGGGTGATTCCCTCCCTGGCAGATTCCAGGGCAAGCCTTGTGTGATTCCTGCATCCAATCACACTGGGCCTTACATGCTCCTTTTTATCTTCAAATGCCAATAGGGTGCGGACGATACGAAGGGCGGCATCGTCAATCCTGTCTTCATCCACCAGGCCTTCCTTGACCGCGTTTACCAGGTTCTGGCCGAAGTATTTGGTGACGCACATCTCCATGGTCTGTCCTCCGTTGGCAGCTTCCGCCGTATCCTTTACGCCCCAAACGAAATCGCTCATAATAAAGCCGTCAAAGCCCCACTCCTCCTTCAGGACCCGGTTCAACAGATATCCGTTGTGGCCGCACATGGTACCCTTGTAAAGATTATAGGAACTCATGACTGCCCCGGCTCCCTGGTCAATGCATTTTTTAAAATGGGGAAGGAAGACCTCCCGCTCCGTCCTCTTGGTGCAGTCCACATTTACCTTGAAACGGGCGTTTTCCATCTGGTTGAAGGCAAAATGCTTGACACATGCAATGACGCCCTTTTTCTGTATGCCCCGCACAAGGGCAGCGCCCATCTCGCCCAGATGGAAGGAGTCTTCGCCGTATGTTTCCTGGCTTCTGCCCCAGCCCGGGTTGTAGGGAAGGTTGATGCACACGCCGGCGGACAGGTTTCCGCCGTAGGCCAGGACCTCCTCTGCCATGGCAGCGCCGATTTCTTCCTCCAAGTCAATGTCAAAGGCAGCGCCCCGCAGCATGGACACCGGAAAACAGGTGCTTTTGCCGTTGCCGCAGACAACGCCCCTTGGACCGTCGCAGAAAAGGACGGCGGGGATTCCCTTTTCCGGGATACCTCCCGCGGGATAGGGAAACTGATTATAGTGCTCTTTTGTTTTCTTCTTGATTGCTCCCCTTACTTCCTCGAACGTCATGGAACCGCTCATTAAGGAGACCTTTTCTTCCAGGGTTAAGGAATCCACGATGTGCCGGGCCCTGTCCGTGCAGGCCAGCCTTTCTTCCTTGCTGTAATCCATTATTCCTGTTCCTCCAGTATTTCCAATATTATTGTCTCAGCCTCATATTCTTCAAAGTCCAGATAGCCTTTCAGGACGCCGCTGTCCCTCTGTTCAATGCCTTTCTGCCGGTATTCCCTGGGAGTCAGTCCTGTGTTCTGGCGGAAAATCCGGTAAAATGTGTTTTCAGAGCCAAATCCGCATTCATCTATGATACAGTTCATGTTTTTCTCCGTGTGTTTGAGAAGCTTCTTGGCCTTATCCACCTTCAGCGTGTCAACCATATCCTTTACCGACATGCCCACATGGTTTTTAAGATAACGGTGCACGGTTTTGCTGCTCATACCAATTTCCCTGCACAGGTGCGTTAAGACGTCCCGGTCCTCCACATGTTCCCTGAGATAGTCGATGATATCCATCAGCAGGGTAATGTCATGGTCGGACTGTTCGGTCTGGATGCTCATGTCATACTCTGCGTATTCAAACAGGTCGGCAATCAGGGCATATACCTCGGCCCGCACACGGTAGTATGTTTTTTCGTCCTTTTTAAGGGAACCCAGCACGATTCCTGCTGCTCTTCTGACAAAATGCAGATACCCGCCTTTCACGGGCAGTTCATCGGTCACACTGTTTAAATAGAAGCGGTAGAAGACGGACTCACCCTTTTCGTTTTTAAACAATGCAGGGTCCAGCTGAAGGACCATGCAAAGGTTGTCACCCTGTTCGCACTGGATTTCATGAACCACCTTGGAATTGATTAATATGATATCGTTCTTTTTAAGGACCAGTACCCTGGAGTTGACCCTGACCGTGATGCTTCCTTTCAGAACTGCCAGCAGTTCATATTCGTAGTGCCAGTGAAAGCTGCTGCTCTGGATGGATGCCACAAATGCATTGACCGGATATTTCGTTTCAAATTCCACTGTTTCAAAAATATATGAGCTCATGATTCATTCCTTTGTGTGCCTTGTAAATATTTACAGGATTATTATAGCGCTTTTTCAGAAGCGTTGTTGTCATTTTCGCGTTTCTTTACTGTCATATCAGGACATTCTGGCATGATGATGCCCGGATTGCGGATATGGTTTGTACATTATATACAAAGCGGGGAATAGGGCCGGTCCGCCATTTCTCCTGTCATAAACAACCAAATCTTTACATACCCTAGAAGTAGCTGAAACGGCAGCTTCCCGTTTCGACTAAATGTGATGGGATAAGAGTGTGGAGGGGTTGTGGATGAACGAGAAGTACGTGGAAGCCTTAGAACAGTATGATATGGAAGTAAGAGCCGTGAGAAAAGGCCGCGGCTCCTGGATTTGCGAGACAGACCAGGGCTGCAGGCTTTTAAAGGAATACCGTGGGACAGCCAGGCGTCTGGAGTTTGAGGACGAGGTCCTGGGACGGCTGGATACCAGGGGAAGCCTGAGGGCTGACCGGTACCTGAGAAACAGGGAAGGCGGCCTGATGACCGTGACCAGCGACGGCACCAGATACATATTAAAGGACTGGTTTTTGGACCGGGAATGCAATATAAAAGACGGATATGAAATACGCCAGGCCCTGTCCAGGCTGGCCATGCTGCACAGTCAGCTGCGAACGATTGAGTTTAAGGAGGAGTGGAGCATGGGCTCCATTCTCTCCGGCCCTTTGGAAGAAGAGCTGGAGCGCCATAACCGGGAAATGCAGCGGGCCAGGAACTATATCAGGTCCAAACGCAAAAAATCGGAATTTGAGCTGTGCGTTATCGGCAGCTATCAAATGTTTTACGACCAGGCCCTGGAAGCAGTACAGGGCATACGGGAGCTGTGGCCCGGCGCTGCCGGACTTCCGGCAGAGGGCGGCGGACAGTACGAAAGCGGACAGTACGAAAGCGGGCAGTACGGTGCCGGGAAATGCCTGAAGCTGGGGCAATACCAGGAGGACCAGGATGCCCTGGAAGCAGCGGAGGTCCAGCCGCCTGTCAAACAGGACAGGAAGCCCCTGTACCTGTGCCATGGGGACCTGGACCAGCACCATGTGCTCATGGGAGGCGGCTATACGGCCATCATTGAGTACAACCGGATGCACTTGGGAATACAGATATCGGACCTGTACCGGTTCATGCGCAAGGTTATGGAGAAGCACGGGTGGAATCTGGACCTGGGCCTGTCCATGCTGGATTCCTATGAAAGGGTGCTGCCCATGGAGCCGAAGGAGAGGGTGTGTCTGTACTACCTGTTCCTTTATCCTGAAAAATACTGGAAACAGCTGAACTTTTACTACAACGCCAACAAGGCCTGGATACCGGCCCGCAACACAGATAAACTGCGGGGTCTGGAGGAACAGCAGCAGGCCAGGAACAGCTTCCTGAGACGCCTGAAAGCGGACTGCGAAGGCTGTGTCTGACGAAAAATAATGGAGGGTTGTACTTCCTTTTTCTGGTTTGATATAGTATAATCTTAATCAGAAAATACGCTGCGGACCGGCCTGTTACGGCAGCGCCACAGCGGGAATGCCGGCATGTCATGCAGGGAATATCACATTCAGGAGGGAGTATAAAATGAAAGATTACATGAAGATATACCAGGAATGGTTATCAAACCCCTATTTTGATGAGGACACAAAAGCAGAACTTCGCGCCATTGAAGGCGACGAGAATGAGATTAAAGAGCGTTTTTATATGGATCTGGAGTTCGGAACAGCAGGACTGCGCGGTGTCATCGGCGCCGGCATCAACCGGATGAATATCTATGTGGTGAGACGCGCCACCCAGGGCCTTGCCAACTACATTATCAAGCAGGGCGGAGCAGATAAGGGGGTGGCCATTGCATACGACTCCCGCCATATGTCGCCGGAATTTGCCATGGAGGCAGCCATGACCCTGGCAGCCAACGGCATCAAGGCATATAAGTTTGAGTCCCTGCGCCCCACTCCCGAGCTGTCCTTTGCAGTGCGCGAACTGGGATGCATTGCCGGCATCAACATTACGGCCAGCCATAATCCGCCTGAGTACAACGGATACAAGGTATACTGGGAGGACGGCGCCCAGTTCACGCCGCCTCATGACAAGGGCGTGACAGAGGAAGTTCTGGCCATAGAGGACCTGTCCACGGTAAAGACCACAGACCAGGCATCTGCTGCTGCGGCAGGCAAGTACGAGGTCATCGGCAAGGAAATCGACGATAAGTACATTGCCCAGGTCAAGGCCCAGGTGGTGAACCAGAAGGCCATTGATGAGATGCAGGACCAGATTAGCATTGTGTACACCCCGCTTCACGGCACAGGCAACATCCCGGCCAGAAGAGTGATGGAGGAACTGGGCTTTACCCATGTATATGTAGTACCTGAGCAGGAACTGCCGGACGGCGACTTCCCCACGGTGAGCTATCCCAACCCGGAAGCAGCGGAAGCATTTGCCCTTGGCCTTAAGCTGGCCCGGGAAAAGAATGCGGACTTGGTTCTGGCTACAGACCCGGATGCGGACCGGCTGGGCGTATATGTGAAGGATGCCGGGTCAGGGGAATACATTCCGCTGACAGGCAACATGTCCGGCTCTCTTTTGTGCGAATACGTGCTGAGCCAGAAAAAGGCGGCAGGCATGATTCCGGAGGACGGCCAGGTTATCAAATCCATTGTTTCCACCAACCTGATTGATGCAGTGGCAAAGGAATACGGCTGTGAGCTGATTGAAGTGCTGACCGGTTTCAAGTGGATTGGGCAGCAGGTATTAAAGAACGAGAAGACAGGCCATGGCACCTATCTCTTCGGTATGGAGGAGAGCTACGGATGCCTGATTGGCACTTATGCCCGTGACAAGGACGCTATTTCCGCTACAGCAGCCCTTTGCGAGGCAGCTGCTTACTACAAGCAGAAGGGCATGACCCTGTGGGATGCCATGGTTGCCATGTATGAGAAGTACGGCTATTACAAGGATGCTGTTAAGTCCATCGGCTTATCCGGTATTGAGGGCCTGGCTAAGATTCAGTCCATCATGGAGACGCTGAGAAACAACACGCCGGAAGAGGTAGGCGGCTACAAGGTAGTATCCGCCAGGGACTATAAGCTGGATACCATAAAGGATATGGCAACCCAGGAAGTAAAACCCACAGGCCTTCCGTCCTCCAATGTGCTGTATTATGATTTAAACGACGGCGCCTGGATTTGCGTAAGACCGTCCGGCACAGAGCCTAAGATTAAGTTCTACTACGGTATCAAGGGCAGCTCCATGGAGGATGCCGACGCCAGGTCTGAGGCGCTGGGCGCAGCTGTGATGGCCATGGTGGATAAGATGATGTAGGGCATCATTGCCTGTAAAGGCACCATGAACGTAGTGCGAGCGAAACGTGAAAGTATTGAGAAGGAACCAGAACCATGAAGGCATAACAAAATAGTTATGACAGAATTATAAAAAGGGCTGCCGCCCGGTGAACGCAGGCCATCCGCATGCAGATACAGCTGGATACAGCTGATATGGGTGCAGAAGCAGATGGGGACTGTGGAGCCGGCGGCAGTCTTTTTGCTTGATATATTATGTTCTCTGTACAGGACTATTAGGGTATATTCTGTTCCCCAAAAGCACAGAATGCTATTTCGTATGAGTTGTATGAGGCTCATCCGGATGCTTCCTGTCCGCAATTTCGCGCAGTTCTTTCAGCGCTTCAGCAAACCGGGAGGAGGAAGCCGTTGGATTGCCCTTCAGTATGCCCCTGCGGTAGAAATCCATATGGGTTGACAGCATATGGCGTTTTTCGGAAATGGACGCAAGCCGCTGCGAAAGAGCGGACAGCTTGTCCCTGCGCTCCTGAACCGCTTTTTTGTTAAGCTCCTCACTCTGCACTGTCTGCGGCGAGTCTTCGCCGCGCTGGGCCAGGGTACCCGAAACCCTGGCTGCTGCATCCTCCGTAAGCTCCGACAGCCGTTCCGCTGTGCGGGCCACCCTCTCAGCGGTATTCTCCACAAGTCCGCCCACCTTTTCAGCGGTATTCTCCACAAGGCCGCCAACCTTCTCGGCCGTACCCTCCATAAATCCGCTCATTTTTTCCATGGTGTTTTCCACCAGCTCATTCAGCCGTTCCGCCGTGTCATCCTTTAATGCGGTTGCATGGCTGGCAGCCCCTGACTTCATCCGGTTCAGCCTGGCGGCCGCTTCCTCCCTGGCCTCTGCAACGCGCTCGCTTGTCTCAGCCTTCAGCAGGGCCATCTGTACCTGTATATCGTCCAGCTCGGCGCGCATGTCCGTCATGGCATCCAGTACCTTGGCCAAATCCAGGGCGGTCTTGACCGATTCAGCCGTATCCGCTGCGAACAGCAGGGATGTCAGCAGTACAAAGATTATGTTTACCATAACAGGAAGCCCCAGGACATAGTGCTCAATGGGGCGGTGCACCACCTCTGTAAGGAAAATGGTCAGAAAACCCCAGGCAATGGAGGAGCTGAGGCAGATATATCCTTTCACGTTGAATCTCTGGCTGCTGTAATCCCAGTATTTCATTTTAAACAGCTTTTCCATACCCCAGCCGGTAATATATTCCAAAATAGTGGCCGCAATAACGCCTGCCAGGTACACCAGGAACAGGTTATCCTTCACAGGGAGGGAAACCCACAGCATCATTACGGCGCCTGTTCCATACAGAGGGAGCAGCGGAAGGCGCAGGAAACCGCGGTTCACAAGGTGACCCGTTTTCGCGGAAACATAGGTGGATTCAAATATCCAGCCGAAAAAGCAGTATATAAAAAAGAACGTAAGCCATTGATACCAGGTATATTCGTACATATAAACCATCCTTTGCGAGTTTCTTATATGATACTGTTTTTTTGGAAAAAAAGCAATCTACCATGTGACGATTCGGTCGATAAGCTCTCTCTGCTCATCCGAGGACCGGGTCAGATAGATTCTTGTTGTCTCAATGCTCTCATGGCCCATAAGGTCTGCCAGCAGTGAAATGTCGTTGAATTTAGTCAGAAAGTTTTTTGCAAAGCGGTGCCGGAAGGAGTGGGGGTAGACGGTATCCGGGGATATCCGGTACTTTATGGCCAGCACCTTCAGCTGACTGCTTATGCCTCTGGGGGTAATGGGGCTGCCGCGGCGGTTGGTAAATATAAAGCCGGTCTGTATCTGACGGCTGTCCAGCCAGGCCAGCATTTCCCCGCAGAGTTTTTCCGGAAAATAGATGCGGCGCACCTTTCCGCCCTTGGAGTATAAATCCATGCAGCCAATCTGCACATGCTCAGCCTTAATCTGAATCAGCTCGCTGACCCTGGCTCCCGTAGCACCCAGAAAGCGGACCACAAAATACCAGAACATGTTGTTATCCCGCTTCAGCCCGCGTTTGAGGCGCTCATAATCCCTTTTGGATATGACATTGTTGAGAAAGGGTTTTTGCTGATGCCTGACAGATGGCAGCTTATAAGGCTCCGGAAAATCAACGGAGGCAGCCAGCGGACATGGCCCGGCGTCATCCGCGGTCACGGCGGACTGGAGGGCGGCCACATACTGGTTGATTCCATATATGCGCGTGTTCACAGTGCTGGGTTTGTAGCGTTCCATAAGCCATGCTTTGTAGGACTGGAGATTCTCCACGGTAACATCACGGTACAGACTGTGAAAATGGCGGACAGAGGTGAGATAGGAGTCAATGGTATTGGCAGAGGAACCCCGCCTTTGCAGGAAATCATGGAAATACTCTAAGTTTACCTGATACTTATCAGGATTATACATAAGGGGTTCTTCTCGGGGAGGGCCGCCGTAAACAACGCTTATACTGAGTTCTTTCATGACGCCTCCCTACCAGTCCACTACTTTGTTTACAATCCGGTATTGTTCACTGCTGCTGCGCCGGAGATAGATGCGGGTGGTTTCAATGCTCTCATGTCCCAGCAGGTCCGATAAGAGGGATATATCCCCGCATTTTTCTATAAAATTTTTGGCAAAGCGGTGACGGAAACTGTGGGGATATACCACCTCGGGGTCCAGGCCGTACCGTGCTGCAAATACCTTGAACTGGGCCCGTATGCCTGATGGGGAGATGGGCGAGTGAAAGCGGTTGAGGAACAGGGGGCCGGTGCTCCGGTGGGTGGCTGCCAGCCATTCCTGCAGTTCGCCAATCAGCCCGCGGGGAATATAGACGCGCCGCATCTTATTGCCCTTGGAATAGATATCCTTGTGGCCGGTGTGGACATCCTCAATCTGAAAGGTAATCAGCTCGCTGATGCGCACCCCTGTGGCTGTTATGAGCCGCACAATAAAATAATAGGTATACTCCTCACTCTCCGCCAGGCGCCGCTTCAGATATTCATAGTCAGCCTGGCTGATAATCTTATCCAGATATGTTTTCTGCTGAATCTTAATCATGGAAATGGGGGTGATGGAGGCCTGCCTGTATTCCATGTAGCAGTTCAGCGCCCGGATGCGCAGGTTCACGGTCTGGGGCCGGTAATGTTCCAGAAGATATACCTTATAAAGCTGGAGGTTGCGGGGGGTCAGCTGGGGATACAGATGATAAAACTGTTCTACCGCATAGCGGTATACGCAGATGGTATTTGGAGATTTGTTATGGGTCATGAGATATTTCTGAAACTGGTCCAATGCATGATTGGACGTTAACCTTGGTGTAGCTGTCATGATGTAATACCTCCTCTTGTGTGGTTAAATTTTCCAATAAATAATATAGTAATGGATATCTTCGGAAAATGTAAGAGGTGGGGGCACTGTATACAACACTATATAACACGCTATACTTTTTTCGGTAAAGTAGATTATAATGAGAGAAGCAGTAACAGTTCAGGCAGGGAAAAGCAATTAACAAGACCAGGGAGGGAATGACAGGATGAAGGTTTTAGTTGTCGACGATGAAAAAGATATTGTGAAGCTCATACGGCGCAGCTTTGAGATGGAAGGATATGATACCATAGGCGCCTACAATGGCACGGAAGCGATTCAAAAAGTAAAGTGCCAGGCCCCGGATATTGTGCTCCTTGATATTATGCTGCCGGATATGGATGGTTACGAGGTATTGCAGGCAGTACAGGAATACGATGAGACGCTGCCGGTTATCTTTATCACAGCCCAGGACAAGACATACAGCAAAATTCTGGGACTGGAGCTGGGGGCGGATGACTTTATCACCAAACCCCTCAATATTAAGGAGCTGGTGCTTAAGGTAAAGGTTTTGTGGAGGCGTATGAATTACATCCAGATGCGTCAGACGGATAACCAAAAGCCCCTTTGTTATGGAAACCTGGAGCTTCATCCGGGCATGAGGAAGGTGTTCATTGAAGGAGATACCAGGGAACTGACCTACAAAGAATTTGATACAGTATATTTTTTGGCCAGGCATTATGCCCATGTATTTACCAGGGAACAGCTTATCAATGAGATATGGGGGTTTGATTATGTTGGAAATACCAGGGCAGTGGATATACTTATCAAGCGGCTGAGGACTAAGATAGAGCCCTATGGAAATTACATACATACAATTTACGGAGTAGGTTATAAGTTCGAGGTGCCGGACAGTGGAGAAAAAGAAGATAAAGAGTAAGCTGAAAGTGCGCATGGTGAAGATGAACCTGTGCATCATAATCCCTTTTATTGTTGTGTTTAACATAATATCACTGATTGCATTGTCCAGGCAGCTGAATGCGTCTGCAGTGGAGCGGCTCACAAGCCGCAGCTATACGGGACAGGTATATACCATGAAATATTTCCGGGCCTCCACTGAGGATGACCGGCAGGGGTATTTAAAAAAGATAGCCTCCCATTTTGCCGGTTATCTCTCGGAGATGGCGGATGTCAGGGTGCAAATCTATTCCCGGGAAGGACTGCTTTCTGACTCGGATGTAAGGGGAGCCAGGGTACCTGTAAGCGCGGATGTGGAAAAGGCATTCAGCCAGAAAGCATACAGTTTTCTGAAGGTGGATAACCAAAAGGTTTTATCCTTTTCAAGCCCTATATACGATACCCATACAGACACGGCCACAACAGTGGGGGTGATTCGCTACATATATCCCATGGTACAGGAATACAAGGATATGATGTCGATAGCGGCCATACTGCTGACCATGTCGGGGATTGCGGTGGTGGCGCTTTCATTTCTTCTGTGGTTTCTGTTTGGCAGGCTGGTTGCATCTGTCAATGAGCTTCGCCAGAAGGTTTCCTCTATCCAGAAGGGGAACCTGAACCAAAGGGTGGTCCTTAACAGCAATGATGAAATACAGGAGCTGGGAGAGGCGTTTAACCACATGTGCGAGAGGCTGAATGAGTACATAACACGTTTGGACGAGCAAAAAGAACAGCTTCATCAGTTTTTTAATAATACCACGCATCAGTTGAAAACGCCTCTGACCTCCATTATCGGGTATTCCCAGATGATTCAGCTGCGCAGTGATAACAATGAGGTTTGCGAGGACGCTTTTATTATAGAGGAGGCAGGAGAGACTCTGCTGCATTCCATTGAGATGATGCTGGAGGAATCCCATATCAAGGCGGATTGGGGACCTCTTCATATCAGCTCCTTTGGTCTGGAGGAAGTGGTAGAGGAATGCGCCAGGCTGCTGAGGCCAAGATTCCACAGGTGGAACATCCGGCTGGAAAACCAGTGCAGCAGCGGAACTGTACTGAGAACGGACAGACAGATGTGTAAAGAAGTAATCCTTACCATACTGGATAATGCCATAAACCACAGCGGCTGTAATGAGATTTATATATGGGAGGAACATACAGAAGGAAACACCAGCCTGCACATTAGGGACAATGGCTGCGGAATCAGCCGTGAGAACGCCAAACTTATATTCAAACCCTTTTACCAGGTTCAGGGAGGCGGAGGACGAGGAAACGGTCTGGGGCTGGCGGTGTGCGCCTCCATTATGGACCGGCTTAAGGGCAGTATATGTCTGCGGGATGGGGAAGAATCAGGAGCGGAATTTGTGGTCACCTTTTCAAAGTTACATTTATGAAACAATTAGGGAATTATTATGAATAAATTACAGAATATACTAAAGTCACAACAAAAAAATGTGCAAAAAATGCAAAACAAAAGCGCTGCGCGGGCAGAGGTGGTGGCAATATGCTGCATAGCTGTGTCTGTATGCATGTTTTGGGTGTATATGCAGCTTCCATATGGCAAGGTTCATACCATTGAGGATGAGAATTATGTATATACCCTGATGAACCGGTCCGTGCCCATATCACTGGACCTGAGCGATGATTTGTGGGGGACAGTTAAAATTGAGTCCATTGAAGAAATCCTGGAGTATTATGAAATGCTGTACAAGCTTCCTGTTACAACAGAAGCAGGAAAAAAATCCGGTTCCCCGAGAAGGACCGTAAGCGGGGTCATCCATTTCCTGGAGAGTCCCAGTATTTACTTTACAGCGGATAGTTATATTGTGCGGGATGGAATCATGTACGGCAATGAGTTCACGGAGCATCAGGTTTCTTCCATGACAGACAGGATTTGCGACCATTTCTATACCACCGACAATCTGGGTGAACTTATAGGTTCCTACAACAGGGTGGTGCTGCGCAGGCAGTCGGAACGGTCCAACCTGACGGTAAATGAAAAAAGCCGGTTAAAAGAGATTGTCATGCAGGGCAAGAAACTGGAAGGAAGCAAAGACTTTTCCGAAATGGCCCGGAGCAAGGGAGAGGCGGTATGTCAGATTGAGATATATTCCTCCGATATCCAGAAGGATATTCCGCAGATTTACATTGTGGTGTTTGAGAATGGCTTCTGCCAGGTGTATGATGTGGACAACACAGTGGGAAGTATCATGTTCTTTGCGGCGGACACGCCGGCATTTTTGGCGGATTTTGCACAGAATCCACAGTAAAAGGAGAGGGTGGCTTATGAAACGGAATCTATTAGCAATTGCAGTATCAGCAGCAATGACGGCATCCCTGTTGGGAGGCTGCGGCGGCAGTAACCAGAAGGCAGCGGAAAGCACGGTAAAGCAGGAAGAGACAACAAAGGCTCCGGAGAGCGATGGGAAAACGGAAGAAGCAGAACCGGCAGAGGCCGGCCAGCTGGATTTGTCCGGTCAGGAAATCAGTATTCTGGGTTCTTACCATGAAGACATGGTAAAAAGACTGGCGGAAATGTTTGAAGAGAGGACCGGATGCAAGGTGTCATATCTGCGTATGCCTACCGGGGAAGCTGTTGCTAAGATGACGGCAGAAAAAGATAATCCATCTGTGAATGTATACTTGGGAGGAACTGTGGACGGTCATGAGAATCTGGTGCAGCAGGGACTTCTGGTACCTTATAAGTCCTCTACCGAGGCGGAAATTCCGTCTGAGTACCTGGACCCCAACGGTGTCTGGAAATCCCAGTACATTGAAACGCTTTCCATTGGCGTTAACACAGAGCGATGGGAGAAGGAATTCGCAGACAGCGGACTCGAGATGCCGACGACTCTGGAAGAGCTTATAAACCCTGCTTTTAAAGGGGAAATCATCACACCGGACCCGTCCTCTTCCGGAACAGGCTATACCTTTATTTCTTCTGTGCTGGAATACATGGGTGAGGAAAAGGGATGGGAATACCTGGAACAGTTTAACGAGCAGGTGGGACAGTATACCTCCAGCGGCTATACCCCGGCTGAAAAAACCGGCCTGGGAGAGTACCTTATCTGCGTGAACTTTCTTGCCGACCAATTGATAGTAAAGACATCAGGCTATCCTATGTCAAGTACGGTATACGAGGGAGCCGGATGGACAATGGTTCCGGTTTCCATGGTGGCAGGCTCTGAGGATAATCAGGCCGCCCAGGCCTTTGTGGATTTCTGTCTTACAAAGGATGCGCTGGATGCCCTGGTAGAGCTGGCCAACTGTGTGGCTGTAAGGGATGACTGTATTGCGCCGGAGGGCGGAAGCAAATTATCGGAACTGAATTTCAACCGGGAGTATGACCCGATTGCGGCGGCGTCTGTAAAGAGTGAGACGGTAGATAAATTTGCAGCTATGATGCCGTAACATAGAACACACCTGTGTACTTGTGTATGGGGGCGCTCCATATTTTCCAGACGGAAAAGGGAGCGCCCCCAAAATATACACCAAATTCAATGAAAGAGGTGATAATGAATGGAAAGTTCACAAAAGGTACGTGAAAAAAAGGGACTGCTGACAGATATGAAGGATATGATAGCAGACCCAGGACTGACACTTTTTGTATTACTTATTTTCCTTGTCTTTATTCTGTTTATTGTATATCCATTTTTAAAACTGGCATTACTGCCCGGGGCGGAGGACTGGACAAAGGCATTTACCTCATCCAAGGTAATGACTGCGTTCCGGCATACCATGGTTTCTTCTGTGCTGGCTACCACAACTGCCATTGTAATCGGGTTTATTTTCGCCTATGCCATGAATTATGCCAGGCTGCCCGGAAGCAGGGTGTTCCGCGTCATAGCACTTCTGCCCAATATGGCGCCGTCCGTTATGACGGGTCTTGCGTTCCTGCTGCTGTTTGGACGCCGGGGTGTCATAACATACAGGCTTCTGGGACTGACCACGGACCCATATGGATGGTTCGGTCTGTGGATTGTACAGAGCCTTGCCTTTTTTCCTTTGGCCTATATTACCATTTCCGGCGTGTTAAGGGCTATCAGCCCCAACGTGGAGCTGTCGGCACAGAACCTGGGAGCGTCGGGATTCAGGCTGTTCTGCACGGTGACGGTTCCCCTGGCAACTCCCGGAATAGCCAGCGCGTACCTGCTGGTATTCATCAATACACTGGCAGATTTCGGAAATCCGAAACTGATAGGAGGCAACTATAATACATTGGCTACATTGGCCTATACCACAGTGACCGGAAATTATGATATGCCTCTGGCAGCAGCCTTGAGCCTGTTTCTTGTGGTTCCCTCCCTGCTCATGTTTTTTATCCAGAAGTTTTATCTGGACCGGAAATCATACGTAACGGTAACCGGAAAGCCCACAGGAGGTCTTACAAGAGAGTTTGTATCAGTGCCGGTCAAAGTGTTCCTGTTCTCCGTATGCTCCTTTGTGTGCCTGATTATCTGTATCCTGATTGGCGGAGTGGTGGGATTCTCCTTTACGGAAACACTTGGCGTGGACAATACCTTTACATTCAGTCATTTTTACAGCAATGTACTGAATTCAAAGACCATGGCAAACAGCTGGAAATTGTCGGTTGTGGCTGCAATTGCGACTGCCTGTCTGGGCATACTTCTGGGTTATCTGGTTACCAGGAAACGGTTTCCGGGGCGTCAGACCGCTGATTTTCTTGCAATGCTTCCGGCATCCCTGCCGGGAACCTTTATCGGTATATCTCTGATTATTGTATTCAATAAGAAGCCGTTGATGCTGACGGGAACCGGAGCAATCATCGTTATCGGTATGGTAATCCGCCAGATACCGGTAGGGTACCGGAATGCTGTGGCCGGATTTAAACAGATTGACAAATCCATTGAGGAGGCAGCAGCTAATCTGGGCAGCTCCAGTGTAAAAACATTCAGGACCATTGTCATGCCCATGCTTAAGAATCCAATGTCCATCTGCCTTGTATACAGTTTTATGAAATGTATGAACACTCTGAGTACAGTCATATTCCTTGTATCCGCAAAGTGGAATGTGGCATCCAATACCATTCTGAATCTGGCTGACTGGGGGGCTTATGGAGATGCTGCAGCAACGGCCCTTGGCATGATGCTGATTATTCTGCTGACCTTTGGCATAGCGAAGCTTTTGCTTCGTGATAAAATCAACATATTTGACCTATAGAACAGAGAGGAGACGCATCATGAGTGAAAAGGATGTTTTATTACAAATGAAGGATATAGTAAAGGTGTTTGGGAAAAACGTGATTATTAATCATATTTCCCTGGATATAGAAAGAGGAAAGTTCATCACCTTCCTGGGCCCGTCCGGATGCGGAAAAACCACACTGTTAAGAATGATTGCCGGTTTTTACCATCTGGATGGGGGAAGCATCGTCTTAAACGGGCGGAGCATTGAGGGACTGCCTCCGCAGAAGAGGAACACTCCCATGGTGTTCCAGGAGTATGCGCTGTTCCCGCATATGACAGTGGAGGAAAATGTATCATACGGGCTTAAGAACCAGAAAATTCCCAAAGAGGAAATCAGCCGTAAGGTTAAAGAGGTGCTGGAACTGGTAAATCTTACAGGATTAGAGAAAAGATATCCAAACCAGATGTCCGGGGGACAGCAGCAAAGAGTGGCGATTGCAAGAGCTCTGGTAAACAGCGCTGACCTGCTGCTGCTGGATGAGCCGCTTTCCAATCTGGATGCGAAGTTAAGGGAGTCCGTGCGGGTGGAGCTCCGCCTGATTCAGAGAAAACTGGGAATTACAATGATATATGTTACCCACGACCAGCAGGAGGCGTTGTCCATGTCTGATAAGATACTGGTTCTGGAGCACGGCAATATCCAGCAGTATGGGGAACCCAGGGAGATTTATTTCAAGCCCAAAACCAAATTCGTGGCAGATTTCATAGGAGTGGCCAATTTCATTGAGGGAATGAATGAGGATACCGGCAATCACGCAGTGCTGACCTATTGCGGCCAGAAGATAGAGGCAGATGAAAATTGTGGGAAAAAACAGAATATCACGGTAAGCATCCGTCCTGAATCCATCCGCCTTGTGACAAAGCCTGAGAATGAGGGATGCATTTACATAAAGGGCAGGGTGAGGCATTCCATGTTCCTGGGGGAAAAGGTACGCTATTTTATTGTGGACCAGCAGGATAAGGAGTGGATTGCGGATGCGTTCGACACTGGGATGCAGGTCCATGAAGGGGACATATATATGGAAATACAACAGGGAAAGCCCCACCTGATATCAGAGTAAAAGCTTGTGGTGGCAGTTGGGAATAAAGGAGAGCAGATGAGCTGTGACATTTATTTTGTAAGGCATGGGGAGACATACTGGAATGTAGAACGGAGAATGCAGGGGCAGGTAAATATCCCGTTAAATGAGCGCGGGAGAGAACAGGCGCAGGCTGCCGCCTGTAAATTAAGGGACGTGCCGCTGGAGGTATGTTATACCAGTCCGCTGGACAGGGCCGGGGAGACGGCCCGAATTATACTGGGACAGAGGCGCATACCAATCATAGATGAACCGCTGCTGATAGAACAGGGGTATGGACTGTCGGAAGGCGCTTATCAGGACCATGGCTATCACGATTTGGCAGCGCCTATCTATGGATATGAGGATGCCCCGGAGACTTACAGGCCGGATATTGGAGCGGAGAGCTTTGAGGATATCATGAACCGGGCAGCCACGGTGGTGGAAAAGTTACTGGTCCCCATGGAAGAGAAGTACCGCAATGTGCTGATTGCGGCCCATGGAGCCATTATATGCGGCATTTTAAATACAATGCTTGGCAGGCCAATCAGACAGTTTTGGGATACAAAATTGGATAACTGCGGAATCGCGCAGGTGACCTTCCATGGGAGGACTGTGGATATGAATCTTTCGGAATGTATTGGCGTATCAAGGGGGAAGATGGATGGAACATTTAAAGGCATTGTCATTTGAATTAAGAAAAGATGCAGTCAATATAATTATGGAGGCAGGGACCGGACACATTGGCGGAGACATGAGCGTTATGGATATCCTGGTGGCATTATACTTTAAACATATGAATATCAGCCCGGATAACATGGACTCTCCTGAACGGGACCGCTTTGTGCTCAGCAAGGGCCATTCAATGGAGGCCTATTATGCAGTCCTTGCCGCCAAGGGGTTTCTGGATATAAAGGATGTAAGAGCTAATTTCTCGAAATTTGGTTCCAGGTATATCGGACATCCCAATAATAAACTGCCCGGAATTGAGATGAATTCCGGTTCCCTGGGTCACGGACTTCCGGTCTGCGTGGGCATGGCCCTGGCAGGCAGAATGGATGGGAGAAGCTACCGGGTGTACACGGTAATGGGTGACGGGGAACTTGCTGAGGGAAGCGTCTGGGAGGGCGCTATGGCAGCCGGACATTATGGACTGGATAACCTGTGTGCGGTGGTGGACAGAAACCATCTCCAGATTTCCGGGAATACAGAAGCAGTAATGAGGCAGGAGTGTCAGAAGGAGCGTTGGGAAAGCTTTGGATGGCATGCCATTCAGTCTGATGGAAATGACATTGACAGTCTGGACCGTGCATTCAGGGAGGCAAAGTCGGTGAAGGGGAAGCCGTCGGTTGTGATTGCAGACACGGTCAAAGGGTATGGTTCAGCGCTCATGGAGAATAAGGCTGAATGGCATCATAAGGTGCCAAGCCGTGAAGAATACGAACAAATTATAAAGGACCTGGAGGAGAGGAAGGAGGAGGCGCTGCATGAATAAAACAGCAAACAGACAGGTTATCTGTGAGGTGCTGATGGAGCAGGCAGAGACAGACAAGGACATTGTGGTATTGTGCAGCGATTCGCGTGGCAGTGCATCCCTGACAGATTTTGCCAGGAAATATCCCAATCAGTTTGTGGAAACCGGGATAGCGGAACAGAATCTGGTCAGCATAGCGGCAGGACTGGCAAAGTGTGGGAAACGGGTATTTGCAGCTTCTCCGGCAAGCTTTATTTCCGCCAGGAGTTATGAGCAGATTAAGGTGGATGTGGCATATTCGGACACAAATGTAACCTTGATTGGCATCAGCGGGGGAATCAGCTATGGCGCCCTGGGAATGAGCCACCATTCTGCACAGGATATAGCCGCTCTGTCGGCCATTCCCAATATGAGGGTTTATCTGCCCTGCGACAGGCATGAAACCCGGTGTCTGATGGAGGAGCTGGTGAAGGATGACAGACCGGCTTATCTGAGGGTGGGACGAAATCCGGTAGAGGATGTATATGAAGACGGAAGGGTCCCCTTTGTCATGGACCAGGCGGTTACTTTGATGGACGGAAACGATGTACTGCTTGTGGCCTGCGGTGAGATGGTGCGTCCTGCACTGGATGCGGCCCGTATGCTTCGCGGGGATGGGATAGAAGCAGCCGTGCTTGACATGTACTGCCTTAAGCCCATGGACAGAAAAACATTGGTGGAAAAGGCGTCAGGGGTAAAGGCGGTCATGACGGTTGAAGAACACTCGCCCTTCGGGGGACTGGGAGCCATGGTCAGTCAGGCAATAGGTGAGGAGTGTCCCAGAACAGTGGTGCACCTGGCTCTTCCTGATGAGCCGGTTATCTCAGGCACCTCCGGTCAGGTATTTGAATACTATGGCCTGGATGCAGAAGGAATCAGAAAAAGGGCTGTTGATTTAATGAAGCAGGTTGAATCATGCAGGCAAAATTAGAAATTAAAATTCCGAAAAAAAGAACCGGCATCCGCGAAATACGGTGCCGATTCTTTTTCTGCTTTTTTTCGCATGGCTCATTGCCTGCGTGGGAATGGTAGGTATATAAAAAAGAAAATGTTATAGGGGGGCCGGACGGATTGCTCCGTCCGGTATGAGTATGAAAAAGCTTTGTGATTTCAAGTAATCACTTGAAACAAAGGCCTCGTCCACCTCTCGGTGAACTTGTTATTATAATAAGCAATAATTGTGACGAAAATATGTCCTTGGCATGAAAAAAACATAAAGAAAATAAAAAAGAAAAAAACCCTTTGAAAACTTTACAATATTGTATATAATAGAAGCAATGCATAGGAGTAATGCAATGGAACCATTTATATTTTAAGCAATTGATGCGGTCTGCCCGGCGTTTTGTCCCGATGGGGGACAAGCATGGAAGCCATACGTGTGAAGGAAAGATTTACGTATACTTCCGGACCGGCTCAGTCAGCGAGGAGGAACTATCTATATGTTTTCAATGATGTCCAATGATATTGGAATTGACTTAGGAACTGCCAGCATCCTTGTATATATTAAGGGAAAAGGCGTTGTATTAAAAGAACCGTCCGTTGTGGCCATTGACCGCGATACCAACAAAATCATGGCCATCGGTGAGGAAGCCCGTCTTATGATTGGACGTACCCCGGGCAATATTGTTGCTGTCCGTCCTCTGCGTCAGGGCGTTATTTCAGATTATACCATTACAGAGAAGATGCTTAAATATTTTATCAGCAAGGCAGTGGGCAAGAAAACGCTGCGCAAGCCCAGAATCAGTGTATGTATCCCCAGCGGCGCTACGGAAGTTGAGAAAAAGGCAGTGGAGGATGCCACCTACCAGGCTGGCGCCAGGGAAGTGGCCATCATTGAGGAGCCGGTTGCGGCAGCCATCGGCGCCGGTATCGACATCGGCAAGGCCTGCGGCAACATGATTGTGGATATCGGAGGCGGTACGGCTGACATTGCAGTCATTTCCCTGGGAGGCCCTGTTGTCAGCACCTCCATCAAGATAGCAGGTGATGACTTTGACGAGGCCCTGGTGCGCTATATGAGGAAGAAACACAATCTTCTGATTGGCGAACGTACGGCTGAGGAGATAAAGATTAACATCGGAGCAGCATACCGCAGGCCGGAGGTCCTGACCATGGAGGTCAGGGGACGTAACCTGGTGACCGGTCTTCCGAAGACCATCGTGGTTACCTCGGACGAGACGCTGGAGGCGCTCAGAGAGCCGGCCCTGCAGATTGTGGATGCTGTTCACAATGTACTGGAGCGCACTCCTCCGGAGCTGGCAGCCGATATTTTCGACAGAGGTATTGTCATGACAGGAGGCGGTTCCCTGCTCAGCGGCCTGGACGCCCTGATTGAGGAAAAGACAGGCATTACAACCATGATTGCAGAGGACCCATTGACCGCGGTTGCCATTGGTACCGGCAAGTTCATTGAGTTTGCCCACGGTATGAGCATGGCCATGGAGGCATCCATGGGAGTAGGCGGCGGTAGAGAAGATTACTAAAAACAGGATTACTAAAAACAGGATTACTAAAAACAAGAGCGTGTTTGAACATTTATGATTGCTGCCTGTACGCTGCACAGCTGCCGGGAAGCAATTAAAAAGCACGTCCCAGAACCCGGCACAGCGTGATGGACTGGAGCATTCCGGACACGCCCTGGCACCGGGTTCTTTTGAACTTTTGATAAAACGATGGCGACAATAACAGGATTTATAGAACGGATTAAGTTCCGCAACGAAGAAAACGGTTATACGGTAATGAGCGTCACGGACCAGAGTGACGGGGAAGAAGTCATTATGGTAGGCAATCTGGCCTACGCCGCAGAGGGCGATATGATAGAGGCCAGCGGCCATATGACCCAGCACCCGGTATATGGGGAACAGCTCCAGATAGAAAGCTATGAGATGAAAACACCCCAGGACGAGCTGTCCATGGAACGCTACCTGGGCTCCGGCGCCATCAAAGGCATCGGGGCTGCTTTGGCTGCCAGAATCGTGCGTCATTTCAAGGCGGACACCTTTCGGGTCATGGAGGAGGAGCCGGAGCGCCTGTCCGAGGTAAAGGGCATCAGCGAGAAGATGGCCATGGCCATAGCTGAGCAGGTGGAGGATAAGAAGGACATGCGCCAGGCCATGATGTTCCTCCAGAACTACGGCATCACCATGAACCTGGCGGCCAAGATATACCAGGAGTACGGTCCCACCCTGTACGGAATCATCCGCGAGAACCCCTATCGTCTGGCGGACGACATTCCGGGAGTTGGCTTTAAGATGGCCGATGAAATTGCGGAGCGAGTAGGCATTTTCACGGATTCCGATTACCGCATCAAGGCCGGTATTCTGTACACCCTTCTCCAGGCCACTGCAGGGGGGCACACCTATCTGCCCCAGGCGGAACTGTTTGCACAGGCATCAGAGCTTTTAAAGGTGGAGCCCTCTGCCATGGAAAAGCATCTCATGGACATGCAGATAGACCGCAAGGTGGTGGTGAAGCCGTCTGACCAGGGAGCCCTGGTCTACTCCTCCCACTACTATTACCTGGAGCTCAATGCAGCCCGCATGCTCCATGACCTGAACATCAGGGGGGACATCCCCCAGGCGGAAATCAAGGCCAATCTCCTTAAAATCCAGCAGCAGGAATCCATCCACCTGGATGAACTCCAGGAAAAGGCGGTATATGAAGCGGTAAACAGCGGCCTGCTGGTCATCACCGGCGGCCCGGGTACCGGCAAGACGACCACCATCAATACCATTATCCGGTATTTTGAGATGGAGGGCATGGAAATCCTCCTGGCAGCGCCCACAGGCAGGGCAGCCAAACGGATGACAGAGGCAACTGGCTATGAGGCCAGGACCATCCACCGTATGCTGGAACTGGTGCCTGTGGGAATGCCCGGCAATGACGCGCCTGTCATTCCCGGCGCCACAAGGTCAGGCAAGGGCGCCCAGAGCATGGGAATGCATTTTGACAGAAATGAGGAAAATCCTCTGGATGCAGATGTCATTATCATAGATGAGATGTCCATGGTGGACATCAGCCTGATGCATTCCCTGCTGCGGGCAGTGAACGTGGGCACCCGTCTCATCCTGGTGGGGGATGTGGACCAGCTCCCCAGCGTTGGCCCCGGAAATGTGCTGCGGGATATCATTGAATCCGGCTGCTTCAATGTGGTGAAGCTGACCCACATCTTCCGCCAGGCCGCCCAGAGCGACATTGTGGTCAATGCCCATAAAATCAATGCAGGAGAACAGGTTGACCTGGCAAAGCGCAGCCAGGACTTTCTCTTCATCCGCAGGGACAATCCGGATGCAGTCATAAACGCGGCCATTACCCTGATTCAGAAAAAACTGCCGGACTATGTACATGCCAATGCCTTTGACATCCAGGTCATGACGCCCATGCGCAAAGGCGCCCTGGGCGTGGAGCGCCTGAACCAGATTATGCAGAATTACCTGAATCCGCCGGACAAGTCAAAGAAGGAAAAGGAAGCAGGCGGGACCATTTACCGGGTAGGCGACAAGGTAATGCAGATAAAGAATAACTACCAGATGGAATGGGAGGTCCGCAACAAATACGGTATTCCTGTGGACAAGGGAGCCGGCATCTTTAACGGCGATGTGGGAATCATCCGGGAAATCAATGATTTTGCGGAGATGCTTACCGTTGAGTTTGACGAAGGCAAGATGATTGAGTACAGCTTTAAGCAGCTGGAGGAACTGGAACTGGCCTATGCCATCACGATTCACAAGTCCCAGGGAAGCGAATACCCGGCAGTCATCATTCCCATGTACAACGGCCCCCGCATGCTTATGACCCGCAATCTCATATACACGGCCGTAACCCGCGCCCGGGCCTGCGTGTGCCTGGTGGGACAGCCGGATGCATTTTATACAATGGCCTCAAACTGCGTGGAGCAGAAGCGGTATTCCGGGCTTAGGAGCAGGATTGGGGAGATATACGCGCAGCCGGATTCGGCCGGCTGAGAAGGTACAGGAGTATTGGAAAGTGCAAGAGGATTTTGGAGGTGACGGAGATACTGAAAAAGCTGTCTGAAGAAACAACGGCGGATGCGGGGACAAAGCATCCGGTTAATATGCTGACAAACATAATCCGCTATAGCTCTGAATTAATGACAGACATCCTGTTCCCCCGCCGCTGTCCGGTGTGCGGCGATATCGTTCTGCCCAAAGGAAGCCTCATATGTCCCGGCTGTATGGCAAAGCTGTCCTGGGTCCGCCGTCCTGTCTGTAAAAAATGCGGAAAGGAAGTGGCGGATGGGACCATAGAATACTGCTATGACTGTACCCGGCATAAGCGCACTTTTGACTATGGGCTGAGCCTGATTAATTACGATGACACGGCCAGCCGTTCCATGGCCCGGATTAAGTATAATAATAGAAGGGAATATCTGGATTTTTACAGTGAGGCAATGGTCAGGAAAATGGGAAAACGCATCCAATCCATGAACGGGGACGTCCTTGTCCCTGTGCCGGTCCACCCCTCCCGCCGCCGTGAACGGGGATTCAATCAGGCGGAAGAATTAGCTGTCCGGCTGTCCGGCCCTCTGGGAATACCGGTCAATACAGCCATCCTTAAAAGGGAACGAAAGACGGCTCCCCAGAAATCTTTGGATTCCAGCGGACGGTTAAAAAACCTGGAGCAGGCATTTTCGGCATCTGCTCTGCCGCCCGGTATAAAAAATATTATATTGGTGGACGATATCTACACCACAGGGAGTACCGTTGAGGCATGTACGCGGGTTCTCAGAAAAGCCGGCGCAGAAAACGTGTATTTTGTGACCATATTCATTGGCCATGGATAAAGAATATTTTTAAGTAAAAGCGGACCCGGGCGTCTGACCGGGTCCGGCTCCGGATAACAGCCCCGGATACAGACCTAACACCGCAGCAGACGGCCCGGACAACAGACCGCGGCACAGGTCCCGGCCCCCATAAATCCGCAAAAATCCCTTGACGTATCAATATTTCTATGGTATAGTAAACGGGCGAATGGAAGAGCTTAGGTCTTTTTTTTATGCTCAAAATTAAGTACCTGAGCGGCAAATGTGAACTACGATAATATAAGTGGAGGTGGAAGTCGTGCGCACAAAAATTACACTGGCATGTACAGAATGCAAACAACGCAACTACAACATGACTAAGGACAAGAAAACTCATCCGGACCGTATGGAAACAAAGAAGTACTGCAGATTCTGCAAGAAGCATACCATGCATAAGGAAACAAAGTAATCCTGCTCAGTAAAGGACGTGAAATTATGGAAGAGAATACAGTTAACGCTGTAGAAACCACAGAGAAAACGGCCAAGGCTGACAAGGTTGAGAAGAAGGCAGCTAAGAAGGACAAAAAGCCTAGCTTTTTTCATGGGCTGAAGAAAGAGTACAAGAAAATCGTCTTTGCTGACAAGGAAACCGTGGCAAAACAGACCGTGGCAGTGCTTTTCATGTCAATTGCCATTGGCGTGATAATTGCTGTCCTGGACTTCGTTATGAAGTTTGGTTTGAGCTTTATTCTTTAATTAAAGGCGAGGGTGATTGTATGTCAGAAGCACATTGGTATGTAGTCCATACCTACTCAGGATATGAGAACAAAGTCAAGGTCGACATTGAGAAAACAATTGAAAACAGGAACCTTCAGGACCAGATTTTGGAGGTGTCCGTCCCCATGCTCCCCGTAGTCGAGCTTAAGAACGGCGTGGAGAAAAAGGCGGACAAGAAGATGTTCCCGGGGTATGTGCTCATCAACATGGTCATGAACGATGATACATGGTATGTAGTGCGGAACACCCGCGGTGTCACGGGCTTTGTGGGTCCGGGCTCCAAACCGGTTCCTCTGACAGAAGAAGAGATGGCCAGCCTGGGATTCCATAGAGAAGAAGATGTCTTAGTCGACTTTGAAGTAGGAGATATGGTAGTTGTTATCTCCGGTGCATGGAAGGATACTGTAGGGGCCATCAAGGCCATCAACGACAGTAAGAAAACCATAACCATGCACGTTGAGATGTTCGGCCGTGAAACACCGGTTGAACTTGGATTTGCCGAAGTCAAGAAGATGTAGGCGTCCGTTTGTAACACAAGGAATCAGCTTCTGCAGGGCAGGGGCTGGTGGGAGGGACATTCCCGACAATACCACATAATTTTAGGAGGTGCCTAAGATGGCAAAGAAAGTAACAGGATATATTAAATTACAGATTCCAGCTGGCAAAGCAACACCAGCACCACCAGTTGGACCAGCACTTGGTCAGCACGGTGTCAATATCGTTCAGTTTACCAAGGAATTCAACGCAAGGACAGCAGACCAGGGCGATATGATTATCCCTGTTGTTATTACCGTATATGCGGACAGAAGCTTCAGCTTCATCACCAAGACCCCGCCAGCAGCCGTTCTGATTAAGAAGGCCTGCAACATTAAGAGCGGTTCCGGTGTTCCTAACAAGACAAAGGTAGCTGTGCTTAAGAAGGCTGACCTTCAGAAGATTGCAGAGACTAAGATGCCAGATTTAAATGCTGCCAGCTTAGAGGCTGCCATGAGCATGATTGCCGGCACTGCAAGAAGCATGGGCGTTACCATTGAGGAATAATTCCAAAGAATCATATCTGGGAATTATACCAAGGAATAATACAATTGGTGCATGAATCCGGAGACACCCGAGCAAGGTTTCCGGGTTGCTAAGGCATTTACCCGTTATATGAACGTGGGAGGGAGATTCCCCGTCAATACCACTAGGAGGTTATTAGAATGAAATCAGGTAAAAGATATGCAGAGGCTATGAAAAACGTAGACCGTGCTGCACTTTATGACATTGCTGATGCTATCACATTAGTGAAGAAAAATGCATCCGCAAAATTTGATGAGACTGTAGAGCTTCATATCAGAACAGGCTGTGACGGACGTCATGCTGACCAGCAGATTCGTGGCGCTGTTGTTCTTCCTCACGGAACAGGTAAGACTGTACGTATCTTAGTATTTGCAAAGGGACCAAAGGCCGACGAGGCTCAGGCAGCAGGTGCTGATTACGTAGGAGCAGAGGAACTGATTCCGAGGATTCAGAACGATGGCTGGCTGGATTTTGACGTTGTAGTAGCTACCCCTGACATGATGGGCGTTGTAGGCCGTCTGGGCCGTGTACTGGGACCCAAGGGCTTAATGCCAAACCCAAAGGCCGGAACCGTAACCATGGATGTTACCAAGGCTATCAACGATATCAAAGCTGGTAAGATTGAATACAGACTCGACAAGACAAACATTATTCACGTGCCAGTAGGAAAAGCTTCTTTCACAGAGGAGCAGTTAGCGGACAACTTCCAGACGCTTATTGATGCAATCATGAAGGCTAAGCCAAGCACTGTTAAGGGCGCATACCTTAAGAGCGTTGCCCTGACCTCTACCATGGGTCCCGGCGTTAAGCTGAATGTTGCAAAGCTTGTGAACTAATTGATTGCAATAATATAGTGCTATAAGCACAAATCCCCGTTCATTTGAAGGATAAAAGCCGGAAGGCTTAAACCTGAATGGGGCTTGACATCATTCATACAATATGATATGATACCACAGTATTGAATGCCCTGAGACAGCAGGTACCGTAAGGTGTAAGGCGAAAACGCCTGCCGAGGAACATACAAAACTCTGATTATTTATGATGAGATTTTGCGAACCTCTCTGTCTTTACGGCGGAGAGGTTTTTTTGTCCGGTCTTTGCAGCTTGTCTGCAGTTCTGGATTATGAATCGTTCCCGTGCTATGACGGTTTTCAATGCGAAAATATATAAGGAGGTAAACCATTCATGGCAAAAGTTGAATTAAAACAGCCAGTCGTAGATGAGATTAAGGCTATGCTGGAAGGCGCTGCCGGTGCAGTCATCGTTGACTACCGCGGTCTGACAGTAGAGCAGGATACTCAGCTGCGTAAGCAGTTAAGGGAAGCTGGGGTTGCTTACAAGGTATACAAGAATACCCTGATTAAGCGTGCAGCAGAAGGAACAGATTTTGCAGCACTTGCACCACAGCTGGAAGGACCTACCGCATTAGCAGTTTCTAAAGAAGATGCTACTGCTCCGGCACGCATCTTAGCTAACTTCGCTAAGACAGCTCCAAAGCTGGAACTGAAAGCATGTGTAGTTGAAGGAACCTACTATGACCAGGCAGGAACCCAGGTTATCGCAACCATTCCTTCCAGAGACGAACTTCTTGGCAAGCTGCTTGGAAGCATCCAGTCACCAATTACCAACCTGGCTCGTGTACTCAATCAGATTGCAGAGCAGCAGGGTGGAGCCGCAGAGGCATAATCTTGTTGACAGAAAAAGGCTTATCTGCCCGGCAGCCAATCGGTGCCGGACAATATTGAAAACAACTATTATTAAATATTAAACAGGAGGAACATAAAATGGCAAAGTTAACAACCGCTGAGTTTATCGAAGCTATCAAGGAATTATCTGTATTAGAACTGAACGAATTAGTAAAAGCATGTGAGGAAGAGTTTGGCGTATCCGCAGCAGCAGGTGTTGTAGTTGCAGCAGCAGGCGCTGGCGCAGCAGCAGCTGAGGAGAAGACTGAATTTGACGTAGAGCTGACCGAGGTTGGTCCTAACAAGGTTAAGGTTATCAAGGTTGTACGTGAAGTTACCGGCTTAGGCCTGAAGGAAGCTAAGGACGTAGTTGACGGAGCTCCTAAGGTAGTTAAGCAGGGCGCTTCCAAGGAAGAGGCTGAGGATGTTAAGGCTAAATTAGAGGCTGAGGGCGCTAAGGTTACATTGAAGTAATTTTGGACCAGGGCTGATAGATTTATATAATCGGAGTTCATTGGAATTCAGTTGATAAAGCTGAGGATGACTTAGATGGAAAGACCGTTGCGCTGAGACGTGTGAGACATGTTGAGGCGGGCGGTTTTTTGTTGTAAAGGCGGTGCGATGTATTACAAAAGGGCTATTCGCTGTTATAAGTGAATAGCCCTTCTTGGAATCCTCTAACCCCAAACCCCATGTTATATAAAAAGTAAATCCTAATAATACCAATACATAATTTACATAAGATTACTGAACATAAACCCCATCATCGTTAAGACGGTAACCATCAATACTGGTGGATTTCTTCATATCTCCATTTGTCCTGTCAAAATAATACCACTTACCGTCAATTTCTAACCAACCTTTTGCAGCAGCTCCGCTTTCGGTAAGATAATAGGAGCGATTATTATACTCAAACCAAGTATTGGCCAGCATTTTTCCATCCTGTCCAACATAATACCAGTTATTCGTAATCGGTATCCAGCTGTCAGTAACCATGGCTCCCTGCGCATTCACCCAATACCAGCTGTCATCATATTTTACCCATGACTGGATTGCCATTTCTCCATTATCCTTGAGCCAGAAAAGATTATTGTCCTCCTGTACCCACTGATTACGGATGGAATTGCCAGCCTCATCATAATAAAACCATTTACTTTGTACATTAAGCCATCCGGTATTTGCTAAACTGGTTACTGCAGATGCCATAGCTAATGTAGCGGCTGCCATAATTGTTGCAAGTGCTTTTGTGTGCTTTCTCATACGTACTTCTCCTTTTAATTCATAATTTTGTAAGAAAAAATATACTTTATATTTAATATAATAGTATGTTTTTGTAAGAAAGTCAATAATATTAGGAAGATATTTACAAAATAAATTACAAATGATTTCTTTGGGTGATGAAAATGTGCAATAAGAAACATTTGTATGGCTTAAAGGAATTGTATTCGTAGCAAATAAAAATAGAAGAATAAGCTGATTGAATACAAGAGAAGAAAAAATAAAATGTAAATACTTACAAAAAAGTGTGTAGTACTCTTGCAAAATTCTGGGCTATGTTGTATAGTAATCTAAGTAATAAAGTAAAGTTAATTGCACACAAAAATGTAAGCACTTACAAAACGTGGAGGTAAAGAGATGAGCAACGCAGTAAAAGAAACAGTTATACAATTTGGAGAAGGTGGATTTTTACGTGGATTCGTAGATTATTTTTTCCATAAGCTTCAGGAGAAAGGCTTATATGATGGCAAAATAGTCGTGGTACAACCTATCGAAAAAGGAATGTGTGATATGCTGGCAGACCAGAACTGTGAATACAATCTGTTCCTGCGGGGAATTGATAATGGGAAAGTAGTTAACGAGCATACTCATATAACTTCTATTTCCAGAGCATTAAATCCATATGTTGAGTATAATGAATATATTGCATTAGCAGAGAATCCGGATTTACGTGTTCTTGTGTCTAATACCACTGAGGCAGGAATCGAGTATCTGGGAGTGGAAAAGCTGACTGATATGCCTCCAAAATCATATCCAGCTAAACTCACCCAATTTTTGTATAGGAGGTACAAAGCTGGATTGCAGGGCCTTATACTTCTTCCGTGTGAACTGATTGATGACAATGGTGATAATTTGAAGAGGTGTGTTCTTCAGTATGCAGATTTGTGGAAACTTGAGGATGGTTTTATAAACTGGATTGAGAATGAGAATGACTTTTGCAGTACATTGGTAGATCGAATCGTGACAGGCTATCCTAGAGATGAGATTGAAGGACTGACGAAACAGATTGGATATGAAGATAAACTTATAGATACGGCAGAGATATTTCATCTGTGGGTTATCGGCGGCCACCATGAAGATGAACTTCCATTCCAGAAAGCGGGCTATAACATTGTCTGGACAGATGATGTACATCCATATAAAAAAAGGAAAGTGCGTATTCTGAACGGAGGCCATACCTCTATGGTATTGGGCGCATATCTGTATGGACTTGAGACTGTCGGTGAATGCATGAAGGATGAAATGGTATCTGCATTCTTGAGAAAGTGTATTTTTGAAGAAATAATTCCTACAATTGGTGATACAGAAGATAATCGTAAATTTGGAACAGCTGTGCTGGAGCGTTTTTCAAATCCATTTATTAAACATCAGCTGCTGAGTATAGCTCTGAATTCCGTAAGTAAGTTCCAGGTAAGAGTCCTTCCTACTATTTTAGAATATAAAGAAAAGTTTGGAAATTATCCAAGGGCCCTTACGTTTTCCATGGCAGCACTGATATCATTTTATCGTACAGATAAGGCGAATGACGGAGAAGAAATCATACGGTTTATGAAGCAGGCCTCTGTCAGTGAGATAATGAAGAGAGATGATTATTGGCATGCCAATCTTAGCGATATGATTCCTCTGGTGGAGGAGTCTTATGAGCTGATTCAGAGTAAAGGGATGGCTGAGGCATATAAAATTATTTTAGAGAAATAGTTTTAATTACTTTATGATTAAAGTTTAGCAGGTCAATTGGATGAATCAATTTTAAACGGGCATTATGCTTATAAGTAATTGAGAGCATTAATGCCCGTTGCCTGTTTAAACATTTTAGTATGATTAAATTATGACAGAATGTTCGAAATAGGCAGCGATACGAAGATGCATGTATAGATATAAATGCAATCCTTAGGGTACATAACACATCTGTAATAATTATGTAAGAAAATACACAGGTAAAAGTTATGGTATTTTTGCGGAATTTATAATATACTAAGTGCGTGTGATGGAGCTGGTTAACTTTAGAGGGAGTTGTCGATATTACATAATTTTAGTAGAATTTGCAAAAAATGCAAAAAAACTATTGATAATTTTCCTTATCCGAAGTATAATCAACTCGTAATGCAAAAAAGGAATTTCAAAAAGTATTTCAAAAAGAAAAAGGAGAGTGCATTAATTATGAGAAAGCAGACAAAGTTAGTTGCTGTATTATCAACAGCAGCACTGCTCGCTATTGGTGCATCCATGACTTCTTTCGCAGCTACAGGATGGGCTGAGGAAGACGGTACTTGGGTATATTACAACAGAGATGGCGAGAGAGCAACTGATCAGTGGAAAAAATCCGGTAATAACTGGTATTGGTTAGATAGCAATGGCGAGATGGCTATTGATCAGCTGATTGAGGATGGCGACAACTACTATTACGTAGACATCAACGGTGTTATGGCAGCAAACCAGTGGGTAGCCATTGACAACGAGGATGCAGGACAGGATGACGAGCCAGACCATTACTGGTACTATTTCCAGGCTAATGGTAAGGCTTTAAAGAATGGCGATAATGCCAAGGTAGCCCTGAAGACAATCAATGGCAAGAAGTATGCTTTTGATGACGAAGGCAAGATGCTTTTCGGATGGGTAGATGAGAACAGTGCAGAGCGTCTTGATAATACAGACGGCGATGCATTTAAGGAAGGCGATTACTACTTCGGCGGCGAAGACGATGGTGCAATGACTGTTGGCTGGCTGCAGATGGATATCACATATGATGATGCTGTTACAAACAGCACACTGGCATATGAAGTTGCTCCAGCATTCAACGATGATGAGGATCAGACACGTTGGTTCTACTTCAAGGCTAATGGTAAGAAAGTAAAGGCTGAAAGTGGCGATGTTCAGAAGAGCAAAACCATCAATGGTAAGAAGTATGAGTTCGATGAGAACGGCGCAATGACTGCAGAGTGGTCCTTAGACGTTAAGAGCGCATCCAACAGCCAGACTAACGGTGTTAATGACGACTTACTTGCAAGCCACAGTGAGGCAGGCAGTTCTGCATCTGTTAGTGTACCTGCTAAGTACTCACAGCAGTGGAGATACTTCCAGGATGTTGAGAATGGTGCCCGCGTAAGCAAGGGCTGGTTCAAGGTTGTTTCTGCTGAATACCTGAACTATGATAAGTACAATGATGACGAAGATGCTTGGTACTATGCAGATGGAAGTGGTAAGCTGTATGCTGGCGAATTCAAGACCATCAAGGGTAAAAAGTATGCGTTCCGTAATGACGGCCGTATGGTTGATGGCCTTAAGTTCATCAAGGATAATGGCGATGGCTTAGATGTTAAGGCAGATGATGATTCCGCTCATCCATTTGATACCGAGGATGACTTCAATACAAGCTCCATCTGGTACTCAAATAATGGTTACAGATGCTACTACTTTGGTGATGGCGATGATGGTTCTATGAGAACCAACAAGACCAGCATCACTATTGATGGCGATAAGTTCACATTCTTCTTCGAGAAGTCTGGCGCTCATAAGGGTGCTGGTAAGACCGGTGAGAAGGATGACAAGATGTATCAGTCTGGTAAGATGTTAGCTGCTGGTTCCGACGAGAAGTACCAGGTTGTCCAGGCTAGCCCAGCAACCGGTGCTGATGCAGCAAGCACTACCACATATAAGAAGTTAGATGATGTTCAGGCATTCCTTGCAGCTGTAGGAATGAGTGCATCTGATAGCAATACTTCTAAGACAGATGCGTTAAAGCAGTTTGGTGTAAATAAGAAGGCAGAAGATTTAGCAGAACTGTATATTATTGATTACACCAAGGGTAGCACAGCCGCTGCTAAGGATTTCAAGAACTTCTATCTGGTTAATACTTCAGGTAAGGTTATTGACAGCAAGTCCAAGAACAAAGACGGCAATGACTACTACTATGTAATTAACAAAGAAGGCGGACATGGCAAGATTGTTGCTATCTATGCTGAGAACTAATATTATTTAGTTAATACAGATAATTAAGGGGGAAGCGTTGTGGCTGATTAGGAAACTAAACTAGTCGCAACGCTTTCTTTTTATAATTTAATAGGAGGAACAACCGAATGATTAAAAGAAAACTAGCCATGATATGCCTTGCAGCGGCATTGTGCATCCAGAATACAACAGTGGCATTTGCCGACACAACGACAGGGATTGATACAACCACCATGGAAAGCTGTGGAGCCTATCTTTTCGAGTGGAGACCAGTGGATTGCGGTAATGGTCACTATTTTGCCATTTTGGTTGGAGGTAATTCTATTGCAGAGAGAAATGTTATTTTAAAGAGGGGATATGATTATGCATATACCTTTAATCCAATGGAGTATCATAGACCGTGGGGGGAAGTTCCCAACTTAGTCAATGTAGATGGATTATGGGCTATTCCTGAAAATCAGCCTTTGCTTCCGGAGGGTACACAGCCCACACTACAGATTGTTCTTTATACAAATAATGGAAAGTTGCCGACTAAAGAGCGATACATAGATGTGGTGAGCTTACCGGGCAATGTGTCTTCAGCAGATTTGCCTCCTGAGGTAAGAAAATATTTAATTAATATAGATGGATCTGACGCTGGTGCGTATACTGGTACGACTGTCTCAGGATGGGAAATAGGAGAAAATGGAAGATACCGTTATCGCAAACCAGATGGGACATTTGTCAGCAATGGCTGGTTAAATGTAGATGATGAGTTATACTATCTGGATGGAGAAGGATATATGTTGTCTGATACCATAACACCAGATGGATTCTACGTAAATGCTAGTGGTGCAAAACAAAAATATCTCCCTGGTTGGATGCAAAATGAACGCGGTTGGAAGTATGTCCTTAAAAATGGATATTATGCTGCTTCGACATGGGTAGAAGATCAGGATGGAAAGTGGTATTACTTTGATATCGGTGGCTATATGAGAACGGATTATGATACACCAGATGGTTTTCATGTGGGTGCAGATGGTGTCTGGGATGGAAATCCAACAACCCAAACCGTTGATACCATGAAGTTGGGGCCGGGTGCTCAGCCGCAATCAGATGATACCACTTCAGAAACCAGTACAGATAATACGGTATCTGATGAGTCAGTGAATTAAATATGATGGTATAAACTGCTCTGAGCCGGACTTTTATTAGTCCGGCTCATGGTATGAAACATAAGTGAATATGCGATAAAGAGTGTGTGAAGAAAAGTCTGTAAAAGCTGATCTTCTATGATAATAACTGGGCTGAAAGTTCTTTCTTGGACCTTCAGTCCTTGT
>NZ_SPHO01000030.1 GCF_005845215.1 Clostridium sp. 1001271st1 H5
GCTTCCAGTCTACACCATGGGTTCTTTCTTTACAAGTTAGCCTCTGAACAGTAACAGATAGGACAGGAATGGTTCACAGTGCGGCCTGCATCTATTTACTAACTCACTTTAAAGTGGTATAATGTAAATAGAAAGAGGGTGAGATTATGCGCAACATTATAATCGCTTCAAACAACCAGGAACTGCACCATCTTCTGTCTTCATTTTTAGCACAAGCCGGTTACTCACATGTCTACTCATCCACTGACAGCAAGGAAACCTTCTCTCTGACTTATCGCTATAACCCCAAGCTTATCATCATTGATTTGGAACTGCCTTCGTGTGAATTAACAGATATTTTCAAATTTCTCTCAGGTCCTCAGCGCAGGATTGTGCTCTTTGTGGCCCCTCATCGTGAGGTGGATGAAACTATTTTGGGATTGATAAAAAAGGGCTATACGCGTTTTGTCATACATCCCATTGACCGGAAGCTGTTTTTAAGAGAGGTTGAAGAAATTATCAATTTAAATAAATAGATTCTGATACGCCTGAGAATTTGAATAAACTGGGCAGGACTGATTGGGGCTGTAAAAAACTCCCTCAAAAGAAAAATCGCTGAGGCCGTGTGACTTCAGCGATTTTTTGATATACTTATTATATAGAGGCAATGGGAACAGTTATAGCTGGGTATGTAAAATCCTGTACAAAGAAACAGGGAGCATACGCAATAGTTAACACACTTTATTGCAGCATTCTATTAATCGTGATACAATTATGCCAGTACTTTATCTGAACAGAGTGTGAAATGATTTCCACACAGGAGGAGAGGGATGGAAAAGACAAACGAACTTTATGAGTTACTGTATGAGTATTTTGAATCCCGTATTCTCTTTGGATTTTACAGATACGATGAACAGCTGCTGTCGTTACAACAACTCCGGGATATCTTTCATATGGGGCGAAATACGGTTCAGTCTGCACTGGATAAGCTTGAAAAAAACGGATACATAGAAACGCAGGAACGGAAGATTGCCAGGGTTGCATACAGGGGAACAAGAGAGGTATTCAGAGAAAATACCGCCAAGTATTTTGTGCCGCGCAAAGAAGGAATCCTGGATTTTTGCTACGCAGGTGAATTGCTATTTAATCCTATGTGGGAGATAGCGATACATAATCCTGATGCGGACATAGTGGATTATCTAAAGAAAATCCATGGAGCGGAAAGCGCAATGATGGTAGCAATGCCCATAAAGCTGTATCTGGATGTCCTGCGTACCTTTCACAATGATTTACTTCTTAACCTTTACTGGCAATGCCTTCGTTACCTTAATTTTCTGTATCCGAGTAAACGTGAAATCAGAACCGGTACCATAGCGGAGGAAGTATTATCGGTGCGAACAATGGATGATTTAAAGACGGAGTTCGATTCCTATATTGACAGCGCACAAAATAAAGTAATTGATTTCATTGAATCCGCACGCGGTGAGTATCATCTTGAGGCCGTTCCGCAGATTCCGTTTAAGTGGAATATTTATCGCAGCCGTCCCCAGGTACGGTATACACTGGCCACTGTGGTCATACGTGAAATTATATGGGAGCGTTATCCGGTGGGGAGTTATCTTCCGTCCCTGCCTAACATGGCAGAGCAGTACCAGGTATCATTGAGTACGGTGCGCCGTACGGTTGCAGTGCTGAACTCTCTGGGTGTCACCAGGACCTATATGGGGATTGGAACCAAAGTCTGCCTGGAGCCCATGGATTTGAATCTCCTGAAGAAGGATGAAATCCGGGAAAACATGCTGCTGCATGGAGAAGGATTGCAGATTCTGGCATTGACGGTCCGCGGCGTGGCTCTCTTTACATTGGAGTCGGCCACGAAGGAGAAGAGGGATGAACTGCTGCAGGAAATCAGAAAACTTCATGGAAAAACCAGCAGTATCCTGTGCATTGACGTTCTTTTAAGCTTCATCTCCAGAGAATGTCCTTCTGCAATGATACGGGAATGCTATGATAAATTAAGAGAACTGGCTGTATGGGGATATATTTTATCTGCCGTATTGATGAGTACCGGACAGCTGGACAATGATTTGTCTGATTTTATTGGGCGGCTGGAAAAAGATTTACAGTCAGGTGATTTGGCTTCGTTTTCCGATGAATGGAAGTTCTTTATTATGGACAGGTTAAATTACTTTTATTTGAAATTTGCATTTCTAAAATAAGTAGGGATTAGCTTTATGATACTTTACTATGGTCACAAAATAGTATATAACAGCAATACATACGGGGAAACTTCGCACAGTGAGTCCCCTGCTTCAGCTCCGCCCGGGTTCCGGACCTGAAACAGTGGCAAGGTAACGGTGGTGGATGCCCGCAGAATGCTCTTTGACGGAGGTTTTTGGTTACTCACATGTCTGCTCGTACACTGGCAGCAAGGAAACCATCTCTCTGACGTATCGCTATAACCCCAAGCTTATTAAACAAATAGAGTCTGATATGCCTGAGGATTTGAATCAACTGGGCAGAACTGATAGTCACAGAGGATTACCGCTTTACTGGTAATCCTCTGTGGCTATGTTAAGGTCATCATATTTTAGGTTGTGATAATTTCAGCTTTGCAAGTTGAGACAAAGGTGGGGTCGCTGTTATTTGATCCGGCCAGAACCAAAACACCGAATTCATTTCGAAGGACCGTGCCCTGTGCAACGGTCTGGCCTCCTGCGTTGATATCTACGCCTGCTGTCCCAACCGGCAGGTAAGCGCGTATGGCGGCCTGACAGTCAGCGTCGCATCCTGTGGGTGCCGGGGTGGGTGCCGGAAGATAGGTGATGGCGTTATTATATTCAGCGCTTGTGACCCTGACAGAGGCAATCCTGCAGATGGAGAGTGCTTCCTGGGGAACGCCCTGCGCATTGGTCAGCTGGAAAAGCCCTGAATTAGGGTTGGTATCAGGCGCCGGCAAAAGCGAGCCCGGCCTTCCGCTGGCATTATTGCCGCTTTCCATGGCAACAATTACATTATCTGTTGGGTAAAGCTGGATTATCTGCTGTAATATATTTCTCATCTGTTGTACACAGGCACAGCCTGCGGATAGCGGAGCAGGGCCGGTTACGCCAGTCGCTCCAGTGGCCCCGGTTGCACCAGTTGACCCGGTTATTCCGGTGGCTCCGGTGGGGCCGGTCAGTCCGGTTACGCCGGTGGCTCCGGTTGCACCAGTCGGTCCGGTTATTCCGGTGGCTCCGGTTGCACCAGTCGGCCCGGTTATTCCGGTGGCTCCGGTTGCACCAGTCGGTCCGGTTACACCAGTGGCTCCGGTTACACCAGTGGCTCCGGTTGCACCAGTGCTACCAGTCAATCCGGTTGCGCCGGTTAGTCCCATAGGGCCAGTCGGTCCCACATAGCCTTGCGGTCCCATGGCTCCGGTTGGCCCTGGAATACCCTGGGGCCCGGGAATACCCTGGGGTCCGGGAATACCCCTGGGGCCAGGAATACCCTGGGGTCCGGGATTTCCCTGAGGGCCGGGAATACCCCTGGGGCCGGGATTTCCCTGGGGGCCCTGAGCTCCAGGGCAGCCCCGGGGACCCATTGGACCAGGAACGCCAGGGCAGCCCCGGGGGCCCATTGGCCCGGTTGGACCCTGACAGCATCCGCCGCAAAAAGAGTTAAGATTTGTATTTGCCGGTTCTGTATATCTGCCGTTGTTTTCGGAATAACCGTTGGAATTACATCCATAAGGGTAATCTCCGCAGTTCATACCGTTTGCATAATCATATCTCATTCAATATCACTCCTTCACAATTTCATTGCAGACTGAATACAATTAACCTGTCTGAATTTCCATTCGCTTAGACGTTTTTACATCCATAACATCATATAAAAACTACCACATAAAATCCATTTGGTAAGGACAAGGGTATCAGTTAAGATATTATATGTGGGCGTCCCTGTTTTAGTGTTTTTGGAACTATATGAATGGGTCTGCGGGAACAGCAGTCTGTCAAAAAGATGGTGTTTATATCATAAGTAACGCAAATCTAACATTCTAACTGCATAAATGTAACGGTCATGTTACGCCTGTTATTTATAATATAATCAGACAGTAACAGAAAAACCGGCCCGGCCTGTCACATAGGCGGAGCCGGTTTTTAAACACAGGAGGAATGTATGAAAAAACCAATAAAGAAGTTGGCTGCATGGCTGCTGGTAACAATTCTTATGCTGCAAAATACCATGCTGACAGCCAAAGGAGCAGACTACGGTACAGACGAAACCGTCAGAACACCGGGAATCTACAGGGACGGCCGATATCTGAAGGACCAGGATACAGTGAGAGAACAGGATGTCCTGGAATGGGTCACTGAAGTAAGCTTTTCCGGGGAATCAGAGGAGATAGAGATACCGGAAGGGCTGCTTTACTTTTCCAAAGCCAGGTCCCTTATCACATTAGCAGGACCGGACGGAACAGTAAGGGCAAAAACCAGCCTGTCAGAGGACCAAAGGATATTGACTGTGGAAAATCCGGATTATGAGAAGAAAGAGAGACAGAAAAAGTCAGATGAGAAATTAATGAATTCTGATATCATAACCCCGCCGGATAATTTATTTCCATCAGACAATATATCACCGACGGAAAGCCAGGAGCCAGGAAACGCAGAAGATGACGGCAGCAGCGAAAGTGCCTCCGGCAACAGCCAGGAAAACCCAGGCAATGAAAACTCATCCGGCAACAGCCAGGAAAACCCAGGCAACGAAAACACATCCGGCAACAGCCAGGAAAACCCAGGCAACGAAAACACATCCGACAACAGCCAGGAAAACCCCGGCAACGAAAGCACATCCGGCAACAGCCAGGAAAAACCCGGCAACGAAAACACATCCGACAACAGCCAGGAAAACCCAGGCAACGAAAACACATCCGGCAACAGCCAGGAAAACCCAGGCAATGAAAGCTCATCCGGCGGCATAATGGACAACAATGACAGCCAAACAATCTCCGGATACAGTAACTCTGCATCCATTCACACGCATCCGGCGCTTCAAGCGTCTATAAGCCCCCGCGGCCGGCATCTTCTGACATCAGCAGAGAAGGATGCTCCGCTCGGCACAGATTCACAGGCAGCAAAGATAAAACAGGAAGATGATGAAAACATCCAGAAGACAGAAGAATCAGACACATGGGAATGGGATTATATCCTGACAGTGCCCTGTACCATTGATACGGAACAGGCCGCGGAGGACGGAACCATAAATATAGAAGGATTAAGTCTCCGAATCGCAGGAAACGATGCGGACGGAACAGCCCTGAATGAACTAAAATCCCAGCTTTACAAAGAGGATTCAGATGGCGGAGTGGGAGAGAGGATAACGGGAAACTATGCTGTCAGTCTGAATACCCCGTTATGGCTTAAAATGTCCATCCCATCCCTGAAGGATATGGATGCCGGAACAACATATCTGATAACGCTTCCGGATGCCCTTTCTCCGGTTGACGACGGAAGTATGTCCCTGGAAAAAGTTCTGGACGGAATATCATCCACTACATTCGGAGAAGTTGTCTGGACCTCCGGTTCCACCGTACTGGAAGTGACATTTATTGACTTCGGGCCAATTGCTGTCAGCGGCGGGACCATAACCTATAAGGATTTAAGAGATGTTGAAATCTACTATTCCTGTAAGCTGAACCATGATAATCTGGATACAGACGACAAGGGAATCGTGACAATCAGCCTGCCCGGAGGCACGGAGGTATCCTTCACCATATCCGAACGTTTACCGCAGCCCCCCAAATTAGAAAAAGACGGAACATGGGATGCCGACGGAACAATACACTGGAAAATCACATACACACAGCCGGTTAAAGGTTATATAGAGGATAACCAGGATTCCATTCCGAAAATCATCCGGGACAGGATTCCTTCTGAATTGGAATATGCGGACGGAACAGCCCGGGCAGCGGCTCATTTAAACACAGTATCCGTCCCTCAATATGATAAGGATACCCAAATCCTGACCTGTGACATCAGCAGCCTGCCCCCCGGCGAGACAGTGGAAATCACCTATGATACCATACTGAAAGATAACACTCTGTCCAATATATGGGCAAGGCCAGGCGGAGGCTTAAGCTTTACCAATCAAGCGGAGGCCTTGGATGAAAATGGCGTTTCCGTAAATCCTTCTATACAGGCCGCAAAAACAGTTCAGGTCCCCTCTGACTGGCCGGGACGGAACATGATAGCAAAACACGGCAGAACCATTGAACCCCAAGCAGATGGTGACCAGTGGAAAATCAACTGGACCGTAACCGTCAATACAGTAAGCAGGGATTTTGAACACCTGTATGTGATTGACGAAATGGGTAAGGGACTGGAACTGGACAAAGACAGCATTTTAATAAATGGAATCAACGCAGATGATATCAGTACAATAGACAAAATAATAACCGCTGACCCGGTCAGCGCAAAGACAATGCTGGAAATCAAGCTGATAGAAAACAGTACTCCCAAAACAGCAGAAGCAGTCTATACAATAACTTATACCACGGCCATTGACCAGGATTATTTTGACCAGAACAACCAGAATAGCCAGGCTGGACAGGGACTGACAGCAGAGGACCTGTCCAATAAAGTGAGCCTTGATTATGCCTGGCCGGACGGCAGCGGTCCTGGCAGCGACCGGATGCCTCCTTCTGTTTCCAAAGGTCCCGGCGACCTGAACATTAATAATAACCTGATACTTAAATCAGCCCGTGCTTACGATAAATCGGCCCATACAATCACATGGACCGTGACCGTCAATCCCAATAAAGTAAACATGACAAGCATACATCTGACAGATGAGCTGATTACGCCGCCGGCTCCCGGAGAATACAGGCATGTGTTTGTTCCGGGGGCTTCAACGGAAGAGGTTGAGGCCAACAAAGATGATTGCCTGGATGCTATCTGCGCCGCCATTGAAAAGGGGCTTGAACAGGCAGGAATAACCGGCGCAAATCCGGATTGTTTTAACAGAAACAATGTGTCATTGGACTCTGTGCAGGGCCAGTCCGGTAATCCATCCCCTGTCCTGGCACTGGACCTGCTGGATATCAGATTAGGAGACATCGGAAAAAACAGCTTTGATTTTACTCTTACATCTTATGTGGATGACCCGGATTTCTGGGCTTCCAATAAAAATGAAACATTCCATAACACGGTAATCATGAAACGGGACGGCACAACCGTGGAAAATTCTCCCATCCGTCAGGACAGGACAGCGGCTGCCCAGTACGCCTGCACCAGCAATGTACTGAAAAAATCCCACATATCCTATAGTCCGGACACCAGAGAACTGACCTGGAAGCTAACGGTCAATGAAAACCAGGCTCCGCTGGGTGATGTTGTCATTACGGACGACCTGCCTGAAGGTTTAAGCTGTACCGCCGATAATGTAAAAAACGCCATGCTGGACAATACCGTTTTCCCGCAGGGTGAAAATACCGGGCAGGATACAGGCACAGACGGCGGCTCTCAGGCTGGCCAAAAGGCGGGGATAACCGTTGGGCCGGATGACTCAGGCAGTCCCAACAAGAGAATCCTTATACGGCTGAAGGATGTAAAGCAGGCACATACCATCACCATTCCTGTTACGGTTGATATAAATAATACATATTTCCGCAATAGCAGGGAAGTGTCAGTAGAAAACAGAGCAGTCCTTTCAGCTGCAGCCAATCCCGGAAAGACCGTGGAAGCTGTTTCAAAGATGGTACTGGAAAATGAGATTTTAAATAAAAAGGATATATCCCATGCAGGAAATACAGTAAACTACCAGGTATCGGTCAACCCTCTTGGCGTCAGCCTGACAGGAGGATACCCGGATATGGACCTGTACGTCAACGACACTCTGGATGCAGGGCTTTATATTGATTTGGAGTCCGTAAAACTGTATGAAGCCCTTCCGTCCCAAAGGGTTACACCGGACAGCAGCGGCCATTACAGGACCGGACTGACCATGGGCAGTGACGTGACGCCGCCATTGGACCAAATATACTACAATGCAAAGGAAAATTCATTCTCTGTTCCGATACCGGATGCAGAGGGAAGCTATATCCTTACCTACAGTGCCTATGTTGTCCGGTCAGGAGTCAAGTTGAACAATGCCGTAAAACTGGTGGGAAGCATAATCCCGGAGGATTCCGGCAACAGCGGGTCCAGTGCTGCATTTACCCAGAAATCCTTTGGCACCGCCGGTTTTTCCCTGCCTTCGGAAAAATTCCTGTCCATCCAAATCAGGAAGGTTGACGGAGAGCTGCGTATACTGAAGGGAGCTGCGTTCGGTCTTTATTCAGACCGGAGCGGGGATGCCCTTCTGGTGTCCGCACCATGTGACGACAACACGGGTATCTGTACCCTTGCGGTGCCCAGGAGCCGGATTGGAAACCTGGACCGGATTTATTATAAAGAGATAAAAGCTCCTGAACATTACGCCCTCAATGACCAGTGGAATGAAATAAAAACAGATGAGATAAAGGATGAGGTGCTTACATTTACCAATCTTCCCAGTGAAGACGGGGCAGCAGGAGCCATTCTGGTAAAAAAAATGGATGCAGATTCGTCCGCGGCCCTGAAAGATGCAGTATTCCGTCTCTATACCGACCAAACATGCGCCATGCCTGCCGGGGAGGCATCCGTCACCGGTGAGGATGGAACAGCAGTCTTTACCGGTCTTTATCCGGGACGGACCTACTGGCTGAAGGAAGAGGAGGCTCCTGCCGGCTATGTCAAGACGGACCGTGTAACGGAAACCGTTGCGGTAAAAGACCTTCCGGCAGCCGTGGAGATTTACAATGAAAGAGCCAAAGCAGTCCTGACCATTCTTAAGACGGACCGTAAGACCGGCCTTCCCTTAAAAGGTGTAAAGCTGCAGCTGTTTTATGACCCTGCGTGCACAATACCTGCCGGAGATGTGGCGGAGACAGATGAAAATGGAATGCATACCTTTACAGGACTGCAGCCCAGAACCGCCTACTACATAATGGAAATACAGCCGGCTGAAGGTTATCTGCCTGATTTGTCTGTGTATAGCGCTGCCACAGGTGAAAACACAGAGACAGATGCATCCGGACATGTGGCGATGGAAAGCAGCAGGCCGGAGCCGCCTCCCGCTCCGGAGGATGGGGATAATCCCTCCGATACCCCGGAAAACAATTTACAGGATTCCGGCCGGCCCCATGGTTCCGGTTCTTCCGGTTCTGGTTCCTCCGGCCATACGGCGGGACAGGGGGCCGCGCAAACGGATTATGCAGGACCTGGCCCTGGCGTACAAACCCAGGCCGGACCTGCCGTGACGCCGGAACAGGACCAGGCCCCAGGGCATGGTCCTAACAGCGCCATGTCAGATGATACGGACAGCAGCCCTGTCCCCCTGCCCAGGACCGGAGAAAACAACAATACCGTCATGTGGCGGTGTCTGGCTGCTGCATCCCTGATGGGAATGCTGTTTCTGATGGCTGACCCCAAGAGAAGGAATTAGCTTTATGATACTTTACTATGGTCACAAAATAGTATATAATAGCAATAAATATCAGGAAGTTGTTGCTATATGAATCAATCCAGGAGGCGTCAGCAAACGCCTCCTGGATTTTCGATAGCACTTCACAAAACGGTTCAGCATGTACCGGGCGGATTTTACAGGCAGCCATATTAAGCGATTGCAATTACAGGCTCCTGGTTCCGGTACTGTTCAATGGCCTGTTCCAGCCTGGCCAGCATTTTTTCCCTGTCACCGGGCAGGGTTCCCCGCACCCTGAATTCAATGCGGTCGTGGAAACCGTCATATTCCAGCGGTTCTTCGGCAGTCAGCCTCTCCAGAAGCAGCCGTTCCTCCTGCAGGTTTTCCAGTTCCGTGGCAGGAACAAAGGTTTTTGCCTGGGCCTCTTGATACAGAGGGGCGCTGTGAAACAGAAAAAGTGAGAAGTTTATGATGCGCCTGGGCTTGGTGCGGTTGAAGAATTCTGCGGTGGCAGCTGCATTTTCGGCCCCCCTTCCATGGCCTGCAATTCCGGTCATGATATGGGCATCAAAAATGAATCCCGCACTTTGAATCCGGTCAATCTGACGGTATGCCTGGTCCAGATTGTGGTCCTTTCCCATACGGCGCAGGACGTCGTCCAGACCGCTCTCAATGCCCAGGTACAGATGACATACGCCTGCAGCCCGGAGGGCCTGCAGCTCTTCCTGAGATTTGGCTTGTATATTGGTTACTGTGGCGTCCATATTGATGGCGCTGCAATCCGGAAAATACCGGTGAATCAGGTCTGTTATCTTCAGCAGACGGTCTGTGTCCAGCCCAAAGGCATTGCCGTCTCCGAGAAAGACGCGCATTGGATTGCCGCCCAGGTTCCGGACCCGCGCCAGCTCTGCCTCTATCTGCTCCATGGGAAGTTCCCTGTATTTCAGGTGCCGGAACAGAGTGCAGAATTTACACCGGTTGTAGGAGCAGCCAACGGCAACCGGAAGCATATAGGACGAACGTTCCATGGGACCACGGCAGATTTGTCCTTCATAATTCATAGAAATCCCTCCTGAAAATCATAAAAGTATCACTGTTTTTATCTGCTTTTATTTTACCACGCCGGAGGCCGGTTCACAATCCGAAACTTGGAAACCCCTGCCGGAACCCTTCCGGAGGGCCAAACTGGAAACATAAGGATTTTCACGTTGAAGTTTATAGACATTAGGGGTACAATATGCTTATATACATATAAATCATACGGGGTACAGATAAATGACAGCTAATATATTTCTTAAGGAGCAGAAGAAACCAGAACTGGCGGATTACATGAATTTCAGCGCTGACGGACGCGGAAACCTGGGCGGGGATATACCGGTGGCGGTTTACCGTCTGATGGAATACTCCCTGAAGGAGGAACTGGAAGACAGATTTGGGACGGAAGAGCAGAAACAGATTTTCCGCAGTGCAGGATACCGTGCAGGCGTGTTTTTTGTTAAAAACCAGCTGGATTTATCCCAGGAGCTGAACGCATTCATAGCAGCACTTCAGTCCCGGCTTGCGGAATTAAAGATAGGCGTCCTGCGGGTGGAACGGTTTGAGGAAAATAGCGGAAAACTCATACTGACTGTCTCCGAGGATGCAGACTGCTCAGGCCTTCCCCTGCTGGGGGAAGCTGTCTGCAATTACGATGAGGGATTTATATCAGGTATCATGTCCACATACATGAAACGCAAATACTCTGCGGTGGAGATTGACTGCTGGGCGACCGGCGACCGGGTATGCAGATTCTGCGTAGAACCGGAAGAATAAGGAATAATGAGGCACGGAAATGGAACATGATAATTGCGACCAATTATTTGAATACCTGAGAAGCATCTTATATGACCGTCATATCCAGACCCTGGATATAGAAAGCCTGGATGAGCCATACCGTAAATTAGGGCAGGGACTTAAGGTTCTTCAGAAGGCCGTGGAAGAGCTTCTTGCCTTTTCCGCCGATATATCACAGGGAAATCTTTCGGGTCCATGTCCTTCCAGGGATAACTTTCTCTGCGTGAACATGAAAAACCTGCACGCAAATTTAAATCATCTGACCTGGCAGGCAAAACAGGTTGCCGCAGGGGATTATTCCCAGCATGTATCCTATCTGGGCGAGTTTTCCGAAGCATTCAACACCATGACGGCCCAGCTCAAGGAACGGGAAGCGCTTCTGAAAGAGGAGGCTGAAATCGCCAGAAAAAGGGCGGCGGTCATCGAAGAGTACAATGAGCTTCTGGTGGAGATGACCAGGAAAAGGAATGAATGGATACTGGTGGTGGATGCGGACACCCGCGATATCACATATTGTAACAAACGCAAGGATGAGATACGAATTGACCCTGCTTTCTGCGAAATCTGCAACAACCGTTTCTTTTTCCGGAACAGTATTTTAAACTGGCAGGACAGTGAACAGTATAAGATATGGGAAATCGGAGATGAGGACCACGGCTTTTACCGTATTACCACTTTTTCCATCGAATGGGCCGGCCACAACGCCTTTGCCCATATTGTGGTGGACATTACCAATGAAAAGATGACGGAAAACAGACTGGCAAGCAAAGCATATTACGATTCAGGCACGGGAATCCGCAACCGTCTGTTCTTTGAGGAATATATGGAGGCGCACTTAAATAAGAAATCCGACATTACATTATGTTATCTGGACCTGGACGGCTTAAAATTTGTCAATGACCAATTCGGACACAATGAAGGTGACTGCTACATCCGCAGGTTTGTGTCTGTCATTGAAAATTCCTTCCGCAGCTCAGATGTGTTTGCCCGGATTGGCGGGGATGAATTCTGCGTGATACTGCCGAATAACGACAGGGATGCTGTGGAGCGCAGGTTTGCCGAGGTGCTGGAACAATTTGTGGCTGAAAATGACAAAGAATACCCTGTAAGCTTCAGCTACGGGGTGGTACAAATAGATGGAACCAACAGCAATTTGACCATGGACGGCATTATCAGGGAAGCAGACGCCGCCATGTATCAATGCAAAAAGAACAACAAAGAAAAATATCATAAAGCATGAAGGAAAGGAGCGCCATGAAGCTCTGCATTGCATTATCTGGAATGGTTATAGTGGGATTATAAGAATAACAGGAGGATTTCAAGTGACTATTCCAGAGAAAACAGTTTATCCCCGCACAGGAGATAAGGAAACAATTTATTTAAAAAATGTAATCACAGACCCCGCCATAACAGTGGGGGATTACACCATGTATAATGATTTTGTCAATGACCCGGCTTTATTCGAAAAGAACAACGTGCTGTACCATTACCCCATCAACCATGACCGGCTTGTCATAGGAAAATTTTGTTCCATTGCCTGTGGCGCCCGGTTCCTGTTTAACAGTGCAAACCATACCATGGGCTCCCTTTCCACCTATCCATTTCCCCTGTTCTTTGAAGAATGGGGACTGGACCGGACGGATGTTGCCCAAGCATGGGATAATAAGGGCGATATTGTCATTGGCAATGATGTATGGATTGGCTATGAGGCAGTCATCATGGCAGGAGTTACCATTGGGGACGGCGCCGTCATCGGCGCCAGAGCAGTGGTGACAAAGGATGTGCCCCCATATACGATTGTGGGCGGCGTACCTGCCAGGCCTATCCGGCTGCGCTTTTTGCAGCAGACCGTGGATGCCCTCCTGGAGCTGGCATGGTGGGACTGGCCCAAAGAACAGATAGCAGCAAACCTGCGCTGGATACAGTCCGGCAGGATTGATTTGCTGAAATAAAAAAGAGGGGATTTTCCCAGAAGGGAGAATCCCCCCTTCCTGCCTTAACTGTATGGGGAATAATTTACATTGTTATATGTAAGAAGCTGTTATATAATGGATGGAATGTTATGTCCATACATAATAGATGCAAAGGACCGGGAGAATATCCATGAATCGAATGTTTAGAAACTATATGGTGTTTTTGGCTGTGGTGTTTTGTATGATGCTGTCATGCGGCCCTGTATCCTACGGAGCAGAGGAAAAATCTGTGATTCGGGTGGGTTTTCCCACACAGTCAGGCCTAACCATGAAGGATGACAACGGCAATTATACCGGCTACACCTACGATTATCTGAAGGAGATTGCCCAGTACACCGGTTGGACCTATGAGTTCGTGGAAGCGGAAGGCTCCATGGACCAGCAGCTGGTTCAATTGATGGATATGCTGGAAAAGGGAGAACTGGACCTTCTGGGGGCCATGAATAATAACGAGCAGACTTCTGCTGTTTTCGATTTTCCCAGCGAGAACTACGGCAATGCATACAGTGTGATTGCGGTCAGAGGCGATGATGACCGCATTGATGAATATAATCTTTCTGATTTCAAGGGACTGCGCATTGCCCTTTTTAAACGTGCGAATTACCATAATGGAAAATTTTACCAGTATGCAAAGCTCAACGGTATACAGTATGAGCCGGTCTGGTGCCAGGAGGATGGAAAACAGGCGGAACTGGTCCTTTCCGGCCAGGCGGATGTCATGCTGTCGGTTGACGTGTCCCTGCCCCAGGGATTCCGGCCTGTGGCAAAGTTTTCACCGACCCCGTTTTACTTTGCCACCACCAAAGGAAACACCCATATCATCAACGAGCTGAACCGGTCAATCTCCTATATCAGCGAGACGAACCCCACCCTTCAAATGAATCTGTATAATAAATATTTTTCCAGGTCCAGCAGCCAGCTGTTTCTCAATGCCATGGAACGGAAATACATACAGGAGCATCCTGTGCTTAAAGTCCTGGTCCATGATGGGTTTGGTCCCATCCAGTATTACGATGAGGAGGGAAAGATACAGGGAGTGGCCAGGGACCTTTTAAGCAGCATTGCCCAAAAGGCAGGATGGGAGCTGGAGTATGTCTATGCGGATGATTATGACGCATTTGAACAGGCTCTGAACCACGGCGAGGCGGATGTGGTCTTATCCATCCTGTATGATTATGATACGGTCCAGAAAAGAGAGGCACTCCTCAGCAACCCATATCTGGAGACAGAGAGCGTGCTGGTGGCCCACGAAGGGGTTGACATGCTGAACCTTAACGGTAAGGTGCAGGCTGTCTATAAGGGTACGCGCAAATCCGAGGATAAGACGGATAATGTGCGTCTGTACGATTCCCTGGAGGAAAGCCTGGACGCGGTCGAGAAGGGGGAGTGTGACTACACATACAGCAACAGCTACACGGCTTCCTATTATCAGAGCCGTAATCAGTATGAACATGTGGTTGTCTATCCCCAGGCCAGCGGCGACAGCGTGAAATACAGCATCGGTATCCTGAGAAAGGATGACAAGCAGATTCTGGCAATCCTCAATAAGGGAATCCGTTCTATTGAGACAGGGGAACTGGAACAATATATCTACAACAATGCACAGCGCGCACAGAAGGTGACCTTCAGAACCTTTATCAGGGATAACTCGGTTCCCTTCATGCTGTTTACCCTGCTGGCCGCTTCCGGCCTGCTGACCCTGATTTATACCCACTACAGGAGCCAGATGCGCATGAAAAAGCAGATTGAACTGGAGAATACGCGTTACCGTTACCTGTCAGATATATTGAAGGAGGTAACCTTTACCTATGACTACGGAGGAGATATCCTGACCCTTTCCAGGGAAGGGGTTGAAATCTTCGGTACTGCTGAAAGCATACAGCAGTATTCCCGGTATCAAAGCAGCAGTATAGAGGGAGAGGGACTTCCGTCCCTGTATCATCTTCTGGAGCAGAGACAGGATGTGGATGCGGAAATCCTGATTATGCTGCCGGACAGGGGACCTGAATGGTACCGCGCGGTCATAAAGGTGATTTTTGATGGAAACCAGGCTGATTCAGCCATTGGCCGCCTGCAGAATATCCATGGTGAGAAGCTGGAAAGGGAGCGCCTGGAGCACCGGAGCAAGCGGGACGGCCTTACGGGAATCTACAATATTGCAGCAGCAAAAAAAGAGATTACGCAGATGATGGCCCAGCACACCCATGCACTGGCGCTGGCTGTTATTGACTTAGACGGTTTTAAGGAAATCAATGACCGCTACGGCCACTATACAGGCGACCAGGTGCTGATTCATACAGCGGAAGCACTGAATGAAACCTTTTGTGATGGGGCGGTTACTGCGCGCCTGGGCGGTGATGAATTCATTGCCTGTATCCCCTATACAGGCAACGGCCCTCTGACGGAACGCTGTAATGCTCTGTTTGAGTCACTGCAGGCCAGGTGCAGGGCAGCAGGCCATCCGGTCATAACTGTCAGCATGGGCATATCCATAAGCCGCAAGGAGGATGACTATACCTCCCTTTATCAGAGGGCGGACGCCGTGCTCTATGAAATAAAAAAGAGCGGCAAGAACAGTTACCGGATTGAAGCGGAAGCGCACAGGGATTCATATCCAGGCATGGAACAGGAACATCACACGGTACAGTAAAGAGGGAGAGAATCATGGAGCAGGATAGGAATTTATATGAAAAACCGCTTTTAGATGAGCTGGAAGAAATCATCTATGTCAGCGATATCCGTGACTACAGCCTGCTTTATCTTAACCGGGCAGGCAGGGAACTGACGGGTCTTAAGCAGGAAGACGTGATAAACAGCAAATGTCATAGTGTACTTCAGGGAAGGGATACACCCTGCCCTTTCTGTACCAATGCCAAGCTGAATAAGGACTGCTTTTATGTGTGGGAATATGAGAATCCCCATTTAAACAAAAACTTCATTGTAAAGGATAAGCTGGTGGAGTGGCAGGGAAGGTCTGCCCGCATGGAAATCGCGGTGGATGTGGGTGACCGTATGAAGGAGCGCTATAACCGTACATCCAAGTACCACCTGGAGACCGTTATGCTGGAAACGCTGCGTGTCCTGAACACCGCGGACTGCCTGGATGAGGCCATCAACCGGACCCTGGAAATCATCGCTGGTTTTTACGACGGTGAGCGGGCCTATATCATAGAAATCGACCGGGTACAGGGATATGCCCGCAATACCTATGAATGGTGCAGGGCCGGAATTCCATCCCAGAAAGCAGCCCTGCAGCGGGTGCCCCTGGATGATATTCCCTATTTGTTTGAGACCTTTAACAGGAAACAGCATCTGATTATCTCCAGGACCGGTGAGCTTAGGGATTCCTATCCCAGCGAGTACCGGTATCTGACCGCCAGAAATACCAGCAGCCTTTTTGCAGTGCCCTTTGAAGACGAGTCTACCTTCAGCGGATATATTGGAATCGACAATCCCAACATCAACCAGGATACTATCCGGCTGCTGGATTCCATTGCCTACAATATTGCGAATGAGATAAAAAAGAGGCGGCTCTATGAACGGCTGGAGTATGAGGCTACCCATGACGACCTCAGCGGCCTGTTAAACAGAGACAGCTTCGTGCATTTCCGGGATGATTTGGTGAGAAGCGGCACCACGGTTTCCTGCGGCATTGTGGCCGGGGATATCAATGATTTAAAGCAGTTAAACCGGGATTACGGCCAAAGAAAAGGGGATCTGACCATCACAGAAGTGTCGTCCATCATGGCTTCCTACTTTGCCGGCGGCAGCATATTCCGGCTCAGCGGGGATGAGTTTATCATTGTCAGCCTGGAATCAGGATACGAGGAATTCATGGAACAGGTCAGGAAAATGGAATGGGCGCTGGATAACCGCACCCCCAACGGCGTCTCCCTGGGATGTACATGGGAGGAGCATCTGACTGACTTTGACCGGCTGATGCGTCACGCGGAAGAGCTGATGCTGGTAAACAAACAGCTTTATTATAAGGACAGCAGCCAGGAGCGCAAACACTATTCGCCGGAGGACCTGAACCGTCTGCTCCAGGGCATGGAAGACGGCTGTTACCACCTTTACCTCCAGCCAAAGTATAATCCCCTGACCGGAAAGGTATGCTCCGCCGAGGCCCTGGTACGGTATCGGTCTGCCGGAGCGGAGTCCAGGCAGCCGTTGAATTTTGTGCCCCTGTTGGAGAAATCAAAGCTGATACGGTATCTGGATTTTTATATGCTGGAACAGGTATTTAAGCTTCTCACCGACTGGAAGAAGAGGGGCAGGGAGCTTATTCCTGTGTCGGTCAACTTCTCCCGAATCACGCTGCTTGAACGGGACCTGTTCCAGGTGCTTACGGATATGCAGAAAAAATACGATATACCGCCCCGGCTGGTGATGATTGAGATTACGGAAAGCATAGGGGACATTGAACGCAAGGTCATTGAATCCATTGGTTCCAAGCTCAGGGAAGCCGGATTCCGGATTTCCCTGGATGATTTCGGAGCCAACTATGCAAATATGTCCATTCTTTCCATTATGCAGTTTGACGAGGTGAAGCTGGATAAATCCCTGATGGATGACCTGGTGGTGAACCGGACCAACCAGACCGTGGTAAAGTGCATCATTGAGATGTGCCACAGCCTGCAGGTGGAATGTGTGGCAGAGGGAGTGGAGAACCAGGAACAGCTGGAGCTTCTGACCTCCTTTGGATGCACGGCCATCCAGGGTTACTATTACAGCAGACCTCTGGATATAGAAGAATTTGAACGGATTTAAAGGTTAAGGCAGATATAAACCAAGAATAAAATATAGGACGGACTGCAAAAAGGCCCTTTTCCCGCAGTAAAATGCCGGAAGTGGGCCTTTGATTCTGTATATTTAACCTGTGTACGGTTAACCCTTATCCATATGCTTCATATGCCGCTCCTCAAATTCCTCAGGGCTCACAGGCTTTGAGAAATAAAATCCCTGTACGGAATCAGCCTGCAGGCTGAGCACGGTTTCCAGTTCCCCTTTTTCTTCCACCCCTTCCGCGCATACGGATATACCCACGCTGTGGCAGAGATTAATCACAGACCCGATGAAGGAACGGTTGAAGGTATGGGACTGGTCGCAGATTCCCCGTATGAATTCCCGGTCAATCTTCACAATGTCGGCCGGTGTGCAGGACAGGCAGCTCAGGGAAGAGTAGCCGGTGCCGAAATCATCCATGGCCAGCCGGATGTTAAGGCTGCGCAGGCGTTTAAAGGTATCGTTTAAACGGTCCTGGTCCGTGACAAACCGGCTCTCCGTCAGCTCCAGCACAATATGGCAGGGGTCCAGGCCGTACCGTTCAATGATTTCCCTGACAGACCGGACAAAGTCCTCATCCAGCATCTGCAGGTAGGAGCAGTTGACATTCATCACAAAGTCAGGCGCGCAGGCAAGCCACCGGCAGCACTGGCGGACAGACTGTTCCAGCACCCACTTTCCCACCGGGATGATGAGGCCGCTGGATTCCAGTAAGGGGATAAACTCAAAGGGAGAGACAGGCCCCATGTCCTCGCAGGACCAGCGCAGCAGCGCCTCGGCCTCCGCAACTTTCGTGTCGCTTGAGCGCACAATGGGCTGGTAGACCACGGAGAATCCCTCCATACGGTTCATGACGCTGCTTCTCAGACGGTCCATGATTTCCAGGGAGCGGAGCCTGGTATGGGTCAGCTCCTCGTCGTAGAGGGTGCACTTATTCTTGCCCTTGTGCTTGGAAGCCTCCAGGGCGCCGGAGGCACAGGTCAAAAGCTCCGTATAGCTGGAGCCATCCTGCCGGAACACCGCGATTCCGCCGGATACCGTACAGTAGTACTGGATTCCGTCCACCTCATGACGGCAGTCACTGTAGCTGTTTATAACCTCGTAGAGCAGTTCTATCTCACCGTAGGACATGTTCCTGCACACGATGACAAACTGGTCCCCGTCATGGCGGTATATGCTGGTGTAATCCGGCAGCAGCCTCTGGACGTTCTGGGCAAACTGGCGCAGGACGGAATCGCCGTATATGTGGCCCTTCAGATTGTTGATTCCTGAGAAATCATCCAGGCCCAAGAGCAGGATTCCGCCATCCTGTCCTTCGCACAGGCATTCCTCCACCACGCGTTCACACTCCTGCTGCATGAACAGGCCAGTGACATAGTCCACCTTTCCTCTGTGGCTTAAGTTTGTCACAATGCCTGCGAACATTACGGGACTGCCATTCCTGTCCCTCTGGAGGATACCGCGGCATATAACCCACACGTACTCGTTCTTCCGGTTGCGGACCTGATACTCCACATCATGCACATCCGTAAGGCCGTTCAGCATCTGTTCTATGGACTCTTCATAGCGTGCCTTGTCACGTTCGTGAATCAGGCCGCCCCAGAGAGGCACCAGTCCGGTCACGATTCTGCCCGGAAGTTCAAAATCCCTGACCATGTTTTCCGATACCAGGGATGTGTCCGTCTTCATATTGATGATATAGACATAATCATCTGTGCTCTTTACAATGGCATCGTAGAATAGGGCTGCATCCAGTTCAAATCCGAATTGTCCCAGAATATCTGTTCTATCATTTGTCATATCGTTCACCTGCAAAATGGAGTGGGAGGGGCATTGCTGCAAAGATGCCCCCATAAGGTCTATTGCACCTATTTTACCATGTTATGGGCAGATTGTCTAACGACTTTGTAAAGTTGTGCGGGTATGTATATTTCTGCCGTATGTGCGTCCCGGGCGGACATATCCGGGGGCTTGCAATTCCCCTGAAACCAGTGAAAAAACATATTGATTTATAGAATGATATCTAGTATATTATAAGTTGTATGCAGGACCGAAAGGAGAGTCATTATGATTAAAGTAGCGGTAGACGCCATGGGCGGGGATTATGCGCCAGGCGAGATGGTAGCCGGAGCAGTGGAGGCTGTGAACGCAAAACCTGGTATCCGGGTACTTCTTGTGGGACAGAAGCAGGCAGTTGTTTCCGAACTGTCAAAGCACACCTATGACAAGGACCAGATTCAGGTGGTGAACGCCACGGAAGTCATTGCCACCGAGGAGCCGCCGGTTAACGCTATCCGTAAGAAGAAGGACTCTTCCATTGTGGTAGGCATGAACCTTGTAAAACAGGGGGAAGCCGATGCCTTTGTGTCCGCCGGAAGCTCCGGTGCAATTCTGGTAGGCGGACAGGTGATAGTGGGCCGCATTAAGGGTGTGGAACGTCCGCCCCTTGCACCGCTCATCCCTACGGAGAAGGGCGTATCACTTTTAATTGACTGTGGTGCCAATGTGGATGCCAGAGCGTCCCACCTGGTGCAGTTTGCCCAGATGGGTTCCGTCTATATGGAGCACGTGATGGGTATTAAGAACCCGCGGGTGGCCATTGTCAATATCGGTGCGGAGGAAGAAAAAGGCAATGCGCTGGTGAAGGAAACATTTCCGCTGTTAAAGGAATGTAAAGGAATCAACTTCATCGGAAGCATTGAAGCCAGGGAAATTCCCCATGGCGGAGCGGATGTCATTGTCTGTGAGGCATTTGTGGGCAATGTAATCCTGAAGCTGTATGAGGGGGTTGGGGCCACTTTAATCAGTATGGTGAAGGGCGGTATGATGTCCACCATGCGCAGCAAGATTGGCGCCCTTTTGGTGAAGCCGGCCCTCAAGGAGACGCTAAAGTCCTTTGACGGCAGCCAGTACGGCGGAGCACCCCTTTTGGGTCTGAAAGGCCTTGTGGTCAAGACCCACGGCAATTCAAAGCGCACGGAGGTGCGCAATTCCATTATTCAATGTGTGACGTTTAAGGAACAGGATATCAATGGAAAAATCCGTCAGTGCCTGGACGTTCAGAACGAAGAATAAGTCCGAAGGACGAAGTAAAAAACATGATTTAAGAAAGAGGAGCTAAGAGATGGAATTTGAGAAATTACAGGGTATTATCGCAGAAGTGTTGAACATTGAACCGGAGGATGTGACAATGGCAGCTACATTCGTAGATGACCTGGGTGCGGATTCACTGGACATTTTCCAGATTATCATGGGAATTGAAGAGGAATTCGACATTGAGATTCCAAATGAAGCTGCAGAACAGATTGTGACAGTAGGCGATGCAGTTGAGCAGATTAAGAACGCTTTAAACTAACGGACAGGCACAGGGGCTGTAAGCACAGCCCTTTTTGTGCGTTTGAGAGGCAAGTTTTGGATGCCTGTCCCAGGGGTATTTGAAGAAAGAAGGAACAATTATGAACAGTCATTTAAAAGAACTGGAAGAGAGGATTTCATACGAGTTTAAGAATAAGAACCTGTTTACCCAGGCTCTGACCCACAGCTCCTATGCCAACGAGCATCGTCTGGACCACAGCAGGTGTAATGAGCGCCTGGAATTTCTGGGGGACGCTGTCCTGGAAATCGTGACCAGCGAATTTCTCTACCGCAAGTATGAGACGCTGCCGGAGGGGGACCTGACGAAAATCAGGGCCAGCATTGTGTGCGAACCCACCCTGGCGTACTGCGCAGGGGACATTGAACTGGGCCAGTACCTGTACCTGGGCAAGGGTGAGGATGCCACCGGCGGGCGGGGACGCAATTCCGTGGTATCAGATGCCATGGAGGCACTGATTGGCGCAATTTATCTGGACGGTGGTTTTGCTAATGCAAAAGAGTTCATTCATCGTTTTATCCTGAACGACATTGAACACAAACAGCTCTTTTATGATAGCAAGACTATCTTACAGGAGATGGTGCAGAGCCGCCAGGAGGCGCCTCTGTCCTATGAAATCATCCGTGAGGAGGGACCGGACCACAATAAATCCTTTGAGGTCTGCGCCAAAATCGGGGATGAGGAGGTGGGCCGCGGTGCGGGGCGTACCAAAAAGGCGGCGGAACAGGTGGCTGCCTATAACGGCATCCTGAAGCTTAAGGCCCAGGAGGCCGCAGCAGAAGAATAAGCAGGTGGACTATGTATTTAAAAAGTATTGAGATTCAGGGGTTTAAATCCTTTGCCAATAAGCTGGTATTTGAATTCCATAACGGCATTACCGGCATCGTGGGCCCCAACGGCAGCGGCAAGAGCAATGTGGCCGATGCGGTCCGCTGGGTGCTGGGCGAGCAGCGCATCAAGCAGCTGCGCGGCGCCAGCATGCAGGATGTCATCTTTGCGGGAACCGAAATGAGAAAGCCCCAGGGGTTTGCCTATGTGGCCATTACCCTGGACAACAGCGACCATCAGCTGGCCATAGACTATGACCAGGTGACGGTATCCCGCCGCCTCTACCGTTCCGGCGAGAGCGAGTATATGATTAACGGCAGCGCCTGCAGACTTAAGGATATCAACGAGCTGTTCTATGACACGGGTATCGGCAAAGAAGGATACTCCATCATCGGACAGGGTCAGATTGATAAAATACTCAGCGGCAAGCCGGAAGAACGCCGGGAGCTTTTTGATGAAGCTGCCGGTATCGTTAAATTTAAGCGCCGTAAGGCCATTGCGCAGAAAAAACTGGAGGATGAGCAGGCCAATCTGGTCCGCGTAAGCGACATTCTGTCTGAGCTGGAGAAGCAGGTGGGTCCCCTGGAACGCCAGTCCCGGGCAGCCAGAGAGTATCTTCAGTTAAAGGACAGCCTTAAGATATGCGACGCCAACCTGTTCCTCATGGAGACAGAGGGAACAGGAAAGCAGCTGGAGGAGGTGGAAAAGCGCTATCAGGTTCTCTCCGGCGATATGGAGGACACGGGCAGGGAGTCTGAGCGCCTGAAGGCCGGATACCAGGAGCTGGAGCAGACCCTGGCGGACCTGGAGCGCCGCATGGCGGCCGGCCGGGATGAGCTGAGCCGGGGCACGGTGCAAAAAGGCAATCTGGAAGGACAGATTAATGTCCTGAACGAACAGATACATACGGAAGAAATGAACCAGGAGCATCTGGAGCACAGGCGGGACGTGATTACCGGTGAACTGGCTGCCAAAAACCAGCAGCTGGCCTCCTACAAAGAAGAATTAACAGCCATGGGCAGCCAGGTAAGGGATGCCTTAAAGCGCCAGGAGGAAGCCGGCGCAGACCTGGCGGGACAGGACGAGGCTATCCGCCGATTGGAGGAAGCCATCGAAGGGGCTAAGACCAGCATCATACAGGCCCTTAACGAGCGGGCCTCCCTGACAGCCAGGCAGCAGCGCTATGAGACCATGCTGGAGCAGGTGAATCTGCGGCGCAGCGAGGTGTCCCAGAAGCTTCTCAGGTTCAAGAGCGACGAGTCGGTGCAGGACGAGCTTATAGGCAGGGAACGGGCTTTGCTGGACCAGCTGAATGAGGAGATGGAGCAGAAGCAGTTCGCTGCCCAGGAGGCCGAGGACGCCCTCCTTAAGGCGGAACAGGAATCCCGCCGCCTGAACCGGAACTTAAACGATACCCAGCAGGAATACCATATGGCTTATACCAAGCTGGAATCCCTTAAGAACCTGGCGGAGCGCTACGACGGCTACGGCAACAGCATCCGCAGGGTCATGGAGGTGCGGGACCGGGTACACGGCATCCACGGCGTGGTGGCTGACATCATCACCACCAGCCAGAAATATGAGACAGCCATTGAGACAGCCCTGGGCGGAAGCATCCAGAACATTGTGACGGATTCAGAGGCAACGGCCAAACAGCTCATTGAATATCTGAAAAAGAATAAATACGGCAGGGCTACCTTCCTTCCGCTGACCAGCATAAACGGCAGACAGACATTTTCCCAGCCGGCCGCCCTTAAGGAAAAGGGGGTCCTGGGACTGGCCAGCGATTTGGTCCAGGTGGATTCACGGTATGAGGGCCTGTCCAGGTATCTGTTGGGCAGGGTTGTGGTGGCTGACACCATTGACAATGCCATTGCGCTGGCCAGGAAATATAAGTACAGCCTGCGTATCGTCACTCTGGAGGGCGAGCTTTTAAGCGCCGGCGGTTCCATGACAGGCGGCGCCTTTAAGAATTCCAGCAACCTGCTGGGCCGCCGCAGGGAGATTGAGGAACTGGAGAACGCCTGCAGCAAAGCGCTGGTCCAGGTGGAGAAGATACAAAAGGAACTGAACCTGGAAGAGTCCCTGGCCCAGGAGAAAAAGGGCGAGCTGGAAAAGCTGCGGACCGATATCCAGTCCATGGCCATCCGTGAGAATACCATCCGGATGAACATATCCCAGCTGGAGGATAAGAAGGCAGAGATAGCGGAGTCATCCACGGACCTGGTGCGCGAGCACGGCCAGCTGGAGGAACAGGTAAAGGAAATCAACGAGAGCCGTACAGCCCTGACCCAGGACTCCCGGGAACTGGAGCAGGTGAGCACCCAGGCCAACCAGGAGATTGAGGAAAAGACGGTTCTCCTGGAAACTTCCCGTAAAGAGAGGGAAACCCTTGCAGCGGCACTGTCGGCCCTGCAGATGGAGACGTCCAACCTGCGCCAGAAGCAGGACTTTATCCGTGAGAACGCAGACCGTGTGTCCGGGGAAATAAAGAAGCTGACAGAGGAGTTTGATTCCCTGGCCCAGGGAACGGGTAATTCCGAACAGGTAATTGAGGGCAAGCGCCGGGAGATTGCCCATCTGGGAGAACTGATTCAGAACAACCAGGCGCGTATGAAGGAGCTGGAGCAGGTCATGGCGGGCTATGAGGCCGAGAAGGAGGAGATGACCTCCAGACAGAAGGCGTTTCTGGCAAAGCGTGAGGAACTGACCGCCCGCCTGGCAGAGCTGGACAAGGATATGTTCCGCATCCAGGCCCAGAAGGAAAAACTGGAAGAAAAGCTGGAGGTATCCACTGCCTATATGTGGTCGGAATATGAGATGACCTATTCCACGGCCCAGGAGCTTAAGCGGGAGGAATACCAGTCTGTTCCGGAGGTAAAGAAGCTCATTGATGAGCTGAAATCCAGGATAAAGGGTCTGGGAAACATCAATGTCAATGCCATCGAGGATTACAAAGAGGTGTCGGAGCGCTACGAGTTCATGCGGACACAGCATGAGGACCTGGTCACGGCCCAGGGAGAGCTGGAAAAAATCATAGAGGAACTGGATACCGGGATGCGGCGGCAGTTTGAGGAAAAATTCGGTGAAATCCGTGCTGAATTCGACAAGGTCTTTAAGGAATTGTTCGGAGGAGGACGGGGCACACTGGAACTGATGGAAGAGGAGGATATCCTGGAGGCAGGCATACAAATCATAGCCCAGCCGCCAGGCAAGAAGCTGCAGAACATGATGCAGCTGTCAGGCGGTGAAAAGGCCCTGACAGCCATTTCCCTGCTTTTTGCCATCCAGAACCTGAAGCCCTCCCCGTTCTGTCTTCTGGATGAGATTGAAGCTGCCCTGGACGATTCCAATGTGGACCGTTTCGCGGGCTACCTTCACAAGCTGACCAGGAACACACAGTTCATTGTCATCACCCACCGAAGGGGCACCATGGTCTCGGCAGACCGTCTCTACGGAATTACCATGCAGGAGAAGGGAGTGTCCACGCTGGTCAGCGTGAACCTCATTGCAGATGACCTGGATAAATAGCGCAGGTTGTGATATGATGTTTCATATATATTCATATATTATAAGACCTAATATGTATAAGACGTTAAAGGAGAATGATTTATGGCTGAGGGAAAGAAGGGTTTTTTCGGGCGTCTGGTAGAGGGCCTGGCCAAGACCCGCAACAACATTGTGTCGGGAATAGATTCCATCTTCAGCGGCTTTTCCGCCATTGACGATGATTTCTATGAGGAGATAGAGGAAACCCTTATTATGGGCGATTTGGGAATCCAGACCACCATGTCCATTGTGGAGGATTTGCGCAAGAAGGTGAAGGAGCAGCACATCCGGGAACCGGAGGAGTGCAAGGAGCTTTTAATCAACAGCATCAAGGAGCAGATGGATTTAGGGGAAAATGCATACGAATTTGAGCACAGGAAGTCCGTTGTCCTGGTCATCGGCGTCAATGGGGTGGGCAAGACCACATCCGTGGGCAAGCTGGCGGGACAGCTTAAGGACGACGGGCGCAAGGTCATACTGGCAGCTGCCGATACCTTCCGCGCAGCTGCCATTGAGCAGCTGACCGAGTGGGCCTTCCGGGCGGGCGTGGAGCTCATTGCCCAGCAGGAAGGCTCTGACCCGGCGGCTGTTATCTACGACGCAGTGGCTGCGGCCAAGTCCAGGAAGGCGGACGTGCTTATCTGTGATACGGCCGGAAGGCTTCACAACAAGAAGAACCTGATGGAAGAGCTTAAGAAAATCAACCGCATCATTGACAAGGAGTATCCGGATGCCTACAGGGAGACTCTGGTGGTATTGGACGGCACCACGGGACAGAACGCCCTGGCCCAGGCCCGCCAGTTTATGGAGGTGGCCGACATCACAGGCATCATCCTGACCAAGCTGGACGGCACGGCCAAGGGAGGCATCGCAGTGGCCATCCAGTCCGAACTGGGAATTCCTGTAAAATACATCGGAATCGGTGAAAAGATAGACGATTTGCAGAAATTTAATGCAGATGATTTCGTCAATGCCCTGTTCCACGTACAGAAGCAGGCGGAGGACAATCCATCCTTGAATTTAATGCATTGACGTGCTATAGTATAGGATAAAAGTAAGGGAAAGAAGGACCAAGATATGGAAGAACTGACACTGGAGAAATTCGAAGAAGCCTCCGAGCTTGTGAAGGATGTGACCACAGAGACAAAGCTGGTATACAGCGAATATTTCTCAGCACAGACAGGAAACAAGGTATTTTTCAAGCCGGAGAACATGCAGTATACAGGAGCCTATAAGGTAAGGGGCGCCTACTATAAGATACACACCCTGACCGAGGATGAGAAGTCCAAGGGACTGATTACCGCATCGGCCGGCAACCATGCACAGGGCGTGGCCTATGCAGCCAAGCTGGCGGGGGTAAAGGCCACTGTGGTCATGCCCACCACCACACCTCTTATGAAGGTGAACCGCACCAAGAGCTACGGCGCCGATGTGGTTCTGGAAGGAGATGTGTTTGACGAGGCCTGCGAACATGCGTATAAGCTGGCGGATGAGTTCGGATATACCTTCGTGCATCCTTTTGACGATTTGGATGTGGCCACGGGTCAGGGCACCATTGCAATGGAAATCATCAAGGAACTGCCCACCGTGGACTACATACTGGTTCCCATCGGCGGAGGCGGTCTGTGCACCGGCGTGTCCACCCTGGCCAAGCTTCTGAATCCCAAGATTAAGGTCATCGGCGTGGAGCCCGCAGGCGCCAACTGCATGCAGGTATCCCTTAAAGAGGGAAAGGTGGTGGGGCTTCCCCAGGTAAACACCATTGCAGACGGTACGGCTGTAAAGCGTCCCGGCGAAAAGCTGTTCCCTTACATACAGGAAAATGTGGACGGCATCATCACCATTGAGGACAGCGAGCTGATTGTGGCCTTCCTTGACATGGTGGAGAACCACAAGATGATTGTGGAGAATTCCGGCCTTCTGACCGTGGCTGCCTTAAAGCACCTGAACGTACAGAAAAAGAAGATTGTATCCATCTTAAGCGGCGGCAACATGGATGTCATCACCATGTCCTCCATTGTACAGCACGGCCTGATTGAGAGGGACCGCGTGTTTACCGTGTCCGTGCTGCTTCCGGATAAGCCGGGAGAGCTGGCCAGGGTTTCCGCCCTTCTTGCCAAAGAGCAGGGCAATATCATTAAGCTGGAGCACAACCAGTTCATCAGCATCAACCGCAATGCTGCCGTGGAGCTGCGCATCACCATGGAGGCATTTGGAACAGACCATAAGAACCAGATTGTATCTGCCCTTACCAGCGCGGGCTACCGCCCAAAGCTTGTAAAGTTCAAGGGCACCTACAGTGAGATGTAGGCATCAGGCCGGACAGGATACAGGGGGAAACGTTATGCAGCCGGAAGAACATACGGTTACTCATACCATTAACCGTTACCGGAGTTTTCGTTATGAGTTGATTTTAGAAGGAGTGGTGGTGGGCGCCCTGGCAGGCGCCGTGGTGGTTGCCTTCCGCTATCTCATTGGTTCCGCAGATGTACTGCTGAACATGATACTGGACTATGGTAAGAGCCATACCTGGTTTGTGCCGGTGTGGATTCTGATTCTGACAGCCGCCGCATGTGTGGTATCCCTTCTCCTTAAATGGGATTCCCTGATATCAGGCAGCGGCATTCCCCAGATTGAGGGGGAGATCATAGGTGAAATCGATGAAAGCTGGTGGCGCGTGCTGCTGGCCAAGCTGGGAGGCGGCATTATATCCCTGGGATGCGGATTGTCCCTGGGACGCGAGGGACCCAGCATCCAGCTGGGAGCCATGACGGCAAAAGGCTTTTCCCGGATTACCAGACGCGTAAAGACAGAGGAAAAGCTCCTTATCACCTGCGGCGCCAGCGCCGGTTTATCGGCTGCCTTTAATGCGCCCATCGCAGGCATACTGTTTTCACTGGAGGAGGTACATAAGCATTTTTCACCGGAGCTTCTCCTTTCCTCCATGGCAGCGTCCATTACTTCGGATTTCGTATCCAGGAATGTGTTTGGCCTAACGCCTGTATTTTCCTTTCACATCACCCATATGATGCCTCTGGGCACCTATGGCCATGTGCTGGTTCTGGGCGTGCTCATGGGCGCCATGGGCGTGGTATATAATACCACCCTGTCCAAAACCCAGGATTTATACGGGAAGATACCCTGGAGGACAGTGAAGCTTCTGATTCCCTTTTTGCTGGCAGGCGTGTTCGGCTTCACATACCGCAGTGTACTGGGAGGCGGCCATGCCCTGGTGGAAGAACTGTCCGCCGGGGAGATGGCGCTGGGCGCCCTGTGCCTGCTGCTGGTGGTCAAATTTACCTTCAGCATGGTAAGCTTTGGCTCCGGGGCGCCGGGAGGCATCTTCCTGCCTCTGCTGGTCATGGGCGCCATCATAGGAAGTATATATTACAATGTAGCCCTCCTGGCCAGCCCCTCTTTGAGCGGTCTGGTGGGGAACTTCATCATACTGGGCATGGCGGGCTATTTCTCAGCCATTGTGCGGGCGCCTATCACAGGCATTATCCTGATTAGTGAGATGACCGGGTCCTTTTCCCATCTGCTGACCTTATCCATGGTTTCACTGGCAGCCTATCTGGTGCCGGATATGGTCCACTGCGCACCGGTGTACGACCAGCTCCTTCACCGTCTTCTGGCAAAACAGAATCCGGACAAGAAGGTTACGCTAACAGGGGAAAAGGTGCTGGTGGAAGGCATGATATACCATGGAAGCGCGGCTGAGGGCAGGAAGGTTTCAGCCATTGCCTGGCCCAGGACATCCCTGGTGGTGTCGCTTATGCGCGGGGAAGCTGAGTTTGTGCCCAGAGGCGATACCGTGCTCAGGGCAGGGGACAAGATTGTGGTGCTGTGCGACGAGACTTCCCAGGGGCAGCTTCACAGGGCGCTGCAGGAGTATTGTGAGACAGTGGCTCCCATGCAGAAGGGGCGTTAATGCCTGGACATGGGCGGATGGAAGGAGGAATTATATGAATCAATTTAAACGGCTTTTCGGCAGGAAAGGGATTCTGCTGGCTGTAGCTCTGACAGCTCTGCTGGCGGCAGGGTGCAGGGGCGGCCAGAAAGAGCCTGCAAAGGCTTCTGAGGCAGAGACATCTGCCCCGGCGGAGACAGACACAACAGCTGAGACAGAAACCGGATCCCAGGAACTGCCAAATCCCATGACAGAGGTAAAGGATGTACTGGCCTTTGAGGCCATAGGCGTCCATATGGTGCTGCCTGAGGGGGCTGAGGACGCCAGCTTTTTCATCATCAACCAGGAGGTGGCTGATGCCCAGTTTACCTTGGACGGCGTGGCATATACCTACAGGGCTTCCGACACAGCCGAGGACTTTGCGGGAATTTTTGAACGTTTTAAGGACGAGACCATCACCCAGAACTATGATTACGGCGACACCAGCCTGGAGGTCCTGATTAAGACCACGGACAGCGGCGGACGCCTGGCTTCCTGGGCATGGGGGAGCACCAAGTACACGCTCTATACGGCAGCCCAGGTGGAGGATGACACCATTACGGATTTGACCATGAAGCTGGTGGAACTGAGCCAGTATGAAAAGTAGTCTGGAAGAGGTTGGCTTATGCTGGAACTGAAGAATTTTATGCCGGTAAATTTCCTGAAAAAGGAGAAATTTACCGGCAGTCACAAGGGAATGCGTTTTCGCATGGAAAAACTGGATGTGGAAGGCGCGGACGGACCGCGCCTGGGTGTCACCATATGGCCTGAGCCATACGGCTATGACGCCACGCCCGAGGACCAAAAGGAACAAATAGTCCTGACCTTTGATACGGACGGCATAGCGAAAGGGGTGGACTGGCTGAACGAGCAGTTTGAAGGCCAGAAAGCCAGATGGAAGGCTGTAAGCCGCAGTTAAAGTAATTAATTAACAAAATCTTAATTTCCCATTGACTTTTCTGAAAACGGGCACTATAATAAGCCACATAAAGAAAAGCGCCGGTGCTTAGACAGCCGGCGCTTTCTCTATTTTCTGTGCAGATAACAGATACACAAAGAGGTGTATTGCCGCAGCCAGGTACCGGGCGGGCAATGCACCTCTTTCTGCGTATTCCCCCACGAATGCGCATCCCCATTAACAATCAACCTCAAGGAGGAATGCATTATGGAATTTTCAGCGGTAAACACAATTTGGGTCCTGTTAGGCGCGGCCCTGGTTTTTTTCATGCAGGCAGGCTTTGCCATGGTGGAGACTGGTTTTACAAGGGCAAAAAATGCGGGAAACATCATTATGAAGAACCTGATGGATTTTGCTATTGGGACCCCTTTATTCTGGCTTACAGGCTTTGGTATCATGTTCGGAGGGACAGGGGCCTATATAGGAGGATTTGACCCGCTGGTGCGGGGGGATTATTCCGGAATCCTTCCGGCAGGCGTTCCCCTTCCTGCCTACCTGATTTTCCAGACCGTGTTCTGCGCAACAGCAGCAACCATTGTGTCGGGAGCCATGGCAGAACGCACCAAATTCATTTCTTATTGTATCTACAGCGCGGTCATCAGCGCAGTGGTTTATCCTGTGTCAGGGCACTGGATTTGGGGCGGCGGATGGCTGGCCAGGATGGGATTTCACGATTTTGCAGGTTCCACGGCCGTCCATATGTGCGGAGGCGTCGCAGCCCTGATTGGGGCAAAGGTGCTGGGACCGCGTATCGGTAAGTACACGGAGGACGGAAAGCCCAATGCGATTCTGGGCCACAGCCTTACCCTGGGCGCCCTTGGAGTGTTTATTCTCTGGTTCTGCTGGTTTGGTTTTAACGGCTGCTCCACAGTTGCCATGGACAGCGATGCAGCCGTATATTCCGCAGGCAATATCTTTGTAACCACCAACCTGGCGGCTGCCACAGCCACGGTTGCTACCATGATTATCACCTGGCTCCGCTACGGGAAACCGGACATTTCCATGACGCTGAACGGTTCCCTGGCCGGTCTGGTGGCAATCACGGCCGGCTGCGATATGGTCAGCCCTGCGGGCGCGTTTTTCATTGGACTGACAGCGGCTTTTGTGGTTGTATTCGGCATTGAATTCATTGATAAGGTGTGCAGGATTGACGACCCGGTGGGCGCCATCGGGGTCCACGGCATGTGCGGAGCAGCCGGAACGCTTCTCACCGGCGTGTTTGCAGTGGACGGAGGCCTTGTATACGGCGGCGGATTTTCCTTCCTGGGAATACAGTTTTTAGGCGTTGTTTCCGTTATCCTGTGGGTGAGCGTGACCATGGTTATCACCTTTTATGTGCTGAAGCACACCATCGGCCTCAGGGCCAGTGAGGAGGAGGAAACCAAGGGACTGGATGTCACAGAACACAATCTGGCCAGCTCCTATGCGGATTTCATGCCCATGGTGTTTACCGGAAAGGCGCAAGGTCAGGCAGAAGGCGCGGGGGCGGACAGGGTACCCGTGGAAAAGGCCGTGCCGGTGGAACATTATCCATCATCCGAACCAGCGTCCGCCGATGTCAAATTGTCAAAGGTGGTGATGGTGTTCAACCAGGCCAGGTTTACTGCCCTTAAGGACGCCCTTACGGATTTGGGCGTTACCGGCATGACCATCACCCAGGTCATGGGCTGCGGAACACAGAAAGGCCATGTGAATTACTACCGGGGTATCCGGGTGGAGGAGGCGGCCCTTCTTCCAAAGGTAAAGCTGGAAGTGGTGGTGAGCAGGATTCCTGTGGAGGATGTCATAGAGACAGCCAGAAAAGCCCTATACACAGGCAGCATCGGAGACGGAAAGATATTTGTGTACGACGTGGAGAACGTGGTAAAGGTCCGCACCGGAGAGCAGGGATATGACGCGCTCCAGGGAGAATAAGACAATCAATGTGCTCCTGTGAGAATAAGTCAACTGTTTGACAAATATGGCATTGGATATGAATTATGGCATCCAATGCTGTATTTTTTGTATTCCTTCTGCTATAATATAACGGAATCAGGAACAGACACTCAGGGGGAGTTAAAATGAAGGAGACAGGGGACAGTTGTGATATCAGGGCAGTGATAAAGTTTGCAGGAGCTTTTATTGCCTGGATTATCGGGTCGGGTTTTGCTACGGGTCAGGAGATTCTTCAGTTTTTTTCCAGTTATGGATACTGCAGCTATGGTGTGGTACTGCTGAATCTCCTTGGCTTTTTATTTTTGGGTCAGGTACTGCTTACCACCGGATATGACCACAGGGATGAGAGGGATTTCAACCATTTTATCTTTTTCTGCGGAAAGAAGGCAGGAAGATTTTATTCATGGCTGATTCCGGTCACTCTTCTGATGATTATGGCGGTGCTTATTTCCGGAGCCGGGGCCACCCTATCAGAGTATTACGGCATAAACCGTTATCTGGGTTCCGTGATAATGGCTGTCATGGTCCTATGTGCTTATCTGACCGGATTTGAAAAACTGATTCGAATTGTTTCCACCATCGGACCTGTTATTATCGCATTCACCCTGATGGTCGGCCTGACCACCGTAATCCGCGGTTTTGGAAACCTGTCCCAAATCCCCGGATATAAGGCGGTGCCGGGCGCATCCCGGTCAGCCCCCAGCTGGCTGGTCAGCTCTGTCCTTTACATATCCCTGAATTTTCTCAGCGGCAGCACCTATTTCACAGCCCTGGGAATGGCGGCCCGCAGCAGAAAGGAAGCCAGGTGGGGCGCAATAGGGGGCGCCTTTACCATGATACTGGCCATCGCCATCATGAACACCGCCATTTTACTCCACTCAGAGGATGCCGGGGCCCTGGACATTCCCACCCTGTACCTGGCCAAACACATTTCCTATGTGCTGGGCGCTGTCTTCTCCATTGTTCTGGTCCTGGGCATGTTTTCTTCCTGCTCCACTATGATGTGGACGGTCTGCAGCCGTATCCCATCCCTTACCCCAGCCAGAAACAGGATGACAGCAGCTACGGCGGCAGCGGCTGCGTTTCTGCTGGGGATGCTTCCCTTCAGCCGTTTAATCAATGTATTTTATCCCTTTGTTGGCTATATGGGATTGATTTATATAGGATGCGTGGTTTATAAAGGGCTGGGGTCAATGAGGCCAGGCAAAAAGAGAGCAGCGAAGCCTGACAGTCCGTCATCATGAATGTGAGGACAAGGGAGCGGGAGAGCAGATGAGCCTCAAGGACCTGATATAGGACCCGCCTGTCAGCTTCTCCAAAACATGGAGTTACCCTCTATGTAAGCCTCTGTTTCACCCATGTCCTTCATCCAGGACAGGTAGGAACGTATGGTGCTTCCCACCAGAACATGCTGCTGGAAGGTCATGACCAGGCCATAGTGGTCAAAAACCTCCTTAAGCAGTGTCTCGAAGGTCTTGGGAACGCGGCACAGCTCCAGAAGCAGGTCCCTTATCTCCATGACGCATTCCCTGTTATAGTCTGCCAGGGCAGCTACATTGCCGGAGGCTTCGGCGTGGGCCGGCACAAACAGGTTTGCCTTCATGGCCGCCACTTTATCCAATGTCTCCAGATAGGCCGCCACGTCATATATAAAGGACACCCGGTATTTTTCCAGGGTGGCGCGGCTGCTGAGACAGTCGGCCAGAAATACGGTATCATCCGGGGTGCGTATGCCAATCATCTGAAAGAAATGGCCGGGAAGAGGAATCAGTTCCAAATCTTTTAACAGCAGGTCCTTTGACAGCTGGGTCACATCCATCACATCGCTTTCCTGGGCCATCAGGAACTTATGCCGCAGGTCCTTAAAGGGATAACCGCCATAGAGAAAAGCCGGTTCCAATATGGGGTATCTGGTAAAAGCAGCTTCCATGCTGCTGGCGTAAATCCGGCAGCCGGTCTGCTGCTGCAGATATTTGTTTCCGCCAATGTGGTCCGCATTGGAGTGGGTGTTGATGATGGCGTGGAGCCCCCAGCCCTCCCGCTCCAGAATCTGGCGCACCTTGCGGCCGGCATCCTTATCATTGCCGCTGTCAATCAGACAGACTTTCTCATCATCAATCAGATACACACCTATTTTGACCGGACAATTTATATAGAAGCTTCTGGGTCCGGCCTGAATCAATTCATACATGGGATTTCCCTTCCTTTCACAATTTAAATTAGTACTATGATACCACAGGAACAGCTTAAAGGAAAGAAAGAAAATAGGGAATGGGCGTGCAGCCCGGAAAAACCATGCTTGAACTTTCTGTCAATTCCTGTATAATTATTCAGAGAAAATCACGCTGCTTTCCGGTATAACCGGGCGGCGGAAAAATAACAGGAGGAAAATTACGTGCTATTAAATGGAATAAGAGGTTTCTGCATGGCCCTGGCGGACAGCGTTCCGGGGGTGTCCGGAGGAACCATTGCTTTTTTACTGGGTTTTTATGATACCTTCATTGAATCCCTGAATGACCTTATGGGCCGGGACAACAGCAGAAGAAAGAGTGCCTTTTTGTTCTTGGTAAAGCTGGGAGTGGGATGGGTCGCCGGCTTCTGCATGTCGGTTCTGATTCTGTCCAGCCTCTTTGAGGCACATATCTATCAAATCAGCTCCCTGTTTCTGGGACTGACCCTGTTCGCCATTCCCATGGTGATTCGCGAGGAAAAGGAAGTGTTAAAGGGCAGATACGGAAATATTATCTTTACTCTGGCAGGAGTCCTGCTGGTATTCTGTATCACCTATTTTAATCCCTCGGGCGGAGAGGGCATCCGTGTATCCGTGGAACACCTTTCACTGGGGCTGGTGGTGTATGTGTTCTTCACAGCCATGATTGCCATTACAGCCATGGTGCTGCCCGGCATCTCAGGTTCCACACTGCTTCTTATATTCGGGCTTTATGTGCCCATCATAGGGGCTGTGAAGGAATTCCTGCACATGAATATGGACTATTTTCCCATTCTGATGGTATTCGGCCTGGGCGTCATCACCGGAATCGTAGGTATTATTAAAATCATCAAGATGTGCCTGGAACGGTACCGTTCCCAGACCATCTATACCATCATCGGCCTGATGACAGGCTCTCTCTATGCCATTACCATGGGGCCGACCACCCTGGATGTGCCCAGGGAGCCCATGCGTTTTTCCACCTTCAGTATCCTGTTTTTTATACTGGGCGGCGTGATTCTGGCGGGGCTGGAATTTTTAAAGAAGCGTCTGGACCAGTAGAAACGTATAAGAGGGAAGCAGTATGGGAAAAATCGTGCTTCTGGCGCCATGGGAGGAAATGCTCTGCCCGGCCCATAACCTGATGAAATATCCTTCCAATATCAGTCCCTTTCTTCCGGCGGACAGGCCCCCATGGGCCGTCTGCCTTTTTTGTGCTTCAGCGCCATGAGGGCCTAAAAAACAGGATAGTAAGACGCAGCCTGTGTATTTGAAAGATTTTGCAATATATTTTAAAAATAATTACAAAATCTTTCAATTTATATTGAAATATATGCAGTAATATGATATAAATAAGGTAACAAACAAAAAGATAGGGATGATGAGATGAGAACATTGCAAATTCCTGCACAAAGACAACAGATGATTCTGGATTATATAAGGAAACAGGAGGGAGCCAATATTAAAGAACTGGCATCCTATCTGGAGGTATCAGAGGCAACGGTAAGGCGTGACCTGGATAATCTGGCGGAGGCAGGGGAAATTGAACGCACCCATGGCGGAGCGGTACAGCCGCAGGAAAAGATAATCGAATATACATATGACACCAAGATGGAGCTGCGCAGGGAGGAAAAAACGCGCATTGCAAAGGAAGTGGCGAAGATGGTCAAAGACGGCGACAATGTCTATCTGGGTTCCGGAACCACCGTGTACTTTGTGGCCCGAGAAATTGCCGGGCTTGAGAATCTGACCATCATAACAAGCAACCTGTACATTGCGCAGTTCCTTCCCATCCATCCTACCAGCAGCCTGATAGTAACCGGAGGGGAACGGCGGTTTGATTACAACCTGATGACAGGACGGCTTGCAGAGGATTTTCTCAGGAACATAAAGGTGGACATCAGCATCCTGGGCTGCGACGCAGTGGATGTGAATTTCGGATTGTCTGATTCTAATTTTGACGAGGCTGTCATAAAGCGTCTGGCTGCACAGGCAGCGCGGATGACGGTCCTGGCCTCCGACCACAGCAAATTCGGCAAAACCGCATTATCCAAGGTATTTGATTTGGATGAGGCAGACTGCATTGTCACTGACAATGGATTGGACAGCGGTATGGAAAAGGCCATTCATCAGATAACAAACTTGATTTTAGTATAGGGGTATACAAGGTCAAGATTTGCAATAAACAAACAGAAGGGAGCAGGAGAAGGTAAATGAGTTGGTTAAAAGAGGTGATTGGGACAGAGAAAGCAATCATTGCCATGTGCCACATGCAGGCCATGCCAGGTGACCCCGGGTACGATGGGCAGAAAGGAATGGATTGGGTCATAAAAAACATGTATGAGGATTTAATTGCTCTGCAGAACGGCGGAGTCGATTCTGTCATGTTTTCAAATGAATTCAGTCTTCCTTATCTGACCAAGGTGGATACCATTACTGTGGCAGCCATGGCAACAGCCATCGGGGAGTTGAAACGCTATATCAGGATTCCCTTTGGCGTCAATGTACTGTGGGACGGGGAGAAGACACTGGACCTTGCCAAAGCGTGCGGCGCTGATTTTGTACGCGAGATTTACTCCGGGGTATACGCCAGTGACTTTGGGCTGTGGAATACGGATTTCGGCAGGGTGGCCAGGCACAGAAAAAGCATTGACGCGGGGAATGTAAGGCTGATATTCAACATTCTTCCGGAAGCGGCAAAGTATGTGGCTGACAGGGATATTGTGGAGATTGCCAGGTCCACGGTGTTTAACTGCAAAGCAGACGCGCTGTGCGTTTCAGGCCTGACAGCCGGGTCTGAGACTAATTCCCAGATACTGAAGAGAGTCAAGGATGCCGTACCGGATACAGTGGTACTGGCAAATACCGGGTGCAGGCCCGATACCATTGAAGCACAGCTGTCTGTGGCAGACGGTGCCGTGGTTGGGACTACATTTAAGGTGGACGGAAAGTTCGAAAACGGAGTGGACGAGAAACGGGTCAGGGAATTCATGGATGTGGTCAGGAAATTCAGGGGTCAGGAATAAAATCAGGAGAAGACAATGAATCAAACGACTTATGGGGTCGGAAAAGGAGGGTTATATGAAAAAAACATTAGCGGTAATGCTCTCAATCGGAATGGCGCTGTCATTGTTCGGATGCCAAAAAGGGGGCGCGCCTGAAAGCGCAGCTGATAGCAGCACGGCAAAGGAGACTGCAAACCAGACAGAACAGACGCAGCAGGAACAGCAGGAACAGCAGGAACAGCAGGACGCGGAAGTGACCATTGTCTATATGCGGCAGGCCGGAAACACACAGGTGGAAGACGAACTCATCAAGGAGTTTGAAGCACAGAATCCGGGCATCCGGGTCCAGGCAGATGATGTTCCCACAGAGGAATGTTATAACAAACTTGCCCTGTCACACAACGCGGGAAACCCGCCGGATGTCATCATGACCTTCTGGTCCCCGGACGCAGCAGCCAATGGAATGCTTGAACCGCTGCTGGGCAGCTATGTGGATGAAACAGATTATCTGAACCGCTTTGTGAAATCATGCCGTGAGATGGATACATACGACGGGAACCTGTACGCGGTGCCATTCAGGGCCGGTCCTGATTCCTGGTTTGCAAACAAGGATATGCTGGACGCAGCAGGTCTTGAAATCCCGGCCTTTGGCGAGGAATGGAACTGGGATACCTTCCGCGAATACGCAGAGGCTTTAAGAAACCCGGATGCCGGAACATACGGCATCGGCATTGTGGGCGGCAACACCAACGGCACGGAGTGGCAGTTCTGGCCCTTCCTGTTCCAGGCCGGAGGCAGGATAATTGAAAACGGAAAAGCCGTGTTCAACAGCCCGGAGGGCGTGGAGGCACTGGAGTACGTGTGCTCCCTGATTCAGGATGATTTGATTCCTCCCGGCATAACCACCACGGATTTGAACATGCTTCAGGACATGCAGATTGCACACACCTTATGCATGTGGACAGACGGTCCCTGGATGCTCTCAACCATGAGGAATACATATCCGGAAGAGAATATCTGTGTCCTGCCCATGACAACCGCAAAAACCTTTGGAAACCTTTCCGGAGGAACCTCACTTGGCATGTCGTCCATATCCAAACATAAGGAGGAGGCATGGAAATTCATCGAATTCATGACCTCAGACGAAGTGCTGCTCAAATGGAATAAGGGAACCGGAAACGCGCCGCCTGTTTACAGCGCATGGGATGACCCATATTACGCAGAGGACAGGGACTGGCAGGTGATGAAGGAACTGGCCATGCAGGACAATGAATACATTGTGCCCGCCAACCATTATCCTGAGTCAATCGCGTTAAACCAGATTATGCGGAATTATCTGCAGGCAGCTTATATTGGGGAAATGAGTCCCAAGGATGCGCTGGATGCGGCAGCTGAAGAGTGGAATGAAATATTGGAAAAGTATGATCCCGGCGCAGCTGACTTAATATGGAAATAATAGGCTAAAACCTGCAAATTTTTGCAGGTTTTTCTAAAACGGAGAGGCGTGCAATGGATTATATAAAAATTGGAAACCTGAAATTCAGCAGGGGAGTCTTATTCATCTTGCCGGGCATCCTGTTCTTTGGCATCATGGTCATCTATCCTGCTGGGTATGTCATTTATCTGAGTCTTTTCACAGAGGGGAAGGGACTTGGACTGGCGCCGGAATTTATCGGTCTGAAAAACTATATGACCGTCTTTTCATCCAGGAATTTCGTGAAGATACTGTCAAATACGCTGTTATATTCCTTCTTTGCAACCGCGTTCCATATCATCATCGGTTTGTTTATGGCAGTGCTCCTGAACAATAAGGTGCTGAAGAGAAGGACCCTTACAATCGGCCGGTCCCTGTTCCTTATACCATGGGCCATATCGCCGTCCGTGGTGGCCATTATGTTTCAGGTCATGCTTCATCCCAAGGTGGGACCGGTGGGAATCATCTTAAGGACATTCAATCCCAGAATCGCATTTAATCCGCTGGGAAGTCCTTCCCTGTCACTGCTGACCGTGACGCTGACAAACATATGGAAATTCACACCCTTTTATTTTCTGATTCTGCTGGCAGGACTGCAGGCCATTGATGACGGGTTATACGAAGCGGCACGCATGGACGGGGCCTCCGGCTGGAGACAGTTTTGTGATGTCACCCTTCCGCTGATGAAGAATTACATCATCACCTTAGCTGTGTTTGACTTTGTAAGCACTGCCGCCTATATGGACCTGACATGGATTATGACAAAGGGCGGTCCTCTCAATTCTTCAGAGGTACTGTCAACCCTGGCCTACCGGACTTCGTTCCAGAACTTCCGGTTCGGGGAAGGTTCGGCTGTGGGGGTGCTGATTTTCCTGATATCCATACTATTTACCACGATGGCAATGAAGATGATGAGTGAGGAGTAAAGCCATGGATGAAAAGAAACAGAGACAGAGGATATTGGTGGGGACTGCACTGGCCCTCATATTATTCATAGATTTGCTGCCCTATTTGTGGCTGCTCATCTCTTCCTTCAGGGCCTCCAATGACCCCTTCACCAACTCTGTGCTTCCCGGACAGCTTACGCTGTCCAATTACGCAAATATATTCCGCAGCGCCAACATGCTGCGGCCGTTCTTCAATTCGCTGGTGGTGGCTGTGGGGGCAACCGTCATAACCATGATACTGTCGCTGCTGGCTGCATATGGTTTTTCCAGATATTATTTTAAGGGGCGGGAATTCCTGTTAAGCTTTCTCGTCAACCTGCGGACATTTCCGGCCCTGCTTCTGGCCATCGCCCTGTATGTGATGGCGGTAAAGGCCGGATTATACAACACATATATACCGCTGATTCTTGCCAACACCATGATGAACCTGCCCTTTGCCATCTGGAATGTCAAGACAGTCATTGACGGGGTGCCAAAGGATTTGGAAGAGAGCGCCATGGTGGACGGCCTGTCCCGCTCGGCTGTAATATGGAAAATCATTGTGCCGGTGGCGACGCCGGGTCTGGCGGCAACCGCCATTTACGTGTTCATCCTCACATGGAATGAATACCTGTTTGCCACCACGTTCATGAACTCCAATGACATGCAGCTGGTAACAGCAGTCATTGCATCTGCAGTCACCCAGTTCGGCGTGGATTACGGATGGCTTATGACAACAGCCATGCTGGCGTCCATTCCTGCAATCATAATGTTTATAGCCATCCAGCGGTTTATTGTAGGCGGACTGACCGCAGGCGGAATTAAAGGATAATAAAGGGATTAGGAGAAGATTGATATGTTGAGATTAAAAGAATATTGTGACAGGGTACGGGATGATGCTTACGGCGGAAGCGTGGAGCTGGTGGAAGACGGCATCACAGCCATGGCATGTGAGATTGAGGCAGAGGAACCGGACGATATCCTGGAAGGGATAGAAAGGTATGTGGACAGCATTCTGGCCGTCACATCGCCCATTCTTCCGTTAATTCATCTGCTGAACCGCTGTATGTGTTTTGCGGAAGCGCACGCTGCGGGGAGCCGGGACAACAGCGGACTTAAGACGGCTTTCCTGGAGCTGCTGGAGGACATCAGGCAGGAACAGCGCCAATGCGTGGAAAAGATAGGAAAGGTGGGGGCCAGGCTCATTGCCCGTGGGGATAAGGTGGCCACATTCTCTACCAGCGGGTCCGTCATGGAGATTCTTACATGCGCAGCAGGAGAGGGCAGGGAGATAACGGCTGCTGCCTTTGAGGCCAGACCCAATGCAGAGGGATACCGGACGCTGCGGGAAATCAGCGGATTAGGCATTCCGGTCACCTTTGGATGCGATGCACTGCTGTGTAAATTAGTACCTGGCAGCAAACTGTTTGTTATAGGCGCGGATGCCATTACTTCCACCGGGGAGGTATATGCAAAAACAGGCTCCTATCTGGCTGCCCTGGTCTGCAGTGAATTTGGGATTCCCTTTTATGTGGCAGCGGATACCAGCAAATTTGACCCGCTGTCCCTGCTGGGATTCCCCATCAAGGACAGCCTGCGCCCTGCCTGCGAAGTGACGGACATGGATGTGCCGGAGATATCAGAAATTATCAATATCAGTTTCGAACTGATTCCGGCAAAGCTGATTACTGGAATCATTACGGAAAAGGGGCTGATTTCCCCCCATGCAGTGGGGCTTATGATGAAGCCGGAGAACATGAGTCCCCGCATGATTCATAAGCTGGAGCAATGGAGGGAAAACTGCGACAAATTAAAATAGATTATGGGGTAGGTAAAGGATAATGGATAAACGCTGGGATGCTCTTGCATCAATTTTAGTAAACTATTCAATCGGGGTCAAACCAGGGGACCGGGTGTTGATTACCATGATGGAGACAGAGACAGAGCCATTGGCACGGGCCTGTTACCGGGAAGCGGTCAGGGCTGGCGGCTATCCCTTCATCGAATACCAGTCCGCATACCTGGAGAAGGACCTGATGCTGCACGGCACCATGGACCAGGTGGAATGGGTCAATGAGATGTGTCTTAAGGGTATGGACTGGGCTGACTGCTACATAGGGCTCAGAGGGGCAAGAAATCCTTATGAATGGGGCGGTATCCCCGGAGCCAGGCTGTCTGCCCATAAGCGTTCCCTTGGAAGGGTGTCTGCTGAGAGAAACCGCACCCGGTGGGTCCTGACCCGCGTGCCCAACGAGGCATTTGCACAGCAGTCCCGTATGCCGCTGGAAGATATGATGGATTTTTATTTCAACTCAACTCTTGTGGACTGGGAAAAAGAAAGCGCGGCTCTTCAAAAAGTGAAGGAATTGCTGGCGGCCGGCAGCAGCGTCCGGGTGACAGGAAAGGAGACCGATATTACATTTACCACATCCGGACGGATTTATGCGGTTGCAGACGGCCATATCAACATGCCTGACGGCGAGGTTTATACGTGTCCGGTTGAAACAAGCGTGAACGGAACCATCTACTTTGAATTTCCGGGCGCTTATGCAGGAAACTATATTGAAGGAATACGGCTGACCTTCCAGGATGGGAAATTAGTCCGTTCTTCTGCTGAAACCAACGAGGGACTGCTGAGGGAAATTCTTGCAACAGATGAAGGGGCCTCTACCCTGGGAGAATTTGGTATAGGGCTGAATTACGGTATCACCGGGTATTGCGGGGATATACTTTACGATGAAAAGATAGGCGGAACCATTCATTTTGCCATGGGCCGCGGGTACCCCGAATGTCTGGGAAACGACAGGTCGGCGCTGCACTGGGATATCATTAAGGATACCCGGAAGGAGGGCGCCGTGTATCTGGATGGAAAAAAGGTAATGGAGAAGGGCGTCTGGCTGATTTAAACAGGAGGCGCAGCAGAAAGGGGATGGCATAATGGGTCCGGTCCGTTTGCTGGCAATATCCGGAAGTCCCAGAAAAAAGGGCAACAGCCAATTTTTACTGGATACTGTATTGGAATATACAAAAACATTGAAATTTGAGGTAGATGTAAAGCGCATCAGCTTATCCGAACAAAAGGTGGGGCCGTGCATGGGATGTCTGGCCTGTTATAAAAACAGCGGCTGCTGCGTCCTGAAGGATGACTTTGAGGGCGTCCGGCGGCTGTGGAAAAGGGCAGACTGCATATTATACTGTACACCGGTGTACGTGGCTGGAATACCCGGACAGCTGAAATGCCTGATGGACCGTTTGAGCAATGCGGATTACGGGCTTGAAATCAGAGGCGCGCGCCATATGAAGACCATCGGCGTCATATCCCAGGGCGGGGATTTCTTCGGAGGCGGCGCAGAGCTCTGCATGATGGACATCATGCGCCACGCAGCTATGATGAACTGTGTGTATATTCCGCCTGATGCCTCCTATATAGGTTCAGGCGGATGGGTCTGGGACTCCCACAGCAATGCCATGAAGGAAAAAGCAGGTCTTATGACAGAGGATTACCGCCTGACCCTGGAAACAGCGCACAGCATCATACAGCGTTCCGTTGAAATGGCGGCCATCATCCGTTCCGGCAGCAGCAGCCTCAGGGACATCCTGGAAAAAGACAAGGCATACCGGTACTATTTTGAAAAAGAAGACTTACTGGAGGGATGGTAAATGGGCTGTATTCTTTCGTTTGATGTGGGAACCACGGGTTTAAAGACAATTGTAATCAGCCGGGACGGCAGAATCCTGAGACACTGCAGCATTGAATACGGCATGGTCCAGGAACAGGAGGGGTTTGCGGAACAGGCCCCTGCTGTCTGGTGGGATGCAGCGGTAAAAAGCATCCGGACTGTTCTTACAGAGGAATTAAAGAAGGATATCCTGGCCATCGGAGTATCGGGACAGTTCCAGAGTCTGGTAATGCTGGATAAGGATTATCATCCTCTCAGGAAGGCCATCTTATGGTGCGACCACAGGGGAGAAGAGATGCTGCCTGAAATCACCAACCGGGTCGGTGAAGAAAATCTGTTCTCAATCACTGCAAATCCTGCGCTTTCCGGTTCCAGTGTTTCTTCCCTCTTATGGGTGAGAAAATATGAGCCTCATATTTATGAACAGTGCAGGCACATCATGCTCCCCCATGAATACATCCGGTTCAGGCTGACAGGGGAGTGTGTGACCGACGTCACATCCGCCTCCAGCATGCAGCTTTTAAATGTGCCGGAGAGAGCCTGGTCCCCGGACTTATTCCGGAAGCTGGACCTGGACAGTGCAATCACAGGACCGTTGCTGGAATGCAGCCAAGTGGCGGGACGGACCACGGCCCGGGCAGGGCGGGAGACAGGCCTTCCCCAGGGCATACCGGTCATTGCAGGGGGCGGGGACAGCGTAGTGTCTGCCGTTGGGACAGGCGTTATCCGGGAAGGCAGCTGTTTTACATCCCTGGGGACCTCAGGCATCATCTGCACGAATACAGAACGTATAAGAACCGACAGGAAGGGAAGGGTCAATACCTATTGCAGCGCTGTTCCGGGAAAATGGTCCGTCATAACCTGCAGCATCACTTCGGGTTTTGCCCTCAAATGGATGAAGGAAAATTTCTGCACCCCTGAGATTGAAACCGCCAGGCTCCGCCACACGGATGTGTATGACGAGATGAGCCGTCAGGCGTCGCAAATAGCAGCAGGCTCAGAGGGCCTCCTTTTTCTCCCTTATCTGATGGGAGACAGAACTCCCCATTTAAATCCAGCCGCCAAAGGCGTTTTCCTTGGCGCCTCATCCTGCCACACAAGAGCCCACTTCATACGCGCTGTCATGGAAGGAGTGGCCTACTCCCTGATGGACGGCATATCTGTCCTCAGGGAGCTGGACGTGGCTTTGGACGACTATGTGCTCTGCGGAGGCGGGGCAAAGGGGAGCCTCTGGAGAACCATCATAGCCGATATATACGGACATAACCTGTCAACCGTACAGAATGACAGCGGCGCAGCCATGGGAGCGGCTGTGCTGGCTGCCTATGGCTGCGGCCTGTACAAAACCCTGGAAGAGGCGGCAGGATGCATGGTGAAACGCAATGAGAGCAATGGATTTAATCAGGAAAATCATGAGAACTATATGAAGTACTGGGAAATTTATCGTGATATATATGTCCGGCTTGAGGACGTATTTTACAGGTTAAGGGAAATCACCCGCTGACCGGCATAATTTTACCGGAAATACTGGAATCCTCCACAGTTGCATGTTATAATCAACATAACGTAATAGTAAATAAAATATAACCTGTAGGGTGATGGGATGAAAAAATTGGCGGCGGTTAAAAACAGGATATTCCTGGTTATGTCAGCGTTCCTTTTGTGCCTTCTTTACGCTTTTCCTGTCAGGGCAGCGGAGAAAGTGCGGGTAGGCTGTGTTGACATCGGGAATTTCATCCAGCTGGACCAGGACGGCTATGCCATTGGGTATGGGGCAGACTATCTGAATAAAATAGCAGAATATGCAGGATGGGAATATGAGTATGTCCAGGCACCCTGGGGAGAGTGCCTGGATATGCTGCGCAGTGGGGAGCTGGATATACTGCTTCCTGCCGAATACAGCGAGGAACGGGCAAAGGACTTTCTTTTCAGCAGCTACGAGTGCTGCTTTGATTTTGCCGCCCTGATTGGCCGAAAATCAGATGAACGCCTGTTTTATGATGATTACCAGGGATTCCAGGGAATCCGGGTGGGCATGATTAAGGACAATTTCCTCAATGGTTTGTTTGACGAGTATTCAAAAAACCACGGATTTTCCTATGAAGCCATATATTATGATACCGGCACCCAGATAGTAGAGGCCCTGGAGCGGGAAGAGGTAGATGCCATTATTAACGGCAATATGGAATACAACATGAACCAGAAGCTTCTGGCTAAAATCGACTATATGCCGGCCTACTTCATCACATCCGTGGATAAGCCGGGCCTGATGGTACGGCTCAATAAGGCCCTGAGGCAGATTTTCATAGACAATCCCTATTACTCAGCCGGTCTTTATGAAAAGTATTATCATGAGATGGACAGACAGTTTGCCGAGTTTACCAGGGAGGAAAGCCAGTTTGTGAAGCAAAGCGGCCCGGTGACCGTACTGGTGGCCCGGTCTGACTATCCCTTTGAATGGTACGATGAAAAGGAAAAAACCTGCAAGGGCGCTTATGTGGATTATATGAGGCACCTGTCCAAGGTCAGCGGCCTGAAATTTGAATTTATTCCCCTTGCCCCGGCAGAGGATTCCGCCGGAGAATTGTTTGGGGAAAATGCCCAGATTCGCTTGAGCGTATTTAAACAGCAAAGGGGCGGGGTATCCGGCAGCCTTAAATACACCATTCCCTATTACGACTGCAGCTTCAGCCTGGTGGGCAAAAAGGATGAGCCCCTGAACCTGTCTTCCCACCAGCGGATTGCAATGGTGGAAAAGGTAAACGGCCTGAAGGAGGTATTGGAAGACAAGTATCCCAATTGGGAAATCGTCGCTTATGAAACACCGAAAGACTGCCTCAACGCTGTGGAGGAGGGAAATGCTGACTGCGCCATGGTATCTGCCATTAAACTGTCAGCGGACCGGAATCTCCTGGGCATGAACCTGGTGGTGGTGGATGGCAGCACTGCAGCTGCGCCTGTATACATAGGAGTATCGGAGAATGCCAGTCCCCTGCTTGCCCAGGTCCTCTCCAAGTCCATTGCAAAGGCAGGAGAGGGCGCCATGGATGAAGCCGTGTACGCCACCATTCTTTCAAGTAAGGAAAATAAGGATTTCAGTTACTTCATACAGTCTTATCCCCTGTACTTTGCCTTTGGGGTCATAGCGGTCTCACTGCTGGGCGTGGGAATCCTGTTCATGCGTTACGATGCCCGGCACCAGAAACTGCAGAACCTGATTCTGCAGAAAAAGAATGAGGAGTTAAAAGCAGCCATTGCTATGCAGACCCTTCTGAGGCGTAAGGCGCAGACTGACGCCCTGACCGGGCTGACGAATAAAAGCACCACTGAGGAGCTGTGCCGCGCCTGTCTGGAACAGGCCCAAGGGGAGGTCTGCGCCCTGTTCATCCTGGACCTGGATGACTTTAAGCATATTAACGACCAGCGGGGGCATCAGGCCGGTGATGTGGTGCTCAGAGCCTTCGGGGATACCATACACAAATGCGTGCGCCAGGATGATGTGGCCGGCCGTATCGGCGGGGATGAATTCATGCTGTTCATGGCCGGAATCAAGGATACGGACCAGCTGACACGGTTTGCAAACCGTATCTATCAGGCGTTAAAGGATAATCCTGATTTCAGCGCCACCTGCAGCATGGGGATTGCCCTGGGCCGGGCAGGCCGGATATCCTATGAGGAAATGTTCCGTATGGCAGACAATGCCTTATATAAGGCAAAAGAAGACGGAAAAAATAATTACCATATTGATTCTGTTCTGGATGAGCCGGAGAACGGCAGGGCTACATAAGCTTTCCCACCGCATTCAACATGATTGCCACAGACCGGAGGGAAGTGGATACGGCACAGGTAAGGAAAGCCCATCAGTTGTATCCGGATAACTGTCTGGGCGGCAGGGAGCTGGTGCTTCCTGCCTGCATACCGTAATTCGTTTTTCAACGAGATACAATTTAGAAATTTTAATTCATTGACAGCAGCCCTTTATTAAAATATAATCATGGGTAGGCTGTTTTATTTTGATGAAAAAGAAGAGGTAATTATGCGTCGTATATCCTACATAATCATAAGTCTAATCATGGTCTTTTCAATGACCACCATCACTGCCTTTGCAAAACCGGACTGGCCCATGGATACAGGTGTGCAGTCAGAGGCCGGCATTGTCATGGATATGGATTCCGGGGCTGTGCTCTTTGCCCAGAACATACACGAACAAAAGATTCCGGCCAGCATTACCAAGCTGCTGACAGCCCTTGTTGTCATTGAAAACACCAGTGATTTGGACGCGCCGGTCACATTTTCACACGATGCCATATACAATGTGGAATCCGGGGCCGGCAACAAGTTCAACCTGGAGGAAGGGGACGTGTTAAGCGTCCGCCAGTGTCTCTACGCCATGCTGCTCCAGTCCTCCAACCAGTCTGCCAATGCCCTGGCAGAGCATGTGGCGGGAAGCAGGCAGGCCTTTGTGGACATGATGAACCAGAGGATTAAAGAGCTTGGCTGCAATGAAAGCCACTTTGCCAATCCATCCGGTCTCAACGACGACACCCAGCGCACCACGGCCTATGACATGGCCATTATAGCCAGAGCCTGTTTCAGGAACCCCGCCGTGCTGGAAATTGCCTCAGCCAGGACCTCATCCATACCGGCCACTGCAAACAACCCCAACGGACGGACCTTTTCCATTGAACACAAGATGCTGCTGCCGGATGATTCCAATTATTATCCGGATGCAATTGCAGGCAAGACAGGCTGGACATCCCAGGCCGGGCAGACCCTTGTCACCTATGCCAGACGGGATAACAGAGGACAGGTTGCAGTCACCCTTAAGAGCACCCAGAAAACCCACTATTCCGATACAAAGACCATACTGGATTTCTGCTTTGCAAGATTCAGGAATGTAAATATAGCGGACAATGAAATTGAATATGTTACAGGCGACGGGCCTGTGACCATTGCCGGGGAGACATATGAGCCTTCGGAACTCTCCTTTGACAGCGGGGCGGTCATTACACTGCCCAATGACGCACAGTTCTCAGATGCCGATAAGGAACTTGAGACAGATTTGCCGGCCGGCCATCCTGAGGGCGCCGTGGCCAGACTGGTCTACACCTATAATGAGCGCAGGATTGGAGATGCATGGATTTACAGCTCCAGGGCCCAGGCTGTCAATGCAACTCCGTCTGAGCCAGGCGAGGATACCCCTCAGGAGAGCCAGTCCCCAAAGGACGGCCAGGATACCAAAACCGCCTTTAAGCTTCCCAGGGCAGTGCTTATAGGCGGCGGCGCGGCCCTGGTCCTGGCATTGCTTGCAGGCGGCGGGGCCCTCTGGTTTAAAAGACGGCAGGCAGCGGAACGGGAACGCCAGCGCATTCTCAGGGAAAAGCGCAGACAGCGTCTGGCTGACATCGGTTATACGGAAGAGGATTTTGAACGGCTGTTAGATGAGCGGAGAAGGCAGCAGGATATGCGCTGAAACGCATCAAGGGGCAGATAAAATTAATCAGGAAAGAGACGCAGACAGGAGGTTTCGTGAATGGCTGTCTGCGTCTTTTTCGGTACTTACCCTGGACAGACCGGTCCAGGGAAGGAATGGGAGGAGCGAACATCATGGCATATTTTCCGTTTTTTGCAGATATTGAGGGAATGAAATGGCTGATTGCAGGCGGCGGAGGCGTGGCCCTGAGAAAGGTGCGGGATTTGCTTCCCTACGGCGCAGTCATAGAAGTGGTATCACCGGACATGTCCCCTGGTCTGGATGAGATGGCTGCGGACAGCACTTACGCGGACTGCCTTACGCTGACCAGAAGGGGTTTTGAGGACAGGGACCTGGATGGGGCCGACTTTGTCATTGCAGCCACATCTGAGCCTGACCTTAACAGCCGTATATCCACCCTGTGCAGGTCAAAACGGATTCCTGTCAATGTGGTGGATGTGAAGGAGGAATGTTCCTTTATTTTTCCTTCCATCGTCCGGGAGGGACCTGTGGTGGTGGGAATCTCAACCGGCGGCATGAGTCCTGTCATTGCCAGGTACCTGAAGGCAAGAATCCAATCTGTGATGCCGGACAGCCTGGGAGCGCTGACAGCCCAGCTGGGGGCCTGCCGACAGACAATCAAAGACCTGTTTCCGGACTCTCCCAGGGTCCGCTCAGCCCTGTTTTATGAGCTGGCGGAGGAGGGACTCAGCCATGGAGGCTGTCTCTCCCGGGAACAGATACAAATTATAATAAACAGAAAGCTGGAACAAGGACATGAATGATATCATCCGTATTGGAACGAGAAAGAGCGCCCTGGCGCTGATTCAGACACAGCTGGTCGCTGATGAATTAAGGCAGGTCTGTCCTGGTATACAGGTTGAAATCGTCACAAAGGATACCCTGGGCGACAGGATACTGGACAAGCCCCTGCAGGAATTCGGAGGCAAGGGGGTCTTTGTTTCCGAGTTTGAACAGGCCATACAGGAGGGCGTCATAGACCTGGCAGTCCACAGCGCCAAGGACCTTCCCATGGAACTGGCACAGGGACTGGACATTGCAGCTGTATCCGCCCGTGAGGATCCCAGGGATGTGCTGGTCACCCTGAGAGGACGCGGGGTCTGTCCAGGCAGCACGGTCCGGGTCGGAACCTCCAGCCCAAGACGGCAGCTTCAGGTGCAGATGATGCAGAAAACACTGTGGCCGGAGGCTGCCGGAGCAGAATGCAGCACCCTTAGAGGCAATGTGCATACCCGGCTCAGGAAACTGGAAGAAGAGAACTTTGACGGAATCATCCTGGCTGCGGCCGGATTAAAGAGGCTGGGGCTGCTTGAACAGGACACCTATGAGTATACCTTTCTGAACCCGGAGGAATTCATTCCTGCGGGCGGACAGGGGCTGATGGCCGTGGAGGCCAAAACCGGAACCAGGGCCCACACGCTCACCCAGTCCATGGACCATGGCGGCGGACGGCTGTGCCTGGACCTGGAGCGAAGGGTTCTTAAGCTGCTGGACGCGGGATGCCATGAACCCATTGGCATTTACTCCGTCCTCAGGGACGGACAGATGGAGGTATGGGGCGTCAGCAGCCGTAATGGAGAGGTGAAAAGGGTTCATCTGACCGGCGGGACCCTGCCGGAGGATGTGGAGAAACTGGCGTTGGAAGCATGGAAAGGATTGATGTGATATGGAGAAGAAGGGAATGGTATATCTGGTAGGAGCAGGTCCGGGGGACCCGGCCCTGATGACCCTGAAAGGACAGGCGCTTCTCAGCTCCTGTGACGCCCTGGTCTATGACCATCTGGCATCCAGACGGTTCCTGGAATGGGCGCCCTCCGCCTGCCGTAAAATCTACGTGGGCAAGCAGGCCGGGCATCACTCCATGAAACAGGATGAGATAAACGCCGTGCTGGTGGAGCTGGCTCTCTCAGGGCTTACGGTTGTCCGCCTAAAGGGCGGGGACCCCTTTGTATTCGGACGGGGCGGCGAGGAAATCCAGGCGCTTGAGGCCCGGGGAATTCCCTATGAAACCGTTCCGGGCGTGACATCGGCCATAGCGGTCCCGGAATGTGCGGGAATCCCTGTGACCCACAGGGGCATAAGCCGGAGTTTCCACGTGATTACAGGCCATACCCAGGACGGAAGAGACTGCCTTCCCCCTGGGTTTGAAGCCTATGGCTCCCTGCCCGGCACCCTGGTGTTTTTAATGGGCCTGGGACAGCTTCCCTCCATCACAGCCAGGCTGATTGAGGGAGGAATGCCGCCGGATACGCCTGCGGCCGTCATCGAAAAGGGCACGCTGCCCGGCCAGAGAGTGGTAAGAGCGCCTCTTTCCGGAATTTGCGCCAGGGTAACGGAGGAGGGGATTGGCACCCCGGCAATTATTGTTGTGGGACAAACAGCCTCCTTTGACATGAAATGCAGCCTTGTGGGTCCGCTGGCCGGATGCAGAATCGGTATGATTGGCACACGTCATTTTACAGACAGCCTTGGAACGGCCCTGGAGCAGAAAGGGGCGGACGTATCTAACATCCTGGATATGGAAGTAGTTTCCCATGCAGCAGGTCCGGCCATGCAGGAAGCTTACAGGAACCTTGCCGCGTATACATGGCTTATATTCACCAGCGCCAACGGAGTCCGCCTGTTTTTTCAGGAACTGCTGCATTCCGGCGGGGATTACCGCCTGCTGGGGCATATAAAATTTGCAGTCATTGGCGACGGCACCAAAAAGGAACTGGCGAATTTCGGCTTTCACGCGGACTATATGCCGGATTCCTTTTGTGCCGGGGCGCTGGCAAAGGGGCTGGCATCCATCCTTACCCCCAGCGACCGCCTCCTCATTGCCCGCTCCAGGGGCGGTTCCCCGATTCTTACCGTAATACTTGGAGAAGCCGGGATTGTTTATGATGATATTGTCCTTTATGAGGTGGGAGGTAAGCCCGCGGACTCAAGTATACCCGCCGGAGAGGGCTTTGACTATATTACCTTTGCCAGCGCCTCCGGGGTTAGGGCGTACCTTTCAAGCGGCCTGAGGGTGAATCCCGGACAGAGGACAGGACAGACCAGGCTGGCATGTATCGGTGACATAACGGCAGGGGAGTTGAAAAAACATGGAATGAAGGCGGATATTGTGGCTGAAACTTACCATATTCAGGGCCTGGTGAAGGCCATTGAAGAGGATGTCATATCCGGCAAAACAGAGGGAAAGTCTGCGTATAACCTGTAGTTATGAAAAATATATAAATAAAGTATAAAAAAATTGTTAAAATATTATTGATTTCTCCGCGGTAAAGTGGTAGACTTCTTGGCATCAAGAGTTTGATACTTGAGAAAAGCAATGACTGGGAAATGTCATGGTTTCAGATTCCGGCACAGAGAGCAGCCCGGCTGGTGGAAGGGCGCGCGAGAGGAATCATGGCCTCACCCAACAGCTTCTGTCCTGAACTCCTTTCCTGAGAGAGAGGGTAGTAGGGATGGACGGGTTTCTTTCCGTTAACAAAGATTCCGGCTGACTGAGAGCAGCGGGAACTTAAGGGGCTGTCCTGTTAAGGGCGGCAAACAGAGTGGTAACGCGGATTGATTCGTCTCTGCATCGCAAGGTGCAGGGACCTTTTCTTTTTACTGGGCAAACTCTTTGAAACCTACTTTATATACGTGAGGAGACTTGATGATGAATGGTTTAGTGATGATGCTTTTAGCCGTAGTCATATTAGGCGGCGCCTATCTGATTTACGGCAGATATCTGGCAAAGAAATGGGGGGTTGACCCCGATGCAAAGACACCGGCTTATGAGATGGAGGACGGTGTGGACTATGTTCCGGCTGATACCAATGTGGTGTTCGGCCACCAGTTTGCCTCCATTGCAGGGGCAGGCCCCATCAACGGACCCATCCAGGCCGCCATGTTCGGCTGGCTGCCCGTCATGCTGTGGATTCTCCTGGGAGGCGTATTCTTTGGCGCGGTTCAGGACTTTGCAGCTATGTATGCTTCTGTAAAGAACAAAGGCCGTTCCATTGGCTACATAATCGAGGTTTATATCGGCAGGCTTGGCAAGAGACTGTTTCTTTTATTCACCTGGCTGTTCTCCATCCTGGTTGTGGCTGCCTTTGCCGACATCGTGGCAGGCACCTTCAATGGTTTTGATGCCGCCACCGGAGAGCGAATCGTTGCCAACGGAGCCGTTGCCACCACATCCCTTCTGTTCATTGTGTTTGCAGTGGCGCTGGGATGTTTCCTGAAATATGGAAAATGCAGCAAGCTGGTAAACACACTGGCTGCTATCGGCCTTCTTGTGCTGGCCGTTGCACTGGGACTGGCCTTTCCGGTCTATGTACCCCAGGGCGCATGGCTTATATTCGTATTCCTGTATGTGATTGTTGCCTGCGTGACCCCTGTATGGGCCCTGCTTCAGCCCAGGGATTATCTGAACAGCTACCTGCTTCTGGCCATGATTATCGGTGCGGTCCTGGGAATCTGTGTCTATAATCCGGCCATCAACCTTCCCTCCTTTACATCATTTGTATTTACAGATGCAAAGGGAAATATTTCCTATCTGTTCCCAACCCTGTTCGTGACCATTGCCTGCGGCGCTGTATCCGGTTTCCATGCACTGGTATCCTCCGGAACAGCCAGCAAGCAGATTAAGAATGAAAAGAACATGCTTCCCATCTCCTTCGGCGCAATGCTGCTGGAAAGTCTTTTGGCCATCACGGCACTGATTGCCGTCGGCGCGCTGGCCACCAGCGAGGGGCTGCCCGCAGGTACGCCTCCCCAGGTATTTGCAAAGGCCATTGCCATGTTCCTTACCACACTGGGAATGCCGGATTCCATCAGCTACACGCTGATAACGCTGTCCATATCCGCCTTTGCCCTGACCAGCCTGGATTCCGTGGCGCGCGTGGGCCGTATTGCTTTCCAGGAATTCTTTACCAATGATGAGATTGACCCGGCCAATCAGAATTCCTTAAACAAAGTGCTGACCAACAAATATTTCTCCACCATACTGACCCTGGCGCTCTGCTACGCATTATCCAGGGCAGGCTATGCAAGCATCTGGCCTCTGTTCGGTTCCGCCAACCAGCTGCTTTCCGCACTGGCTCTGATAGCCTGCGCCGTATTCTTAAAGAAGACCCACAGACAGGGCGTTATGCTCTGGGGTCCCATGGTCATCATGCTGGGCGTTACCTTCACAGCCCTGACCCTTAAAATCAAGGACCTTGTATCAGCCCTGTCAAACCAGTTTGTATTCGGTAACGCGCTTCAGCTGGTGTTTGCAGTCCTTCTGCTGATTCTGGGCGTGATTGTTGCTTTTGAGGGCATCCGCAAGCTTATGGATAAGGACACGGAGGATGATAAAGCTGCTTCAGGCAAAGGTGCGGCTGCTTAAAGGATGCGGCTGTTTAAAGGATGCAAAAGCTGAAAAAGGCGGATGCATCCTTTTTCAACTTGAAAAACCCAGTCTGATAACGCATAATAATAAGGGATGAACCTTATGATAATTCCGAAAATATTCTGATACAGGTTCCGGAAAGCAGGATAAAACATGAAACTCAGATACAGATGGACTGGCATACTGACAGCGCTCGCTGTCCTGGCAGCTTTAGCTTCCGGCATCCTTGTTTGCCTGGTATGGAACGGATGGATACTTTTAAATCATCCCTCCAGGACCCGGTATCCGGTACGCGGTGTGGATGTGTCACATTATCAGGGAGAAATCGACTGGGATGTGCTGGGACAGCAGGACATTGATTTTGCTTATATCAAAGCAACGGAGGGCAGTTCCCATGTGGATGAGAAATTTTCTCAGAACTGGTACGGTTCACACCTGAGTGGTCTGGCTGTGGGAGCATACCACTTTTTTAGTTTTGACAGCAGCGGAAAAGACCAGCTGGAGCATTTCACCCAATGCCTGCCCGCCAGGGACGGAATGCTTCCGCCGGCAGTTGACGTGGAGTTTTACGGGGACAAGGCCGCGAACCCTCCCAATCCAAGGGACGTGGAGCAGGAGCTTGCAGCCTTGCTGGAAGGTATGGAAACACAGTACGGTATGGCCCCTGTCATCTATTGCACAGAGGAATCCTGGAATCTTTACATCCGCGGAAGATTTGACCGGTATCCGCTCTGGATTCGCAATGTGAAAACAAAGCCCCGCACGGACGGCGAACCCTGGCTGCTGTGGCAGTATACAAACCGGCAGCGTCTGGACGGCTATAAGGGAGACGAGACATTTATTGACATGAATGTGTTTTACGGAAGCCGTGAACAGTGGGACAACTGGTACGGGAATCGTAATAAATCGTAAGGAGTGCCCAAAGACTTTTTCTTTTCCTCCTGCTATACTTTTGGCAAAGACCATTATCAGGACCATTCCATTTCGGAAACATGCAAAAAGGCAGGCAAGGAGGAATAAAGATTTCACATGGAACCAGCAACAGAAGAGAAAACAGAACAAAGACAGGAAACAGAACCCGGCAGGCATAAGACCAACAGGCCGGGCAGGGGCAGAGCCCTGATTGCAGCTGCCCTGGCTGCTGTATTGGTACTAACCGCAGCGCTGGCTGTTTTTATGACAAGGAACAGGGAGAACAGCAGTGTAATTGCCGGCATGGATTATTATGAGCCTGCTGTGGATGACAAAATCTATAGCTCATATTTCCAGCATGATACACGCTGGAGCAGCAGTCCTCTTGGCAGCTCAAGAGACACCATGGGAAGTTCCGGATGCCTGACCTGCTGTATCGCCGCCTCCCTGACAGCTCAGGGGGTACAAAGTTTTTCACCAGGGGAGCTAAATCAGATTTTCAATGAAAATAAAGTCTATAACGACCATGGCTCCATTGTATGGAAACAGCTGGAACAGGCATTGCCCGGCGCCAGGGTCCGGCTGGACTGCAGCAGTACCAGCGAGAGCATCAACCGCCTGCTGGCAGAAAAAAAGTATCCCATTGTAAAGGTAAGGCGGAAAAGCGGGGCAGTACACTGGATTATGCTCACCGGCACGGAAAAGGATACTTATGATATCACGGCCATGGACCCCATTGACGGCTTTGTGCACATGAGTGATTATGATAATACTATTTATGGCGTCAGGGTTGTAACCGGTGACAGCGGGACATGGGAGACAGCGGGAACAGAGACAGAAGAAACAGGCAAAGCCGCTGAATCAGCCGGTACCGCAGCCGCAGACAGCCCGGGTGAAGTCCTTAAGGTCCCGGACAAGGCAGCCGCAGATACCGGCAGGACAGCAGATGGATTCCTGAAAACAGAAGAGGCATTTGCCCTGAGCGAGATTCAGCCCTTTTCCTTTGAAGAACTTGGAAACGGGTCTGGTATCCGGGGCGTTGTATTCTTATCAGCCCTTTCCCAGAACCAATTCCGCATCTACGGCTATGTGGGACCGGAAAATCTCTATAAGGGAATTTACATCCTGGACCGGGATGGCAACATGAATTCCTTTCCCTCCATTTCCTATACCTCTCCCCAGCTGATTCTTCCCAAAATCGGATGGAACCAGGAGCAAGGCATATTGGAGGCTTCCTTCCATACCATGACAGGCACTTCCCTGTCCAGGGACCAGTTTTATGCCTTCCTGCGGTATGATACAGGACATCTGGAGCCATATGAGTTCCGGGCGGAGGACTATGAAAAGCAGCTGTCCCGGCGTCTGTCCTATAAACTTGATAAAGAAAAAAATACAGTCACATTCTACGATGAGTCGGAGAAACTAGCAGCCTTACCCCTGGATGACCTGGACAGCAGCCGTATCCGGGATGTCATATACACTGATTTTGTGTCATTTGAGCCAAATCAAACCGTTACAATGGAATTTACCCCCGGTTTTGTAATGGACGGAATGGCAGCGCCACAGTATCTGGAAGCAGATGTGCGGCTGGAGGCTGCCATTGATGTCACGCGCGATTCAGACTCCAGCGGGGCAGATGTGGTGAAATTCCATATCAGGGATATTGAAAAGAGCGGGACCTGACGGTCACATTTTACAAACAAATATACAAAAACCTCTTGACTTGGAGTTGACTTTAAGTTGTAGACTCTCATTATATCCGGGGTTCAGCATACTGCGCGGACTAATCCCAGGGATTATCTGCCCCAGATTATCTGTCCCGGACATTCTGAATCACAGTCCATTCAGACTGCGGTCTGACAACAACATTTCAAGGAGGCTTATCATTATGTCTATTGTTTACATGACAAAGGAAATCACGCCGGAAAGCCTGGTCCGGATTTACCACGCATTGGGCGCTGCTTTATCCGGCAGCGTTGCCGTAAAGCTCTCCACAGGTGAGCCGGGAGGACACAACTTCCTGCAGCCGGAGCTTATCGGAAACCTTGTACAGGAACTAAAGGGCACCATTGTGGAGAGCAACACTGCCTACGAGGGAAGAAGGAACACTTCCAGGGCTCACTGGGAGACTATACGGGACCATGGATTCGCAGCCATTGCCCCCTGTGATATCCTGGATGAGGACGGCCACATGCCCCTGCCGGTTACAGACGGCTATCATCTGAAAGAGAATTATGTGGGCACCCATCTTCAAAATTATGATTCCATGCTCATGCTTTCACATTTCAAGGGCCACGCCATGGGCGGCTTTGGAGGAGCCTTGAAAAACATGTCCATTGGACTGGCATCCTCGTACGGCAAGATTTGGATTCATTCCTCCGGTACCAGCACCCGGTTTGAGGATGTGTTTACAGCGGACCACGATTCATTCCTGGAATCCATGGCAGACGCGGACCGCTCCGTCATGGACTACATGGGCCGTGAAAACATAGTATACATCAATGTGGCCAACCGTTTATCCGTGGACTGTGACTGCGACGCCCATCCCCATGACCCGGAGATGAAGGATATCGGCATTTTTGCATCCGCTGACCCAGTGGCCCTGGACCAGGCGTGTGTGGATGCGGTGTATGCTTCCGAGGATGAGGGAAAGGCAGCCCTGATAGAGCGCATGGAATCCAGAAACGGGATTCATACCGTGGAAGCCGCTGAAACCCATGGCCTTGGCAGCCGCAGATATGAACTCAGGTGCATTGACTGATCAAATTGCAGCATCAAAGACTAACTATTAAAAGTCAAGTCTAAAATAAAAGTTTTGGATGAATTGCAGA
>NZ_SPHO01000031.1 GCF_005845215.1 Clostridium sp. 1001271st1 H5
AGTAGATACTCTCGTATCTACTTTTTCTTGTAATACCCAAAGTCCAGAAAGAACCCGTACACCTTTGCGGACTCCTTTTTTATTGTCTCTTTGTTTTGGTTAAATTACACGGATTCTCATAAACATTTGCGCGTTTTCCCTTACGCGCCCCTGCTACCCTTCAATATCCATTATCATCTTCACCCGGCGCTCATGCCTTCCCCCCTCAAACTCAGCGTCCAGCCATGCCTCTGTAATCATCTTGGCCAGCTCGCTTCCCACTACCCTGGCGCCAAAGGCAAGTACGTTGGAGTTATTATGCATCCTGGACAGCTTTGCCGTGTAAGGCTCGCTGCACACGCAGGCCCGGATTCCCTTTACCTTGTTGGCTGCCAAGGATATGCCTACGCCGGTGCCGCAGATGGCGATTCCCAGGTCAGCCTGGCCGCCGGCCACAGCCCGTCCTACCTTTTCGCCGTAGACAGGGTAATCGCAGCTCTCAGTGGAATTGGTTCCCAGGTCAATGACTTCGTATCCCTTGCCTTCCACAAACTCCTTGATGATATTCTTAAGCTCAATGGCTGTGTGGTCGTTACCAATTGCAATCTTCATAATTCCTCTTCTCCTTTTATCCATTCTCTATGTCATGGTTTATATTCTAACGTTTATGTTTCTCATATTTCATACATCCGGCCTGTCATACCCGGTCACGGGCAAAAAATTCCTGCACCCGGTCCAGCCTGGATGTCATGGACAGGAGCAGCATGTCGGCTGCTGTCAATGCGGCCATGGCCTCCACCACCACCACGGCCCTGGGCACTATGATGGGGTCGTGGCGGCCCTTTATCTCAACCACTGTCTCCTCGCCCTTCCGGTTCACGGTATGCTGCGGCTGTGCAATGGAGGGGGTGGGCTTAAATGCCGCCCGCATCACGATATCGCTGCCGTCGCTGATTCCTCCCAGGGTGCCTCCGGAGTGGTTGGTCCGCTTTCCAACCCTGCCGTTCAAATGCAGGCTGCCGTCCTTTCCCTCACCGTAAATGCAGAACCCGTCGTTGTTCCCGGAACCGCAGGCCCTGGAAGCGCCAAAACCGTCTCCAATCTCAAATCCCTTGACTGCGCCGATGGACAGCATGGCTTTGGCCAGGTTGGCGTCCAGCTTCTCAAATACAGGCTCTCCCGCCCCTGCAGGCATACCGCGGATGATGCACTCCACCACGCCCCCGCAGGAGTCCTTACGGCCCATCAGCTCCTCCAGCCGTGCCTCTGCCTGTGCTGCCGCCCGGGCATCCGGCATGTACAGCCGGTTATTCCACATCTCTTCCAGGTCAAAGCGCTCCCGGTCAATGCCAATACCGCCTACCTCCCGTGTATAAGCCCTGACCGTGATTCCCAAACTCTCTAAAAGCCTGCAGGCAATGGCTCCAGCCGCCACCCTGGCAATGGTCTCCCTGCCGGATGACCGGCCGCCGCCCCTGTAATCCCTGAAACCATACTTCTGGTCAAAGGTATAATCCGCATGGCCCGGACGGTAAATATCCATAATGTTGCTGTAATCCCGGGAACGCTGGTCTGTGTTGCGCACCTCCAGCGCAATGGGGGTGCCGGTGGTTCTTCCCTCAAACACGCCGGACAGGATTTCCACCTCATCCCCTTCCTGCCTGGCTGTGGTAAACTTGCTCTGGCCGGGCTTGCGGCGGTTCAGATAGAACTGGATATCCCCTTCCTCCAGAGGCAGTCCGGCCGGACACCCGTCCACCACCACACCGATTCCCTTTCCGTGGGATTCCCCCCAGGTTATCACTCTTAAAATCGTTCCCAATGTAGAACCTGCCATATACTGTCTCCTGTCCTCCTGCTTCTGTATCACTGCAGCCTGTCTGACGGCTGGTAAGCTTAATTTCCAATCCTGGCAATGGCGCAGCAGTTTGGTTCATTTACCATGACGCTGCGTCCGCACATAACTATCAGGCCCTTCTCGTAATCCACCTCAAAGAAACTGATGCTGCCGCTGTCATGATTAATGGAGGCAATGTGCTTCTGGTCCGGGAAAATAGCCACGTCCTTCGGATACTCCCCGCTGACAGGCAGGCAGCAAATCATAGTCAGAAGCCCGGACTTCTCATCCCTGCTGTAGATACTTACTGTATTCTCACCTGCATTGGTGCAGTATATGTATTTCTCATCCGGGGACAATCTCATGGCGCAGGCAGCTGTCAGGTTCCCCGGATTCCTGGTGGCCGTGGTGGAAATCGTCTGTATCTTTTCAACTACAGGCGCCCTGTCGCCTGTTTCATATGAATACACGCAGATTACATTCTGCAGCTCATGCATCAGATACAGGAAACGTCCGTCGGAGCTGTAGCGGAAATGTCTTGGAGCTGACTCCAGGTCGCAGTGGATGGCATCCACCTGGAACAGCTTCTTATCCTTGTCGTTAAAGCGGTAGACCTTTACCTGGTCCGTCCCATTGTCCACAGACAGTACATATCTGCCATCCGGCATCCTTCTGGTACAGGTCACATGGGAGCGGAAGTTACGCTCAGCCACGCTGCCGTAGCCCTTGTTGAACACCTCGTCCACAATCTTGCCCACAGAGCCGTCCTTGTTAAGGCTCAGGACCGTGGTCTTGCCGTCGTGGTAGCCTGAGACAAATACATATTTATCTTCCATATCAGTACACAGGTGGCAGCCCCTCATACCGCGGATAGGAGCGCTGTTCAGTCTTGCAAGGCTTCCGTTCTGCAGAATCCGGAAGGATACAACCCCCTCATCCGCGATGGAGTATAACGTCTTTCCATCGCTGGAAGCAATGACATAGGAGGAGTTGTCCACTTCCATCTCACACCTCTCCTTAAATGTCCCGTTTTCCACGTCCACGTCGAACACTGTGATTCCCTTTGCTTTTCCGGTGTAGGAATAAGACCCTACATATGCCATATATTTGCCGCTCATACCTGTCTGTACCTCCCTGATTTACGTCGGTTTCTATTTCAATTTAGACTAAAAACATCATATCATAAAATTGTGAATTTGTTAACTGGAAGTTTGTGAAATTATCCCCCCTGATTCCCCTTAAAACTTATCTGCCAAATCTTTCAAAAAGGTATTGACATACCACTGATTTAATGTATAATGAAAATCGCGCTTGTTTATTATTACTAAACTTTTTGCTTATTTTTATAGTCAGTTAGTATTTGTAAACTTTTTGTTCAGAAAAGCGAGACAGGGAGGAACTCCATGGAAATCGGAACGAAACTAAAGGAACTGCGGGTGTTAAAGGGTCTGACCCAGGAAGAACTGGCTGACCGGGCCGAGCTTTCCAAGGGATTCATTTCCCAGCTGGAACGTGACCTCACGTCTCCGTCCATAGCCACCCTGATGGATATCCTGCAATGCCTGGGCACCACCATCGGCGAATTTTTCAACGAAACACCGGATGAACAGGTAGTATTTGGAAAACAGGATTATTTTGAGAAAATCGATACAGACTTAAATAATGAAATCAAATGGATTATCCCCAATGCCCAGAAGAACGTGATGGAGCCCATCCTCCTCACCCTGAAGGCCGGAGGCTCCACCTATCCTGATAATCCCCATGAAGGGGAGGAATTCGGGTATGTGCTCCAGGGCAGTATATCCATCCACATAGGCAGCAAGACATACAAGGCAAAAAAAGGTGAATCCTTCTACTTCACGCCGGATAAGAAACATTACCTGACAAGTAAAAACGGAGCCCTTCTTCTGTGGGTGAGCTCGCCGCCAAGTTTTTAATCACATTAAGATAAAGGAGAATTTGATTATCATGAGCCAGCCTTTCATAGATTTACAGCACATATCAAAAAGTTTTGACGGTGAGCTGGTCCTGGACGACCTGAATCTTTCTATCAGGGAGAACAGCTTCGTCACCCTGCTGGGCCCCAGCGGCTGCGGCAAGACCACTACCCTGCGTATATTAGGCGGCTTCACCACCCCTGATACAGGAAAGGTAATCTTCGGCGGGCAGGATATCACCATGATTCCTCCCAACAAACGCCAGCTGAATACCGTATTCCAGAAGTATGCACTGTTTCCCCACATGAACATTGCGGAAAACATTGCCTTTGGCTTAAAAATCAAGAACAAACCAAAATCCTATATTGATGACAAAATCAAATACGCCCTGAAATTAGTAAACCTGTCCGGTTACGAGAGGCGCACCGTGGACTCCTTATCCGGCGGCCAGCAGCAGCGTATCGCCATTGCCCGGGCCATTGTAAACGAACCCAGGGTGCTGCTCCTTGACGAGCCCCTTGGCGCCCTGGATTTAAAGCTCCGCCAGGATATGCAGTATGAGCTGATACGCCTTAAAAATGAACTGGGCATTACCTTTATCTATGTGACCCATGACCAGGAGGAGGCCCTGACCATGTCGGACACCATTGTGGTCATGAACCAGGGATACATCCAGCAGATGGGCTCCCCTGAGCAGATTTATAATGAACCTGAAAATGCCTTTGTGGCTGACTTTATCGGAGAGAGCAACATTGTGCCCGGCATCATGATTCGGGACGAGCTGGTAGAAATCTTCGGCGCCCGCTTTGCATGTGTTGATAAGGGTTTTGGCAATAATAAGCCTGTGGATGTGGTTATCCGGCCTGAGGACATAGACCTTGTTAAGCCAGAGGACGGCACCCTCCAGGGCGTTGTGACCCACCTGATTTTCAAGGGCGTCCATTATGAGATGGAAGTAACCACCCCGGACGGTTTCGAGTGGCTGGTGCATTCCACCGATATGTTCCCTGTAGGCCAGCAGGTCGGCATTCATGTGGAGCCATTTGAAATCCAAATCATGAACAAGCCTGCTTCTGAAGATGAGGAGGCGCTGGGAGTCAATGAATAGCGAAAAAAAAGGCGCTGCCATCGGCAAGGCGCTGTTATCAGGTCCCTATCTCATCTGGATGGCCGGCTTTACGCTGATTCCGCTGGCCATGATTATATGGTACGGACTGACTGACAAGGGAGGCGGCCTTACCATGGCCAATGTCATTGCCATTGCCTCTGCGGACCACGCAAAGGCGCTGTGGCTGTCCCTTGGGCTATCCTTGGTAAGTACGGTTCTCTGTCTGCTGTTAGCTTATCCACTGGCCATGATACTCAGGGGCCGCGGAACAGCGGCAGGAGGATTCATTGTCTTTATATTCATCCTGCCCATGTGGATGAACTTCCTCCTGAGGACTCTGGCCTGGCAGACGCTGCTGGAGAAAAACGGTGTCATCAACGGCATCCTGAACTGGCTCCACCTGCCTTCACAGTCCATGATTAACACCCCGTCAGCCATTGTACTGGGCATGGTATATAACTTCCTGCCCTTTATGGTGCTTCCCATTTACAATGTGCTGTCCAAGATAGACGACAATATTATAAATGCCGCCATGGACCTGGGAGCCAACAGCTTTGAACGTTTTACCAGGATATGGTTTCCCTTAAGCATACCGGGCATTATCAGCGGCATTACCATGGTTTTTGTTCCGTCCCTGACCACCTTCGTGATTTCCGATTTGCTGGGCGGCAGCAAGATTCTGCTTATCGGCAATGTAATTGAACAGGAATTTACCAGGGGAAGCAACTGGCATCTGGGAAGCGGACTTTCACTGGTTCTCATGGTCTTCATCCTAATCAGCATGGCCATGATAGCCAAATACGATAAAAACGGAGAGGGGACTGCATTCTGATGACAAAGAGTTCAAAAGTACTGCGCAAAATCGTATCGGATTTTTATATGGTGCTGATACTGATTTTCCTTTATGCCCCCATCCTGACCATGATGGTGCTGTCCTTCAACAAATCCAAATCCAGGACCCAGTGGGGCGGATTTACCCTGCAGTGGTACACCCAGATGTTTGACAGCCGTTCCATCATGAGCGCCCTGACCACCACCTTAATCATAGCCTTTGTATCGGCCCTGGTGGCAACAATCATAGGCACGGCGGCGGCCATCTCCATCAGCTCCATGCGGGCAGTGCCCAGGACCATTGTTATGGGCATTACCAATATACCTATGCTGAACGCTGACATCGTGACTGGTATTTCCCTGATGCTGGCCTTCATTGCCTTTGGTATTTCCCTGGGATTTAAGACGGTTCTTATATCCCATATCACCTTTAATATACCCTATGTCATACTAAGCGTCATGCCCAAGCTAAAGCAGACCGACAAATACACCTATGAGGCAGCCCTGGACCTGGGCGCATCCCCTCTGTATGCATTTTTCAAGGTGGTGTTTCCGGATATTATGCCCGGCGTGCTCTCCGGCTTCCTGCTGGCATTTACCATGTCCTTAGACGACTTCATCATCACCCACTTTACAAAGGGCGCAGGCATCAACACCCTGTCCACCCTGATTTACAGCGAGGTGAGGCGCGGCATCCGGCCGTCCATGTATGCACTGTCATCCATTATATTCCTGACCGTGCTGATTCTTCTCATCTTTGTTAACTTCCGGTCCATCAGGAAACCGGAAAAGGCATAACCGAATTCAGACATTAAAGGAGAACGATTATGAAAAAGAAAATGGCAATCACCCTTGCTGCCGCATCCATGGCAGTCCTGTCCGCCGCCCTCTTAACCGGCTGCGGCAAATCCGAATCCTCCCCCGGGGGCGGAAATAAGGAAGACAACAAGCTGAACGTATACAACTGGGGCGAGTACATTGACGAGGATGTCATCGCCCAGTTTGAGGACGAAACCGGCATCCAGGTGGTCTACGATGTATTTGAGACCAACGAGGAGATGTATCCTGTCATTGAGGCGGGCGCTGTGAAATACGACGTTGTGTGCCCCTCTGACTACATGATTCAGCGCATGATTGAGAATAACCTTCTGGCTGAGCTTAACTTTGACAACATTCCCAATTATAAGGAAATCGGTCAGGAATACCTGGATATCTCCAAGGGTTTTGACCCTGAGAACAAATATTCCGTCCCCTACTGCTGGGGAACCATGGGCATTCTCTATAACACCAAGCGCCTGGAGGAGCTGGGCGTTCCCGCTCCCGCCAAGTGGTCCGACTTATGGGATGAGCGCTTAAGCGGCGAGATTCTCATGCAGAACAGCGTAAGGGATGCCTTTACCGTTGCCCTGAAGATGAAGGGCTACTCCTTAAACAGCACCAATCCCGATGAACTGGCCGAGGCCCGTGATTTGCTGATTGAGCAGAAACCTCTGGTTCAGGCATATGTCATTGACCAGGTAAGGGATAAGATGATTGGCGAAGAAGCGGCTGTGGGCGTGATTTATTCCGGCGAAATGCTCTATATCCAGGATGCCGTGGCAGAACAGGGCCTGGATTACAGCCTGGAATATGTAATTCCGGAGGAAGGAACCAACTACTGGATTGACTCCTGGGTTATCCCGGCCAATGCAGAACACAAGGAAAACGCGGAGAAATGGATTGATTTCCTGTGCCGTCCCGACATCGCCAAAAAGAACTTTGAATATATCACCTACGCCACTCCAAACACAGGGGCCTATGATTTGTTAGACGACGACCTTAAAAATAACAAGGCCCTGTTCCCTGACCTTGACAAGCTGCCTAACTGTGAAATCATCCAGTATCTGGGGGACGATGTGGATACCGTCTACAATGACATGTGGAAGGAAATTAAATCTGAATAAAAGGAATCCTATCATGAAATAATATGAAAAGGAAGTTCTGAACGGAAGGCGTAAACTCCATTCCCTTCCTCCGGAACTTCCTCTTTATATTTATAACCCTAATATACTCTGTCTCAAACTCCTTCTGAGGTCCTGCGGCATCATACCATACAGAATCCGGCACTGCCCCTTGTAAAATCACTGCATCACCCCACATGCTTCCCCTGCTCATGGTTTCCATGGCACACAGAGGAACCTGCGCAGCCTCCGCAGCCGCCGGCACATCCTCCGCATCCCTTACCTGACTTTTTATCCTTTATCATGACACGGACTACCGCCCCTACAATCACAGCCAATATGACCAGAATGATTAACGTTGAAAGATTCATATATATTCTCCTTTCCTCCTGTTTATATCCGGCGCAGGCATGATGCAGGTCCCTTTTCGCTGATTCCCAAGGCGTTATCCTGCTGTTAGTTTCCGGTTCTTTTACAGGTTAGCTTCTTCTAACTTCATTCTCAGATTAGCACTTTCTAACTCTCTTGTCAATCGTTTTTTTATATGTTACACTTAGAACTATCATACTAAATAATTGGGGGTATTTACAGACTTGAAAATACAGGAATCAGCAGAAAATTATCTGGAAACCATACTCATGCTGGCCAGGGAACATCCCTATGTCCGCTCCATCGACATTGCCAATGAACTTGGATTTTCCAAGCCCAGTGTCAGCGTAGCCATGAAGAATCTCCGCCAGAACGGATATGTCCGGATGGACGAACAGGGACATATCACGCTGACGCCTTCCGGGCAGGCCATTGCGGACACCATGTATGAACGCCACACGCTGTTGTCCAACTGGCTGATTTATCTGGGTGTGGACCCCGGAACAGCTGCTGAGGATGCCTGCCGCATGGAACACACTCTGAGCGCTGAAAGCTTTGACGCCATCAAGCGCCACATCACCCACGGCCATGAACTGCCGGATTAGGAGGAAGCCTATGTTAAAAGACCTTGTGAAACAATGCCGCTCTTACAGAAGATTTTATCAGGATACTGCCATTCCATACAGTGAACTGGCTGATATGGTGGACACGGCCCGGCTGGCTGCCTCTGCCTCCAACGCCCAGGCCCTGAAATTCAAAATTCTGTGCACGCCCGGGGAATGCGCTGATATCTTCCCATATATTGCATGGGCAGGCGCCCTAAAGGATTGGGACGGCCCCGCAGAGGGCGAACGGCCCTCAGCCTACATAGTCATTGCCTGCGACCTGACCATCGGTAAGAACAAACAATGGGACGACGGAATCACGGCCCAGACCATCATGCTGGCTGCCGCGGAAAAGGGATATGGCGGCTGTATGATTGGCAGCTGCAAGCGTCCGGAGATAGGCCGGCTGCTGGGACTGAATCCCGAGCATTACAGCATCGACCTGGTACTGGCCCTGGGAAAGCCAAAGGAAGAAGTAATACTTGTGCCTGTAAAGGAAGACGGCTCAACTGTATATTACCGTGATAAAAATCAGGTTCATTACGTTCCCAAACGGAATCTGGAAGATATCCTCCTGTAACAATTCCACTCACCCGCTGCATACCATTCGCCAGAACATTATTCTTCTCTCAGCGTGGCAAACACAGCGGACGCCCTGAGTATGGAATGGGTGAGAGCCGGGGGCACCCGGCTCTCACGTCTGCGGCACCCTGCATGCGTCCGCATCCCCTCTCACCCCAAAATCCATTTATCACAACGACAAAGCCCTCATCGCATTGAGTATTGCAATAACCGACACGCCCACGTCTGCAAATACCGCCTCCCACATATTGGCCACGCCCACAGCACCCATTAAGAGCACCACTGCCTTGACTCCCAATGCAAAGGCAATGTTCTGCTTTACGATGGACATAGTCTTGCGCGATATGCGGACCACATCCGCAATCCTGGCAGGGTTATCATCCATGAGCACAATATCCGCTGCTTCAATGGCTGCATCGGAACCCATGCTGCCCATTGCAATTCCAATGTCCGCCCGGGAGAGAACAGGCGCGTCATTGATACCATCGCCCACAAAGGCCAGCCTGTGTTTTCCCGTCTGCTGAGACAGCAGTTCCTCCACCTTTGCCACCTTATCCCCCGGAAGAAGCTCTGCATGGACCTCATCAAGCCCCAGCCTGGCTGCCACTGCTTCTCCTACCTCTTTCTTATCGCCGGTAAGCATAATGGTCCTTCTGACACCCACCTTCTTAAGATTCCTGATTGCCTCGAAGGACTCTTCCTTAATTGAATCCGATATGACAATATATCCGCAGTACACGCCGTCCAGAGCCACATAGACCACCGTGCCCATGCTGGTGCATTCCTGATACTCTACGTTCATTTCCTTCATCAGCTTGCTGTTGCCCGCCAGTACGGTATGGCCGTCAATTTCCGCCTGCACTCCGTGACCGGATATCTCCTGTGCATTGCTGACGCGGTTCATGTCAATGGTATCTCCCCACGCATCTTTAATAGAACGTGAAATGGGATGGTCTGAATAGCTTTCCGCCAATGCCGCCAGCTCCAGCAGGGAACGTTTTGCCTCATCGGAGGGCTGGCTGGCCGCCCACACCCTGGTACGCGGAACCTCAGACGCCTCCGGAACAGGACTGCCGTCCACCGCATGAATCTCAGTCACCTTGAATTCTCCCTTGGTCAGCGTACCTGTCTTATCAAACACAATGGTGTCCATCTCAGACAGCGCCTCCAGATAATTGCTGCCCTTGATAAGCACACCCTTTTTGGAAGCAGCCCCGATGCCTGAGAAAAAGCTCATGGGCACTGAGATTACCAGGGCGCAGGGGCAGGAAATGACCAGGAAGGTACAGGCCCTTCTGATGCCCTCGGACCAGGTCTGCCCAAAGAACAGGGGAGGAATCACAGCCAGGAGCACGGCTCCCACCACCACTAAGGGGGTATAATATCTGGCAAACCGGGTAATGAAGTTTTCCACCTGCGCCTTTTTGCTGCTGGCATTCTCCACCAGCTCCAGAATCTTTGCCACGGTGGAATCATCAAATTCCTTTGTGACCTGAACCCGCAAAAGGCCGCTTCCATTGACACAGCCGCTGATGATATCGTCCCCCGCTGTTACCTTGCGGGGTACGGACTCACCGGTCAGCGCGGAAGTATCCACCATGGAATCCCCAAACACCACCTTGCCGTCCAGGGGAATTCTCTCCCCTGACTTAACCACAATGATATCGCCCACCTGCACATCGTCCGGGTCCACCTGTTTCAGCTGGCCGTCCTCCTCTATGTTGGCATACTCCGGGCAGATATCCATAAGCTCAGTGATGGACTGCCTGGAGCGGTTCACTGCATAGCTCTGGAACAGTTCGCCCACCTGGTAAAACAGCATGACCGCCACTGCCTCCGAATATTCTCCTACGCCAAAGGCGCCGAAGGTAGCTACTGTCATCAGAAAATTCTCATCAAAAACCTGGCCGTTGCGTATATTGCGGAATGCCTTGTATATAATATCCCATCCAATGAGAACATAGGGAACCAGATACAGGACCAGCTTTCCCCACAACCCAAGCCACTCCGGTAAAATCTCCATGTGGTCTGTCACTGCCAGGGTAATATAAATGATGAAGGATGCTATGATACGGAGCAGCATTGCCTTTTGTTTCTTAGTCATATCAGTTTCCTTTCCAGTCCGGCTGCGCGTTTAAAGCTGGATAATGCAGTCAGGCTCCACCTTTTTGCACGCAGACACTACTTCCTTCATAATTTCATCGAACCTACTGTCATCTGCCTCTATGGTCATCTTCTGGGTCATGAAGCTCACTGTTGCATCAGACACTCCCTCAATTTTCTTGATTGCTTCCTCCATCTTGGCTGCGCAGTTGGCACAATCCAGGTCCTGCAGTTTGAATTTCTTCTTCATTCCTATTCTCCTCCATATCTGTTATTTTATTTATACTCCATTTTCCGCCGGCACCATCTGTAGCTTATGCAAGCCGGAAATACTGGGCCATAATACATGGAACCGCCCTTTTGGCCTATTCCTCTATATGCTCCATACCCTGGTTAATGATGGTCCTCACATGGCTGTCTGCCAGGGAATAGAATACAGCCTTGCCGTCCCTGCGGCTTTTTACCAGCCTGTTCTGCTTCAGGATTCTCAGCTGGTGGGAAATAGCTGACTGGTTCATATTAAGAAGCTGCGCAATGTCACAGACACACATCTCCGCCTCGAAAAGCACATACAATATCTTGATTCTGGTGGAATCCCCAAACACCTTGAATATCTCCGCCAGGTCATACAGTTTATCCTCATCCGGCATCTTATCATTAACCGCCTTTACCACATCCTCATGGACCTGATAAAAATCGCAGCACTCCACATCATTTATTGCCATGGCTGGTACCCTCTCTTTCTTATTATCATCTATTCAAATGAATAAGTGTTCATATGTTTATATCTACATTATATGCCATGATTTTAAAATGTCAACCCCTTTTTAGCAAAAAAAACAAGCCGCCCAATCCCGTATTACACCGGACGGACGGCTTGCTGGCCTTCCAAAAATCACATATACTTATATACCGCTTTCTTCTCCAGAAGCAACCGCAATATGCAGTTCCTCCAGCTGTTTCACATCTACCTGCCCGGGCGCATCGGTCATCAGGCAGGATGCATCCTTCACCTTGGGGAACGCAATGACGTCGCGGATACTGTCAGCTCCCACCATCAGCATTATCACGCGGTCCAGGCCATATGCCAGACCGGCGTGGGGAGGAACCCCGTACTTAAATGCCTCCAGCAGAAAGCCGAACTGCTCATTGGCCCTCTCAGGTGTAAAGCCCAGTACTTCAAACATCTTGGACTGGATATCTGCCTGGTGGATACGGACAGAGCCGCCTCCCAACTCCACGCCGTTCAGGACAATATCATATGCCTTGGCCCGGACACGGCCCGGGTCAGAGTCAATATACTGCAAATCCTCATCCATGGGCATGGTAAATGGATGATGCATGGCCACGTACCGGTCCTCTTCCTCTGAATATTCCAGAAGCGGGAACTCTGTCACCCACAGGAACTTAAAGTCATCCTTCTTAAGCAGCTCCAGCTGTCTGGCCAGCTCCAGGCGCAGGTTGCCCAGGACGTCAAATACCACCTTATTGCGGTCGGCGGCAAACAGCAGCAAATCTCCCGGCTTTCCGTCCATGGCCTGAATCAGGGCAGCCATTTCCTCCTCCTTCATGAACTTTGCAAAGGAGGATTTGAAGGTGCCGTCCTCATTGATTGCCACATAGGCAAGGCCCTTGGCGCCGAATCCCTTGGCATACTCCACCAGGGCGTCTATTTTCTTACGCGGCATATGCCCCTGTCCCTGGGCGTTGATGCCGCGGACACTGCCGCCGTTTTCCAGGGCTCCCTTAAACACTGCAAACCCGCAGCCCCTAACCACATCAGAAACATTCTTAAGCTCCATCCCAAAACGCAGGTCCGGTTTATCAGAGCCAAAACGGTCCATGGCCTCCTGCCAGGTCATACGGGGAATGGGCAGCTGCAAATCAAAATTACAGATTTCCTTAAACAGCTTTTTTAACAGGCGCTCATTGACATCCAGCACATCGTCCACATCCACAAAGGAAAGCTCCATGTCTATCTGTGTGAACTCAGGCTGGCGGTCTGCCCTCAGGTCCTCATCCCTGTAGCAGCGGGCCAGCTGAAAGTAGCGGTCGTAACCGGAACACATGAGCAGCTGTTTGAAAAGCTGCGGTGACTGCGGCAGGGCATAAAAGGAACCGGGATGCACACGGCTGGGTACCAGATAGTCCCTGGCGCCCTCCGGCGTACTCTTAATCAGAGTAGGCGTCTCAATCTCAAGGAATCCCTCAGACGCCAGAAATGCCCTGGTAAGGGTGGCTACCTGGCTCCTAATCATAAGATTTTTCTGGATATCCGGCCTTCTCAAATCCAGGAAACGGTATTTCAGGCGAAGCTCTTCCTTTGTCTTGCTGTTCTCCTCAATGGGGAAGGGAGGTGTCTCGGACTCGGAAAGAATGCGCATGGAGTTGGCCCTTATTTCAATGGCGCCTGTGGCCAGATTGGTATTTACTGCTCCGGAACGGGCCTCTACCCGGCCTGTAACAGCGACCACGAACTCGCTCCTCAGCTTCTCTGCCTTTGCAAAGTCCTCTGCGCCGCAGTCATGTTCCTCAAATATAATCTGAAGGATGCCGGAACGGTCCCGCAAATCCACAAAGATAATGCCTCCCTTATTCCTGCTCTTCTGGACCCATCCCATGACGGTCACTACCTGACCGATTTGGGCAGTGGTCACCTCCGTACATCTATGGGTACGCTTTAACCCAACCATTGATTCTGCCATTGTCTTATCTCCTTTATTTTCCTTAATTCTTCAGGCTTTCCTTATAAAACTCCTTAAACTCCGTGTAGCCTTCCTTGCCCAGCTGTTCCTTCTGGAACTTCTTGTTCTTGTTCATCTGGGCTACCAGGACCTGCACGCCCTTCTTTCTCTCCTCCATGGCCTGGCGGATTACAGATGCCAGCATGGTGCTGTCCACACCCTTTTCAAAGAGAAATGCCTTTCTGGAAGAGGCGCCGGGCACAGTAAAGCCATTGTCCGTCAGAATGGTTACAATGCGCTCAAAGCCTATGGAAAATCCGCAGGCCGGCGTTTCCATTCCCGTGAACTTGCCTATCATCTTATCATACCGGCCGCCGCCTGCCACGGAACCGCCGAAGCCCTCCATGGAAACTTCAAAAATGGTTCCTGTGTAATATGACATGCCTCTGACCAGGGTAGGGTCGAACTCCAGCCCGAAATCAGCCTCAGCCACCTCAGTCACTGTGTCCATGATATGCGCCAGACCCTCGCTTACACTGGCGGGCATTACTTCCGACAGCATCTGTCCCAGGGCTCTTACACCGGCTGCATCCTTTGTAACATTTTTAAGCATGTCCAGATATTTTCCTACGCTCTCCGTGCTGTAGCCGGAATCCAGAAGCTCCTTCTCCACGCCTTCATACCCAATCTTATCCATCTTGTCCAGGGTGATAAATACCTGGTCCATGGACTCCTCAGGGAAACCGCAGTAAAGGGCCATACCCCGCAGAATGCCTCTGTCATTGATGCGGACAGTAAAGCCATTGTCCGGGCAGATTCTTCCCAGGGCCGTGGTGGTAGCCAGAATCAGCTCGATTTCAGCCAGGCTGGTGGCATCTCCCAGAATATCAATATCGCACTGTACAAACTGGCGGAAACGGCCCTTCTGGGGACGGTCCGCACGCCACACGCTTCCCATCTGAAGCGCCTTAAAGGGGCTGGGCAGGCTGGCTGCGTTGTTGGCGTAATAGCGGGAAAGAGGAAGGGTAAGGTCATAGCGCAGGCCGCTGTCCACCAGGTCATTCTCCTCCTTTGCCTCTTCCAGGTTAAACTTGTCCCCTCTTTTCAGTATCTTGAAAATCAGCTTCTCATTGTCCCCGCCCTGTTTGCTGGTCAGATTCTCAATGTGCTCAACGCAGGGTGTCTCTATCTGGGTAAATCCAAAACTTTTATAGGTCTCTCTGATTTGATTCATCACGTACTCACGAATCTGCATCTCGGCAGGCGTGATATCCCTCATGCCGGTGACCGGCTTCTTTGCTAATGCCATACGCGTTCTCCAATCCTGATTTTTGTTCAATATCTTTATTTTAAGCAACTTTTATGATTTTGCAAGTGTTTTCAATGATTTTCCCCTATTTTATGGCTTCCGCCGCAATCCGCATACGCTCATAGGGCACGCCCATGGGAATGGTGCAGTCCGTCCCCAGGATAAAGCCTGTTTCTCCTGCCTCGGATATGACGCGCCGTACCTCCTCACGGATTTCCTCCGGAGTCCCTTCAATCAGCGGTCCCATGTGATTGGACAGGCCGCCCATGATGGCGCAGTCCGTAAACCGCTTTCTGCCCTCTGACAGACTCATCCCCGTCTCATAAATGCCCCAGTTGGCTATGCTGTAAAGGCCCTTATAGCTCTCGTACCGGTCAAAATTCACATCTGTCTTGCACATGTGCAGGATATTGTGGCCCCCTGCTTCCAGACAGGCACTCATTATCTGCTTATCCAGGGGCATGATATACTCGGCAAACTCCTGGTCGGTAAACAAAAACCGCTCCCCTCCCAGCCCTGCATAGAGGATGCCGTCCAGTCCCAGTTCCACAAATTTCCCTGCCAGCAGGCACAGACCGTCAGCAATCCGCTTCATGGCGTCCAGCACAGGCCCCTTATTCTGACGCAAATGGCTGCAGAGCAGCTGCCGCACCGGCATATAACCGTAATCCGGCTCAATGGGATGGATGGTGGAGGCCACAATGCCGTGAAGGGTGCCGATATTAAAGGCATCCCTGTCGCACCGGTCCAGGACGCGCTTGACCAGCTCAATCTCATCCTCCATGAATTTGTCCTTAAGGGTAATGGTCCTGATGCATTTCCAGTCCTCAGGCGTTTTTATGGAACCCATGTTGGGAACCAGGTTCTCGTTCATGATTTTCTGGATATCCGGATTCACCTCGCTGAAAAACTTCAGATGCTCCTCCACGGCTGCCTCCCCAAAGGCCGACTCCCTGGCAAAATGAGTGGTAAAATAACAGGGAACCCTGTCCACCGGCTCATTTCTCATTGCTGCAAATACACGCTCTCTCTTTTTCACAATACCTCTCCTCCCAGACACTTATGATTCACTGAAATAATAAAATCTGCCGGAACCATGTCTCTGTTTACATGACCCCGGCATCATGCGCTGCGGCACCCTGCATATCTGTATGGAACCGCTGCCTAGCAGACTCACTGCGTAAGGATGCGCTCCTTGCGCCCAATCATCTCGTCAATCCTGCTGATATACTGCTCCACTTCCTTTACGTTCTCGCACCGTTCCCTGCGGTTTTCAGAGGGAAATACCACCTTGGTGGTGGTTCCCGCGCCGCAGGCAGCTATGGTCTGCATCTCCTCCATGATAAGGATGTTGTAGATGCAGGCTTTGCCGGGCAGGGAATACCCCACATTCTCAAAATTACCGGCCATGTTTTTCTGGCGGTACAGATAATACGGCTCCATCCCCATCTCACGGGCGCAGGCAGCGCTGAGTTCAATCATCTCCGGCGTGTTCTGAATCTTCAGCCCGCCGTACTCTTCCCTGAACATGTTGAGCCTGGCCGCCCTCTTAATGGCCAGTGAATGGACGGTAAGGGAATCCGGGCCAAGGGCCTTTACCTTGGCCAATGTATGCCGTACATCCTCCAGGTTTTCCTCCGGAAGCCCCATAATCAGGTCCATGTTAATATTGTCAAATCCCATCTCACGGGCCATGTAAAAACGTTCCTTCACCATCTCCACGGTATGGTGGCGTCCGATGATGTCCAGTGTTTTCTGGTTCATGGTCTGGGGATTGATGGAAATACGGGTTATCCCGTGGTTTCTCAGCACCCTGAGCTTGTCCTGGGTAATGCTGTCCGGCCTTCCGGCCTCCACTGTAAATTCCAGTACTCGGCTCAAATCAAACAGCTGCTCCAGCCTGCTTAAGATGGCGTCTATATCCTCCGCCGGAAGGGATGTGGGGGTGCCGCCTCCGATATAAACCGTGTCCAGGGGCCTTCCCTTCATTTTCCCGGCCGTATATTCCAGTTCCTTAAACAGGGCCTCCAGATAAAGTCCGGTGCGCCCCTTCCATTTTCCAATGGGGTAGGAGGTAAAGGAGCAGTAAAGACAGGTGGTGGGGCAGAATGGAATCCCCACATACAGGCTGTAGCCCCTCTCATAATCCAATGGTTCCAGGAGCCGCTTCTCCCTGGCGGCAATCTCAATGCTCAAATCTATCTTTTCATCACTGGCAAGGTAAGTCTCCTTCATAAAGGAGCGTATGTCCTCCTCCTTCCAGCCTTCCTCCAGCCTGGTAAGGGCTATCTTGGTGGGGCGGATGCCGGTAAGGGAACCCCAGGGCATTTCCCTTCCCGTACGCTCCGCCAGCATAAGGTAAAACATCTTCTTTACCACATTCTTGGTGGCGGAGTGGTCTGAAAGGTCAGAGGAACGGGTGCAGGAAGCTGATAGCCCCCATCCGTCCAGCCCTTCCGGCCGGGACGGAGCCGTAACCTGTTCCGGCCCGGCCCCGCCCTCCCGGCAGTTTTCCGGGGATGTGCCGTTCTCCCATATATAAACGGAAACCGTTCCGTCTCCCAGCCGTGTCTCCACATAGAAGTCCGCTCCGTCCTTTACCTCATGGGCATAGGCCTCACCTGGATAAAAGGACATCAGAAGTTCTCTGATGTCCTGTTCGTACTGGTTATCCTGTATTAAAAGTCCAATCATACAAAACCTGCTTTCTATATAAAACCTTCCTTCTATTCCTGTTTGAAGGCATCCGGGCCTTTTACCCGGAGAATGTTGTCTCTTACTGCAAACACGGGATTTCCCTGCTTCTCAAATCCAATGGTAGTGGGGTCCCCATGGCCTGTATACACCATGGTATCATCCGGCAGATTAAAGAGTATGTCCACAATGGAACTGACAATGCGAATCGTATTACCAGTGGGCAGGTCCGTCCGTCCATAGGAGCCGCGGAACAAGGTATCACCTGCAAAGATAATGCCTTCCTCCGGCAGATAGAAGCAGCAGGAGCCTGCGGTGTGTCCCGGTGTGAACAGCACCTTCCATCTGGTCCCCAGAAGTTCCAGCTCCTGCCCGTCATGAAGAAGCACATCCGCATGAAGGCTGGTCTGCGGTCCCCGGAATCCCCCGGTCATATTAAGCTTGGTATCGGCCAGCATATTGTCCTCTGTCTCATATGCGTAGACCTTTACCCGGAATGCCCTGACCACATCCGGCACAGCCATGATATGGTCAAAATGTCCATGGGTCAGCAGCACCGCCGTAAGATTAATCCCCAGCTCACTGCACTTATTCAGTATATAGGGAGCGTTGTCAGCCGGGTCAATGACCACTCCCTCCTTTGTATTCTCATCATAAACCAGGTAGCAGTTGGTACTCACCTGTCCCAGTACACATGTCTTAATCCTGATATCGCTCATATCCTTCCCCTTTCATATCTAAGCTAACCTGTCGTCCTCTCTATATCCAGAACGCCCTCTATCTGGCGTATCTTGTCGGTCAGCCGGTTCAGCTCATCGGTCCCATGAATGTCAAACGTCATGATAATGGTGGCCTTGCCCTGCTTGCTGGTCCTTACGTTCATGGAGGTGATGTCAATCTGCTTCTCCGTAAAGACCTTGGATATATCCGCAAACATGCCAATCCGGTTATTGGCAAATATCTTGATTTCCGTGGAATACTGCTCGTTGCTGCTGGCTCCCTCTGCCATCTGCCACTCCGCGTCAATCATCCTGCTCCGTTCATCCTCCGGCAGATTGATGATGTTCACGCAGTCCGTGCGGTGGATGGACACGCCCCTGCCCCTGGTGACAAATCCTACAATTTCATCTCCCGGCACAGGATTGCAGCACTTGGAGAACCGCACCGCCAGGTCATGGATTCCCTTGACCATGATGCCGCTCTTGGATTTGCGGACACTGGCCTCGCCGGACCTTCCCGCTGTGTCGGCAATGCCGCTGAGCACATCCGCATCCGTAATCTCCCTCTTAAGCTTCTTCTCCCGCTCCTCCATCATCTTGTTGATGACCTGGCCCTCTTTCAGGCCCCCGTGTCCAATGGATGCCAGGACGGAATCCCAGTCCTTGTAGGCATACCGGTTCATAACCTTTTCCATGAACTCCGGCTTGCCGATTTCAGACCAGTTAATGCCCTTGGTCTTGCAGTACCGTTCAATCTGGTCCCGTCCCCTGACGATATTATCTTCCTTCATCTGGCTCTTGAACCACTGGTTTATCTTATTCTTGGCCTGGGTGCTCTTCACAATGCCCAGCCAGTCCCGGCTGGGTCCCTTGGAATTCTGGGAAGTGATAATCTCCAGCTGGTCGCCGTTTTGAATCACGTATTCAATGGGCACCAGCTTGCCGTTGACCCTGGCTCCCACCATCTTATTGCCCACAGCACTGTGTATACAATATGCAAAGTCAATGGGAGTAGAACCGCTGGGCAGGGTCTTTACATCCCCTGACGGCGTGAAGCAGTACACACTGTCGGAAAACAAATCCAAATCTCCCTTGACCATACTCAGGAATTCCTTGGAATCGTCGGTGTCCCTCTGCCACTCCAGAATCTGACGCAGCCAGCTGAGCTTTGCCTCAGCGCTTCCCGCAGCCACCTGTCCGCTTCCGCTCTCCTTATACTTCCAGTGGGCGGCAATACCGTATTCCGCTGTCCTGTGCATCTCATAGGTGCGGATCTGTATCTCAAAGGGCTGTCCGTTGCTCCCAATCAGGGTGGTGTGCAGGGACTGGTACATGTTCTGTTTGGGCATGGCTATATAGTCTTTAAAACGGCCCGGTATGGGCTTATACATCTCATGGATAACACCCAGGGCTGCGTAGCAGTCCTTCACGGTCTCCACCATGATGCGCACTGCAAATAAATCATATATCTGGTCCAGAGTCTTGTTCTGGTTCACCATCTTTTTATATATGCTGAAAAAATGCTTTACACGTCCGCCTACCAAGGCTTCAATGCCTGCATCCTCCATGTGGCTCCTGACCTCATCCACGATTTCCTGGACAAAGGCCTCCCTTGTATCCTTGCGGAGGGCCACCTTTTCCACCAGGTCGTAATATACATCCGGCTGAAGGAACTTAAGAGACAGGTCATCCAGCTCAATCTTAATCTTGGAAATACCCAGCCTGTCAGCGATGGGAGCATAAATCTCCATGGTCTCCCTGGCCTTTTCCTTTTGCTTCTCCGGCTTCCAGTACTGGCCGGTTCTCATGTTGTGGAGACGGTCCGCCAGCTTGATGATGATGACACGGATGTCCTTTGCCATGGCCAGAAACATCTTGCGCAGGTTGTCTGCCTGTATCTCCACCTTGTCCTTGTCCCAGTTTAACTGCGTCAGCTTGGTGACACCGTCCACCAGGAAGGAAACCTCGGAGCCAAACTCCTTGGTCAGCTGCTCCAGGGTCATGATGGTGTCCTCCACCACATCATGAAGAAGCCCTGCCGCAATGGTTTCCTTATCCATCTCCAAATCAGCCAGTATAATAGCCACACAGAGCGGATGGATGATATAGGGCTCCCCGGATTTGCGCTTCTGCTCTTTATGGGCCTCATCTGCAATCCTGTACGCCTTTTCAATCATGGTGATATCATCGGAAGGATGATATTTGCGGATTGTATTAATCAAGTCCTGATACAGCACTTCAGGGCTGGTAAAGTCGGCCGGCGCTTCCAATTCGATATCCAGTTTTTCTTTTGTTCCCTCATTTGCCATATGTTCGGTCACCTTTTCCTATGGATAGTCAAGATACATTATAATTTTTTTTAGGTAAAAAAGCAAGGGGCGCTTAGAAAAAAGCGGGGCCGGGCCGGAACGCTGTCACTGGACACGCGCTATACCGGCCCTGCCTCGTCTGACTTGTCATAAATGGCAATCCCGTTTTTCTCTGTGCGCTTCACCCTGTACATGGCCCTGTCCGCCCGGTTAATCAGGTCCTCCATGCTTTCGGATTCCCTCTGGGCAAAGGCCAGGCCAATGGACGCATTGATTCTGCGGCTGGTGCCGTCCGGCAGCTGGATGGAGCTGCGTCCCTCATATCCGTCCCTGACCTTGCTCTCTATGGTCCTTCTGTCACTGTAGCCATAGAAGAACAGTACAAACTCATCACCCGACAGGCGCACCGCAATGCACTGCTCCCCGGATGCAATTTCAGTCAGCAGGTCTGCCATGGCCCTGAGATAATGGTCCCCCATCTCATGGCCGTAATTGTCGTTCACATATTTCAGATTATCCAAATCACAGAAAACCAGTGCATTGACCCGGCTCCTGTTGCTGTCCAGTATCTTCTGCCCCTCCTTCTTTAGGTAGGATGCATTGTACAGGCCGGTCAGCTGGTCGTGCTGGGATATATTTCTGAGCCGCAGTATCTCCATATATGCGTCCGTCTTGTCAATAACAATGCCGAACACCCCGTGTTCCTCATGCCTCTGGCGTATGGTCACGGCTCTGGTATTGCCCGCCCTGTCAATATAGGAATATCCGTCCTCCAGCTCCGCCACCCGGTCCAGCCTGCGTATGATGTCCTCCCACATGGCGTAGTCCACGCAGCTGTCGGCTCCCATACGTTCCTCCGGAATATCCAGCAGCTGCAGGATGGATGAACTCAGTTTAACCCGCTCCCCGCCCTTCTGATATTCAAAGCTCCCCACCTTTTCCCCTGCTGATTCCAGGGTAAAGGAGTATCTGGAATAGCTCTGCTCCACCTTTGCAGCCATATCGTTGAGGGCCTGATGGATACGGTCTATCTCTTCAATTCCAATATCCTTAAAGTGTACCTCATCCGGATTCTGGCAGGTGATGTCCTCCTGCAGCTTCTGAATTGGTTTCAGCACCATCCAGATGGCAATATAAGAGAAAATAATGGCAATCACAATGGACAGCAGGTATACTCCCGCCACCATGACAATAGTGGACCTGGACAGCTCCGCCAGCTCCGAGTGGTAGCATACCGCCGCCACATACACGGTACCCCCGTTCATGTGACCATAAACCTGGAGGACACTGCGCACACCGTCATAGGAAGCATCGTTATAAGTTAATGATATCCGGTTTCCTTCCTCCCTGTATTCATAGTCCGTACCTATGGACGCCTTATCCCGGCCATAGAGTATCTGCCCGTCCGTCATGAGAAGGACTTCCATTCCCTTGTAGGGAGGGTTATCCAGACTCAGATATGAGTCCAGCATTTCCCCGCTGATTTGGAATCCCATTATCCGGCGGCTGCCGTAGACCTCCTGGCTTATGACATAATACAGACGGTTATCCCCGAAAAACCATTTTCCCCCTTTGGTCCGTTCTGCCCAATACCGCTCCGCCTTTGCCCAGTCCTCAGATGTGAGCTTGGGACTCCAGTCCTTAGAGAGGGCAATGGGATATTCACTCTTGGAACTTCCCACCACACAGTAGATGTCGCCATAGGCAGATGAGAATATCTGCGGCTCCCCGTCCCGGTATATGACGGCCTCCCTGCCGTCCAGATTCAGGTAAAAGACGCCGTCCACCGACGATGCATGGTTTAAGTTATCAATCAGTCTGTCATGTATCTTTCTGTCATCCTTTATCTTTGCCAGCTCTTTCTCCATGGTATTGGCGATGAGAAGGGAGTTATTCATATATCCTGATATAAGTGAGTTTTTTTCCGCTACCTGGGATTCCATTACCTTATAAGGGCGGTTGGCTGTTCCCGAAAAGGTTCCGGTCACCATCAGTCCGAAACCAAATATAACGCTCTGCAGCAGGATAGCCATCAAAATGGCGTTCCTTACCCTGTTGCTCAGCAAACGTTTTTTCATAGGATATCCTCCATTCCCCAAACAGAGGCACTGTCAGGCACTATTCTTCGAATATAGCCTTTACCTGTTCGTAAAATGCATCTGCCTTTCTGCCGTAATCCATGGAAGCTGCAGCTTCGTCCATGGACATCCCCTGCCCCAGATACTCCTCAAACTCCATACGCCCCCGGCTCAGCGCCTCGCTGAAACAGGCGTCCACTTCAGTCCTGACATCATAGGAATTCTCAAAGTCAAAGCCATACACCATCTGGTAGGAACTGCTCTGCTTAAGTCCGGTTTCAATCCCTTTAAGCACCCTGGCATCATCAATCTGCCGCCCCTGCTCCTCTGTCATTGCGCCATTGTCCACAGGCATATAGGACATGGATGTGGCAAGCTCAAAACCCCTGTCAATGGTCAGCCAGTGTATGAAATCCAGGGCCGCCTTGTTTTCCTCATGGCTGCGGTTAAACACAGCCACGCCCGCCCCCTGCTGGATTGCAGTGGGGGTTGTCCCCTCCATCACCGGATATTGGTAGACACCGGTTGTAACCGGTACCATATTCCCCTCCGAATCAGCCACTTCCTCCGGGAAATAGAGGACGCTGCTGGAGGAACCGATGCAGCCGGCCAGATAGGACTGCTTTACGTCATCGCTGCGGTAGCGGCCCTTTGCCCCATAATATCCCTTGGTAAAAGGCTGGTAATAATTCAGGAACAGCCTTTCAATGATATCCCTGTCCAAATCCGGCACCACAACGCCGTTCTCGTCGTAATGGTAGATATCCGAGCCCATGGCATGATTCATGGCAACGAAATAATTGGCCAGGTTGTCCACTCCGATGAAGGGACTTCCGTCCCCGTCTGTTTCAGGAGTCATATCGTCTGTCCACCTGAAATATCCCTCAGCCATCCTCTCCAGACCTTCCCATGACTCCATGTTCTCCTCCCGGTACCGGGGATTGGCATCCAGAAATGCATCCAGCCTGGTCTGGTTCATGAGAAGAAGCTCTGTGGACTTTGCAACCGGCAGTATATAGAGCTTTCCGTCTATATAGCCCTCGTTCAGATACGCCTGGTTATACTGGGCAAGGTCGCTCTCCGGCACCACGCTTCCCAGCTCCACCAGCCTGTCGGGATGAAGCTTTACCGTGTTGACCACCATGTCCCTGTAGGCCAGCACGATATTTGCCATCTCCACATCGTTGGTGGTTCCGTTGAGCACCAAATCTATCTTATTGGTCAAATCTGCAATAGAACCCTGGCTGTATGCCTCCACAGCCACGCCCCGTTCCCTGCCAAGGGTATCGTTATACTCCTTTATGAGCTGGTCCAGATGCTGCTTCTGCGCATCGTTATAGTAGTGCCAGAATTCGATGGACATGACAGTCTCACTGTCATTTTCCTCTGTCTGGGCAGAAGATGCCTCTGCCTGGGCCCGGGTGGGTTCCGCCTTCCTGCTTTCCCCGGAACAGCCGCCCGCCAGAACTGCGGCTCCAATGCAAAGGGCTGTTATTGACGCTATCCGTAATCTTCTCATGCCCGTAATCCTCTGCCTTTCTAAAATTTGTCGGTACGTTTAGATAATTATTAATATTGTACTACGGGGAAGGGGTTTGTTCAAGGAAATATCAGATGAATTTTGATATAGGGCAGATGGACAGGAATAACAAAAAGGCCCGCTTTTCCTATGGCAGGCCCATTCTGTAACCAAATCTATCTCATTTTTCTACTTACCTTCATAAATAATCGCCGAATCCACGTCATATCCCTTCAGATGCTCCCGGCCATTCAGCCCTGCCAGCTCCATGACAAAGCAAATCTTCACCACCTGGCCGCCCAGCTGTTCAATCAGCTTGACAATTGCCTCCGTGGTTCCGCCTGTGGCAATCAGGTCATCCACAATAACCACCTTCTGGCCGGGACGGATGGAATCCCTGTGCATTTCAATGGTAGCCTGTCCGTATTCCAAATCATATTCCATGGCAATGGTCTCGCAGGGAAGCTTTCCCTTTTTGCGGACAGGCACAAATCCCTTGTGCTGCGCATAGGCCACCGGCACTCCAAAGATAAAGCCTCTTGACTCAGGCCCTACCACCAGGTCGTAATCCAGGTCCTTGACCATGTCAATCAGACTGTCCACTGCCAGGTGCAGACCGTCTGCATCCTGCAGGATGCTGGTCACATCCCGGAATATAATTCCAGGCTCCGGAAAATCCGGTATGCTTCTTACATACTCTTCCAACTTTTTCATGATGATTCCCTCTCTTCCACATTCAGATTCTTAACCGTGTCCCTGATAACCAGCTTATTGTTCAGGTAAATTCTCCGGTTGTCGATGATTCCCTCATCCAGGCGCCGAAGCAGCACCCTGGCCCCCTCCTTGGCAATCTCACTCATGTTCCGTTCCACCGTGGTCAGATGCATGTCCGAATAGCCGGACATGTCCCAGTTGTCAAAACCAACCAGGGATACGTCGTCCGGCACCTTAAGGCCGGCCTCCACAATGGCTGTCCTGGCCCCGAAGGCCATCTCATCGTTAAAGCACAAAAGGGCTGTGGGACGGAAGGTGAGGAGCTGTTTTGCCGCCGTATAACCACTGGCATACCGGTAATTGCCGCTGATAACAGGAAGCGCATCCGGGTCCAGTCCGTGGCTGGCCATGGAGGTCCTCCACCCCCTGCGGCGGAGCCGGCTGGAATCCAGTCCCGGATTTCCTTCTATGATACCGATGTTCCTGTGTCCGTTCTCCAGCAGATAATCCATGGCCCGCTCCATGGCAAGGGCCTCATCCGTGGTCACATTGGGCGCATCCACATCCACGGCCCGGCAGATAACTGCCATGGGAATCTTTTTGTCCAGGACCTCGTTCATGAACTCCATGTCCTCGCTCCGCTGGGACAATACAATGATTCCGTCGAAATAGCTGGGATTCAGTGTTCCGGGTTCATGCATATCAATACCTTTAACCACTACATTATACTTGCTTCCCGTAACGCTGTAAACCCCTGTCAGCACGTCATGGAGCACAAAGGGCGACGTCATCTTGCTGATGGTAGAAAAATACAGCCCGATTACATAGGACCTGGATTTCTTCAGGTTAATGGCGGCCTGGTTTGGCACATACCCCATCTCATGAGCCAGGCGCAGTATGTTCTTCCTGGTCTCCGTGTTCTCCACCCCTATGCCGTTTAAGGCCCTGGATACCGTGGAATAGGAAACCCCCGCCATTTTTGCGATATCCTTTATCGTCACTGCCATAATATCCCCCTCTTTGTAATCCCCCGTAAGCATTTTTGTATTCGTTCCGTTCAGGCGTACGAATACAATCTAACTCGTTTTCCGGCTCCTGTCAAATGCTTCCGGAGACACGGCCGATATTTTCCGTGATAAGGGCAGGACCATCCTGCCCCTCCACCTTTACATCCTCAAGAACCAGCTCATCAATCTGGTTGGCGTAGATTCCCATGCGGCATATATGGGTATCGCATCCATCCATCATGGCCGGCTGTCCTTCCCTGGCAGAAGAAGCATAGGTGACGCGGACATGTTCCATCTCCACCCGCCCAATCCGCTGTTCCGGAAGTCCATACATGTAGGCCGCCGCCACATGGCAGTTCCCGGCCTCTATATCCTTAAAGCACAGGCTCTTAATCAGGGGCGTCCTGTCATCCACGGGCAGTGCTTTTTTTGTGCGCACATATTCGCTGTGTCCGTCCGGGTCGCAGTAATAAAAACAGTTGATGACAAAAGGGGTCATCACATGGTCCATACGGATGTGTTCAAAGACAATTCCGTCCACCACGGCATCCTTTCCCCTGCCTCTGCGCGTCTTGATGCGCAGCCCCCTGTCCGTGTGCAGGAACATGCAGTCCTTTACAGTCAGGTTCTTTATGCCTCCTGCCATCTCGCTTCCAATGGTAACGGAGCCGTGGCCGTCCCTCATGCAGCATCTGCGTATGGAAATGTCCTTAGACGGGCGTTTATAGGTGGAGCCCATATAGATTTTTCCCGACTTTACGGCAATGCAGTCATCTCCCAGAGAAAAATAGACTCCGGCAATCTCCACATCCTCACAGGATTCCGGGTCCAGTCCGTCTGTGTTGGGTGAATCCTTGGGGTTCAATATCTTAAGGTCAAGGAATCTCAGGTGGTCTGAAAAATAGGGATGGATGTTCCAGCTGGGGCTGTTCCTCACCGTAATTCCCTGAATGACCATCTGGCGGCACCGTTCCAGAAAAATCATTCTGGGTCGGCAGGCCGTGCGCATTGCCTTGGGTTCATGCCACCAGTTTCCCTTCTCCGGCCCTGCGTTCCCGTCTATGATTCCCTGTCCGTAAATAACAGCATTTTTCACATTAACGCCGGTAATGATGCCGGTAAACATGGGCAGGGGATTGCCCTCCCATGTACCCAGGTTGTATTCACCCTGCTCATCATAGCTCTGAATCATTCCCTTAAACACAGGAAAGCGGGACCGGTCCGTATACGCGGACAGCACGGCTCCCTCAGCCAGTTCTATGTTCACATCATCCTTTAAGAACAGGGACACAATCCGGTAGGTTCCTGCGGGAATCAGAACCCGGCTCTCTTTGGGGCAGGCCATGATGGCGGCCTGGATAAACAGCGTATCATCCTGGACCCCATCCCCCTTTGCACCGAAATCCCGCACATCCAGGGTTACGAATTCACGGTCCGTGGTAAAAGAGGACTCTGACACAAGTCCGTCTTTACTTCTGGCCTCCACCCGGTAGCTGGTGTCCGGTTTCAGATTATATATACTGTTGACAGCCTTCCCTGTCTCCCGGATAAATTCCCCGTTCAGATAGAGACAGTACATCCGGCCGGCCTCATATGTGCCTCCGTCTTCAATTTCCAGTACAGCGCACCGCGCATTTTTGTATATCACCTTCAGCTCCATGGCATTTTACCTCTTCTCTCACATGTTCGTTATAATTCCCTGTAAATTTCCATACACGGCCGTTCTGCCAAACCAGGAATGGGGGCCCTCCAGGAGAGCCCCCAACCACATCCAGGCCAGTCCCGGCCTTTTTATATTTTAACCCTTAACGCCGCCTGCCGCAATACCATCAATGAAAGAATCCTGAGCACAGAAGAACACAATCAGCGACGGCACAATGGAAATCAGCGACATGGCCAGGATACGGTTCCACTGGAATCCCACATCTCCGTCCATGGACATGCGCAGGTATACGGAATTGGTATATTTCTGCATGTCTGCAATGTAAATCAATGGTCCCTGGAAGTCATTGTTGGTCCACATAAACTGGAACAGGGCGCAGGAAACCAGCGACGGCTTTAACATAGGAACAATTACATACCACAGTGTCTTTAATGTATTGCAGCCGTCTATCTTGGCAGCCTCCTCCAGCTCCTTTGGAACTCCCCTGAGGAACTGAATCAGCATGAATACAAAGTAGGTATCGGCCGCAAACAGGGACGGTACTATCAGCGGAAGGTAGGTGTTGACCCATTTCCACCGGTTGAACATGATGTACTGGGGCGCATTGAGAACCACCTGCGGAAGGAACAGGGTGGACATCAGCAGCGCAAAGAAAATCTTCTTTCCCTTAAAATCAAACCGTCCGAACCCATAGGCAGCTATGGTGGCGGACACCACCGTGAAGATAACCTTGGGAATCACGATTTTATATGTGTTAATCAGGGAGGTAATAAGGGATATCTTGCCGCCGTAGCTCTTAAAGGCATTGTTGTATCCGTCAAACACAGGATTCTTAGGCAGGAACCATGCGCTTGTGAATATCTCGGAATTGGTCTTAAAGGTAGCGCCAACCATCCATATGAGAGGGTATACCATGATAAATCCCACCAGAATCAGCAGGGTGTAGCGGATTGCCGTGCTTACTTTTTGTTTTGTCTCTCTTGTCATCCGTTTCTACCTCCCTTCCTCGTCCGAATAATAAACCCACTTTTTCTGGCTGATAAATGCCACTGCAGTCAGGGTCATGACAATCAGGAACAGAATCCAGGCCTGTGCGCTGGCCATGCCCATCTTATGGCGCAGGAATGCGTTGTTGTAAATCAGCATGGAAATCAATGTGGTTGCACCGTTGGGTCCGCCCTTTGTAACCAGGAACGGAGCGTTGAACTCCTGGAACGCCTGGCAGAGCTGTGTAATCAGGTTATAGAAAATAACCGGTGTAATAAGGGGCACTGTAATCTTAAAAAACTGGGTCCATTTGCCTGCGCCGTCAATGGAGGCAGCCTCATACAAATCTTCGGACACGCCCTTAAGGGCTGCCAGGAAAATGACCATGGCGGAGCCAAACTGCCAAACGCGTAAAAGTACAATCACGAACAGCGCGCTGTTGGAACCGGCCATCCAGTTAATCTTCGGGCCTCCGAAGAATGTGATTACCGTGTTAATCAGACCATCCGTATTAAATACAGCCCTCCAGAGAATCGCTATGGCAATGGAGCCGCCCAGGATGGATGGGATGTAATATGCTGTCCTGAAAAAGTTCACGCCCTTCAGCTTGAAGTTAAGAATATACGCGATAAAGAGGGCGAAGGCCAGCTTTAGGGGCACGTCGAAGATAGCATATTTAAACGTCACCACAAAGGCCCTGATGATGTCCTCATCCGTAAATATCTTCTCATAGTTCAGAAGTCCGGTCTTTGTTATTCCGTTGAACAAATCATAGTTGGTAAAGCTGTAGTACAGCGAAGATGCAAATGGATATACCTTGAACAGAAGAAATCCAACCAGCCACGGCAGAATGTAAAGCAGGCCGATATTCAGCGCCCAGAATCCTTTCTTTTTTTTCATACGGTTACCTCCAAACCTATTAATTTAAATAGCTCTCATACTTCTCCCTGAGCAGCGTACCTGTGCTGCACCCCTTCTGGATAATGTATGCCAGCTGCTCATGCGGGCCCGGATTTTCTCCTGCCAGCATGGCCTTTAACCTTATGCGGAACATGTCCTGGAGCGCCCTGTAATGCTCGTATATTTCCGGGGACATCTGCTCTATTGTATCTATCAGCAGAACCATCTGGTCCATGCCGGGCGTTTTCAAAGTCTTAAAATATGTAACAATGCTGTCGTAATTTTCCCTGTGTTTTACTGCTTTCCTGACATCCATCTTATTCCTGACACCGCCTTTTCCTGATAATCCGCCGCGCCTTTTCTGCCGCCCCTCTGTCTGAGGCAGGCCAGGGTGCGGGCCGCCCGGTTCCTGTCCGGCGGCCCTGCCTTTTATTCCGTAACCATTACCTGTCCTGAAGTCTCATTAATATCAGAAGTTATAGCAGTCGTCAATACCCTTCATTAAATCTTCTGCTGCCTCGGCGGAACTGATGTCGCCGGCGCTCAGCTTTCCAAATACTTTATAATATACGCTGTCCGGGTTGGCCTTCAGGTCGTTGTGCTCAAACATTGGGTCCAGAGGGAATTTGGAGTAAGCCAGAACCTTTGCGTTGGCTTCCATAACCAGCTTGTCGCCGATTCCCTTTTCCTCCAGAATCTTTACACCCTCTGCTGAGCATGGAATGCCCCGCTCCGTGCCGCAGATTTCAATTGCCTCGTCATCATTTAATAAGTAGTCAATGAGCATGGCTGCTTCCTTTGGATGGGCAGAATTTGCAGATACTGCCAATGCCATGGAAATCTTGGTAAAGCCTCCATTGTAATCGCCAAAGGTAAGGAAATCTCCAATAACCAGCTCCTGGCCCGGCTTTGTGGTACTCTCGGCAATTGCCTTCTGCACCTTGGAAACTGCGGAATCCCACTCAAACACACCTGCGTACTTGCCGTCGATAACCTTTGCGTTCTTGTCTAAGGAATCAGCCATATCTCCCTGCAGGGTAGCGATGGTAGGAATCACGTGTGCCTCCTCCAGCTTTGTCATAAAGTCCATGCCTGTCTGAATCTCCTCAGCCGTATACTGAAGCTCCCCGTTTTCAACCCACGGCTTGCCGTATACGCTCTCCAGATAGTATACCAGGAAGATGGCCCTGTCATATTCCATCATGGCCAGAGGGTAGTAATCCTCATTGTAAGCCTTGAACCTGGCCCCTGCCTCCAGAAGGGATGCCTCATCTGTAGGAATCTCACACCCGACCTCCTCAAAGGTCGTCTTATTCCAGTAGAACAGGCGTCCTGTCAGGGCCACCGGCACTGCCATCAGCTTGCCGTCCGCCTTGCACTGGTCCAGGCTGTCCTGGGAAAACTGGGTCAGGTCCAGGACATCGCTGTAATCCTCCAGGTTTGCAAAGTTGGTTCCGTTCCCGCTGTAGGATGTAATCCAGTTCCAGTTAATCTGCATAACATCGGCTGCATTGCCTCCCTGGATGGCCAGGGACTGCTTCTCTTCCCATCCGGTCCAGGCGCCGTACTCGCATTCCACCTTAATGTTAGGATACTTTGCCATGAATGCATCCACTGCCTTCTCGGTCGCCTCATGTCTGGAATCACCGCCCCACCAGCAGAACTTAATAGTCACGTCCTCAGACCCGCCCTCTGCTTCCTTGCCTTCTGCCTGTGCCGCCGTGGTGGTTTTGCTTCCGCTTCCTGCGCAGGCTGTCAGTGATAACGCCATTACAGATGCCAGGGCCAGTGATACTGCTTTTTTCAGGTTTTTCTTCATCATTTCTCTCCCTCTCTTTTCTTTGTCTTTGCTTGCGTTGTTGCAAAGGTTTGCATCTATATTATAAAAATTATGCATATCTGCTATTTGTAAGCTGTTACAATTCGTTAATTTTAAGCAAACATGCATCGTTTTTCTTTGTGATTTTATAGTATCACTATTTATACCATATGTCAATTGTCTGTTTCGTATAGTTTTACATTATTTTTTCGTGCAAATCATCCAATTCTTTTCCAACTCTTTTTATGATAAGATAGACTCATGATTAAAAAAATGGATTTTAAAGTTTTCAAGGACATATTGCACTGTAATTCACCCTTGCTCCAAGGGAATTATTATCTCAAATTACTATTGTTTTGTCTGCAAACGTTTACACTTCCATTTTCCAAAGACGCCTCTAATCAGGCTCATGTATGCACATCTGTATAAAGGAGAGTTAACATTATGAAAATACTGGACCGTTACATCGACCAGCTGATTGAACAGAGCACCCCTGAGTCCCCTGTGTGGAACATCGAAAAAATCCGGGAGGGTTCAGACTCCACCTGGAACTATATTGACGGCTGCATGATTAAAGCCATCCTGGAGCTCTACCTTATGACAAGGAACAAACGGTATCTGGACTTTGCAGACACCTTCATTGATTACTTTGTAAGGGAGGACGGTTCCATTAAATCCTATGACCCCAAGGAATACAACCTGGATAATGTAAATGCAGGAAAAACCCTCTTTGACCTTTACAAGCTGACAGGAAAGGAAAAGTACAGAAGGGCTATGGATACTGTATACAGCCAGTTAAAGGAACAGCCCCGCACCTCCACCGGAAACTTCTGGCACAAGAAAATCTATCCCAACCAGATATGGCTGGACGGGCTCTACATGGCCCAGCCCTTCTATATGCAGTATGAGGTGGAGTATGATAACTGTAAAAACTGCGATGATTCCTACCAGCAGTTTCTGCAGGTATATAAACGGATGAGGGACCCGCTGAACGGGCTGTACTACCACGCCTACGACGATTCACGCCAGATGTTCTGGTGCGATAAGGTAACCGGTTTGTCGGAGAACTTCTGGCTCCGGGCCATGGGCTGGTATGCCATGGCGCTCATTGACACCATGGAGGTCATGCCGGACTCCATGTCCGCACAGAAGGAACGGCTGAACGTCATTTACAGGGAGCTGATTGACGCCATGCTTCCTTACCAGGACCAGGCCACCGGCATGTGGTACCAGGTTGTGAACCGCGGGGGCATCGCCCCTAATTACCTGGAGGAATCCGGCTCCGCCATATTTGCCTACGCCATCATGAAAAGCGTGCGTCTCCGGTACCTTCCCGGAGAATACTTTAAATACGGCCAAAAAGCATTTGAAGGCATCTGCAGCACATATCTTTCCGAAAAAGACGGCAGACTCCAGCTGGGCGGCATCTGCCTGGTTGCCGGGCTGGGCAACACGGACATGCGGGAGGGCACCTTTGAATATTATATGAGGGAGCCAGTTGTGGAAAATGAGGCCAAAGGAATCGCACCCCTTATCCTGGCCTACATTGAGACCATGTTCCGCTGTCAGCCATAAACAGACCGTAAAAGTGATTGAACCCAAGGGCTGTTTTCAGTATAATAATACTGGAAACAGTCTTTTTCGCATTTTTCTGTTTCCGGAAAGGCAAATATATGAATATAAAACATTTTGATATTATAGTCACGGAGCAGGAATGCGGCCACGAAAGGGCCTCCCATGAGCCGGCGGACCTGACTGCCTATCTGCTGGACAGCCTGCCCCACAAACCGGAACTTCTCCGTCCGGCCATCATCATATGCGCCGGAGGCGGGTACGGCTTCGTGTCCCCCAGGGAAGACCAGCCAATTGCCATGGAATTCCTGGCAGCGGGATGTCAGGTGTTTTCCCTGCACTACAGCGTTGCTCCGGACACGTTTCCCGTGGCCCTCATGGAGCTGGCCAAATCCGTGGCCTTTGTAAAAAGCCATGCCGGGGAATGGAATATTGACACGGAGCAGGTTATGGTGTGCGGTTTTTCTGCAGGAGGCCATCTGGCCGGCTGCCTGGGTATGATGTGGAACCGCGAATTCCTCTGCAGGCCCCTGAATATTGCTCCGGAGGATATACAGCCAAAAGGAATGATTCTGTGCTATCCGGTTGTCACGTCCGGAGAATTCGGGCACCAGCGCTCCTTTGAACAGCTTCTGGGCAGCAGGGCCGGCGACCCTGAACTCAGAAGCCTGGTTTCCCTGGAGCTTCAGGCAGGCCCCCAGACGCCCAGGACCTTCCTGTGGCACACCTGGACCGACCAGTCCGTGCCCGTGGAAAACTCCCTTTTGCTGGCCCGGGCCCTGCGAAAAGCCGGCGTCAGTCTGGAGATGCACCTTTACCCCCATGGACGCCACGGGCTGTCCCTGGCCACGGATGAGGTTTCCGACTTCACAGGCGACTGCCTTGTGCCCCATTGTCAGGGCTGGATGGAACTGGTAAAAGAATGGATAAAAGAAAAGGACAGGGAATGATATGTTAAAAGAAGAACGGCAGGCATTAATCTTAAACAAGCTCCACTCCTCCGGCAAGGTCGTGGTTAGCAGGCTGGCGGTGGAACTGAATGTATCTGAGGATACCATCCGCCGCGACCTGCTTGACCTGGACCAGAAAGGCCAGGTCAAACGGGTATTCGGCGGCGCCATTCCCATGGAGCGCCCGGTCATCAACTTCTTTGACCGCGAGACAACAGACGTGGAATTAAAGCAGCGCCTGGCGCTGAAGGCCCTGGACTTTCTGGAAAAAGACCAGCTGGTGGCCATTGACGGCAGCAGTACCAACCTGCAGTTTGCCAAGAACATCCCCAACGGCCTGAAGCTGACCGTGCTGACCAACAGCTATTCCATTGCCCATGCCTGTTCCATGAAGGACCAGGTGGACGTGATTGTCCTGGGAGGAAGGCTGTTAAAGGAATCCATGACCAATGTGGGGGAAACAGCAGCCAGCCAGGCAGCGCTTTACCACCCGGACCTGTGCTTTATGGGCGTATACGCAATCCATCCCGAATACGGCATGACCATCCCATATCCGGATGAGGTCAGCATAAAGAGACAGCTGATTCAGTCCTCCCGGAGGGTCATTGCCCTGGTAAACCCCATCAAGCTGAACACCGTGTCCAGGTACCATGTGTGCGGCATCGAAGCCTTTACCACCCTGATTACAGATAACGACGTGTCCGGGGAAATGGCTGTGGATTACAGGAATAAGGGGCTGGATTTCCTATAGGACTGCGATTTTTTGCGTTACTTTTGCGGTATTTTCTTCTCACTCCAGCACCTTTCTGTGTGCTTTTTAATAAAAATCGCATATTAACGCACTTTTTTGCAATATTTTGCTTGACATAGCATGTATATGCGCTATAATACACTTAGAGATAAAAAGGAAACGGGCAGGAGAGCCTGTCCCACACATTTTAGGAGGGTATTTACTATGAAATTTTTTGTGGACACAGCTAATGTTGAGGATATTAAGAAAGCCAATGATATGGGCGTCATCTGCGGCGTTACCACCAATCCATCCCTGATTGCAAAAGAGGGCAGGAACTTCGCCGAAGTCATCAAGGAAATCACCGATATTGTGGACGGACCTATCAGCGGTGAGGTTAAGGCCACCACAGTAGATGCAGAGGGCATGATTAAGGAAGGCCGTGAGATTGCAGCCATCCATCCCAACATGGTAGTTAAGATTCCCATGACAGTAGAAGGCTTAAAGGCTGTAAAGGTACTTCACGCAGAGGGTATCAAGACCAATGTTACCCTGGTGTTCACATCTGCACAGGCCCTTTTAGCTGCACGGGCAGGCGCATCCTATGTATCCCCGTTCCTTGGCCGTCTGGACGACATCTCCATGCCCGGCATTGACCTGATTTACGACATCACCGAGATTTTCCAGATGCACAACATTGAAACCGAAATTATTGCCGCCAGCGTGCGCAACCCGATTCACGTTATTGACTGCGCCAAGGCCGGTGCCGACATTGCAACCGTTCCTTACAAGGTTCTGGAGCAGATGACAAAGCATCCTCTGACCGACCAGGGCATTGCCAAATTCCAGGCTGATTATAAGGCTGTGTTTGGGGAATAAAAGGAATTGGGACAGTGCGAGGTTTGCAGATGGCGTGGGTGCATCCGTCCGTGAGCCAAACAGGGGCGGAGGAGCCGGAATAACTAAGATACATTCCACTCACCCGCTGCGTACTATGGCATCTGCATCGTTCATATTCCAAATCAAAAAAGAAAAACGGTATGCCAGGATTGACGGCATACCGATAGAGATAAAGGGGCTGTAAAATAAGTCCCTAATTAGGAACCGCCAGAACCGGAAAATGCCAGTTCTGGCGGTTCTTGGTTTTCTTATCACCACAAGGTTCGCATTCATAGAGTTCTTCCGTTCTCCCATATTGGTTCTTATAAACAGGCCGCTTGCATTTGAAGCAGAACCTCTTTCCGTTCGGGCAGAGCAGGCTTCCAGCGTCATCGGCAACTGGATATCCGGGAAAATGTCCATATATTTCACGGAACTTCTCCATCAGTGGTACAAAGCATTCCATGTCTGATACCCCTGGCAGGGCTGCACTGAAGTTTGACGCGCTCCCTGCCGGTCATTCTGCTTATTTCTTTATTGCTGCGGATGGTTCACTACACGAATCGGCTTCCCCTCTAAAAAAGCTCTTACATTCTCTGCGCACATCTCCATTATTCTCTGTCTGCTCTCCTTTGAAGCCCAGGAAATATGAGGTGTTATCAAGCAGTTCGGCGCTTTAAGAAGCGGATTATCCGCTCTGACAGGCTCTGTTGAAACAACATCCACCGCCGCAGCTGCTACCTTCCCCCTGGTCAGCGCCTCAGCCAGATCTTTTTCCACAATCAGCCCGCCTCTAGAATTATTGATAATGATGACCCCGTCCTTCATATTGTCAATATTTTCATTACAAATAATCCCTTCCGTCTCTGAAAACAGAGGACAATGCAGCGAGATAACGTCCGAACGTTTTAACAGCTCCTTAAGGGTCACATAAGCCGCACTTTCCATTCCTGTCATACTTGGTTCACGGTCATAGGCAATCACTTTCATCCCCAACGCTTTCGCAATTTTTCCTGTAGTCTGGCCAATTCTTCCAAATCCAATAATTCCCATGGTTTTTCCGGCAAGCTCAATCAACGGGTAATCCCAGAAGCACCAATCCCTACAGTCAGTCCATTTTCCTTCAGCCACTTTCTGGCTGTGATATCCTATGTGATGACAGAGCTCCAGCAGCAAAGCAATCGCAAACTGTCCCACCGCCATCGTCCCGTATGCAGGAATATTTGACACTGGAATGTTCCTCTGCTTCGCATATTTCACATCTACCACGTTATATCCTGTTGCCAGAATACCAATAAAGCGAAGCTGGGGACATGAGTCAATCACATTCTTTGTCAAAGGAGTTTTGTTTGTCAAAACAATCTGTGCTCTCCCGATTCGGCTTATAATCTCGGCCTCGTCCGTCACATTCGTGCGGTCATAAACAGTGAGCTCACCACATTTTTCAAGTTCCTCCCAGGATAGGTCGCCCGGATTTTCTGTATAACCGTCCAGCACTACAATTTTTGTCATATTCATGCTTCCTTTCTTCCATAACCACTCAGCAAATGCAGGCAAGTCCTTCTCCGCTATTAATTACCGAATCTTCACTCCATCGCTGACCAGCTGAGCCTGCAGCTTTGAAACATCCATATTGCGCAGAGATACACCTTCTTTTATGGATAAAGCGCAGGCTGTTCCTGCTGCCTGTCCGGTTGTCGCGCAGCAGACCATCATTCTCACGGTCTGGATGGCATCATCCTCACATGAAGCGCACCGTCCGGCTACTGCAAGATTTTCCAGTTTTTTCGGCAGAATCATTCTGTAGGGAAGCTGGAAATGTGCATCATCCTTTGACACAACCTCTCCGTCAATAAACGTTGTGAAAACGCCGATTGTATCATCAAACTCTGCGTGGCCTAAAACATCTGCCCGGCAGACGCTGTACTCCCCCCTGATTCTGCGCGTCTCCCGAATACCAATCTGTCCCGCCATGGAACGCAGTGTACAATTCTCAAATCCCATCTCCTTCGCGTAATCCCTCAGCACATCTACTGCCCACATGACCTGCTGACGCCCCATAATCTCCGCATGGGTCAAATCCCACACATTGGTGCCGTCAATTCCATTTTCCAATGTCAGATTCAGACTTGTAAATTCACCGTTAGGCGTAAGCTCCTTCCAGGCTCCTCCATCGCGGTCTACAGGCCATCGGCCATCCTGTTTTGCCCGTCTGAAAGGAAGCTTCAAACCGTGTGTATCCGGATTGGTTGTTTCAGGATTGCTCTCAATATAATTGCGGAACATTTTTGTATCCACACCCGAAACTCCAAAGACCATTGTTACAGGAAGCACCTGTCCATTATTGTCTTTTCCCTGTTCAAAGTCAGCTCCTGCCCTCGCCGCAACATCACCGTCTCCGGTGGCATCTACAATCCGGTCGGCAAGAATTGCACCACGTCCAGACTTGCTCTCCACAATAACTCCCTTTAGGACATTTCCCTCCATAACAACATCTGTTACAAACGCATGCAGCAAGGGACGGATTCCTTCCTCCGCGATCCAGCAGTCCAGCATATATTTATATTTTTCCGGATTAATAAAATTTCCTGTGCCGCGGTCATCATGCTGGGTACCGCCGCAGGCAACCATACGGTCATCAATCTCCTTTGATATTCCCTCAGCAGTATATGTATTCTCATTAAAATACCATGTATAAGATTCCACTTGGCCGACGGAAAGCGCTCCGCCAAAGCACCCGTATCTCTCAACCAGCATGGTCTGTGCCCCGCAACGTGCAGCTGCAACAGCTGCCGCTATTCCTGCCGGACCGCTTCCTACAACAAGCACCTGTGTTTCTGCAATTACCGGTACTTCTCTACTTGCACATACAACTGTTTTCATTCTACTTAATCTCCTTTTTTATAAATTTTACCGCAAATGTCAAAAAATAATTGTCATGTCCTGGTATGACAGCATCTGCGTGCTCCGATATCCAATGTATTGTTTTTGCCGAAGCTTCCTGGTTTTCACTTTTAAAATACCCTTTCTGATGGGCGTAATGCTCCTGGGTCATCACTGCATCTCCTGCGATTAGCATATGACCTAAATCAGTATCAAACAAAAGCCCTGCAGACCCTACAGTATGTCCCGGCAGACCGACCACCTCAATTTGAGGACTGATTCGCTTTTCCACGCCCTGGAGCCTCATTCCGTCTAATCCCACATCATTAATTAAGGCTCGGAGTCGATCCTGTTCTTTTATTCCGCAGCACCATCTGGCATGAGGAAACATTCCAAGCCCCTCAAAATGGTCTGTATGTCCGTGCGTAACAAAAACCGTATCCACCTGTTCCGCTTTCAAACCTGTATGGCTATCCAAAAGGCGAATCATTTCTTCCCCTTCACGAGGCGGATCCACCAGAATCACATGCCCGCTGTCCCACAAAACCGTACTGCTGCAAATTCCCGGACGAAGCGGTTTTTCCTCCGCTTCGCCCCAATAGCGGTTTCGGCTTACCTGACCGATATTTAACATTTTCCAGCTAACCATGTCAGTTTACCTTTCTTCTGTGCAGGTCATCCAAGCTGATCCTATTCTTCTCATCCATGCAGACAGCCACGCTCTTTTCAACCTGCTCCACACTTCTCATTCCCAGCAATGCCGTATTTACGAAGGGATTAGACAGTACAAACTGAATCAATGCAGGCGCATAATCAAAGGTATTCTGCGGGTTTACCATCTGGATCCACTTTTGAAAAATTCCAGATGTAAGTGTACGCATGGTAACTATACCCATGTTTTTTCGTTTACAGTATTCCATGCTCCCGCACTTAAAAAACGGATCGTAGGGGTGTTCAAACATCAGATTATACTGAACCTGCACCACATCGAACATACCTGTATCTATCATTCTGTAAAATTCAGGGTTCTGACATTCACCGGTAATACCCAGGTGGCAAGTCAGCCCCTGTTCCTTCGCTCGAACCATCTGACTTACCATTCCTCCGTCTTTCAGGAGCTCATCTGTCAGCTCCGGTGTGTAATAGTCGCCATGCACCTGCAGCAAATCCACAGAATCCATGCGCAGCCTTTTTAAGCTTTCTTCCAAAGATTTAAACACATTCGGTTCTTCCGCATACCTAACCTTAGTTGCCAAAAACAACCTATCTCTTTGTATTCCATCCAAAGCTTCACCGATAATCCGTTCACTCATGCCGTCCCCATATCCGGGTGCTGTATCAAAATAATTAATCCCCAGCTCAAAGGCCCGTTTTACCGCCCTTAAACCGCAGTCATAGTCATCTGAGTTCTGCGGATCATACTCCTCTACGTAATTTTTTACGCCAGCCGGTACACCGCCAAAGCCAATCCGGCTGACCCTTTTCCCGGTATTTCCTAAAATTGTATATAGCATAGACCAAATCTCCTTACATTGACAATGTCTGTGAACCAAATTATAATATATTCATATTTTTTCAAATTTACTTTAACCTGATGGAGGCATCATGAATTTCCTTCAATTAAAATATTTCCTCACAATTTGTGACTATCAGAGTATCAGCAAAGCCGCTCTCAAGCTGTATATATCCCAATCAGCCCTCAGCCAGCAACTCATCCATATGGAGCATGAGCTGGATGTACAGCTTTTCAACCGCCATGGCAGTACCCTGACCCTGACAGAAGCAGGACGCCATTTCTACGAAAGCTCCCACAAGATACTTTTTGAATTTCAAAACACGCAAAATATTATGGAGTCTCTGAAAGAAAATGGAAGCAAAACAGGAAAAGGACATATTACCATTGCTGTAACCAAAACAAAATCCTTTATGATCCTCGTCTATCTGCTCCCCAGCTTCCAAAAAAGATATCCTGACATTGAAATTGAAATTGTTGAAGTCGACTCCGGTGAGGTCGAAAAGCTCATCAATAACGGCTCCGTGGATCTGGGCTTCTGTTTTGGCAACTCCACCACCTCTATCATCTACGAGGAAATTTACAAGGAGCCCATTCTGCTTGCAATTCCGCCTCAGACCGAGCTGAAGTGTACGCCCGCAGAAAACAGTTTCTCTTTTCCCTCTATCCATTTTGACAGCTTTTTCCAGGAGCCCTTTATTATAGGTACAACCGGATATCTACGGGATTTCACCCTGGAAATCTTCAAAAGCCACGAGAAACCTCTTAACCTTGCACTGGAAACCGCAGTTCCGGCTTTCGCTCATCTGCTTACTGCGGCAAATGTTGGATGCACCTTCATCGGAAAGCTATCAACATTTATCGAACCCATGCACATTGACAAGCCCCATTACTGCCTTCTTGACCCTCCATTTTATCAAAAAGTATGTATTGGCTACCACAAGCAGCGGTATGTCACAAAACCCATGCGCTACTTCATCAGCTATGCTAAGGATGCCATGAGCCTTCCTCCTTTCAATTTTTAGAAAACAATGATTAAATAATGCTGCGTAAAATAAACTTAACCCTTTACACCGCCTTCAACCATGCCGGAAACAATTCTTTTTTGCAGCCCCAGAACCACTAAGATCAGAGGTAGGGAAGAGATAACCGCCGCCGCAGATATGACATGCCACGGAGTATACGTTTCCGTTTCAAACATTGTGAGCGCAATCGTCACTGTTCTTGCTGCTTTGGACTGGTTCAGTACAGAGGCAAATATAAAGTTATTCCACACTGCCAAAAATGTGGTAATGCTGACCGTAAAAACACCTGGCATCACAAGAGGCATTATAATTTTTGTAAAAATCTCAAGTACCGAAGCGCCGTCAATCATGGCGCTTTCTTCTATTTCCATGGGTATGCTTTGAAAATAGCCTGTCAGCAGCCATACCGCGGAAGGAAGTTCCACTGCCGACAGAACCAACGCAAGCCCGGTCTTTGTGTTCAGCATTTTAAGATTGCTCATCATCTGATAAATCGGATTGAGCAGTGTAACCGGAGGCAGCAGTGAAACCGTCAAAATCAGTATAAGAATCAGCTTTTTTCCTCTAATTTGGATTCGAGCCAGAGAATAACTGGCCATTGAGGATGCGATTACCACCAGCAGCGTAGCTATTACGACAACAGATACACTGTTTACCAAATACTCCCCAAAAGGCTGCGCCCTAAAAACATCCCTGTAATTGTCCAGAGAAATCTTATCTGGGAAAAAAACAGAGGGCACTGCAAACAATTCTCTCATGGATTTAAATGATCCTAAAGCAAGCCAGAAAAAAGGAAATGCAATCGCAATAATGAAAACCACCGTAAATATACCAGTGCCGATACTTCCTATTTTTTGTTTCACGACCTACACCTCCAATTTCGATCTCATGCCATCATAAAACAGGAATGCAATTCCAAGGGATACTACAAATGTTATTACAGCTAGCGTTGAGCCATATCCGTAATTACCAAAGGAAAAATACTGCTGCATCGTATACATCGTCAGACTTGTAGTCGCTGTTCCCGGACCTCCATTTGTCAGCACCTTAATCAGATCATATATGCGAAAGCTGGAGATTGTCCTGAACATGATAGCCACTAAAAGCACCTGGCGAATACTGGGTATGGTAATATAGAAAAACTGCTTTATCTTTCCAGCGCCGTCAATGGATGCTGCCTCATAATATTCCAGAGGAACCATTTTTAATCCCGACAGCATCAAAAGCCCCATATACGGCGTCGTCTTCCATACATCCGCAATAATAACGGACCAAAATGGGGTTCCCCTTCCGGTAATCCACGATGCCGGCGGAAGTCCGAGCATTTCTAGGATTTGATTGATGATTCCGTATGACTCGGCAAACATATAGGACCACATAAGTCCAGAAACGATTGTGGGAATACACCAGGGTACAAGGATTGATCCGCACACAATGGACTTCCCGCGAAATTCCCGATTCATGATTAGTGCGCACACCATTCCAATAATCGTTTCAAGCACCACGGAAATCAGTGTGAAAAACACAGTAAAACGCAGTGACTGCCACATATTCCCATCAGACAGTACTTTTTTATAATTTGCAAGCCCAACCCATTTACCGCCGGTTGCAATGTTCTGAACACGCAGAGAATAAAAGCTTGTCTTCAACGTATTCAGAACAGGATATGCAACAAAGACAAGAAATAAAATCAGAGACGGTATCAAGAAGAGATATCCCATTATAATTCTTTTCCTTTTTTTCATTATCTATCTTCACTCCCTTTTCTTTCTTCATCCCCGGCGGTTATGAGTTGTACCCGCATACCGCATTTAGGTCAGAATCCTTTAACGGCTGTAAATCTCCGCTTCTGTCTCCTGAAGTTCATCAAACACTGCATCAAGTTCTCCTTCGCCAGTCAGAACCTTGGTTACAGCCTGTTGAAGCCCGGCTGAAACCTCTTCATAGTAAGCGGAGCCCGGACGGTTGCGGCAGGACTTTGCGTAATTGATTAGTTCCGCCATGTCCGGTACTTCCTTAATCATTTCAGGATTTTCATATACAGAAGCACGTGCAGGCATTTTTCCACCCATCAAAGCGCCTTTCAGCATGGCATCCTCACTTGTCCAGTAACGAACAAGCAGCTTTGCCTCCTCTTTATGACTGGAAAATGCTGAAATACCAATGTTCCAGCCTCCGTTACAGTTATACTGCATCATATCAGGTGTACCTGCCGGAAGTTCTGCTACCTTCACTTTACCAGCTACAGAAGACTGCTCCGGGTCGTTCGCTGCTGCCAGTGCTGCCGACCAGTCTCTTATATATAAAACCTGTCCTGCAAAGAACGCAGCCTTTACATCCTTAGACATCATTCCCAAAATTCCGTCTATCGCAACATTTTCATCTAAGATTTTCTTCATTGATGCTACTCCGGCTTTTACCTCTTCTGTATTAAATGTAGGCTGTCCAGCCTCATCCAGAACGCTTCCGCCATAATTCCAGATATGCTCCAATGCGCAGCAGGTTAATGCTTCTGCATTCTGCCATGCGGCTGCGTATCCGTATACTCCTGGTTCCCCGGCCATTACAATCTTGCTCTGTTCAATTAACTCATCCCAGGTCTTTGCCGGTTCAAATCCGTACTTTTCCAAAAGGTCTGCCCGATAAAGCATAGCTCCCGTATTTAAAAAGGTGGGCATACACACCAGAGAGCCATTAACACGGCAGCCATCCAAAGCTCCCTGTGTAAAATCTTTTAACTCTTCTTCGGTATAAATGTCATCCAACGGCTCCAGCCATCCGGCTGATGCAAACATTTCCGGCCAGGTACAGTCAATCAAAAAAGCATCCATGCTGTCATCCTTTGCCTGTAAAACCGTACTTAGAGTGCGGACACGATCAGAAGAGCCGGCCGGCATTTCCACAACCTCAACTGTAATCCACGGATACAGCTCCTCAAAAGCTTCCACCTTTGCCTCATTCGCTCCATTTGTAGCGGAATCAGAATAAAGTGTAATGGTAACAGGTTTATGCTCCTCCTGTGCCTGCGTTGCCGCTTCATCCTTCTCTTCTGCTGCTGTCTGGGCTGCCGCCTCTGTTTTTGCCTCAATCGGCGCCTGCGCTGAAGAACATCCGGCAAGTGCTGTCATACATACCATACTGACGGCTGTGACCACTGATAACGTTTTTTTCATTATAACTGACCTCCTATTAAGCAGTTTATTACCCCAGAATAATTCAGGACGAAGAGCATCTCATCCTGTCATTCCTAGCGGTTATGGCATTATTATATTCCGATGAACACCTTAATGCAAATTCGATATCTCGATATTACTATTAGCAAAATCTAATAGTAGCTTCTGTCTGTCCACGAAAAAAAAAGAAAGAGAATCTCTTGAAATTCAAGAACATTCTCTTTCTTAAACTTAACCGCATTAGAGGCTTCGCGTATGATTGCGGATAAAAGCATCTCCGCAGGCACGCTCTGTTTAATGGCACCAGAACTGCTGTCCTCACTGCAACAAAAGGTGTACGGGTTACGACCATGCAGCATCTCGAATCAAGATTAGGAGAGGATTGGACCGGAGAGGTATCCTTGTCAAAATCGAAGCATCCACAAACCGTATTACATGCTCAGAACACAGTATTGGTACTGCTGCTGTTCCATGGGCTTATCCTTTACCTATGTATCTTCTTCCTCCGTAATCAGTATCGCCTCCCCCAATTCAAACACCTTGGAAAAGGCATACTTATTCTTCTTGGATGTATCCATCAATACATAAACCACCTTTGAATGGTCTTTGACAATTACCTTTTTCCTGGCCTCCCTGTCATCATAGGTGTAGATGCCTCCGTCCGGAATATATCCGTTGGCGCCAATGAACGCCTTATCAAAATACATGTCGGATATCATCTTTTCCGTCAGGGCGCCCAGTACGGATTCCAAATCATCCCTCACCTCTCCCCCCAGCAGGATACACTTTGCGTTCTTGATGGGCAGATTGTCCAGCAGCTCCGTACTGCTGGAAACAATGGTGATTCGTTTTCCCTGGAGATATTTGAGCATCCCCACCGTGGTGGTGCCTGAATCCACATAAACGCAGTCTCCGTCCTCCACCAGGGCGGCCGCCTTCCTGGCAATGACCTCCTTTTCCTCGCTGTGAATCAGTTTTTTCTTGACCACAGGTTCGTCGAAGTCCTCCACCTTATATTTAACCGCGCCTCCGCGCATCACAATGACGCTGCCCTCCTGTTCCAGAGCAGCAACATCCCTGCGCACAGTGGACAGCGAAATGCCAAGTTCTGCCGCCAGGTCTTTTATATAAGAGATGTCCCTCTTTTTAATGCTTTTCAGTATCTCTTCTTTTCTCAACTCAGGAACCATATGCTTACCCCGTTGTTTCAATCCATGCACATTTTGCCGAACTGTAATACTCCTATTATACCAAAGGGCCTGTCCTTAGTTCAACCATATTTTTTGCATTTTCTGTCATATTTTTTCACTTTTGTCCATGGGCAGGCTGCAAACAGGATTCAGACACCGGGAACCAGGCTTTCATCTATCTCGTTTAAACAGGGCATGGCCTCCTGGGCTCCTATCTTTGTCACAGTTACGGAGGCTGCCCTGGCTGCAAAGCAGCAGGCCCGGCGGTCCGTCATACCTTTATATTTCCCATAGGCAAATGCTCCTATATAGGAGTCCCCTGCCCCGGTGCTCTCCGTCACATGCTCCACCTTTACGGGTTCAATGGATACCGTTTCTTCCTTACCCAACAGCATGCTGCCCTTGGAACCCAGGGTGACAATGACAGTACCCTCTGTCAGCTGGCTCAGCCTGTCTGCATGGGCCCTGACCATTTCCCCATCCGTTATGTCTACTCCGGCGTAAAAGGACGCCTCTGTCTCATTGACTATCAGGCAGTCCACCAGCTTAAGCACTTCCCTGTCCAATTCCTTGGCCGGAGCAGCATTCAGTATGGTGTATACATGATACTGTTTTGCCTTGCGGATAATATGCTCCACCACATTGGTGGGAATCTCAAGCTGGAGAATGATGATTCTGCTGTTCCTGACCAGTTCATCCAATCCGTCTATTTCCCTGGCCGTGATATCAAAATTGGCGCCTGTGATGATGGAAGCATACACAGTCCCATCCTCCAGGGCGTGGACCACGCCCACTCCCGTGGGGCTGCTGCTCCTGCCGATGCAGGAACAGTCCACGCCGTAATCTCTTAACTTTTCCACCAGTGTATCGCCAAAGGAATCCCTCCCCACCTTGCCGACCATAATGGTATCAATTCCCAGTTTGGCGCACTGCACTGCCTGGTTGGCGCCCTTTCCTCCTCCGGAATAGGTTATGCTGTCAGCCGTGTATGTCTCCCCTAAAAAAGGCATACGCTTCTGCTTCATGATAATATCATAGTTAAGGCTGCCGATAACACAAATGTAATCTCTCTTGCAATCTCTCATTGTTGCCACCCCCACATGCGGTTATTCTGCCTTTGCCTTTTTATTCAGTCTCATGGCTGCCAGTTTTTCCTGGATTACATCCACGTATACCGCAAATACTATGATAAGACCTGTGGCGATATACTGCCAGAATGTATCCACACCGCAGACCACCAGCCCCACCTTAAGGGCCTGGAGAAGGATTGCACCCAGAAACGTGCCTATGATGCTGCCCTTACCGCCGGCCAGGCTGGTGCCTCCGATGGCCGCCGCCGCAATGGCATTGGTTTCGTAGCTGGCTCCTGCAGCCGGCTCGCCGGTTCCCAGCTTTGCCAGCATGACCATTCCTGCAAAAGCAACGCAGACACCGCAGATAGCATAGGCCATGATTTTATTGAAGTCCACATTGACGCCTGACAGGCGCGTGGCCTCCTCATTGCTCCCAATGGAGTACAGATAGGTGCCGAACTTCGTGTGCTTCAGCAGGATATAGGCTGCCACGGTCACAATCAGGAACAGAATCATGGATGAAGACAGGGTGCCGATTACATCGCCGTCCATGATATCCCTGAAGTTCTGGGGAATGTTAAGCACAGGCCATCCTCCCGTTATCAGGTAGGCAACGCCTCTGTACACAGACATCATGCCCAGGGTTGCCACAAAAGGCTGCAGCTTCATCTTAGCCACAAGGATTCCATTGACAAGCCCCAGTACAAACCCTATGGCTGCGCCTGCAAATACAGCCGCAAAGGGATTCAGTCCCATGACCAGGAAATTACCCACGCTTACAATTACAATAGCCAGTGTGGAGCCCACTGTCAAGTCGATTCCGGCCGTAATGATGACCAGGGTCATACCAATGGCCAGAAGGCCGTTGATAACGGACTGGTCCAGGATATCAAGCAGGTTGGACGGCGAAAAGTAAATGGGCTGTATGACCCCAAACACCACCATGATTACAGCCAGCGCAGCAACTACTTCTAATTCCCTTGAAAACTTCTTAATCATATTCTTCATAGTCAGCCTCCCATCGCAAAACTCATTATGACTTCTTCATTCAGTTCGTCATGGTTCAGAAATCCCATGATTTTTCCTTCCCTCATGACCACGACCCTGTCGCTCATGCCAATCACCTCCGGCAGCTCTGAGGACACCATGATAATGGCCTTTCCTCCTGCTACCAGCTCCTCCATCAGGCGGTAGATTTCCGCCTTGGCCCCCACGTCGATACCCTTTGTGGGCTCGTCAAATATAATGATATCGGCATCCGTGGCCATCCACTTTGCGATAATGACTTTCTGGGCATTTCCGCCGCTCAGGCTCTCTGTCAGGTAATCCGGATCCGCCGGGTGCAGGTTCATTTCCCCGGTGTAATACATACAATTGTCGTATATTTTCCTGGCGTTCACAAAGCCTCTGGTGCAGAAACGGTTCATGGAAGCCAGGGCCATGTTGCGGGCATTTGTAAAGTTTTTTACAAAGCCCTGGGTCTTCCTGTTCTCAGGTATCAGCCCCAGACTGTACCGAAGGGCATCCTTCGGACTCCTAATGTCCGCCTTTTTACCTTTTATGTAAACTTCCCCGCTGGTATAGGGGTCAGCGCCGAATATGGCGCGCATCACATCTGTTCTCTTGGAACCCACCAGCCCTGCAAAGGATAAAATCTCGCCCCTGTGGAGTTCAAAGCTTATGTGTTCAAACACGCCGTTTCTGCACAGGTCCCTGACCTCCAGCACCACCTCCCGGGAAGCGCACAGCGGATTGTTCCTTACAGCATAGGCGGACACGTCTCTCCCTACCATGTGGCGTATCAGCTCTTCCTTGGATGTCTCCTTCATGTTCAGGGTGGTGATGTATCTTCCGTCACGCAGGATACTGGCCCTGTCCGCAATGGCGAACACCTCATCCAGACGGTGGGTGATGTATAAAATAGTGATGCCCTGGGCCTTCAGCTCCATAATCATCTTAAGCAGGCGGTCCACCTCACGGTCTGTCAGGGCAGAGGTGGGCTCGTCAAAGGAAATGATTCTGGCATTGTGGAACAGGGCCTTGGCAATCAATATCATCTGCATCTCACCGGTGCTTAGGGAGTTCACCCGGTCCCTGCTCCGGAACTTGCATCCCAGCTTTTCCAGAATGACATCCGTCTTCCTGTACATGGCGTCATAGTCCACCAGGAATCCCCTGGTCACCTCATAGCCAAGGGCGATATTCTGCCCAACCGTCAGCTCCGTCACAAGGTTTACCTCCTGATGCACCTTGGCAATGCCAAATTCAATGGCATCATTGGCATTCTTAAAGTCCACCTTTCCCCCGTCAATCTCCACGCATCCATCATACTCCGGGTATATGCCGTGAAGGATATTGAGAAGGGTGGATTTACCTGCGCCGTTTTCCCCCAGAAGGGCGTGTATCTCCCCTTTGTCCACTGTAAAATCCACATTGTCCAGCGCCTTATTGCCGGGGAACTGCTTTGTTATATTGGAAAAATGTATCATTGTCGCCATATTTTATCCCCTCTTTGAAATATCAGCCAGGGGTTTGACCCTCTGGCTGATGATGGTTACCATGCTGTCTTTGTCTATTTTGCGTATACAGGGTCGGTCCAGCCAATGATTTCTTCTGCCGGTTTGTCCACGTTTTCAGCATCAATCAGGGCCTGGGGCGTCCAAAGCACTCTTGGAATCTCCTGTCCGCCCAGGCTTCTGAGCATTACCTCGCCTGCAATCTGGGCCTTATAGAACGGGAAGGAGTCAATGGTTGCGTCCAGCTCACCCCTGCGGATGGAATCATAGGCCTCTCCAATGCCGTCAACGCCAACCACCAATATATCCTTGCCGGAGGACTTCACTGCCTCCACCACGCCCAAAGCCATGGTGTCGTTGTTGCAGAAAATAGCATTCAGGTCCGGATACTGTTTAATCCATGTATCTGCCAGGTCCTTGGACTTCTGGCGGTCCCAGTCAGCATTCTGTTTTGCCACAATCTCAATGTCCTTTGCATTGGCCGCCATCCAGTTTTCAAAGCCCTCTGTCCTCTGTCTTGCCGCAAACGCCTTAGGCATTCCGATAACAATGGCCACCTTGCCCTTGCCTCCCAGCTTATTGGCAATCCACTCCGCCGCCAGTTCCCCGTTCTGGTCCGCCTTGGGTCCTACGAAGGAATCCGCGTTGGCAATCAGTCCGTCGTTTACATTGATAACCGGGATACCGGCTTTCTTTGCATCCTCCACGCCAGGCGTCAGGTTTCCGTCGGAAATAGGAGAAAGGAGCAGTCCTGTGTACTTCTTATTAATCATATCTTTTACAATGGAAAGCTGTCCCTGTTCATCGTTCTCGCCCTGGGCAGAAGTCACGTCTATGGTAATGTTATAACCGGCTGCTGACGCCTTGGTCTGGTATTCGCCGTACCCCTCCCGCAGTGTCCTCCAGTACTCATTGTCAAAGGATTTTGCCACTGCGCCCAGCTTGACTTCGCCGTCCAGCTTCGGAACATCCCCCAGCTTCTCCCTCAGTTCCTCGATGCTGACGCCTGCCTCCTTGTCCGGATTAAAGGTGTCTGCCGCTGCCTCTGTCTGGGCCGTGGAGGCTGCCTGCTTATTCGTACATCCTGCCATGATTCCCGCCGCCATGGCAATTGCTGTCATGGATAAAACCAAACCTCTTTTTTTCATCTTTTCTTCTCCTTTTACATTAAAATAGTTTTTGTTTATAGGAAAGCAACCATCATGTTGCTCACAGCTACTGCGTCATTCTGTTCCACTACCTTCTCCATCCGGCAGAGCCCATAGGTGTCAATGAGCTGCTCAATCCGCCGGCACATCTTTATATTTGCCTCGCATTCCTCCACTGCCTTCTCCCGTTTGGGGAATGTGTCAAAATATATCACGCCCTGGAAATCGTATTTCTTAAGGTAGTACATGACCTCCACTGTCTTCCAGAAATTAACGGTTCCCACCATAAGGCCGTCGTCCGTGGAGCCCTCACCGTCATTGAGGTGAATATTATAAAGCTTTCCCCGTTCCAGCAGCCAGGCCGCTGCAAATGCAGGATTTTCCTTCTTCATCAGCATATGGCAGAAGTCCAGGGTAACGCCCAGGTTCTCCCTGTCCACGTCATGGAGGATGGAAACCGCTGTCCCAAAGCTGTCAATGAATGCATGCACCCTTTCCTCATAGGGCTTATACTCAATGCTCACAGGCACCCCGGAATAATCGCACACATCCCGGAACGCCTTCACAATCCGGTTCCAGTAGCTCACATAATCAATCTGAAAGGAATAATCAAAACCGTCAAACCCCAGCCAGATAATCATCTGGTTCCCCCCCAGCTTCCTGCATGCGTCCGCCGCTTCCCTGCACAGGGTTATGGCGTCCTGGGATATGGCTGGTTCCCGGTTTCCAAATTCACCTCCTATGTACTTGTCCCTGAATCTGAGGTTGATGGCGTTGCACCGCAGTCCGCAGTCCTCCATCTTCGCCTTTATCACCTCTATATCATAGTCAGCAAAATGTTCCGGATAATTCAAATCCACATAGTCCACGCCCTCAATGGCTCCTATGGACCTGAATGCATTCAGCAGGTTGCTGTCAAATCTCAAAAATGAGTTAATCCGTGTGGCATACTTCATATGATTGCTACCTCCTTGTAGCTTCATAATAGCATTTGTTTCAAATTATGTCAATACTTTTCAAATTATTTTATTTCATTTTTTGGCACTAGTTTCTATATTTTTTCATTTGCATTCAGACGCATACAGCATTTTTTGTTTGTACGGGGTGGTTTTCATGGTTTTTCAGGTAGTTTTAACTAATTATATGACTCTTTTCTGCGTTTTAATGGAATTCGGCTTTTCTCTATGTGCCATATTTTTTCATTTATTTTCATTTCACTGTTATCCATGGTTATCCGGGGGCATCCGGTCATAAAATGATAAATGCCGCAGAAAACAGCTGGACTCCCAGCATCTTTCTGCGGCATTTATTGCCCTCTTACTAAATCTCCAATTAAATTCCAAAGGTTTCAAAGAGCTGTTTACGGTACTCCCTGTCCTTTGAGGCTCTTTCCAAATCATCATACCGTTTCTCAGCCATGAGCAGCAGGTTCAGCCTGCTGACCCGCTCTTCACCTTCTTTTTCTCCTTCCTCTTTTCCCTCTTTTCTGCCGTCCTCAATCAACTCATCAATTGCCCTACACACATCCATCCCCTCCTTCTCACCTTGATTTTCCATTATAGCAGCCAGTCTTTTCTGCTCTCCCAGCAGCGCCAGAAGGGCATTGGCCTCATTCCGGTTCAGCCTGCCAAGTGCGTCGCGATTTTCTTTCACATACTCATACAGCCTCTTTTTATCTGAATTATATTTTATCATACTGAATATCTGCTGTAAACATATGAAGAATACACTCAGATTCTCCATGTTTTGGGGATTAATCTTATAATTGGGTATAAAGTCCCGTATAGCCCCGACCTCCTCCAAACAGTTGTCAAATCTCAACATCTGGTGAAGGCCACATAAAAATGAAGCTTGCTATTTATATAATTTGTATTACCACTTTATATTTTTATATATTTAATAAAAATATAAAAATATTATTGACTAATATCCCCCCCGTGTATTATACTTATAACAAAGTTTAAACCGATATTTTCACACACAAAAGGAGCGGAACGGTATGAGAATCAAATTAAAAGAGGGTATAATAATAGCAATGGCATTATCCTTGTGCATGCCACTCCATGCAGCTGCCGCACAGGGAGGGTATACCGAATCTTTTCAGGAGGAAAACAAGGATACCGAAGCTATCTGCATCATTGATATGACAGAAAAAGTCTATAACTCGCTAACAAGAATGCCAAGCGTCGTGGATGGCAAAACACAAGTTATGGCTTTTTCTGTTGAAAACCTCAAGAGCAATTCTTATGTAGATGGTTATGACTATGGAAAATCACTCAATCCCGGTACAAGACAAACATATTATGTGGTTTGCACTGCAAGAAGCTCCGGAACCACTGCTGATGTTGGTTTGGCATACTATAATAGTAAGGGAAAATATATTATCAACAGCAAAACATCCTTAAGTGGATATGATAGCTACGGGACAGTTTCCGCGACACCAACATTTAAAAATTACGGATACGTAAAAAATACTGGCTCAGCTAAGCTTACCGCATCATATGTATACATGAAATAAAGGAAAACCCCTAATAACTATCGGCTTAAATTTTATAAGGGAGCATCTCAACTATGAAATTAAAATGCAGCATTGTTATATTGGCCGGTTCTTTCTGGACTTTGGGTATTCCTTATAAAACATTAGCTGGTATCGGTTCGA
>NZ_SPHO01000032.1 GCF_005845215.1 Clostridium sp. 1001271st1 H5
AGTAGATACTCTCGTATCTACTTTTTCTTGTAATACCCAAAGTCCAGAAAGAACCCAATAGTATCCTGACTTCTTTTATATTATAGTTTCATGCTTGGATTCACTGCCCAAAACCGGGCGGAAAATCAGATAATTGCTTCTTGCCAGACGGCACAGGATGAAATCCTGGTGAATGATGAATCAGCATACCATTTAAACAATGCATGCCTATGATATGGTTTAAATCTGATGAGTGGTGATAGCCTCCTATATTGACCAACTATCATCTGGTAGAATTACTATATCATAATCCCTGTGAACGTGCAAGGCAATGATATGCTGCTTATCCTGAAGCAGCACAAACCGAAACTGTACAGGCTTGACCCCATATCACATTGCCTATACTCAGCACAATGAGCACCGTCACAGAAAAAAAAGGAGCCTGACTTCCAGGGCCCCGCTGCATCCAACTGCCATGCAATGGGGCCTGAATCATCCGGCTCCCTGTTTGTATTATTCTTCCAGATTCTGGAATACCGTCTTAAGTGCAGGATACATCTGCCTGAACTTGCCGTACTGCTTTTCATACTTTCCGGCCAGGTCAGCATCCGGCTCAATGGTCTCTATGACTTTTACAATGCTGTCCGCTGCGGTCTTCACGTCCGGATACTCCCCGCAGCCCACGGCTGCCAGTATGGCGCCTCCCAGGGCAGGGCCTTCCTCGTTTTCAACCACATCCACCTTCACATTCATGATGTTGGCCACCATCTTCTTCCACAGAGGGCTCTTTGCTCCCCCGCCGCAGATTTTGGTTCGGTCGATTCGGATGCCTAAACTTCTTGCCACCTCCAGAGAATCCCTGAGTCCGAATACCACGCCTTCCAATACGGCCTGGGTCATCTCCTCTCTGCTGGTATCCATGGTCATGCCGATGAAACATGCCCTGGCCCTTGGGTCGTTATGAGGAGAACGCTCTCCCATGAGATAGGGCAGATAGAACACATGGTTCTCTCCCAGTTTCACGATTCCCTCCTGCTCCCTGGAGAATTCCTTTGTCTTAAGGATTTCCTCCATCCACCACTTATTACAGGAGGCAGCGCTTAACATACATCCCATGAGATGGAAATGCCCGTCTGCATGGTCAAAGGAATGAAGTGCATTGTTGCAGTCCACCTTAAAGCTTTCGCTGGAAATAAAGATGGTTCCGCTGGTTCCCAGGGAAATATTGCAGCATCCCTCCCCAACGGTTCCGGTGCCTACGGCAGCAGCCGCATTGTCTCCTGCTCCGGCAATAATTTTCACGTTCTGTGAAAATCCCAGCTCTTCTGCCAGTTCTGCCTTCAGATTTCCCACCACCTGATAGCTCTCATACAAATCCGGAAGCTGTTCCCTGGTGATACCGCACAGCTCCATCATCTCATCAGACCAGCACTTATGGGCCACATCCAGAAGCAGCATGCCGGAGGCATCGGAGTAATCCGTACAGAAACTGCCTGACAGCCTGTAAGCCAGATAATCCTTGGGAAGCATAATTTTACATATACGGGCAAAGTTCTCCGGTTCATTCTTCTTCATCCACAGAATCTTTGGGGCTGTAAAGCCGGTAAATGCAATATTGGCCGTGTAAGCGGACAGCTTATCCTTGCCAATGGTCTGGTTCAGGTAATCTGTCTCCTTCTCGGACCGTCCGTCATTCCAGAGGATGGCCGGGCGAATGACTTCATCCGCCGCATCCAGCGTCACAAGGCCGTGCATCTGGCCTCCGAAACTGATACCTGCCACCTGTGATTTATCGCACTCCGAAGTCAGCTCCTTCATGCCGTCCACGGAGGCTGCGAACCAGTCCTCCGGGTTCTGCTCCGACCATGCAGGATGGGGGAAATACAGAGGGTACTCCCGTGAAACCACCTTGTGGATTCGTCCGCTTCCATCCATTAATAATAATTTTACTGCTGAGGTTCCCAGGTCCACTCCTATGTAAAGCATATCTTTCCCTCCCTGCATTTTTATGCAAATGGATTCTCTGTCTTATATCTTACGCTCTTTGGCTGGTTGTAGCCGATTTCCTCCACATCCACGCCAATATACTTAAATACCTCAAATAATGCCTTGCCGTAGTTTCCAAAAGCAACTGCTCCGTGATGCGGATAGTTCTTCTCGATGAGCACATGGCGGTAGAAGCGTCCCATCTCCGGGATAGCGAACACGCCGATGGAGCCAAAGGAACGGGTTGCAACCGGAAGCACCTCTCCCTGTGCAATGTAAGCTCTCAGCTTGTTGTCTGCTGTGCTCTGGAGACGGTAGAAGGTAATGCTGCCCGGTTTTATATCTCCTTCCAGGGTTCCCTGGGTCACTTCGATTGGAAGAGCCCTGGCCATAATCATCTGGTATTTCATCTCACAGAAAGACAGCTTTCCGGAAGCTGTGTTACCGCAGTGGAAGCCCATGAATGTATCCTTAAGCGTGTAATCATATTTGCCCTTGATATCAGCCTCATACATATCCTTGGGAACCGTGTTGTTGATGTCCAGAAGAGTAACTGTATCCTGGCTGATAACTGTACCGATGTATTCGCTGAGGGCTCCGTAGATATCCACCTCGCAGGACACCGGGATTCCCTGTGATGTCAGACGGCTGTTCACATAGCAGGGCACGAAACCAAACTGTGTCTGGAATGCGGGCCAGCATTTTCCGGCAATAGCCACATACTTGCGGTAGCCCTTGTGCTCTTCCACCCAATCCTTTAAGGTCAGCTCATACTGGGCCAGCTTGGAAAGTATCTCAGGCTTTTTATTGCCTGCTCCCAGCTCTTCCTCCATCTCCTTCACAATACCTGGAATACGCTCATCTCCTGCATGCTTGTTAAATGCCTCGAACAAATCCAGCTCGGAATTCTCCTCAATCTCCACGCCCAGGTTGTAAAGCTGCTTGATTGGCGCATTGCAGGCCAGGAAATTCAGCGGCCTTGGACCGAAGCTGATGATTTTGAGCTCGCCTAATGCAGCCACTGCACGGGCAATGGGCACAAATTCATGAATCATATCCGCGAGGTCCTCTGCATCCCCTACCGGATACTCCGGAATATATGCCTTGATGTTGCGCAGCGCCAGATTATAGCTGGCATTGAGCATACCGCAGTATGCATCGCCGCGGCCCTGGCACAGATTATCGCCGGACTCCTCAGCCGCTGCCACGAACATCTTAGGTCCGTCAAAATGCTTTGCCAGCAGGGTTTCTGATATCTCAGGACCAAAATTGCCCAGGTATACGCACAGGGCGTTGCAGCCTGCCTTCTTGATGTCCTCCAATGCCTGCATCATATGTATCTCGCTCTCCACGATGCATACCGGACATTCATATATTTCTGCTGCGTCATATTTAGCCTTGTAGGCTTCCACTAATGCTTTTCTTCTGTTGACAGAAAGAGACTCCGGGAAACAGTCCCTGCTCACTGCCACGATTCCGATTTTTACTTCTGGTGTATTGTTCATTGTATTATCCTCCTCATACATGATTGATTTTATTGTCTGCATCTGAAAATTGTGTTCTGTTATCTGCATCACACGCTCAGGTTCTCACCCTTTAGGCCGATAAACGCTCCCTCCGGCAGCCCGCCCTCTGCATGTCCGATGAGCCACTTGTTCCTGGCAAATAAAAGCCTGTCCTCAGGGTCCTTTACTTCCACCGGCTCCATGTCCAGGTTGGTGTCTTTCGGAAGGACAATTACACATCGGAAGCCCTCATCCTTTACATGGCAGGGTGCATAGTGCAGGGTGGTTGCATATACCTCCACGGCTGTTCCTGCCGGAACCAGAAATGCCTCCATTCTGGATGTGTCGTATGTGTGGTCCTCCTCAATATCCTGCTGTTTTCCCAATATCAGAATCAGGTCGTCCACAGCAATGTCCACTTCTGAATCCCGGTGATATTCCACTGCATTCAGTTTCTTGTTATGTCCGTTGCAGCATCCTATCTGGATGGGCATCTGGCCGTAGATTCCATTTCCCAGCTCCTTTGCCGCAGGCAGGGCCTCCATCTCAGGCAGTGAGGGTATGTAAATAACGTCCTCAGGTAAAGGCGTTTGTTCCATTGCCTTTAGCAGACCGCTGAAATCATAACCTGTGATGACCCTTCCATAGGCTTTAAATGCCGAATCCGTCACCTTTTTGACTGTCATCCCCATGTTCATACCTCCTTGTATCGGGCCGTGCGTTTCTCCATGTGCACCGGCCTGTTTTCTCTGGTATTTATTATAATATAAACGGACAAAAAAAACGTGCTGTTATTTTACGAACTAACAGCACTTTTTTGCGATTTTTATGGGTTCGCCTGTTTCTGGTTCATCTGCTTCCGGTTCATCTGCTTCCGGTACTGACTGGGCAGGCAGCCATACCGCTTTTTAAAGGCTTTGGCAAATGCCCTTGCGTCCGCAAATCCGTGGTCCAGGGCAATGTCCCCCACATAACGGTCTGAATTCAGCAGTTCCCGCATAGCATACTTCACCCTTAAGTCCATCAGGTATGTGCGGTACCCCACCTGGGCATATTCCCTGAACATATGTGAAAGATAAGACGGCGTAAAGCCGAACCTGGATGCAACCATTTCCAGGCTCAATTCCTTGTCATAATTCTCCTTCATGTATTGGGTTACCTGGGACAGCTTGTCCAAATGCCGCTTTTGCTGTACCTGGACCTTATCAATCTGCGCAATCCTGAATTCCGTCACAATCAGATAAAGGAACTCCATAAACTGGCTCTTCACCTTCAGGCGATAGCCGAATCCCCTCTGCTCATACGTGCGGTACATGGCAATGACCAGGGACACAAGCCTGGCCCTCTGGTTCTCATCCCTATCCGCAAAGGTAATGCAGGACTCGTCACTCATATATCCTTCAAAGGATTTCATTGGAATCTGGAGTACAATGGTAATGTTGGGGTCGGGACACTCAATGGAATGGATTTCATTGGGATTCACAATGACAAAATCATTGGGGTTCAATGTATATTGTCTTGAATTGATGTAGAAGTCCAGCTTTCCCTCCAACACAAGAAACAGTTCCACAGACTGGTGCCAATGCTTGCTGACCCTGTAATTCCCATCCCTTCCCTCAAATATGAACATCCGAAAGGGCAAATCATCATTGGGAATCACTGTCTCATATCTGAAATCCATCCTGCACCTCCCCGCTTATCCTGTTATCATACATATGTAATGATATCAAATCACTGAATACATAAAAGTATAGCAAAAATAATCAAAAACAGCAATATCATGCCAGGATTCTCCTGCAGTCCGGCATTCATCTCTTCCATTGACAAAAAGGCGCGGAAACAGGGTATACCCGCTTTCACGCCGAACTGTTTTCCCTTATTCACTTTCATCTGCTCAGACATCTCTGTCCAGCTTAAAAATCACCATGGTAGCAGTCCCTTCCTGGCCGGTGGTAGGGCTGTTAAAATACAAAGACAGCGTGGTGGTTTCAGGTACCTCAATGATGAATGATACTGCCCCGAACGCAGTGGTTCTTTCTGTTCCCGTCTTAAAATAGATACCGTATTCCAGGTGTGCCCTTCCATTGTATGCAGGGGTTATCTGCATATAACTAATGTCCACCAGTATGGCAGACACCTGATAGGATATGGCGTAGTATCCTGGCATAAGGGTAATGTGGGTTGCGTCAGTCAGGACAATATTCCCGGTAGTGTCTTCCACCCCTTCTCCCATTGGAATCGGAATACCATTATTCCACAAACCGCCAAAATTGATAAACGACGCGAATACGCCTCCAGCTGCCGGGCCCGTTGGCCCGGTTACTCCTGTGGGACCTGTGGCTCCTGTGGGACCTGTGGCTCCCGCTGGTCCTGTGGACCCTGGCTGGCCGTTTTCTCCTGCTGGTCCCGGTACTCCCTGTGGGCCTGTGGCTCCCGTGGGTCCTGTGACCCCCGCCGGGCCTGCGGCTCCTGTCGGTCCTGTGGCTCCCGCCGGGCCTGCGGCTCCCGTGGCTCCTGTCACTCCCGTTGGTCCTGTCACTCCCGCCGGGCCTGCGGCTCCTGTCGGTCCCGCCGCTCCCGCCGGGCCGGTCATCCCCCGCGGGCCGGTTGCTCCCATGGGGCCCTGAATTCCTGCTGCCCCGGGGATTCCCTGGGGTCCAACAGCTCCCGGATTCCCCTGAAGTCCCTGCGGGCCCTGGGGGCCTGTTGGTCCTATGACTCCCTGGATTCCCTGAGGCCCCTGGATTCCCACCGGCCCTTGCGGACCGGTTGGTCCGGTTACTCCGGCCGGTCCCTGCACACCGGTTTCTCCTCTGGGACCTTCAGGCCCCATTACTCCGCGCGGACCTGTATCTCCTTTTGGGCCAGCGGGTCCCGGATTTCCCTGGGGCCCCTGAATTCCCATGGGGCCCTGCGCCCCTGTGGGCCCGGCTGCACCGGCCGGCCCCTGAGGACCGGTTTCCCCCCGGGGACCTTCCGGCCCCATGGCGCCGCGCAGACCGGTATCTCCCTTCGGTCCGGCAGGGCCTGTATCTCCTTTTGGTCCGGCAGGTCCCGTATTTCCCTGCGGGCCGGCGGCTCCCTGCGGACCTGTTAAGCCCCGTTCTCCCGGTATCCCCTGCGGGCCCTGAGGTCCTGCAGCGCCGCTTATTCCCGGGGCTCCCATGGGACCCCTTGGGCCAGCAGGGCCGGTATCTCCTTTGGGACCAGCCGGTCCCGCAGGTCCCGGACAGCAGCAGCACTCCTTATACCAGCATCCGGCCCTCTCCCTGAAATCCTCCTGATTACCATCCCACATTTTGGTTCCCCCTTCTGCATATATTCTGTATAAATCCATTACTATCAATATATGCATCTGTACCGCACTGTTTCCGGGGTCTTTATATCAGCAGTTTCCTGGCCACACATACTTTAAATATTCCCTGGCGGTCTGCACCAGGGCATATACCCTGGCCACATCTGTTGCAGGTCTGTCATCCATATGCCAGCGCGGGAAAAACCTGGAGACATGAAGAGGAATACCGGAGTTCAGGGATGATATCCAACCCGCCATCTCCCTCATTTCCTTCTCTGAATCATTTTCCCCGGGTACAATAAGGACGGTCAGCTCTACATGACATGCACGGCTGGCACGCTCTATAAAATGCTTTACAGTCCCAAGGTCTCCGCCCAGTTTCCTGTAATAATGCTCTGTAAAACCTTTTAAATCAATGTTCATGGCATCTGCCACCGGCAGGATTTCATCCAGTACCTGGTCCGATACGCTTCCGTTGGTGACAATTACATTTTTCATCCCTGCATTTCTCACAAGGCGCCCTGTGTCCCTGACATACTCCCAGCCCACCAGTGGTTCGTTATAGGTAAAGGCAATGCCTATATTCCCCCTTTTTCTCAGCTCCAGGGCCTTTCCCGCCAGTTCCTCAGGATTCACGGACAATGCATGGGCGTCTGCCTCCCCTGCCATGGATATCTCGTGATTCTGGCAGAAAGGACACCTCAGATTGCACCCGAAGCTTCCCACCGACAATATGGCTGAACCAGGCATGAACCGCTTCAGCGGCTTTTTCTCTATGGGGTCCAGTGCCATGGACGTAATTTTCCCGTAATTAACAGAAATCACCGCTCCCCCGGTATTCTTCCTGGCCCTGCAGATACCGGTCTGCCCATCTTCCAGGCTGCACCGGTTCATACATCCCCCGCACACAGCCCTCATGACTTTGCACCATGGCGGATTACCTCAAACCGCTCCAGCTCCACACCTGTTTCCTCCTCACGGATTCCCGCCTTGCGTTTGGCAATGGACACCTGCTCCTTCACCGTGTCCACTCCCTCCAGATTGGGAAGCAGAAGCCCCCGCTTCCTGCCCCTGGTGACAATAACCCCGTAACGCCTGGGGTCCAGCTGGTCCTCACCCTGAACCGGCTCTGTTTCCCCCAGCACATCCACACTGTATTCCAATAAGGGCAGCTCTTCTTCCCTGACAGCCGGGAACCTGGGGTCATGAATACCTGCGCTCACCGCATTCTGAATGATTTCTTCGGCAATGTTCCTGCATACCGGCGATATGGTCCCAATGCATCCCCGCAAAGCGCCTCCCTTATGGATGGATACAAAAACGCCTGCCCTGGTCCGGAGCATTTCTTCCGGCAGCCCTGCCTCTGTCCCGGCAAAGGGAATCATCCTCCCCTCATATACATAATACTCCAGTGACCTGCGGGCAAGGGATACATAATCGTCCTCTGCCATCTGCCGTCTTTTACACGCTTCCTTCTGGCATCTCTCATATGCTTCCAGGAATCTGCGGCCTTCGTCCTCCCCTGTTACACGGAACGTACAAATGCCGTATCCCACTCCAAAGGGACCCTCATAAGTCAGACGCCTGGACACAACCGCCTTTCCATCCATGGCACCGGCCATCATGGTAAAACTGCGGTGGCCGCATTCCCCCGCCTTTTCACAGAAGTCTTCCGGAAATGTCAGAAGCTCCCCAAATGCGCCTTTTCCCATGACGTCCATAATCCGCTCATCATATTCCGGTCCCTGGACGCTGTAGCCATAAGGCCCGTCCCCTCTCAGCTTATGGGACAAATCCCCGCTGGCCACAATGAATACGCTGCGCCCCAGACTTTCCGCTGCCCTGGCAATATACTGCCCTGCCCGGTAATGGTCCGCAAAGGGCAGTCCGGAGCCGCCGATACGCACCAGCTTATAATCCCTGTAATACTGGTTGATAAAAAACAGGGGAACCAGCGTTCCGTGGTCCAGCTCCTTCTCCTTCTCCCCCTCTGTGCCCATGGGAAAATCCGCCTCCTCACAGAGTTGTTCCAGCTCCCTTACAAAGGCCTCATCATACATGACTTCTGCCGAAGCCTGAGGAGCCATAAACGGCCCGAAATCCCCTCTGGCCCCCTTTCCCGGTGATACATGAAAATAGTCCCCATACATCACTGCATGAGGTGAAATCACCACAATGGTCTCCGGTTCCAGCTCTGCCGCCATCCTGGCAGCCTTCCGGTATGCTTCAATGGTTTCCTTAATCAGAACCTCCTGCCCCCTGCCCACATCCGGCACGATGAGAGGCGGATGGGGCACCATGATTCCTGCAATCACAGCCATAATACTTCTCCTTTTCTGTCCGGCACGCTTCACCGGCCCGGGACGTGCCATAAAAATCATTTCTGACACCGGCACGCTCTATTACCAGTTCTGATTTTAGTATAGCATCGGTAATCCCATTTTAAAAGGGGATAACCCACAAAGCCAGTACAAGCAGCACTGCCAGGAACAGCAGGCTGACCCCTGTGAACCAACCCAGATACCGTCCCTTTTCCATGGGATACATGCGGGCAATATATTTATACGAGATTAGGCTGGCCATGGATGCGATGAGGGTCCCAAGCCCTCCCAGATTCGTTCCCACAATCAGCGCCCTGTAATCCTGTGAAAATCCGGACAGCAGCAGTGCGGCAGGCACATTGCTGATAATCTGGCTGGCCCCCACACAGGTAATGATTTCCCTGCCTCCCAGAATGTGGTCCAGGAACCGGCAGAAAGCCGGTACCCTTCCCATATTGCCGATGAATATGAAAAAGGCGCAGAAGGTCAGGAGAAGGGAATAATCCACTGCCAGAAACAGGCCCCTGTCGGCAAACCATGCCACTGCAATTACAACAGCCAGCAGGACCGGCCAGGGAAGAATATGGGCCACACAGCCCAGGCATAGCAGAAAGAGGAACAGATACAGCCCCAGACGCCCCAATTGAATCCCCGTTCCGGCCCCGTCCATACTCACTGCTTCCTCGGAAAGTCCGGGAAAACCGCTGACCATGGGGCCCTGTCCCCTGCCGTCCGCCTCTTTTCCCGGCATTCTGTTTCTCAATCCCACCACGGCCAGGCATAGCCCCAGCATTACAAAGGATGCCGCTGTATAGGGGGCCATCAGATTCAGGAACTGGCCTGCACTTAAACCGGCTTTTGAATACAGATACAGGTTCTGTGGATTTCCCACCGGCGTCAGCATGCTGCCCAGGTTGGCTGCAATGGTCTGAAGCACCACCACGGGCAGCACCAGCGGCTCCATTCCCGCCATTTTAAGAACCGTGATGGCAAAGGGCACAAAAGTAATCAGCGCCACATCATTGGTAATAGCCATGCTGAAGAAAAAACAGAGAAATACCAGCACGGACGACACAGCCCCCGGCCCTTTTACATATCCCAGCAGCCGCTCTCCTGTTTTCTTAAACACGCCCAGGCTTTGAAGTCCTGCCATCACGGTCATCAGGCAGAACAGGAGACTGATTGTGCTGTAATCAATATAGGATGCATATTCCCTGTCCGGCCTTATGACCAGGGCAGACAAAAGCGCCAATATGGAAGCTCCGCTCAGGACAGTCTCCCTCTTAATAAATCTTTTTATCCTTTTCATCTCTATCATCTCTCAACCCCCGCTTTACGTTCATAATCCCACGACAGCCTACTATACCATCGGAAAGCCCCGGAATCAATACAAAATCTGTACAAATACAGATGTTTTTCAGCCCGCTGTTTTACCGTACCGCTGATTGTATCATGGCATGGAAAAAAGCCGGACCTAAAACGGCCGGCATGTGATTGTGCAAACTCAGCGGAGCATTCATGCCAGGAAAACAGGCATAAATGTCTGGGATTCCCCGTCCAGTACGCCTCTATCCGTCATGATGGCGCCCGGCAGGGCAGCCAGGGCAAAGGTGGACATTTTTAGCAGCGAGCTTTTTCCCGCGCACAGGTCATACACTGCTTTCTCCACCCGCTCCACCTGCGGTGCAAGGCTTTCAATGGGCAGATTAGACATCAGCCCGCCAACCGGCAGGGCCAGACTTGCCAGTACCCTTCCGTTCAATACCACGGCTATGCCCCCACCACTCTCCTTTAAGGTCTTTGCCGCAATCCACGCATCCTCCGGGTCCCGGTATATCATGGTCAGGTTATGGCAGTCATGGGACACGGTAGTGGCAATGGCGCCTTCCGTGATTCCAAAATCCCGGATAGGGACAATGGTTCTCTGGTCCAGTCCATACCGGTTGCACACGCAGGCCATGGCCAGGCCGGAATCGTGCCTGACGGAAATGTATCCGTCCTCAACAGGCAGCGACTCATAGAAGGCTTTATTAAAAGGCCCGTCATATTTACTGTAAACCACCAGCGTCTTCCCCGGCAAAGCAGGCGCTTTCAGCCTGAAATCCCCGGGGCCGGACAGGCAGGACAGCTTCATGGTATTGGCAAACCTGAGTCCGCCGCCGCAGGGACTTCCCAGATATCTTCCATTCTCAGCAACCAGCTGCCCCCGGCAGAATACATGGCTGGGCCTTTGGCCGTCCAGGGCATCCACCAGCTGCATGTCCGCCACATACCCCGGAGCAATGGCTCCAAGGTCTTCAAACCCGTACTCCCTGGCAGCGTTATAGCTGGCGTAACGGATGGCATCCAATGGATGGGCCCCATATTCTATGGCCTTTCCAACCACCCGGTTCAGATGGCCTTCGCTGTAAATCACCCCTGCATGGACATCATCCGTGCACAGGGATACGCTGTCATGCCAGCGATGCTCCCTGATTCCTTCCAGCGCATCCGGCAGATGGTTGGAAAGAGAACTGGTCTTAAGGTTCACATGCATGCCCTGGCGGACTTTCTCCCCGCACTCCCGGGCGCTGCGGCATTCATGGTCACTTTCCGGTCCTGCCAGCAGATAGGCTGCAAGGGCATTTCCCTCCAGACGGGGCGCATGGCCCTGCAGATACAGATTCCGCTTCAGGCCCTGGGCAATAATGAGGCTCATCCTTGCGTCCCCCTGGCATACATCCACATAGTTCATGATTTCCGCAATCCCCAGCACATCCGGCATGTCCAGAAGCCGGGCGATTTCCTCCTCGCCAAACACAGCCCCGCTGTTCTCCACCCCGGGTACGGAGGGCACGCAGGAGGGGGCCAGGGCAAACTGGCGCAGAGGGGTTTTCTTTGCATTGTCCAGCATGAAGCTGACGCCCTGGATGCCCATTACGTTGGCAATCTCATGGGGGTCCATGACAATGGTGGTGGTTCCCCAGGGAAGCACGGCCCTTGCAAAATTTTCCGGAATCATCATGGTGCTTTCCACATGGAGGTGGGAGTCAATAAAACCGGGAATCAGATAGCGCCCTCCTCCGTCAAAAAACTGCTCCGGGGGCAATGCCGGACACTCCCCCTCTGTCCGCACCCGAACAATGATGCCGTCCAGTATATCCACCTGGGCAGGATAAACCTCCCCGGAAAACATGTTGACAAGCCGTATATTACAGACAGTCAGGTCACAGGGAATCCTTCCCATGGCTGCCCTGACCATTTTCCCACGGTCCATCCATGCTGCTATTTTCATATCATTTCCTCCTTTCGGAAACAGGCAGTGCTCCAAACAGCCGGAAACACTAGATAAAGAACTGGATGCAGGTCAGCAGGGTAAACAAAATGGTAAAAAGAGACGGAAGCTTATCCCTTCCCCGTTCATCCGTAAACAGGTAATACGCGCTTTTCACGCAGCAGTAAGTCAGCAGGCCGATACCAATGCCCTGGGATATCCCGTAAAACAGAGTGGAAATAATCAGCATCCCTACCGGGACCCATTCCTCAATTTCAAAATCAATGGATTTAAGCCCCTGCATCATGACAAATCCGATAATGAGCAGCACCGGTGTGGTGGCTGCGGCAGGTATCATCAAAAACAGGGGGGCAAACAACACGGCCAGCAGGAAAAACACCCCGGTAACCACAGAGGCCAGTCCGGTCCTCCCTCCCACCTCAATACCGGAGGCGCTTTCCACATAGCTTGTGACCACGGTCACTCCCATACAGGTTCCCACCACAGACCCTATGGCGTCCACCAGAAAAATCTTTCCGATAATAGGAAAATTCCCGTTTTCATCCAGCATCCCCATCTGTTGTCCCAGGCCCAGGGCAGTGGCCAGCGTACCAAAAAAATCACTTACAAAGAAAGCCAGGACAAAAGCAATGTACTCCGGCCTTAAAGCGCCCGCTACGTCTGCTTTAAAAGCAATATTCCCAAGAGAGGAAAGACCTCCCGATGTAAAGATGGATGAGGGTACCCGGACCACTCCCATGGGAATGCCGGCCACGGTGGTGACAATAATGGCAATCAGCAGGGAGCTTCTGATTCTGTACTCCCGTCCTCCTGTCTTGACGCGGAGGAAATACAGGATAAAGCATATGACAATGCTGACAGCCGACAGCAGCACAGAAGGGTCGGAGAAATCACCGAATCCTCTGAAGTCCGGGTTCACCAGCCCCGAATTAACCAGGGCCGTGCGGATGATGAAAATCCCCAGGCCCGCACTAATGCCAATCTTAATGTTTTTCGGTATCAGCTCCACTATCTTTTCCCGTATCTTAAACAGGCTCAGCACCAGGAACAGGATTGCTGAAATCATGGACATGCCCAGGCCCACCTGCCAGGTAGCCAGCCCCGGCGCCACGATGGAATAGGTCAGCACGATACCGGACGCAATCCCCGGCGCCAGCGCAATGGGCATGTTGGCCGCCACCCCCATCAGCATGGTGATAAGAGCTGAAACCAATGCCGTGGCAATCAGGATTCCCACTGTATCCATCCCCGTATCCCGCATGTTCACCGGCTGCAGGATAATGATGTAGGCCATGGTGGCAAAGGTCGTCATGCCGGCCAGAACCTCGGTCCTCACGCTGGAGCCCCGCTCCCTGATTTTAAAAAATGTTTCCAATGTGTTCATAGCTTCCTCCTTTGTATTTTTATTTATTAGATTTAACGTTAGGACAAACTAAACTATACCGCAATCTGCGCCGGGGTCCATCCGCAGACCCTCTTCCGTTACAGTCATATGATATTATGGTAATACCTTTCATAGGGCATGTTTTTCCTCATTTCCCTATTTTCCATCTCCCTGTCCCTTCCTAATCCCCGCGCTGTCACCCCTCTGCATGGCGCAGCAGGTTGAAACGGATATGGTTGGTATCATAGAGAGCCACGCCGTGTATAACGGGCTCGCTGTTCCGGTCATATCCCACTGCCTGGATCATCAGCACGGAAGCTGCATTAAGAGGACATGGATGTCCCAGCATATCTTCGGCCTCCTTCTCTGACAGGGAGCTGATTTCCACCCAGTCCCGGACCACCATACGCCCGGTATATTCCTGAATCACCTCAAAGTTGGACCGTTCCTGCCAGGCTGTCCGGCCGGGCACCTGGGAAAACAGGCGGAGGGGAACCCGCCCTATGCTGACAATGGCGGGAACGCCGTCTGCCATATAAAGCTTTTCCACCCGTATGCCGCGGCCTTCCTTCCCGGCGCCAAGCTGTTCCCCATAGGCAGCCGGAATCCTCTCCTCTTCCACGGAAACCAGCCTGCACTCAGGACGGTAGCCGTTGCCGCTGATGACGGAGCCGAATTCCAGCATACTGGACAGATTTACCTTCACCTGCCTGGCAGCAGGGTTCACAAATGTTCCCCTGCCGTGAAGACGCAAAAGCAGTCCCTCCTGTTCCAAATCTGTGAGGGCCTTGCGTATGGTAATGCGGCTGACAGCAAGCTGCCTGGCCAGTTCCTCCTCCGGCGGCAGCTTTCCTGCCTCATGAAAGGCCTGGTCCGATATCAGTTTCCGCAGTGACTCCTTCACGGCGTCACTTAATGTTTTTTTACGGATAGGGGCTATCGATGACATATCATGCATCCTTTCCATCTTCTTTCCCGTTTTCATGTTTTTTTCTTCGCTCATCTTAGTATTATGGTAATACCTTTCACTCAGTGTATCATATATGTTTTTCCTTGCCTATGGATACTTTATACGAAATTTCGTTCCCAACTTCGATAGATTACACAAAAGCAGGCAAGGGCATTTTGTTTCAAATCCCCCTGCCTGCTTTCATTCAGACCGTTCATCAGCCATTTACATCAATTCGGCATCCTGTTTCCAGCCAGTACCGGCAAAGTGGAGCCTCCATAGGGCATCACAATCACTCTTGCCCCCGGCCCGATTTCCTTTACAGCCGCATCATAGGCCTCCTGCACATGGTCAAAGGGCTCCATGAAAATATCGCGGACCAATTTTGGTTCAATTCCCGATACCAGGAATATCCTGGCCCGCTTTAACGCCCTGGCAAAGGAAGCAGCCTTGTGTCCGCCAATCCGGAAATCCTTCTGTATGCGTTCCAGTATGCTGTCCAGGTCCTCTGCCTCCAGCATCCACTGCTCAAACACAGCTCCTCCCAATCCTTCCGGGCAGGCGCCGGCCAGAATTATGATTCCCCCCGGGCGCACGGCCTGCTCCGCATTGGCCAGGGCTTTCTGGGTCTGATACAGGTTCAGGTCCTTCGGCGCTCCGCCCTGGGAGACAATCACAATGTCTGCCAGCTCATTGATTTCCGTCCGGTAAAAACCGTCCAGGAACCTGCATCCCTGCCTGTGAGCCTCCTTTAAATCACCTGCCGCTGCGTGGATTACATTTTTATGTTCATCCAGCACCACATTCAGCAGGAAATCCACGCCGCAGATTCCGGCCGCCTCTTCCAGGTCCTCCCGCACCGGATTCCCTGCAAGGGTTCCTGCCTTTGCCATGGGATGAATCATCCTGCTGTGGTTTTTACGGATGGCCTCCATGGTGGAAACCCCCGGCATGATTGCCTTTGCACCGCCGGAGTAACCGGCAAAGAAATGGTACTCAATATTGCCCAGACATATCCTCAAATCAGCCTGCGCCACCTTGTCCGCTATGTCCACCGGCGTCCCGGCCTTTGTCTCCCCCATATGGATGAAGCTGCATTCGGACGAATCCATGCACCTGCAGGTATTGTAAATATCATCCCCGGCCAGATGCCGCATCTCCTCCCGGGTCTGTCTCCTGTGGGTGCCCACTGCGAACACCACCGTCACCTGGCTGCGGCTGACCCCGGCCTTTTCCAGCCGTTTGAGCACATGGGGAAGAACCTTCCAGGACGGCATGGGGCGCGTAATGTCGCTGGTGACAATGACCACATCCTTTTTCCCGGCTGCCAGTATTTCAAGCCGCTTTGTGCCCAAGGGCGAATCCAGGGCCTGTTCAATGATATCCGCCTCAGGGCGGCTTTCCTCCTTTTTATGGGGGACCAGGATATGGGCAATGGAATCCCTGGGTATGTCCACCTTTTCCGTACCTTTTCCGTAGCCAAGTTCTATCTGCTCCACTGCCCGGTGCCGCAGTTCATACACATCATTTATTTTTACCACACACGTTTCCTCCGTATCCAGGGAATTCCTTCCCCCGGCTATCCACTGGCTGTAAGCCAGCATAAAGGCAGCCGCTCCCTTCTGCTCGTCTGAGACAACCGGCTCCCCCAGATAATACCCGATGCTCCCATCCCGCTCCGGCCGGCCGGCCGGTCCCAGACCAGCGCCCGCACAGGTTCCGTCCAGGTGGAGAATACCCTCTCTCACCTTCAGCTTTTCCGTCTCCAGGGCCATCATGATAAGGTCCGCCCGGTCCGCTGTCCCCCTGTCCAGTACCCCCGTCTCATATCCCTTATAGATAGAATAGGCCACCATGGCGGAAGCGGATGTCTCCAGGTAATTGCCCGGTATCTCTCCCAGAGCCGTCAGCTGGAAAAACAGCCCTGTTTCCCGGTCCTGGTACCGGAGCATTCCATCCATGGCCTCCTTCCACAAACCGGCCAGATACTTCCATTCTTCCGTCCCTTCAGGCAATATGGAACAGCAGTCTGCCAGGGCCATCAGATACCATCCCTCTGCCCTTGACCAGAAATTAGGGGACCTTCCTGTCTCAGGGTCTGCCCAGAACTGGCATTTTCCTTCATCGTATGCATGGATGTACAGGCCGGTCCCTTCATCGTACAGAAACCGCCTGGCATTTTCAAACTGTTTCATGACGTCGCCGCAGTTCCTTCTGTCTCCCAGCTCCATTTCATACTGAAGATAAAAGGGTGCTGCCATATAAAGGCCGTCCAGCCAGATTTGACGCGGATATATCTTCTTATGCCAGAAGCTGCCGGATTCTGTCCTGGGCTGATGCCGCAGCTGTTCCATCAGCTGCTTTGCTGCCAGACGGTACTTTTCCTCTCCTGTCTCACGGTACAGAAAGAGCAGGGCGCGGCCAGACAGTATCTTATCCAGACTGTATTCCTCACTGTCATACCACTTTATCCTGCCGTCGCTGCATATGTACCGGTCCAGAAATATCCTGACTGCCTGGGCATAGCGTTCCCTGCCGGTGGCCTTGTACATGGCCTCCAGAGCCGTAAGGACGCAGCCGTCCTCATAGTTCCAGAACCTCCGGTCCAGTTTCATAAACTCTTCCGTGTACTGCCTGATATAACGTTCAGCTGTCATGGCCCTCCTCTTTCATCCGCCTGATAAACAGGGGCTTTATGCCTCCTGCTTCCAGAATGGACATTGCGTATTCCCCGATTTTCTCACACTGGAACATTTCCCCGGTATCCAGGTTTGTAAGTTCTCCTGTCCTCATGTTGAGTTTCAGGTTCTGGCCGCTTTCCACCTTTCCCCCGATGCCCTTGCACACCAGCAGGGGAAGTCCCAGATTAATGGCATTCCGGTAAAAAATCCTTGCAAAGGATTCAGCCACCACTGCCCCTGCCCCCATATGAATGAGGGCAATGGCTGCATGCTCCCTGCTGGAGCCGCATCCAAAATTAGTGCCTGCCACTATCATTCCGCCCTTTGGAAAATGTCCGGCAATTTCTTCATCCACGCCTTCCAGGCAATGGCTGCCGATTTCCTCGGGATTGGTGAGAGCCAGGTAACGGCCCGGATAAATCTGGTCCGTGTCAATGTTTTTCCCCAGCGCCAGGGCCTGGCCTGTAAATTCTTCCTTCATATCCTCACTCCCCTTTCCCTGTCTCTGCTGTTTCCTGTCCGTCCGTTTCTCCCGGCATCCCCGCGGACGGGTCTGTCAGATACCCGGTCACCGCAGACATGGCCACGGTGGCCGGTGACGCCAGATAAATACCGGAATCCCTGCTTCCCATCCTTCCCGGAAAATTCCGGTTGGAAGTGGTGACGCACACCTCGCCGGCAGCCAGGACCCCCTGGTGGGCGCTGAGACAGGGGCCGCACCCTGGCGCAGATATGGTGGCGCCAGCGTCTATGAGGGCATCCAGGTATCCGTTTGCAATGCATTTCTTAAATACTTCAGCGGATGCCGGAATCACCACCAGACGGACATGGGGAGCAATCCTGCGCCCCTTCAGGATGCGGACCGCCTCCCCAATATCCTCCACGCGTCCGCCGGTGCAGGCACCCAAAAAGGCCTGGTCGATACGCACCCTGCCGGCCTGGTCCACCGCGCCCACGTTGTCCACGCTGGAGGGCATGGAAACCTGCGACTTCAGCCCGCTTATATCAAAGACATATGTCTCCCCATATTCAAAATCCCTGTCCGTGTGCTCCACTGTAAACGGACGGCTGGTCCTGCGGGCCACATAGTCAAGCACGGCCTGGTTGGGCTGCATGTAAGCTGTCTTTGCCCCCATCTCCACCGCCATGTTGCAGAGCACCATACGCCCTGCCACATCCAGCTGTTCCACATAGTCCCCGGTGAACTCAACGGCCTTATACACAGCCCCGTCTGCCTTCATTTTTCCTATGATGTATAAAATCACATCTTTGGGAAGCACATGGTTTCCGGGCATTCCTTCCAGGTGAATCCGTATGATTTCCGGCACCCTGAACCAAAGCTTTCCGGTTATCAGTACCGTAGCCATATCCGTGGCCCCAATGCCGGTTCCCAGGCAGCCGAATGCGCCGTGGGTGGTGGTATGGGAATCCGTTGCCACCAGAATCATGCCGGGATATACCAGGCCCGCCTCCGGCATAACCTGGTGGCAGATTCCCGCATTGATGTCAAAATGATGGGTAAGCCCCTGCTCCTGCCTGAACAGGCGCATCTCCCTGTGATTCTGGGACGCCTCAATGGTGGGCGAGGGCGCATAGTGGTCAAATACAAAGGCGGCCTTGTCCCTGTCCCATACGGTTTTCCCTCCCATCTCCCGGAAGGAATAGACGGTCTGTAGATACAGGTCGTTAATCTCCGCAAAATCAATGTCAGCCGTTATAATCTCCCCGCTTACCACCCGGTCACGGCCGCTGTGCCTTGCCAATATCTTCTCTATTGCATGCATATCCTTTTCTCCTGTCCTGCTTATATAATTCTGAATCTGTCCAACACGCGGTAATCCGGCTCAAAGCCGATTCCCGGCCGTTCCGGGGGCTGCAGCCTTCCCTCCCTGTCTATCTCCAGGGAATGGCTGAATGCCTCATGCCACACCTGGTCGTATTCCGGAGGATAGTACTCAATATAAGACACATTGCCCACGGCCGCCCCCAGGGAAACATTGATGGTCTGGTCCCCATGGGGCGCCAGCTCCAGGCAGTGGGCCTGGGACAGGGCAGCTGTCTTTAGAAACTCCGTGACGCCGCCCATGAGAAAGGGCGCCGGGTTCAGGATTGGGACAGCTCCTGTGTCAATCAGTTCCCTGAACCCCCATCTGGTGTACTCATTCTCGCCGGAGGCAAGGGGAATGACTGTCTTTTCCGCAACTTTCTTCATCCCGTCATAATCATGGGGCGCCACAGGTTCCTCCAGACAGTAGATATCATATTCCTCCACCTGCCTGGCAAACTGGATTGCCCTGTGGCTGGAATATCCGCAGTTGGCGTCCAGCATGAGCAGGGCCTGCGGCCCTATGGCTTCCCGCACAGCCTTTACCCTGGCGGCATCCTCCCGGATGCTCAGGGCCCCCACCTTCATCTTGACGCCGGCAGCGCCCTGGTTCATATACCCCTCCATCTCCCGCTGAAGGTCCTCCAGGCCCTTTCCCGGCTCATAATATCCGCCGGCAATGTAAACAGGCACGCTTTTTCTGTATTCCCCCAGCAGCCTGTACAGGGGCAGCCCCAGCGACTTGGCTTTGATGTCCCAAAGCGCCATGTCCATGCCGCTGATTGTTCTGGTGCTGATGCCTTTACGCCCTGTCAGCTTAGGGACATAGAGCCTGTCCCAGAGCCACTCCGTGCGCATGGGGTCCTGTCCGATTATCCTATCCTTTAGCTCCCCTGCCATCATAAATGGATTCATGCCCAGTACCGGCCCGGAAAGGCCGTATCCCCTGATTCCCTGGTCCGTCTCCACTGTAATGACTGCCAGGCCGCAGTGGGTGTAGGTGTGCATTCCATTGGAGATGGGCCGGCTTTTCTCCCACCTGAAATATTCCTGTCTTACATCTGTTATCTTCATACACTGTCCTTTTTAAAAAGGAATGCCGCAAAATGCATAACCCCATTCTGCGGCATTATCCTCCTGTTTCCTTCTGCCTTTACTGGGCAGTTGCTGTCTCTACTTCCCGGTTGATTCCGTCAATCAGCATATCTGCACAGGCAGCAGCGTCCTCTTCCCCATAGCTCAGAGACTGGATTGCCAGGGTATACACACCGTCAGGCGCCTTTAGTGCTGCCCGCTCCGTGAATATATCCAGCTTGAAGGCAGACCATGCCATCAGTTTCTCATTCATTTCAGCCACCAGGCTGCCCTCGGTCTCAACATATTTAACCGCATTCTTGTTGCACGGGATGCCGCGGCTGTCCCCAAGTATGGTGGCGCCTTCTTCGTCCCCGAACAGGAACTGTATCAGGGCTGCTGCTTCTGCGGGATGCTCTGAGGTGGAGGTGATTGCAATGACCTGGGACGCCTTGATGGGGCCGCCGTGGTATTCGCCCATGTTAATCATGTCGCCCACCACGATTTCTCCGTCCGTCACAGCATCCACGTACTTGGCAATATTGGTATCCCAGCACATGGCGCCGCCGTAATGGCCGTTTATCCAGCTCTCGCTTGTCTCCAGAAGCTCAGAGGTGCCTTCTCCTGCCAGCTTCTCGGAATTGGGGATAACGTGCTTGTCTTCCAGCTCCTTGATGAAATCCAGGCCTTCCGTGATTTCTTCCTTGGAATACTGAAGGGTATTGTCCTTAATCCAGTCCCTGCCGTATTTGCACTGGAGATAATAAATCATCAGATGCACTTTTACATAATCAGCACAGGCAAAGGGATAGTAGGAACCGTCCTCATAGGCCGCGAATTTTTCCCCTGCCTCGTACAGCTCTTCCAGGGTGGTGGGAATCTTTGCCCCAACCTTGTCATAGGTGGTCTTGTTCCAGATAAAGCCGCGGCCCGTGTTGGCAATGGGCAGGGCCTCCAGGGACCCGTTTATGGTGTAGAAGGCCTTGTCGGAATCATCGTAATTGGACAGGTCGATAATATTGGAAACCTTATTCAGGTCGTAAAACGTGTCTCCGTTCGGGGAATATGCAAATACCCAGTCCATGTTCAGCTGAATCACATCCGCAGCAGAGCCTGCGTTTAAGGCCAGGGATATCTTCTCCTCATGCCCGCTGAATGCCTCGTACTCTGCCTCCACCGAAATATTGGGATATTTTGCCTCAAACGCCTCGATGGCCTTAAGGGTCTTCTCATGGCGCGAATCCCCGCCCCACCAGTTGAAACGCAGGGTGATGGGGTCCGCCGTATTCACTTCCATGCCGGCAGATGCCGCTGCCTCAGTGCCGGCCGCCTCCGTACCCGCCCCGGCCGCCTCTGTGCCGCCTTCGGCCTTGGTTTCCTGTGTCTGTGCAGGAGCAGCCTCAGTCTCCTTTGACTGTGTGGGCATACATCCCGCCAGGGACCCTGCCATGACGCCTGCCAAAATCAGACTAACCAGTTGTTTTCCTCGTTTTCTCATGTGTAACCTCCCATTTATAATATAATTTTTTTAATTATCCCTTTACACCGCCTGCTGCAATGCCGTCCACAAAGGAATCCTGTGCCATAAAGAACACGGCCAGGGACGGAACGATTGCCAGCAGCGACATTGCCAGAATCCGGTTCCAGTCAAATCCGGTTTCTGTATCCATGGACATCCTCAAAAATATGGATACCGGATATTTCCGCACTGAATTAATATAGATAAGCGGCCCCATGAAATCGTTGGAAGCCCACATGAACTGGAACAGGGCGCAGGAAACAATGGATGGCTTTAACATGGGAACAATCACGTACCACAGTCTCTCCACCACGTTACACCCGTCAATCTCCGCTGCTTCCTCCAGCTCCCTGGGAATGCCTCTTAAAAACTGTATCAGCATGTATACAAAGAAGGTGTCCCCTGCCAGCATGGACGGAATCACAATGGGCAGATAGGAATTCAGCCATCCCACTTCGTTAAACAGGATATACTGGGGCACGTTCAATACTACCTGGGGCAGAAACAGGGTGGAGAGCAGAAGCACAAACAGCAGCTTCTTGCCGATAAACTGGAACCTGGCAAAGCCATAGGATGTAATCACCGCAGATACAACGGTGAACACCACCTTCGGCAGCACGAACTTGTATGTATTTCCCATGAAATGCAGCAGGTTCATGCCCTCGTAGCCCTTAAACCCGTTTTTGTATCCGTCCAGCGTGGGCGCCAGCGGAATGATTCCCGCACTGGAAAACAGCTCTGAATTTGTCTTAAAGGACGCACCAATCATCCAGCACAGGGGATATATCATCACGATTCCCAGGCCAATCAAAAGGAGATACCGCAAAAACAGGTTAAGCCGCGCTTTTTCTTTTCTGTTCATATGCTTACCTCCCATCCTCATCCGCATAGTAAACCCAATACTTCTGGCTGATGAATGCCACCGCCGTAAAGGTCATGATTACCAGGAACAATAGCCATGCAATGGCGCTGGCCAGTCCCATCTCATTCCGCTTAAAAGCTTCGTTATAGACCAGCAGTGAAACTAAAGTTGTGGAACGCAGCGGACCTCCCTGGGTCACGATGAAGGGGCCGTTGAATTCCTGGAATTTATGGCACAGCTGGGTCACAAAGTTATAAAATATGACCGGCGTGATAAGCGGAACCGTGATTTTGAAGAACTGCTTCCATTTTCCTGCCCCGTCAATGGCTGCTGCCTCGTAAAGGTCTCCCTGCACTCCCTTCAGGGCTGCCAGGAAAATGACCATGGGCGAACCGAACTGCCATACACGCAGGAGCACGATTACAAGGAACGCCCCGTCGGGATTTCCCAGCCAGTTAAAGGCGGGAATCCCCAGTGACCCCAGCATGATGTTTACAAGGCCCTCTGTCTTAAACAGGAACTTCCACAGCACAGCAATGGACACGGAGCCGCCCAGTATGGAGGGAATGTAGTAAATGGTCCTGAAAAAGTTAAGTCCTCTTATCTTATCATTGAGTATATAGGCAATGAACAGGGCGAACATAAGCTCTAAGGGCACGGTTAGGAACGCATACTTAAAGGTCTGTATGAATGCCTTGATAATCAGCTTGTCCCCCAGGATGTATTTGTAATTTTCCAGCCCTGTGAAGGAGGCTGTCTTGAACAGATTATAGGAATGGAAACTGTAAATAAAGGAGGCAGCAAAGGGATACAGCTTAAATACCAGCAGTCCCACCAGCCAGGGCATGACAAAGACCAGTCCTATATTGCGTTTCCAGAATCCTTTCTTCTTTTTCTTCATTCTTTTCCCCCATACGTTTATTTCCATCCATCCGGAAGGTAATGTTCTGTATTCTTAATCATGTCATCTGCCAGTTTCCGTACCGCTCCCTCGTCCCGGCATTTGTACTTCACCAGCGGGTCGTTCATAAATGCCTTTACCACCAGGTCCCGGTCATATGTATCTGCTGCTTCCAGTATATATCCGTGATTCTCTACATGGGGAAGTATCAGTTCCCTTAAGGACTCCGGAAGGGGACCGGCTGCCAGCGCCTTGATGCTGTCCCGGGAGAACACTGCATTTGTCTCCACCACGGCCTCCTTTGGAAGGTTTGGAATCTGCAGGAAGCTGTTTGGCATATTCACATTGCTCACCATCCGGTCCAGTCCCACCAGGGCCTTAATCTGCTGTACGCCCTCCTCTCCTGACGGAACAATTTCCATCTGTTCCTCACCCTCCATGAGACGCTTTCTCCTGGCCAGGCGCTCCTCCATCTGATGGATTCTGAAATCCACGGTGGTCAGGCCGAACTTCCATGACGTAACTGTCTCCGGGTCGTTGAGATAGGAGCTGCCCGGCATGAATTCCGCCAGATGCCGGTCCCCTGCCGCAGCAATGAGGCCGTAGCGGTTAAATAAGTCAAACTTTACCCTGTGGCGGCAGTTAAAGGTAGATTCTTCCCATGGGCGGTCAGGGTCGTCATACCCTTCCTCAAAATGAGTCCTTATATACTCCCTGTAGACAGGAAACAGGTCAACTCCCTCATAGGATGCAGCGTCAAACCAGGTAAAGTGGTTGATTCCCAATACATTCACATGGATGTCCCTGCGGTCAATGGGGCCCGTCCCCAGTTCTCCGGCAGCAATGGCGGCCAGCACTTTCTGGGTGCCGAAGACCTCATGGCAGCAGCCAAAGGCCTTGATTCCGGGGAAGGTCTTATAGAGGCTGGCCACGCACAGGCTCATGGGGTTGGTATAGCTGATGACCCATGCCTTGGGACAAATGTCCCTGACAGCCAATGCAATCTCCTCGTACATGGGCAGGGTACGCAGGGCGCGGACCATGCCGCCGGGGCCTGCCGTGTCCCCCACCGACTGATAGATGCCCAGCCGTTCGGGCAGGTGTACGTCGGAACGCATCTCCTCAAAGGTACCCGGAAGAATGGATATCACCACAAAGTCAGCTCCCTCCAGGGCCTCCTTTAAGGAGTAGGCCACCCTGTAATCCCACTGGCCACTGGCCTCCCTTCTTCCCTTCAGCTGATTGCCGATAATCTGGTTTTCCTCAGCTGCCCTGGCATCGATATCATAGAGCCAGACCGTTCCGTCCAGAGCCGGCTCCAGGGCCAGGTCCGCCATCAGCTTCCACGCCCATGCCTTGGAGCCGCCTCCTATGTAAGCCATCTTGATATCCGATACATGATGATTGGTCCACTTCATTCCATACCCTCCTTGTTATGAGCACTTGGAGACCGTCCTTTGGTCTCCTACGTGCGATACATGTCACTGGCACTTAGCGAGGTCCTTTCGAGCTTAGTGCAGTGGCCTGTTATGAGCACTTGGAGACCGTATTCTGGCTCCCTACGTGCGATACATGTCACTGGCACTTAGCGATGTCTCGTTAAGTTGCATTCTGAATATCGTATATCGTATACGATTTACTGTAGTTTTATCATACTTCCGATGGAATTTCAACAACATTTGTATAATATTTTAATTTTTGGTCTATTGTCACAAATTTTTATGTGCATATTTTCGTTCCATCCCATAACTAGGTTTTGACTCTTTTGGCTTTGTATGCTAAAATAGCCTTATTCTAAGAAAAGCGGGTGAAACAAATGAAAAAGCTGGATTCGCTGGAAATAATGCCCACGCGCATCCGAATCGCTTCCATTCTTCGCAAGGCGATTCTGTCAGGCGAGTTTAAAGAAGGGGAGGAATTGTCCCTTACAGACATAGCCAATAACCTGGGTGTCAGCAGGACACCGGTCCGTGAAGCATTTCAGATTCTTTCTTCTGAAAATCTGATTCTGCTGAGAATGAATAAAGGTGCCATTGTAAAGGGAATCACCACCAAAACAATCCGTGAGCATTTTGAAATGAGGTCTTTATTAGAGGGTGAGGCCGCTGTCAGGGCCACCCTGAGACATTTTGACGTATCGGAACTGATGGAATCCCAGGTCCACATTGAAGGCCTGGGAGAAGATTTCTCAGATGACGAGTATCAGTCCTACAACCAGAACCTGCACACTGCCATATGGAAAGCGGCTGACAACAGTAAGATGTATTCCACCCTTTCCTCTCTGTGGAATGGAAGTTCCTTCGGAAAAACCGTTTCCGCCAAGGACCACCAGCTTCTCTCCATCCGGGAGCACAGGAACATCCTGGAATACATCCAGTCCTGCAACCCTTATCTGGTGCGCAAGGAGATGGAGCACCACATTGAGCGGAGCATGAACAACATCATTGACAGCTTCTCCTTAAAGGAAACCAAGTAGGAAAGAGGGACGCAAAAGAACCGGGCCACAGCAAATCTGGTGCTGCAGGCCCGGTTCTTTGTTCATGTAGAATTTAAGGAAAGTGTATCAATTGTCTGACTATGCTGCAAACGGAGCAATTTCCTCCATCAGCTGGTCACAGTCATCTGTGTGAAGAATCAGTTCTACGGTTTTGGACTTTGCCAGTGATAATACGCCTACGATAGACTTTGCGTCAACCATACGGCTTCCGCATTTCACATCTGCATCACACTCAAAACGGTTCATGATTCTTACGAAATTAATAATCTGGTCTGCCTGGTCAAACTTAACAAGGATACGTTTCATGTTGTTCACCTCCGTATGGTATTTTATTTAGTATCACTGCCAGATACTTGGGGGATGGTACTTACTGGTAAGTCCGTACCTGACAATGCCTGCTAACCTTATCTTTTGTTTGTCTTCCGACATACTTATCATACCACGTTCAGGCAATGGATTTCCATGGTAATATTTTTCTATCTCATGGAATATTTTCAAATATTATCCTGTTATCCTTTATATCTGGTCCTTCCAGTAACCAATATTCTCCGAATCCACCTTTATCGGCTCTCCGGCTATGACCTCCAGCCCGCCGTCCCGGCCGTAATCCATGGAATATGTCACGCCTCCCAGAACCAGCTCCTGGTCCCCCCTCTCCTCTATACGGCCTCCGGCCAGCTCCAGGCACACATATCCTGCCACCCTGCCCAGGTCCACGGGATTCCATATGTATAGCACCGGACAGACATCCTCAGCAGCGCTGCCCACATATGCTTCCATCTGGTCCGGAAGCCCCAGACCGATGACCTTTACCTCCGACGCCCGCCCCCGTTCCTTCACCACATCGGCGGCTGCCTTGATACCTTCCGTGGACAGGCAGCACATTACCCTCAGGTCCGGATAGGCATCCAGCATCTGCTCCGCTTTCTCAGCCGCCTTTTCATATTCCCCTTCCCCGTAGGCAATATCCACCAGCCGCAGGTCCCGGTACTTCAGGTTCTGAAGCTCCTGCTTCATCATAAAAATCCATTCATTCTGGTTGGCGGAGCGGCTTCCGGCAGACAGGATGCCCCACTGGCCTCTGTGGCCGCAGATATTGTCCACCTCCCGGACCAGTTCCTTTCCCAGCTCCCTTGCATCCACCGGGCTTATGTATATGCTGCGGCTTCCCGCCTCCACATCCGCATCCAGGGTGATAACGGAGATTCCCTTTTCCCTGGCAAGATTCAGAACAGGTGTCAGTGCATATTCATCGTTGGCAGCCACAGCAATGGCCTCCACTTTCTCGTCAATCAGGTTCTGTATCAGACGTATCTGTTCCTGGGCAGAGGGATGGTCCGGATACAGGACAATGCAGTTTTCGCCTGCATCCTCCACTGCCTGCTTAAAGCCCTCACTGGCCAGCTCATTGTACCAGTTGTTCTTGGATTTCATGATAATGGCATATTTACCCCTGTTAAACTGGCTGCTCTGGCAGGAAAACAGAAACAACACCCCTGCCATCATGGCCGCTCCTGCCATCCAAACCCAATTTCTCCCTTTCACCGTGCTGTCCCTGCCTTCCTTCTGTTTTTTCCCAGTATATACCTAATGTCGTATTTTGTCCATTTCCGTTGCAAATTTATGATTTCTTGATACAATAGTTGTATCGGTATTGATTATTGTATACAAATCACTGCCTTTTAGAAAAGGATGGATGATAATAGATGAAACTACTGATTGTTGACGATGAGAAACTGACCCGTGAAGGAATCCGGGACAGCCTGAATCCGGAATGCCTTGGCATCAGCCAGGTGCTGCTGGAGGATGACGGCATTCACGGCCTTAAGACTGCCCTGGAGGAGCATCCGGACATCGTGCTCACGGACGTGCGGATGCCCAGGATGAACGGGGTCCAGATGGCGGAGCGGATTTTAAAGGAGCTGCCCGGAACCTCCATCATTTTTATGAGCGCTTATTCAGATAAGGAATACCTGAAAGCAGCCATCAAGCTGAAGGCCCTGGGGTATGTGGAAAAGCCCCTTGACATGGATGAGCTGACCGCAGCCGTCAAAGAGGCAGTGGACAACAGCAGGAACGAGAAAATGAGCCAGGCAGCGGCCAGGCTTCAGGAAAAGGAACAGCTGGGCCACCTTTGCCTCCTGCTGTCCCAGCCGGGAGAAGAGAATCTGGCAAAGGCAGGCCAGCTGGTAACTGACCTGGGCCTTCCCATTACCCATACCACCTTTTTCTGCTGCATCATTATTGACTGTGTCACTCCCCTGTCCGCACTGCCTGAGGAGCCCATGGACGGTATCAGGGATTATTTTGTGGATTATCTCACGTCCATAGGCATATCCCAGGCCTATGTCCTCAGGGGGGACCACCGCATTATTGTCTTCCTTTACTCCCCGGAGCGGCCCATGGACAAGACCCTGTACGACTGCGCAGGTCTTCTGGCCCAAAAGCTTATAGAGGTCTGCCCCTTCTTTATATCCCTCGGACCGGTTGTAAGCGGTATGGAGCGCGCCTATATTTCCTTTCAGGAAGCCAGGGAACATTTGAACGAGGCATTTTTCCATGACTACGGATTCATCCTGAGCCACAACATGGAAACAGCCGTATTCCGGCCGCCCGCAGACCTTCTTCTGGAATTTTCCATGGCCCTGTCTGAAAAGCAGGAGGAGGAAGCCCTGGACATTGTCAGGCGGCTGTATGAATCCTTTGTGCCAAACGACATAATCGGCCCCAGCCAGGTAAAGGATATCTACTACAAGTATTTCAGCAAGCTGGACGAGCACGGCCTGGGAAGCTATATCTCCCTGTGGCAGAAGGAAGGGCTGGATTCCGAATCCATCTGGGAGGGAGTCATGAACTGCACCATTCTCAGGGAGCTTAATGACCTGCTGGCCGCAAAAGTACGGCTGTTCTTTGAGCGCCTGCGGGGAAACAGCGTGGGAAATCCGGTTGTATTCCAGATTAAGGAATACATCCATAAGAATTACGCCAACCCTTCCCTGTCCGTACCGGATGTCAGCGAATGCGTCCGCCTCTCCTCCAGCTACGTGTGCACGATTTTTAAAAATGAGACAGGCCAGACCCTGAACCAGTACCTGACAGACTACCGCATCAAGATGTCCAAACAGTTCTTAAGCGACCCCAGGTACAAGATTGCCGACATCTCCTCCAAGGTTGGGTACAGCGACGGCAATTACTACAGCAAAACCTTTAAGAAAATCGTGGGCCTGTCCCCTTCTGAATACAGGGAGAAAATGCTTGCATGAAAAACCCATTGGCAAAGCTGATTTATCATTATACCTATGACATGCGGCTGAAAACAAAGCTTGTCATATCACACATTATCCTGGTACTGCTGCCCACCGCCGTATTGTCAGGCTTTCTTTACCTGCGCATTTACGGCATTGTCATGGATGACAGCATCCGTTCTGAGCAGGCCCTGTCCGCCCAGACCGTGACCTCCATTGAGACTCTCATATCCCATGTGGGCCACGCCTCGGACACCATCACCAGCGCCATGATGGTACAGGACCTGTTCCATGTCCCCAGGTCAGAGGCCGGTACCCTGGATATCTCCACCTCCCGGATGAACAGCCTGTTCCACCTGGTCCAGAGCATCACGGACCATTCCATGATTACGGATGTGAAGATATATTATGATGACAGCGTGTATGGCGACCTGATGCAGTACAACAAAATAGGCAACGCCCTGTTTAATCCGGTGTCCTCAATCAGCAGCAGCTATTGGTACGGCATCTACAGCACCACGGAGCAGGCCCGCATGCTGTGCCCGGAGCTGTACCTGACTCCGGACGAGACAGAGAAAAACGGAAAACTGGCCTACATCACCCGAATTCCGTATATCCATGACGACGGCACTGTGTCCGACATTGAAAACGCCTCTGCCTATGTGGCCCTGTACCTGTCCAGGCCCGCCTTTGACATGGTGCTGCGCAATGACGCCACGGTCACGGACGAGGCTGCCTTCCTTGTAAATGAGCGGGATGTCATTGTATCCGCCTCAGACATGGGGCTGGCAGGTAAATACTTTATTCCCCGCTCAGACCTGGTGCTGCGGGTGGGAAAGGAAAAAACCTTTTCCCTTGTATCCTATCTGGACGGCTCTGCCTATGTGGCCTATTTTCCCATTGCAGACACGGACTGGTATATGATGTCCATCATTCCCGCCCTCCATATCGGTGATGCAGGCAAGGCGCTGATGATGCATTTTGCCCTGATTTACCTGCTGTTCACTGCCCTGGCCCTGTACACGGCCTTCCGGCTGTCAGGCTCCATTGCGGACCGCATTATAGGCGTGGCCCTGCAGATGGAGACTGTGAGGAAGGGACCGCCCCAGCCCATGGATATGGCTGACACTGGCTGCGATGAGATTGGCGTGCTTTCCGATACCTACAACTATATGACAGAGGAAATCATCTCCCTGATGGACAGCCAGAAAAAGGCCTCGGAGGAGCTTCGGATGGCGGAATTCCGCGCCCTCCAGGCCCAGATTAATCCGCATTTTCTATATAATACCCTGGATATGATTAACTGGCTGTCCCAGACCGGACAGAGCGAGAAGGTCACGGAGGCGGTCCAGACCCTGTCCCGCTTCTATAAGCTGACCCTGAGCCGCAAGGAGCTGATGAACTCCATCGAGAAGGAGCTGGAGCATGTAAGCCTTTACGTCCGTCTCCAGAACATGCGGTATGACAACTGCGTGGCCTTTGTGGTGGATGTGCCGGAAGAGCTGTGCGAGTACACCATACCCAAGCTCACCTTCCAGCCCATCGTGGAAAACGCTTTTCTTCACGGCATCATGATGAAGGAAGAAAAAAAAGGCAGCATCCTGCTCACCGGCTGGCCAGAGGGGGATGACATTGTATTCATCATCTCTGACGACGGGGCAGGCATACCGCCTGAAACGCTTGATACATTAAAGGATGACGTGAATGCAGGTACCGGCTCCACCGCCAGCCCCAGACACACTGCCTTCTCCGGCCACATCGGTGTCTATAATACCAACCTGAGACTGAAAAGCCTGTATGGCGAAGCCTACGGCCTTTCCTTTACCAGCACCCTGGGCAGGGGCACGGAGGTAACGGTGCGGATTCCGGCCAGGCATATCACGTCCGGCTGATGCCCGGAGAGTACGCATTTTTATCCAATCCATTTAACTGATACCTTTTACATCCCAGCAATAAGATTCATAGGCCGCCACCAGATTCATGGAGGCGGTTTCTTTTGCCGCCTTTTTCTCCAGATAGGATGCCTGGCCCTCCAGGTATTCCGTGTTGGTCAGCAGTCCTGCCTGCTGTTTTCTCTGGAGTCCTTCATAGGACAGCTGCGCGCTCCGGAACGCAGTGAGGGCCGCCTCATAGGCTGTCTTCCTGGCCTGTAATTCCTGGTAGGAAGCCAGGAACGCCGCCTCCTTTGTCCCCTCCGCTTCATCCACCAGCTTAAACCTGATGTTGATTTCAGTGGTGCTGCTGGCTGAGGTGTGACGGGCGTTCTGCACACTCTTGTCATTTCCCATGGCCCTGACTTTATCGCTTTCATAATCCACAGCTTCAATGGCGGCCATATCCGGTTCCGGTATGGTCCCTATGACCGCCTGGCTGCTGGCTTCAAGTCCCAGCATGGTAAGCAGCTGCTGCCTCAGCTCCCTGGCCTGGAGATTGAGGGATTCCAGGGAATTCCTGGCCGTGTCCAGGCTTTTCTGTGCTTCCTTTAGCTGGGCCTGGGTGGCGGAACCGGCTGCCTGCTTTCTCGCCATGGCCTCCCAGGCTGCCTGCAGGGATTCCGCCCTCTTTTCCTGATATTCCACGTTCTGCACCATCTGGTTGTAGGAATTCATCAGGGTCTGGGCTGTCATGGTAAATGTGTCCGCAGACTTCTCCAGGCTCCGTGTGCTCTTTTCGCTGGTCATGGTATCCAGCTGGCTGTATATACGGCTGGCCGAGGATTTTAACATGGCTGCATTGGAGGCGTAAACTCCGGCTGTCTGGCTGTCCTCATCATCCATATCCTCTGCCTTATCCTCCATGTTGTCCTGCTCCCGCTTAAGGGTATCCCATATTTCCTGATAGGCGTTTACATTGTCCTCATAATCCTCTATGCTCTCTTTTAAGGACAGGTTTCCCTGTTTCAGCAGTTCTCTCAGGTTGCTGTATTCTATGTGTATGACATCGGCTGTATTTTCTGTGTTATCCAGGGCTGCGGCCTGGACTGTATCCTGGGCCGCAGCCTGGACTGTATCCTGGGCCGCAGCCTGCGAACTGTCCTGGGCCGCAGCCTGCGAACTGTCCTGGGCCGCATAGACAGCCCGCATGCCTGTTCCCCACAGGCACAGTACCGCGGCTAAAAGGAACATCTGCGCCCTGTTTCCCTTATTCCTGCTGCTCTTATCCATGCTGCTCTCTTCATTACTTCGGTTCTTCATTTCTGTCTCACCTCTGTTCCATCTGACATGTTCCTGCGCCTAACCTGTTTCTCAGCTGCCTACAAATCTCCCTCTCTCTACGACACGGATGCCAGTCCGTCCACCGACCACCGGTAATCCAGCTGTGCCTTGAGAAGGGCCAGCTTCTGTGTCCGCACATTGACCTGGGCTGCTGCGAAGGAGGACTGCTGCGTAACATAATTGTTTCTTGTCATGGTCCCGGCCGCCATCTTGCGCTCTGCTGTCTCCATGGCTGCCGCCTCAATCTCATACGCCTTAAGAGCCTGCTCGTAGTCGGATTTGGATATCATCATGCTCTCATACGCATTCTTTATACTGGAAGCAGCCGTCTCCTTCTGGCTCTTTAAACTCTGCTCCAGGCTGGACTTGTTGGTGCCGCTTTTTGCATTGGCTATTTTCTTTTCCAGTATCCTCAGGCTGTAATTATTTTCCACTCCCCTGGATACATCCTCCTCCAGGCTGATGTCTGACATTCCCTCCAAATCCGGCTCCGGCACATCTCCTATATCCACCTGGGCGCCGTAGGTCCATCCCAGCATGAGACAGAGATTTTCTTTTGTCTGTCCCAGACTGCTCCGGGCCGACAGCAGGGAGGCATCCGCTGATGTGACGTCTTCCTGGGCGGACAGTACCTGGGCCTGGGTTGACATACCGGCGTTCAGGCGGGTAAGCGTCTGGTCATAGGATGACTGGGCCTGTATCTTATTCTGTTCCAGGCTCTCCAGACTGTATGTCTGGCTCCAGTAGCTTATCATCAGCTCCTGGGCTTCCTTCACCAGACCTGCCTCAGTCTGGTCGTATCCCAGCTTCTTGATATCCCCGTCCTCCACATTGTCATCTCCCTGCTCCCGCAGGTTATCCGCCTGAATCTGGCTGCTCAAATAGGAGGACAGGCGGCTGGCATAGTCTGAATCCGACGAATCCGGATATTCCAGGCTTCCGTATATATCATCGGCAGCATCATAGTAATCATCCGCAATATCATCCGCATCCTCTCCCCGGAAATCCTCATACTCCAGCTGGTTCTGAATCACCGTGTTATTGTATACATGAATCAGGTCAGCTATCTCTGTAAATTCCAGCTGGTTATCCCTGAGGGAAGCCCACTGCTCTGCGGTATAGGCAAACTCCGGGGTGCCGGCCCATGCCTGCACCGGCATGGCGCCAAGGCACAATGCCGCGGCCAGGCACCCGGTCCCTATCTTTCCATATCTCATTTAATTGACACCTCTTTCTTAGATATCCAGCACCACACGCTTCTTATCACCGTTCATCAATGCATAGTAAATCGGCAGGATGAACAGAGCCACTGCCACGCCCACGCTGAGCCCGCCGATATTGACAATGGCCAGGCCCTGGGTGGTGGAACCGCTGTCGCCTATGGCCAGGGCCATGGGAATCATGGACAGTATGGTGGTAAGGCTGGTCATCATGATGGGCCTTAAACGTGTGGCTCCCGCCTCAATCAGGGCTGTTTTTAAATCCATGGTCATGCGGTACTGGTTCACCGTATCCACGTACAGGATACCGTTGTTTACAACTGTTCCAACCAGAATCAGGAATCCCAGTATGGAAGTCATGCTGATGCTGACTCCCGTAATCTGCAAAAGGCCAAAGGAGCCTATAAGGCTGAAGGGTATGGTAGTCATTACCATAAAGGAAAACTTGGGGGACTCAAACTGAGCCGACAGCACCACGAATACCAGGAATACAGCAACGGCAATGGCCTGGTACAAGGCTGCAAATTCCTCCTGCATCATACGGTTCATGGAGTTTACGCCTTTCTTTATGGTGCCGCTTAAGTTAGGGCTTATGACCTCGCTGTCTATGGCTGACTGGACATTTCCCCCTGTATAATCTGCTGTAATGGTTATCTCATATGCCTTATCCGTCTTGGAAATGGAAGCCGGGCTGTCCTTAAAATAAATCTCCGCCACATCCGTCAGGCCCACATAACCCCCGGAAGGCTTGGAGAGTATGATATCCTTCATCTGGCTGACAGTCCGGTACTCATCCTCCGGATATTCCGCCATCACGCTGACTTCCCTGCCATCCACATCCAGGGTGGTCACTTCCTCGCCGTCCATCATCTGTTTTACCTGGGAACCAATCTGGGATGCCGTAAGCCCCTCTGCCGCCGCCAGTACCGGGTCCACCTTTACAGTGACCACAGGCGCTGTATTTTCTATACTGGAATGGACGTTCTTTACATCGTCCCTGGCCGTCATCTCCGCCACAATCTTATTGCTGACTTCCTGAAGTTCATCGTAATCCGTGCCGTTGAGAATGACTTCATATCCCCTGCTCCTGCTCATGAAGCTCATGGATGAGGATGCATCCACTGTCACGGTGCAGTTATCCAGGTCCGCCATCTCTGTTTCCCACTGCTCCACCACCTCATCGGTACTCATCTCCCTGTTATCCCTCAGATAGGCTGTTATGGTACCGCTGTCATTGTTGTAGCGCAGCATGTAGGATTCCACATCCGGATGTCCTTTGACAATCTCCTCTGCACGGGTCAGCATGGCGTCGGCATTTTCCGACAGCAGGCCCGGCCTTGTTTCTATGGAAACGCTGACCGTTCCCGTATCATCCGCAGTCATAAGCTCGGTTTCCATCCCGCTGGCCAGAAAATAGGCTGCAATCACAAGGATTACAGATGCAATCATGATGACGGCCTTGTGGTTTAAAAGTCCGGGCATGATGCGGCGGTATCCGTTCTGTATCCGCTCCATGGGCCGGGACATGGGCGCCTGCATCCTCTCCTGCGGTTTATAGGCCATATAGGTAAGGGGGACAATGGTAATGGCCGACAGGAAGGAGGCGCACATACAGAATACGATAACGTATCCCATGGAGCCGAACATCTGCCCCGACATTCCCTGCAGGAATATCAGGGGAAGGAAAACCACGCAGGTGGTGGCCGTGGAACCAAGGATAGACTGCAGCACAATGTTGGTGCCGGACAGGGAAGCCCTGGCATATCCCAGCAGCCCCTTGTCCTCCTCTGTCTCTATGGCCCTGAAGCAGCTCTCCAGCACAACAATGGAGTTATCCACCATCATGCCTACGCCCAGCACCAGACCGCTCATGGTAATGATGTTCAGGGAAAAGCCAGCGCCCGTCATCAGAATCAGGGATACCAGGATAGAGGTGGGTATGGAGCTTCCCACTATCAGGGAGGCCTTATAATCTCCAAAGAAAATAAATATGATAATCATGGAAATAACAGCTGCCAGCACCAGGGTAAGGGCCACATCCTTAAGGGAACTGAGAATGCTGTCCGCACTGTCCCTGACTATCCGGATATTCAGATTCTCATCCTCCGCCTCCAGGCTCTCTATGACCTCCTGCACCCCGGATGACACATCCATAGCAGTACTGCTCTGCTGTTTGGTAATAGAAATAGAGATGGTGTCCTCGCCGTTATAGCGGGAAATGCCTCCCCGGCTTTCTTCTGCCTCATAAACCCTGGCAATGTCCTCCAGATATACAATCTTTCCGCTGGAGGTGGTGATGGGGACTTCCTTCAGGGCCTCTATGGTCTCATGCTCCAGGGAGGTGGAGACAGAAAGCTCCAGCTTTCCGGATACGGCATCGCCGGAAGGATAGGAAAGATTGGCCGTACTCATGGCTGTGGACACGTCGTTCATAGTCACCTGATACTGGGCCATCTCATCGGACTGAAGCTCGATTTTATAGTATTCCGACTTTCCGCCCATGGCCTCCACCTCCGCCACAGAGGAAATCTGCTCCAGCAGGGGCACCACGGTCTGGTCCACATAGTCGTACAAATCCTCCTGGGAGGGATTGGATATGGAAAGCATCATGGTGGTGCCCGCATTGTTATTCATCTCCATGACAGAGGTTTCCGCATCGTCAGGAAGCTGACGGCTCAGTGCGTCCAGACTCTGGGATAAATCATTGTATGCGTCGTCCATATCGGTTCCGTAATCATATTCCAGCATAATCATGGCCCTGTTCTCGCTGGAGGTGGAGCTCATGCTTTTTACGCCCTCTATGGTTCCCACCTGGTCTTCTATGGGCTGGGTCACCAGTTCATCAATGTCCTCAGGACCTGCGCCGGAATAAGAGGCTATGATAATCAGCATTGGCTGGTCCGTGTCCGGCATCTGCTCCAGCGTGGCATTGAATACGGAAGATATACCGAATACCAAAAGGCAAAGCAGTGCCATGACCGTCGCCACCGGACGTTTTAATACAAACTTTGTCAATCCCATGGTTTATGCCTCCTGTTCTGCCTGTGACTGCGTATCTTTGCTGTCTTCATCCCTCAAACGGATTTTTGCACCTTCATACAGGTTGGAACTCCATGTGCTCACCACCATGTCGCCAGCTGACAGGCCGGAAAGAATCTGGGCATGCTCTTCGTCTTCCAGCCCCACTTCCACCTGGGCCATGGCAGCGGCGCCGTCCTGGTACAGATAAACATAGGCATTGCCCCCGCTGTAATAGATAGCATCAATGGGTACCACCATTGTATCCAATGCGCGTTCCGTTACAAGGTTTAATTTTACCGTGCTCCCTGCTGCGATTTCCTGGGTGTTTTCAATCTGGGCCTTTACCTTAAACAGCCCTGTGTCCGCATCTACCATGGAATTGATTTCACTGATATATGCTTTGTATGTAGTACCGTTCTTCTGGATTTCCAGCTCATCGCCCACATTGGCATTCTGCATCATGCGCTGGGTCACGTAGAAGGAAACTATATTCTCACCCTCTCCGGCAATCACGCACAAATCCTGGGACTGGCTCACCCTGTCATAGACCTCCACGTCAAAGCTTTCAATCTTTCCGTTAATGGGAGAGGTGATGGAACTGTACTGCACCTGCCGTTCGTAGGCCAGCTTGGCGGACTCATACTGGAGCTGCGCGGATTTCACCGCATTGACATACTGCTCGTATTCCTGCTCTGACAAATCCCCGCCGCTGTAGAGAATCTGCATCCTTCTCAGGTTGCTCTGGGCCTCTGAAAGGGATACGGAAGCAGAATCCATGGAGTTCTTAGCTGTCTCCACCTGCTCCGTATCAATCTCAAACAGGACCTGGCCCTGTGTCACCACGTCCCCTGCCTTCACATACACTGCCGTTACATCTCCTGCTGCTTTTGCATAGATATGAACCACGTCAGAGGGCTCCACTGTGCCGGTAAGCCCTGTGGTAAGAATGATATCTCCTATGGACGGCTGCTCCGCCCTCACCACTGTGACCGAAGCCTCCTGTCCCATAGGCATTCCGCCCTTTGATTTATTTCCGCCTTTCATAGCAATCAAGGCCGCAGCCAGTATGACGATGATTCCGGCCGCAATGCCAATCTTGATTTTTCTGCTTTTGCTCATATCCAATCTCCTTTGCTGGTTTACTCAACTGATTCCTAATATTAAAGGTTGAAGATTAATTCAACATTAACAAATCCAGCCTGTGAGCCATTTATTTCGCCTTATTCTGTGAATTTTTTGTGACTTTACTGTGTGTCTGCCTTTTAGTTCTGATTCATAAAACTTCCAATAAGCCAATCTCTTGATTAAAAAATGAATATTCTTCGATTTCCTGACAATTCGTTTATGTTTACTTTATAAAAAGGTGTTATATATGTATAATGAAGTGTAAGAGGGAGGTAACGGAACATGTTTCAGATACTGGTTGCGGAAGATGACAGGAACACCCGAAGGCTGATGGAGGCTGTGCTGAAGGAACACGGATACCATCCCATCCTGGCATGCGACGGCCTGGAGGCCTTGAAATTATTAGATACCCATCATGTGGACCTGGTAATCCTGGACATCATGATGCCCGGCATGGACGGCTATGAGCTCACCAGGCAGCTGAGGGCAACGGATTACACCCTGCCCATCCTCATGGTCACTGCCAAGCAGCTGCCTGAGGACAAGCGGAAGGGCTTCATCGTGGGAACAGATGATTATATGACAAAGCCCGTGGATGAGGAGGAAATGATTCTGCGCATCCGTGCATTGCTTCGCAGGGCCCAGATTGTAAGCGAACGGCGCATCACCATGGGAGATGTGTGCCTGGACTACGATTCCCTGACCGTAAGCCGGGGGAATGAGAGCCAGACCCTGCCCCGCAAGGAATTTTATCTTCTCTACAAGCTCCTGTCCTATCCCGGCAAGATATTTACCCGAATCCAGCTCATGGATGAGATATGGGGCATGGAGTCCCAATCAGACGACAATACCATCAATGTACACATAAACCGGCTGCGGAAGCGTTTTGAGGACTATCCTGAGTTTACAATTGAAACCATACGCGGCCTGGGCTATAAGGCGGTGAAAAACCTATGAGACACAAAAACGGCCGCAAGCCGCTGGGTACCATGACCCTCATCCTGACTGCAGGGATTTTCCTAATCATGCTCACGGTCATGACCCTGCAGGGATTTTTAATGTATTTATACTGGAGGATTTTCTACCAGGCTGACATCCCCATTCCCCAGTTCTGGCGCCCCATCCCCTTACTGGCCGTGCTCAGCGCCGTGGTGGGTGCCGGACTCACCCTGCTCCTGAGCCGCATCCCCCTCAAACCCATCCGGGACCTGATTGAAGCCATCAACCAGCTGGCGGACGGCAACTTCAAGGTACGCATCCATCTGGAGCTGAACCGGGAATTTGAACGGCTGTCCGAAAGCTTTAACCGCATGGCCCAGGAGCTGGAGAATACGGAGCTGCTGCGCTCAGACTTCATTAATGATTTTTCCCACGAATTCAAAACCCCCATCGTATCCCTGAGGGGCTTTGCCAAGATACTGAAAAATGACAGTCTCACCAAGGAGGAACGGGACGAATATCTGGATATTATTATAAACGAATCCAACCGCCTGTCCCAGCTCTCCACCAACGTGCTGAACCTGTCCAAGATAGAGAAAATGAGCATCCTGTCCGATATGGAAACCTTTGACCTGTCGGAAGAAATACGCCAGTCCATCCTGCTGCTGGAATCAAAATGGCAGAAAAAGGAACTGGAACTGATTATTGACTTGGATGAACTGGAATACCATGGAAACAAGGCGCTTCTGAACCAGGTATGGATTAACCTGATTGACAATGCCGTCAAATTTTCCCCACAAAACGGAAAAATAAAGCTGAAGCTGCACCGGATAAAGGACCAGATTATTTTCCAGATTATGGATAATGGATGCGGTATGGATGAAGAGACAAAAGACCATATATTTGACCGGTTCTACCAGGGTGACAGTTCCCATACAACGGAAGGGAACGGTATCGGCCTGACTGTGGTGGAAAAAATCATCCACCTCCACAAGGGCAGCATCCAGGTCATCAGCGAGGCTGGCATCGGCACCACCTTCACGGCAGACCTTCCCATTGAACCCTCACCTTCCAGCCTGTAAGTCTGTTCTGGGGTATTATCTCTCCGGATACATTTACCTGGAATCAATTCCTTTTGACATATCCCGCATTTTCTGATATGATAACTGTACTTTACAAAGAGGAGGGCGTTTGATGTATTTATCCATTCGTTTAAGATAAGCAGCAAGTAAATAAAACCTTACATGGTTTTTTTGTTGTGCCTGTTTTACGGATGAGATGCAGATACGCCTGATATCATTTCGTATATTATGTGAATTGTCCGCCGCTGACCCCGGGGACAGTTTTCTTTCCGTATGCAGGCAAGGCAGATAAGACCATATTGGTTTTATCTGCCTTTTTAGGTGTTTGAAACTGATTTAATACAGAAAGGATACTTTCATATGAATGACTATTCAAAATGGAAACAAAAGTTCCTGACCATTGCAGCGGGCCAGACTGTTTCCCTTATCGGAAGCTCCGCTGTCCAGTTTGCGCTGATTTGGTGGCTGGCCAGCGAAACCGGCTCCCCTTTAATGATGGCATTATCCGGCCTGGTGGCATTTCTGCCCCAAATCTTTCTTGGTCCTTTTGCCGGAGTGTGGATTGACCGCCTGAAGCGTAAATATGTGGCCATTGCTGCGGACATGTTCATCGGCCTGACAGCCGTGGTCTTTGCCGCCCTCCTGTGGCTGGGCCATCCCCCGTACTGGTCTGCCTGCGCGGTTCTGGGCATACGGGCCGTGGGAGGCGTATTCCATACGCCTGCCATTCAGTCCATCGTACCCCAGCTGGTGCCTCCGGACAAACTGGTCCGGGCCAATGGGTGGAACCAGTTCATGCAGTCCGGCGCTTTTATGCTGGGACCTGTCATAGGAGCCGCCATGTATGCCGCGCTGCCTCTTCCCGTCATCCTGCTGACTGATTTTATCGGTGCAGCAGCTGCCAGCCTTACCATGGCAGCAGTAACCATACCGGAGCCGGAACACAGCCATCAGGGACCCCCTCATTTAATCCGTGAGATGAAGGAGGGCCTGGGTATCTGCATGAGTGACCGAAGACTGATGAAACTGACTGCGGCCGCAGCCATTACCATGGTGTTCTACCTGCCCCTGGCCTCCTATTACCCCCTGATGTCCAGCACATATTTTAAGGCCAGCGCATGGCATGGCAGCGCAGTGGAATTCCTCTATGCCTTTGGCATGATGGTATCCGCCATGATATTCGGCAGCTTGGGAAAAGTAAATAATAAACTGAAAGCCTCCTACCTTGGACTGGCAGGAAGCGGCATCACCTGTTTTATCTGCGGCATCCTGCCCCCTGATATGCGGGCCTGGTACGTCTTTGCAGTGACCTGCATGTTCATGGGCGGCTCAGGCAGTGTTTACAATATACCATTCATAGCCTATCTGCAGGAAACCATACCTGCCGAAGCCCAGGGGCGGGCCTTCTCCCTTTTGGGAAGCATCATGTCCCTGGCCATGCCTGTGGGCCTCCTTATATCCAGCCCTGTGGCCCAGATTTTCGGGGTAAATATGTGGTTTTTGGTGGCTGGAATCGGTATCCTGGCGGTTGTGGCTGTATGCGGCCTTTCAGGAAATGATTAGTACAGCATTGTACAGTTAACCGTGATATGGCACCTGCTGTCTTACACAACGCCGTACTATGGCCTGTCAGAAAATTCATTTCCTCCATCTGCACGCCCTAGCGGAAAGCTTATCTGCGTCCGGAAGAAATCACCCTCCTGTCCGCTGAAAAAGCTTCCTCCGTGGGCCTCCATGATTTTAGCGCAGGTCTTAAGGCCGATTCCGCTGCTCTCCTTTGTCTCCGCATTCTCTGCTGCGTAATTGCCAATGCAGATGACGAGACAATCCGCCCGCTGCCGGTAGGACACGGTTACCGGGCGGTCCCTGTCCGCATATTTTAAAAGATTGGAAAAGATGTTTCCGAATACCCGGCGGCACAGATTGATGTCCGCCCAAAGCCTGCAGTTGATTTCATCGGAACTGCGCCTGATGTCAAACCCCTCGCTTTCCATGTCAAAAAGGCTCTCCTCCACGATTTGTCCCAGGAACTCAGCCCCATTGACCTCCTCTGCCTCCAGCTCCTCCCGTTCTCTTCCATATACAATGAAATACTCAAACAATTTATCCGAAAGCTCCTTTATCTGGTATGCTTTATCCCGGATGGAATTCAGATACCTTCTCTGCCGTCCCCTGTCTTCCTCCTTTTCCATCTGAAGTATGTCCACATAACCCAACAGGCTGGTCAGGGGGGTCCGCAGGTCATGGGACATGGCTGTGACCAGTTCACGGTTTGCCTTTCCTGCTTCCTCCTCCTTCTTCTGCCGTTCTTTGATGGCACAGCGCATGGCATCAATCTCCCATGCAAGGGAGGCAAGCTCATCCTTTCCCTTCACCGTAATCCGGTAATCCAGGTCCCCGCCCTTCAGTATCTGTATCTCCTGTTCCATTAAATCTATATATCTGATTTTTCCGCGAATCAGCATGACCAGTACAAGGGCAAAGACTGCCATGGATATCACACCGCCCAGCACGCTGGCAGCAGTATAGTAACCGTACTCCATATAATAGCTGATTCCTGCCTGGGCTGTTCCGTCTGCAAATTTCACCTCATAGAGCCACGCGGTATCCTCCCATTCATCCATGTCAGGAACCATCACCATCACCTTGGCATCATTACTGTACTGAAATCTGCCGTCTTTATAAATGGATATGAGAAGATTCTTTTCCCCTGAGGCCCACTTATCCAGCATCTTACTGTCATGCACGGACAGCCCGTTTTCCGTCACATAAGCCTGAAGCCGTTCCACGCCTGCCTGCTCCCTCAGGTTCATTCTCTCTTCGCTGTAAACCACCTGGTCCAGAAAGCTAAAAAACAAGGTGTTAAGGGCCATATAGAGAGCCAGGGACACAAGGGCAGATGCCACTGCTGCCAGTGCAAGCTCTGTTCCCAGTCTGCTGATACTCCTTCTTCTATTCAATCCGGTACCCCTTTCCCCATACATTTACAATATATTTGGGATTCTTTGGGTCTGTCTCCAGCTTTCTTCGGAGATTTCTGATATGGACCATCACCGTATTATTGGCGCTGTAAAAGTACGCCTCCCCCCACACGCTCTCATAGATATTCTCAATGGTAAACAGTTTGCCCCGGTTGGACGCAAGCAGCAAAAGGATACGGTATTCCAGGTCTGTGAGAAAAATCTCCCCTCCGTTTTTCATGACCTCGTTGAATGTTTTCTGAATGACAAGGTCCTGTATGACTATCGTCTCCGCTCCGTCCCCCTCTTTTCCCTTGTACACATGATACCGGCGTATCATGGCTTTTACCCTGGCAGCCAGCTCTGCGTAGGAAAATGGCTTTGCCAGATAGTCGTCACCCCCTGCCCCGAATCCCATTGTCTTATCGGAATCCTGGGTGCGGGCCGTAAGGAACAGGATGGGAGTGTTTAACTTTCTGCGTATCTCTGCACAGGCTGAGACCCCATTGCGGCCCGGCATCATCACGTCCAGTATGATTAAATCGAATGTGCCGTCTGCCATGGATGCCGCCTGCTCCCCGTTCTCTGCTTCCACAACCTGGTACCCCTCACTCTCCAGCAGGATTCTCACTACCTCCCGTATTTCGGGGTCATCATCTGCAAATAATATCTTCCGTTTGTCCAACCTGACACCTCTCTCCATAATCACGCTTTTACCGTACATCTTTTCACATGGGATGTATCAGCCATGTAAAGCTATCTTCCATTATAGCTCAGACATACCATCTCTTCCACCAGAATAAACGGATACATTTAACTATTTTCTTTCATCTTTTTTGCTGCCCTTTCCTAACGCCCTTTCCTGTCAGTCATGTTTGATTGCCTCCAGCGCTGAAATCTTCACTGCTTTGCTGGCCGGATAATACCCGGCCCCCACGCCCACTGCTATGGAAAACAGGACCGCAAACAGGGAAAGCCACCACGGTATCACAGATAATCCGGAGGGCGTGTCCGCCATGTCCGTGTCCATGACTCCCATGACCATGGATGAGGATGACATGCCTTTGGAGGTCATATTCATGATAAATGATATGGCGTAGCTGAACACAGTACCTGCCACTCCCCCCAAAAGCCCGATACAGCCTGCTTCCAGCAGGAATATTCTCCTTATGTCCCTGACAAAACACCCCAGTGACTTCATGACGCCTATTTCCCTGGTCCGTTCAGATATGGACATAATCATGGTATTGGTGATTCCCAGGGCAGCGACGAACAGGGAAATGGCACCCAGGCCGCCCAGCATCATCTGCTTCTGTCTGGCCTCCTGTTCCATGGGCTTGCGGATGGTTTCCATGGAACTGGTCCGGAATCCCATACGCTTTATTTCCGCCTCCGCCTCCGCCACCCGGTTCATATCCTTTACCTTGACCAGGGCGCCTGAATACCCCTTTTTCCACTCCGTTTTTTTTCCGTTAAGCTTTGCCTGCTGGTCCAGCAGGGTCTTAAGCATTTCCAGGTCCATCACAAGGCCCATGGATGTCTCCTCGCCTTTTCCGTAATCCTCCTTCATCCTTCCTGCGGCTTCCAGCCGGCGGGTGATTTTCCTGTCGTCTTCCTTATCACTGCTGATATCCAATGTATAAGATTCTTTCATGGAATCAAAATAAGGCGGGGGCTTCACAGGCATTCCGTTTTTATCCAGATTATCATATCCGCTGTACATGTCCACCGTATTCCTGCCCGGGGGCCTCTTGGTGTCCTCAAATATATAAGCAAAATTCTCCCCCACAAAGACACTGTCTCTTCCCGCCTTATCCCATGCCCCGTCTGTCAGCCTGTATCCCATGGCCTGGGCCGCCTTTATGTCAATCCCTACTATGCTGGTGTAGGTTGACTTGTAGCGGCGGTTCCGTCCTGCATACAGGGTGATGGGGATGTTTTCCGCCGTAAGCCTTGGCGTCACTACTTCCACTGACCCCATTTCCTTTAAACGCCGGATTGCCTGGTTATCCAGCTTTGCCGAACGGCTCCCTTTGCCGGCCGCATAAACATTGATGATGGTCAGGTCTCCCATCTGGGCCAGCATGCTCTTCTGGGCCTCCTTCATTCCAATTCCAATGGATATCATAATGACCACGGAACAGCAGCCGATGATAACTCCCAATACAGTGAGAAATGTCCTGCTCTTGTGACGGGTCAGATTTTGGATACATATGGTAAATAAATCCTTTGTTTTCATGATTCATCATCCTCTTCTTCCAGCTCATCCCAGCCATTCTGACCGGGATTTTCCCTTTGAACATCTAATCTCCCGACTTTCTTTTTCTTTATCCACAGGACTCCTGCCAGCAATACGGCGGTAAGCATACCTGCCGGCAGCTTCCAGTCCATTTTCCTTCCTCCATCCGTTTCCCCGTCCATTATATCCGCACCTGCCAGTTCCTCGGCAGCGCCTTCTTTCACCTGGAATGTCACAGGAATCTCCATAGTCCGTATCTCCATGGACTCATCCTCATATGTCACCTTTACCTTGCCCTCAAAGGTTCCTGTCTTTTTCGGGGTTGCTATAAAGTCAATGGTCCCGCTTTTTCCGGCATCAAAATTCCCCAGGTTCAGGCTTCTGTCAATCACCTGGATATCGCCTTCCAGACTTGCCTCCACATTGTAGACCTGTCCTCTCCCCTTATTCACATAGGGAAGTGAGATGGTGGTTTCTTCATTCTGACGTATTTCCTCCACAAAAGAAGGAGGACTCACATGGAACCGGTCAGGCTGGTAAACAGGTACTGCAATGGTCTCGGCGGCAGTGGACTGTTTTCTCTCTGTCTTATCAATATACTCGTATTTGCAGGATATGGTTATTTTCGGGGACTGTACCTTGGAATCCTTTGTCTGGAATAATGCCTGGACATCCACCTGCTGCGCTTTTTTCTCCCCGGGTCCCATCTTTGGAACGTAAAATGTGTTGGATGACGAGTTGATGGATAATCCCTCTCCTGTTTCCAGGGAAATGACTACATTTTCAATGGGCGATACCTGACTGGTATTCATAAACTCCATGCTCAGATGGAACACCTGTCCCGCTGAGACTTTATCGCCATATGTATAATTGGTGAGTATGATATTGGGCGTGGGGGCTCCCGGTGTGGCCGCCTTGCCATTGGTGGGCACCACAATACGCTCTGAATAGGTGCCCTGGACCGTTCCCTTATCTGTATCGTAGTCAAATTTTAATGTGACCCCCAGAAGCTGGGATGCCGCAGCCGACAGCTCTGCTCCTGCTTTAAGGTTCACCGGCACATCCACGGACTGGCCTGCCCCTATCTCCCCAATCTGCCGGGTATCCGTTGCTTCCAGAAGGGATATCTGGTCATTGGGCTCAAAGGTGGCCGTGAGATTCCTGATTCCTTTGACCGTGTCCGTATTTTCCAGTTTTAAAAGAATCTGAAACGGCTGGCCGGAATTGACCGGCCCCATAGGTCCTCTGTCTATGCGCAGAACCGGCTGGCCCGCGGCGGTTCCTCCTTTTACAGGCAGAAGCACCTTCTGGGAAGAGGTGGCTGATGTCAGCTGTCCGCCTGAATAATAGTTATATTTTAATTCCAAATCAATGAGCTGGCTGGGGCCGGAAATATCCTGTCCTGCAATCAGGTTGAATTTGACCTGTCCGGTTCTCCCGGTATCCAGACGGTTAATGATTCTTGCGTTGGTGTCATCTCCTATGAACAGGGAACCTCCCGGTGTCACATTGACCACCATATCCTCAATATCCGCATCCCTGCTGGTGTTCTCAAGCTCCACTTCCAGCGTGAAATGGTCCCCGGGCCCCACCGGATTCTGCGGCGAGATTCTTCTGACTCTTATGATGGGCTGTCCCGTGGTGCTTCCCGTATCCCCATTTTCCCTGGGAGCCGACTCCTCGCATTCCGAAATGTTCACCTCCAGCTGTTCAGGAGGAATTCCCGAACTCTTAAATCCCACCTTCAGTCTCAGGGCATCCCCCCTGCCCGTATAGGTAAGCTTGGAAAATGTCACTGTAAACTCCAGGTCATCCTCCTTATCCGATGTAATCTTTACCTTTGGATTTTCCCCATTCCGGAAACTGTCACTCAGTTTTGTTACGGTTATGCCCCGTCTTCCCACCTCACTTGTCCTGACCCCATTGCTTCTTACATTGACCACCACCTTTGCCTGACGTCCTTTGCGCAGCACATCCAGGGTGTCTTTTGAACCGCCCAGGGCAAAAATCTCATATTCACTCACCCACAGGCTGCCGTTTCCTTCGCTGCCCTGACTTTCTCCCCCCTGCACTGCATTGCCGGAATCAGAGCCGGAACTTTCCATGTCTCTGCCTGGCTGTACTGTTCCTGTTTCAGATGCCCCAGCCCCGGCATCTTCTGTCCCGGCCCCGGCACCTTCTGCCCCGGCCCCGGCACCTTCTGTCCCGGCGGGACCGGTTTCACCATCCGTCCCTGCGGCGGCAATATGTTCCTGCGCCGCCGGACTGCCTGCCTCCTCTGCCATGGCGCTGCCGCACAGTCCAATTATCATAATAACTGAAATCATCACGGCTGCCGCCCTTTTTATCCTTCCCGCTATCTCCATCCTTACCGTCCTTTCCTTTCGTCTCCCGTTATGATTCCGTCCACCAGCGTCACGATTCGGTCTGCATACCTGGACATGCCCGGGTCATGAGTTACCAGTATGATGGTCTGGTTGAACCTTCTGGCAAATCCCATGACCATGTCCATGATTTCCGCTGTTGTTTTTGTATCCAGATTGCCGGTAGGTTCATCTGCAAACACCACCTCAGGCCTGGACACAAATGCCCGGGCAATCCCGGCCCGCTGCTGCTGTCCGCCTGACATCTGTGAGGGATAGTGGTGAAGCCGGTGTGAAAGCCCTACGCGTTTCAGCAGTTCTTCTGCCATGGCCTCCCGCTTCTTCCGTTCCATCCCCTTAAACATCAGGGGCATGGCCACATTTTCAACCGCTGTCATGGACGGCAGCAGATTATAGGACTGAAAGATAAAGCTCATGTGCTCCTGCCGGAAGGCAGCCAGCTCCTCCTCGCTCATCCGGGAAATACTTTTTCCCCGGATAAACACCTGTCCGTCCGTGGGCTTTTCCATCCCGGCCAGCTGATTCAAAAGCGTACTCTTGCCAGAACCGGACGTGCCGAAAATACAGCAGACCTCGCCTTTATAAATCTTCAGATTAATCCGTTTGAGGGCTACCACTTCCTCATCCCCCATCCGGTAAACCTTCCGTACATTTTTAACATATATAATCGGTTTTCCATGTTCCATCATCTTGTCACTCCTCTTTTCATGGGCTCTATCATAGAAAATAATCCCATGGAAATTACCTCATATAAATCTTAAGAAATCTTAATTTCCCTCTTGCCTGTATTTTTGGATGGCTCTTTGCTATAATGGTTCCATATCAATGGACGGCAGACTGCCGCCTGCAGACGGAAAAGGCCGTGCCGCCGGATTTAAGGTCCATTGGGCACGGCCTCAGAATTACTGCTGCCAAAAATAAGATTCTCATAAGTAATTATTAAATATTTTCATATTTTATTAATAGGCTGCTCAAACTTTTGACATAACTGAACCCTATACTTGAATTATAGATAAACAAAACATCCTATTAATACAATATATAGCTTTTTCATACTCAGCCGGCACGACTCCCATCGCGCCGGCTCCTCTCCTTTTCAGGGTTCATTTCTTACTCTCCTGTTTCATCCTGCTGTATCACTGCTCACCCCCAAACAGCCCTGTTCATCCTCTTATATTCCGATTCAGACGGATTGCCATATACAGGGCTGCAATTGCGGAAATAATATCTGCCGCCGGCTGCGCATACAGAATGCCGTTTAATCCCCACAGAGCCGGAAGAACCAGGATAATGGGAACAAAACAGATTCCCTGCCTGCAGGCTCCAAGAAAAAATCCCTCCCCGGCCTTTCCCAAGGCCAGGAACAGGGAAGAATACACGGTGTAGAATCCAAACAGCAGAAAGGATAATCCGTTGGCCCTGAGAGCCCTCTGCCCTGTGCGTATCATCTCCATATCATCCTTTGTAAACCGCGAAACAACAGGTCCGGAGAAAACAGCCATGGTCAATCCGAATACACCGCAGAACAGGGTGGACCACACCACGGATGTCCTGATTGCCTCATGAAGGCGCTTATAGTTTCCCGCACCGTAATTATAACCTGCAATGGGCTGAAAACCTTTGATAAATCCAAACACCATCAGACTTCCCAGGGAAATCACCCTGGTGACAGCGCCCATTCCGGCAATCACAGAATCCCCGTACTGCTTTGCCTCCATATTAATCATAGTGATGGACAGGCTGGTCAGCAGCTGGAAGGCCAGGGTAGGAATACCTATTTTCAGTATCTCAGACATAATCTCTTTGGAAAAACAGCACTTTCTGAAGCTGAAACAAAAGATACTTCTTTTACGGATAATGTAATACAGGTAGACCAGGGTGGAGACTGCCTGTGAGATAGCCGTTGCAATGGCTGCTCCGGCCACTCCCAGATTCAGGACATAGATAAAAACAGGGTCCAGAATCATATTCAGGGCAGCCCCTGTCAGCAGGACGCACATGGTTGTCCTGGCAGCGCCCTCGCTGGTTACAATATTATTCATGGCGACATTAAACACATTAAATATGGATGATACCACATAAATCCCTGCATATGTAACGGCATAGGGAAGGATACTGTCCGTTGCCCCCAGGCATCTTAAGATTGGCTTCAAAAAAACCACTGCGCAGACAATAACCGCCCCGCCGACCAACATGCTGCTGTACAGGGCAGTGGCTGCCACCCTGTCAGCAGTCTCCCGGTCCCCGCTGCCTAACAGCCGTGAGATATAGGATGCTGCGCCGTTTCCAAAGAGCAGGCCCAATCCAACCACTGCCTGCCCCAGTGGAAATGCCACTGAAATCGCTCCCATCTGGCTGGTTCCAAGTCCTCCCACAAAATATGCGTCCACCAGGTTATACAGCGCATTAATCATCATTCCAACCATGGTGGGAAGTCCCATGGCTAACAGCGCCCTTGGTATGGGCGCGCTTCCCAGCAGCTCCATTTTCTTATTACGTCCTTCCATCTTGTACTCTCCTTTCACTTGACACAAGTTGTAAAATATAGTACTATAATTTATAGTAGTTGGCCATAGGGCACATACTACTATAAATTATAGTATTTGTCAAGAGAAAAAAGGAGGTTGTCATGGCAACCATAGATTTAATTGTGCTGGGTATTTTAAAAAAAGAATCCCTGAGTGCCTATGATATTCAGAAATTAGTAGAATACCGGAATATCTCGAAATGGGTAAAAATCAGTACCCCATCCATCTATAAAAAGGTAATCCAGCTGGAAGAAAAAGGATACATTAAAAGCAATATGATAAAAGAAGGAAAAATGCCCGAAAAAGCGGTCTATTCCCTGACAGAAACCGGTGAACAGGCATTTGAAAGCCTGATGCTGGAACTTGCGTCCAAACCCATCAACATCTTTCTGGATTTCAATGCCGTCATTGTGAATCTGTCAAGCCTGCCCCCGGAAAAGCAGGCATCCTGCCTGGACAGGATTGAACAGAACGTAAACATTTTAAAGACATACCTGGAAGAGAACATCTCGCTGAAGGAACATTTGCCGGAGATTCCTGAGACAGGAAAGGCAGTACTGCAGCAGCAGTTCATCCTGGCCCAGGCAATTGAATCATGGATTGCCTCCCTGAGAAGTACTTTGCCGGAATTCATATCCCTTCCCGATCAAACATCTCCTTCAGCCTGAGGGCGTCCTCCAGCGTATTCCTCCAGCCATCCCGTTTCATGTCCACACGTCCTTTTGCCGATACCAGGACCTCTTCCTCCTCCAGAAGCATTCTCTGCAGGTCCGGGTGTTCAAAGGACGCTGCGCCGGTCAGATATCCCTGTCCGTTGACCACACGGTGGGCCGGAACTTCTCCAGCCAGTCCGCGGTTCAGCGCGTATCCCACCTGCCTTGCATTTTTCGGTTTTCCGCAGAGCAGGGCGATTTGACCATAGGTGGCCACCTTTCCTTCCGGCACCGCCCTCACCGCAATCCCAACCCTTTTATAAAAATCCATCTTTTCCATCCTCCTGCAACAGATATTCTGTAAGCCCGCCATCAGACTCCTCATTATAAAAACATATCAACATTGTACCATGGCGGGTGCTGATTTAACAGACCCGGCAAACAACAAAGAAGGCCCGCAGGACAAATCCCGTTACTGTTCAGAGGTATCATAAATCAGTATCGGCAAAGTGACGAAATTTAAAATTTAAGAAATAGCGTATTTTGTGGCTATGTCTA
>NZ_SPHO01000033.1 GCF_005845215.1 Clostridium sp. 1001271st1 H5
GGTTCTAACCCATGGCTTAGCACCATTTTTTTAGTTCAACTCCGAAAGACAGGTAGTATAAACGTTTACATATTTTCCATCAAGCATTTTTTGCAAAAAAGTTTAACAGATTTTTAACGCCATTTTTATGCAATCTTCACAATTTAAGAATTTTCAAAAAAGTTTATGGTTTTTTCCGCTTTCATTTTGACATTGTTTCAAGAAACCTTTACAATATCTGTGTATGCATTTATAGAGAATCACAGGGAGGTGGACCGGAATATGGTAACAATCAAGGACGTGGCAAAAAAAAGCGGCTATTCCGTCTGCACGGTATCCCGCGCCCTTTCCGGCAAAGGATATTTAAAAGAAGAGACCAAACAGAAAATACTGGAGACAGTTGCAGAACTGGGATACCGCCCCAATACCCTGGCTGTCAACTTAAAAACAGGACGCCGCCAGACCCTGGCCCTGGTCCTCCCGTCCCTGACCAATATCTACTACACAAAACTGGAACAGTACCTGGAGTCCTGCGCAGCAGAAAAGGGCTATATCATTTACCTGAACAATACGGAATACAGTCTGGAAAAAGAAAAACAGATTCTGGAAAATCTAATCGGGATGGACATTGCCGGCGTCATCATTACTCCTGTCACCAGCCAGCATGACCACATCATGAAACTGGCTGAATACAACATCCCTTATGTATATTTAAACCGTTCCTTTGAGGACGACCTGGAACACTGTCTCCGCCTGGACAATAAAAAAGCCGCCTATGAGGCGGTCTCCTATATGATTAAGCTGGGGCATAAAAGCATCGGCGGTATCTTCCAGAGCTTTGACAACCGTACCTACCAGGACCGGTATGACGGCATGGCCCTTGCCCTTAAGGAACACGGCCTGGACTGCAGCCCGGGCCGCATGCTCTTTGACATCAATCCGGAAGACATGGGCACCACCCCCGGCCGAATCCTGCAGCTGCTCCAAAAGCCGGACCGCCCCGGGGCGATTTTTGCCTGCAACGACATGACCGCCTTCAATATCTACCGGGCCTGTTATATCCTTGGGCTGCGGATTCCCGACCACCTGTCTGTATTTGGCTATGACGACTGTATCATGGCCAACTTTGTAACGCCGCCCCTGTCAACGGTCAGCGTCCCGGTCCGCAGGCTGGCCGGAATTGCCATTGATTTTATCCATGGTTATCTGCAATCCGGTGTCCTGGCAGAGCTTCCGGTGCTGAAAGCCTCCCTGGTCATCCGGAATTCCGTGCGGAACCTGAACCTGGATTAAACCATATTTGAAACACCCTTTAGAGTGCATCCATATCCTTTCCCGGATACACCATCACCAGCTGTACACTGCCCTTTGGCAGGATTTGGTACGCCTCTGTCCCGGCAGCTATCAGGAAGCTGTCCCCTGCCTTCAGGCTGAGCACCTGGCCGTCCTGTTCCATGGTGCAGCTTCCGCCGCATACCACCCCCAGGGTAAATTTATGGTTATGCCCCACAACAGCAGGCCCGGTCACCTCCAGCTTCTCCACAAAGAAGCAGGAGGTCAGCTTTTCATCCACCAGCCCCACCCGCCGATAGGCATCTGTTTCCTCCAATATCCGAGGCTCTATCCTGCACTTTTTCATGATTTCTTCTTTGGAATACTCTGTATAATCAAAAATATCCAGACAAAAGTCCAGCCCCCGTCCCATGAACCTGCCTTCCTCCGGCACAACGATTCCCTCACGCTCAAACTCGCACCGGACCACCAAATCAGACGGCTCCATGATTTCCAGCATGGTGATTCCCTCGCCTATGGCATGGGGCATTCCGCCCGGAATATACCAGACCTCCCCCACCTGCACCGGAATCTTCTCAAAACAGCCGTCCATCCGGGCCTTATCCTGCTGCTCCACGATTTCCCTCCAGGCATCCCTTCCCGGTGTGTGCTGGAATCCCAGGCGGATATAGGGGCTGACGCCGTCCCTTACGTGGAGAATGTAATAGCATTCAAGCTTCCCATAGGGCATTCCCATCACTTCATTGGCAAACCGTGTGGTGGGATGGGCCTGTACGTGAAGCCGCATGGCTGAGTCCAGAATCTTGAGAAGGAAGCTGAGACGCCAGCTCCCGTCCCTGCCAACGCCCGAACCCAGATAGAATTCCCGGTTCTCATCTATCAGGTCCCGCAGGAACCTGGGCCCATCTTCCGTCTGCACCGCAGCCAGCCCCTCATGTGCAATGGGCTCCATTCCCGGATTGGAGGCTTCCACCATGGAACCCACCCATTCCTCGGGCATATTGTTATCCGCCCACTGGTCCTTACCATGGAGGCGGTCAATTCCCGCTCCCCCTGTATAATTTCTTCGCACCCGGTTTTCGGGCAGTTTCATAAGTCCTGCTGTCATTGCGCCTTCCTCCTGTCATGATATATGTGTCTTGATTTGCCTGCATTACTGCATCTGCCGGATTTTTTGTCTTACCGCATCTGTCTCACTGCATCTGCCGGATTTTTTCAATCAGGTCCAGATATTCTCCGCCGTATTTCCGGTATACCGGCTCCATGGCCCGGCTCCAGGCGTCCGGGTCCTGGGGTTCCAGAATCGTAACGCCCTCCTTCTCCAGAGCCTCATATGCCTTCCGGTCCGCTTCCTCTATGGCTGTCCGGTTATATTCCTGGGTTTCTTCTGCCGCCTGTACCAGAGCGTCCTGATATTCCTTCTTCAGGTTTTTCCAGGTGATTTTGCTTACCAGTATCACCCCCGGCGTATAGGTATGGCTGTCCTTTACATAATAAGGGGCAACTTTATAAAATTTATTATAATAATAGCTTACCGGCGGGTTCTCGGCTCCGTCAATGGTCCCTGACTCCAGGGCCGTATAGAGCTCTGCATAGGCTATGGGCACTGCCACGGCCCCCAGTGCTTCCACGGTATCGCCCATCATGGACGCCACCTGCACCCGGATTTTCAGTCCCTTCATATCCTCCAGCCTACGCACCGGCCGTTCTGTGGTAAAGAAGTTTCTGGCCCCTTCGTCCATGTAGGCCAGCCCAATCATACCGGTACAGTCCTGGATATTATTAAGTATTTCCCTTCCCAAATCACTGCTGCATACATTCCAGAAATGCTCCCTGTCCCGGAAAACATAGGGCAGCACCAGGGCAGACATCATGGGATTTCCGCAATCCACCAGGGACATGCTGTTGCCGCGGTACAAATCCAATGCCCCCATTTCCATGGACTGGTAACAGCGGGCATCGTCCCCCAGCTGGCCGGAAGGATAGATTTCAACCATCACCTTGCCGCCGGTCAGTTCATTGACCCTGTCAGCAAAAAACTGGGCCGACTCTGTCAGCACATGGCCTTCCGGGTTCACCTCTCCGTAACAGAGCACTATCTCCGGTTCATTGTCCGCTCCCGCTGCCCCCCTGTTTCTTAAAACTCCATAACCACCTGCCAGACCTGCAATCAGCACTGCGGCCGCGGCACCTATTATTAACTGTCTTTTCAACCTATTCCTCCTGACCCGGACCCATGGCTTCCTCAGTGTCATTCCTTCTGAATCCTCATCTCAGAAAAGTACTCCACATGATATTTTAAATTATCCCCGTTAAAATTAAGCTGTCCCAGCTTTTCAAAACGCATGGCTGCCTCTGAGGTCTTAACCCTTATTCCCGGCATCCGGTTGATTCCCCGGATGATAGTCATCAGGCTGCGGCCGAAATTCAGCTTCACCGACACATCCTGATATCCTAAAAGAGTTTCCAGCTCCTCTATCATCTCCGTAAAAAGGACACTGCTCTGGTCCTGGTCCTCCCCGGACAGGGACTGGATAATCCGGTCCTCCAGACCGCAGATTCGTTTCATGCCTTCCGTCATATTGTCAAAGGCAAGCCCGGCCTCCTCCGCAGAATATTCCCTGATAAAAGATGCAGCCTCCTCATATGCCCCGGCCAGTTGTTCCATTCCCTCATAGGCTCCGCTGACACCGCAGGCAACCGGAATCTTCCGCTCCTCTGCCAGGTAATCCCTGGCCCTGGTAATGCAGCCGGTCAGCTCCGTGAATGCATCCTGCTGCGGTGAATAAAGGCAGATAATCATCTGGTCCATCCAGATACTGTTAAGTACAGTCACCCCTGCCATGTGGAAATAGTTTTTAAGCACCTCCTGTGAAAACCCTCCCATGCTGACCAGGGCCGGACTGGAAATCAGCACCACCTTAAACCACCCGGGTCCCACTCCCCACATGGCAAATTCCTTTTCCAGCTTTTCCCTGTCCCTGCGTCCAAAAAACAAATTCCACAGCAAGTCCTTCTCCAAATCCCTGTAAAAATCAAAGGCAGCCTTTCCATCATCCACCAGATAATTGGAATAGGACAGCATGGACAGGGTATCCTCCCGTTCCCTAACCCGGGCAATGACCTTATCCAGTGTCTCCCGCAGCTCCGAATCCAGGTAGGGCTTAAGGAGATAATCCGTCACCCCCAGTTTGATTGCCTGTTTGGCAAAGGAGAAATCACTGTAAGCGGAAATCAGCACAATCTGGATATCCGGATGCCTTTTGCGCACCTCCTCCGCTGTCTTAAGTCCGTTCATTCTGGGCATCTTGATGTCCAAAAGCACAATCTGGGGCTTGCACTCCTCCAGTTTTTCCATTAAATCCATACCGTCTACTGCCTTGTAGACAATCTCCAGCAGACCGGGATAGCTCTCCTTTATGACCTTCTCCAGATAATTCCGCTCGTACTGCTCGTCATCTGCCAATATTACACGCAACATAACTGTATCCTCCTAATGCCTGTCTGATTTATAAAGCTTCAGCGTAATCCTCGTAACGCCCTCTGTCCGCCCAATGTGCAGCACATCATCTTTCCGATAAAACAATTTTAACCGTTCCCTCACATTTTTCAGGCCAATGGAGGTTTTGGGAATGGGCGTTTCCCGGCAGGCGGGACGATTGCTTTCCCGGGTCCGGCCTCCGGCTTCCGGCTGGTCCAGGTTCATAAGCAGTCCTCCGGTTTCCGGCTGTTCCCGGTCCTCCGGAAATCCCACGCCGTTGTCCGCCACCACCACCTCAATATAATCCGGCTTCTCAGTAATCAGTATATCCACCCTGCCCCCGCTGACCCTGTCCTTCAGCCCGTGCTGGATACTGTTCTCCACCAGAGGCTGGATTGTCAGCGGCGGAATCATTACATCCTCGCCCATAAATGACTTGCGCACATCCAGACAGAAGGTCACTCTCCCCTTTAAATGCAGCTTCTGTATATACAGGTATGACTGAAGCAGTTCAATCTCAGCATCCAGCGGAATGGAAACCGTATTGATTTCAATGCTGCTGCGCAGGATTTTGGAAATGGCTTTGACCAGCTGGATGGATGTGTCCCTCTCTCCCAGCTGGATACTCCGGATTACCAGACTCAGTGTATTAAACAGGAAATGGGGATTCATCTGCATCTGCAGCTCCCGGATTTTTGCCTCGGCCAGCCGTTCCTTCATCTGGTGCGTCTCCTGTAATTCCGTAATCATGGTCCTGATTTGCCGTTTCATCTGGTCAAATGTGGCGGAAACCTGGTTCAGCTCCATAAAAGGCGTTTCCTCAATATCCGCTGCCTCCAGGTTGTTGTTCATGATTTCCCTTGCAGCATCCGTCAGCCGTTTGATGGAATTCAGGATACTGGTGCTCATCTGATGGTTCAGCACCATTCCAAAGAGGCTGGCTGTCATGAAAAACACAATCAGAATACTGTTAGTGATTCTCAGCGTCCTGCTGTGGCTGGCAAATGCAGTATTTAAATACTCCAGGTACTGGCTCATCAACTGGTTGAGACACCGCTCAATCTCCAAATCCACTTCGTCCAAATCAGCCATCAGACTGGGATAGTAATCCCCGTCAGGCCGGATGTAGGACTCCGCCATCTCCCGCCTGTACTCAGCCACCTGTCCCACAATCCGGTACATCATCTTACATTTCCGGTCATTCTGCATCTTTTCATCCAGGCCCCGCAGCTGGCTGTCAAACAGCTGGCATTCGTCATAATACTGCTTCAGCGTCCCCTCGTCATGGCTTTTGCTGTACAGCTTAAAATAGGTCTGCCTCCGGTTATTGACAGCCAGCAGCCCGTTCACCTGCTGGTAATCCTGTAAAAGCCCGTTGTACCGGCGGGATGACCCCACGTTCACCAGGGCATTGGATGCTATGAAGATAAAGGCCACCAGCAGCAGAATCAGGTGGTTTCTTGTCATTTCTTTTCGTATGGATTTCATAAATCTCTTCTCACTTTTCTGCGGGGATGTTTACTTGGGGGATTTTTCTTCTGAGGTTATTCTACAACGGCAGGGGAAGAAAAACAAGTCAGACTGAGTCTGACTTGTTGGCTGAAAGTAACGTTGGCTAACTTGTTGGCGGGTAAGATATCCTGCTTCATACTATTTTATCTTAGCAAGCTCCTTATACTCATGTACTGCCGCCACATCAATGTATACCGCCGGCCGTTCTGTCACTTTAACATTGCCCTGTCCATCCTGGCTTTCCACTGTCTGGGGCTCCTTCAGCCTGGTAATGCCGAGAATACGTACCGAACCGTCCCGCCACGGAATGGTTTCCTTTAATCCTTTATAATCCTCGGGACAGGCAGGGTGACGGGCTCGGATTCCTCTCTGTTCAAAAACGTGATTCCTGAATATGCATCTGAAACGGCCCATCCTGCTGCTCCTGGGGAACGTCGAACAGGCATCTCCCTGGGGGGCCGGGTCCGCCTCCGATAATACGATTCATGCACGGGTAGCCCTTCAAACTATTCTATATTGATTGTCTTGATGCCGGGTATGTATATCTGAATGGTATAACGTTAAAAAACTACAGCAACCCAACCGGAAGGACGGACAGGTTATGGTAAAACCACCTGTCCGTCCTCCCGGTTGGGCTTTCTATCATATTATTGCTTTCCCATACATTCGCCGTGATATCCGAATCAAATCAGTCTCAGCTTTTGTGCTGCCTTTTCTTCCACAGCTTCCATGCATGGCCCAAACAGCTTAATTCTGTCGTATTCCTCCGGATTATCCAGAATCTGTCTTCTCAGTTCCCGCCCAAAGGCCAGACGCAGCGTTGTACCCAGATTAATTTTTCCCGCGCCGCAGCGGACCAGCTTTCCCAAATCCTGGTCCGGCACTCCTGTTGCCCCATGAATCACCAGGGGCACCTTTACAAGGGTATGGATTGCCTTTAAACGTTGAAATTGCAGTGCAGCTTCCTGAGCCACCATACGGTGTACGGTGCCTACAGCAACCGCAAGCGCATCCACCGGAGCGGCCCTGTAAAAAGCTTCTGCTTCTTCCGGCTCAGTATATCGCGGTTTAAAGACAAGGGACGGGTCACTGTATCCCACTGCCCCAATCTCAGCCTCAACGCTTACCCCGGCAGGGCCTGCCATATCCAGGACCTTGCAGGTCAGCTCTGCATTTTTCTCAAATGTCAGTTGGGAACCGTCAAACATAACAGACGTAAATCCATGGGCAATCGCCTCCTGTATGGTTCCAAGCTCTGTTGCATGGTCCAGATGAACACATACAGGCACTTCTGCTTCCTGTGCCACATGGCGCAGTATACATGCCAGAACCGGAATCCCCATATGTGCCACAGCGTCCTTATTGGCCATCAGGGCCACTGGCCGTCCCTGCTTTTCAGCTGCATGGACTACAGCAGCAGCATCCTCATACCCGAACACGTTAAAAGCGGCCAGCCCTCTTCCTCCGCGCTCTGCCATCTGCAGAGCATATGCAAGTGTACTTAGCATCCTCTGTCCCCGCTTTCCCTTCTGGAAACAATCTCTCCATACCGCTGTTTTTCTTTATGTATAAAGGCTTCCAGCTGCTCCCTGTCAGGCATGAAACTGCTGCAGCCGTGACTGGCCACAAGCATGGCCGCTGATGCGCTGCCCCGTTCCAGGCATTCATTGACCGGAAAACCTTCCAGTAATGCGCATAAAAAGCTGCTGGCATAACCATCTCCGCCGCCAAAGCCTTTCACCGCCTTGACTGGAAACGGCTGCACGTGATAGCTTTCCCCTTCTCCGGTGTAGGCGTCAGATCCCTGCCTGCCATGTTTGATTACCACAATTTTGGCATTCTCCCCCAGCCACCGGTCTGCTGTCTGCCTGTCCTCCATGCCGGGAGCCAGGACCGCATCCATAATATCATATTCCTCCCGGCTTCCCATAATGATATCCGACATTCTGCCCATCAGCGTATAATAGACAGATATCTCCTCCGCATCCTTCCAGGTGTATCCCCTGTAATCAATGTCAAAAACCACCACAGTCCCCGCCTTGCGGGCCAGCAGCGCAGCCTTGAGGGCGGCTTCCCTGGAAGGACTGGCTGCCAGTGCGGTTCCGCTGATTACAATCATCCCCGCGCTCTGCACATACTCCTTATCCACCTGTTGGGCGGTAAGGGCCAAATCCGCCGCATGATTCCGGTACATAACCAGGCTGGACTCTTCCGGGGAAGGTACCTGCGTAAATGCCAGGGGCATGGACTCACCGTGCTGTGCCGTAAAAATATGGGAGACATCCACCTTTTCCTGTTCCAGAAAGTCCTTGCAGCAGGTTCCCATTACATCATTGGACACGCATCCCAGGAAACCAACTTTTTTCCCCAGCCGGGCAGCACCCACCGCTATGTTTGCAGGCGAGCCACCCACATATCTTTTAAATGAACTGCATTCAGACCAGGGTTTACAATACTCCTCCGGATTAAAATCAATGGCAATGCGGCCAAGGGCAATCATGTCAAGAGGCCTGTCCCTGTCAAATGAAACAATACTCATAATACACACACCTTTTCTTCTGTCCCATTTTTATGGGAACAAATCAATAAGTTCTTCTCCCTTTACCGATACCTGGGCCAGACCATAGGTACTGAGTTTGTAGGAAGGAAACTGGGTAGGATAAACCATGAATGCCATCTTATGGAAAACACTGTCCACCACGCATCCGATTGCCTCCGCCGCAGCATTGACTGCTTTCATTCCCGCAATCACCTCCTGGTACGGAGCAGGCGATACAATGCCTGCAATGGAGAGTTCCAGGGATGCCAGTACCTTGCCTCCTGACACTACCACAAAACCTCCATTGTGTTCAATCAGATAGTTGGCGGCAATGCGCATGTCCTCATCATTGCTTCCGATAATATTCAGGTTCTCTATGCAGGGGGCGTAGGATTCTGCAATTGCTCCGTTGCGTATACCAAAGCCTTTCACAAAGCCGATTCCCTTCCTGCCCGATTGCTGGTGCCGGTCCATTGTAAAAATCTTAGCTATATCGCGTTCAGGGTCAGCTTCAATAAAGCCGTCACGCGACTCCATCTCCTCCACCAGGGGGTCTGTAATCAGAGGATCCCCATTCATTCCGATAACGCGCACCCTTACACATCCCTCATAAGGCGCCCTTACACGGAAATCGTCCGGGGTAAGGGGCTTCAGGTTCATGGAATGCATGAATTCATCCGGATACCTGGGGGCTGAGATTTCTCTGCAATAGCTTCCATTCATAACCAGCATTTCACCATCCACAATCACGCTCTCCACATGTACCTGTTCCAAATTGTCCAGAAGCAGGATATCGGCGCACTTGCCCGGAGCAATACTTCCTATATCGTCCTCCAGCCGGAAAAACCGGGCGACATTCAGTGAACCGGCACGTATGGCCAGAGCCGGTGAAACGCCGCACGCAATGGCGCTGCGTACCTTTGCATCCATATATCCGATATCATTCACACGGCTGGGGTCTATCTCATCGGATGCATACCCAAAATCTCCTATAAGTTCGAACTTCCCCCCCAAATCCGGCAGCACCTTTCCCAGTTCCTGTCCAACAGAGCCTTCCCTCAGATGTTCCGCAATTCCCAGGCGGGCTTTTTCGTTGGCTTCATCCGCCGCCACAGTCTCATGGTCGCTCACATGATTGGCAAAGCTCAGGCCCGCCTGGAGCAGTGTTCCACGCACGCCGGAAGCATGGCCTACCAACACCTTTTTAAGTTTCTGCGCTTCATGCACGATTCGCAGAAGACTCTCATTCTTCCCTGCCACACGGGCCAGGTTAAGCTCATTCACACCATAACAATCATCCCAGTGAAGGGCCTCTATGGCCATCTCCTCCGTGAATGTGCCAAGGTTTTCAAAAGATTCATTCTGATGAAATGCAGGCAGCGGAATCACAAACATTGGCTTCACCCCTGTATTCTTAAGCTCATCCAGGAAAAAACGGATTCCCTTCAGGGACTTTATAATTCCGATTTCAAAAAATCCTGTAGCCACTGCCGTTCCGCCATGCATCAATGCAACCTTTCCAAATTCCGTCATGCTCATATGCGTACCGGCAATATGGAGATGTCCGTCAATAAGACCAGGAGCAAGGTATCTGCCGGAGGCATCAATCTTCTTTGTCTCCGGACCTATGGTGTGGGATACATCCCCCACATAGGCAATCCTTCCATGCCGGACGGCCACGTCCGCCGGATATATCTCCAGAGTATACACGTTTACCAGTGTTCCTCCCAGTATTACGGTGTCAGCCTTTTCCTCGCCCCAGGCAGTATTCAGAATACTTAGTTTTTGTTCAAATGTACAATCCTTCATACCACACCTCCAATGGCCGCCTGTTCCTTCACAGGTTTGCCCATAATTGAATTAATAATGTTGCGTTCATTGATGGCCTCACCCTCCAGATGTGCGCAGATTTCACCCTCCCGGATACAGAGCAGACGGTTGGATACACCTATGATTTCAGGCATCTCAGAGGAAATCAGTATGACTGCCATTCCCTGTTCTGCCAGCTGCGCAATAAACCGGTGGATATCTGCCTTGGCACCTATATCAATACCGCGTGTAGGTTCATCCAGAATCAATAAATCAGGTTGGATTGCCAGCCACTTTCCGAGAACTATCTTTTGCTGGTTACCGCCCGAAAGCTGTACTGTGAGCTGCTCCGGACTGGCTGCATTAATCTTAAGGGCCTTTTTATATTCATCATAAATGCGGTAGCTCTGGGAAAAATCCACAAATCCCCTTCGCTTCATCCATGGCAGCTTTGCCAGAATCATGTTCTTCCGGCAGCTCTCCCCCAGTACCAGTCCCTGTTCCTTTCTGTTTTCCGGCACAAATGCCATCCTGTGGCGTACTGCGTCCCGGCTGTTGCGCACCCGGATTTTCCTGCCTTTATAATAAATCTCACCGCTGTCAGGCCTGGTTATGCCGAAGATACTCTCCATCAACTCAGTCCGCCCGGCCCCAACCAGACCGTAAAAACCTACGATTTCCCCTCTGCGCACAGAAAAACTGATGTCCTGGTACTGTCCTTTTCGGGTCAGATGTTCTACCCGGAGCAGCTCCTCCCCTGCTTCAGCCGTATTCTTCACATAATAATTGCTCATTACACGGCCAATCATTCCCTGGATAATATCATCAATGGTACAGTCCGCCGTGTTGAATTCCCCTGAATTTTTCCCGTCCCTCAGCACAACGGCGCGGTCACAAATTTCCATGATTTCATCCATTTTATGTGATATATAGACAATGGCCGTTCCTTTTTTCTTCATATACCGGATGTTCTCAAAAAACACATTCTTTTCCCTGTCAGTCAGGGAGGATGTGGGTTCATCTAAAATCAGAATACGCGCACCAAGGGCAATCCCCCGTGCAATCTCCACCATCTGCCTCTGAGCGATTGGCAGCGCCCCTATATTCGTCCTCGGGTCAATCTCACATTTTAATTCCGCCAGCACGCAGGCTGCATCGGACCGGAGTTTTTTCCAGTCCACCCCTCCCTTGGTTCTCATGGGCAGACTCCCCAGATAAATATTCTCTGCCACGGATAAATCTGTTACCAGAGACAATTCCTGAAATACCATAACCACACCTGCCTGCTTTGCCTCAATCGGATGTTTAAAGCAGACGCTTTTGCCATCGTAATGGATTTCCCCCTCATCCGGCTGATACAAACCGGCCAGAACCTTCATCAACGTGGATTTCCCCGCACCGTTTTCCCCGCACAGAGCCAGCACCTCCCCAGGCTTCAGGTTTAAATCCACATGGTCAAGGGCCTTGACACCCGGAAAACTTTTGCATATATTCTTCATTTGAAGTATATACCCATTCTCGGCTTCCATCCCGTCACCTCCTTGTTATGAGCACTTGGCGCCTGTCCTTTAGGCGCCTACGTGCGATACATGTCACTGGCACTTAGCGAGGTCTTTTCGAGCTTAGTGCAGTGGCTCGTTATGAGCACTTAGCGTCTGTCTGCCAGACGCTGAGTGCGATACATATTTTGTTTAATTCCAGATTTCAAATCCCGCATCCGCAATGACTTGTTTCACATTCTCAGAAGTACAGGGATATAAATCATAGCGGGTAACTGCGTCTACAGCCTCACCCTTAGCCAGCTTGATGGCTGTATCCAGAACTGTGACTGCGTCCGGGAACGGTGACTGCAGTACGCTTCCGCTGATGATTCCCTCCTCAATATATTTAACACTTTCCTCATTTCCAATAAAGGCGCAGGCAATGATGGGGATATCCATATTGGCTGCCTGCAGAGCATTATAGGCTCCTATTGCAATATTGTCATCCGCTGCATACAGCGCGTCAATCTGGTCACCATATTTTAAAATCATTTTCTCCATCTGCTGCTGGGCCTTCTCCCGGTTCCAATCCGCATTCTGCGTCTCCAGAATCTTGATATTCGCGGGAATACTTTCCTCAAATCCGTTCTGCCTCCAGGTAGATACATCGTATCCAGGAGTACCGGTGAGCTGGACTACATTACAGCCGTCCGGGAACATTCCTGCCAGCATGTCGGCACACATGACAGCCTCCTCGTAATGGTCAGGTCCAACAAATGCACTCAGATATTCATCTCCGCTGGCATCAATGGGATTGTTGGTGCACATGATGGGAATCCCTGCTTCCTTAGCTTCCTGCAGCCCCGGAATAATGGAAAGGGAATCGCAGGCCCACACGATAATTACATCTGACTTCTGCTGAATCAGGTCCTGAATTTGGCTAATCTGTGTGTTCACATCTCCTGCAGCATCCAGCACGGTCAATTCCACATTCCCCACCTCTGCGGCATATTCCCTCAGACATTCATCACATTTTGTCTGGTAATCATCGATTCCAATGTTGTTTGCCACCATTCCAATGCGATATACGTCCCCCTCTGCAGCGGCGGCTGTCTGTACTGATTCCCCGGTCTGTGCGGCCTGGGCTGCTGTCGTATCTGCGGCGGCAGAAGTCTGTGAAGCTGTCTGTGCGGTTCCTCCGCCTGCACATGCAGTCATTCCTAAAAGTGTTGCTGTTGCAGTAAACAATGCAAAAAATTTTTTTGTTCCTTTCATCATTGTAACCCCTTCCTTTATTTATTATTTTTTCTCTTTTTCAGTAGCATGTTTATCATCAGAATTATGTTTATCCGGTATATTGTATGCGGGCTTTTCCCGCAGTACCTTATCCATATACAGAACCAGAATAAGAATGATACCGAATACTAATGTGTTATAGTAAGAAGACAGCTTTAGCAGATTCATGATGTTGTCGATAAAGCCCAGCACCAGCACCCCGCCGAATGTATACAGCATGTTCCCGTAACCGCCTGAAAGTTTAGTTCCTCCCAGCACAACAGCTGCAATGGCCAGCATATGGGCATCCGGCCAGCCCAGTGTGGGAGATGCGGAGTTGAACTTAGAGGCATACATTATGCCTGCCACGACCGCGCAAAGGGAACAGACTGCGAAATTGATGATAACGGTCCGGTCCACATTGATGCCTGCATTCTTTGCAGAATTCATGTTTCCGCCTGCGGCATATGTATTGCGTCCATGACGCGAATACCGCAAAACCGCCTGGCCCGCCGCCACAAATATCAGACACAGCCACACCGGATATGACAACCCCAGGAAACTGTTCCGGCTGAGTTCGTAAAAGCCTTTTGAAGTATTCCGAATCGTCTGCTCCGTATAAATGAACGTAAGGCCCCGCCACAGTGTCATTCCCGCCATTGTCACAATAAAAGCATTAATTTTCAGCTTAGTAACCATCAGCCCGTTAAGAGTCCCCACAGCCAGACCAAGGAGAAGCATCAGCACAATGGCTGCAAACAACCCCACAGACGGTGTAATCCCCACCAAAAGGCAGGATGCAAGCCCCATCAGTGTCCCGGCGGACAGGTCAAAATATCCATTGAGTATCAGGAATGTCATGCCCACAGCCATAACGCCCTTTGCCGCATTCTGGCCTAAGATATTGATAAAATTTTCCAGGGAGAAGAAGTTTCCCACAAAAAGCGAAGCTGACAGGAACACCCCCAGAAAAATGGGGATTATCGTGTTGCTGCGCATTACAGCCGTAATCCTTCCCGCAATTCTCTTCATGCGTTCTTCCCTCCCTTCATGTTGGTCCGAATACGTTTGGATCGGATGTCAATATAGACCACTATAAGAATAATCAGTCCGTTCGCCACCCACTGCATGGAATATGGAAGGCTCATCATCACAAAACCATTATCCAGAACTCCTAATATCAGAATTCCAATCACTGCCTTTACAGCGCTGCCGCTCCCTCCTGACAGGCTGGCGCCTCCCAGGATAACACCCGCAATGACGTTCATCTCGTAACCTTCCCCAATGGCATTCTGCGCGGAACCGATGCGGGATGCCAAAAGGATACCGGCCAAAGCTGTCATCATTCCGGAAAGTATAAATGTAATGAGCACGATTTTCTTATCATCGACACCGGAGAACCGGCTGGCCACCTGATTGCCGCCCACGCTCATAAGCTGATTCCCGAAAACAGTGCACTTTAACAGTATTTCAAATAAAATCATACAGACAAAACAGATAACTACCACTGTGGGTATAAAGCCTATGAATCCCCGTCCCAGGGACAAAAACCACATTCCGTCCGCATTTTTAAGGGTACTGTTTTTTCCTCCTGAGACAAAATAGGTCAGCGCCTGGACAATTCCCATCATTCCCAGTGTCACTATCATTGAGTTCAGGCGCACATATCCCACCAGAAACCCGGAAATCAGCCCAAAGGCAATGCCGGCCAGCAAGACCAGCGCCATTGCCGGCACAGGCCCCACAGTGTTAAACAGCTGTATCATAAGAACCGTGGAAAAGGACAGAATGGAACCCACCGACAAATCAAAATTACCTCCGATGATTACAAGCGTCATGGCGCAGGCCATGATGCCCATGATTGCGCCCTGGCGCAGAATCAGGATAAAGTTATTAACCTGGAAAAACATTGGGGCGGCAATTGAAAATACGGCTACAACCGCAATAAGGGCAAAATAAATTCCCTGCTTTTTTATAAAGGCTGCGGCATTCTTTCCTCTGAATTGTTTATTGTCCATAATCAACCCCCTTTTCATCAGGACAAGCTCTTAATCCACAGCAGCCTTCAAATTCTTTAAATCCTCCTTTACCAGGGACAGCTGGTCCAGTTCACAGCAGGCCCTCAAAGGAAGCTGGTCGTAATAGTTTTCAAGAATCATCCATCCTTCATATCCTTTCCCCAAAAGAAAATCCAGCTGGTCCTTTACATGGGCATCACCGGCAAACAAAGGCGAACCGCTGAGATGTCCTCCATTGTCATACATCCCGGTTCCGTCCTTTACATGAATCTGAGGATAGATATGTCCCCATAACGCCCGAAGTGTTTCCATCTGGTCGATTTTCCCCCAATAGCGGTAATTCTGTACGTCATAAAATACGGTGTGATTGGGCATGTCTACCATCTGCAATAGCTTCAGATGGCTGGCCGCATCAATGCAGGATTCGCTGGTAATGTCAATCCCGTAGGCCTGGGCCTTCCTACAGCAAAAACGAAGTCCCTCCGCTGCATTTTCATAATCCTCCTCTGTCTTTGGCTCGTTATCCAGAAACAGAGGCACCATAATCATTCCAATCCCCATGGCATGGGCTGTTTCCACCGCCAGTTCCATCTGTTCATAGGAAATCTTTCCAATATCGCTGTTTCTGCCCTTTATGAAATAATTCACATTAATGTCGTTCAGCACCAGGGACGGAAACTGAATTCCATACTTCCCGCCTTCCTCCAGATATGCCTGCTGAATCTGTTTCTGCGCCAGGGGATATCCTCTCTCATAGCTGCCAAGCTCCAGCTGAAGTCCATCTAATCCAGCCTCTTTTGCAAGCCGTACGCCATACCAGCCGTTGCCCGGCATTCCCCACTGTGTGGCTCCGTATTTAAATTTTCCCATTGTTATCTTCCTTTCTCTTCACTCCATCAATCTCTTCCAGCAGAGTACGGATATAGGCCAGCCCCTTCTCCGCGGCCTCCAGTTCCGTTGGTTTCGGCAGGCATTCCATACTAATCCATCCATTGTATCTGATTTGACTCAGGCTCTTAAGGACGGACCGGAAATCAATCCGGCCATGTCCGGGATACCAGCGAGTGTTGTCTGCCAGATGAAAATGCCCCAGCCTGCTCCCGCTCTCCCTAATGGCCTCAAACATATCTGCTTCCTCAATATTCATATGGAATGTATCCAGATGCATCTTCACACAGTCCAAATCCAGTGCCTCTAAAAATACGGATGTTTCTCGGACCGTGTTGAAATAATTATTTTCATAACGGTTTATCACTTCCAGAACCAGAGAACAGTTCTTCTGTTCAATGTAATTTCCCAATTCCAGCATGGAATAACGCAGGCGGGTTACAACCTCGCTTTTCTCCCCGCCAGACGGCACATTCCCCCGCAGACTGCCCAGAATCACACAGCAGCCAAAGTGGTCCGCCAGGTCGAGACATCCCTTAACCCTCTCAATAGCCTGACGGCGTCCAGTCTCATTTTTATCAGCAAGGGAAAGACCGTCCACCCTGGCGGCTAAACCTGTTCCGATTGCAGCCACCTTGATTCCTGTGGTTTCATTTTGTCTGAAAAGCGCCTGGGTATCTATTTCCGAGGCGTCCCTGATATGCAGCTCCACCCCATCGTACCCTAATTTCTTTGCAAGGGAAAAGGATTGGTCCAGTCTGCCGCGGAAAAGCACCGGTTCCTGCATGGCTGCATTTTCCGAAGCACAAAATGCGACTTGTAACATAGTCTTCCTCCCATCAGTCTGTAAAAATACCGCGCCTCGGTAATTCGTGTACACTCTTCCAGCCTTCACTCAGGGGTTCCTTCAGGCAGTCCTTAATTTCCTCATAGGGACGGAGTGAAAACTTCTCCGGTGCAGGTACTGTGCCTGCGGGATATTTGGACAGGATATCCTCTACCATCATGGTAAGATATTCACAGATAGCTGCAATAGGGCGCTTAGCCTTACGCGGATTACCACGGGATGGAACCCCTACCACGCCTTCCGGTGTACCGAACCGTTCAATCACACGGTGGCCTTCTGCCTCGCTCCACTTATTTGGCCGGTGAAAACTGTCAACAGAACCGTCATAGTAGCCGTCGTCCAAAAATCCCATGCTCTTTGCCTGTGCATCCTGCACATAACTCATATCCACCATATCCTTGAACATTAGAAGGGCGACTGATGTCTCCGACTCATCCGCATGCACAAATGGCGTTGTCACAAAATCAGGACGTTTGTCCCCAATTGGATAAAAGAATTCCCGCACTGCACGGTGCCATTCCACTACCGTCACAAAGGCCGGCAGCTGATAGCGTTTGAAGAATTCCTGGACAGCTGCTTCCAGCATCCAGTCCATTCCATGGTTGTTGACAAATATAATTTTGCGGAAGCCGTCATCCCAAAGCCCCAGCATCACGTCAATCAGTGTTTCTTCCACCACGGTCTGACTGGCCACAATGGTTCCGGGCATTCCCAGATGGTGATACGGATGTCCGCCATAGTTAAGAGGCGGCAGGGCCAGGGCCACTTCATGTCCCAGCTTGGCCGTATAACGCCGCACGCCTTCGCATATGCCGCTGCACATGAATGTGTCCAGGCCGGAATTATTGTGCATTCCATGGTTTTCCGTACACCCTAAGGGTACCAGCACAATATCATTTTTGCGGCGCTTTTCAATTACCTTTGCCCTTGGTGTGGTCTGTATATAACACCCTGCCTTGCCAATTTCCGGTTCGCTGGGAATCTCATATTTCTGAAGGATTTCGTCAATCTCCTCCTCACTCGCATCCCAAATACGCTTTTTCATTCTTCCTACAGCCGAATCCTCAAAAAAAATGTTAGGATACTCTGTTGTCAGGTACTTATCATACATTATTGCAGTCTCCCTTCCTCATTGTATGTTCTGCTCTTTGCAGGTTCTGTATTTGTATCTCAACTATAGCACCGGGGTACTGTAATCCACAATGTACGATGGTCAAAAGCGCCTGCCTTGTTTTTGGAAAATTGCCCAATTTTTCAAAAAAATCCCCCCTCCTTTTTATAATCCATTACTCAATTCTTGGTTGCAAGACCAATTTTTTTCTCCTATAATATAGATATTGTTCCACACGGCACACATGATACAATGTAAGTAAAAAGGAGTCCCCATTTATGGATGTCACACTGAATATGATACTGGATTATATTGCAAAAGAAGAGGTAATCACCCTGGACCACATCCATACCCATGTGGGATTCTCTGATATCCGGGTGTATTATCCCGGTATACATGCCAATCCCTCCTATCTGTACTACCATGAGTCTCCTGCCTTCCAGCCGCCGGACGCATTCGAGGCCTGCTGCTTTGTCCATCCCATCAGGGAAACCCAGGAAGCCTCGGCTCATCATCACAAATGTATTCTGTGTCTGTGCGAGGGCGGAAAATTACTGGAATTGCTGCAGGATTGTTTTCTGACCTACCGCAGCTGGTATGTGGATATGAACCGGAAAATCTTAGAAGGAGGAAGCCTCCAGGAACTGATTGACATCAGCCAGAAAATCATTACCAATCCCATTGTTATAGACGACGCTGGATTCCGGATTCTGGCCTTTAACCAGGAACGCATGTCCCAATTGGACGATTATGAATCCACCTTCCAGGTAACCCACCGTTACCACTCAGCTTCCTATGTGGCCTCCATTACTTCCAATCCTATATTTCTGCGGAACCTGAAAAACAGGCACAAACCCTTTATCCACCACTATGACTTTCTGCCGCATCCAAGTATTTATGCGCCCATATTCTTTCAGGAAAAACTGATTGGCTTTCTCACCATCATCGGCCACTACATGGACCTGACTCAGGGTATGCTGGATTTCGCAGGTATTTTAGTGGAACTTCTGTCACGGGCAATGGGGTATTCAGGCGTGACTCCTTACCGCAACAGCCCAGAAGATAACATTCTCCTGCGCCTTATTAAGGGAGAGGGATATGATGCCCAGATTGATGCTGTCTTTCTGGAAAAGGCAGGCGTCACTCCGGACAATCTCTACTATATTGCACTCCTGCGTTTTGTACCTCATCTGGATGTCCTCATAAGCATCCAGCAAAGGCTTATCCAGGCTTTGGAACATCTTCTGAAAAGTAAGGTCCTGGCAGATAATGACACCATTCTGATACTGGTACAGGATAAGCGGGTTCCCTATGCCCAGTTTTCCGGTATAATAGACGAATTCAGCAGAGCAAATGGATTTGTAGTGGGATTGAGCCTTCCCTTCCGCGGAGTGGAAAACGCTTCCTACTTTTACCGCCAGGCTGCCTGCTGCCTGACATGGTGCCAGTCAAAAGACTTTCCCGGGACACGATGCTTCTTCTACGGCCGCTTTGTGCTCTATGATGTCCTGTCCCATTTCGGTACGTCTGCTGAACTGGCTGCCATCAAACACCCTGCCCTGGCTATACTGGAATCCCATGACCAGAATAAAGTAGGTGAATTAAAAAAGACAATGGAGGTTTTTCTTGACTGCGGCAACGATGTGCTGAAGGCGGCCCGTCAGCTAAACATACATAAAAACTCCCTGTACTACCGCCTGGCCAAAATTTCAGAAATGACAGGAATTGATTTTGACAACAGCGCTGTCTGTTCCCACTTATGCCTCTCCCTATCCATTGAAAGGATGCAGGAAATTTCCACGTCATCCACTGTGTTGGAGATTACATAAAATGATTTCAATAAAGCAGGCCATTACTAAAAAATCCCTTGAGAGCCCGGTAAGCTCCCAAGGGATTTCGTTTTATATTCAGTTCTCTCCTGCAATCTCCGTCACATAAGGCTGATTCCAGTAAAACGCCGCACCATGGAATTTCAGCGTTACCTCTGTGTCGCCTTCATCGTAAAAGACCCGGAAACCGCTGAGGTTTCCCTTCTCATCAAAGTCATACCTCTCATTTTCCCATCCGCTCCACCTTAATTTTCTCTGGCAAATCAGGCCCCTCAGCGCCAGGTCCTTATCCTCATCCACCGCCTTCACATCGATGTAAACTGCCAGTCTCTCTGTCGTCTTAAGATTCCCCTTCACATCCTCTGTCTCTTGTATCTGGGGCTCCTTCATCCTGGTAATGCCAAGGATTCGCACAGAACCGTCTTCCCACGGAATATCCAGGTTCAATTCTTCATAATCCTCCGGTATAGGCAGCGTGACAGGCTGGGATTCCACTCTGTTTAAAAACGTGACTCCGGGTATATGAATCTGAAAAGGCCCATTCTGCTCCTCCTTGGGTACGCCGAACAGGCATCTGATACGCCGTCCATATTGTTTTATATCGGACAGCCGGTAATGTCCCAGATTATCCCAATAGGGATTGGCCGTCAGCTCCCTGATTGAATATTGTTTCCCGTTGCCGGATATGGTGGGCATATCAATCTCCTGACGCATGGGATTGTAGCCAATGATGACAGACCGCTCACGGTCCTCGTTGTACACATACCAGGATATCAGGATTCCCTCATCTACCCGCTCACCCATGCTGATAATGGAAGTACCGTCATGGGTGTCCAGACTCCCCTGTTCCTGTTGCGCTAATTCTTCCAAAGTCCCATATTCAGGCACACGCTTCAGGCCAAATTCCAGCGGTTTTTCAAAATCAAGAACCTGCAGCGCGTAACCGGACAAATTATCTCCTGATTCAGGAGCAGATGGCAGCTCAAACCTTGCTTCGATGATATAACGCCGGCGGCCATATGCCTCAATGTAAGCAGGATAACTATAATACCCTGACTCCAGGGGCTTAATTCCAGCTTCCGGAATACCGGGACCTGTAAGGAACAGCCCTTGCCCTGATTTCCATAACTCATCCTGGTATTTCTCAGAAACAACCATACTTCCGTCACTTAATGTATGATACAGACCATCCGCAGGAGGCTCCCCGCCTGCCGGGATTTTCTGTAGTTCCGAATCATCATCCAGAACCATGCTTACAAGCAGTTCCTGCTTTTGATGGAGGGCGGATGTCAGGGATATTGTCTTTTCTTTTTGGGGCATTTTTGATACAATCACAGTATCCAGTTCGTAAATCGGATATTCCGATTGGATAATTCCGTATTTTCCGGCAAACTGATACGGCAGAGCGGAAACCAGGCCTTCTTCTGCTTCCGGCTCCCGTACCGCCTCCTGTACCGGCTCCGTTCCACTCCCCGGTCCATGCCCCTTCTCTGTCCCATGCTTATTCTCTGAACCACGCTCGCGCTCCGGCTCATGGGTCAGCTCCGTGCTGATACCTGGCTCCGGTGAAGCCTCCGGCGTTCCACCGGCTGGTTTTCCGCTTGTCCGGCAGCCGGACAGCAAAACACACAGCAGGCCTGCTGTCATAAAAACAGCTGCAGTATTTTTCTTCATGGCAGTCCTCCTCTCTCCAACATAATCCACATACATTTACCTATTTTTATCTTTGCAGAACATCTGCCTGCATTCCCATGTTATTCCTCTGTTTCAGCCTTTATATCCGGACCACCGTGTCATAGGGCGGCCGGAACAATATGATACCAATGTATTTATTATACCGGAATACGGTATAAAAGAAAAGGCGCAAAGTATACTACTTCACACCTTTCCGTTCTAAATTTCATCTTCAGCAAATCCCGGCATTGCTTACTGCACCCAGGCCCCGCTCTCATCCACCCGCGACCCGTCCGGTGTTGTGGTGTTGGTCAGCATAGCACCGTCCGCACCCAGATAAAACCACTGTCCGTTTTCTTCAACCTTCTCCCACTGGTTCTTGGCCATGGCTCCATTGGAGCGCAGGAAATACCATTTTCCATCTACCTGACGCCAGCCCTTGGCCATATATGTGTTGGAATCAATCCAGTAAGAAACACCGTCTGCCGTAATCCATTCATTAGCAGCCTTGGCCCCATTGTCCTTTACATAGTACCATCCGCTGCTGTCCTGGACCCATCCCCTGGCTGAGGTTGTTCCCGGACCGGCATTTCCTGTACCGGAAGAACCGCCCGGCGTACCTGTGCCGTTTGAACTGCTTGTGTTATCTGCATTTCCTGCACTTCCCCCGCTTAAAGCACCTGCCTTCACCAGTTCATATCCGTAATCGAACAAGGCCTTGGTATCCGTATAATGGGTTGACTTGCTCTTCATGATAACGGCAATCAGTCTGACCCCGTCCTTCTCCACTGCGGTCACCAGGGTATTTCCCGCTTTGGATGTATAACCGGTCTTTCCTCCAATGACCCCCGGATAATATCTGGCATCGTTGGGATTCAGCATCTTGTGGCCCATTGTCACGGTCAGGCCGGAAGGATTCTTTATGGTAGCAGGCAGTGCGTATGTACGTGTGGACGCCACTGTCTTTACCACATCATTCTGGAATGCCGCCCTTGCAATCAGCGCCATATCATGGGGCGTGGTGTAATGATTGGAATCATTGAGACCATGTGGATTGGTAAAATGTGTATTGGTGCATCCTAAGGCCGCTGCCTTGGCGTTCATCATGTCCGCAAACTTAGCATTGCTGCCGGCCACATGCTCCGCAAGGGCATTTCCCACCTCATTGGCTGATTTGAGGAGCAGGGCGTAAAGACACTGCCGTACAGTCATCACATCTCCTGCCGTCATATTGATGGACACGGCACCCGATTCCAGGTTGGTGGTGGCTGTTGCTGAAAATGTGACCTTGTCATCCAGATTACAGTTCTCCGCCACCAGCAGTGCTGTCATCAGCTTGGTGATACTGGCGGGATAGAACTGCTTGTCTCCATTCTTGTAATACAGGACGGTTCCCGTGGCAGCATCCATTAGTACAGCTCCCTCTGATGCTATCTCCGGCTTCTGCACGGAAGCAGCCGCTGTCTGGTCAAAGGTTCCGGCAGCAGAGCCTGCTGTCTCTCCTCCCGGCGATACTGCTCCCCCGCTGTTTCCGCCGGCTGTCTGTCCTGCCGGCGGATTACCGGATGGGGACGGACTGCCGGATGGGGATGGGCTGCCGGATGGGGATGGGCTGCCGGTTGAAGACGGACTCCCGGTTGAAGACGGACTCCCGGAAGTAGACGGACTCCCGGAAGTAGACGGTCCGTCTGATGAAATGACCGCCCCACCACTGCCGGATTCCGGGCCTGGCCCATGGGACGATACAGTCCCCTGGCCGGAGGTCTGGTCCCCTGACTGGAAGGAAGATACCTGGCTTTCCTCCAAAGGCGTGATGGTTGCTGGATTAGCTGACGCTGCCGTACTCATAAGCAGGGTACAGCTGGTACATATACATAAAAATGATTTCCATTTCCTAAGTCTCATAATATCTCTCCCATATTGCAGGCACTCATTTTTTGTGAACAAAACTAGAGATATTATATCATACTTCCAGGTTACAAAAAACATCTATTTCTGACGATAAACTTACGATAAATATATTTTTTCTTTAATTGCGCAGACAAGTATTTTTTCTTACCATCCCCCTTCCTCTATACTGCTATACCATTTGCTGCCGTTCCTTATGCTGTCTTTCCATATCCCCCCCCCCCCCCCAGGCCAGAATGCATTCCGGAAATGCCCCAAAGCATTCCATCAACACCCCCTGGTTCACTGTCATCCCCGCTGTTTCCCGCTCAGATACCGTTCAAGCATTTCAAGCTCATCCAGGTAAATGCAGTTGGGTATCCTGTGATGTCTTACCGCCTCAATGCACTCGCCAAGCTCCATCCACATGACGCTCTCCACCTCTTCTTTTTGAAGCATGAGATGTTCTGCATCCACTGGTTTCCTGTACACATATACGGCGCTGACCTCGCTGTCCTTAAACATCCTTCCGTAAAATATCTCTTCCATATATCCCTTGTGGCAGCCTGCAAACTCCAGGTCCTCCTCCCCAGCCTCAATTCCCAGCTCCTCCTTCAGTTCCCTGACAGCGGACGGCAGGAAATCATCTCCGGCCTGGACATGGCCTGCTGAAGAAATATCATAACAGCCCGGATAGGAATCCTTGCACTGGCTCCGCTTCTGCAGCAGAAGGTCGTATATTTTATCCTCATTCTCCCTTACAATCCATATATGGGCCGTTCCGTGAGGGACCCCGTCCATATGGACCAGGCTCCGTTCCCGGACCACTCCTGTCCTCTTCCCGTCCTCATCCAGCACATCGAACAGCTCCATCTGTTTCCCGTTCAGGGCGGCCTCCGTCAGACGGTCCCCTTTATATGCCAGTTTCAGTGAAAAGAAGGGTACCTCCTCATTCAACAGCTTAAAAAAGATTTTATCCCCCTCCCACAGATTCAGGGACAGCACGTCCTCCTTCTTCACCCACTCCAGCGCTCCCTCGCTGCAGGCTGTCATGTTTCCCTCATATTTGTCCGCAGTGTACAGACACATGTATTCTGTCTCCCAGCCCTCTGCAATGAATGTAACCAGTCCCCTGAACCGCCAGGAGGTAAGGGTAAGGCCGGTTTCTTCCTTCACCTCCCTGAGCAGACAGTCCTCCGGGCTCTCATCCCCTTCGAAATGCCCGCCAACCCCAATCCATTTATCCTTATTCACATCGTTCTTCTTGCTGATTCTGTGGAGCATCAGATACGCCCCCTCATGTTCGATATAACACAGTGTGGTTAATCTGCTTTTTTGTTCCATTTCCCCGTCCTCCCGTTCCCATATAAAATACCCGCCGGAGTTCTTCCGACGGGTATCATTATAAACCAATTCTTCCTGCGCTTCAATCACCAGGCACTCTTTCCTATTCCTCAATGGAATAGTTGGGAGCCTCCTTGGTAATGTGGATATCATGAGGATGGCTCTCCTTTAAGGATGCAGCGGAAATCTTAATGAACTGCGCTGTCTCCTGAAGGGTGGTGATATCCTGGGCGCCGCAGTAGCCCATACCGGAACGCAGGCCGCCTAAGAGCTGGAATACAGTATCCTCCACCATTCCCTTGTAAGCCACGCGTCCCTCCACGCCTTCGGGAACCAGCTTCTTTGCGTCTGTCTGGAAATAGCGGTCCTTGCTTCCGTTTTCCATGGCGGCAATGGAACCCATGCCGCGGTATACCTTATATTTACGTCCCTGGTACAGCTCAAAGGTACCCGGGCTCTCATCGCATCCCGCAAAGATGCTTCCCATCATACATACGCTGCCGCCTGCGGCAATGGCTTTTGTCACATCGCCGGAGTACTTGATTCCTCCGTCGGCAATAATGGGCACGCCGTACTCCTTGGCAACGCTGTAGCAGTTCATCACAGCCGTAATCTGCGGTACGCCGATGCCTGCCACCACGCGGGTGGTACAGATGGAACCAGGTCCGATACCCACCTTGACGGAATCAGCCCCGGCCTCAATCAATGCCCTGGTAGCTTCTGCCGTGGCCACATTTCCGGCCACCACCTGAAGGTCCGGATACGCCTCCTTAATCATCTTCACGCAGCGGATAACATTGGCTGAATGGCCATGGGCTGAATCCAGGACCACCACGTCCACCTTTGCCTCCACCAGCGCGCCTACGCGGTCCAGCACATTGGCGGTGATGCCTACGGCAGCGCCGCACAAAAGGCGTCCCTGTTCGTCCTTTGCGGACAATGGGTACTTAATCTGCTTCTCAATGTCCTTGATGGTAATAAGGCCTTTCAGGTTGAACTCGTCATCCACGATTGGCAGCTTCTCCACCCTTGCCTTGGCCAGGATGGCCTTTGCTTCCTTTAATGTAACGCCCTCCCTGGCAGTAACCAGATTCTTGGTGGTCATGCACTCCTTGATGGGGCGGTCAAAGTCTTCCTCAAACTTCAGGTCACGGTTGGTAATGATGCCCACCAGCTTTTTGCCCTCTGTAATGGGCACACCGGATATGCGGAATTTTGCCATCAGGTCATTGGCATCCTTAAGGGTGTGCTCCGGCGAAAGGAAAAATGGGTCTGTGATGACACCATTCTCAGAACGCTTTACCCGGTCCACTTCCTCTGCCTGGGCTTCAATGGACATATTCTTATGAATAATACCGATACCTCCCTGCCTGGCCATGGCAATGGCCATACGGTGCTCTGTAACCGTATCCATGCCGGCGCTCATCAGCGGGATGTTCAGTTTAATCTTTTTGGTCAAATGTGTGGTCAGGTCTACCTGGTTGGGAATCACTTCTGAAAATGCCGGTACCAGAAGCACATCATCAAAGGTTATGCCTTCGCCGATAATTGTACCCATTATAAATTTCCTCTCTTTCTGCGTGTTTGGTTTGATATGTTTGTCAGAATATTGATAGTCCGCGAACGGTCCGTTTCTTATTAGTATCTTATACTAGCAAATTTTATCTGGCTTGTCAAACCAAAACAGGGAGAAATATTCATTGATTTTACTAATAGGGTTCCATCAGCCGTCCTAATATCCCCCCGCAGCACTGTCCCGGGAACAGCAACTCCGGGAACACCGCCGCCAGGAGCAGCACCGCCAGAAGCACTCCCCGGGAACACCGCCCCCGGGAACATCACAGCCAGGTAGCCAGCCACACCATAAGAGGCACCGTAACAATGGACAATATGGTGGTCATGGCAAAGACCTGGGACGCATACACCTCATCCCGCCCGTACTGCAGGGAAAACAGGATGCCGATGGCGGCCGCAGGACAGGAGGCAGCCAGTACCCCTGTCATCCTCACCACCTCAGGCAGGAAAAGGAAACGGCTGGCCAGGATGAACAGGACCGGTATGAGTACCAGCCTGTACAGGGACAGCCGGAACACCTTGGGAGCCCTGATGACTCCTGCCAAATCCGTTCCCGCCATGGACACCCCGGCCACCAGCATGGCCAGAGGCGTATTCATATCCGCCAGCATTTCCATGGGCCTTAGCACCACATAGGGAAGCTTCCATCTCATAATAAACAGGGACAGGCCGATCATGACACCGGCAATGCCGGGGGACACCAGGCGTTTCCATGAAAAACAGTAATCACTGCTGTTCATGATATATACACCATGGCTGTACACCAGAAGGTTGAAGATAGCCGCAAAGGCATTGATGTAAAATACCCCCTCCTGGCCAAAGACACCGTATGCCAGCGGAATCCCTATGAATCCGCAGTTGGGGTACATACACGAAAACCGGGCCACCACGTAATCGTAATCCCTGCTCTTTCTGACAATCCAGGTGGGAACCAAAATGGAGATAGCAAAGCTGACAATTCCCAAAAGGAGGGAACCATACAGTCCCCTGACTGTGTCTGCCGTAAATTTCGTCTGAAAGGAGGAAATAATCAGGGCAGGCGTCACCACCTTCAGTATGACCGCGGACAGAGTCTTGCTCTTTTCATGGTCAATGACTCCGAAACGGCTGCACAGAATACCTGCGGATATGATGACAAACATTACTGCAATCTGTCTCAGGGTAGTACAGGCCAGCTCCATATCAGATAACCTTATCCGGGTTCAGAACCAGATTGGGGTCAAAGGCCTTTTTAATCCGCCTCATCAGGCCAATCTGCACATCCCCCAGCTGTTCATTCAGATACGCCCTCTTGGCATATCCGATGCCGTGCTCCCCTGACACTGCTCCCCCATACTCCCTGGCCTTTGCGTACATCATCTCAAATCCAAGGCCCAGCTTTTCCTTCCATTCATCCTCTGCCAGTTCATCCCTGCAGAGATACACGTGGAGGTTTCCGTCGCCTGCATGGCCAAAGCTTGGAATCCGCAGATTCAGTTTTCTTGCAACTTCATGGGTGAATTTGATAAAATCCGCCACCCGGTCCCTGGGCACCACCACATCGCACTCATCCATCTGGGTGGTGGAAGCCTTGATTGCTTCCAGAAATGCTCCTCTGGCGTTCCACACACTCTGTTTTCGCTCCTCCGTATCCACGATGAACACGTCCACTGCCCCATGGTCCAGACATAGGTCTGCCACCTCCCGGTATTCCGCCTGCACCTGCTCTGCATTTCTTCCGTCAAATGTAAGCAGGATATAGGCATCATTTCTGGTATCCGGGAACCGTTTGCCCAGGTATTCCTCTGCAAACAGAATGGTCCCCCGTTCCATGAACTCAATGGCTGTTGCCTGTATCTGCGCCTCCACAATCACCGGCACCATCTCAATGGCCTGCTCCATATCCGGAAACGGCACAAGCAGGCTCACTGTCTTACCCGGAAGCGGAACCAGCTTAAGCACGGCCTGGGTGATGATGCCCAGCGTGCCCTCGGAGCCAATCATCAGGTTCAGCAGACTGTAGCCGGAACTGTTCTTTACTGTTTTTCCGCCGAACTCCACCACCTGGCCGGTGGGAAGCACCACTGTCAGCGCCCGCACGTAGTCCCTTGTGACACCGTATTTTACAGCCCGCATCCCTCCTGCGTTGGTGCTTATATTGCCTCCAATGGTTGCTGATTTCTCCCCCGGGTCCGGCGGATAAAAAAGCCCGTTTTCCTCTACATACTGGGCCAGGTCCATTAATAGCACACCCGGTTCCACTGTCACTGTAAGGTTCTTCCGGTCCAGCTCCAGGATATGGTTCATCTGCGTTGTCTCCAGCATAATGCCGCCGTGGATGGCCACAGCCGCCCCCACCAGGCCGGTGCCGGAGCCTCTGGTCACCACGGGAATTCCCTGTCCATTGGCGTAAGCCATGATATCCGAAACCTCCCTGGTGGACAATACCCGTACAAGGGCCTCGGGAGCACACTCCACGCCTCCCAGCTCGTCGTGGCTGTAATCCTCGCTTATATCCGGGCCGGTCAGGACCCGTTCATCCTCTGTCACCCTTTTTAAATAAGCGATGTCCTGTTCATCCAGTTTCCTGTATCCCATCATACACCCTCCTTAACCGTCTTAAGCAGCCGTGGAAGAATCTCATACCAGTCCCCCACAAAGCCGATGTTTGCAATATCAAAAATCGGGGCTTTCCTGTCCTTATTAATGGCAATGATGCAGTCAGCTCCCCTCATTCCCGCTGCAAACTGTACGGACCCGGATATGCCCACGGTAATGATGAGCTTTGGCTTCACGGTCCTGCCGCTGAGGCCAATCTGACGCCTGGGGTCAAACCAGCCGCATTCAATCAGGGGCCTGGTGCAGGCTGTCTGGGCATCCAGGGCAGAGGCCAGTTCCCTTATCATCTCCAAATCTGCCTGGCTTTTCACACCCCTTCCGGCAGCCACAATCACCTCTGCCTCGGATATGTCAATCTCCTTTGGCTTGTGTATGATTTCCTCCACCCTGATTCTCCGGTCAATCATGTCATCCGTCACCTCCATGGACTGGATGACGCCCGTTGGTTCCTCCGTCACAGAGGGAGCAGAGAAAATTTTATACCGCACCGTACAGAACTGGGGCCGGTTCCTGGGAGTCACAATCTGGGCCATAATATTTCCCCCAAAGGCCGGGCGAATCTGCACCAGGTCCGTGTTTTCCTTCATTTCCAGAACCGTACAGTCTGCTGTGAGTCCGGTACGAAACCGCGCCGCCACCCTGGGCGCCAGGGAACGTCCTGCATTGGTGGCTCCCACCAGAATGGACGAGGGCCTGATTCTGGTTATGAAATCAGCAAATACATTGGCATATGTAAGGACGGAAAAATGCTCCAGCTCCTTCCTGTCATACACAAAGACCCGGTCCACGCCGTATGCCAGCAGTTCTTTTGCCTTTGCTCCCACATCATGCCCCATAAAAAGCGCATACACCGGATGCCCTGTGACCGCTGCCAGTTCCCTGGCCTTTCCAATCAGCTCCAGCGTCACCGGATGGATGTCCTTTCCGTTGTATTCCACGTACACGGCAACCGCCCGCCATTCATCCTTATTCATTTCCTGTTCCCGGGACTCCAGATATTCCACCGCCCCGGCGGGACCCTTTTTCACACACAGCCTGCACATTCTGCAGCCGGAGTCAATCTCCACCCTTCCGTCCTTACAGCTGATGGCGCCAAAGGGGCATATGTCAATGAGCTGCCGGATTCCCTCTTCATCCAGCCGTTCCTGATGAATCTTCAGTTCAGCCACAATCCTCTCTCCTTTCTGTCCTACAACTATATAAACTTTGCCTCTTTCAGCACATGGTACATCTTATCAGCCAGCTCACCGGGGATACCGTCGAATATTTCCCTGTACTCACGTTTCTCAGGCGGGAATATGCGCTCCACCTGGGTGGGCGAACCGGACAATCCGTAGTGGTTTTCATCCCGGTCCTCCAGGTCCGGCAGGGTAAATTCCCTCAGATAACCCTCCGGCAGCTCCTTTTCCCGTTTGTAGGAGGGAAGCCTTGGCGTATTCACATCCTTATCCAGTGTAATCAGACACGGCAAATCCATGGTCTGTATCTGTTCATATCCGTCCATATTTATGCGCACCCGTATCCATCCCGGCCCTGTTTCCCTGATTTCCAGCACATTGGAAGCATGGGGTATTCCCAGCCACTGGGCAACCTCCGGCCCCACCTGCGCCGTGTCCCCGTCTGTGGTCTGTTTGCCGCAGAGAATCAGGTCATACTCCCCCATTCTGCGTATGCCCTGGGATAAGGTATAGCTGGTAGCCACCACGTCCGCGCCCGCGAATTTCCTGTCGCTGATAAGGCCCGCGCGGTCAGCCCCCATGCACATGCATTCCTTTAATGCCTCCTTTGCCTGTCCCGGCCCCATGGTGATGACATCCACTGTGCCTCCCTGCTGCTCCTTCATCTCCAGGGCAGATTCCATTGCATAAAGGTCGTACGGATTTAACTTTGACTGGGTCCCGTCCCGCTTCAGTACTCCGGTCACCGGGTCCACTTCCACATTGGCGGTGTCCGGCACCTGCTTAACGCAAACAATACATTTCATAAATCCCTCTCCTTAAAAAATCGGTGCATGTATCACCTGTTTCCAATACATGCACCGATATCATAAATGACCGTACCCTATTACATTTTCGTCAATTACTCCATGTCTGCAAGTAATTTCTCGATTTTCTTCTTGTTGGCGTCATCCAGCTCGCCAAGCGGCTTGCGCGGCAGACCTACATCCAGGCCCTGTGCCTGTAATGTATACTTGCAGATTTCCTGCCAGTGGGGAACTCCGTTGACCTTATCATAGAAGAAGTAATCTATGTATGGCTGGATGTTGTTCTGGGCTGCAATGGCTGCGTCCACGTCCTTTGCAAAGCAGGCATCCTGGAGTCTGCGGCACTGCTTCGGAAGCACGGCCGGGAATCCTGACAGCCAGCCGTCCGCTCCGGCCAGGAGGCCTTCCATGGCAGCGTAGTCATGTCCGTAGAATACAGTCAGGTCATCCTTGCAGTGGAACTTCAGTTCATGTACCCTGTTGGGGTCGCCGTGGGCTGCCTTGATGCACTGTATGGTTCCGTCATCCACCAGCTCCTTGACCTCCTGCACGCTCAGCTCGTAGCCGGCAAACCATGGATTGTTGTAAACCATGATTTCAATATCCAGCGCATCCCTTAAATCCCTGAAATGCTGCATAACTGCCTTTTTATGCGGATTCAGGTAGAATGGAAGGATAACCATGACACAGTCGGCGCCGTGGTCCTGTGCGAACTTGCTCATCTTAATGGTATTTAAGGTATCGTATCTGCCGGTACCGCATACCAGAGGAACCTGGCCGCCTAAGAAACCGGATACGTGCTCGATGATTTCCCTCTGCTCTTCCATATTCATGGCAATGTTCTCACCGGTGCTTCCGCAGATGGAGATGGACTGTGCGCCATTGTCCAGCAGCCAGGTCAGGTACTTCTCCATACCCTTCTTGTTGTAAGTCTGGTCTGCATTCCAGATGGTCATGGATGCCGGGCAGATACCGTAAGGTTTCTTGATTGTGTCTTTTACTTTCATAGCTTTCTCCCTTTCCCCCAAGTTACACTTGGAATAAAAAATTTGTTTTGTGTTAATATGTAATATTAAATTAAAAATAAAAAATTAAATATTTTTAATTATTATTTTGCCTGATTCTAAATTAGCACATCTTTCGTTCAATGTCAACAAAAAAATTAAATATTTTTTATTTTCTTGTTCACCTTCCACAACAGCAGGATAAAGGCAGCACACCCCTTTATCCGCCCAGATAGGATTTTTTAATGGTATCGCTTCTGGCCAGCTCTTCGCTGGAGGCTGTAATCACCATGCGTCCGTTTTCCAGCACGTAACAGCGGCTGGACACCTCCAGGGCCATGAAGGCGTTCTGCTCCACAATCAGGATTGGCAGATGCTTCTCCTTATTGATTCTTAAAAAAATATCAAACATATCGTCCACAATCACGGGAGCCAGTCCCAGGGACGGTTCGTCACACATCAGAAGCTTGGGGTCCCCCATCAGTCCCCTGGCTATGGCTAACATCTGCTGTTCGCCGCCGCTCAGCGACCCTGCTTTCTGCCCCCTTCTCTCCTTAAGGCGCGGAAATAAGTCATACATCTCCTCAATCTTTGCATTCATTTCCTTTTTGGAGCGCTTTATGCTGTAGCTTCCCATCTCCAGGTTTTCCAGAACTGTCATGTTGGAAAAAATTTCTCTTCCTTCCGGAATCTGCACCACCCCGGTTCTGGTTATGCTGTGTGTGGGCAGGTTGGTTATATCCTGACCGTTAAACTCCACATTGCCCTTTTTTACCTTCACCCAGCCCACAATACAGTTCATGAGCGTGGTCTTTCCAGCGCCGTTTGACCCGATGATGGAAATAATTTCGTCATCGCCTATTTCAAGGGAAATATCATGCAATGCACAGACATCGCCGTAATAAGCGTCAATCCCATTGACTTTTAACATAAGAATCCCTCCGATTATCTGGAATCCTGCTCCACATACCGGCTGCCCAGGTATGCGCGGATAACCTCTTCATTGCTCTGTACTTCCTTTGGCGTGCCCTCTGCTATCATGCGCCCGAAGCTCAGCACTGTTATGTAGTCGCTGATTTTCATGACCACATCCATGTTGTGCTCAATCATGAAGAACGAGTACCCGTCCTCATATGCTTTATAGATAACCTCTACCAGTTCGGCGCGCTCCGACGGATTAAGGCCGGCCGCAGGCTCATCCAGCAGAATCAGTTTAGGGTCATTCATCATGGCCCTTCCAATCTCCGATATCTTCTGACGCCCATAGGGCAGATTCTTCATCAGGGAGCCTCTCAGGTCATACATACCGATGCGCTTCAGAACCTCCTCGGCCTTTTCCTTAAGCCTCATTTCCTCCGCCCGGGCGCCTCTGATATCAAAGATTCCACGCATCATGCCCATGGGCGCCTGCTGGTGTCCCCCCACCATTACATTCTCCAGCAGGGTCATGGTCGGAAATACCTTTATATTCTGGAAGGTTCTGCCGATTCCCTGCCTGGCAATATCGTGGGTGGTCATGCCGGTAATGTCTTTTCCCGCAAATTCCACCTTGCCTGATGTCAGGGGCAGTACTCCTGTAATCAGGTTTACGGTGGTGGTCTTGCCTGCTCCGTTTGGTCCAATCAGGGCGTGGATGGTGTGCTCCTTCATGTCGATGCTGACATTGTCAACCGCCACAAGGCCCTGGAATTTTTTTGTGATTTCCGTCACTTTCAACAGACTTGCCATTCTCTTATTCACCGCCTTCTGCATAGCTCTTTCCGCTGATTCTCTGATACATCTTCATGAACAGACCTGTTGCCGCGCTCACCCAGCCGTCCGGGAAGAAAATCGCTCCCAGCAGAATGATGGAACAGAATACAATTTGATAGTAATTGCCCAGAAAACGCAGCATTTCCGGAAGAATGGTGACAATGGCAGAACCAAAGATGGTTCCCACCACGGACCCCAGTCCTCCCACCATCAGCATGACCACATAGTTGGTGGACAGGTCCAGATTAAAGGTGGATGGATTGATGTAACCCATATAGTGGGCATACATGGCTCCTGCCACGGTGCCGAATATGGAGGCCACGGTAAACGCCTTAATCTTGCAGGACGCAATGTCCACGCCGCTCATCTCCACTGCCTCCACATTGTCCCGCAGGGATTTGAAAATTCTCCCCCACTTGGAGTAAGCAATGCGCCAGGCAATAAAAAAGGCAATGGCGGTAAATACCAGAAACAGGTAATACATTTCCTTCTGGCTTTGAATCTGGAAACTTCCAATATTATAGGGCCTTATATTGCGGATACCCTGGGTGCCTCCTGTGAATTTCGGCGTATTGGAAATCAGCAGACGCACCACCTCCCCGAATCCAATGGTGGTCAGGGACAGGTACACACCCCTGACTCTCAGGCTGGGATATCCCAGTCCCCTGCCGATGAGGATTCCCATGATTACCGCCACAATCAGACCCAGCCAGGGCGTCAGATTCGTGTATCTGGTAAACAGGGCCGAGGAATAGGCTCCCAGCGCAAAGATTCCCGCTGTGCCCAGATTCATCTGACCGGTCAGGCCAGTGATGAAATTCAGGCCTAAAACCACGATGATATTGATGAGTACGCGGTTAAGGACCATCATATAGTAATCATTTTTAATGAACAGCGGCAGAAAAGCGCCAATCACAAGGGCTCCAACAGCAAAATGCAGTGATTTAAGTTTCAGTTTCATCTTCATCTTCCCTTACTCCTTTCACGCTTTCTTGCCTAAGAATCCGCTGGGATGTACCAGCAGGAATATGATTAACAGGACAAATGACACAATATCTTTGTATACAGCCGGAAGAACCACCACCGCCAGGTTTTCCACCACGCCGATGAACAGACCGCCCAGGATGGCGCCCGGCAGATATCCGAATCCTCCGATGACTCCGGCTGAAAAGCCTTTAAGGCCTATGCTGGCCGCCATGGTGGTGGATATGTTGAACAAGGGTATGATTAACATTCCTATAACGCTGCATATGATGGCGCTGACCGCTGTTGTCACGCAGATATTCTGGGCCACATTGATGCCCATCAGGGCAGCTGCCTTCTTATTCTGGGCCACACAGCGCATGGCCTTGCCTATTTTCGTAAAATTCATAAACAGCTGAAGGGCTGCCACCACCAGGATAGCCACCACGCATATGATGACATTGGCCTTTGTGACCATAAGCGTACCAATCTTAATGGTTCCGCTGAGCCAGTTCTCTATGGTAAAGGGAACGGGACCATATATAAGGCGGATGGCCTCTGCCAGAATCCGGCCCAGCATCATGGTTCCCATGACGGCAAAGATATTGGAACGCATGTGCCGCAGCGGATTAAAGATGCCGGAAGCGATTACAGAGCCCAGGATTCCCATGAGCATGAAAGTCAGCACAATGGCCAGTGGCTTGTTCATGTTGAACTTGATGATGAAGGTGGCGGCAAAAATATACGCCCCTACGGTGATGATTTTATCATGGCTGAAGTTAAGCAGTCCTGTGGAATTCCATATCAGGGTATACTCGATGGCAACCAGGGCATAGATGAATCCCATGGCAATACCGCTTATCAGTAGCTGAAGTATAGTGCCCATCATTTACCTCCTTTTCGTCATGACAGGGACCGGATTTGGATTCAGGCCAGGTCCGGCCCCTGTCCTCTATCAGTCAGAAACTATTCCACAGAAACAGCCTTGATGAACTTCGGAACCTTGTTCTCAATCTGTGCCACATTGATGTTGTGGACCAAGTCATTGTTCTCATCGCAGGTAATGACTCCCACCGGCACATTTAAATCCTTAAGTCCCTTGACCGCTTCCATAACAGCCTTGCGGTCCGTTGTCCCTGCTGCTTTGATTCCCTCCAGAAGGGCCACTGCACCGCCGTAATAGGATGCTGCGTATAATTCCGGTTCAATCTCATACTTTTTCTCAAAATTTTCCTTAAAGGAAACAAGGGTTGGGTCGTCGCTGGTGGACACATAATCCGTCACTCCGTACCATCCTTCTATGTACTCTGCCTTGCACATGTCAATTACCTGCTGCATGGTAACGCCCGGAGACGACACTACCTTTACATCCAGTCCCAGCTCGTATATCTGACGTGCATGAATGGCCAGCTCGGCGTCGTGAGTCCATATAATAACCGTGTCCACGCCTGCATCCTTCATCTTCATGACCTGAGGCGTAAAGTCCTTGTCTCCCGTGTTATGTCCTTCTTCCACATACTCCATTCCGTTGTCCGCGCAGTACTGCTTGATAACACCCTCTGCGCCTGTTCCAAAGTCGTCATTGTTAAAGAACAGTCCCAGCTTCTTGCAGCCAAGCTCCTTTGCGTAGGCTGCCGCTGCCTCTGCGAAAATACTGTCGGAAGCCCTGCAGCGGAACAGATAATCATTGTCCAGGGTACTGATTTGCGGTGTGGTTCCGCCTGTGAAGGTGGCCACCCCTGCCTGCTTTACCACTGCTTCAACTGCCAGTGCATTGGTGCTTCTGTGGGGACCAACAATACCCACCACGCCTTCGCCAATCAGCTTATTGGCACAGGTCACGGCCATGTCCTGGAGTGTCTGGTCATCCACAATGGTCAGCTCTATCTGCTTTCCATTGATTCCTCCGGCTGCATTGTACTCATCCACAGCCATCTGCACTCCCTGGTTCATGCGCTCCCCGTTCAGCGGATTATCCCCTGTCATCATGGAAATAAGGCCAATCTTAATGACATCGCCCTCATCCGCAGAAGCCTCCCCGCCGGAACCTGCCTGGGTATCCCCTGCCTGGGAACCTGCGCTGCCGGAAGACGCCCCCTGCTGTCCTCCGCACGCTGCCAGTGACAAAGCCAAGCTTACACTTAACGCAATTGCTGCCCATTTCTTTAACATAATACCTTCTCCTTTACTTTTTATTTTTACTTTTTTTAGTTACATAATATACTTAAAGCCATCCCGGATTTGTTCCAGAAGTTCCATGTCATCGGGAATCGTTACCCGGTGCACATATGCAATCAGCTCCTCCAGTCCCTCTTCCGGCACCCCCGCTTCCCTTATGCTGACAGGTATCCCTGCCTCCCTGAGAAATGCCTTCAGTTCTTCAATTTCTTCCTCCGGTCTTCCGTTGACAGCCAGCTGGAGGGGCAGGGCCATGGCGACGATTTCCCCGTGAAGATAGTTTTTTCTCACGTCCTTGTGCATATAGCAGACCGCGTCATAAAAATTATGTGCAACAGCCAGCTGCTTGCCTCCTGTGGACAGGTCCGATACCATGCCTGTCAGCATGATATTCATGTTCACCATGTCGTCTATGAGCATGCTGTCCTTCTTGTCATCGAAATCCTTAAGGGCCTGTCTGGTATCCCTCATATATTTACTGTAGGTGAAATCCGCAATCTTTGTGGCTATCTCCGAGGTGGCAATCATGCCTTCGTCCTTCAGGTGGGACATGGTGAAGCTGAATTCCGGTTTCTTCGCCATGGCGTCCACAATGCCCGACACAAAATAACGCCTTGGACAATCATTGACCACCAAATCCATGTCCACGATAACCCCGCTGATTTCATGGTTCAGGAAACCGCTGTGGTCCACATTCCCGTCCTCGCCGTATACCACATACAGCACAGCGTAAGCCGCACATGTGGCTGCGGATGTGGGTATGGTAAAGATGCTGGCGCCTGCCATGTCTCCGGCTGCCTTGGCAATGTCTATGATGCGGCCGCCCCCGATTCCTGCCACAATTTCAGCCCCTGATTCCCTGACCCTGGCAGCCACCTCCCCGAAACTCTTCTCAGTGGAAGGTCCCTCAAATATCTCCCACTGGAATGTAATTCCGGCCTGCCTCAGACTTTCCTCCAGCACCTGGCAGGTCTTCCCCCTCACCACCTGGTCCCCATACAGCAGGTAAGCCTTCTTACCGAAACATACCATCTCCTCTCCCGCGCGCTTAAGTGCGCCGTGGCACTGGATATAACGTCCAGCTCCTACCTGAATGTGTTTACCTTCAAACATCTTTGTCCTCTCCTTTTAACGCAATTTTTAATTTGTTATGGCAAAATAATAAATTAAAAATTAAAATTTTTTATTTGAGAGTACACTTTATCAAACTAAGTGCCGGGCAGCCCATGAACGCATGATATAAATGCATGAAACATGGATTGCCTGATTCTTAGCTTAACCGCAAGCTTTATAATTCGATTATTGTTTTAATTACATCCGTTACTGCTTCTTCTTACTGCTTCTGGTTGGTGATGATGTAAAATATGTTGTTTATATGGCCGGCAATCATCTGCTCAGACTGCTCCACATCCTTATTCCTTAAATATTCCAACAGCTTATAATGGTCATCCACCGTGGAACGGAAATTCCTGTTTCGCAGCGGCAGCACAAGGTAATTGGCCACCAGGAACTGTCCCTGTATCCTCTTATACAGCTCCGATAAGTACTCATTCCTTGCCCCGGATACCAGGACCCGGTGAAATCTCAGGTCTGTCTTGGACAGTTCCAGGAAATCCCCCTTATCCAGATACTCCTCACACTTTTTGGCGCAAATCTCCAACTGGTCAATCAATGAGGATGGGTCTCCGGCCTCAGAAAGGAAATGCTCAATGGCATGCTTTTCAATCATCAGCCTTACATCGCAGATATTCTTAATCTGGTTCTGGTCAAAGGTGGGGACCACCACACGCCCGTTGCTGAGCTTTTCCAGGACTCCGTCATTGACCAAAAGCTTCACCGCCTGAACCACCGGCGTCCTGCTGACTTCATACTTCTCGCATAAAACGTCAAGTGAGATAGCGTCATCCATCTTGTATTCACCGAGGATAAAACTATCAATAATCTGGTCATAGATAATCTTATCTAAATTCTTTTTTACCCTCATCTCAACAGCTCCTTTGCTCGTACTATCATTATAAAGGATAAAATGAAATAATGCAATATTAAATTTTTAATTTTTAATTTATTTTTGTGGCTAATACACATCCGCCCCCTGTTTATTTCGTTTATGTTTAGTCAATTTGCGAATTGTTATCTTTATTTCCCATTGATATACTGGTTATATTCTATAAACAAAGTGCTGCGCTGCGCAGTACAAGCCAACAGAACGGAGGGTTCTTGTATGAAACTGGAAAATATCTCAGATGTAAAAGCATTTTTTGAAGCAGTGGACCAGTGTAAGGGAAAAATCGAGCTGGTATCCCAGGAAGGCGACCGGATTAACCTTAAGTCAAAGCTGACCCAATATCTCTCCATTGCCAATATGTGTTCCAACGGATACATCAAGGAGCTGGAGTTAGTGGTGCATGAAAAGGAGGACATGGACCGTCTGATTGAATTCATGCTGAGCGGCGAAAACCTGAAATAGGGCACACAATAGGGCACACAATGGCCAAACATAATACGGGCCGCCGGGGCAGCTGATTTGCTGTCCCCGACGGCCCGTTTTCTCCCAGCCAGACGTATATGACATTACATCACAAGCTTGCGCGGAAATGTCCTGCGCATGGCTCCTATCATTCTCTCATTGGGTTCAAACAGTACCTTGAAATGGTCCGGTCCCTTCTGATATATGAGGGCATACACCTTGGCATCCCGCATGCCTGATGAAAAATCCTTTATCTTCATGCCCTGCTTCTCATAATCCTTAAGCACAAAGGAATCAGCCGGAGCCACAATCTGGATGTCGTCCTTCTCACAGTCAAATATCTTTTTTCTCTTTGCCTTTCCCAAGATACGGTCCACCGACAGGCCGCCTTCCGCAAACAGATATTCAAATTCCACGCTCAGGTTCAGAAACACAAAATAGGTGGCCGCACCTGCTATGGTCATGACAATTACGCCAAACACGGTCTGAAGTGCGGAAAGCACGGAGAAAATACAGACCGCAATCATTAAAATCTTTACAGGAACAGCATATGCCGGAGATTTTCTCTTCACAAGCCACTCTACATAGTTATCATCGTTCATAATGTCTCTCCTTTTATCATTTTGCATATTACACATTATACAATACTTTATCCCATATTTCCAGTAATATCATTCTTATGCCGCAGGAAAGAGAGGGTCTGCTCCATATTTTCCACAGTCCTGTGATTGATGAAATGCTCAATTTTCTCCACCAGCTCCAGTTCATCCTCCGTGTGGTTAAGGGCGCAGAAAAAGTCCTGAAGCACCTGGTGCCGGTGCAGAAGGTATCTGCCCTCCTGGTATCCCTTATCCGTCATCATGATGGAGCCGTACTTTTTAAAATCAATATACCCGGCTTTTCTCAGATTATCCAGCATCTTTGAGGCGGATGAGGGTCTTACATGAAGGCTGGCAGCCAGGGAGCTGACACGGATGGGTTCCCCCTCTTCCTCCATTCTGCACACCATCTCCAGATAATCCTCCATGGATGAGGTCATTTCCTCGGAACCGGAGCGCTCATATCCTTTCATGGTATAGAATCCATCTTTTTCAGTAACCAAAGTGTCCCTCCTGCAATACTATATGAGTAAGAAAAAGTTTCCCTATCCTAAATCTATTGCGAGGTATTGTAATTATGAAAGAATTTCTAAGTTTGAACGATATAAAACCCGGGAACCGGGCGCGGGTAAAAGAGCTTACTTCCACAGGCAGCATCCGCAGACGTCTCCTGGATATCGGCCTGGTGGAAAACACGGAGGTGGAATGCCTGGGGCAAAGCCCTCTGGGCGACCCATGCGCCTACCTGATCCGGGGTGCTGTCATCGCCATCCGGTCAGAGGACTGCCGCGGGATTCTGGTCCAGCCCTGCACTGGCTTCAGCCAACAGGAAGCAATGGAGGGCTGCACCAGCACCAGCCTGTGAGCCGCCCCCAAAAACTGCGGATTTAAGAAACATCATCTGATTCCGGTCAGATGCAGAATTGCCTAATATAAAAAAAGAAAAAAGGAGTATTAAAATGGGTCTGACCAAACAATCCGTCGGAATGGGAGCTGTGGATTCCGGACTGGAGATAAAAAAACAGACACCTGACGATAAAATAATCGCCATAGCAGGCAACCCCAACGTAGGTAAAAGCACCCTTTTCAACAATCTCACAGGAATGAACCAGCATACCGGGAACTGGCCGGGAAAAACCGTGACCAATGCCCAGGGCTACTGTAAGACAAAGGAACACAGCTATGTGCTGGTGGACATTCCCGGCACCTATTCCCTTATGGCCCACTCCGCCGAGGAGGAAGTGGCCCGCAACTTCATCTGTTTTGGCGGAAGCGACGGGGTTGTGGTTGTATGTGACGCCACCTGTCTGGAGCGCAACTTAAACCTGGTGCTGCAGACCATGGAAATATCGGACCGCGTCCTGGTATGTGTAAACCTGATGGATGAAGCTGTCCGCAAGAATATTACCATCGACCTGAAGGGACTGTCTGAAAAGCTGGGCGTACCGGTGGCCGGCACAATTGCCAGAAAAAAGCGCAGCCTTGACCAGCTGATGAAACAGCTGGATGACCTGGTGGAAGGTACCCGGACCGCCTCCCCCTATCAGGTGGAGTACTCTCCTATCATTGAACAGGCCATTGCCATGGCGGAGCCTGCTGTAAAGGACAGGGTGGAGGGAAAGGTCAATTCCCGCTGGCTTACCTTAAAGCTCCTGGACAGTGACCCGTCCCTCATGAAGGAATTAAGGGAATATCTGGGTGAGGACATACTGGATGTACCCGAGGTAAACCTTGCCCTGTCGCAGGCCAGAGAACATCTGGTCAAATACGGCATTACCAATGAAATCCTGAAAGACCGCATTGTGGCTGCCCTGGTGGCGTCAGCGGAAAAAATATGCCGTGATACGGTCCAGTTCCACAAAAGCGGCTACAACGAAGGGGACCGGAAACTGGATAAGATTCTGACCAGCCGGTTCACAGGCTATCCTGTCATGATAGGCATGCTGGCCGTGGTATTCTGGCTGACCATCACAGGAGCCAATTACCCCTCCCAGATGCTGGCGGACGCCCTGTTCCGTCTCCAGGACCAGCTCACCAAAGCCTTCATGGCCATGGGCGCGCCCCAATGGCTTCACGGTCTGCTGATACTGGGCGTTTACCGTGTCCTGGCCTGGGTTGTCTCGGTCATGCTGCCGCCTATGGCTATCTTCTTCCCCCTGTTTACCCTGCTGGAGGATTCGGGTTACCTTCCCAGGATTGCCTATAATCTGGATAAACCCTTTAAGAGCTGCCATGCCTGCGGCAAACAGGCTTTGACCATGTGTATGGGATTCGGGTGCAACGCGGCGGGCATCGTGGGCTGCCGTATCATTGATTCCCCCAGGGAACGGCTCATCGCCATGATAACCAATAACTTTGTGCCCTGCAACGGAAGGTTTCCGCCACCATACAAAGGGAAACAAAATTGTTCCTCGGCGCTGACAATGAAGAAACAGCCGAATTAACTGTACCAATATATGGCTTTGGTGATTGGGCTTTAAAACTGAAGGCCTATCGTAAAGAGAACCATGCCACACAACAGGAGCTTGCACAGCTTATGGGCGTAAAACTTCTTACTCTTCGCAGCTGGGAACAAAAGCAAGCAAAGCCGCCTTACAATATATGGCGGCTTCACAAACACTTATTTGATGATTCCATCAAACTCACGTGATTTTAGGTTATCCAGTATTTTATCAATGACGGCTATTTTTTCATCGGTCGTTAGATTAGAACTGTTTAGCCTGCGTTCCACCACCTCTAAATGGAACTCATTAATTTTATCGGAAAGTGCGTGAAAATCCATTTTGTCAGGAAAATGGACAATAACCTTCTGAACGCAGTTCCTTTTCACTCACGCTCTCCCTTCGATAAATACCAGTCACTTTATGTTATGAAAATATCGGTATGTCCTATTACATCTTATGAAGCTGTTCCAATCTGGCACAGCTTCATTTTTAAGCTATAAGCAAATTATATTTGAGTCCTCCTTCAATAAAGGGTCATATTTAATCGTGCCATATAAAGTCAAAACCATGCCGTTTTATATTAAGATGATTTTTTTCATTTGATTTACATTATTACCATACTCTGTTTTTCTCTTTCCTCCAGGAATATCCGGTCAAATTCCGGTTCCACATCCAAACTGATTTTCAAAGATATATTAACTGCTCTCATATCCCTGCTATCCAGGTGGCCTATGTACTCCTTCAATCTCGATTTATCAATAGTACGGACCTGCTCCAGCAGAATCATCGAATTTTTCTGCAAACCATATTTCGTGCTGATTGCCACATGGGTTGGCAATGGATGCTTGTCCATCCGGCTTGTGATAGCAGCAACAATGACGGTGGGACTGTAACGGTTCCCAACATTATTTTGGATGATAAGTACCGGGCGTACCCCTCCCTGTTCACATCCTACTACCGGGCTTAAATCTGCATAATACATATCACCTCTATACATCATCCATACCCCCTTTCTTCTGCTTTTTCCCTTATGATGTTTGTGACCTAATCTACTCCGTACTCTCTTCCTCCCTGCTCAATGCCACATCCATGCAGCCGATTTAAACCGGCGGCTGCATGGTCTGGCATTGAAATCACCTTCTTTCCAACTTTGTTTGTTGCTTCTATTCGACACTACTTCCCGAAGCTTGTCCAGACATTGCATCTGGACAGGGCAGCCAACCCGTCTGCCTGC
>NZ_SPHO01000034.1 GCF_005845215.1 Clostridium sp. 1001271st1 H5
GCACGAAATATGGTTTGCAGAAAAATTCGATGATTCTGCTGGAGCAGGTCCGTACCATTGATAAATCGAGATTGAAGGAGTACATAGGACATCTGGATGGCAGGGATATGAGAGCAGTTAATATATCTTTGAAAATCAGTTTGGATGTGGTATCGGAATTTGACCGGATTTTCCTGGAGGAAAGACAAAAACAGAGTATGGTAATGATGTAAATTAAATGAAAAAATCATCTTAATATAAAACGGCATAATAGTACGAAAATTCCATACACAGATATTAAACTATTATGATTGTCCAATCGTTATAAGCGACGGTTTTAACCGAATGTACAAACAGTATTAAACGTGAAAACAATTTAAAGGAGCGTGGTGTTACCTTTGAGATACTTAGGGCGCGTACACTGTATTGTAAGACACATCTGCAGAATACGATGAGTACGGGTCTAACAATTGGTCCAGCTATTAAAACAGTGGAAGAAAATCTTGAAAAAGTATATGGTCAGCCATTTTCAGCTAGATGTACCTGCGTACAGCAGGAATATTTTCCATTATTCCAATGAAGTAGTTCCGTCTATTATGGAAGCAAATAGGTATGTGGACGAACATTTTGACCAATACCTTGTCAGCAGTGAACTGGTCAGGGATTTTCATTTGAGCAGAAGTTATTTCAGCATATGCCTCGGAAAAATTGTGGAAGTGCTGTTCAACGAGTATCTTTGCATGTTTCAACGTTCTCCCTCATTGATTCTGGCGAAAAACTACTAACAAAACACGCTTTCTCTGCTATTTCCTGAGCGGTAGGTTGGATTTGCGCCCAACTCGGAAAGCGTGTAGATCTTATCCAAAGCGCTGGGTAACAAGACGGTTCCGTCCGGATTTATCAGCTGGTGAGTGGTGAGCGTGTTGTACTAATGTCTTATATCCGTTTGGAAGGTGTGAGGCATGACGGAGGCATATGAAAAAATCAGTTTCTAGGCAAGTAGGAAACAATAGAACAGTGATGGTGTTGCGCTAGTTGCAGAGATGTGTCTGGCGCTATTTAATAGTTGATATTGTGCTATGGATATGGAGAATTAAGAACCACGAGATTTTGGAATACAGACAATAATAACAACCTATTTATAAAAATAGAGGAGGAGTTTATGCGAGACTGTTTGGGAGAAAGTCAGATTGGCCAGGAGCTACCGGGTAATTGAACGGTTTGGAAAGTATATTATAAAATTATAGACTTTACGTTTGAGAGTTTGTCAGCCCTTTGACCTCCAGTATCTCCTCCGTTTGTTTTATTTCACATTGACAGGTGACCTGACAGGATAGTTTAATCCATTTTTGCTGAACCGGAAGAATGCATTTGTAGTAAGTTGATTACCCTGATGATGGTTTAAAGGAATTCATGTTAACGGATGATGAGGTGTGAGAGGAGAAGGTCAGCTATGAAGAAAAAAGTATTGGGTATGTTACTTGCTTGTGTGATGATATTGTCAACAACAGCCTGTGCGCCAAAGGAGAAACAAAGAACCATTTATTCTGGATAATGAGCACCGGCCGCACTCCCCCTTGTTCGCAACCTACTATGGGGCTTAAATCTGCATAGTAAATATCTCCCCTGCATAATGGGACTTGTGCCAGCTTAGAAATCATCCCTTTTCCTATAAGATTATAATTGGGATCTTCCATCAGCTTTATTCGCCGGATAGGGGCTTCCAAGAATGTGAGAAAGTTTTTTATCAATAAATAAATCGTAGGAAATAATAATTTCTACTTTACCAGGGTAATTCCCTTTGTTGAGATATGTTCCAAAGATGCCTCGGACGGAATAAGTACAGTTGACCGCATAAACAAATTAAGGTAATATAGAAATAACTAAACAATTTGATTAGAGGTAAACAATATTCATGAAAATAAAGGCAGTTGATATTGCACGGCAATTAGGGATATCCAAAGCCACGGTAGTTAATGGCTGCTACAAACATTCCAGCTACGGCAGAGAAGGAGTATCGTCTGGCCTATTCTAATTATCTGATTGAGGAGGTGGCCAGGCTGATTGGAGGACATAGCTATCAGATGTTGGCCCCCAATATGTAGATTCCATACAGGCGAAGGCGAATTTCTTGAAAGAGCATAGTGAGAGGGAAGTAATGGATATGGTGAAGGACGCAGACGTGGCGGTTATGGGGACAGGGACTGTGGACCAGAATTCCGCCCTAATCCATGCTGACCTGATTTCCATTGAGGAGTTTAAAAGACTGCAGAAAGAAGTGGTGACACTAAAACTGTGAGGGGGTGTTTCCATGAAATTAGTTAGTCCGAGAACCTTGCTGGCATCTCTGCTGGGCTGTACATTTGTTGTTATGAAAGTTATGACCTTTGCTGGGCTACCGGATGTGTTTTGGATCATATACATTGGATATATGTCTGTCAAAGGACTGGTCACGGCATTTTCTCAGAAAGCCTATGACAAGGATGTGAAAAAGGCGCGACAAGGAAAAGTTTTGTATTGTGACCTGTTTGGAAAATTTGCATACGTTGCGGCAGATATCCCGTTTGTCCTGATCCTTTTAGCCTGCCTTTTGGCTATGGTCTGTCCCGTAACAACGTTGCTCAGAGTTATCTTGAGTGTACTTTTGTTGATAGCGTTGGGATATGCGATCTGGTTGTGTTGGTATGTTTCAAGGCATAAACGGCTGCGTATGGAAAATGGTGAATGGGAGGCAGGGATTTTAAGCGCAGAAGATGAGAAAGCATGGAAACAATCAGACCTGTGGCACAGTATTATTCTTGGAATTGTCGTGGCATTGGGTGCTTTTTATCTCATTTTCGGAGATCCCAGAATCTATCTGAATAACGCCAAACTGAAAAAAGCACTATCTACGCTGGACAGTGACAGCGCTACTCTGGAGGAGGTCGTTCCCTTTGAATGGACATCTGTATACACATTTGATCCCTATACATCAATCGACCACATTGAGTGGGTCACCGGCTCAAAGAGTCCCGCACTGAAAGAAAGCGTCAGTGAGGGCATGACCCATGTTGTGTTTACAAACAGAGGGCAGGTAGTAGCCAGTGTCTGCGCCTACCCCACAAGTATTGGGTATTATTTAGAATTTACTGGTGGAGAAAATACATATTATGGCTATCTGGATGGTGGATATTCCCACATCGAATACGGTGATGAGATTGTCTTTGAAGTAATGCAGGATGAAGGATTTGTCAAGCTGTTTGCTCGTGTTGCGGAATAATGTATGATACCGCATATATTATAATTAAGCCAAGCAGATGCGCCTTTCCAAGTCCGCGCTGGGCAGTTATGAAGCGGATGACTTCAAGGACATCAGCCACTATGCTCTGATTAAGCTGGCGAAGTTTTACGGTGTGACCGCCGACTAACTGCTGGGATTGACTGAAACAAGAAATCACCCAAACGCCGATCTTGCAGACCTGCGTTTGAGTGATGAAATGATTAACCTGCTGAAAAGTGGGCGAATTGACACCGCCCTTCTTTGTGAACTGGCGGCGTACTCGGATTTTGTGAAGCTGCTGGCCGATATACAGATTTATGTGGAGGGCATCGCCGCCACGCAGATACAGAACTTGAATGCTTGGGTAGACGTGGCGAGGGCTGAAATCGTAGAGAAGTACCAGCCGGGAGAGCATGACAAGACCGCTGGTGTCCTGCATGCCGCTCATGTGCGGGAGGGTGACTATTACAGCAGCCGAGGACATCATGATATTGACGCTATCATGGAGGACATACGGCAAGCCCACTGATAAAAGGCGTACTTGAAGGCGGGAGTATCCACTGGCGGTGCTTACAGAGACCGGTTTTCATCGAGAGCCATAAATTACTTGGAATAAACACATTCCGGAATGGGAAAAACCGTTTATAATGTTAATATAGAAGCGTTTTGTTGTCTGTATGCCAGACTGGGATATATAGGGAGAACGAGTTATGGAATTCACAGTGATGCATATGGATGAGCCAGTAGCAATTGTAAGTCTATCGGAAGATAAGAAGAAGGTGGAAATTCAAAAATTGATTCCGGATTGCATCAGGCAGCCATTTTGTGGTAATAAATTAGATCTGGAACGGGTTTACAATTTTTTAAAGGACCGTTGCTACGAGGACAGACGCAGTGACCTTAAAGAAATACTCAATCAGGCCGGTCTTACTTATAATAATCCATGGAAATGGATTCAGATAACACACGGAGTCACATATGAAGATTTGTTCTGGATTCGTTTTCCTGGTGAGACGATAACATGGAAGGACGTGAAAGTGAGATGAGCGTAAAAGAATACAGACTGAGCCCGCAGGCCCTGGTGATGGTACAGGGAAGTTCAAAGGGAACACAGCCCAAGTATTATGAGAGCGGATATTGGTATAAAGTAAATAATGTGGGGTATGAAGGTTACTCGGAATATCTTGTCTCCAGGGTGCTGGAGTGCTCTAATGTTGATAGTTATGTTAAATACGAACAATGCACGATTAATGGAAGGGCGGGATGCCGCTCAAAAAGTTTTATTGGAGAAAAGGAATCATTCCTAAGCTTTCAGAGGCTGTATGACCTGCTTACTGGGGAAAGTTTACAGGAGAGAATACGTTTAATATCAGAGGTGGCAGACCGCATTGGCTTTGTAAGAGGGTTTGTATTAGAGAATACAGGGTGGGATTGCTCGATGTATTTATCACAAATATTGACGCTGGATATGCTTACTTTAAATACAGACAGGCATTTTAATAATTTGGGACTAATTGTGGACGCATCGACGGGAGTTTATAAAGCGGCGCCTATTTTTGATAATGGAAATTCACTGTTAAGTGACTGGGATCGTTTCGACGAAGAAACAGTGGAAGAGAATCTTGAAAAAGTATATGGTCAGCCATTTTCTGCCAGTTTAGAGATGCAGGCCCGTGAGGCAGGAATCGGGTTGATGATTGATTATGAAAAATTGCAGTGTATCTTAGAGAAAGAACCTGTTTCCAGAGGTTTGGAAGTATTAATGCATCAACTGAAACGTTATTATAATATAATACCAGATTATAAAATGCAGCAGGAGAATGAATTAGAGCAAGTTGCTCCAGAACAAAAACTCTAGATGCATTGATGAATTGGCAGACAGGGGTAAACAGTTTGTAGCATTCTTTTAGCGTGATGATGAACGAGATGACTTTTGGAGCCGATAAATTCCTGTTTTGAATGCGAACGACATCAGAATCGCCGATTATAAGGGATTATATCAAAGGCAGGGAGTGTATGAAAATTTTTCTGTAAATAGGTATTAGCAAAAGGTCTTCTATGATAAAATAAAAAATAGCTACTTTTGCGCCACTTTCAACACTGATTTTTCAGGGACGGAGAGCCGGGAAGCCTTGATTTTACAGGGTTTTTCGGCCCTCCGCTTATTTTTTGCCGGGGTGCTTTTCGCTGAAATGGTGCCCAAATGGTGCCCACATTTAATGCCGCCCCTTGCGGGGCTATGAAACACGGTGAGAAGATACGCCGTCACAAGCTCATTTCCCGGTCTTTTTTCTTGGCCGGGGCCGCCCGCTCTTGCTTGGGCCTATCCAGCCGGGGGGCGGGGCGTATGGCGGCGTGGTATGCGTCCAGCACCTCTTTCTTGCGTTCCAGGCGTACATCCACATAACGGGCCGTGACCGCTTCAAAGTTCATGGACAGGCCCAGGGAAGCCCCGATCCCGGCCAGCGTGTGACCCAGCACCTCGCCCACCGTGTAGAAGTCCCCGGTGAGTTGGTGCATATTGGTGGCCGCCGTGTGGCGCAGATCGTGAAAGCGGATATGGGGCATATCCAGCCCGGCCAGAAGTTTCCCGAAGCCGCTGGAAATCCAGTTGGCCGCCTGGGGCGCTCCGTCGGCCTTACAGACCACTATATCGTTGTCATAGTATGGCCGCCCCTCTTGCCGGGCGGCTTGCTTGTCGGCCTCTACACGGGCAAGCTGGCGTTCAAAGAAAGGCCGGGCCACTTCCGTAATGGGGAGCCGCCGCCCGTTTGACTTGGGCGGGGCCATGTCCTGAATGGTGGTGGTATGGGGCGGCACCTTGAACGGGAGCTGTTCCACCACGTCAAAGGTGCCGTTTTCCAAATCCACGTTGCGCCACCGCAGACCCAAAATCTCGGAGCGGCGCATCCCATACAGGCCGCCCAGCACAACGGGCATTTCCCATTCCGTCCCGGCCACCCGCTCCATGAGGGAGCGCACCTGATCCGGCGTATAGGGATCGGGGGTTTTGTCCCCCTTGCCAAACTTGGTAATGGTGTCGCGGGCGGCGTTGGTTTCAATGTACCGATATTTCCGGGCGTGGCCCAGGGCCACACTCAACACCCGCTTGGCCCCCGCCGCTGTACTCGGTTTCAGCCCTTTGTCAAGGATGTCCTGAAACATTTTATCCACCGCCGAGGGGGCTAATTGGTTTAGGGGGATATGGCCGATGTAAGGTACGATGTAGCTTCTGATCGTCCGCTTGTACCCGTCATAGGTGGAGGGCCGCAGGTTTACCCGCGCATAGCTCTCCACCCATTCCTCCAAATAGTCCTTGACCGTCTGCTTGCGCTGGGCCTTGACCGTGGCGGCAAAGGTGGGGGCCTGGAGCTTGCTTTTTATGGTGGCCTCGTGCTGTAATGCCTCCTTGCGGGTGAGAAAGCCTTTTTTCGCATAGGTGGATTTTGTGCCGTCCGGCATGGTGTACTTGACATTCACATCATACACCGTCCCGGCGCGGCCCGTCAGGTTGCCGCTGGCATCCCGTTTGTTTTTGACTTGTCGTGCGCTGACCGCCATAGGCTACGCCTCCACACAGGCGGCCACCCTGTTTCGGGTGTACCAATCCCAAATAGCAGCCTCGCAGAGCAGGCGGCGGTTTCCGTTCTGGACGTATTCGATCTGGCCGCTGTCCATGAGTTCGCGGAGCTTATGCTCGCCCAAACCGCTGATCTTACTCATTTGTTCCACCGTTTTCAGCAACGGGAACGCCTGATGGACAGGCGGGGGGCTGGTCTTTTTCAAATAGTGACCTCCTCTCTCAGATGGTAAAAAATATGGTTTAGAGCGTTTCCCGCCGTCCCGTGGGGAAACGTCAAAGGGCGGCGTAGGATTGACCGCGCCGCCCTTTGACCTTCCCCCACCTCTGGCCTGGATGACCAGAAGCAGGGGCGGTGCTTATTCCATTTCAATCCGAAAAGTAGGGGGCCGCCGTACCGGGCTAATTTGGACTGTCGCAAGACAGAAAGGCCCCGGATGGGGCGGCCCCCCTCGTTTTATCTAAACGCGCCGTATTTGCCACGCATCCCCGGCGCGGGGAACATTTCAGGCCGCCGGTGGCCCCGGCTGTCATAGCCTCCGCCTGTACCGTTTCGCCCGTGGAGGGCGGCGCATACAGCAGGGACTCCCCCTCAAGTCTGTGGGAGGGCGTGAGCAAGTTTCATTATCCCCCGCGCTGTCCTCGCGCCCGGCTTGCCAGGGCCGGGTCTAAGGTAGGCGTTGATCGCTCGGCCAGCTTGTCCATCACCTCCTGAAGCTGGCTGTCCTGGCGGCGCACCTTACGTCGCTAATCACGCGGGTTTTGTGCCTGAAATGCTGTGTATTCAGTTGTCATCAGGAAAGAGGGCTTGTACCTCTCTCTATCCATTAGGCGGGTTAGAGGCCGTTTGTTGTCCACCTCAGAGGGATTTTTCCAAAATATTTTTCAGCCTTTCAAGCCCGCGCTCTATGGAGCGGCAGACCACGCTCCGATCCACGCCGTCGGCCCGCGCAAGGTCGGCCTTGCTGATCCCGATTATGTAATGGGCATAGACGCGCCGGGCCTGGACGGGCGGAAGCTGTGCGATGGCGGCGTAGAGGGCGGCCCGGAGTTCCCGGCCCTCCACGATTTCCTCCGGGGTGAGGGGCGGGCGGCAGACCTGGGCCTCGTAGCCTGCCACGGCCTCCAGGGAACACTCGTCGTTGTCACGCTTGCGGCGCTGGTAGCTGTTGCCCAGGCGGCCCCCAATGGAGAGGGTAACGGCGATCTCGTCGGTCACGGCCAGGGGCTCGGACTTGGGCAGATATGGATAATACCGTTTCAGGTAGATAGTTGTCATTTGTACATCCTCCATTTCTGATTTGCGCGGGGAACCGGGAAAACTCAGAAATGGAGCGGCGGGGAACGGCACCCAGGGGAGCCGCCCCGCAGCTCTGGCCACGATGGCCAGAAGTGGGCGGGGCCGGGCCGCTGGGGAAACTGGCAGAAAAAAGTCGGATGGAAAAACGCCGCTCTCCCCCACGGGAAAGCGGCGTTTGCCGGGCCTCGGTGATATTCAGCTTTTCTTTTGCGTTGCCCCCAAAGCCCTGCCAATGCCCGCGCCTCCCTCCGTTTGGGAGGGAGTATAAAATATCAACATTTCGGCAGGCTTTCGGGAGCCTTTCAGCGGTTTAACAAAAAACGCAAGTTGCGGCAGGGTATCAGAAAAGCCCGGCTGGTTTGACAGCCGGGCCTCCGATCAGACTTTTTATTCCTTTTTGTGCTTGGGGTCGATGAAGCGGTAGCCGATCCCCCGGACGCTTTCGATGCAGCGCCCATCCTCCAGTTTTTGACGCAGGCGGCTCACGCTGATGGGGATGGCGTTGTTCTCGTCGCCCATGAAATCATCGCCCCAAACGTGGTAGCGCAGTTGTTCATGGGTCAGCACCCGCCCCACATGAGAGGCCAGCAGATACAGCAGGTCGAACTCCCGGCGGGTCAGCTCCAGCTCCCGCCCGTTGTAGCGGACGCGGCGGGTGTGTGGGTCGATGACCATATTCTCGAAGTTGACGATGGTGTAGCACCGCTGGCCGGTCAGGGCGGCGGCGGCATTGTAGCGCCGGAGAAGGGCCTGTGCCCGCAGCAGGCACTCCCGAAGCTCCAGGGGCTTTTCCATAAAATCGTCCGCCCCCAGGCGGAAGGCCCGCTCCTTGTGTTCAATGCCGCCCTGGGAGGACAGCACCAGGATCGGCATATCCTTCATCTGCCGCATGAAGCGGAGCAGATCAAGCCCGTCCGTTTCCGAAAGGGAGATGTCCAGGATGACCAACTGGAAGCCGTGGCGCATGAGGCGCTCGATGCCCTCCACCACGGAAAGGGTGTAATACGCGCTGATGCCGTATTCTGTCAAAGCATATTTGATGGCCTTGCAGTTTTCCAGATCGCCGTCGATGATCAGAACGCGCTGCTCCGTATCCATTGTACAGTCCTCCTCTCTTTTAACAACTCACCCACTTCTGGCCACACTGGCCAGAAACACCTGGGTTATGTGTGTGGGATCAGGAAGTTCGTCCCCGTTCCGCCGGTGCCATGCCCAGTTTGAGGGACGTTCCAAACGCCGGAGCTGAGGTTGTCCCTATCGGGTTCCTATTCCCTGTGGAGTTGGTTATTGATTTTCTGTATTTTTCTCTTGGCGGAGAAGTATGCCCCACACCAAATGGCGGCATAAATCACCACCAGCACGATAACCGAAGCGGCTACGCCGCCGACAGAACGGGGCACCCAGTACAGAACATATGCGACAATGGTAAAGGGGATAGCGAATAGGCAGAAATGCGCTCCAGTCTGCTTTGCCAAGCTCCACCTGTCGAGTTCCCATATCACCGATGCCGCGCCTACAATCGCGCCGAATATGCCGAGCAAGACCGTCTGCACGATAACTGCGGATTGTTCCCCGCCAAAATCATTCACCAATTCGGGAATGACGGCGTAAAACGAGCCGTCGCCTTTTACGGCGGATATGACGATTGCGATAAGCTGGCCTAACGCAACGCCGGCGAGCAGACCGAAAAGACTTCTGAACAATACTTTTTTCTTCATTACCGAACACCTCCTAAATCCCTAATGCTTGTTTGATTTTGGTGACATAACGCCTTGAAACATAAGCAGTTGTATGATTGTTCAGCTCAACGCAAATTGTGCCGCTCATGCTTAAATCGAGCCGAACAATCTTTTTCAGATTTACAATTTCAGAATTGGAGATACGCACAAAGAGCCGCTTGTTCAGCCGTTCCTCCAATTCATAGAGCCTGGGGCGCAAAAGATACTCGCGGTTTGCCGTTTGAGCATAGACCTTTTGATTTGCCGCATAGATACGGACAATCTCACTTTCTTCCAGCAGCCGAACCTCGTCCCCGGAAAAGCCCGCGATGACATTTGGGTAAGATGTGGATAGGCTTTGCACAAGAGCGCCTATTTCGTCCGTCATTTTGTCGGCAACAATGATGATTTTCGGGTCTTTGCAGTTTTCATCTATCTTCACTTCAACTTGCATTATGTCACCTCCTTTCCTCTCGGCTCCTTGCACTTTTAGTATAGGAATTTGGAGATTGCCCCGCTATCGTTTTTCAATAGGTGGTTGATTTCGGGATATGGGCGGCTAATTTTCAAGCGGCTTAAATGCGACTGTGATAACCGCTCCCTCTGTGTCGGTTGCCTGTGTCATTGTAAGACCCGACCCTTCATTGAGTACAGCGGAATAAACAACAGTTTCCGAACCGCTCCCGGCTGTTTCAGCTTGAATTGAGATGGCGCCGGTAAAAGTCGCTTCATCTTCATCGTAGATGGTAAAGGTGATTTCGACAGAAGGCTCATATTTATAATTTTCTTCTGCCTGGGGCGTCCAGTAAAGGGTACTGCCGCTTGGGAGTGATAGCTGTTTGCCCTGCGGATAAGCTGTACCGTCGTGGTCTTGATAGCCTATGAGGGTGCCGGTATCGCATTCTGCTTTAATGGTCGAATAGGGCAAATCAAACTGAAACGGAAATGCGGGGAGTTTGGAGCTTAAAAGCGGCTCATATTCCCACACAACATTGGAGGTCGCGCTTGTATCCGGCGAGGTGTTGTCGCTGATCGTCCATTCCCCGGTTTCCGTGTCCTGGGTCAAGTAGAAATACTGCTGCGTCTGGCCGTCGTCCATAAAGGTCTTTGTATGGTCGTACTCCACATAATAGTCTGCATATACCACAACAAAGTGTTTTGCCAGATACTCGTCCGTCCAGCCCCGCGCTTGGGCCAGTTCGCTACCGGAATACATGGCCGCGACACGCGCCGTTTCATCTTCATCCACTTTGATTTCATCGACACGCACGCTAACCGTATATTCCTTCCCGGCTTGGCCTTCAATCGCACTTTGGACGGTTTGCACCGGATCAGCAGACGGCTTTTGCAGCCACGGGTCGAACCAGCCTAACTGGTATGCGGCAAATCCGCAAAGGGTCAGCAGCGCGGCAATCACCGCGACGAGCGCCAGCGTCCGCTTCATACTGCGGGCTTTTTTCGTTTTACTCATAAAACTTCTCTCCTTTGCCTCCATAATGTATTTATCGTCAATCGTTCCCAATGCGTCAAGAATGTGACTTGCGTTCATGCCACTCCCTCCTTTTTTAGATATGAAAGCAGCTTTGCCCGGGTTCTGTGGAGCATGGATTTTACTTTGCTGGTGCTAAAGCAAAAGTCTTTGCTGATTTGCTCGATAGTGTCCAGATACCAGTAGCGGCAGAGGAAAACTTGCCTTTCCGTAACTGGCAGATTGGCGATAAAGCGATTGAGCGTTTTTGACAGCTCCGCCGCCATGATTTCATCTTCCACCATGACATTTGACGGCACACACTCCGAAAGCTCGTCAAGAGCAAGGGACACTTCACCGCCGCCACGCTTGTCCCGGTGGCTGTCCCGCCATTTCTTGAGGGATACGCGCCGGGTAATTTTGCCGAGGAAAGAACGCAGGATGGACGGACGGTGGGGAGGCATGGCGTTCCACGCACCGAGGTAGGTATCATTTACGCTCTCGTCCGCATCCTCCTGATCGCAGAGAATGTTATACGCAATGGCATAGCAGTATTTCCCATACTTTGACGCGGTTTCCGTGATTGCGCTCTCGCTTCTTGCCCAATATAAATCTACAATTCGGTTGTCCTCCATCCTGCCACCTCCTATGGTCTATGTAAGGGCCCTTCACTTATCTACTTCCCGTTTTTTGTGTTTGGTTGCATTAGAATATAAATTTTTTTGGAAGCACAACGTTATTTACATTCCTATTTTAGAGGATTTGCGAAGTATAGACAAGGTTGCCGTATAGAATATAGTACGGGGGAGCGCGTTAGCGGCAAGCAGGGCAAGTGTATAGACACTTGCTATTTTCGCCCCGCGAAAATGCTTGTTGGGGTGCCCCCAAACCCGCTGGTACTTCTGGCCAGGATGGCCAGAAGTACCGTTGTCTGCGGCCCCGTCGCTACCGCTCCTGGGCCTTATTTTCCCGCCCGTCCGTCAGGCCGAGCAGATGATCCACGTTGCCCTTGACGGCCACCAGCTCCCGCATCTGCCGCTGGGCCTCCCGGTACTCGGTGTAGAGGGCCTTTTTCTTTTCGGCCAGCTCCCGGCGGGATTTTTTGAGCGCGTCCATCCTGGGGAGCTTGGCCCCGCCCAGGATGCCGCTGATAGATGCCTTGGCCGCCCGGTAGGTGGCAAGCTCGGCCTCATGCTGGGCCAGATACTTCTTGCTGTACCGGGCGGCCTTGTAGCCGTCGAACATGGGCCGGGTCTTGGCATAGTCCACCACGGCGGCCATGAGATCGGCGGTCTTGGAGATCTGGGCCTCGGCGGCCTGTATCTCCCCGGCCAGGGCGTGAAAACGCTCCACCGCCCGGTTGGTCTGCGCGGCCAGATCGTCATAGTCGGTCAGCCCATGCTCCATGAGATACTGGAGGGCGGCGGCCATCTGCTTGAGGTTGTAAACCTTGGCCCACCGCTCATAGGCCGGGCCTTTGCCCTGGCACATTTTCTCCTGAATGTCGATCAGCAGATCAACGCGCCGGGGGGCCGGGCGGGGCCGCGCCGGGCCGCTCTTGCGGGCGGGGGCCTTGCCGTCGATGACGGCCCGCACGTCCTCCGGGCCGTAGCCGTCCCCCAGGGTGGAGGCCCGGAAACGGGAGGCCCGCTCCTGGCCGGGGACACGGAACGAGATCGCGCCGCCCCGGCCATGCACCACCTGAACGCCCGCGGCCTCCACACGCCCCAGGAAGTCCGCAAAATCGGCGGGGCGCTGGGACAGGGCCTCGTCGATGGCCCGGCGGATCTGCTCCTTGTAGGACGGGGGCCGATCCTCCCCCAGCCATTGACCGTAATGGAGAAAGCGCCCCTTGCTGTGGAGCTTGGGATGCTCGATCACGGAAAGGCTATGCTCCAGGCACACCCGGTCGGACAGCCGCCGCAGGGCGCTGGCCGATCTGAAAAAGTCCCGGAACTTCCGGGTACAGTCCAGGGCCGTGGAGTTGTAGTAAATGTGATTATGGATGTGCTGACGGTCTGTATGGGTGGCAACGAAAAAGGCGTGTTTGCCCTTTGTCCAGCGCAGGGCGGTTTCATAGCCTACCCGGTTCGCCTCCTCCGGGGTGATCTCCCCAGGTGCAAAGGACTGCCGGATTTGGTAGCACAGCACGTCGGCGTCCCGCTTTTGCTCCCGGCCTGTGATGGCCTTGTACTTTGCCTTGGCAAGCAGGAACTCGGCGTCGGCGGTCAGGTGGTCGCACTCATAGCAGGAGATCAGCTCCCCGCCCTGGGTTTTGTCCGGGTTCTGTCCATAGTCAAACCGATCCCGCATAGACTGCGCGATGGTTTCCCCCTTGCTGATGTGGTGGGTAATAAGGCGCGTTGTGGCCGTGGGCGTTCCCCCTTTCCATGAGAAAGGCGGCGGCCATGAACAGCCGCCGCCCGCTTCTGGTCAGGCTGGTCAGAAGTCAGCCCGTGATGAAGCTCCGCAGAGTGTAGTTGAGATCGTCCAGCCTGTCCAGGAGCCACTCGGCCAGGGCCGGAAGTCCAAAGGGCGAGATGGCAAAGCCCATCACCAGCAGGGCGATGCCATTGAACATATCCCCCTGGACGGCCAGCATCAGCACCCCGGCCCCGCCCAGGAAAAAGGCCAGGACGGACAGGACTCCGGCGGAGAGGGACAGCAAGAACGACAGGACGGCCACGGTGAGCGTCAGGGCCAGCACAAAGGGGGCGGCGATAATTTTCAGTATGATCCGCATTTGAGATACCTCCTATTTCCTGTATATGTCTATTGTAACTCCGCCGAAAATCAAACGCAAGGATGCCTCCGGCTCTCCCTGCTTCTGGCCACGCTGGCCAGAAGTGGGGACAACCGGGGAGCGGCTGGGGCCGCTCCCCGTGGGTCAAAGCTGTACCACGTCGGCCAGCTTTTTGAGCAGATCGGAGAGCGGCCCCCACAGCTCGGCATAGTCTTTTTGCAGGGCCTTGATCTCCTGGGGGTACACGCCGTAGGTGTTGGCGTGGATCGCCACCTGGTTCAGATTGTTGGCACACCGCCGCTGGAGGGAAACAAGCTCCTGGACGGGGGCAAGGTCTACGTTGAGGATATAGCCGTTGAGGGCCATTTTGCGGATATAGGCGCTCATGTTGCGAATACCCGCCTGGGCCATGCGCTCCCGGATGGCCTCCAGCTCGTCGGGCCGCACCCACACATAGATGGGCACGTCCCGGACGCGCTTTTTCACCGCTCCTCCCGTTCCCGGCTCCGCCTGCGGCGGGGCGGCTCTTTCACCTTGTCCAGCGGCTTCTCCGGCTCCGGGGGCAGGGCGGGCAGATTGTTGATCAGGCCGTCGATGTGGTTATAGTTCTGCTCCACGGTCAGCTCGGTATTTTTCAAAGGGTTGTTTTCCATCTTGACCTCCTATCTGTCGCCCTTGTCGGGCGCGTCCTTTTTGGGGCCTGGCTTCCCCCGGTTCTCCTGGGCCAGCCGTCCGGCCTCTTTGAGCTGTTCCGCGATGGGCGGCTGCTTGGCACGGGCGGCCCGCCGCGCTTCAATCAGCCGCACACAATAGGACAACTGCTCCGGGGGCGTGGTGTCGAGGGCCGTATAAGCTCCTTGATCAGCGTCCCACCGGGTAATCCGCTGCCATTCAGGGCGTTTTTCTTCATCTTCCCATTTCCCTACAATTTGCGTTTGCTCCGCGATCCGTTTCTGCAAGTCAGGATTGTGAGGGGATGGGCGCAGCTCGTAGTCGGCGGCCTCTTTTTCGGTCAGCGGCTTGGTGTAGGTCAGATGGCCCCAGGCCCGGAACGTGCCTCCCTCCACGGGGACGCGCTGATCGTAGTTGACGATCTCATCCGGGGCGTTGTGGGGCGGTTTCGGAAATGTGCCGATGTCCACGGGCCGCTGGGTGGAATAATACTTGTAAAGGTCGGGTGCCTCAGTCTGCACAATTTTGACGTTATAAAGCCGCTGATAGTCCTGCACCCGGCCTGTCAGGTCTTGCTCCAGCGCGGCCCGATCATCGCCGTAGTGTCCCCACTCATACTGCCGCTGGCCCTTGTCATCGTCATAACAGGCCCAGGTTACATAGGGGGACGGAGCGGCGGGGTTCTCCCCCAGGGCAAAGCCCCTGCCGTTTTCCAGCATAACGGTTTTCAGTATGACATAGCCTTGATTTTTGTCCATAGTGCCTCCTTTCAAAATGTGGACAGCATCGGGCAAAACCGGGGCGGGCCGTGAAATCATACGGCCCGCCCTGTCAGCGCCCCTGGAAAGCCTTGCAACAAGCGGGTTCGCAGGGGCCTAATTGTCCACAGCCCGGCCCCTTGCCTTGCGCATGAAATCCCGCTTTTGCCTGCGCCGGGCGGCCTGGGCGCACCGCTGGGAGCAGTACGCCTGCCGCCCGTCCGGGGGGACGGCCCTGCCGCACACGGGGCAGCTCTTGAAATCCGGGGGCGGGCCGTCAGCGGCCAGGGCCGCCTCCAGCGCCGGATCGAGGGGCAGGACGGCCTCCCGGAAGTAGCGGCAATAGGCCCCCGTCCAGCACTTTCCCAGCATATAACACTCGCAGTCCAGGGGCAGACAGCCATGCTCCCGGTCATAGTTGGCGCACCATTTCACCACCAGGGCGCGGATCGCCGCCCGTTCCTCGCGGGTCAGTTCCCGGCTCATTCCTGCGGCTCCCCGGCGTCGCCGTCCTCGTCCCAGGGGGGATCGTCGTCCTCGAAGTCCTCCGGGCCGTCGTAAGCGGCCCCGTCATAGTCCTCCTCCGGGTCGGCGGCCCGCTGTTGCTTGGGGCGGTAAATCTTGAAATACCATCCGGCCCCTCCGCCGATCAGCACCACGGCCAGCACCAGCAGGAGCGGCCCGGCCCCGCCCTTGGCCTCCGGCTCGGGTTCCGGCTCGGTTGTGGGTTCCGGGTCAGGCTCCGGCTCCGGGGCGGGGGTGACGGGGGCGGCCCCCTCGGTATTCTCCGCCAGGGCCATCAGGTCGGCCACGGTGACGGCGTTCAGGAAGTAGACGTTCTCGGCGCTTTTCTGCCTGTCGATGACCAGATAGAACACCGCCTCGTCCGCCGTGGTGATGGTGAAAAACTCCTTGCCCTCGTCATCGGTGGCGTTGTCCAGCACCGTCCCCTGGCCGTCCGGGGTCAGGGGGTTCGGCTCCGGGGTAGGCTCCGCCGGGTCAAGCCCGTCCCACAGCTCCACGCCGCCGGTGCCGTCCCCGTAGGCCTCGCCGCCCCCGGCATAGGCCGGGGTGGCGAAGCCGCACATCAGAACGGCGGCGCACAGGGCCGCCAGCACACGCGCTTTTCTCATTCCGTGGCCTCCTTTTCCGCAGGGGCGGACTTCTGGCCAGCCTGGCCAGAAGCGCCCCGGAGCTTCTGGAGCAGGAGGGGCAGCTCGTCCAGAGGGACGCTCATACCCCGCACGATGTCCACGATCTCCTCGTTTTCCGCCTCCCGGTGCTTCTGCTCCAATTCTTTCAGCTTGGCCTGGGCCTCGCTGATCTTGGCCTTGACTTTCTCCATCTCGGCCTTGATTTTCGCGCTTTTGCTTGTCGCCATGTAAAACCTCCAATCATGGTAAACGCCCGTAGGCGAAGAAATGGGCCTGCCAGTAGCTACTGTTCAGGTTGGAATATTGGATGGGGTCGCCACAGTGGAGCATGATCCCGTCGCCCACATAGATGCCGCAATGGGAACAGCCCGCCGTGTCGTAGGTGCCCGTGAAGAACACCAGATCGCCGGGCCGGGGGTTGGAAACGGGGGTGCAGATGTTGTATAGGCTGGTCGCCCCCAGGCGGCCCACGTCCCAGCCGGAATGATTGATCACCCACGACACGAAGCCGGAGCAGTCAAAGGACGTGCTGGGGCAGTAGCCGCCCCACACATAGGGATAGCCCAGGTATTTTTCCGCCTCGGTCAAGATGGCGGCAAACCGCTCGTCGGCCAGATACTCCTCCGGCACCTCGTATTCCGGGGGTGGGTCGTTGACGTACTTCCCCACATAGGCCGACTCCGGGAACAGGTCGGGCCGGTTGCCCAGGGTCGCCATAAAGAGGGCGTACCGGGAGAGCGCCTCCTCGCCCATGATGTAGATGGGCAAATGGGAAAGGTTTTCGTTGGAGAGGGTGACGGTGCAGATGTAGTAATCGTAGTACACCCGGTAGCTGTCGGTATGGGTGTTGCCGTCCTCGTCCGTCCAGGTGTCGGTTTCGATGTAGTAGCGCCGCTCCTTTACCACGTTCTCGGTGAGAATGTACTGGCGGTCAAAGAGCATTTGCAGGGTGCCCTGTACCTCGTCCACCGTCCAGGCCCCCTCATGGAGCGCGGAGAGGATGGAGAGCAGCACATAGGGGTCATGCTCGATGTCGTCCAGGTCGTAATGGTACTCGTCATAGCTGTGGGTGCTTTCGTAGCTGTCCAGGTAGTCCCGCAGCTCGTCCTCCAATCCGCAGTAGGCGGCCTCTGCCCCCCGCATATCCCCATCCCCGGCGGGATAGGTGCTGGCGGCCACCGCGCCCACGGTGCCGTTTCCAATCGACACCATAGAGGACATACAGGACTGCATCACCACCAGGAGCAGGAGGCAGGCCGCCAGGATCAGCGCCCCCACGGGATGCCGTTTGACGAAGCCCGCCACAGCCCGGCCGCCGCCCGCCGCCGTTTTCCCGGCGGCCTTGGCGCTCTGCTTGGCGGTTTCCCGCGCCCGCTTCTGATACTGCCGTTTCAGCTTTTGCTTGTGCCATTGGCGGGAGAGGGCGTTTTTCATAGCGTCCGGGTGTTCCTGGGCCAGCTTGCGGCTCTGGTAGTCCGCCTGGGCCTTGATATAGCTGGACTCGGCGCGGGCGGCGGCGCGGGCCGGTTGGGTGCGGATGCGCTTTTTCACAAACCGGGCCGTCTTTCCGACCACCACCTCGCCCGCCAGCTCGGAGCGGTGAGCGCCCTCGGTGCCCACGTTTTCCTGCTCCACCTCGTAGAGCTTGCCATGCACAAAGCCGTGAACGCCCCGGCCAGCCGTCCGGCCCACCCGCTTCACGGGGCCGGGCTTCTTGGGCGGCTTCTGGTTTGCCAGCTTGTCGCGGGCCGCCTCCAGCTTGCCGCCCCGCTTCTCCATGCGGAGCTTGGAGCGGGTTAATCGCTCCTGGTTGCTCTCTTGGCGAAACTTCTGGCCACCCTGGCCAGAAGCGCCCCCGGCGGGGTTACTCGTCTTTTCGTTCATGGGCATTGTCCTCCGGCTTGGTGGTCAACAGGGTATAAAGCTCGGTGTCCTTGGGGAAACGATCCACAAAGGGGATGGCCGTGTCCCCGTAGAACAACAGGCCCTCGCCGGAGCCTGAATGGGTGACGTAGGAGAGCTGGTGAGGCGAAATCCCCAGGTGGCTGGCCAGCACCTCCCGATCCCCGGCGGCCTGGGACAGCAGATAGAGGAAATCGCAGTTGCCGAAAATGGACTCGATCTCGCTGCTCTCCAACAGGCTTTTAACATTTTGGGTAATGCCGCTGGGGATGGCCCCCCATTTGCGGAAACGCCGGAAAATCTCCACGCTGTAGGCCGCCGTCTGCGGGTCGGACAGCAGCACATGAAATTCGTCCTGGTACACCCATGTCGCCCGGTGCTTATCCCGGTTGGCCGTCACCCGGCCCCACACCTGATCCGTGAGAATGAGCAGGCCGATCTTCTTGAGCATCTTCCCCAGGGCCTTGATGTCATAGCACAACAGGCGGTTGCTGACCTCCACATTGGTTCTGTGGTTAAAGAGGTTGAGCGATCCCGTGCAGTACAGCTCCAGAGCGGAGGCCACGCGCCGGGCCTCCGGTTCCGGCTGGCGCAAAAGCTCCTCATACAAGTCCTGGAGAATGGGCATCCGCTCCGGGGCCGGGTCTGCCAGATAGGGGCGGTACACGTTCCGCACCGCCCGGTCAATAACGGTCTTTTCCACCGGGGCCAGCCCGCCCCGGCCCCCCACGATCAACTCGCACAGGGACAAAATAAAGTCGCTTTTCAGGGAGAGCGGATCTTCATCGTCGGCATAGTCCGGGGTGATGTCCATGGGGTTGATGTAGGTGCCGGAGCTGGCCGAGGGGGTGAGCTTTACCACTTGCCCGCCCAGCCGATGGACAAGGGGGTAATATTCCCCCTCCGGGTCTGCAATCACAATATCGTCCTCCGGCCACGTCAGGAACACGTTGACGATCTCCCGCTTGGCGGCAAAGCTCTTGCCGCTGCCGGGGGTGCCCAGGAAAAGCCCGTTGGGATTTTTCAGGCGCTTGCGGTCGGCCATGATGATGTTGCCGGACAGGGCGTTCATGCCATAATAGAGGGCCTGCCCGTCCATGCGCAGCTCCTTTGTCATAAAGGGGATGAAAATGGCCGTGGAGCTGGTGGTCATGCCCCGCTGTATCTCGATGGCGTTGTCCCCCAGGGGCAGGGAGGACATATAGCCCTGCTCCTGTTGCCAGTCCAGCCGCCGCAGAGCGCAGTTGTGCTTTTGGGCGATGCCGGACACGGTGAACACCTCGTTTTCCAGCTTCTCCCGCGTGGGGGCCGTGTTCACCACCAGGAACGTGAGCAGGAACATCCGCTCGTTGCGGGACTGCAGATCGGCCAGGAGGGCCGCCGCGTCCTTGGAGTAGGTGATCAGGTCGGGCGGTAAAATGTCCGGGTCGTAGCCGCTCCGGGTGGCCTTGCGCTGTTCCTCCACTTTCATCTTGTCAATGTCGCTGATCTTGCCCTTGACCGTTTTGATGGCCTTGGTCTGGTCAACCGTCTGGACGTGGAGGGTCACGGTCATTTCCGCGTCCAGCTCCAACAGCTCCAAAAGGAGCTTGTCAGACAGCTCGGACGCCATGATCTGCAAGTAGGAGGCGGCCCCCCAGGACTGGCCTACCCGGAACGTGCGGCCCTGCCGGAAGTCGAAGCTGTCCGGCACGATAAAATCCTTTGTCCCCATGCCCGTGCGGGGAATGTCGGCCCAGGAGAAGCGGAACGGCTCCCGGCCTCCGGGGTGGAGATGGCCGTGGATGGCCTCCAGCCGCTCCCAGCCATTCAGGGCGCGGGCGTGTACCCCCAGGCGCTTGAAGTTGCCCAGGATGTCCGCCTCCACGCGCTCCAGCCGGGGCCGGGCCTCGGCCAGCGTTGCGCAGGGCACGCCAAAGGTGATGTACTTGGAGCGCACGATCCCGTTATTTGATCGGGCGATCTGCCGCCCCAGCATCCCCACATATTCCGCCCGGATGCTGTCAAAGGCATCGTGGGCCATGGGGATATTCACCTTGTAGCGGCTCCCGCCACGGGAACGGTGGTTGACGAAAGAGAGCTGGAACGGCAAGGCGCTGTCAAAGTAATTCAGGAACGAACACCAGCCGTTGAAGATGGCCGCCTGATCCTCGGTGCTTGCCACGGAATAGTTGATGTCCTCATAGGCGATGGTCTTGGTATAGTAGCCGTCCCGCACCCGGCAAACGCCGTCTTTGAGCATTTCCACATAGGGGACGGTCTGCTGGGCGGAGAGGGCCGCCCGCCCTTTACCCCTTGCGGGGCCGTGTTTTGCTTTTTGCTTTCCCTGCAATCGGTTCCTCCTTTTCCAAACCGCCCCGCCCGGCAAAGGGGGCGTACATATTCTCGGTACGGTAGGGCCTCACGCCGGGGCGCAGAAGCCGCGCCCGGACGATGTTCCGCACCACCTTTTCAAAGGGCAGGCCGTCCCGCTCATACATCGCCATGAAAAAAGCCGGGAGCATGACGGCCAGCATCAGGAACATGGCCCCGGTGTTGCCGATGGCCGACCGGGCCAGCAGAAAGGCCGGAACGCCCACCAGGGCCGCGCCGCCGAAGCAGATGAGCTGGCGGCTGGTCAGGTTAAAGGCCAGCTTGGTCTTGATCTTGGAAAGGTCGTTGGGGATGCTCACATAGGCCATGCCGCGCCCTCCTTTCTGTTGCCGCCCACCTCTGGCCAGCCTGACCAGAAGCCGGGGACGGTGGACTCCACCTCGTTGCCCCACACGTCCCAGCCGGGCGGGGTCTGCCTTGCGAACAGCTCCACACGGGGCAGGTCGCCCATCAGGGCCACAATCTTGTCCCGCGCCTCGTCCGGCTTTTTGCTATGGGCCTCGATGGGGGAAATAATGAACTGGTGGACGTTGGCCGCCTGCCGCTTGGGGTGTCCCCGTGTTGCCAGCAGGCAGACCTCCGCGTTGGCCCTTGTCCAAAATCCCAGGCCATAAAACCAGCTATCCGCCTTGCGGTTCTTTTTCAGCCACACAAAGGCCGCGCTCTTATAGGTGAAGCCCCAGGCCCGGATTAGCCGCAGCGCCTCCGGGAGCTGGGGGAACGTGGCCCACAAAAAAAGCGCACAGTCCGGGGCCGCCAGATCGGCCACGGGCAACGCGCACAGTTCGTCGATCCCCATTGTGGGGTAGTGATGCTCCGCCGCCCCCTGCAAGCCCTTTTGGGCGTAGCGCCAGGGCGGATCGGCGTAGATGATGGAATATTTACCGATAGTCAAACTCCTTTCCCGCCCTGGGTGACGGCCTCCCGCGCCCGTTCCAGGCGCTCGGTGGCCGGGCCGTAAAAGGCCGGGGCGTTTTCAAAGCAGATGAAGCGGCGGCCCGTGTTCAGCGCCGCCACCGCCGTGGTGCCGCTCCCCGCGCAGATGTCCGCCACCACCTGGCCCTCGCGGGTGTAGGTGCGGATCAGGTACTCGCACAAGTCCACGGGCTTCTGCGTGGGGTGGATGGTATTCGCCACCGTGGAGAACGCCAGCACGTTCCCGGGAAACCGCCGCCCGTCCGACTCGCCGCTGGTACGCTCAAACTTCCCATAGTTAGGGCTGGAGCCGCTCCTGTGGTAAATTTTCTTGTACGGCTCCCCCTGGTCGAACTGCGGGTAGTAGGCCGGGGCCTTGCGGTAGAACACCAGAATGTTCTCCGACTTTTTCAGCGGGGCGCGGCGGGCGTTGAGAAAGCCGGTGCATCGGCTTTTGTACCACACCCATTCATAGCGGAGCATGGGGAGGTTGGACGCGCCCAGCACCTTGTCATAGGGGCACTGCGCGAACAGGAGCACCGCGCCCTCCGGCTTCACCGCCCACCGCACCGCCTCCCACAGCTCCGGGAGCGGCAGGGGCACGTCCCAGTAATTCCGGGTGGTGCCGTAGGGCGGATCGGTCAGGAGCATATCCACGGAATGACGGGGCAGGGAGCGCAGCCCCTCGATCCCGTCCATGAGAAACAAGCCGTCCGGGGCCAGGGGCCGCCCGTCCGGGGCAAAGCTCTGGCCACACTGGCCAGAAGTAAAGCAATCCTGCATGGATCACCTATCCTTTCTTTTTAATGAGCGCCAAAGACGCGCTGGGCGATCCCGCCCGTCTTAAACAGCATGAAACAGAGCAAAACCGTGTAGCCGATAGTCCCCCACACGGCCCCGATGGGGTCGCCGCCCGTGGCGATGCCCTGAATGAGCACCGCGTAAATCGCCACGCACACCAGGATCAGCATCCCCTGGAACGCCACGGCAAACAGGGATTTCAGGTAGTTCTGCCCCGTCCCGCCCAACTCCCGGTTGGAGAGGGTCGCCACGGGGATGGGCGCTAAACTGGTCAACAGGTATATTTCAATCATGCGGCCATACACCAACACGAAAATAATGGTGTTCAGGGCCAGCATTGTGACGTTGATCAGAATGGATTGCATGAACAGCCCCAGCAAAGGGCCGATGTCCATTGTTTCCAGTGTGGCCTCCAGGTCGGCCAGCATATCCGGCGTGATGTCCGTGGAGCCTTGGATCAGCCCCGCCGCGCTGGCAATGGCGCTTTGGGACACGTCGAACACGGCCATTACAATGTTGAATGTATTGGAGAGAATGAGGATGGCGCAGGCGGTCTTGAACATCCACTTGTAGATATTCGCCACGTCAAACTCGTGCATATTGTTCTTTTCCAGGATCATCTGGATCAGCTCATAGGTCGCTACAAAGGTTAAAACCAGCCCGGCAATCGGTAGGATCACCGTTTCGGAAAGCTGGCGGATCAGGGAGAACACCCCGGCGTGCCACGCCGCCGGGGTAGTTCCCACCTGTACCGCAATCTCCCCGACTTGGGCGTTGACGTTATCAAACAGGCCGCTCAGGTTCCCCATGATCCCGTCAATCAAAAGCTCTTTGAGCCATTCCGTGATCCAGTCGGTGAGAATACCCATAGGCCCCGGCCCTTAAAACAGGGTGGAGAGCAGGGGGATCAGGGTGGTGCCCAGTACGATGATGCCGCCGCCCGCCATGAGCTGTTTTATCCCCAATTAGGTGTAAAACTCTGCTCGATGGCGGGCGGCGGCGTACAAAAAATCTATATGGTGTTTTTAAGAGAACCGTCCCGGCGGGACAGGTCAGGCAGTGACCTGTTCCACCTCCGGGATGGGTTTGAGATTAAAATGAATTTCGATAGAAATGTGTCTTGTTTTATCTTCGTCAATGCGCTCATGCACGACGATTTCTTTGATTAAGCGGTTGAGGGTGGCTGCGTCCAGCTCTGTGATGTTGGCGTATTCCTGAATGGCTTCCACCCATTGTTTTGCGTCATTGGCAAGCTGGACTTCATCGGACAGCCGCTTCCTGCCCTCGGATACTCTGCTTTTAAGCTCCGTCTGCTCGGTCTGTGTCTTTTCCAGCATGGTGTTGAAATTCTGCTCACTGATACGCCCTGCAATCATATCCTCATAAAGCCGCATGACCATTTTGTCCAGAACCTCAATCCGTTCCTCGTCCCTTGTAAGGGAGCGTTCCATTGCTTCCCGCTGTTCCCGCTGCTCGGCTTCACAGGTATTGGTCAGGCGGTCGGCAACCGCTTCCCCGTCCATCAGGGCAGCTCTGGCACATTCCCGGATTTTCCGCAGTACATGGCTGTAAAGGGTGTCATAATCAATCCGGTGCTGGGTGCAGTGGTTCTTTCCAAAGGCATTGTAGGTCTTGCAGGAGTAAATCTGCTGGGGATATTTTGCGTTTGTATAGCGTATCGTCAGCGACTTCCCACACTCGCCGCATTTTATCAGTCCGGCAAACAGGCTGATTTCATTGGTCTGCCCCGGACGCTGGCGGGATTTCAGCTTGTTCTGCACAATGTCAAAGCTCATGCGGTCAATCAGCGGTTCATGCTGTCCCTCCACCACAATCCAGTCCTCCGGCTTCTTTTCCCCAATCGTGCCGATTTTGAAGCGGTAGTCCTTTTTCTGGGAAGCAATCGCCCCGGTGTAGACGGGATTCATCAAAAGGTCTTTGATAACGGAGAAGTCCCACATATACCGCCCGTTTTCCGGGTCTTTCTTTTCCCATTTGGTGCGGGTATTGCGAAGCCCCCGTTCCCGGTTCCACCATGTGGGGCAGGGGATTTTTTCTTCCTCCAGCCGTCTGCGGATATAGTTCGGACCATGACCGTTCAGGGCATATCCGAAAATCAGCCGCACAATCGGGGCGGTTTCCTCGTCAATGAGCAGATGGTTTTTGTCCTCTGGGTCTTTCCGATACCCGAACGGGGCAAGACACCCGGTAAACTGTCCTTTCTGCGCTTTCAGAAGATAAGAGGAATGGACTTTCTTGGAAATATCCTTGCTGTACATCTCGTTCAGGATATTCTTGAACGGGGCAATATCGTTGTTATCACGCAGGGTGTCGATACCATCATTCATGGCGATATAGCGGACACCGTTTCTTGGGAAAAAGTCCTCAATCAAATGCCCGGTTTGCAGATAGTTACGCCCCAGTCGGCTGAGGTCTTTCGTGATGACAAGGTTGATTTGCCTGCGCTCAATGGCTCTCAACATTCTCTGTAAATCAGGACGCTCCATATTAAGACCTGTGAAGCCATCGTCCTGATAGACTGCCACAACCTCCCATCCCTGCTTTTCGCAGTATTTTTCCAGCATATCACGCTGGTTTGCGATACTGGCACTTTCGCCTTGCAGGTCATCGTCCTTTGACAGTCTGCAATAGACCGCTGCACGATAACCCCCGGCAAGTGCCGAACCGATTGTTCTGTATTCCATTTCGTTCATCATAGCCATTTACCCACACAATCCAGACGGTATCTGGCTCTTTTGAACCTCATCTTCATTATACTTCAAATCTTTCTTTTTAGCAAGATATTCTTTTGAATTTGTCTTTCCATATTTCTGGGAAATCAGGCTGACGAACACATCGGTTGCGTCAAGCTCCCCGTCAAACACAGTAGTCACATGAATCTCTGTTTTGTTTTTTGCCATAGGCAGTTATCCTCCATACATGAAAATAGCCAGACAGAGGGTGTCGGCAACGAAGTCCGGCAACGGGCTTCAAAAGACCTTGCAAACAATCTCAATCTGGCGATGATTACTATTTATACTTTTCTTTTATTTTTCTGTTGTTTTGGTTGTTATAAGGGAGAAAAGCCCGGAAATAAGGGGTTTTCCCCGGCAACCGGCTCGGCAACGGGATAGCAACAGGGGGTGCAACGGGCTGTCATTTTCAGAATGGAAGCTCCATCTGTTCTGTGACCTCCACAAAGCCATCCATTGCTTTTTCAGACGGGTTGCATAAGTCCGTTGCCGGGTTTTCACGCTCCCAGCCCTTTTGTCTGCCGTATTCGGAAAACATTCTTGGATTCGGGAAGTACCGCCAGCGGTCAATGCATTGGTTCATAATCTCGTTGATTTCCCGTATTTCCCATTGCTTCGGCTCGTCAAAGGCATGGTTCAAGGCTTCCTTGTAGAGCTGCTTGGAACAGACCATACTCCCTGTGTACTTATCAAGATACGCCTGTATCATCCCGGCTTTGGTGTCCTCCGGCATAAAATCCCGCTGGTGTTCTTTGAGATACCGCTGCATGGCGGGGCTGAAAGCCAGCTTGAACCTGCCGCTTCGGTAAATCTCCATCGCTTCCGCCCACATCTGCTCAATATAGGCTCTGGAAGCAGCTTCGTCCTCCAAAATGTGAACCTCGGCTTGCTCCGGGTACACCATGACGGGGATAAAGCGGCGGTTGCCGGAACGGTCAAGGGGCAGGAAGTCAAGAGCATTGGAAGTGCCGCCAAACACGCACTGGCGGGGGCGGTCTGCCGGGTGGGTTTCATAGGGTATCTTGTAGACCTCCTTCTGCCGGCTTAAAAATGACTTGATTTCTTCGATGCTCTTGGCGTTTGCAGTTGCCATCATTTCCGACATTTCGATAATCCAGTGACCTTGCAGCTTGCGGTACACATTGTCATCGTCCAGCTTCCGCAAATCATCGGAGAACCACTCGTCCCGGACTGCCAGCAGACGGAAGAAGGTGGATTTGCCAGCCCCCTGACCGCCTACCAGACAGAGCATGATTTCAAATTTGCACCCTGGCTGAAAGGCTCGTGAGATTGCACCCAGCAGGAACAGCTTCAACGCTTCATAGGTGTAATCGTCTGCGTCAGCCCCCAGAAAGTGCCGCAGGCAGAAACGGATTCGCTCTGTCCCGTCCCACACAAGGGTATTGAGATAGTCCCGGATGGGATGGTACTTGTTTTCATTCGCCACAATCCCGATGGCGTTATCAATCTTTTTCTCATTGGTAAGCCCATAGGTTTCTTCCAGATAAAGAAGCAGATACTTCATGTCCGTATCGTTCAGGGCGGTGCTTTCCCTGTGAAAACCGATGGGCTTTATGATGTCCTTGCGGTCGGTCAGAATGTTGTATGCGATGGCCCCGGAAAGCAGCGGGTCACGCTGGAATACGGTCAGGCAGTTCCGTATGCTCTGACGGACACCGCCTTTCTCGGTAGTTTCCAGCCCCGCCTTGATTTCCTCAATGCTCTGGGGCGGCTGCATGGCGTTCATGGTGTTTTTTAGTTCTTGCTGCGTCTGCGGCTGCAAGCTCTGCCATTCGCTGTTCAAGCTGTATCACATCCTTTCCGTAGTCCGTAATCAAAGCTGCTTTTTCCTCCGTTTCCCCGAACAGCAGCACATCCAGCAGATATTCCACTCGGTCTTGCTTCTGTAAGGCTTCCACAAACCGGGGATGAAAGGCTTCCTCCGGGGAGTGCGGGACATAATCCTTTCTCCATGTCCTAAGCAGGTGGAGATAATCGGCAAGGATACGGGAGCAGCGGTTCTTTGCTTCCTGAAACTGTTCCTCCGGGGATTTCTGCCGGGGCTTGGGCTTTTTTGCCTTTCCCGGCGGTTTCCAGTCCTCATAGGAAAGCCCGAAGTCATGTGCCAGTTGTACGGCGGCTTCTTTCTTTCCCAGCCTATACAGGGCGGCGGCAAAATCAATCACATCCCCATCCGCACCGCAGCCGAAGCAGTGGTAACGCCGATCCAGCTTCATGCTTGGGGTCTTATCGTTATGGAACGGGCAGCAAGCCATCCCGTTCCGACCTACACGGATTCCATAATGCTCCGCTGCCTGTCTTGTTGTGACAGACTGCTTCACAGCTTCAAATACATTCAAATCTATCCCTCCTTGAAAAAAGAAAAAACACCTGACATTCTCTGATTGAAAATGGCAAGTGCCTGTTAAAGTTCCATATCCTGTTGTCTGTGTTTCGCCTGTGCCGGGGCGGTTCTTTGAGCCTTTTTCTCGTCTGCCTTATCCTGCAAGACTTCCTTGATGGGCTGCTTCTTAGGCGGCTCTTTACTTTCCTCTGTGCCGGGTGTGGCTTTCCGTACCCAGTAGCGGATGTCCCGCAGCTTCTTCAAATCCTCCTGTACCTCGGTCAGCGGTACTTTCAGCTCTGCGATTTCGCTGAGAAGTGTTTCCTGCTCCTCTTGCAGCTCCTTTTGGGTACTATCCTTATCGTCCGGGTGTTTGGCAAGGTAGGCGGTGGCTTTCTCATACCGGGCAACCTCCGGGTGTTCCTGTTTGAATTTCTCCTTTGTTTTCTTGAAAAATATCTTCTGGTATTTCTCATAGACGGGCTTACATTCTTTGCAGTCTGTCCGGCTGGCAAGAATCCCGTCAATCACTTTGCTGCGGGCTTCCTTTGGCTTCATCTGATTGCGGTAATCTGCGGCTGATTTCCCGGAAGATTCCAGAAATGCTTCTAAGTCCTCCACAGTGGAAAGCCCCTTTTGCCGGAGATAGGACAGGGCTTCGCTGACTGCCTTTAAGTCCTGTGAAGTCCCCCGGTTCTGTCCAGCCCTTGTCCAGTCCTTCCGTTCTTCCTTTCGTATCTCCATATACTTCATCAGCAGATTGGGAAGAAGTGTCGCTTCCTCCGCCGCTTTTTGTGCAAGCAACTCCTTCCGTTTTTCTCCCAGCTCGGCAATCCAGCCTTTGAGGTTGTGGATAAGCTGCCGGATGGACTTCATCAGGCGGTTGGCGGCTCTGATTTCCCGGTTCAGGTTTCCGATATTCGTCTGGATACCACGCTTTTCCATCTGCCGGACAGCCGCTCCCTCATGGACAGTGGGGACTATATCAAACCCCTGTCTGGCATAGGAACGCAAGTCCACACGCTCCGGGCGGTCATTGGCTTCCAGATAGCGGTTCTGGATGACCTCCCATTCATGCCGCCAGATTTCACAATATTTCTGGTCGTTCCAGTCCACCGTATCCTCCTTGTGGCTTTTCCACCTGCCGGACGGAAGTTTTATCCGTTTTCCGCTTTCATCAAGGTCATAAACCTTGCGGCTCTTGGGAAGCCATTTCCCATGTTCGTCCATTGCCCTCATAGTCAGCAGGACATGGGCGTGGGGATTGTGTCCCGGCGGATGGGGGTCATGGATGGCAAAGTCAGCAATCATGCCTTTGGAAACAAACTGCTTCTGGCAAAACTCCCTGACAAGGACAGCATACTGGTCGGGCGGTATCTCTCTGGGGATGGTAAGCACCCACCGCCTTGCAAGCTGGGAGTTCCATTGCTTTTCCACCGCTTCGGCGGCGTTCCATAAGGTATTGCGGTCTGCATACGACCGTGGGGCGTTTGCCGGGAGCAGAATTTCATTGTGGACAATACCACGCTTTTCCGGGTAGTGCTTCACTTGCTGGTCGTATTCACAGAACAGCTTTTCGCCGCTTTGGTAAGCAGCGGCGGCAACCGCAGACTGTCGCTGGCTGCGCTGAACAATCGTGATTTCGTTGTGTGGGCAGGGCATTTCGTGTCCCTCCTTTCGGTAATTGGTGGATGGGGTGGCGTTTTACCACCTCATTTTGGCAGAAAAAAAGCAGGAGACCTTTTTCAGATTTCCTGCTCGGTGTGCCGCTGTGAGGGCGGCGGATATTTAGTTGTAAAAGTTCGGGACAAGTTGACCCGATGGGTAGATGGTACACTTAAAAATTATGGTTCTCTTGTCATTAGCTCATTAGCATAATGATTAAGAGCTTCACAAGGTTCATATTTGCATTTATAACCAATACCGTCAATTATAATAAATGGATTGTATGCTATAATCTCCACTTGAGAACCATCTGCCAAAGACAGAGTGAAAATAACTGCTTGTCCGGCATATTCTGTATATGAGTTGTCCTTATTGTAAATAACTACCTCATTGAGATATGATACTAATTCCTCTGTTTCTACTATCTGAATTGTTGTATCAGGTGGCGATAACCGAACACTTGCCGAAGTAATATCTGCTGCCTCTAAATCTTTGAATGGTCTATGAGCAGAAAACAAAAGAAAGCTAATACCTATACCGATTAAACATATCAGTGCAATTAACAAAAACTTTTTATGCTTCATTTGATTCTCCTTTACACACTACTATGAAATTTCTTTTTCATCATCTCTTGGTGGTCGGACATAACATAACATTTCTTTTTCACAAGCACCAAATTTTGAGAAATTGGATTTCGCTTCTTTTAGCGTTATTCCATGATTAGAGTCACTTGGTTCGTTATCAGAAGCAATGAACGGGTCATTCTCCCAAAAACAAACGGGACAGATATACCCACAATCTTCATTTGCCGGAACATTATAGGTAAAATATCCGCAGCAAGGACATTGGTATTTTTTCATATAAACCTCCCGTTTAAGCCTTGACCTCAAATTCCTGATTTATTTCTGACTTTATTATACTTCATCGATTATCGAAAAGATAGCATATTTTATGAAACTTGTCGGCTGGGAACAGCTTACAGCGCAAGGTGTCCCCAGATGGCAAGTCCACAAAAGGGTAGCTGGCGGCAGCCAGCGCAGGGGAAGCGTAGCGTCCCCTGTATGATTTGGAGCAGACCTTGACTGCGGAAAATCACAGCCCTCCGGCGAGGAGCCTTCGGAGAACGCAATGCACCAACCTTTGGGTGGTGTATAATTGCGCCCTTAGTAAACTAAGGGGTTTCCGGCTTCTCCCGTTCCAGCAGTTTCTTCAATAGTTCCTGCGTGTCCTGCCTGTGAAAAATGAGTTTCAACAACAGCATAACATCATCATCTGTCAGGCGTTCCGGCTCTTGCAGAAAACTTTCCAGCATACCGCCACGAGTACAGAGCCGGTGCGTTCGTTCCTTTCGGGTAAGCTGCTTTAGCTGGTGCTGCAATGCCTTTTCATCATTGAGGGCTTTCCGCAGTTTCTTTTCACTCTTTTCCAACTCCCGGTTGAGCTTTTCCAGCTTTGAGGTATCAGGCAAGGGCAGCGTCCTCCTTTCTCGGTATCAGCACATAAATCCTGTTTGGTTCTCCAACGCCCTGACGCACCCGCATGATAAGTCCGGCTGTTTCCAGTTCATTCAAAGAACGCTTGACCGTCATAGAGCTGCGGGACAGGACTGCGGCAATGTCTGTGACAGGGAAGCAGACAAACAGGATTCCGTTCTCGTCCTCCTGCCCTTTGGAGAGCATAGCGTCCAACATCCGGCAGTACATGACCTTTGCGGTGCTGCTGACTGGAAATCCTGTCAATGCTCTGGGAAATGGCATACAGGGCGGCAGTGGTGTGTCTATCGTCATAAATTCAAAATTCATTCGGTGTGTTCCTCCTTTTTCTTTGCTCGTTTGGATAAATAACGGGGGCAGTCAATCACAACCGCCCGGAAGCTCTGCCTGCACTCATGCTGGCATTTCCGGCATAATTCGTTGTAAGTGACACGCCCCCGGTCATTGAGGTAAAAAGAAAGCTCCTGCTTCCTCTTTTTGCTCATTCTCGGCATATTGCGTTTCCTCCCGTTTTAGTGTATGGTTTCGGGGCGATTTTCGGCAAAATTACAGCCATAGAGCCGCTTAAAATCTCCCGAAGTATCAGCGATAGGGTAGACTATCCCCCTATTAAATTGTCGTGTTTCGGTATCATTTCGGTGTCAGTTCGCCAGTTCTCCCCGGTGTCGTTCCTCCCCTGAATCTCACAGCGGCGTATCGCTCCCGTTGGTACGCTCGTTTCGGTCAGGGTTCCTCCACATCCCTGCCAAAAGTCATGGCGCTACATCGCTGGGGAAGCATATCCCACACAGGCTGGTCATTCGATTGGAATAATCCATCGATGAACTACCTGTATCATAGAACATTTTTGTGCCCTGTGCCGTATGTCCACAAAGTAGGAATTAAGGATAAAAAGCGGAAATTTCCACGATTGCGGAAAGTGTGATATAATCCAGTTAAGCGACAGCAATGAAACCGCCGGAAAGGAGTGTGCGCCCATGAAAGGAGCAACAAGCATACAGGAACGCCTTTGGGAACTCCGCAAGGACAAAGGCTTAAATCTGGAAGAACTATCAAAGCTGACGGGTATTTCCAAATCTGCTCTCGGAAGTTATGAAAAAGAGGATTTTAAGGAAATCAATCATGGCAACCTTATCACGCTGGCAGACTTCTATGGGGTTTCCGTTGATTATCTGCTGTGCCGGACAGAGAACCGAGAGCAGATCAACACGCCACTAACAGAGCTGCATTTGAATGATGAGATGGTGGCACTTTTGAAAAGCGGTCGGATTAACAACCGCCTGCTCTGTGAGCTTGCCACACATAAAGATTTTATCAAGTTTCTTGCGGACATTGAGATTTATGTGGATGGGATTGCCACCATGCAGATTCAGAACCTCAACGCCCTTGTCGATACCGTCCGGCATGAAATCATTGAACGGTATCGCCCCGGCGAAGATGACCCCCATTTGAAAGTGTTGCAAGCCGCCCATATCAGCGATGATGAATATTTCAGCCACATGGTTCTGGATGACCTCAACCTGATTATCCGGGATATTCGGGAAGCTCACAAAAAGGACAGCGAGAGTGCACCCCAGACCACCGTTGCCGATGAACTGAAAGAAAATCTGGAAGCGGTTGAAAATTTCAAGGGCAGCCGTGATGAAAAGCTGGTTGTCCTTTACTGTAAGCAGCTTGGTATCAACTATAAAAATCTGTCAGATGAAGAATTTCGCTGGCTGATTCGGATTCTCAAAAAATCAAAGAAAATGGGAACGCCTATCAGCCAGAGGAAAAAACGATAAAGAAAAACCGCTGTTGCATGGTTTGTTGGCTTCCATGTAGCAGCGGTTTTTGCTGGGATTATTCAGTTGAATTTTTAGCACGACAAACTGGAATTTGTCAAAGAGGATTATTCCAATATTCCACAGTATTTCTATTTACATCATAAAAAGTAATATTACCCGCATTTATAGGCAAGACAATCGCAAAAGGTTTATTGCGGTCAATATCAACCACTTGAATTGTGTTGCCATCATCTATTTCAAGTTGTTGCACCTGCTGTTGATTCATAGAAATAAATGCTCGTTCATTATATCCCTCTACAGTAAACTCCACAATTCCTCTTTGAATCCCCGAAAGAGTTCCACCTCCACGGAAAAAATATCCGAAGGAAAGTCCTGGACGATTGACATAGACGGAAAAAGAATGGTCACTCAAATCCTGAGGGTAAGAAATATATGCAGCCATCGTGCTGGAAACGCTTCCATCGACCGTCCAATCATCCTTAATCTTCTGCGACGAACGAATATCTGCCTCCAGCTTAGATGAAGTCACGCCGATCTCATTGTTCGTATAAAGAAAACAAACAAATAAAATACAAGCAAGAACAACCCCTATCACAATTTTAAGAAATATTTTTTTCACGCTATCAAAACTCCTTGTCAACTTTCGATTTGTCATAATCATTCTACCATACCGTTATGAATAAATCATCTCTTGCAAAATAATTTCTTCTGCCCGGTTGTGAATGTTATTGCAACGCTGCACCCATTCCATTTGATGGGTACGCTTCAATTCCTCGGTCACACCATCGGCAGCCTTCATCTGCTCCATGATGGTGTCTAACCGTTCCTGTGCCTGTTCGTTCAGGTCTGCAAGATATGTCCATAACTCCCCGGTCAGTGTCAATGTGTTCAATCTGGCTGGATGGGCTTCTCTTAAATATTCCCGGTGCATCCGTCCGTACTTTCCGATAGGGCGGTGTTCCTCCGGCAGCTTCAAATCTGGGATATAGTAATCTCCGACAAGGATATAATCAATTCCGTTTTCCGTTATTCTTGGTTTCAATTCGCTCATGTTCCTTACCTCCTGTGGAAGCAGGCTCGTCTGGTACTAACTCAATCACATCGGTAATCTCACAATTCAGCGTTTCGCAGATACGGGCTAATGTATCCATGCTGATGTGCTTTCCCTCTTTGCTCATGTTGGCAATCATATTCGTTGTCATACCGGCGGCAAGCCTTAAATCTTCTTTTCTCATATCACGCTCTAACAGTGTATGCCAGAGTGGTTTATAGCTGATGTGCATATTGTTTTCCTGCCTTTCTATCCATACCACCGGGGCGGCTGCCCCGGCAGGAACTTTTCTCTTATTATAACACCAATCTTGTGTAATCACAATTTATTCTTGTATCCTGCCGCTGATACCGTCTGGATTGTGCTTTTCCTTTCTTTTTGTTCCCTTTAATTAGCCATAAACTGCTTGATGCCCTGGCTTTTGGCCGCCGCATTGTCCGAGCCGTAGCCCTCCAGCAGATTGACCACGCCCCACACGGCCAGACCGGCCCCCAGGGCGATGACGAGCGTTTGCAGGGTGGTAACGGCAGTAGAGAAAAACTGCATAGTGCCTCCATTTCTCCGGGGACAAGCCCCGGCCATGAAAAAAGCCGCCTTTTCAGGCGGCTGCGTCCACCTCTGGCCACGATGGCCAGAAGCTATACAAAGGCGTCCGGGTCGTCGAGATCGTCATAGTTGAGGATGTCCTCGTCCTCTTCCATGTGCCCCTCGTCCGGCACGTCCACCTCGTACACGGTGTATTCCTCGTTGGGGTTTACCTTGTCCATGCGCCGGGAGATCAGGCGGCCCAGGTCAAAGGCGTTGCGCTTGTCCGCCTCGGCGGTGTACTTGTAGTTGGGGTGTTTTTTCAGGTCGTACTTGGGGGAGTAGAACGGCGGCAGGCCCCGGAGCTGTAAAATACAGCGGTCGCCCGGCATGGTCGCCAGCTCGGCGGGGGTCATCAACTCCCGGCCCAGCCGTTGGGTGTTCTGGCTGAAGCTCTCGGACTGCCCACGGGATCGCCCCTCGGTCTGCATGGAGATGGTGGCCTTGCCCAGCCAGTTCTCAGATATTTCCTTGATCGTGGAGCTTTCCCGCCCGCCCAGGAAGATCACGCTGTCCATGTTGCCGAGTATCGTTTCCGCGTGTTTGTCGTAGATTGCCTTACACTGCGCCATCTGCTGGTAAAACAGGCACAGGCTCACCGATCTTGAGCGGATAACGGCCACCAATTTTTCCAGCCCTGGGACTTGTCCCGTGTTGGCCGCCTCGTCCCATAACACGCGCACATGATGGGGCAGGCTGCCCCCGTGTACGGTGTCCGCCCGTTCACACAGCAGATTGAACATCTGCGAAAAGGCCAGGGCCACCAAAAAATTATAGGTGCTGTCCGTGTCGCTGATCACAAAAAAGGTGGCCGTCCGCCGGTCGCCTATGCGGTCAAGCTCCATTTCGTCATAGCTCATGATCTCCCGGAGCTGGGGGATGTCAAAGGGGGCCAGCCTCGCGCCGCATGAAATAAGTATGCTGCGGGCCGTCTTGCCGCTGGCTAATTTGTACTTGCGGTACTGCTTCACGGCAAAGCAATCCGGCTTGCGCTTTTCCAGCCCGGCAAACATATAGTCCACCGCGTTCATAAAATCGTCGTCATCTTCTTTGACTTCCATGCCGCTGATCAAGTCCACCAGGGTATTCATATTTCTGTCCTGCTCCGGCCCCTCGAAAATGATATAGGCGATCAGGGCGCAATACAAAAGCGTTTCCGATTTCGTCCAGAACGGATCGCCCTCCTTGCCCTCGCCCTTGGTATTGGAAATTAAGGTATTGACAAACTTCAAGATGTCCGCCTCGTTTTTGATATAGGCCAGGGGGTTATAGTGCAGGCTTTTGGAAAAGTCGATGGTGTTGAACACCTTGATCTTGTAGCCTTTTTTCTTTTGCAGAAACCAGCCCACCTGGGGCAAGATACCCCCTTTGCTGTCCACCACCACATAGGAAGAATGGGCCTGGAGCAGTTGGGGGGTGAGCCAAAATCTTGTTTTGCCGGAGCCTGACGAGCCGATGATACAGCAGTTGAGATTGCGGGCGTTCCCCGGTATTTTGGGCCGGGTGTTCATGGTGAGATATTCCGTCCCGGTCAAGATCACGTTGTTTTCAAACTTGGGATCGGAAAACGGCGCTATGTCTTTAGGGCCGCCCCATCGGGCGCTGCCGTATTCCGCGTCGGGCCGGTACTTTTTCGCCTTTTTGGTCTTGAAGCAGATGAGCAGGCGGAAACCAGCCGCCCCCAGGATGCCCACCAGCCAGTCAAAGGGGACGAGGCCCGGTGCGAAGTCCGCAAAGGCCGGGCCGATGGTCTGGATCGTCCCCAGGAGCTTTTCACCAAAGCCAGCGCCCGCCGCCAGACGGTAGGCCGTCCCCACTTTCAGGCAGGCCCACAGAATGAACAGGTACGGCACGTTGGGTAAAATGTACTTGCGGATTTTATCTGTCCTCATGTGTTGCCTCCCGTTCCCGCTGGCGCTGGGGCCGTTGCTTCATCAGCTCCTGGGCACGTTTGAGCTGTTCCCGGATGGGGACGCGCCGATCCCTGGAGCGTTTCAGCATACGCCGGGAGTATTCCTGGAAACAGCCCGTGATGGCGTCGGCCTGCCTTGCCTTGAACAACAACAGGTACTTGCCCTTTTCCACGGGCCGGATGGCGTAGTCCACACCCCAGCGCCGGGCCACACGGTCAAACAGGCGGGTATCGCCAGGCAGCTCCATGCCGCTGGTGTCGCCCCCGTGGCGCATGAGCTTTCTCGCGCTCTGCTTGCCCTGGGGCGCTTGCCCGGCCCGCTGGGCCTTGCGGATTTTCCGGGCCGCCGCCCCCAGCACATACGCCAGCCCCCGCGCCGTCAGCTTACCGGCCCGCACGGTGATGGCGATACTGCTGCGGGATACCTCCTCGTCAATCATTCAAACCGCCTCCTTTCGGGCCGGGCCTCTGGCCACGATGGCCAGAAGCGCCATCAATGCCGCCCGCGCCTCCGGCCCTGGCCCTTGACGGTCAGGATGCCCTCCAGGGTGGTGGCCGTGATCCCCAACCGCTGGGCCACGGCGATGTCGTTTTTCATTTCCTCGGTAACGGGGCCGCCGCACACCACCAGCACACGGGAGCGCCGGAGCAGATCGCGGGCCATGTCGGTGCCGTCCTTATGCTCCTGGGGCACCGCGTCATGGAGGAACAAGGGCAGATACAGCGTGGGGCAGATGGGCGAGAAGCCCGCCTCGTACACGGAGCGGCAGTAGTCCGCCGCCTGCTCCGTCACCTCACAGGGATCGCCGCGCCATGCGGCGGTAATGTATGCAAGGGGTCGTTTCATATCGAAAACCTCCATTTCTAATTTGCATTTCAGGGGTACGGGTCAGCCCTATCCCCCCGCCCTTTCCCATTCATGGGAAAGGGGGCGGCTCTGGAGGATATACCCCCGTCGCGCCGCAGGGGATAGCACAGCCGGGGCAGGCCGTCAAGGGCAAGCCGCCGCAAGCGGCGGGGCGTTCCGCCCCCTTGACAGCCAGCTCCCGCCTGCGCTGCGAAATAGGCGGCGACGGGGGATATAAACCGCCAGACCCTCGGCGTCGCAAAGTCCGTTGCGCTCCGTTTCCGCCTCCGGCGAAAACTACGCCCACTCCCTTGCTCCGCCTCTCCCCACAAAGTCTGCGACTTTGCGGGGCACCCCATTTGAGGGACGCGGGGACATGAAAAAGCCTCTGGTCAGGATGGCCAGAGGTTACTCCTTTTCCATATCCATCTTTTTGTCCCCCTTGCCCAGCTCCGGGGGCTGTTTCTCTTTCCACTCGTCCAGCAGGGCCACGATCTGATCCTTCATTTGCCGGGGCGTGGCCTCCTTGCCAAAGTATTTCTCCAGTTCAGCACCAGTAATAATCACGTCACGATCCTCCTTTTTCTTTTCTTCACTCAAAATAGCGTCGATCACATCGGGTTTCAGTTGGTTTTCCTTATCCAGTTCCCGGAGCCGCTTGGCCTGCCCCTGGGACGGGGAGGACTGCTGGCCCTCAATGGAAACGGCAATATATTTCTGGTGTTTGGCCCGGATGCGGGAAATCTCCACGGCGGGGGTAAAGGACAGCTTGCCCTCGTCCATCGTCTTTTTCAGATCGGGAACAAGATCATTCAACCAGAGATACCGCTGGACGGTTTTCACGCTCATGCCGTTGCGCTGGCCCACGCTTTCCAGAGAGAGCTTTCCGGCGGCCTCGTCATCCCCACGCGCCCCCTGGTGCTTGATCGCCTCATATTGCTGTTGCAGGGCCGCCGCCTTTTCGCTGGGCAGGAGCTTCTCGCGGTGCCGGAGGTTGTCATCCGTCATAGCGAGAACGGCCTCGTCGTCGGTCATGCTGCGGACGATACAGGGCATATTGATAAATCCGGCCAGCTCGCTGGCCCGCTGTCGGCGGTGGCCCGCGACGATCTCATATCCACCGCCCTCACGGGGGCGCACCAGGGCGGGCTGGTTCACGCCCGCAGCTTTCACGGACTCCACAAGGCCCTGCATTTCCGCATCGTCCCGTACCCCAAACGGGTGATCCTTGAACGGGTACAGGTCGGAAAGATTGAGATAGACGATCTCTTCCTTTTCACCACGGGACGCATCGCGGGGGGCGGGCGGTTCGGGCACAGGGGCCTCCGTCTTGGCCGGGGCGGGCTTCTCCGGGGCCTTTTTTACGCCGCCAGCCTTGGCCGGAGCAGACGGCGCACCCTTGCCGGGGGCGGCCCGCTTGCCCTTGCCGGGGGTGTCCTGGCCTTTTTCCGTTTTGGGTGGGCGGCTCCGCTTGGGCTTCTGCTTACGGGCCTCAAGCTCGGCGCTGGATATTTCCCACTCCTGCCGGTCATCGTCCTCCAGGGCCTTGCCCTTTGGGGCCGGGCCAGCAGGGGGATTAGTCACCTCCGGCGCGGGTGGGTCTTTCTTCTCCGTAACGGCGGCCCCGTCACCGCCGCCAGCGCCCTCCCGGACTTCCGAAAGGTTGATGACCTTATCCGGGGGGCCGTCCGGCGTTTTGGCCGGGGGATGCTCCTCCGGGGCGGGGGTCGGCTTTTTATCGTCTGGCATAAATACCTCCTTACTTTCGGGCATAACAAAAGGGCCTTAACCTTTCGGCCCGGCCCATCCTTGACAAATACGCCGCACTTGTCCCGCTGGCGGCGCGTTGTACTCCATATTTACCATCTGTTTTCCCCGGCCTTGCGCCGGGGGCGGCTTTGCGCTATGATATAGGGGACGGCTTGCGGCGGCCTATGCCGTGTAGTCCTGCATTACGTCGTCATAGTCCAGCAGGAATGAAAAGAGGAAGTAACTCCGGGCCGCAGGGTGGCTGGCCAGAAGTTCCACCGTTTCGGGGAATATGAGGCCCAACACGCCGTACAGCACCCGCAGGGCCTCCAGCATATCCTCCTCGCGCCCGGACGAGTACAGGCCGTTCAACAGGCCATACACGCGCTCCGCCGTGTCCTTATCCTCGCCCGTGACCGTCCAGAGCATTTCCACAAAGGGCGGCACATACGCCCCGGACAAAAGGTTGATTTTGTCTTGGCACACGTCCCCCGATGGGCGCACTATGCCCTGTGCGATTAGCTTTTCTGTCATTTTACCTCGCTTTCCGTGGTGCCCGATTGGTGCCCAACCGTACAAAAACACCCCTTGCGGAGATATGACACAATATAGGCTATTCTTGAAAAATGCCCTATTTTCAAGGGTTTGCGGCCTTTCCTTATGCCGCCCTATGACCCCTTATGCCGGGTTTTTCCGGCTTTAAGCAATAAAAAATCATAGGAGGCCTTTTATTATGGCAAGAGAAAAGAAACCGGTACACCAGGTACAAATGACAGA